>NZ_QRJO01000001.1 GCF_003471585.1 Collinsella sp. AM18-10
CCGATCCGGCCCTCAGGGTATCGGGTTCCCACATTCATCCGTACATGTACGGATGAATGTGGGAGGTGTTCGGATGAAGTCGATAATCAAGGGCGAGTATGGGCCCGCATTTGAGTTTTCAAAATGTCCCGAATCGGCTGGGCGATTCGGGATACAATGTCAATAGAAAACGACGCACCCCGCGTAAGTGTACGAGAGCGCGGGCGGCCTAGTTTTCAGTTTTTGTTAAATGCCCGGGATCCGACCCCCGGGCATTCTTATTTGCGCTTTCGGCGCAAATGCCTTCTGCCGTCCGCACCGCGCGTGCGCCTACGGACCTTAAACCGAACCTCATACGAGTCAAGAAACGCGATGACGAACGAGTCTGCATCGGACGATGGAGGCTGGCTGCATTGTCCAAAAAACAGGGCAGACTCCAGTACGGAGTCTGCCCCGAAAAGAGAATGGCAAAGCAAGAACGTGGATGGACGAGAAAAGTGTCCGCAAGTCTCATGGCCATCACATCCCACCTGCCAAAGAGATGGGTGAGTGAGCGTTACTCCTGCTCGGACTCCTCAGCCTGCTTACGGCTGCGGATGAGGTGCGCCACGCCGATGACGAGCACCGCGCCGCCAGCGATCCAAGTGAAGGTCACACCGTTGAGGCCGGTGAGCGGGAGGTTAGAGCCCTTCTTGTTCTTGACGGTGAGGGTGACGGTGCCGCCGGTGACTTTCGGGGTGACCAAAGTGGAACTGTCCTTCTCTGCGGTCACTTTCAACGTATTCGGATCAGTGTTCCCAGCGAACGTCTTGCCCTCGAGTTCACCAAGGCCCTCGGCGGTAATGGTGAAGGTAAAGTCATCCAACGTGTTGTAGCCAGGGTTACTGCCCTCAACCTCGTGCACCGTGTAGGTACCGGCGTCGAGTCCGGTTACGCTGATTTCACCACTCTCATCAGTCTTAAACCGATGTTCATCATTGCCAAGCGAACCGTTCTCCTGAACATACTGCACGCCCACTTTGCCAGCCTCAAGCTCGTTAGCGCCCGTGGCCTTGATGGTAAACTCGACATCCTTGAGCTTGGTGTTGTCTTCCGAATCTTCCTTGACGAGCTTAAGCGCATAGGTGTAATCACGAACGGTATCGAGCACGGACTCACCCTTGCCATTGCTCATGGGGTTATTGGAGTAGATGAGCTTGACGCTGTTGGGATTGCCCTCGCCGCCAACAGTAACCTTATCGACCTTCTTGTGGTCGAGCTTGGCAGTATAAGTGACGACGACATTAGAGCGGTCGTCGAGCGTCGCGCCGGCCAAGTTCGCAGCAGTTTTGAGGTCGGCAAACTTTACGGTCAACGTGTTAGTTGTATTATCAATCGAAGCATCGTAACCAGTATTGTCGCCCTCAGTCGAGTTACGAGAAAGGGTCTTATCGCCGATTTTAACTTCAATGGTGCCCGCGTCTGCCGTAAGGCCGGCAGAGAGCTCGTCGTTAAACTCATAATAGTAGGTGTCGAACGTGGCGATGTTGTCGGCAACGGTGCCCGTCAGCTGGTAATGGACGTCCTGATCCATCTGGGAATCTGCCTTGTCTTTCCAATCGCTACCGGGCTTGTCGTCTTTGACCTTCTTCTCGACCGTAGGAATGCCGGTCTTCTCGGTAACCTCAACAGCGCTGCCGCCCACGACAGCGAAAATCGGGGAAGTACCAGTCTGCTTTTTGCCGGAATGGCTATCCGCAGTGCCGATAGAGTCAACGTCCGTCAGGAAGAGATAGTAGCCAGAGTTATCAAATGATACTGAGATGTCCGCGGCGAAAGCAGCGGCAGAAGCTCCCTTTGGCGTGACAGGAGTAGTGTCCTTGACCAAGCTAGCAATCGTATCGAGCAAATCATCATTGTTCACAACCTGAGAAGCATCCTGGAGATATGTGGCCATCCAGTCGGCGACGTCCTGTGCAGAGGGAGTCCCGGGAAGCTCGCCGCCTTTCTCGTCACTCTTTATGGCGGCAATGATGCCATTCTTATCAGCGACAGATAGTCCGTCGGCCCAATCGACGTTGGACGCGACCTTCTTCCCGTCCTTGTCCACGACATCGGCCTTAAAGATCTGGTATGCCTTGTACTTCACATCGCCGTTCTCAGTGTTCTTATTGATGGTGATGCTATTGGTCGTGGCAGCCGCCGCATCTGCGGCAAACGCCATGGTCACCGGAGCCATGACGCCGCCGAAGCTCAGGGTTGCGGTGAGGCCGGCGGTTACTGCCAGGCGTGCGATGTTCTTGCTCATGCTCATCTTCTTTTCCTCCGTTTTCCGGTTGGTTCTCATTCGATCGATCATCATCTGTCTGTGTCTTAGCATCTGCTTCGCTACGTCTCGCCCCGCTCTCTGTGGGGCTGCCAGCTACTCTTTATGGCTGCCACCTCCCCGCTTGACCAGGAGCGCGACCACGATGAGCGCGGCTCCGGCGACCGCTGCGGCGACCGCGGCGTACATTGCCATATCGCCAGTCGAGGGCATAAAGCCTCCGGTGGTAATGCTAGGGGGTATGCCGGTGGGCGTGTTGATGAGCGACGCCTCCAGGCTGCCCGTCGACCCGTCCGCGCTGTCGGCGCGTAGGGGCGACTCGGCCGTGATGGTGAGCTTGGGCTTGGCGGCGGCCACCTGGTCGACGTCCAGGCCCTCGGCCTTGACTGTCACGGAACGCGTGCCCTCAAAGGCGGTGTAGCCCTTGGGCGCCTTGAGCTCGCGGACATCCAGCTTGCCCGAGTCCACGCCCGAGACGGTCACGCGGCCGTCCTCGCCCGTGGTGACGGTGGCCTTGCCCTCCGCATCCCACGTGCCGTCGGCCGCCAGCGTGCGGCCGCGGTCGTCGGCGATGCTCAGGACTGCCCCGGCAAGCGGCTTGTCGCCGTCGCTGCCGCGCTTGGTGAGCGCGAGATCCCAGGTGTAGGCGCACGCATCGTCGCTCGGCGTGCGGGTGAAGCCGGCGTCGCCGGACTGGTCGGCAAAGGGAGAGCGCGGGTAGCGCAGGTAGACCTCGTTGGGGTTGCCCTTCGCGATGCCGTGGTTGCATGCGCTGTTGAGCGGCGCGTTGTACACGGCGACCACGCGGGCGCCCGCAGTGAAGGCGTCGGCCCCGCCGAGCGCGGCGATCAGGTCGCCGGTGCGCACGGTGAAGGTCCCGTCCGCCGCCACCTTGGTGGCGCACTGGGCCGTGATATCGGTCCAGCCCTGCGCGGGCTCGGTGCCGGCGCGCCCGTCCTTGCCGGCCGAGACAGCGTCGAAGCCGCCGTCCGCGCCCGCCGCCACGTACACGCGCATGCTCGCGGCGACCTTGGAGGGGTCGAGCCCCGCGCTCATGGTGTCGACGAACCGCACCGTATAGGTGTCGTAGGCGGCAAGGCCCGCCGGGACCGTGGCAGAGAGGCGCCAGTACAGGTCGTCGGCGACCGTGGCGTCGGCGGCCTTCTGCCAAGCGGCGGTGCTGTCCTCCAGCACATGCTTGGACACCTTGGGGGTCGCCGCCTTGGGCTTGACGGTGACGGCGCTGCCGCCGACCAGGGCCATGATCGGCGCGGTGCCGGCCTCGCCCTGGGCGATGGCGTCGTCGTCGGCGACGATGAGCCAGTAGCCGCAGGGCAGCTCGGCCGCCGTGCCCGCGTTAAGGGCCACGGACACGGGGCCAGAGCTCTGGAGGGAACGAGCGAGCTGTGCGCTCAGCGCGCTCGTAAGGTGAGAATCGGTGTTGAGCCACTCGGCAGCTTCCTGCGCGGTGGTCCGGGAATTGGGCATGCCGGCGCTGTGCAGCACAGGCAGCGCGGCGTCGCGCACGGCGGCGCTTGCCCAAGCGAGGTCGGTGGCGATCTTGGCGTCGTTGTCGTCATCGACGACGTTGGCACTAAAAATCTGGTAGGCGTCGTAGCTGCTCGCCACGGTGCCGCTCACCGTGATGGAACCGTTCGCGCTCGGCGCGGCCTGCGCGGATGCGGGGAACACAACCGCGCAGGTGCCGATCAGGAGGGTAAGCAGCGCAAACAAGATCGGGAAGGAGCAAACTTTCTTATTCACGACGCTCGCCTCCCTTCGCATTCGCCTTGCGACGAATGTGCATCCAGGCCGCAGCAGCGCAAAGCACCGCCGCGCCGGCAAGGTACGTCAGAGTGACGCCCGACATACCAGAAAGGGGCAGAGTGGTGGAGTAGGTGTTGGTGAAGGTGGGGATGGAACTTTCAGTGAGTTCGCGGCCCGTGTCGTTGGTCACTGGCTTTCCATCACGATCCTGAATCTGCTTGTAGGTCGCAGAGATGTTGATCTTGCCCTCAGTGTCGTCAACCGCGTTGACCGTAATCTGATAGATCGACTGGTCGTACTTATAGTTCGTAAACGGTGTGGTTGGCTGCTGCTCGCGCACGAAGTACGTGAAGGTCTTGGAAGCACCACGGCCAGTAGAGTCGTTCTTGAGCTTGTCGAGTTGATCGAGTTTGTACTCAATCTCGTCGAAGCTCCGGATCTGAGACTTCTTGCCGTCGGCAGTGGTGGTAATCACGCCGTCGGGGTCGGTCATAACCGTCTTGGCACCATCGAAGTTCTCGTTATCCGCAAACTCGAGCGTGAACTCCTTCATCTCGCCACCCTCAACGACCTTGGTCGCCATGGGCGTCCAGGAGCCGCTGGAGGTGTACGGCGGAGTGTACTTGTTGGTGAAGGTCTTTGATCCATCGGAGCAACCAATTGAATAGTAGCCGTCTCCACCCGGCTGTACCTCACCCAGCAGGCTGCTTGAATTCTCGGAGTGCCTGGTCACACTCACGCTTGCGATCGTGCAGTTATGAACGTAAAGCTCCACGCTCTCGTTTGGATCATCCTTTTTCGGCACCTTCATGAGCAAAGTTTTGTTGTCCGTGAGCCGCACCTCGACCTCGTACACAGTGCGGTCGTACTCAATGCCCGAGTCTCCACCGGCCTGTTCGACCAAGTAGTATGTAATCTTGTTAGCCTCAACAGTCTTATCAATGAACTGTTCGCCAAGGTCAAAGGTGATGTTACCGCTCGCATCATTCTTGGCAGTTCCGACCAAGGTGCAGCCGCCATCGCTGAATGTCTTGTCATTCCAATAGGGCCTCGTCGCGTGACCAGAATCCTTACGGTAGACCGAGAAGGAGAACTGGTCTTCGGCGAGCGCCATGCTTTCTTCGGTCTGCTTATTTTTCAGCGCCTTTGACGCCTTCAGCTTAAGGCTCGGGTAGACGTACGTATCCGCAGGCACGCCTAGGTACAAGTCGCCATTCGACATGATGCCGCCGCCATGGTCCCAGGAATAGTTGCCCGTGATGAAAGTTCCGGCAGCTTCCTGCGCTTTGTTCGCTTCATCACTTCCAGCTATGACACCCGAAGACAGACCGATGCTCCGATAAATCTTCACGCCGCCATTGGCAGGGATATCGATAGGCTCACTGAGTTCTTTGGTATCACTGCGTTCTTTGCTTCCAGAATACTTGGCGTCTCCGTCGCCGAGCATCTTGCCGATTACTGCCGCAAGCGGTTCCTGATGGCCAGCCGCTGCCGCAAGGAAGAAATCGGCATGACCCCTATCGCGAAACACCTTCGATCTGTATGCATCTTTATCTTGATTCTTGCCACTACCACCGCCTGAAAGATGGGGCGTAACGTCATTGCCGAAATTGTTATCTTTGTCGTAAGGTTTACTGTTATGGTCATCGTTATCATACTCAGCGCCAGCAGACTTATTGCCAAAGATTGCCGTGCCCTTAGTGTTCGTTACCAACGTCTTGCCCGTCGGGCAGACTGCAACGCCACCACCATAGCCACCAGCGGTATTGCTGCTAATGTACGAGTTGTATACAAATAATCTACCAGCGGTCTTTTCCATACCCTCATTCGAGTTTCCCTGGACGAAGATACCGCCACCGCCCCAGTCAAAGCGAGACATGCAGTAGTTGTTAGTGATGTAGACTTTTCTGCCTAGAGTGCCGTTGCTGTCTGGAGTGCCGTTAATCATCGCGTCGACCATCTGGCCAACGCGGATACCAGCGCCCTCAGATCGGAAGCTCACGTTAGAGGCAATTGTTCCTCCCGTAATGTTGAGCCAAGCCGTATCCTTGCGAGAGCAGTTTTGTCGACCAGCATCGGTAACGTAAACGCCACCGCCAGCTTCCTCGGAATAGTTGCCAGTAATCTGGCCATCGGAAATGGTAACATGGGCGCCGTTATTGGCAGCAAGCCCAGCACCGCCATGGTCACCGTTGCCATCGTGGCCGCAAAATTTAGCCATTCTATTATTCGTGATATAGCCACCAGAAACGGTCACGATGCCGCCCTCGGCCATAATGCCGCCACCGAGTCCCACGTTGAGTGTGCTATTACCGGAGATTATGCCACCGGTCATGTTGATTTTGGTCGTGGTTTTGTTAGGGTCGTTAGCGGGCACACCGACACCGCTAGCGTACACACCGCCGCCAGCGCCAGCGCAGTTACCTGCGATCACGCCATTGGTGAGATTGAGGGTGGCACCATTGCCTTCCTTGACGCCAAGTTCGATGCCTGCGCCACGGCTATTAGAGGTTGCACCGCAAACGTAACCACCGCTCATATTGACGGTAGAGCCGTTCTCGGCATAGATGAGGTTGCCGACATTGCAGTCCTTTTTCTGCGTAATAGCGCCACTTACGAGGTTAAACGTGCCATGTTGGTAAACGTTAATGAGCCTCATCGTGGAGTTCTTGGTGACTCCAACAATTGCGCCCTTAATAGTCGCCTTGTACTCTTTGATCTTCTCAGTGGTATCTACACCACTTGCAGTCGATTCGGTTACGTAATAGGTAAGATCTTTCGGAACGTCATTAACGTCATAAGACATTATTGCCGTCTTGCCATAATTGTCAGGTGTCAGATGCTCGTCCTTATCTTGCAGCTGCTGGCCGTCGGCAACATTCTCCGGTACTTTCCCGGAATCCATGACCGTAAGCGTCGCATAATCTGCAACATCGAACAACGGACTGGCACCACTACCGTGCTTAATCTTGAAGCCATTTAAGTCCAAGGTGATCTTGGTGTTTGCCCCTTCAAGCCGAATCTCATCGTCGTACTCAATATCGGCAGTTAGCTTAAAAGTAGCAGCACCGTTTCCATCGCGTAGATCCTTGTTAAGGAGCTTTAAGTTCAGATCCGTCCCGCTGCTAATTTCATGAGTCGGTTCATTCTCTGCAGCAAGTGAGATTGCGCCATCGCCGTTAGCACCGTCATCCGCAGGCCGCTCGGCACCCTTGACTTCCGCGCCATCAGCAGTCGAGTCTGCTGCGACGTTGTCCTCGCTCGCGCCATTCCCGGCATCGTCACTATTCTGGTTTTCGGTATCCCCGTTGTTGGTGCTGTCTACATCAGTAGACTCACTTGAGGAACCCCCCCCCGTCACAGTTTTCTCGGTAGAAACCGTTTGGGCATCGTTGGCAATGGCCTGCGAGATCGGAGGCATGACGAGCGACAGTACCAGGCTCAAAACGGAGGCTCCGCACAAAACGCCTGCCAGTACACGGCGCGTCGCTTTATTACTCTGCTTAGATTTGTTCGAATTCGCTTTCATCGATGTCTCCTCCCCAAGAGACCGCGATCTTGCTCTTTCCCTATCAAACGTATCTGCGCAATCTGTAATTGCGCTCGCTAAGTGATGCAATTATAACGATTGTTTAAACATCTGAGCAGCAAAACCGACATTTTTGTGCAAGTTCTTAATTCTCTTGACATTTACTCAGATTTACCTTCGTTTATTCACTATCTATTTTTTGTTTCTACTGGTAATTAAGTTAGTTATCAGTTTTTTAATAGCATTTTATTTATTTGCACAACCTTTTGCTCAAGAGCAAACATCCTGTGAACGGTCGAAAATCGACCGTGAACGGTAGATCATTAACCGGAAGGAATATCCTACCAAACTGATGAGAATATCTTTAACCCACCGGTGGTTAGAAGCATGATGTTCAGACAACTATATTTGAATTTTCGTGCAGATTCTAGGTAGCAATTCGCCCAAATCGCCTGAGGCCACCACAAAGATGCCTGCCACCTATTGTGGTGGTTCTCCCCCCTGCGCTACAGCAGATGTTCCTCGATAAAGATCGCGATGCCGTCTTTGTCGTTGCTGGCGGTTACAAAGTCGGCGGCGGCACGGGTGGCGTCGCTGCCATTTGCCATGGCCACGCCCACGCCGGCGTCGGCCACCATGCAGGTGTCGTTGTCCGCATCGCCAAACACGCAGATGTCCTGGAGCTCCATATCGTTGAGCTCCGCCACGCGCACAAGGCCGCGCGTCTTGGACACGCGCGGATCCATGAACTCGTAGAGCCGCTGCGTGGTTTGCAGAGCCGCTGCCTTAACAGTGTCATCGGCAAACGTCGACGCCCGCTCAATCACCCGCGGCATTACCTCGGGCGCCATGGTAAACATCACCTTGGGCTGCGGCTCGCGTAAGAACTCGGCAAAATCGACCACCTGATAGGGCACGCCATCGACGCGCGACAGGTGCTCGACGCACGCGTTGCTCTCGGGCACGTAGAACACGCCGTCTCGGGGGCAGACGGGCGTTGCCGGAAGGTCCGCCATGTGCTTGCAGATGCGCGCGATAGTCTCACCCGGCAGCGGATAGCTCAGCTCGTTGATGTCGTGCGCGCGGTCGATGACCTCGGCGCCGCCGCAGCCCACGAGCACGTCCACCAGGCCTTCGATGCCCCAGAGCTCGTACATGGCCTCGGTCGCGTGGGCGTCGCGCCCGGTGCACAGACCAAAGAGCACGCCGCGCTCGCGCAGGGAACGGATCGCCGCCACGGTGCGCGGGGACACCGTGTGCTGGCTCGTGAGCAGCGTGCCGTCGATATCACAGAACACGGCTTTGATGCGGCTGAAGGTGGCGTCCATGGGGACCTTTCTGGGTTGTGCGGCGGTGTGGGGTGTATTCGTGAACGGCGTACATGGTATACCAAGGCGCAGGGGCGACCTGTCAAAGCAAAAACCACCACAAAGGCGCCCGTCCCCTTTGTGGCGGCAGGATCCGCGGCGCAAACCGTCCCAACATTCGACGTTTTTCGGCAAAATCGCGATTTTCATCGAATGTTGTGATGGTTTTTACTGCTTTGCGGCACGATCCAAATGCCGGCGTCCAAACAGCAGCAGCGCCGCGGGAACCGCCGTCACGACCATGCCCGCTCCCACGAGTGTCCGTTGTACGCCAAATGTTGCCGCCAGCCACGGGGCAATCGCCAGAGGGGCCACGCCGGCGAACATATTGCCAAAGCCCATGACCGAGTTCACGCGACCGAGCTGCTCGAGCGGTGCCGTCGTTTGCACAATGGTGTTGTGGAGCGGGTTGACGACACCCCAGGCTATGCCCAGTGCGATCTGGCCGACGAGGGCCACGCCCACGTACGGCGTCCCCACATAGAGCAGACTTCCCAGGCCCACGGACATAAGCGCCACGAGCAGTGTTTTAAGGTTGACCAGGTGCGGTGGCAAGCGGAGCGCAACGACGGCGCCCAGCACCGCGCCGACACCGCTGGCCGACGAGAGCCAGCCCATCCACCCAACGCCGACGCGTAGGACATCGCGATAGAAAAACGACTCGAGCGGATCGAAAGCTCCGTAGCCAAAGTTCGAAAGAAAAATGATACAGAAAAGTAGCGCGAGGACGCTGTTGGTGAAGACTGTCTTGATGCTGGCTGCGAAGGTGGCGCGGGCGGACGTGCTGGGGTTGGAGCTTCGTCCCGCACGCTCCCCTTCCTCTGCCGAATCGGCATCCGCATCCCCGGCGACATGGCTGGTCTGCGGCCTAAAGCCCCAACCGACGACGAACGCCAACACGGTAGAGAGCATCATGAGCACGAAGACCGCGCGCGACGACGCAGCCGCCGCGACAAAGCCGCCCAGCATGGGGCCAACAATGATGCTCACGTTTGAAAACATGGCGATGGCGGAGTTGATGTCTTTGAGCTCGACAGGATCGTCGGTGAGATAGGCCGGATAGGATGTGGCGATGGGCTGGGCGAATCCCATCGTAAAGCCCAGAAACACCGCGCCGAGCAGGACGACGCCGGTCGCGCTACCAAAAGCGATGATTGCCGTGCCAGTTGCGAGAGCGCCGATGATGCTCAGCAAGAAATGGCGGCGCGGACCCCAGGCGTCGAGCTCCGCGCCACCCGCAAAGGATCCCAGGATCACGAATACATTCATAAACAGGACGGCCAGCGATGTCGCGACGACCGAAGCGCCGTCCGCATAGGTGAGCGTTCCGATGACGCCGATAAAGTAGCTGGTCTGAAAACCGGTGTAAATGAGAAAGCGCATGGCCACCAGGCGTTTAGCCTGCGTGGACAGCGATGAGTGGAATTTTGGAAATACAGATGTGGGCATGGGGCTCCTTATTGCATACGAATGTGGGCAGCGAGCATTTGGCCCTCCGTCCATTGGCTCAATCTATCCGTATGCCTTACTAAGGACACATCGAGCCCCTTCCTTCTGTCTTTCCGCCCAGCATGAACTACTTGGTAGATTTTAAGGCATGTCCCTAAGATCTACCGAGGTGGTCTTGGATCAGATCGCAGATGGCTCGGGCGTCGTTGATGTTGATGGCTCGGGTCGCAAAGCCGGCGTCGAAGGCCTGGCGCGCCAGGGCTTCGTTGCAGGCAAGCGCCAGCGTGTGACCGTCGACCAGGTCGAGCGAGCTCTTGCCGCGCAGACGGTCGACACCGGAGCGCGCGACCACGATGTTGTCGAAGCCCTCGGTCTTGTAGCCCTCGATGATCACCACGTCGACATCGTTGTAGCGCGACAGCAGCTCGCGCGCGGGCATCTCGTCCTCCTCGCGCGTGTCAGCGTACTCCGCCCAGCGCGTGGCGCAGATGAGGCCCACGTGCTTGGATCCGGCTTGGTGATGGCGCCAGGTGTCCTTAGCGGGCACATCGATATCAAAACCGTGATGCCCATGATGCTTGAGCGAACCCACGCGCAGGCCGCGGCGGGTGAGCTCGGCGATAACCTTCTCGACGAGCGTGGTCTTGCCCGAATTTTGGTAGCCGATAAACGCGATCGCGGGGACGGCCGGCGCCGGAGCTGCGGACGCAACGGCGACGGGTGCGCTCGCGGGCGCGTTACCGTCGGCGCCGGCGGCCTCAGCAGCAGCGGCCTGACGCTCTGAACGATCCCACACGCCCGAGCGGCCACCTTCCTTGTGCAACAGGCGCACGTCGACAATCTCCATGCCGCGATCGACGGCCTTGCACATGTCATAGATGGTCAGACACGCGGCACTCGCGCCGGTCAGCGCCTCCATCTCAATACCCGTCTTGCCCGTCACGCCGGCCGTGACCAGTACGTGAAAGCCAACCTGCCCGTCCGTGCGCGCCGGCGCCCAGCCCTCGGGCACGTCCTCGGCCGGCGTCCCCGCCGGAGCGATGGGCGCAATGTCGCACTTACTCTTGGTAATGAGAAGCGGATGGCACATGGGGATGATGTCGCTCGTGCGCTTGATGGCCATAATGCCCGCCACGCGCGCGCAGGCAAGCACATCGCCCTTCTTGGCGCGGTCCTGCAGCACCATGGCCTGTGTCTCGGGGTGCATGAGGATGGTGCCCTCGGCGATGGCGATACGATGGGTCTCGGCCTTGTCGGACACGTCGACCATGCGTACCTCGCCCTTGGCGTCCACGTGCGTCAGCTCGTCGCGACGGGCATCACGGGTGGGCTCGGCTGCAGCGCTGGAAGTCGGCTGTGCGGCAGTGACAGCATCGCCAGCCGCAACCGTGGCTTTGTGGGCAGACATCGCGGCCCTGCGAGCGGCCTTGGTGGCATCGGCGTACCTGCTCTTGGCCATATGATCATCCTCCGATTTGGGACATAAATCGTTGCGTGCCCTCAATTATCGCGTGTTCCTGCGGTTTGTGGGCGACGGCATCGCGCCAAATCGAAAGTACCCGCATATCATCACCACGGCGTAGCGCCTCACGCGCCGAATACTCGGCATCGCTGAACAGGCACGGGCGCACGTTGCCATCGGCCGTCAGGCGCAGACGGTTGCAATTCGCACAAAAATGGTTGGACATGGCGCTGATAAAGCCGACCGTTCCCGCCGCGCCCGGAAAGTGCCAATAGCGCGCAGGGCCCGCGCCGGCAGGAGCGTCGTTGATGTCGAGCGGCTCGAGCTCGCCCAGTCCCGTCGCGGCGGCCCCAGCATTGATGCGCGCCCGCAGCTCGTCGCTCGGCACGGTATCGCTCGCGTCCCACAGCTCGGGATTGAGCGCGGGCGCATGCGGGTCCACAGCGCAATGCGAGCTCGTGTGTTCGTCGCCGATGGGCATATATTCGATAAAGCGCAGGTGGATGGGGCGGTCGAGCGTGAGCCGCGCGAGGGCCGCCACATCCTGGTTGAGCCGGCGCACCACAACGCAGTTGACCTTAACGGGCTCAAAGCCCCAAGTCAGCGCCGCGTCGATGCCGGCCACGGTCTGCTCGAGTCGACCCAGGCGCGTGATCTTTCCAAAGAGCTTAGGGTCGAGCGTGTCGAGCGAAATGTTGACGCGGTTAAGCCCCGCGTCCTTGAGCTGCGGTGCCAGCTTGGGCAGCAGGGCGCCGTTGGTGGTAAGCGAGATATCCTCGATCTGCGGAATCGCGCGGATGTCACGAATGAGCGGGATGATACGGCGGCTGACCAGCGGCTCGCCACCCGTCAGGCGCACGCGGCGAATGCCCTCCCCCGCCACCAAGCGCACAAAGCGGGCGATTTCCTCGGCACTGAGTAGCTCGTCGTGTGCACGGGGCGCCACGCCATCGGCCGGCATGCAGTAAATGCAGCGGAAATTGCACTTGTCGGTAACGGCAATGCGCAGGTAGTTGATATCGCGGCCAAAGTCGTCATGTTGCACGCGCCCGACCACGCAGCCCTCCCCTCACGCGGCGTTTTATTCTTCGGAAAACATAATACCCCACGAGAGAATCATGCCGACACCCGTACGACAGGACAAGTCGCTTCGAGCAAAACGGACTTTCCAAGCCCATCCTCAGCATACAAACCATCACAACATTCGATGCTTTTCCCGATTTTGGCAAAAAACGTCGAATGTTGTGATGGTTTGCCTGCCCACGGCACCCCGCAGAAGGACCAAAGCGCCCCTAAAGGTCGCCGCCCCAGTGCCGAATCACGAATTCTCGCAGATCGTTCTGACGTTTCTGGAACGCTTCGCTTCGGTCGCACTTGAGACCCATAGCGAGTGCGATGGCATTCATCGCCCGGTGCAATTGCAGCTGATGGGCAAACTGAGTCCCGGTGAGGACGATCATCTTAAAGCCCAGCGCGCTCAGCACGGCCATACGCTCCGCATCCGACGCGCTGCGCTGTTTATCAAGATGGTCCGAGCCGTTGTATTCAATCCCCGTACCGCTCGCAGGCGCATATACGTCGATCTCGAAATACCCGGCCTTTGCGAGATACTTGAACTCGTTGGGAACATCGACCCGATGGTTGAGCTCGATCTTGGCGTATCCCAGCCCGCCCTGAGAACGCTTTGCCACGACCATGATTGCGGTGGCTGTCTCCATGGGCGACCGCGCGCCATCGTGCACGCGCTTGAGCACGGCGGCCGCGCGTGCGGCCCCCCGTCGACATCGGTTCTCATTGCAATAGGCAATCAAGTCGGCAGCGGTATACCTCTGCCCTATCTCGATATAATCGCCTGTCGGCAGGTGATTCAAATGGTATCGGGCGCAGATTTCGTAGCCATATTCCAGCTGCTCGGGCTCGCTCATCCACGAACCCGCTTGGACAAAGCACATGACCTCATCAACCACCAGAAGGCCCTCTGCCACCTCGACAAGATGGCCTGGAGGTACCGGCGCCCCAAACACGTGGCACCTAAATCCAGCCGGCGTCGAGCGCTCAAAATCGAAGTTAACGAACGTATCGATATGATTGAGTTCTTCTCGTGGAATACCAAGCGAAACCAGATAGTCGGTAACGATCCCGACTGCCGTTGAAGCCCTCAGCCCCTTGGCATCGAGCCCCAATTTGGGCAGGCCCGCAGTTGGCTCCGCCTCGTTAGCAAGCGAGTCCTCATCGTATAGGCTGCTTGCCCGCGAGAGCGGCTCGGACGGGCGCACCACGTTGTGGTATAGCCAGGCAGTCTTATGGGACAGGACGATCGGCAGGTCCATGAGCCCTCCAATGGAGTCGGATAACCAACCTTATTCCCCTGCCCACAGGTCCGCACACCTTCGTGCGCAAGAAAGCGATTCCACCCGATCGAGTGGTAGAAAAACCATCACAACATTCGATGCTTTCCCCGATTTTGGCAAAAAACGGCGAATGTTGTGATGGTTCGAGGCGAGGTGAGAAGCATGGAGGGGTCAAAGCATCGTGCTTGGAGCGTGACTTTTTTCGCCCGCCGCTAACACAAACCTTGACTCTACAATCGTTGTAGGGTTTTCACTACACTGGTACGTAAACGAACCAATCCAGAAAGTGCCCCGCCCATGGAACACGACCTCACACGCGGCAATGTCCTCAAGACCATCGCGGTCTTTGCCCTGCCCTATATGCTCTCGTACTTTTTGCAGATGCTCTACGGCATGGCCGACCTGTACATGATGGGACAGTTTAGCGGCGCGGCCGGCATCACCGCCGTGGGCAACGGCGCGCAGACGCTCTATATCATTACTGTGACGCTCGTGGGCCTGGCCATGGGAACGACGGTCATCGTCGGCCACGCCGTGGGTTCGCGCCGCTTCGACCGCGCCGAGGTTGCCATCGGCAACACCATCACGCTCTTTATGGGCGTCTCGGTGGTGCTGGCCGCCGTCCTGCTCGCACTGTGCCCGCAGATCGTGGCACTCATTGGCACGCCGGCCGAGGCGGTCGAAGGCACCGCCGCCTACCTGCGCATCTGCTTTGTCGGCATTCCGTTTATCGCCGCGTACAACATCCTCTCCGCCATCTTTCGCGGCCTAGGCGATTCGCGCTCGCCCATGTACGTGATCGGCGTGGCGTGCATCATCAACATCGCGCTCGACTTTTTGTTTATCGGCCACATGGGACTCGGCCCCGTGGGCGCGGCGCTCGGTACGGTAACCGCCCAGACGGCAAGCGTGGCCCTCGCACTCGTGTGGCTCAAGAGCCGCCGCACGCATATCCACCTCAAGCGCAGCGACCTGCGCCCCCAGCCCGAAGTGCTCGGTAGCATCCTTAAGATCGGTGTGCCCGTGGCCGTGCAGGACGGCTGCATCCAGGTGGCGTTTATGTTTATCACCGTCATCGCCAACCACCGAGGGCTCGTTGACGCCGCCGCCGTGGGCTTGGTCGAGAAGATGATCAGCTTTTTGTTTATCGTGCCGAGTTCCATGGGCGCTACCGTCAGCGCACTCACGGCGCAAAACGCTGGCGCGGGCAAGGGTGACCGCGCACGTCAGGTGCTCAAGGATGCCATGACCATCTCGGTAGTATACGGCTGCCTGATCACGGTGCTGATGTGGCTGGTGACGCCGGCGTTTATTGGCTTTTTTGCCAAGGACGCCGCGGTGGTCGCGGCCGGCACCGGCTATATGCGCAGCTACATTTTCGATGCAATCTTTGCCGGCATCCACATTTGCTTTAGCGGCTTTTTCGCTGCGTATGGCAAGAGCTACATCGGCTTTGCGCACAACGTGCTGGCCGTGGTACTCATTCGCGTGCCCGGTGCATGGTTGCTGTCGAACGCCTATTCCGACACGCTGTTTCCCATGGGCATCGCCTCGCCGTGCGGGTCGATTCTGTCGGCGGTCATTTGTGTTGTCGCGTTTACCGTGCTCAACCGCCGCGGAGCTTTTGACAAATTGGCAGCGTAGCGGGGCGACGCGAGATCGCCCTCATCGACGACATCATCAGCGATGATCCGGCAACCTACGTGACGCAGATCACGGTGCCGGCTGCCCCGTCCAAATAAGAGCCGCCCGGAAGGCATCATGCTTTCCGGGCGGCTCTTCAATTTGGTTATCGTTGCACTAAGCCTGGGGCACCTCACCAGTCGCAAGAATCTGCTCGAGTGCGTCCTCATCCAGCACGGGCACACCCAGCTGCTCGGCCTTGGTGAGCTTGGAGCCCGCTTTGGGGCCGGCGACCAGATAGCTCGTCTTCTTTGAAACACTGCCCGAGACCTTGGCACCAAGCACCTTGAGCGCCGCGCCCGCCTCGTCGCGGGTGCGGTTGACGAGCGTGCCGGTAAGCACGAAGGTCAGACCCGCAAGCGGCTGTGCGTCAGCAAGCTCACCCGCCACGCCAGCGTCGGCAGCGGCTTGCGCGTGCGCGGCGCCCAAGTCGACCTCGAGCGACAGGCCCGCCTGACGCAGGCGCTCCAGCACGGCAAGGTTCTCGGGCACGGCCAGGAACTGCTTGACGCTCGCCGCAATCTTGGGACCGATGCCCTCGCACTCGGCGATGTCCTCTTCGCTCGCCAAGATGATCTTGTCAATCGACAGGAATCGCTCGGCGATGACCTCGCCCACGCTCTTGCCCACGTGGCGGATGCCCAGGGCAAACAGCACGCGACCGAGCGGCTGGCTCTTGGACTTGTTGAGCTCGGCGATGATTTTCTCGGCCGTCTTAAGGCCTACCGGAATGGGGTCGCCCTTCTTGACGCCCTTTTTGCTGTTGGAGCTGGCATAGGTGCGGCCCGTGTCCAGCCCTGCGATGTCATCGACCGTGAGCTGGTAGAAGTCTGCGACGTCGTGAATCAGGCCGGCGGCGATCATCTTGTCGACGATCTCATCGCCCAGACCGTCCACGTCCATACAGCCGCGACTCACCCAGTGGAGCAGGCGCTCCTTGAGCTGCGCGGGGCAATCGATGGAGACGCAGCGGTAGGCAACCTCGCCATCCTCGTGGACCACGGGGCTACCGCACACGGGGCAAACCTCGGGCATGTGCCAGTCGACGCTGTCGGCCGGGCGCTTGTCGAGCACCGGGCCCACGACCTCGGGGATCACGTCGCCCGCCTTGTGCACGATGATGGTGTCGCCCTCGCGCACGTTTTTGCGGCGGATCTCGTCGATGTTGTGCAGCGTGGCGCGCGCGATGGTGGAGCCGGCGACCGTCACCGGGTCGAACTCGGCGACCGGCGTGAGCACACCGGTGCGGCCCACCTGGATGCGAATCTCGCGCAGGACGGTCTGCTTTTCCTCGGGCGGGAACTTAAAGGCAATAGCCCAGCGCGGCGCGCGGGCGGTAAAGCCCAAGTCGAGCTGCTGGGCAAAGCTATCAACCTTTACGACCACGCCGTCGATGTCATAGTCGAGGTCGCCGCGATGCTCGAGGGCCTGGGCACAGAACTCATGGACCTCGGCCGGCGTGGCGCAGCGGGCCACGTTGGGGTTGACGCTAAAACCGGCGCTGCGCAGCCAGTCGAGGAACTCACGCTGGCTGTGGACGTGCAGCGGATCGGTATCGGCAATGGCGTAGATAAAGGTGGCCAGGTCGCGGCGCGCCGTGACCTTGGGATCCTTCTGGCGCAACGATCCGGCGGCGGCGTTGCGCGGGTTGGCGAAGGGGTCGCGGCCCTCGGCATCGGCCTCTTCATTCAGACGAACAAAGCTGCCTTTGGGCATATAGACCTCGCCGCGTACTTCGATGGTACGCTCGCGGTCGGCGCCCATATGAGCAAGCGCCGGCTCGGACAGGTGCATGGGCACATCCTTGATGGTACGGACGTTAAGCGATACGTCCTCGCCCGTGGTGCCATCGCCACGTGTGGCCGCACGTACGAAGGTGCCGTTTTGGTAGGTAAGCGCCACGCCCAGACCGTCGATCTTGAGCTCGCAGGTATAGGTGACGCTGCCGGCACCGAGCGCATCCTCAGTGCGCTGGAGCCACGCGTCGAGCTCGTCCAGGTCCATGGCATCGTCCATGGAATACATGCGCGCCATATGCGTGACCGGCGTAAACTGCTCGCTCACGTAGCCGCCCACGCGCTGGGTATAGCTGTCGGGCGTCACCAGGTCAGGATAGGCCGCCTCGATCTCCTGCAGCTCAACGAGCATTTTGTCAAAGGCGGCGTCCGTGATCTCGGGCGCATCAAGCATGTAGTAACGGTAGGCGTGGTAATCGAGCTCGTGGCGCAGCTCGGCCGCGCGCGCTGCCGCCTGGGCACGAGCATCGGTCAGTGCGGCGGCATCCGCGCTCGCGGGCGCTTCGGTATCGATATCCACACCGTCACCAAACAGGCTCGATTGCTCCATAGCGGTACTCCTTCGCTCGATTTCAAACGGACACTAGAGTACCACCGGTCGCAACGGGGCCGAATAGCGGTCTCAAACCGCACCGAATCGGCAGCCGCCAGACTGGGGTGGGTCGCGCGATTAAACCATGCTCTTATCAGCTCTAAATGATCCGTTTTCCTCCGTCCCCAACGGATCAATAAAAAAAGGGCTGTCCCACGTTGATAGGACAGCCCCCTGGCCTCGATATGTGCGAAACGGCTCGTTAGTAGCCCTGGCCGTGGCCTTGCCCCTGGCCCTGCTGGCCTAGCAGCTCCTCCAGGTACTGGCGCAGCTGTTCGTCGGTAATACCGCCGTTGCCGGTGTCGGTCGAGCTGTCGTCCTGCTGCTGGTTCTGCAGCTCCTCGTCGGAGCCCAGCTCGACAGTGACCTTCTTCTCTTCCTTGCCGCGCATGAGCGTGATTTCGACCTTCTCGCCCACCTCGTGGCTGCGCAGTGCGATGATCAGGCCATCGGCGCTCGTGATCTCGTCGTCGCCCAGCTTGGTGATGACATCGCCCTCCTGAATGCCGGCCTTGGCAGCAGGACCATCCTCAACGACGCTCGCCACATACGCGCCGCTATCGGTGCTCAGCTTGTTGGTGCGGGCGTTGAGCGCGTTGACGCTCGAAAGCGTAGCGCCCATGTACGGATGCACCGGCGTCTTGCCGTCGATAATCTGGTCGGCAATGTTCTTGGCATAGTTGACCGGAATGGCAAAGCCCACGCCCGAGCTGGAGCCCGAGTAGCTCTCGATGAGCGAGTTGATACCCACAAGCTCGCCGTTATCGTTAACGAGCGCGCCGCCGGAGTTGCCCGGGTTGATGGCGGCATCGGTCTGGATCATGTTGGCATAGATGGTGTTACCGTTGGCAGAGCTCATGGCCGTGGAGCGATAGAGCGCCGAGACGATACCCGTGGAGACAGACTGCTCGTTGCCGAACGGCGAGCCAATCGCCATGACCCACTCGCCCACGTTGAGCTTGGAGGAATCACCGATCTCAATCGGCGTGAGCTTGGAGGCGTCTGCGTCCTTGAGCTTGATGACGGCCAGGTCGCTCGAAGCGTCGTTGCCCACGAACTCGGCCTCGTAGGTGGTGCCGTCATCCATGGTCACCACGTACTGGTCATAGCCATCGACCACGTGGTTGTTAGTGAGGATGTGGCCCTCGGTATCGAGCACCACGCCCGAGCCGACGCTGCCCGAGCTGTCCGACTCGTCGGCAGACTGCGAAAGCGAGCCATTCTGGCTGCCGCTCGAAGTGGCGGTAATGGAAACCACGGAGGGCAACGCCTTGGCAGAAACGGCCTCGGCCAGCGTGGTGTCCTCGGAATCAATCGTAATCTTTTGCGTCGATGAACCCGAAGCACCCGCCGTCACGGCATTCTTTCCGCCGCCAATGTTGAGCGTGCCACTCATAATGAGCGCAATGACCAGCAGGGCGCCGCAGGCACAGCCGGCGAGTGCCGTAATAAAGATCGGCAGCTTTTTGGTCTTAGTCTTGACCACGGTGTGCTTGTTTACAACCTGCTGGCTGCCCAGCGGCTTTCCGGTCTGCGTGTCGTAGGCCTGCACGTAGGGAATGTTGCTGTCGGCAGGCGTCGACTCTACCTGCACACGCGGCTGCTGTTGGGTCTCGCCGGCGTTGCCCGCATCCTGGGGACGCTGGGAATCGTTCTCGCTCATAGCTGCGATCCTTTCGTCAAATAACCAAAGGCCCGCCAAACATGTGGCGGGCCATCATTGTTCACGTTGAGTTGTACCCCAAGCTGGGCAGTCCCGAGCACTAGATGCCAAGATTTCAGCTTTGCTTAAGTAATGACATGCTTATAGGCCAATTCGTTTTATGCCGTCATGTCTATTCGATATAACAGTCGATAGCAAAACCCACGGCTTCGCTCTCTGGCGTGAAAATAGTCTCTCTGCTTCTTGTTCGCGTTTTTTCATTGCCATTTTCATCTCTGACCGCCGCGCCAACCACGAGCGCCAATCGCTTCCGAGCGTCCGGCAGCTCCAAGGCTTCCGCCATCCCAGCTCGCATCAAAATGGGAGCTCCTGCCATCAGGCCTAAGAACTGTTTTCCATCAATCATTCTTCATTCCCCTGGTCTGCTTGATTTGGCTTTCTCGGCTGAATGGGGATATAGAACAGTCCCGTCAAGTTCCTTATCTTCCACAAAAACTAGAATCCATTTTTCACCTGCCTTCAACCCTGCAACATATCCGGAACTTGACTTGCGGCGCATATCGATCTTTTTATGGCAACCACTTGGCATCAACGCCTCAAATTGCCCGTTATGAACATCCGATAGAGTGCGAACTTCGATCGCAACAACCGTGTCGTTTTCTCCCCCATTAGTCGCCCCTAGCAGGGACAAACTCACTGCAGCGACCAAGGCAAGGAAAAGAACCAATAGGAGTATTGCCCTTCGAATGAACTTGTCGCCGTTCACGAGCACAATCACCCCTTGCAATATGTTCCGTCGTGAGCCGTGTAAATTGATACGTCATATGGAAGAAACTGCAGCCGGTTTGTCTATCCATTCCAAACCACAAGCAGGTACTTCTTGGCATTTGAGTATGTGTTATACATTGCCACATAGCCCACAACTGCCATTGCGTGCCCGCTGCCATTTGACCGGAGCCCCCCGGAGAAAACATTGCCGAAACGCGCATGCGTAGGTTTTCGCCTCTTTGATAACTTTCGCCTGCGTTGGCGTTATCATTCCCGAAATCGTTTTGCTCGCATCAACAACGTAATCCCATTTATACAAATCCATGGCAAGTAACTAAATGTTATTCGCCAGATAGTGCTATACGCTTGATATTGTTTTTACTGACGCACTTTCAGTCGGTAAAAGGTATGATTCTTGCCACAAGCGAGAAAAGGGCACCGAAAAACTCCGGTGCCCTGTATCGTCTTCTGGTTATCCCTAGTCCTTAAACAGATAGCCCACGCCGCGGACGGTGGTGATGTGTGCCGCGATCTGCGGGCCCACCTTGGAGCGGATGCGTCGGATATGCACGTCGACGGTGCGCGTACCGCCGCAGTACTCAAAGCCCCACACGCGGTGCAGCAGTACCTCGCGGCTGTAGGCGCGGTTGGGATGCGTCGCCAAAAAACTCAGCAGCGAGTACTCCATCAGCGTCAGGTCAATGGGCTCGCTATCGAGTGTCACCTGGTAGGTGGCCAGGTTGATCTCAAGGTTATCGATGTTGAGCACATCATCGGAGGCGACGGGCTCCTCCTCGCCCATCAGACGCTGTGCACGAGCCTTGAGCTCGTTGGGCGTCGCCGTGGGACATACAAAGTCGGCATGCGCATGATTCGGCAGGCGCAGGGTGCCGAGCGCCTCGTCGTCGACGATCACCAGCATGGGAACGCCGCCGCGATCGTCGAGCCACTTGGCAATCTGATCGATGCGGTCGCTGCGGATGCCATCGGAATCGAGGATCAGCAGGTCAAAGTCGTGCGCCGCAGTTGGCGAATCGGGGGTGGCCAGACTCACCTCGACACCCAGGGTGGTCGTCAAGCTGCGGGCAAACTCGTGGAAGCGCGTCGTGCGCGCCATGAACAGGGCACTCTTTTCGGACATATCGGCCTCCAAAGAAATGAGCTCAATCGTACTGGGACAAGCCAGCGCGATTAGGAGTTCGCCAGGTAGTGCTTGATCTCCCATTCGGTGATCGTGGACTCAAACTTATGCCACTCGTCGCGCTTCTTTTTGAGGAAGAAGCTATGGATGTGCTCGCCGAGGGCATCCTTCATAAACTGCGAGTCCTCAAAGACGTCGAGTGCCTCTTTAAGCGAGCGCGGCAGCGGCGTATAACCGGCCTCGAGCATCTGGCGGTCGTTGAGCTTGAGCGTCTCGGCCGTGGCCTCGAGAGGGAGCTCCAGCTTGCGCTCGATGCCGTCGAGACCAGCCGCCAGCGTGACGGCGTTGACCAGATACGGGTTGGCCATGGGATCGGGGCTACGAAGCTCGATGCGCGTGGACAGCTGCTTGCCGGGCTTGTAGACCGGGATGCGAACCATGCTTGCGCGGTTGCGCAGGCCCCACGTGGCGTACTGCGGCACGGAGTCGCCGCCCGTGGTGATGCGCTTGTACGAGTTGACGGTGGGGTTGGTGATGGCGCTGATCTCGCGCGCGTGCGCCAAGATACCGGCCATGTAGTGCTTGGCGACGTCGGAGAGATGGTACCTCTCGTCGGCCTCGCCCCAAAAGACGTTGTTGCCGTCGTGGTCGAACAGCGACTGATGCAAAAACATGGCGCTGCCATCCTCGCCCGCCAACGGCTTGGGCATAAAGGAGGCGTGGCAACCGCTCTCGTAAGCTTGCTGTTTAATGATGAGCTTGGCCGTGGTAATGGCGTCGGACATGCTCAGGGCCTCGGCGTGGCGCAGGCTCATGCCGTGCTGCGAGCGACCGGCGGCGTGGAAGGTGTACTCCACGGGCACGGACATCTTCTCGAGCGTAAGGACCGTGTTGCGGCGCAGGTCGCGCGCGGCGTCGCTCACCGAAAGATCGAAGTAGCCCACGTTGTCGAGCGGCTCGGGCGTGCGCTCGTCGGGGAAATAGTAGTACTCCAGCTCGGCACCAACGTTGAGCAGGTAGCCGGCCTTCTCGGCCTTATGGAACATGCGGCGCAGCGCAGCGCGCGGGTCGCCGGCGAAGGGCTCGCGATCGGGAGTGCACACGTCGCAGAACACACGGGCGACGCCGTTGTGGCTCGGACGCCACGGCAAAATCTGGAAGGTCGAGGCATCAGGGAACGCCAGCATGTCGGCTTCCTCGGGCGTGGCAAAGCCCTCGATGGCCGAGCCGTCAAAGCCAATGCCCTCCTCAAATGCGACCTCGAGGTCCTCGGGGCTGATGGCAAAGTTTTTGAGGCGGCCGAGAATGTCGACAAACCACAGACGCACAAAGCGGATGTCACGCTGCTCTACGGAGCGGAGTACGTAATCGATGTTCTGCTGGTTCATGTCGCTCCCCTTTCTTTCGGGCGGGTTTCGACTGGTCTATACCGCAGATACTATCGCAGAAAAATGTTTCCGCAGGGTTAAAGCGTATCAAGCGCTCAAAAAACGTGCGCGAGCAGGCGGATATGGCAAGTGACTATCGTTCAGATTCGGAGACAATTTGTCTACAGGCTCGTTCCAACGCAGGGAACTCCATCGTCACTGCATCCCAAACAACCGATCGGTCGACATTGCCGTAATCATGCGCGAGGTAATTTCTCATGCCGATAATTCCACGCCACTCAATTTCGGGATGAAGCCGCTGCGAGCGTTCCGACAACTTGCCCGCTTCTTCCGTCACCCTAAGCGCGCACATCAAAAGGGAGTCCGCCAACGCCCTCGTCCGCACGTCATTCGCATGCAGAAACTGGTCCTCGGTGATATCAAAAGCCTTGATGCGCTCGTTCGTTTCAGAGATGGCGTCCAAGACCTCTTGGGCGCGGAGGCCGTCTGACTTACGCGCGATCATAAAGGATCACTCCTTCGCGCTCGATTACCGCGGCAAGATCGGCATCAAGATGGTCGCTCGAGACAAGATCAACCTGCCTCCCAGTTTCTTTGCGCACCGCCTCGCCGAATGCCGACAACGCGAAAAGGCCAAAGCCCTGATCGCGATCGACTTCGAGACGCAAGTCAATGTCACTATCGGCACGCGCGTCGCCACGAGCATACGAGCCAAAAAGAATCACGCTTTTGATGGCGGGAATCAGGCTGGCCGCCTCACGGACAGCGGACTCAATCTGAGCGGTATCCAAAATGCCCGCCGCGACGCTTCCGCTCGCAGAGCTTTTACCGAGTGAAGGGACAAACGGCAGCGAACGCTCGCGCAGCATCTGTCTCATAAACATATTGACTGCAACAGACGAAGTCATGCCAAGTTCTTCGCACAGCTCGGCAAATGAATCTTTAATTGACGAGTCCACTCGCACACTCAGCACAGACGCAGCCATGGATACCTCCTGTATGACATTGTCTATATATTATCACACAGACTAGCGCGAGGTCGAAGCGCGGTGTTCGATGTGGCCGGGGATCTCGATGCGCTTGGGAGCCAGCCTTGCGGCCTCGCCCACCGTGGTGGTGACGACGTTAATGCGCTCGGACAGACGCTCGACTACGCGCTCGGCGATGGCGACGGTGTCCTGCGCGGCCGTGGTCACACCGCCAAAGAGCACGTGGTTCCAGGGGTAATCGTCAAACGTCGCAATCTTGAGGCCAGCCGGCAACGAAGGTCCCAACTGTGCCAGCGCCTCGGTCAGGCGCAGAAAGACCAGGCCGTTGACGGCAATGAGGCCGAGCTTTTTACCCGCATAGCCGCGGATGGTCTCGTCCAGGCGGCCGACGCCCGTGGCGCCGCCGTCGGCCAGGGTGACGACCTCGCCGGCTAGGCCGCGGCGCGAGAGCTCGTCGGCAAAGGCCTCGGCGCGCTCGCGACGCACGGGGCTGTCGTCGCTTGCCTCGGTAAGCAGGCACAGGCGCTCGCTGCCGGCGGCAGCAAGAGCGTCTACCAGGCCGGCAACCAGCTCACGGTTGTTAGAGATCACCAGATCGATGCCGCCATTGGCAACATCGCGGTCGAGCAGCACAACGGGTAGGCGTCCCGCGGCCGCGGCGATTGCCTCGTCGTTGCCGCCGCAGGTGTTGACGACCAGGCCGTCCACGCCGGCATCGATAAGCCTCGTGAGCGATTCGGCCTCCTTGGCGGGGTCGTTGCCGCTAATGGCCGTCATAAGCAAGCAGCCGCGCGCGGCGGCACTGGCGGAAAGCCCTTCGAGCATGGCGCTGGAGAACGGATTAGCAATGTCGGCTAAGATCACGCCGATGAGGTTGGTACGCGAGCTACGCAGATTGCGCGCGGCGGCACGCGGGCGATAGCCGGTACGCTCGATGACCGCCGCGATGCGGGCGCGGGTTTCCTCGGTCATCTGCCCGGGGCGGTTATTGAGGTAGCGCGAGACCGTGGCCGGGCTCACGCCCGCCTCGGCGGCAATGTCCTTGATTCTCATCTGCGCCATAGCGCACCCCGTTTCCCAATTGTCGGCAGTCTGAGCCATTTTAGGCATTCTTAAAAATCTCGATTTCAAAACGCTGTAGGTGGGCAGCATCGTTTTTACGTCTTGAGCAGATGCGATGATGGGCTAGATATTCGAGTCTTTAGGCAGCTCAAAATAGTCGGGATGCAAGGCGATAACCGGGCCCTGCTCCTCGGGCATCAGGTGCAAGTGCGTCTCTGCCAGGTAGCTCGCCGTGTCGGTATCGCCCCTCTTAATGGCCTCGAGAATCCGACGATGTTGTCGACGAATCGGCTCCCAATCCAGGTCCTGCGACACCATACGCAACCAGTTGTATCGCTCAAAATGCGTGTTGACGCTCTTCATCCAATCCCACAGCATGTGACGACCGGCAATCTCAAAACACGTCTCATGGAACAGGTTGTCCAGATCGAAAAAGCGACGCGTCTCGCTATGGTCGAGCGATTCGGACTCGGCAAGAATCTGCTCGAGCCGATGCTTTTGCTCGGACGTGGCAGCCGAACAACATTTAATGAGTACGCTTCTTTCGAGTTTCTCGCGCAAGAAACAGGCATTCTCGGCGTGTTCCATGCTGATCTTAGAGACGTAGGTGCCGCTCTTGGGACGCGTTTCCACCAGCTCCTGCTCACGCAGGCGCACAAAGGACTCGCGAATGGGCGTGCGCCCGATTCCCGTCTCCTTTTCCAGACCAATCGCCGAAAGGCGCGTGCCGGGCCTGAGCTCGGCATAGATGATCTTGGAGCGCAGTGCGTTGTATGCCTGATCTTGCAGGCTCTGATAATGCTGGTGTTGTTCCATAAAGCCCTCGGATGAAGCCCACGGTTTGTCGAATTCCACCACGTAATACTATCGCATCGACACGCCCCAGCTCCCAATCAGTCTTTTTGGGACGTGTCTCTTTTAGCTACCCTGGCCCGCAGATCGGCCCCCTTGCCACAAAAGTGGCCCATCTACTACGTTAACACGGATAGCCTCGGCCATACCGAAAACTGTGAAAACAAAACCGCAGGTAGACAGCTTGTCGATTTTCGAAAAAGCCGGCTATGGTTGACCCCTGCGGCTTAAACGTAGTAGATAGGCCCTTTTCGTGGCGCAGCACTACTGCACCCCAAATTGGCACCCCGAGCCTGTTATAAGTTGCTGTGAAATACGGACGGTTGATAATCAAGGGTTGAAAATCAAGGCGCGCTATACGTCTTGCTATATCTCACTATACTTTGCTGTACGTCGCTATACTTTGCTATATCTTGCTATAACTTGACAATAATCGGCCCGTTACCATCCGGGATATAACGGACCCCAAGCCAACACTGGCTTGGGGTCCGTCTTGTACCATGGCTCTTTTGAACTATGAGCGCTCATATTTCGTGGCCCGCCCGGTTCCCTGCCTTACGATTGTATTCCGTTCAAGCAGAGATTCGAGTGCCGCCAACGTCCGCATGCGGCTCAGCCCCGTCTGTTTTTCAATCTCGCTTCGCGACATAATTCGCCCGCCCGACAAGGCCTTGAGAACCTGGACCTCTTCCTCGGACCCTTCAAAGGCATCGGTAACGGGCAACGTGACGGCCACCATGCCGCCGCGAACATCAAAAATTGGTTGATTGATCGAATCGCGATAGGCACGTCTAATGCGCGCGATTCCCGTACCAAATTTCTCGATGTAATCCAGCTTTAAGAAGGCCTCTGCAACGATGGGGTTTCTGAGCACGGATATCTGCCCATACAGGTATTGTTCCGTCGTCAAACCGGCAGGCAGCGATCCGGGGGAGGTCACAACGACGCGATCGTCGTACAGGGCAATTTGAACGTTCGCTCGAACGTCCCACGTTCGATGCACCAAAGCGTTTGCAACAGCTTCGCGGAATGCCTCAAGAGGAATTCGATCGGTTTGGACGCGCTCCATCCCTTCGATACGCTCATAACGGTAGTAGCGTGCAAACATAGCCACCGCCCTGTCCACCTGCTCAATTGCGGATACATTTGTCGCCGACTCACGATCCAAGATCACATCGTCGGTATCACCAAAACGGACGCAGTCGATGCCCGGAAAATCATTCTTATCCGCTAAAATCGCCGCGGCATTGGTATAGCCATCCTTGCCGAGCAAGCGGAGCGTACGCATGATATCCGGCGTTAGCTCGGAAATGCCGAGGTGTTCAACACACTTATGCTCGAGCGTATGAAAGCCCAAGTCCTGGCGAGCCGACGTGAGCGCGTCGAACGTTACGTTGCTGCCTTCGAGCGTCAGCCTGCCATACTCAAACCGGTCGACCTCCACCGTTGCCGAATCGTTTCGCCTGTAGGCCTTTCCCTTGCTTCGATAGGGTTTGTCCTGTCCCTCATAAACCGTAAGGATTACGGTCCCGTGTTTCTCATCGGGCTCGAGCGTGTAACGGGGAGCGGGATCCAAGCTGTCATTAATCATGTTCTCGATGCGGAGACACTCTGCGACCGGATCTGCAAGGCCGACAGCCACGCCCTCGTCATCAACGCCGAACTCAATCTTGCCCGTCCCGTAGTTTGCATAGGCGCTCACCGTTTTAAGAAACGTCGGCGTAACGCTTTCCTTGTATTCGACTGTAGGGCTCTCTCTAACAACCATATGCGCAACCCCCTCGTTTCGCACCATTCATAATCGTATTATAAGACGAAAACCGTTTGCGTATTGATTAATAGAAGACGCAAACGGTTTTCGTCTTGATTTGCGTACGGAATTAAGACGAATAATTTCGCTTTCGTATGGCTCAATACCGGACGCAGACTGTTTTCGTCTGTCAATACGCCTGCAATCCAAACGAAAAGAGCCCCGAGCTCGTATGAACTCGGGGCTCTTTGCGCCGCACATCTATGAGAGGAAAAATTCGATGCGTACGGGCGCTACTCCATGAAGCCACCCTGGGATGGCGGCAACCTCGCCGTTACCCGTCTGATGGGCGTGCTCAAGGCATCCGTTCCCCTCTTTATCGACGTAACGGGCAAAAAAGCTCGTCGAGGAGACCGTCCGCACGCACCAAGGGGCTGATTAGAGCTCGCAGGCAACCTTGTAGCCATCGCCGATGGCGTCGCGGATGTTGCCGCACTTGTTGGCATCGCCCAGCACGTGGGTGGCAACACCGGCTGCAGCCAGGTCATCGGCCAGCTTGGTATTGGGACGATAGCCCATGGCAAGCACCAGCGTATCGGCACCGGCGATGGTGCGGATCTCGCCGTCCTTCTCGTAGCTGATGGTGTCCTCGGTGATCTCGGTCACCTTGGCCTCGGTCAGCACGTGAACGCCCTTGGAGAGCATGCGCGTGATGAGCACCGCGCGACCGGCGCCGCCCTCGTTAGCGGCAAGCGTCTTGGTCATCTCGATGACGGTGACGTCGCGATTGGCCGGCGACAGGTCGTTGACCAACGGGGCCAGGTAATCGGCCGTCTCGCAGCCGACGGTGCCGCCGCCCACGATGACAATCTTCTTGCCCGGGAAAGCCTTGCCGCCCAGCAGGTCGTCGGCCGTCATAACCTGCTTAAAGCCCTGCATAAAGGCCGGAGCGATGGGCTCAGCGCCATAAGCCAGGACAACCTCGTAACCCGCGTAGTCGCGCTGAATGTCCTCGGCCGAGAGCTCGGTGCCAAAGACGCACGTGACGCCTGCCTCGGCCAAGCGACGGTACTGATACTTGATCACACGCGTGAGCTCCTGCTTTGCCGGCGGAACGGCCGCAATGCGCATCTCGCCGCCCGGCTCGTCCTGCTTATCCACGAGCACTACGTTGTGGCCACGCTTGGCGGCAATGAAGGCTGCCTCCATACCCGCAGGACCAGCACCCACGACCAGAACGTTCTTGGCCTCTGCGGCAGGCTCGTAGCCGGCCTCGTCGCGCTCCACGTCCGGGTTGACGGTGCAGGAGATACGCTTGCCGAACATAATGCCGTTCAGGCAGCGCAGGCAGCCGATGCAGGGACGGATCTCGTCGGCGTTGCCGGCAGCCGCTTTGTTGCAGAACTCGGCATCGCACAGATTGGCACGGCCCATCATGCAGATGTCGGCAGCACCGTCCTCGATCAGCTCCTCGGCAATCCATGCCTCGTTGATGCGGCCGACCGTGGCAACGGGAATATTCACATGCTTTTTGATCTCGCGCGAGCAGGCGGCGTGCGAGGCCTGCTGCGTACCGGCGGCGGGAATGGCGGAGCCGCGCTTGATGGTAGTGCCGCCCGACACGTGGATCATGTCGACGCCGGCCTTCTCCAAGCGGCGCGAGACGTAGATCATGTCGTTGAGGGTCAGGCCGCCATCGGTGTACTCGTCGCCCGAGATACGGACGTCGATGATGAAGTCCTTGCCGCAGCGCTCGCGAATCTCGGCGATGACCTCGAGCAAGAAGCGCATGCGGGCGTCGAGCGAGCCGCCGTACTCGTCGGTACGCTTGTTGTAGAGCGGGGTCAAAAAGCCGCCGAGCATGCCATGGGCGTGCGCCGCATGGACCTCAACGCCATCGACGCCGGCCTTCTGCATACGCACGGCGGCGTCGCCGAACTGATGCGTGAGCTCGTGAATCTCATCAACTGTGATGGGGCGCGGTGCCTCGCGGGCATAAGACGGGCCCACAAAGGACGGGGCGATGAGGCGCGGCGTGCCCGGAATGTTAAAGGCCATGTAGGCGGGGTGGAAGAGCTGCGGCATGATCTTGCAGCCATACTCGTGGACGGCCGCGGCGAGCTTTTCCCAGCCGGGGATAAACGTGTCGTCGTAGCAGCACATGTCACCCGGCAGATAGGTATAGGTGGGCTCGACCGTCACGACCTCGGTGATGATCAGGCCCACGCCGCCCTTGGCACGGGCGCGGTAGTGGTCGACCAGGTCGTCGGTCACATAGCCGTGGTCGGCCAGGTTGGTAGACACCGGCGGCATAAAGACGCGGTTCTTGACCTCGGTCGTACCGACCTTGATCGGACTAAAGAGCATCGGGTAGGCGGAGGACTCCATACAGGGTTCCTTTCGTTTGGGCCGCTCGGCGGCAGTTGCTAACGTACTTATCGTATCAGCAACTGCCGTATCCGAAGTAATGCATTCCCAAACGCTGGTCGGCTAATGAATACCGCGGCTCAAATCTTCGGCAATTTTGTCCACGCCCTTAAGCGCGGCGCACGTCTTTTTGTTGGAGCAATGTCCCGTGCAAACGCCACCTTGAGCGCAGTCGGCGCAGGTGCCCTTGCGATAAATGCGCACGCACACGGCGACAAACGCAATGCCGATAACAGCCAGTACAACAATATCGATAGGTGCCATAGCAAGCCTCCTCTAGTTAACCACCACTTACTTTACCCCATTCTCCACCTACCAAAAAGGGACAGGTTTATTTTGGTCGGTTTTATCTGCGGAAACGCCACATCTCCCCCACCAAAAAGCCCGAGTGTCGCTGGGACACCCGGGCTCGTGGAAAGGGGCTGATCCTTATTCGGACTTAAGCGGAAACTGCGGCGGAAGCGGTGTTGGTCTCATCCTCGTCGGTCCAAGCGTGCTTGGGCATGGGACGGAAGATCTGGAAGAGCATCGCAACCAGCAGCACGATGGCCACAACCGTCCAGATACCAAACTGGCCAAGGACAAGCAGGTTGTAGAACTGGTTGATGAACAGGCCGATGACCCAAGCGAAGGCGCACTCGTAGCCGATGGCAATCGCGGTCCACTTGCCGGAGTCCATCTGATTGCGGATAGTGCCCATGGCGGCAAAGCACGGGGCGCACAGCAGGTTGAAAGCGCCGAAGGCAACGCAGGCGCCCATAGTCGGGAACATGCCGGCAAACGCGGTCCACAGGCTCGGGTCGGTCTCGGCGGCGTCAGCAACCGACAGCAGCGAGCCGGCGGTGGCGACGACGTTCTCCTTGGCGACAAGGCCAGAAACAGTCAGCGCAGTTGCCTGCCAGGTGCTAAAGCCGAGCGGGGCGAAGATCCAAGCGACCAGGTTGCCGAGCATGGCAAGCACGGAGTAGTCCATAAACTCCTCGGGGATGCCGTCCATCGCAGGCAGGAAGCCAAAGGAACCGTTATAGCTACCAAAGTTGGAGAGGAACCAAACGACGACGGTGGACGCGAAGATGACCGTGCCGGCCTTCTTGATAAAGGCCCAGCAGCGTTCCCACACGTGCAGCGCCCAAGAGCGGATCGCCGGGAAGTGGTAGGCAGGAAGCTCCATAACGAACGGCGTCGGACGGCCGGCGAAGAGCTTGGTCTTCTTGAGCATGAGGCCCGAGGCGATGACGGCAAAGACGCCCAGGAAGTAGAAGAGCGGGCTGATCCATGCGGCGGTGGTGGAAGAATCGCCGATGATGGAGCCCATGAGCAGGGCGATGATCGGCAGCTTGGCACCACAGGGAATGAACGTGGTGGTCATGACCGTCATGCGGCGGTCCTTCTCGTTCTCGATGGTCTTGGTGGCCATGACGCCGGGGACGCCGCAGCCCGAGGACACGAGCATGGGGATAAAGGACTTACCGGACAGGCCAAAGCGGCGGAACACGCGGTCCATGATGAAGGCGACGCGGGCCATGTAGCCGCAGTCCTCCAGGAAAGACAACATCACAAAGAGCAGGAACATCTGCGGCACAAAGCCGAAGATGGCGCCCAGGCCGCCGACGATGCCGTCGCAGACCAGCGAATCGACCAGGCCACCGTCCTCGGTGCCGCCCGCCACAAGGGCGTCGTGCACCACGGTGGTGATACCCGGGACATAGGGGCCGTACTGTGCCGGGTCGACCGAGTCGGCGTTGTCGCCCGCAGCCTCAACAGCTGCGTCATAGGCGTCGCGACCCTGACCGAGCACGTACCAGCCGTCGGTGCCGAAGAGCTGGTCGTTGGTGAAGTCGGTCACCGTGCCGCCCAGGGTGGAAACGGCGATGTAGTACACGCAGAACATGATGACCACAAAGATCGGCAGGCCCAGGATACGGTTGGTAACCACGCGGTCGATCTTCTCGGAGGTGCTCATCTTGGCCGGAGCCTTGGTCATGCACTCGTCGATAATGTGGGCAATCACGCCATAGCGCTCGCCGGTGATGATGGACTCGGCGTCGTCGTCGCAATCCTGCTCGCACTGGGCGACCAGCTGCTCGACGCGAGCGGCCTTCTCCTTGGTGAGGTTGATGAGCTTGCAGGCGTCCGCATCGCGCTCAAACAGCTTGACCGCGTAGTAGCGACGCTTGTTGGCGGGAACGCTCGCCGGCAGGTTGTTCTCGATGTGGTCCAGAACGTCCTCGATGGAGGAATCGAACTTGTGCTCCGGCACCTGGCCCTTGGAAGCAGCAGACTTCTTGACCTGCTCGAACAGCTCCTTGATACCCTTGTTTTTAAGGGCCGAGATCATCATGACCGGGCAACCGAGCTTCTTGGACAGCTTGTCGGTGTCGATCTTGTCGCCGTTCTTCTCCACGAGGTCGGCCATGTTGAGGGCCACGACCACGGGCAGGCCGGTCTCGATGACCTGAAGTGCCAGGTACAGATTGCGCTCAAGGTTGGTCGCGTCGACAACCTGGACGACCACATCGGGCTCGCCGCTCATGAGGTAATCGCGCGAGCACTGCTCCTCGGGGCTGTAGGGGGAAAGCGAGTAGATGCCGGGGAGGTCCGTAATCGTGACGTTCTTGTCACTCAGGAGCTTGGCTTCCTTTTTCTCAACCGTGACGCCGGGCCAGTTGCCAACGTAGCCGTTGGCGCCGGTGATCAGGTTGAAAAGCGTGGTCTTGCCGCAGTTGGGGTTACCCGCCAGCGCGACATGGATCTGAGAATCCGCCATTCAATCCTTCTTCCTTGTGTGCCCGCGCTGCTTTCTCCGCGCAGGCTGGATAATGTGCTACAACGTTGCAAGTTTAAGTTAGAAAAACCTAACTTTATCTGCAGAAATATTCGCCGTCGGCCCTTACTGGACCTCGACGACGGCAGCCTCCTCCTTGCGGATGGAAAGCTCGTAGCCGCGCACGTTGATCTCGACCGGATCACCGAGCGGTGCAACCTTTACGACCTTGAACGAAGTGCCCTTGATGAGCCCCAGGTCCATGAGGTGGCGGCGCAGCGCGCCCTCACCGTGAAGCTTGACGATGGTAGAGCTCTCGCCCACCTTAACGTCACCCAACGTCTTCATTTACTTGTCCCCCTTTCAGTTTTTACAGAATGCTGCGGACTAACCGACGGTCATGATGTGCATGGCAACCTTGGAATCGATGCCAAAGCGTGCACCCAGCACGGTGACGATGATATTGGCGCCACTCGAGCTCACCACGTGAACCTCGTTGCCCTCGACAAAGCCAAGGTCCTTGAGGTGATGTTTCATGTCCTCATTGCCCTTTACGCGAGACACGTGCACGGTTTCGCCCGCCTTCACCATCGAAAGCGGCATGGCCGGCATCTGCGGTCCGCAAGACATGAGTGTGCTCCTAACGTCAGTTCGTCCTCAACATCGACGCAGCAAAAGTTAACCACGTCTATGTTCGCTTTAGTAAACTAGCACGTGGTTAACTTTTTTGGAAGGGTCCCTATTCAGTTTTCGAAAAAGTTTCCTATATGAAACAAAGAAGGCACTGCAAAGACTGTCTCTTTGCGGTGCCTTGTCATACCAATTTATGCAACAGAGGGGGCTGCCCCTTTGCCACATTATTGCGGTTAAAGCGAGAGGTTTCTGATCGACGTGACGCAGGAAGCCTCGTCTACGCCCGAAACGCGAAAGACGATATCCTCGCCGCATTCGCCGTAGAGGGCCATGAGCCCCATCACATTGCGGCCATCCGTGTGACGATCGCCGATGCTGACCGAAACGTCGCTACGATGCTTGGCAATGATATCGTAGAGCAGCGCAACCGGGCGGGCATGTAGTCCCAACGGATCTTTAATCGTCTTTGTAAACTCGACCATGTCCCCTCCCGCGGCATCGCACATTCGGCCGGCAAACCCAGCCACGTGGTAGTTATTGTAGCGTTAGATGCTTGTCGAAGCCCGCCAGAAGCTCGACCGGAAAGCGCGTCCCATTATTTGGCTGGATTCTGGGCCCCAGTTTCCCAAAGGGCCCTGTTTGGGAAACTGGGGCCCGCTCTGAGTGCAAATTCCGGGTCGTAGTTTCCGCGGAACAACCCTAGCGGAAAGCTCATCCCATTCCGGACGCAGATTCCGGGACGCACTTTCCGCGACGCCCAGTCACCCTATGCCCTCACAACCTCGGCGCATAAAAAACGAGGGAAGGCACACGTCCTTCCCTCGTTACGGGCAATATGTAGCTGCTCGCCTACATCAGGCGCAGGCTGACGTCCTTGAGCTGGGCGCCGGAAACGGCACTCGGGGCGCCCGACATGAGGTCGGAGCCGCTGGCCGTCTTGGGGAACGCCATGACGTCGCGAATGGAGTCGGAGCCGGTGAGCAGCATGCACACGCGGTCCAGGCCCAGGGCGAAGCCGCCCATCGGGGGCGCACCAAACTTGAGGGCCTCCATGAGGAAGCCAAACTGAGACTCGGCGCGCTCTTCGGTAAAGCCCAGGAGCTTAAGCATGGACATCTGCATCTCGGCGTTGTGGATACGCATACCGCCGCCGCCGGCCTCAAAGCCGTCCATGACAAAGTCGTAGGTGCAGGAACCGGCTGCCAGCGGGTCGGCCTCAATCTTGGCGATGTCGGTCTCGGTCGGCAGGGTAAAGGGCTGGTGCTCGGCAGCATAGGCCTTGCGATCCTCGTCCCAGTGGAACAGCGGGAAGTTGACGACCCACAGGAAGTCGTGGCCCTCGCGCTTGATCTCGAGCGCGTTAGCCATGTGGGAACGCATGCCGCCCAGGATCTCGTCGGAGAGCAGGCGCGGGCCGGCGGCGAACATCACAAGGTCGCCGGGCTCGACGTCCATGCGCTCGCGCAGAGCAGCCATCTCCTCGTCCGAGAAGAACTTGACGATGGGGCTGTTGATGGAGCCGTCCTCGCGGAAAGCGATCCAGGCCAGGCCCTTGGCGCCAAACGTGGAGGCCACGCCGGCAAGCTTATCGATCTTGGCACGCGCCCAGGCACCGGCACCCTTGGCGTTGATAGCCTTGACGACAGAGCCCTCCTCGTTCGCAGCGGTCGCGAAGACCTTGAACTTGGAGTTGGCAAAAATGTCGGTCAGGTCGACCAGGTGCATGCCGTAGCGCGTATCGGGCTTGTCGGAGCCATAGGTGTCCATGGCCTCCCAGTAGTTCATGCGACGCAGCGGCGTGGGCATCTCGACGCCCATGCGGCCGAAGGCGTCGGCCAGGACCTCTTCGAGCGCGCTCATGACATCGTTCTGGTCCACGAAGGACATCTCGATATCGACCTGGGTGAACTCGGGCTGACGGTCGGCACGCAAGTCCTCGTCGCGGAAGCACTTGGCAACCTGATAGTAGCGCTCGACGCCACCGACCATAAGCAGCTGCTTCAGGAGCTGCGGGGACTGCGGCAGGGCGTAGAAGTTGCCCGGCTGGATGCGGCTGGGGACGATGAAGTCGCGGGCGCCCTCGGGCGTGGACTTGAACAGGGAGGGCGTCTCGACCTCCATGAACTGACGGTTGTGCAGCGCCTCGCGAATGGCAAAGGTAAAGTCGGAGCGCAGCTTGAGGTTGGCCATCATCTCGGGACGACGAAGGTCCAGATAGCGATAGCGCAGGCGGGTGTCCTCGCTGGTCTCGATGCCGTCCTCGATCTGGAACGGCGGGGTGACGGACGTATTGAGCACCTCGGCGTGGTCGGTCAGGACCTCGATCTCGCCGGTGGCGAGCTTGGTGTTGGTGGTCTCCTCGCCACGGGCGCGCACGACGCCGTGAATCTTGATGGGCCACTCGGGACGCATGGTCTCGGCGATCTTAAAGGCGTCGCCGTCGGAGTGCTCGGGGTCGAAGGTAAGCTGCGTGATGCCCTCACGGTCGCGAAGGTCGCAGAAGATAAGGCCGCCGTGGTCGCGGCGACGGCTCACCCAACCGGTGAGGGTGACCTCTTCGCCCACGTTCTCGAAGCGAAGCTCGCCGCAGGTACGGGTGTGCATGGAATGCTCATCGATGGGACGGGTCTGGCTCATACCAGTGATCCTCCTTTATGGATCTGTGCCGCCCCGTGTCGTTCCGGGCGGCGTCGTACAGATTTGCCCAGCCTGCGTAAACCGCGCAGCCAGACATGGCGTTCTATCTTATCGCACTCGCGTCGATGTGCCGCGAAAAAGTGGCTCCTGCCCAAAGACTTGACGGAGACGAAACAATTGACGCGCCGCGACACCCGCCCGCGCTCGTCACGTGCGACAATATGCCCCAATAAAACAGCACTCGGAAAGGCCCGCCATGACTGCACGCCTCATCGTTATGGATATCGACTCCACGCTCATCAACCAGGAGGTCATCGACCTGTTGGGCGAAGAGGCCGGCGTGGGCGAGCAGGTGGCACAGATCACCGAACGCGCCATGCGCGGCGAGCTTGACTTTAAGCAGGCGCTCGAGGAGCGCGTGGGGCTGCTCGCCGGCCTGGGCGAGAGCGTGTTCGAGCGCACCTTTGAGCGCGTGACATTTACCCCCGGCGCGTTGGAGCTTGTGCGCTCGGCACACAGCAAGGGTTGGAAGGTCGGCGTCGTGAGTGGCGGTTTTCACGAAGTCGCCGATAAGATCGTGGCCGCCGCGGCCATCGACTTTTGCCTGGCCAATCGTCTGGAGGTCGTGGACGGCAAGCTCACCGGTAAGTTGGCTGCCGACATTGTGACCAAGGAGTCCAAGCTCATCCAGCTGCTGGACTGGGCAGTTGAGTGCGGCGTCGACATGGCCCATACCGTGGCGATCGGCGACGGTGCCAACGACATCCCCATGATTCAGGCCGCGGGCACGGGCATCGCGTTTTGTGCCAAGCCCAAGACGCGCGAGGCCGCCCCGTTTGCCATCGACGAGCGCAATCTGATGCTCGCCATGGACATCATCCTGCGCGACTAGCCAATCCGTCTAGCAATTGAATCAGTCTGTCCTATAGTTTCCGAACAATTCTGTCTTAGTGTTCGGAAACATACCCTTTGAGTGCTAAACTTTGCGCCGTCGAAGGGAACATATATGGATAAGCGAGATCTAGAGCAGCTGCTGAGCGATGTTGCCGGCGGAGCAGTCACCCCTGCCGACGCCCTCACGCGCATCCAGACGGCTCCGACCGCCGATTTGGGCTTTGCGCAGCTAGACCTTTCGCGCGGGGTGCGCCAGGGAGCCGGCGAAGTTGTCTACGGCGCCGGTAAAACCGCCGAGCAAATTGCCGCCATTATCAAAGCATTACTCGATGCCGGCCAGGAGCGCATCCTGGTCACGCGCCTGGACGACGAAAAGGCAGCCCGCACCTCGGAGCTCCTCGGCAACGGCATCGACCTGGGATATGTCCCGGACGCCCAGCTCGCCCTCGTGGGTGGCAAGCCCTCCCCCAACGGCAACGGACGCATCGTCGTCGCCTGCGCCGGCACGAGCGACCTGCCCGTTGCCGAGGAAGCCGCGTTGACGGCCGAGTTCTACGGCAACGAGGTCGATCGCCTCTACGACGTGGGTGTCGCCGGCCTGCACCGTCTGCTCGCGCATGCTGAGGAACTTGCCCAGGCGCAGGTGGTCATCGCCATCGCCGGCATGGAGGGCGCCCTGGCGAGCGTCATCGGAGGCCTTGTGAGCTGTCCGGTCATCGCCGTCCCCACCAGCGTGGGCTATGGCGCGAACTTTGGCGGCATGGCCGCACTGCTCGCCATGCTCAACTCCTGCGCCAGCGGCGTTTCGGTCGTCAATATCGACAACGGCTTTGGCGCCGCCTATCAGGCAAGTCTTATCAATCATCTGAGCGCCGGCACGTCCTGCGCCCGCTAAGGAGCATTTCATGTCCAACCATCAGCACACGCTTATCATCGACGGCACCTCGGGCATCAGCGGCGACATGACCGTCGCGGCCCTGCTCGACCTGGGCGCCAGCGAGGAGCATCTGCGCGACCAGCTCGCCACGCTGCCGGTCGGCGGCTTTGAGATTGCCGTTACACGCGTAAACAAGCATGGCATCGACGCCTGCGACTTTGATGTTCAGCTGGCTGAGGAGCTCGAGAACCACGACCACGACATGGTCTGGCTCTACGGCAACGAAGCGGGCACCGAGCACACACATGAGCATGAGCACTACCATCATGATCATGGCGAGCACGAACACGAGCACTGCCACGAGCATGACCATGAGGCCCACGGTCATGGCCACGAGGGTCACCATCACGCCCACCACCATCACCACCGTTCTTTGGCGGATGTCACCGCCATCATCGATGACTCGCAGCTAAGCGATGGCGCCAAGCGTCGCGCGCTCGCCATCTTTACCGCGCTCGCCGCCGCCGAGGCCAAGGCCCACGGCAAAACGACCGAGACCGTCATGTTCCACGAGGTGGGCGCCATCGACTCCATCGTCGACGTCTGCTCTGTCGCCATCTGCCTCGATGACCTAGGTATTGAGGACATCGTGGTCGAGTCGCTCTCCGAGGGTCACGGCACCATCCGCTGTGCCCACGGCCTTATGCCCATTCCTGTCCCCGCTGTCGTCAACCTGTGCCAAGCGGGCAATATCGCCCTCACGCCCGCGCCGGTCGCCGGTGAGCTCGTGACGCCCACGGGCGCCGCCATCGTCGCCGCACTGCGCACGTCCGAGCACCTGCCGGCCCGCTACCGCATCGAGGCCGTCGGCTACGGCGCCGGTAAGCGCCCCTACGAGGGTTGCTCCGGTACGCTTCGCTGCCTGCTCGTTCACGTGGACGCATAGCCGTGGATGCCCGCAAGGCAAAAAGCCGCGCTGCCATCGTTGCGGCGTTCTCCGAGCTGCTGCGCGAAGAGGACTACGGCAAGATCACCGTCGGCGACATTATCGCTCGCGCCCATGTGGGTCGGGCCACGTTCTACGGCCTCTTCAAAAGCAAAGATGACCTACTGTCCGAACTCGTGAGCGACATCTGCACCCACTCCCTCGACGACGATGGCACACCGCTCGACGACCCACTCGTGCAGGTCGAGCATATCCTCAACAACCTCTGGGAGCGCCGCCAGGGTGTACGAGCCCTCGTAGCCGGCGCCGGCTCACGTGTCTTCGCCGACTGCTTACGCAAGACCATCATGTCACGAGCAGCCGAAACCGTCCCCACCGACCCAAACGGCGCCGCCGCCACCATGGACCGAAGCTTCCTACTACACCACATAGCCTCAAGCTTCGTAGGAATGGTCCAATGGTGGGCCTGGCACAACTTCCAAGCAGATAGGGCCGAAGTAGCCAAAGACTACCTATCAGCCATACAGCCCCTCTTCAGCTAAGTAAGCCCCCCATCCCAAAGCGCCATCCCAGCAAAGCGCCCATCCCTTCCCCAAGTCACGTTTTCTTGTAAGGGCACCCAAAAACAAAGCGCCCCTCCCATCCATATTCAGATATATATGTTGGGTTGCTTGTTCCAACGCGACTAAAATCCCGCAGCTGGCCGCATGGGGTAACTTCCCAGCGCATTCCGCAGGACGCAAAAAGGCTCGCCGCACGAAGTGCGCAGCGAGCCTTTTTGCATGTCCGAGGACGCGCTGGGAAGTTACCCCATGCGGCCAGCGGACAACTATGTAGCCTTGGACTAGAACATGCCCAAGAAACCATGCACAAACAACGCAGCCACGATGGCACCGACAAACGGAGCGATGCCAGGAACAAGCAGGCCGTACTTCCAATTGTTGTCAGCCTTGTTCTTAATCGGCAGCACCTGATAGGCCATGCGAGGACCAAGGTCACGTGCCTGGTTCATGGCGAAGCCGGTGATGCCGCCCATGCCCATGCCAACGGCCCAGACAATCAGGCCGACGCAGATGGCGAGCATCAAAACGTTCTCGCCAGCACGGCTAGCAGCAGCAAGGATGGCGCTAATGAACACGAAGGTGCAGATGGCCTCGCAGAAGAAGTTGCGGGCATAGTTCGTACCCTCGGTGGTGGGGTTGGTCGAGAAGATGTTGCGCTGGGCAATGGGGTCGACGACGCCCTCGGAAGCCTTGAACTCATCGGCATACATAAACCAAGCGATCACGGCACCCACAAAGCCGCCGAGCATATCGGCAAGCATGAAGGGGATGCAGTTGCCCCACGGCACCAGGCCGACGATGCACTGGGCAAGCACCATGGCGGGGTTCATGCACACAGCGCCACCAAAGACAAACAGGCAGACCGAGATGCCAAAGGACCAGGTGGTGATGGCAAACATATGGCCGGAGCCCTGATACTTGGTGCCCTTGAGCACGGTATCGCAGTGAACACCCACGCCAAAGACGATCATGAGGGCCGTTGCGCCGAATTCGCAGAGGAGTTTGGTAAGCATAAAACCTTATCTTTCTTGTCGGTTATAAACGATTCGTTTAAGCCGCGCACTAGTGCTGTGCGACAACAACACCCAGGCCATCGGGGATGACGGCGACCTTGGCATCGGCACCCTTCATCTCAAAGGCGAGCTTGAGCGCTTCCTCGATAGTGTTGACCGGCGTCATGTGCATATCCTTGAGCATCTGGTGATCGCACAGGTCGGTGACCATGATCACAGGGTGATGCGCCAGGATGCGGGCAAAGATCTGGCTCGTCCACTGATCGGGCAGGGTCTCGTCCTTAGGACGATCGATGCAGGCGCGCTCAAACTCTGCCGGATCGTTGTCGGCGATGTTGTGATAGAAGCCCTCGCCGCCGTGACCGTCGGCACAACCGGCGACGTCGATGATCACACCGCCCTCGGGAAGCGTGGCCTCGGCAGCGCACATGCCCTTCACAGCCTGATAGATGTTCTGATCGAGGGGGTAGCCGCCGTTAGTGGTAATGGCGATCTCGCACTCGACGGGCTCAACGCCGGCAAGGCTCTTCACGAACTCGCAGCCAGCCTCGTGCGCCTTGTGGATGTCGCCGGCAAAGGAGCCAATGACCTCGTGCTTGCCGTTGAGCACCACGTTGAGCACAAAGGCAAGGTGAGCCATCTCGGCGGCGGCAAACATGTCCTCGCTCACGTGGTTGTGGCACAGGTTGCCGGCACGCGAGTGGGAATCGTTCACAAACTGACCGTTGTGGTTGTACATGATGGTCTTGTAGCTGGCGATGCCAGGCAGGACGGACTTGCGGCTACCAGAGAAACCGGCAAAGAAGTGCGGCTCAATAAAGCCCTCGGCAAGCAGCAGATCGCAATCGGCAGCGATCTTGTTGATGATGCACTCGCCACCAGAAGGCAGGGTGCCGATCTTTTTCATCATGCTGTCGTCAGTCGCGACGTGCATAACGATTTCTTCGTTGGCAACGATCTCCTCGCCGTACTTGTTGACGAGCTCCTCGTGCGTCGACGGACGATGCATACCCGTAGCAACCAGAATGCGAACGCGCGCCTCAGGCGCAGCGGAGTGGATGTGATGCAGCAGAATAGGCATCGTCACACGCGAGGGAACGGGACGCGTATGATCTGAGCTAATGATGACAATATCCTTCTTGCCAGCACAAAGCTCCTCGAGCGAAGGCGAGCCGTAAGGGTTGGCAAGCGACTCCTCCACCAGCTCTTCCTGCGATTTCGTGGTCTTAAACTCGTTTTGATGACCTTCCATCACACCCGCGAAGTTCTTATCCTCGAGTTCCAGATGCAACGTCTTGTGGTCAAACGGCAGTTCACATTCAAACAATGACGAGCGCCCTCTTCCTTTCAACTGACACACTAGATAAACCGTTGGAAGGATACGCCGCTCACCGAAAAACACCACCGTCTACCGACTCATTAACACAACGTTCATATTTGACCCACAACAAAACGACCGCGATCCCAAACAGGATCGCGGCCGCTACAGTCGTAAGGCGAGAAGCGCCAAATGCGCCACCAGGATAGACCCCATCCAAAACGCGCGAAGCGCGCCATTCTTCTCCTCAACTTTAATCCCTGAAGACCGAGGACGAAGAGACCCGATGGGTTTCCCTCTGAATGCATTCCGCAGCACGAAGCCCCATCAAAGTGCGCGAAGCGCGCTACCTTTTCCCCAGCGGTAATCCGTCGAAGACCAGACATCGCAGGGCCCGCCATCAGTTTACTTTTAGGCACACTCCGCAGGACGCAAGAAGCCCTCGCCGCACGAAGTGCGCAGCGAGGGCTTCTTGCATGTCCGAGGACGTGCCTAAAAGTAAACTGATGGCGGGCCCGGACGACTACAGGGCTATCGATTACCCCGTGTTTTGCAATCCTGCCGAGACGCCGGTCACAGTCGAAAGAATCAGGCTCATGTACTCGGCCTTCTTCTCCTCGGCCATCTCGTCCTGGTTCATACGCACCTCGCGAAGGGCGCGGACCTGGGCGATGGACAGGGCGTCGACGTAGGGGTTGCGCACGCGGACAGCGCAGCCAAGCACGCGGCGGCGCTGTAGCGGCCACTCGTCACCGACGATGGCAAGGACCCACTTACGGGTGAGCTGCATCTCGGTGAAGACCTTCTCGGACAGATCCTGGCGATCGCCCAGGTGCAGATACATCTTGGCAATGCGCTGGTCGGTCTTAGCGATCGACATCTCGATGTTGTCGATAAAGGTGCGGAAGAACGGCCACTCCTGGTAGGCAGCCTTGAGCTGATCAAGGTCGCCAAGCTGCTCGCAGGCAGTACCCAGGCCGTACCAAGCGGCCAGATTGATGCGCGCCTGGCTCCAGCTGAAGATCCACGGAATGGTACGCAGGTCGTCGAGCGACTTGGCGCCCAGGCCGCGCTTGGCGGGACGCGAGCCGATCGGCAGCAGACCGACCTCGGTCAGCGGCGTCACGGTCGAGAACCACGGTGTAAAGTCCTCGGTGTTCAACAGGTCCAGATAGCGCTCATGGCTTACTGCGTTGAGCTTCTCCGCCATATCCCAGAACTTCTGCGTGGTCTCGGTGTTGGTCTTCTCGACACTCGGGGCCGACTGCAAAAGCGTTGCGGCGGCAACGGACTCAACATGGCGCTGGGCCAGCGTGCGGTTGCCGTAACGGGCAAAGATGACCTCGCCCTGCTCGGTGAGCTTAAAGAAGCAGTTGACCGAACCCTTGGGCTGAGCCAGCACGGCCTTGTTGGCCGGGCCGCCGCCACGGCCCACGGCGCCGCCGCGACCGTGCATGAGCACCAGGTCGATATCGTTCTTCTCTGCCCACTTGGCGATGCGCTCCTGCGCGGAGTGCAGCGCGAGCATGGCCGTGGTAGGACCGGCGTCCTTGGAGGAGTCGGAATAGCCCAGCATGACCTCCATGCGGCGGTTGGTCTGGGCAAGGCGCTTTTGCACCACGGGCAGCGTAAGCATCTGGTCGAGCACGTCGACGCAGCCCTCGAGGTCCTCGAGCTGCTCGAACAGCGGGATCACGTCGAGCTCGGGGACATCCTCTTCGTGTGCAAAAGACAGGTGGGCCAGCTCAAAGACGTCGGCCACATGCTGGGCACTCTTGGTGAACGAGATGATGTAGCGGTGCGCCATCTTCTTGCCGTAGCGCTTTTGGATGGAGCCGATAGCGCGGAAGGTATCGATGACCTCGCGCGTCATGGGCTGCAGGTCGCCATGGATACCGTTCTCGTGGATATCCTTGAGGGCGCGGGCGTGCACCACGGAGTGCTGACGGAACTCCATCTCGACCATATGGAAGCCGAAGGACTCGACCTGCCAGATGATGGTCTGGACCGGGCCGTAGGCAGCACGGACGGCACCGCAGGCGGCCAGGGAGCGCTGAACGACACGCAGGTCATCCAAGAACTCGTCTGCGCTGTGGTACATGGTGTCGGTGATGCGACGCACGGTGGCGTTCAGACGGTCGGCCATGACGAGCATGACGGCGCGATGCGGCTCGTGCTCGGAGATCAGCTCGGCGCGTGCGGTGTACTGGGTGCTCATCTCGACCTGATGGTTCCACAGGTTGATGAGCTCGGCAGACGGCTTGCTGTAGGTGGCCTCGAGCGTGAGGTTGCGACCGATGCGGCGGCACTTGTCCTCGAGCTTGAGCACCATGTGAGTGAAGTACTTGGCGGCGACCTCGCGGCTCACCTTGGCGGTGACGTTGGGGTTACCGTCGCGGTCGGAACCGATCCAGCTGCCGGGATGGAAGAACGCCGGGCACAGCGGCGGCACGGTACCGGCCTTGTCGCCCAGCACCCAGTCGTCAAAGCGACGATAGATGACGGGGATGACGTCGAACAGCGTGTTATCGAAGATGTCGATGATGGTATCGGCTTCCTCGACCGGCGTGGGCTTCTTGAGCGCGATGGGGCTCGTACGCACCAGGGCGTCGATCTCCTGCAGCATATGGCGCTCGTTCTCCACCAGGTCGGAGCCGCCCAGACGCGGACGCTCCTCCAGCAGGTTGGAGATACGGCGAATCTTGCCCTCGACGGCCTTACGACGGGCCTCGGTGGGATGCGCGGTAAAGACGGGATGGAACTCGAGCTTGCCGAGCAGCTCGTTGGCGCCCTCGGCACCCATCTCGTTTACCAACTGGTGATAGGCGACGGTGAGCTCGTTGGCGGGATCGACCTCGGTATCGGTCGATGCGCCGGCCTCGCGCTCGCGCAGCTGCGCCACACGGTAGTTCTCCTCCGACAGGTTTGCCAGGTGGAAGAAGCTCGTAAAGGCGCGAACGATGACCTGCTGCTTATCGAGCGGCAAGCTGTCGATCAGATCGACGACCTCACGGAATGCCACGGCGGTGGGCTCGTCGGCGGTGGGCACGCCCTGCTCGTCGACGGCCTCGTCGGCAGCGCGGGTACCGGGATTGCCGGCATTGGCCACAATCTCGGCCGACAGGATCTTGTCGAACAGGTCCGCGATCTCAGGATCATACTCGCTAAGCACACGACGCTCCAGGCGCAGGAACAGCGCCAGATTGTCGCGCAGCTCCTCGGGGATCTCGATCTCGGCGAGACGCTCCCTGGACTCGGCATTCGAGCCGATTCGGTTAACGAGGCGGTTGACCACGGCAGCGACGCGCGCCGCGGCTTCGGGTACAGACTGGTTGCTTAGGTTCTCAGCCACGTTTCCTCCCATTCCTCCTTCTATGCACGTAACATGCGGTATTCATTATAGGCGCTTGGGAAATACTTTCGACACTGATTGCGCTTTACCACACAAAAGTATTTTCTGCATTGCAAGGGTTTTTGCCCTAAATGGTCGTATTTCTCGGTGGACGGCATACACAAACGGGGGCATTCCGCATAAATGCGAAACACCCCCGTAACAATCGCTCGCAATGGACGGGACACTCAAGCGGGTCCGCAGCTCAAAAAGATGCGCTACAGGCGCTCGCGAACCGCCTCGACCACGTTGGCCAGATCGACGAGAACCTCGTCATGGCTCTGCATGTCGCGTACCTTGACCTTGCCGGCGGCAAGCTCGTCGCCACCCAGGACCAGGATGAGCTTAGCGCCCACCTTGTCGGCCTGCTTAAACTGAGCCTTGAGCGAACGGCCCTGATAGTCTGCCTCGGTCACGATGCCCGCGGCGCGAAGCTCCTGCGTAATGACAAAGACGTTCTGGCGCAGCTCCTTGCCGGCGTTGGCGACATAGACGCACGGGACCTCATCGGCACCCAAATCGCTGCCAAAGGCCTGCAGGGCCAGCAGGGCGCGCTCAAAACCGACGGCGAAGCCGACGCCGGCCGTGGGCTTGCCACCCTCGAGCTCGACCAGGCCGTCGTAGCGGCCGCCGCCACCGATGGAGCCGACGCCGGCACCGGGAGCCTCGACCTCAAAGACGGTGCGGGTGTAGTAGTCCAGACCACGCACCAGTGTGGGATCCTCGACATACTCGATACCGGCGGCATCCAGATAGCGCTTGACCTGCTCGTAGTGCTCGCGGCACTCGTCGCACAGGTTGTCGCCCATCAGCGGCGCGTCGGCCATGATCTCGCGGCAGTGGTCGTTCTTGCAGTCGAAGGCACGCAGCGGGTTGAGCTCGGCGCGCTCGCGGCACTCATCGCACATCTCGTCAGCGTGATCGAGGATAAACTGCTTGACCTGCTCGCGGTAAGCCGGACGGCACTGAGCGTCGCCCATCGAGTTAATGAGCAGACGGAGCTTGGAAAGATCGAAGCCCAGGCGCTTGTAGAACTCCATGAGCATGATGATGCACTCGGCGTCTGCCGCCGGATCGGGAGCGCCGAGCCACTCGATACCCACCTGGTGGAACTGACGCAGGCGGCCCTTCTGGGGACGCTCGCCGCGGAACATGGCCTCGGCGTAGTAAGCCTTAAACGGCGTGGAGCCCTGGGGCACCAGGTTGTTCTCCACGACTGCGCGCACCACACCGGCCGTGCCCTCGGGACGAAGCGCCAGGCGCTGCTTGGGCTTGAGTTTTGTGTCGGTACCCTCGGTAAAGACGCGCTCCAGGTTGGCGCCGCTAAAGACGCGGAACATCTCCTTGCGAACGACGTCGGTCGACTGGCCGATGCCGTGGACAAAGACGTCCACCTGCTCGATCGCGGGCGTCTCGATGGGCTTAAAGCCAAACGGCTCGAACACGCCGGCCGCAATCTGCTGCATCTTTTGCCAGGCGCGCATCTCGGCGCCGATAAGGTCGCGGGTTCCCTCCGCCTTCTGTGCCTGCATGGGCAAACACCTTTCTTTTGTATCGCGTCATAGGTAGTGGACATTATACGGCACAAAGCAGCAACGCGGCGGCGCGTCTGACCGAACGAGGGTATGGGAACTCGTTCGGCCAGACACGCCGCCGCGGTAGCCACGGACGAAGCGGACAAGCGGCAATGCGCTTTGGCCTATCTACTCCCCCGCCACGCTCGCGCGCAGCTTGGCAGCGATGGGTTCGGACGCCAACAGGAACACGAGCATAATCGCGGAGCACACCAGGCACACGATCCAGGTGCTCGCAAAGGAGCCCGTAGCGTCGAACAGCACACCCGAGACGATGGCGCCCACGGTGCCACCGACCATCTCGAGCGAGGTAATGGTGCCCGTGACCTTACCCAGGTCGGCCATGCCAAACTGCTTAGACGCAGCGATCGTGGGCGTAATGGTGCCCATGCACGTTCCGATACCAAAGCTAATGGCAGCCACGATGGGGCCGAGGTCGGTTGCGGGGAAGCACAGGGCGACGCAGGCGACGATGCACGCAACGGACCCCAACACATTGCCGAAACGCAGGCCAAATCGATCATAGATGGCGCCAAGGGAGATCTTGGCGATAACGACGGTAACCATGTAGGCCGAAAGCACGGTGCCTGCCCACATGGGGTCGTGGCCGCCCGTGACGATCTTGGTGCCGTTGACGGTGACGCTCGTCATATTCGTAACCTGGTTGGGCAGGATGGCGCCATTGACAAGGCCCATAAAGAGGAATGCCGCGACGAGCAGCCAAAACGCCGGGCTCTTCTTGATACGAGACCAGCCGACGCTGACCTCGGGGGCTGCCTTCTCGTTCTTATCACCCGTGGCAGAAGCAGACGAGTCGCCTGGATTCTCGCCGAGCGGCTTAAGACCGATCTCGGAAGGCTTGGTGCGGAAGGAATAGGCCGTGATGGGCAGCGCCGCCACCATGCAGATAGCCGCGAGCACCAGGAAGGCGGAACGCCAGCCAACGCTCACGATGAGCGAGCTCACGATGGGAGACAGAATAGCGCCGCCAAAGCCCGAGCCCGAAAGTGCGATGGAGATGGCAAGGCCTCGCTTGGCCGTAAACCAGTTGGCGGTCACTAGGCTGATGAGCAGGCGGGTCGAGGCGACGGCAAAGCAGCCCGAGACGGCAAAGAGCACGTAGACCTGCCACAGCTCACCGACAAAGCTCATGCCGGCAAGAACGGCAGAGGTGGCGATTACAGTGAGGGAGCCCAAAACGCGGCCGCTTACTTTATCGGCGACATGGCCAATGACAAGCGAGCCGATAACGCTCACCACGGTGGAGATAGCGTTGGAGATGTTGTACTGCGCAAGCGTGATACCCAGGTCGCTTACGATGAGCGGCTGGAACAGGCTCATGCAGTTGACGAAAATCGTGTAGCACGTGGCCATGATCACGAAGCCAGAGGCCACCACGAGCCAGCCGGGGAAGAACTTACGCTGCTGGGACATACTGCTCCTTATTTAACAAACGAATAGCCGGCGCCGGGCGCCGGTAGTGCCCAAGATTGCCTTGAAAGACAAGGGCATAGGCCTTACGGCCATGCCCGCAGGCTTGAAAGGCAAGGTTGGGTGCTACCGGTGGTCGGCGATATAGCCCAAAGCGACGGCGGTATAGGCCGCGGCACCGAGCGGCAGCTCGGCATCGTTAAAGCGCGCCTTGGGATGGTGCTGGGCAAAATGCTCATCCGTATCGGTTACAGCGGCGCCCACGGTAAAGTACGCACTCGGGATCTCGCTCGAGATCAAAGCGAAGTCCTCGCTCGCCATGGCGTGGAACAACGGCAGGAAGGCAGCCTTGGGCAGCACCGCGCCCACGTAGCCAAGCGAGGCCTGGGTCATATCGCTGTCGAGCACGAGCGGCGGAACGTCCGAAAGCGTCTCGATGGTTGCCAGCGTACGATATGTTGCGGCAACGCCGTTGACGACCTCCGCGATGCGGGTCTTAAGGTGAGCCATGAGCTCGACATCGAAGCCGCGCAACGTTCCCTCGAGCACGCAGGTGTCGGGGATGACGTTGGCCGCCAAACCGCCAGCGAACTTACCCACGGTAAGCGCGACCTCCTTGGCCGCCGGCACCTCGCGAGAGATAAGCTCCTGAAGCGCCAGGTGCACATGCACGCCGGCCGTGATGGGGTCGATGCAGATCTCGGGGCTCGAGCCATGGCCACCCTTGCCCTGCAGCGTGATGCGGAAACCGTACACGCCCGAGAGCGCCGGACTCCCATAGAGCACCAGGCCAAGCGGCGACTGGCTATTGACATGCATGGCAAAGGCGGCCTGGGGACGCGGGTTCTGCAGCAGACCGTCGGCGATGGCGGCGCGGGCACCCTCAAAGGTTTCCTCGCCCGGCTGGAACAGCAACTTAACTGTGGCGTTAGCGTCGACAAGCTCGGACTCGCGGGCCTTGAGCAAACGGGCCGCGCCGAGCAGCGCCGTCGCATGCATATCGTGGCCACAAGCGTGCATGCAGCCGTTGGTGGAAGCGAAAGGCTCGCCCGATTCCTCGACAACGGGCAGGGCATCCATGTCGCCGCGAAGCATGATAACCGTACCGGCCTGCTCGTCCTTGCACGTGCCATTGCCCTGAGCGGCCGCGGCGGCACCGGCGCCGACAAGGCCCACAACACAGGAACCATCGACGAGCGTGGCAAATGGGATTTCCATCTCGGTCAGGCGCGCTTGAATATACGCAGAGGTCTGCGGGAGGCTATTACCCAGCTCGGGCATCTGGTGTAAATCGTGTCGCCACACAGCGAGCTCGTCTGCAAAAGCCTGAGCTTCTGCAACGAGACCGTCACCGATAGCGGCCTGCGCCGCTGCGGTGGCCTTGGGCGCTGATTGCGGTTGAAGATCGGACAGAGCTGGTGCCATAAATGCCCTCCAGTAACGTTTTTGCAGCAAGCACTTTGATAGCGTAAAGTGCAAGGTACAACTTTAAGGGCGACGCATAAAAAATGCCGCCCCGAGAGGGCGGCGCAACAAGTTGTTTACAATTGCGGGTGTGATTTTCGGCGCAAGAAATCGAAATGCGTCTCGCTCAAGATAATCGACAGGAAGATGAGCGCGAAGCCGGCAAGCAGGCGCGAGGTGAGCGCCTCCCCCATCAGCAGCACCGAAAACAACACGCCCGAAGGCGACTCCATCGAAAGAAGCAGTGAGCCCGTCGAGGCGGGGACATGCGCCAAACCGACGTTTTGGACGAGCAGCGCCACGCATGTGCAGCCCACCGAGAGGAAAACAGCCACACCGATAAACTCCGGCGTCCATGCAGAGAGGGGCGCCTGAGTCTCGAATAGCAGCGACGTGATTAAACTCAAAACGCCATTGCCCACAAACATCCAAAACGTGATGACGTTGATGTCCATCTTGCGACCGTACTTGGCAGTCACCGCCATCTGGATGGCGAAGAAGATCGCGCCGCCCAAGGTAATAACATCGCCGGCATTGAACTCGACGCTATCGAGCGCTACCAGGCCAATACCCGCCAGGCACAACAACGCTGCACCCAGGTTATACCGGGTAAGCTTTTCACCGCTCAGGACATAGCTTGCAAACGGCACAAGGATGCAATACGTGCCGGTCAAAAAAGCGCTCTTGCCCGCCGTGGTCTGTGCCAGGCCGATCGTCTGCAAACCGTAGGCACCCCACATGAGCGCGCCCATGCCAAGCCCGACGATCAGGTTGCGGGCATTGAAATGAGCGATGATGCGCTTATGGAAAATTGCAAACATAACCAGTGATGCCGGGAGAAAGCGAACATAGACCAGCTCGAACACCGGAATGGTGTCGAGTGCGTCCTTCATGGTGGTAAAGGAATAGCCCCAGATGACCGCCACCGAAAACAGCAAGACCTTCCAGAAGAACGGAGAACGCGCTCCGGCGCCGCGGGAGGTACCGCCGGCGCCCAGGTCCTCCCGTGCGACAGGGCTATCGGGCATGTTTTCGATTTCATCAACGGCATTCTGGGCCATAGGGCATCCTCGCGCTCAGTCTGGGCGTGGTGTCCGCACGCACATGGCCGCGTGCCGCCTCATGGTCAAATAAAAACGGGACGCGCCGGACCCCCGGCACGCCCCGCTACTGTAGCAACAATCAAGCAGCCCATGCAATTCACTACGCTAAAGCATCGGGTTGGAAGACCTCGATGTTCCGGCGGCGTTTACGTAGCTGTATTAAATCAATTTGGTCGACTCCAGCTTTTCGATAATCCAGTCGTTGGCTTTGATGACCGGGCGGCGGAAGACGACGCCCAGGGCCAGCGACGGAATCAGGTAGCTCGCCAAGATACCCAGCTCAATCCAGTACTCCATATGGTAGGCGCCGGCCATGGCGGCATGCATGGCGTTGATGCCGTGGGTAAACGGCAGGAACGGATATATCGCCTGGAACACGGGACCGGTCATCTCGATGGGGAACGTGCCGCCCGAACCGCCGACCTGCATGACCAGCAGCACGACGGCGAGCGCCTTGCCGATATCGCCAAACGACACGGTGAGCGTGTAGACGATATTGGAGAACACGAGACTCGCGACCCAGCCGGCAAGTACAAACTGCAGCGGGTTGTCGCATTGGATGCCAAAGAACAGGATGTCGCCCGCGCACACGAGTGTCGCCTGCAGCAGGGCCAGACCTCCAAAGAACAGGTAGCGGCCCAGGTAGATCTCGTGCAGGCGCACGGGGATGAGCTCGTTGATGAGCTCATCGTCAACCGAGACCTTCATCATGGCCGCCAGCACGATCGAGCCGACCCACAGCGACAGGATCGTATAGAACGGCGCCATGGCCGAACCGTAATTGCGGATCGGATAGACCGGCTTGCGGTCGAGCGCGACGGGGCCGGAAAGCGACACGGCCAAACCCTCGGGATCGTTGCCGATCATCGTCTTGATCGTGGCAAGGTCGTCCGACATCAGGGCGCCATCGAGCTCGTCCTTAAAGGCGCTGATCTTGTCCGATGCCTCGCCCAACTGATCAGAAGCCTTGTTGACCAGCGTCGCAGCCTTGGAGAGGCCCTTTGCGAGCGAGCCAGAGGCGTCGGTCAGACCGCTCACGGCGCTATCCAAGTCACCCGAGATACCGTTCAGGGAATCCAGAACGCCCGAAATGGTCTTCTTGAGCTCCTTGGCCTTAACCGAGAACGTGGAATCGTAGTCGGACTTGGCTCCCGAGATACCCGCCTTGGCATCGGCGATGGCCTGGTCGACCTCGGCACGCGTGCTGTTGACCTCTGCCATGCTGTCGTAAAGGGACTTTGCGGTTGCCCTCAGGTCGTTGGCATTGTTACGATACTCCGTCGCGATCCTGCCCAGCGATGTAGCCACAGACTTGAGGCTGTCCTGGAGCTTTTCGTCACTCACCTGATCGGCAAAGCTGCGAAGCTGGTCGGCCGTGTCGTCGATTTCCTTGGCACGCGTATCGAGCGCCGCCGCGGCATCGTTGAGCTGGGACACCGTGAGGTCAACATGCTGGTTTGCGGCGTAGAAAGCCTTCGCGAGCTCGGCGGACACGTTGTCAAACGAGCCCGCACTTCCGTCAATCGCGGCGTTGATAGCGTCGTTGGCGGCCTTGAGTGCTTCCTTGGAATCACTAATGCCGCTCTCGGCGTGCTCCATCAACTGCTTGGTAGATTCATCGACCTTACCCGTCTGCTGGAGCATACCGCTCGCCGACGTCAACGAATCGGAGGTCGAGCTCAAAATGCCCGCAAGCGAAGTCGCGTTGGCTTGAACGTCCTGCAGGTCCTCGACCGAATCGCCCAGTGTCGAGGACAGGTTGGCGATAAAGTTGCTGACCTGATCGGTGCTCATGTAATCGAGCAGGCTGGACACCGTCTTTAGACCGATGGTCGTGATGGTCTTGGTAAAGGTCTCATTCACCTGGCTCTGGACGGCGCTCGAACCCTTTTCGGTCACGATCTGGGCGATGGCGTTAGCCTTCTGGTTCTCGTAGAACTCGATATCGGCGTGCTTCACCTCGGTCGAGAAAAGCGTCATCATGTCGGCGCTAAACGTTTTAGGGATAACGACGGCAGCGTAGTACGCGCCCGACTTAACGCCCTCAATCGCCTTATCGCGGTCATTGAGGACAACCCAGTCAAAGTTCTCGTTACCGCGCAGGGTCGCCGTCACGTTTTCGCCCACGTTGATCTCGACGGGAATCAGATCGCTCTCGTAACCCTCGTCGGTGTTGACCACGGCGATCTTAAGATTGCCGGTGTTGCCGTACGGATCCCAGCTGCCGGCGATGTTAAACCACGCGTACAGACATGGCACGATGATCAGGCCCATCACGACGACCATGCCGATCACGGAGCGAGACACATTTTGGACATCGCGCTTAAACAGGTGCAGGATGTTTTTCATTTATGCCTCACCTCCTTTGGAGTGCTTGCCGATCGGGGCGTTATTTTCATTCATCACAAACGTGTCATCCCCGTTCTCGGGCACATGGACCGCATCGCGATGACCACATTGGCTGACAGTCTGAGTCTTGGGTTCAGACCCCCGCTCGCTCGCATTCAAGCCGAACATGCGACGAGCGGCAGGAATGGCGGCCGTGTGCTCGCGCATCTCGCGACGCAGGTCCTCATCCGAAAGCGCCGAGATGCGCATCTGGGTATTGAGGCTCGCGCGGATATATTCGATATTGATAAGCCAGCCGCAGATGGCAATAACCGAGATGATCCAAATGACCAGCAGGATGATCTTGCCATTATTGTCGATATCGAGAACCGTCGACAGGACAAAGAGCAGGACCTGAACGCCCACCACGGCGGCAAAACCGCCCTTGATGTAGTACGGGTAGCGATGTTCAAAGGCGACCGCATGATCGAGCAGTTCGCGACGATACGAATCGGAATCGAGCATGACACGCATGGCCGTGCGCAGCGAGTAGCGCTGGCGCGGCAGGTCATTGGACTCGCAGATCATCAGACCCGTCGTGGAAAGCTGCTTATCAAAGAGCAGATTGAGGTTGAGCAGCAGCGGACGCAGCTGCAGACCGATAAAGAGCGCCACGATCAAGAACACGCCCAAGATGCACAGGTTGAACAGGTAGTTGAGCGAGTACATGCCGCCGACGGTCTCGCGCAGCAGGTTGATGCCATAGGTGAAGGGCAGCAGCGGATGCAGCCATTGGAAGAAGCCGGGCATCATCTCGATGGGATACATGCCCGACGAGCCGGGGATCTGCACAATGACGAGGATGACGCCAATGGCTTTACCGATATGCTTAAACGTGGTGGACAGCGCATAGATGATGTTGACGTAGGTGAACGAAATAGCGATGCCGCCCAGTACAAAGAGCAGCGGATTGACGCACTGAACGCCAATGACCAGATCTCCCACCGTAACGATGATGGCCTGCAACGCACCCAGGATCACCAGCAGCAGCCAGCGGCCAAAGTAGCCCTGACGCGCCGTAAAGCTACCGATGCCTTCGCGGTCGACCTCGAGCTTGTAGATGGCGATAAGCACGTAGCCGCCCACCCAAAGCGCTAGGTTGGTATAGAACGGGGCAATGCCCGAGCCGAAGCTCTTGACTGGATAGATCGACTTGGACGCGAGCTCAACCGGAGATGCCATGAAATCTGCCACGTCATTGACGTCGACGTCCATGAGGTCGGCTAACTCGCCCATAGACTCAGAGGTCTGCAGCGCCGCAATGTCATTGGCGGCGGTCGCGAGCTTGTCCTGAACCTTGGCAAGGGAGGCGTCGGTTTGGGACAGCGTGGTCTTTGCCTGCTTGAGCGTGGCGTCGAGCTGCGCCAGCGTGCCGCGCGCGCTCGCTATCGTGGGGGTCATACCCGACACAATGCCGGTCAAATCGCCCGAAACGGCGGCAAAGGAGTCAAGCGCGCTCGAAGCCTTCGGAAGTGCGTTCTGACCCAGATCGGTCTGAGCCTGACCGAGGTTAGCCGTACCGGTCTGAATTGCCGCGTTGAGTGCGTTGCTCGCGTTCGAGATTGCCGTAGCGTCGTTTGCCATGGCGCTCGACTGTGCAGAAAGGCCATCCTTGATGCTCTGCAGCTTCTGGTTTTGCTCGCGAAGCGAATCGATGGTCGATACAATGCGCGCGTCAATTTCCTCGGAACCTGTCGACGTGTCATTAACGAGAATCTCCAAGTGCCCGATAACGGCCTTATTGTGATCGATCGTCGCCTGGAGAGACTCGAGCGAGTTGTCGATGCGGGTGGTCGTAGATGTGACCGTACCCGTTAGCTTGCCAATCGCAGCGTTCGCGGAGGCTGACGTCTTGGTGAGTGCAAGGCTACCTTCCGAGAGTGCCTTGGAGAGCGAGGTGATAGAGTTGCCCGCCGTGGCGCAAGCCTCGCCCAGCAGGTCGTTGCCCTGGGAGATTGCCTGCGTCAGCGACGGTGCCTGACCTTGCAAGCCGGCAAGCGCCGCATCAGCCGAGGCGATAGCGCCACTCGTCTTATCGATGGCGGCATTCATATCGCCAATCGAATCGCGCACCTCACCCAAGGTGTCGGATGCCTCGGACACCGAACTTGTCAGCGAGTCCTGAGTCTGGCTTGCCTTGTCCTTTAAATCGACACCGGCATCCTTGGCGATACTGGCAACAGTCTCGCCCACCGTGGAGACAAACTCCGAGTTGATCTGCTCCTCGATGGTGTTGGCACCGGTATCGGTGACCTTGGGCGCAATGGCGCTCTTCTTCTCATTGACGTAATAGGTGAGCTTCGGCTGATGGTAGTTGCCGTCGAGCATCGAGACCAGATTGTCGGAGAAGTTCTTGGGGATTACAATCGCCGCGTAGTATTCCCCGCTCTCGACGCCCTCTTTGGCATCGGCGGCCGAATCGACGAAGGTCCAGCCCAGCTGATCGTTTTCCTTGAGCTGATCGACCACCTTATCGCCCGCATTAAGCTCGCCCACTAGGTCGTTCTGGGTGCCCTGATCGTTGTTGGCGATAGCGATTTTAATGCCCTGGGTGTTTCCATACGGATCCCAGTTGGCCACGATGTTGTACCAGGCATACAGCGAGGGGATAACGCATACGCCCAGGGTAACCACCAAGGCGACGGGGTTCACAAGCAGTCGCTTAATGTCGCGCTTGAATATCGCAAAGGAGACCTTTGCATCGGATAGTTTGCTGCCGAGACTCACGCTTGGACCATCCATCCTGTCGTTGAATCGAATCGTACTATCGATAACCATTGTACGTAGGCGCTTTGGCGCCTCGAAGCACAATGGTATTGAGTTTTGCGGGTAGCAATATACTACGAAGATTAGTTAACGTACAGTTGTACAGTATCTCAAATTTCAGCAGGTCGCAAAACCACAACCCGCACAAATTAACAATCCGAATAGTCATCGGGGGCGTTCTTAAACGACCAGTCAAACAAGAACGTCCCCAACGACTAATGGTGCAAGGAATGTCCCAAACTGCCGGCAGAAAAGGAACGTCCCCAAGTGCCACATTCCCCAACGACTAGTCATTTAAGAACGTCCCCAACGACTACCCATAACAACGCCGATGTTTTGGCGCAGACAGCGAAAGCCCGCCAGAGCGAGCAAGGTGCCTTGAAACGAGGCGGCATTGACCTTCTGGTCATGCCGCCGAAGTTGAAAGGCAGATTGCCGCTCTGGCGGGCTTGCAGCGTCGAGTGGTTACGCGGTTCGTAGAACCGCGTAACCCCCTAGTTACATCAGCTCGCAGACAGCCGCCGCGAAGGCAACGGGATCCTCAGGGAGGATGCCCTCGACCAGCAGGGCCTGATCGTAGAGCAGGCCGGAGTACTGCTTGATCTTGTCGGCGTCGCCGGCCTTCTGGGCAGCGACGAGCTTGGCGAAGACCGGATGCTTGGCGTTGAGCTCGAGCACGCGCTGGCTCTTGGGCATACCGTCGGGCGCGCCCTCAGGACCCTTCTGAAGCACCTTCTCCATCTCGAGCGAAAGCGGACCCTCGGTGGTGATGCAGGCGGGAGCGTCAGTCAGACGCGCAGAGACGGCAACCTTCTCGACCTTGTCGCCGAGCGCCTCCTTCATGGCGTTAAAGAGATCCTCGTTCTCCTTGGTGGCGTCCTCGGCCTCCTTCTTCTCGTCATCGGTCGCCATGTCAAGATCGCCGGTCGCGACGTTCTTAAGCTCCAGGTGACGATCCTCGACCTCGGGCTTGGCACCATCGGCAACGGCCTTCTCGGCAGCCTCGCGAGCAGCGTCATCCTCGTAGACCTTGGGCATATCGGCAGCCACGTACTCACGCATGGCCTGGAAGGTGAACTCATCCACGTCCTGCGTCAGCAGCAGTACATCGTAGCCGCGGTCGAGCACGCCCTTCACGACGGGCATCTTGGCCAGACGCTCGCGCGAATCGCCGGCGGCATAGTAGATTGCCTTCTGGCCCTCGGGCATGCCCTTGGCATACTCAGCAAGGGTGATCATCTTCTGCTCCTTGGCAGACCAGAACAGCAGCAGGTCGGCGAGCTCGTCGGCCTTCATGCCGTAGCTCGAGTAGATGCCGTACTTCAGACCGCGACCAAAGTTCTCAAAGAACTTCTCGTATGCCTCGCGGTCGTTGTCGCGCATGTCCTCAAGATCGGCAGTGATCTTCTTCTCGACACGCTTGGCAATGGCCTTGAGCTGACGGTTCTGTTGCAGCGTCTCACGCGAAATATTGAGCGTCACGTCGGCAGAGTCCACGACACCGCGCACAAAGTTGTAGTAGTCGGGCAGCAGGTCGTCGCACTTCTCCATAATCAGCACGTTGGAACTGTAGAGCGCCAGGCCCTTCTCGTAGTCCTTGCTGTACAGATCGAACGGGGCGCGACCCGGCACAAACAGCAGCGCATCGTACTCAAGCGTACCCTCGGCATGGAAGCTGATAGTGCGCGCGGGATCGTCAAAGTCGTGGAACGTGGACTTGTAGAACTCGTTGTAATCCTTCTGCTCAACGTCGGAGCTGCGCTTTTTCCAAATCGGCGTCATGGAGTTGATGGTCTCGAGCTCCTGGTAGTCCTCGTACTCGGGCTTGTAGTCGTCGCCGGCGTCCTCGGGCTTGGGTTTCTGGCGGCTCTTGCTCACCATCATCTGGATCGGGTAACGCACATAGTTGCTGTACTGCTGAATCAGGCTCTTGAGGCCCCACTCGGTCAGGAAGCGATCGTAGGTCTCGGCCTCGCCGTCGGCGTCGAGCTTCTCGTTCTCGCGCAGCGTCAGGATGACATCGGTGCCGTGCTCGGCGCGCTCGCCGTCTTCGATGGTGTAACCCTCAAGACCATCAGACTCCCACACGTGAGCGGTGTCCTCGCCATAGGCGCGGCTGACAACCTTTACGTGGCTGGCAACCATAAAGGCAGAGTAGAAGCCCACGCCAAACTGGCCGATGATGTCGACATCGGAGCCCTGCTGCTCGGCGTTCTCGGTCTTAAACTCCTCGGAGCCGGAATGGGCGATGGTGCCCAGATTGCGCTCGAGCTCCTCGGCGGTCATGCCAATGCCGTTATCCGAGATGGTAATGGTGCGGGCGTCTTTATCAAAGGAAACGCGAATAGCCAGGTCGCCCTGGTCGAGCTTGACGCTCGGGTCCTGCAGGCTCTTAAAGTTGAGCTTGTCGACGGCGTCGCTCGCGTTAGAGATAAGCTCGCGCAGGAAGATTTCCTTATTGGTGTAGATGGAGTTGATCATGAGGTCGAGCAGTTTTTTGCTCTCGGTCTTAAATTGACGCATGTGCAGTCCTTTCGCGCTACCCCCGTCCGCAAAAACGGCCCGGTTGCCCGAGCCGCATCGCAGACCTGCTATGTTCAGACTTAGATTTTATAACCCATTAGCGCGCATATATACATACGGAATCGAAAAACTGTATGTCCAAACGCTCTGATGCGCCAATTGCCAAGGAGTGTCCCCAACTGCCGGCAGAAAAGGAACGTCCCTATCTGCCACCCTCGACCCGTTTGGCCATCCAGGCATGGGGCTGGCCTTCATCCTCATAGTCCACCGGGGCAATCTGCGTGTAACCCGCCTTGGCATAGAGCGGCAGCACGTATTCCTGCGCGTGCAGCTTAATGAGCTTGGCGCCGGCATCACGCGCGGCGGTATCACTGGCCTCGACAATCTTGCTCGCCAAACCACGACGACGCATAGCCGGCAGCACGGCGACGCGCCCCATAATGTAGGTCTCCCCCGCTGCGACGCCTTCGTCCAAGTCGCACGCCGGCGACACCGGAGCCTCTGCGTCAGCCGCGCGCTCAAGCTCTTCGGGAAACACGCGCGAGCAACCGGCAAGCTCGCCGTCTACATAGAGCGTCACATGAATGCAGTTCGGGTCCTCGTCGATAGCGTCGAACTCATTCTCGTAGCCCTGCTCGTCCATAAAAACGACGCGGCGCACCAACGCCGCGTCATCAAAGCATCCCGTCTTAAGTTGGATATCCATGGCTGCCCTTTCATTCAATGAGAACGTTAGGGACAGATTTTAGCGAAAATGAGCTCCGCGCACGCTAAACTTCGCGCGAGCCTTCGCCAGGCAGTCGTAATGACCCACGTTATGGGCATCGCTCGCGATGAAGCTGTACAGGTTCTGATCGAACAGGCGCTGGGCCGGCTTTTTCTCGCGACCAAAGCGACCACCGGCAATAAAGTCCGCCGAAGCCTGCAGCTTGCAGCCCATATCGACCAGGCGTTCCGCCACGCTTACATCCTTTTGAACCGCACGATAGCGCTCAGGATGAGCGATGATCACCTGGTAGCCACGGCACTGCAAATCGTAAATCGTGTTCTCGTATTCTCTAAACGCATACGCATCGGCATGCGTCGAAAGCTCGAGCAGAAACTCGTTGGTCCCATCGAAATGCAAGTGCTCCGCGGCATCGATACCAAGTTCAACGAGCTTTCGATGGTTGACCTCGAAGCCCATCTGGAGCGGAAAACCGTCAGCGTTATCGCGCAGCAGCTCAAAGGCATCCCACATCTTGTCGTAATCAAAATAGGGATCACGGCAGTGAGGAGTGCAAACGATTCTGGTTACACCGGCCCGCTTGGCAGCCTCGAGCATCGCCAAGCTCTCATCGAGATCGGCGGCGCCGTCGTCTACACCCGGCAAGATATGGCAATGAATGTCACGCATAGGTCAGCCTTAATCAACTAAACGTTTGCTCGGTTGGTAAAGATGCCCTTTTTGGAAGTGCCCTGACCGTCGGAGCCCTTCTTAACCTTCTTACCGTCCTTGGTGTAGTAGGAGTAGTAGTACTCGCTGGTCTCGGTCTCGCAGTAGTTCATAACGGTACCGATGAGCTTGACCTTCTCGGACTTCTTAAGCTGACCGATGGCGTTGAGCGCCTCTTCGCGCTTGGTAAAGTTCTCGCGCACCACGAACAGCGCGCCGTCGGTCAGGCTGGCAATCTCGGCAGCATCGATGAAGGTGCCAACCGGGGGAGCATCGAAGATGACGTACTGGAACTTAGCAGACAGTGCCTTGACCAACTTGGAAAAGCGGTGAGAGACGATGATGTCGGCAGGATTGGGAATATGCGGCTCAGCATCGAGGAAGTAGAAGTTCTTCTGACCCGTCTCGACAATTGCCTGGTCAATGGAGATCTGCTCGGAAAGGACCGCATAGAGTCCACCGCGGGAGCGGACGCCGAGCATATCGGCAAGGGACCTGCGGCGCATATCGCACTCGACCAGGAGCACGGACTTGCCGCTCGTGGCGATTGCCTGAGCAAGGTTAATGGAAACCGTAGACTTGCCCTCGTTGGGAATCGAGGAGGTAACGGTGATGGTGCGAATGGGGTCGTCCACGCTCGCAAAGCGGATGTTGGCCAGAAGGGTCTTAGCGGCATTCTGTACAACGAGCTTATCGGTGTTCTTTGCCTTAGCCATGCCTATTTACCACCTTTCATAGCCGGAATTCGGCCAACAACGGGAATGCCCAGGAGCTCTTCTGCCTCTTCGGCACCGCGGATGCGGGTATTGAGCATGTCTGCCAAAACGACATAGGCAACTGCGATAAAAATGCCCGCGAGGAACGCGACAGCAACGTACAGCATACGCTTGGGACCGCTGGGGGCTTCGGGGGTCTTAGCCTCGTCGATAACGTTGATGCTCTGGGCAGCGCCGACGTTCTGAGCGACCGTACTCACCGAGCTAGCTATGGCCTTTGCGACCTTAGCCGTCTCCTTGGCATCGGTGCCGGTAACCGAAAGCGTAATGACACGCGTGGTGGTCTCGGAGGAAACAGACACTTTGTAGTCATCCAGATCGGTGAGGCCCAGTTCATTGGCGGCGCCGCTCTTAACGCTATCGCTATCCAGCAGCGTGGCGATATCGTTGGAAAGCATCTGGCTCGCCGAGAGATCGTTGTAGCTCATCTGACCGCTATCGTCGGTCTTGGCGAGAATGTACATGCTCGTCGTCGCGGTGTAGGTGTTGTCCATCGCAACAAAGGACACGATGCCCATGGCGATCGCGCAGACCACCGGAAGGGTGATGACCAGCTTGAGGTGCTTCTTCAGCAGCTGGAACAGTTCGAGAAGGGTCATGCAGCTTGCCTTTCATTTCCCCAGTTCGGATTGACAAAACTGTCCGTATGTTATCGCATCTTTTTACCGAGACCAAACTCTATACATAAGAAACAGGCTCTCCTGTAAAAATGACGGAAGCGATCGTAAAATTGCACAACAACGCCGCACCCGAAAGTCCGATGCGGCGTCTACATCATTATCTATGTTGTATCGCTATGCGAATGGCTCGTCCTGCTGTATGGGAAACGCCACCGTAATGGTGGTTCCCACGCCCAACTCGCTCGATAGATCGAGCGTGGCGTGATGATACAGGGCCGCATGCTTGACAATGGCAAGCCCCAGGCCGGTTCCGCCGCGTGCCTTGGATCTACTCTTGTCCACGCGATAGAACCGCTCAAATACCTTGCCCTGTTCTTCAGGCGCGATACCGATTCCCGTGTCGGCGACCGCGAGGAACGGATGGCCTTCGTCGTTGGTGCCGCACTGCAGCGTAACCGTACCGCCGGGTCGATTGTAGCGGATGGCGTTGCTTGCCAGATTGTAGATGAGCTCGTCAATCAAGCGCGACACGCCTTCGATGACCACAGGCTTGGTCTCATGACTTATCGTCACATTCGCCTGACGGGCAACCTGTTCAAGACGCTGCTCAACCGCGTAGATCGCACGCGAGAGCTCAATAGGCTCCGTGGACCCAATGGGCACTGCCTCGCCTTCAGTTGCACGTTCGGCCTCGTCCAAGTTAGACAGCGTAAGGATGTCGTTGACAAGCGCTGCCAAGCGGCCCGCCTCACGATAGATGCGACCGCCAAAGTTGCGCAGGTCGTCCTCGCCCTCGACCATGCCATTTGCGATGAGCTCGGCATAGCCCGAAATCGCCGTAAGCGGCGTCTTGAGCTCATGGGTGATATTCGCCGTGAACTCGCGGCGCATACGGTCGTTGTCCGCTAGCACCGCCATTTGGCGCTTGAGTTCCTGGCGCTGCGACTCGATACGCTCAAGCATGGGGACCATCTCGGCATAGGCGTGCTCATAGCTACGGCGTGGGTGGTCCAAATCCACCTCTTGCAACGGCGCGATGATGGCACGGGACTCACGGCGCGCCATAAAAAACGAGAGTACCGCACCCGCTGCTGCGATAAGCAGCATCGGCGCCAGCATCGACAGCAAAATCGCCGCAACGCCAGGCTGGGCCTGCGCCAAGCGGACGACCTGGCCGTTATCAAGGGTGACGGCGCGATACAGCATAATCTCGTCGAGTGTAGAGCTTGCGCGCTCCGCGGAACCCGAACCACTCTCAAAGGCCTCGATGACCTCGGGGCGATCGCCATGGTTGGGCAGTGTGGAAGGCGACGCCTCGTTGTCGTAGGCAACAGATCCGTCCTTATTGATCAGCGTGATACGAAGATCCTCGCGATCGAGGCTTCGCAAGAACGGAATGGGCTCCTGCTGCTCGTCGAGAGCGGCAGCAATGAGCTCGGTTTCCTGCGCCAGATTGGCACTCGTGGCATCCGCCAAAGTGTTTTGCACAAAGAACGCACCCAGCACCGTAAACGCCACGATAACCGCCATGGCGCAGACAAAGATCGTCACAAAAACGCGGTGCGACAGCGTATGTTTTCCCTGGGGGGCGAAGACCACGGGTTACTCCTCCGATGCGGTGGCCGCGGTGTCGTCGCCTTCGGCACCATCACCGGCAGAAGGCTCGGCCAGGCGATAACCCACGCCGCGCACGGTCTCGATGGCGCTGGCATGCTCGCCCAGTTTTTGGCGAAGCGTCTGCACGTGCACGTCAACGGTGCGCGAACCGCCGTCGAAGTCCCAGCCCCACACGCTCTGCAGCAACGACTCGCGGGTAAAGACCACGCCGGGCTTGCGCATGAGGTACTCGAGCAGGTCGAACTCGCGCAGGGTGAGCTTAAGCGGCTCGCCGGCAACGGTCACCTCGCGATGGCTGGGCGAGAGCACGATGTCGCCCACGCTGAGCACATCGCTCGCCTGCTTGACCATGCCGCCGCGACGCAGCAGTGCGCGGCAGCGGCTCGCAAGCTCCATGAGCGAAAACGGCTTAGTCAGGTAATCGTCGGCACCGCCATCGAGCGCCATCACCTTGTCGAGCTCGGTGTCCTTGGCGGTAAGCATCATGATGGGCACCGTCGCCGTCAGGCGATCGGCACGCAGACGACGCATAATCGCCAAGCCATCGGTGTCGGGCAGCATGATATCGAGCAGCACGGCATCGGGCACCCGTCGCGCCACGGCAGCTTTAAACTCGCCATCACACGAAAAGCCCTCGGCCTCGATTCCCTGCTTGCGCAGCGCGTAGACTGTCAAATCCCTGATGTTGTCATCGTCCTCGACGTAATAGATCATGTTGAACCCCTTTGCGGCCGATATGACCGCATCTTAACCCTAAAGGCACCTGTAAAAGACAGCGTCAGCCAAAACGCCCCGTCAAATAATCCGCGGTGCGCGGATCGGACGGATTCTTGAAGAGTTGCGCGGTGGGCGCGTGCTCCACCAGCTCACCCAGCAAAAAGAACGCAACCGAATCGGAAATACGCGCGGCCTGCTGCATGTTGTGCGTCACGACCACCAGCGTGCAGGTCTCCTTGAGCTCGCAGGCCAGCTGCTCCACCACCAACGTCGACACAGGGTCGAGTGCCGAGGTCGGCTCGTCCATCAGCAGAATGTCGGGCTGCACGGCAAGTGCGCGGGCGATGCACAGGCGCTGCTGCTGTCCACCCGAAAGACCCAGGCCCGACTCTTTGAGCTTGTCCTTGACCTCGTCCCACAGGGCAGCGCGACGCAGGGAGTCCTCGACCAGCTCATCGAGCACGGCGCGGTCGCGCACACCCATACCGCGAGGACCGTAGGCGACGTTGTCGTAGATGCTCATGGGAAATGGGTTGGGGCGTTGGAACACCGTGCCCACGCGCTGGCGCAAACGGCAGATGTCGCAATCGCCCAGGATATCTTGACCATCGATCGCAATCTTGCCCTCGATGCGGCAATCCTTGATGCCGTCGTTCATGCGGTTAAAGCAGCGCAGCAACGTGGACTTTCCGCAGCCCGAAGGCCCGATGAACGAGGTGATCTGCTTGTCGCGGATCTTGATATTCACGTCCTTGAGCGCATGGTGGTCGCCATAGAACAGGTCGAGGCCCTCGACGTCGATGCGCGTCGGCGAGGCGGCAAGATCCTCTGCCGTGGGGCGAGTCGCATCCCCAACCTCGCGCTCATGCGCGGCCTCGGCCTGCGCTTCCATGAGTTCTTCAAGCTCCGTGGGCTCCACAGCCGCAGCAGCCGTCATACCGCACACCTCCATATCGATATCAATTCAGCAGTATCGATAGTAGGAATCGCGGCTCATACGCACGTGAGCACATTGTCAAGTGTTTGTAAGGGCACGCTAGCTATGCGGCGGGCAGCTCGATGGTGAATATCGTGTGTTCGGGCGTCGATTCACATGCAACGGTACCGCCGTGTGCCGCGATGATCTCCTTGGCAATAGCAAGGCCCAAACCGGCACCACCGCGATTGGTCGCACGCGCCGCATCCAGGCGATAGAACTTCTCAAAGATCACCTTGAGCTTAGCCGCAGGGATAGGATCGCCCTGATTGATAAAGCGCACGCGCACGCCGCCATCGTCTTGGCGCCTGGCCTCAATCGTGATAGTCGAGCCCTCATAGCTATAGGCGACGGCGTTTTTCATGATGTTGTTGAACACGCGGGCCATCTTGTCGCCATCCACGAGCACCGTCAGGTCCTCGCGAATATCAACTTGGGCTTCCTTATGCTGCTCGTTGAGGATGGGATAGAACTCGTCAGCCACCTGAGCCAGCAGCAACCCCAGATCAACATAGCCGCGCGTGAGCACGATATCGTGGAAGTCAAAGCGCGTGATATCGAAGAACTCTTCGATGAGCGCATCGAGCCGGTGCGCCTTGTCGAGCGCCACGCCCGTAAAACGTGTGCGCTGCTCAAGCGGCAAATCGGGGGCCTCCTGCAAGAGCGAAAGGTAGCCCACCACGCTGGCGAGCGGCGTGCGCAGGTCGTGCGCCAGGTACGTCACCAGGTCATCTTTGCGGTGGGATTCGTCACGCAGGGCTTGTTGAACCCTACGCTCGCAATCGCGCGCCCGGTTGAGCGCGCCCTCGACCTCGAGGAAGTCGCCGTCAATGTTGTCCCATGTGTCGGGGTTATCGATCAGACGGTCCTGAATGCGGGCGGCAATCACGCGGTCGGCGTGCAGCTCGCCCTGCTCGTAACCCTGGTAGTACAGGGCGCGTCCGCAGAAGAACAGGACGCACACGGCAAGCGCCAGCACAAATCCAAGCATGTTGAACACAAAGCCGGCGTCAAAGAATACGGGCTCGCCAATACCGCCAAGCGCCATGGACCCGATCGCCAACGTAATTGTCCACGCGGCGCCGCCGATCACCACACAGCGGCGAACGATTTCGAATCGATCAATCAGCAAAAAGCCAATGAGTAGAACTGCCAGGATGCCAACGATATTGTCAATGCCGATGAGCAGCAGACTCAGCAAAAAGAGCAGCACCGTCGCTAACGCACGGTTGTCAACGACCGCCCTTACGTATTCAAAGAGTCGATCGGGTACCTCGAATGCCCGCCTATCGTCTTTTGTCATATCTACTCCCCCGCCATCAAAGGCGTTATTCGATTATGTAGCCGACGCCCCAGACGTTTTTGATAAAGCGCGGCTTTTGAGCGTCGTCACCGATCTTTTCGCGCAGGTGGCGAATGTGCACCATCACCGTATTGTTGGAGCCGGGCATAAAATCCTCATTCCACACCGCGCGGAACAGGTCCTCCACGGCTACCACGCTGCCGCGATGCTCGACCAGATACAGCAAGATGGAATACTCGATGGGCGTGAGGCGCACCGGCGCACCGTCCACCATTACGGAACGAGCATCGCGGTTGATCTCCAGGCCGTCGAGCTGGATGATCGGCGACTCGGCCACCTGCGCGCGGCTACCGTAGCTGGTGTAGCGGCGAAGCTGAGCATGCACGCGCGCGATGAGCTCAAGCGGACGGAACGGCTTGACCACGTAATCGTCCGCGCCAAGCGAAAGGCCCTCGATCTTGTCTTGCTGGGCATCGCGCGCCGTCAGCATGATCACGGGATAGGTATGGCTGGAACGGATCGTACGCAACAGCTCAAAGCCGTCGATATCAGGCAGCATGACATCCAGCAGCGCCAGATCAAACTCCTGCTCCAGAATCGCCTTGGCCGCATCGGCCCCGCTGTAGGCAATCCGGACATCAAAGCCCTCTTTTGTAAGGTAGATACCAACCAGGTCGGCGATGGCTTTCTCGTCATCAACTACCAAAATGCGCTCGTTCATGCGTGCTCCTCTCGCGCTCCATTATGCCCGAGGCGGCGCGTGCCACACACAACAAGCGCGGGCGATTAAGTCGACCTTAAGCACCAATGTGTCCGTTCGGGCGCGGATGTGGGCCACGCACGCACGCGATGATCGCCGATGCCGGCAAACGATATACTCTAGTTCCAGAAGAGACCATCCCGTCGAAAGCGAAATCTGTGAAGTCCCTCACCTCTTTTGCAAAGCGCTCAGCCCAGCTTGCCGCCGGCTTTGTCTGCGCTATCGCCCTTACCGCTGGCGTGCCCACCGTCGCCGGCGCCCAAGTGCTCACGACCGACAATGTCTGCGGCAAAACCGCCGATGAGCGCGGCATCACGGCCGAAAACCTGCCCGATATCGATGCGACCAATGCCCTCGTCATGGGCAAAGACGGCACCGTCTACTATGGGCGCGGCGCCGATGAGCAGGTCAAAATCGCCTCGATCACCAAGGTCATGACCGCAATCCTAACCGTCGAGAATTGCAAGATAGACGAGAAGGTCACGGTGAGCAACGCCGCAGCCACCGTGGGCAATTCAACAGCCGGCTTGCTCGAAGGCGACGAGCTTACCGTGGAGCAGGCGCTGCGCGGCCTGATGATTCCCTCGGGCAACGACGCCGCCATCGTGCTCGCCGAATATGTGGGCAAGAAGATCGACCCTAAGACCACAGACGCCGAGGCAACATTTGTGAAAGCCATGAACGAGCGCGCTAAGAAGCTCGGTTGCACCGGCACGCTTTTTGAAAACCCGCATGGTCTGGACTTTGATGAGTGGGCTGGCGATATGCACTCAACCGCACACGACGTAGCGCTGATGATGCAGGAGGCCATGAAAAACGACACGATCCGCGAGGTCGTAGCGAGCGAAGATTCCTGGATCGAGGTCACGGGCGCCGACGGCACCGACCATTCGCATTCCATGGACACGCATAACTATTTGCTAGGCCAAGATGGCAACATCGGTGGCAAGACCGGCACCACCGATGATGCAGGCTATTGCTTTACGGGTGCCTACAACCGCGATGGCGACGAGATCTACACCGTCGTTTTGAACTCCACCACCACCGACCAGCGCTTTACCGATACCGCAACCCTTGCCAATTGGTACTACGGTCACAAGGTGACGGTCGCAATCGCCAACACGCAGGAAAAGACCGCCAACGGCAACCCGCTTATGGCGCGCATCGGTCAAACCGACTGGACTGATAAGACGATCGACGCCACACTCGCCGATCCTACGGCGCAAGCGACCGTGTTTTCCCTTGCCGGCGAGGTGACCGAAAAGGTTAGCTACGACGATCTTTCGGGCACGGTGCATGTGGGCGACAAGGTGGGCAGCATTACGCTCAAGCAGGACGGCATCAAGATCGCCGTCATGGACCTGGTTGCCGACGAGGAAGGGGCAGGGCCGAATCCCATTGAATGGCTACTCGTGAAGCTCGACCGCCTGGGCCGCCGTATCGACAACCGCCCGCTCACAGCCGAGAGCGAGACCGTAGCCAAGGCTCCTGAGGTGTAGGGCCAAAGCGATATCACATCGAACCAAATGAGGCGTCCAACGGGGCGCCTCATTTTTTGAGGGTTCGAATCCCCAGCCTCCTTTCTCCACACAAAAAAGGGCCCCAAATGGGACCCTTCTTCAAATTCGCACTGGCGGAGAGCTGGGGATGTCCGGGCATGCTACGCATGCCCTCCGGCTTCAAAGCCTGGCGGCTTTTCGCCCACGGGCTACAAACGCTTTCGCGTTTGCTTAACGCCCGTGCCCTCTCGGGTTCGAATCCCCAGCTAACGTGGTTCAACTAAAAAAGGGTCCCTTTCGGAACCCTTCTTTAAAGTCTTACTGGCGGAGAGCTGGGGATTCGAACCCCAGATGCCCTTTTGGGGCATACTCGCTTAGCAGGCGAGCACCTTCGGCCTCTCGGTCAGCTCTCCGTAACAGCCGTTCTATAGTAACCAAACAGCCGAAGTTGGGCAAGAGGGAATTTGGAGCGATTCCATTTTTACCTTTCCCGCACCGCCTCCAACAAATAGTCGCGCATATACGGAATTGCAAACGAAACACAGCCATAGCCCGCAGGCTCAATCAACCCCGCATCGATGAGACGTTTACGATACGAGCCGACCTTGTTCGCCGGCAGCCCCATCTTTTTGGCGATATCACCGTTGGCAATCTCATCGCCCTCGCATTGAGCCATTGCCGCGAGATACTGAAACTGTCGTTCTGAAACCCTGCGCAGCGCCGGGGCAATCACCATAGCATTAAAGCTATCAAGAGCTGCTTGGATACCCGTACGCGCGGACCCTTCGTTCACGCTCTCCGCCCCGCTGCGCGCAGCAGCCTGCCAAGCGTAATATCCGACCAACTGGACCATAAAGGGATAGCCTGCTGACGCCTTTGTTAATAGCTCAGCGGCGTCTTCATCGAGCTCCTTGCCCGCTCGTCTCATTGTATCCTCAAACGATCCGCCGACTTCAAAATCGGAGAGACGAGTAAGTTCGATATGTTTTGCCCGCTGAAGGAACATAAGGGTATCATCAACCACCACGCCATCCACCGATGTTGGCAAGCCAGCGAATGCAAAAGCGACATTCGCCCCCTGGCGAATCAAAAGCTGCATCTCATTGCCCAGCTCGCGCATTTCCTCAGTTGAGGCATCCTGAATCTCGTCGAGCGTAATGAGCAGGCCTCCGCGCTTCGCGGCATCGTACATCGCCTCGCCCAGATGAGATGCCGACTTCGATACCTCAACGGAGCCAAGGCTGACTCCTAGAATCGATGGGGAAATCGACATTGACTCAAGACGAACATTTCGCTGTAGAGCCTCGAGGATTCTATTGCAGAAGCCGGTATTTGAGGCGACATCAACAACCTCGAATCCTTTTTTGCGCGCAAGATCGCCCAACGCGTTGAGGAGCACCGTTTTTCCTGTGCCGCGGACGCCAGAGATGCGCATAAGTCGATCGGGGGCACCGGGACCATTCTCAAGAGCCTCGGCAAAGTCATCCAAAACAGCATCGCGTCCGATAAGCTCAGGCGGATTCATGCCCGCCGTTGGCTTAAAGGGATTCATAGCTTTCGGCATTCGCCCCTCCTCTGCTAGTTTTAACAACTTTAACAAAGTTTAGCAACTTTAGCAGAGTTTAACAGGTTTAGCAGACTGAGTCGCTTTAGTCCCACCGGCCCTGTCGGATCTTCTCATCTGAGCTGATACGAGCATCTTCATTCAATTTGTCAGCTACTTGCTCGACATGGTAATTCGTATCTTAATTCGTTATACCTTATCTTTACGCAGATGATGCCAGTACCGCCGTTGCCAGCAATCCTTCCACTTGTTCACTGTGCTGAACAAGCGGCGGGTTAAGCGTGTGGCCCGGCCTTCTATACCGCCCCTACCCCAGCGAGCGGTTGAGGGAGCCGAGCTCGTCGTTGCCCATGGTGCGCCACATTTGGAAGATGCAACCGCGTGCCAAGAAAAAGAAGCCGTTGTCGACCAGTTGCACAGCGGCATCTGCAAGCTGATTCGTCACGGCGGACACTGGCGGCAGCTCGAGTCCAGCCTTGCGGATGGTCTCGACCGCTTCCTCGAACGTCGGAGGCTCGCTGACGCCCATCTCGTTCATAAGGCCCTGCATTTCTTCCAGCGCGCTGCTGCCCGACTCCTCGCCGCGCGGCACCAGACGGTAACAAGCCAGCGCCAGGTCGAGCTGATCGCAATTCCAATAGGCAAACGCCAAGCGATAGAACAGGTAGCCGATTGCAGAACGATCGCTGGCAATACGTAGGCCGTGGCGCGCTACCTCGATAATCTCGTCAAAGCGCTCCAGACGCGCAAGCACGTTGATGAGCGCAAAGTGCGATTGCATGGACGAGCGCGCCAGATCGTAAAGATGGCGCACCTCGGGCAGTGCTCGTTCAAAGTCCTCTTGCTCGGCGTAAAAGCTGCAGATCTCGTGCTGGGCAAAGTACAGCGCATCGGGCGCACGAAGGATTCGCACAGAGCGGTCTTCTTCCAACACCGGTAGCACCATGCGCACCAGCTGGTTGTCGCAGAACTGGGTCTGCACCGGGCCCGTCGCCAAAAGCTCAGCTACAGCACACTTGGCTTCCAGCTCCTCGACAAGGCGAGAAAAGCCCTCGAAAGCACCGGCTCGGTCAACTTTGGATTGCTCGCGCAGCTCGACGACGCGGGCGACATACGGATCGTTGTCCTCTTCCATGACCTCAAGCTCGTCAGCCGTATCAGCGAGCAGTAAATCGCGAAGCGCAGGCGGCAATGGACGATGGTCATCGCGTGGTCGGGCGTGAACCCCTGCAGGCTCAATCATGTCCGGTGCATCCGCCTCATATGCCTCGAGCAAATGCTTGCAGGGCATGTCGTCCATATCCATGCTCTCAAGATCCTTGGCGACAGAAACGCAATCGGCCAGATAAGCCGCACGGCCAAAGGAGTACGTTTTAACAACGCGCTCGCCCTGCTCGCCGTCGGGAGCCGCAATCTGCACGTAGCAGCGCGTGATGCAGGTGCCCGCGGCAAAACACGCTGCCGCAAGCGTGATTGCCACGCGCGCATCGTGCTCCGCGGCCCAGATCGTGCGCGTGTCCTCGTCCAGCTCGCGCCAGGCGACATCTTGAGCATCGTATTCACGTTGCGGCATGGCGTCCACAACAGACTGCCCAAACCGAACGAGCATAATCCCCTCGGCAACGTTTGCCCGATAGGTATAGTCGAGCCTTGTGACCACGTTAAGCGCCTCGACAATACGCGCGAAGCGGGTACGCACATCCCACTCACCGCCCGGCTGGCACGAAACCGTTCCCGGTTTGGCCCACGGGTTATCGCTCGAGGCCGTATCGAGCAGTCGGGGAACATCGTTGGTCGTCTTAGCGATATGCCACGAATCAAAGAGTGCACAGCCCTCAAGGCTCGGCGAGGATGCCGCGGGGGCCAATCCAGCCCCGATGCGCTCAAGGATGCCGGAGAGGCGGTTGAGACGGCACTCGATGGCAAGCAGCATGTCAATCTCGTCCTGGTCCAGCAGGCTACGATCAAAATTGAGATAGAAAAGCTTTGAACGATCAATGCGAGCCAGGCTCATCTCGGACTTGGCAGCGATGGTGCGCAGGCGGGGCAAGTCAATTTCACTCATAAGGGCAGCGGCATAGCGCTCGATACCGCTCGGATTCTCGGCATGGTCAACGCGGTAAAGCAGCGTCTCGATAGCATCAGGGAGCGGTGCCGTGTTAAAGCCCAAAAACACCTCGACCGGCTCGGGCAACTTTACGAGCTTGATCTTGTCGATAACATTTTGCATACCCTCGTCGAGTCCGCCGGCGTCCGCCGTGCTCGCAATGGCATTTTCGGAGTCAGCGAATATCACGTAGCGCAGGAACATCGATGCCATGAACTCGCCGTAAGGAAGGGAGCGGGCTGAATTCCATGTCTCGTGGTCGGACTGCTCGCGCATGGGGCCTTCGGGAGAGCCGACAGTTTGCGCACACGCGCGCATTGCACCGTTGGCTTCCCTTACCATAATCTCACCAATACTGGAATCCGACTCGTCAAGGACCAGTTCCATGTCGGGATCGTTGGGCAGCGGAGCCTCGCTGACGGGGCGGTCCACCTTGTACACCTCACCCGAAACGCTTACGTAGCCCAAAAGCGACACATGACTTTTGCCAACGAACTCGACGACATAACAAGATTCATGCTGATCCTCGCCAAAGAGTTTCCAGACCACGCCATATGAGCGTCCCGCAGGCTGCTCGGGCATCGCCGGAAAGCGCTTCTTGGGATCGAGAAACCTGAGCTTGTATGTCGGACGCTCTGCCACGAAATATCACCCTGATCGGTCGTCTAGAGAAGGAGCGGTCGCGGATGGGCCGCGACACCTACTCGGAATCTTACACGAGTCAATAAGAAATAGTCCGCTTTACGCCCGCGCCTCGACCGAGGTTCGAATCCATGCAGTGCTTACGTAAAAGAAAAGCCCCCGTTGCCGGGAGCTTTAATCTCAAATGGTGCGGCGTATAGGATTCCGCGCATCCGCTGCGCGGATCCGCACCGGCTTCGCCCGCCTGCCGGCGCGCTCGCCCGCGGGCTAAAAACGCTCCGCGTTTTCTTTACGCCCGCGCCTCGACCGAGGTTCGAATCCATGCGGTGTTTACGTAAAAGAAAAGCCCCCGTTGCCGGGAGCTTTAATCTCAAATGGTGCGGCGTATAGGATTCGAACCTATGACGTTCTGATTCGTAGTCAGACCCTCTATCCAGCTGAGGTAACGCCGCGACTTGTTGATTATTATGCACATGGACTGAATAATGGTCAAGCATTTTTTCAAAAAAAGTTATCGAATTTGATTTTTACTCATTTGATGCAGTCGATCGAATCGATACTTTCAAACACGGCGAAAGCAACTCCTCAAGTATGTCGACATATAAGAAAAGCCTCCGTTACCGGAGGCTTTAAAGTTCAGTTGGTGCGGCGTATAGGATTCGAACCTATGACGTTCTGATTCGTAGTCAGACCCTCTATCCAGCTGAGGTAACGCCGCAACGCACGGATTATTATGCACGCGAGCCCCCGATGGGTCAAGCGACAATTAGAAAAAATTTTACGGAGTGATAATTAAGTTGTTCGTGCCTCGACCGAGGTTCGAATCCATGCGGTGTTGCCATAAAAGAAAAGCCCCCGTTGCCGGAGGCTTTCAATTTCAATTGGTGCGGCGTATAGGATTCCGCGCATCCGCTTCGCGGATCCGCATCGGCTTCGCCCGCCTGCCGGCGTGCTCGCCCGCTCGCTACGGACGCTCCGCGTCCGCTTCACGCTCGTGCCTCGACCGAGGTTCGAATCCATGCATCGTCCGCCTAAAAGAAAAGCCCCCGTTGCCGGAGGCTTTCAATTTCAATTGGTGCGGCGTATAGGATTCGAACCTATGACGTTCTGATTCGTAGTCAGACCCTCTATCCAGCTGAGGTAACGCCGCAGCGCAAGACATATAAAACCACTTTAGCTTATTGGAGTCAAGCACAATCTCAAACTTTTTTGTGAAACGCAGTTTTGTCATGCTGCTCCGCATATACCGTCGTTCCCCGTACGATCGATTGGCTTTTCGATCACGTCAAACTTAGCATCAAGTTCCCTCAGGAGCGATCTCACCCGCTGGGCACAATCATAATCGGCAAACGAGATACTCAACATGCGAGCAACCTGGTTAGATGTCCGGACCCCATAGAAATGCTCCAGGGCCACAAGCCCCTCGTGCGCCACAAACGTCTCAACCACATGCGTCGACTCCTCGTAGCACCATTGGGTCAACGGACCCTCGCTCGTCTGTCGAACCACCAGGCCACCCATGCCAGACGGCTCACACGTCACAAGCAGGTACTCCCCGCCCTCGTCGCTCTCAAACAAAACCACCCGATCATCAAACAGCTCCATCGCGTCCCCTTTCTCTCGCTCTTATTTAGCAAAAGCATAGCAGGTAGATGGCTGTATACAGAACAGTTGTTCGTGTGTTTTCTATTGAGCTGTCCGCACAGCATGGTATGGCCGCACACAAAAAGGGCACCCCAAAAAGGAGTGCCCTAGCAAATCGCTTATGCAGCCAATCTACGCGACCGGCTCGATCTTCTCGAGGCCGCCCATGTAGGGACGCAGAACCTCGGGGATCGTGATGGTGCCGTCAGCGTTCTGGTAGTTCTCCAGAATGGCTGCCATGGTACGGCCAGCCGGCAGACCGGAACCGTTGAGGGTGTGCAGATAGCGCGAACCCTTGAAGTTCTCGGGGTCGCGATACTTGATGTTGGCGCGACGGGCCTGGAAGTCACCGCAGTTGGAGCAGGAGCTGATCTCCTTGTAGGCGTTGTAGCTCGGCAGCCAGACCTCGACGTCGTAGGTCTGACGGGCAGAGAAGCCCAGGTCGCCGGTGCACAGGCTAATCACGCGATACGGAAGACCCAGCTGCTGCAGCAGGAACTCGGCCTCGGCGGTCATACTCTCGAGCTCCTCGTCGGACTCCTCCGGCTTGGCAAACTTGACCATCTCGACCTTGTCGAACTCGTGCTGGCGAATGATGCCGCGGGTGTCGCGACCAGCGGAACCGGCCTCCTCACGGAAGCAGGGGGTGAAGGCGGTGTAGCGGCGCGGCAGGGTATCGGCGTCGAGGACCTCACCGGCGTGCAGGTTGGTGAGCACGACCTCGGCGGTGGGGATCAGGAAGTTGTCGCCCGAGACGTGATAGGCGTCGTCCTCGAACTTGGGCAGCTGACCCGTGCCGAACATGGTCTGACGCTTGACGACGATGGGCGGCCACCACTCCTTGAAGCCACGGCTCGTGTGCGTATCCAGGAAGAAGTTGATAAGGGCGCGCTCCAGGCGGGCGCCGGCGCCACCGAGAACGGTGAAGCGGCTGCCGGAGAGCTTGTTGCCGCGCTCGAAGTCGAGGATGTCGAGGTCGGTGCCCAGATCCCAGTGCGGCTTAAAGTCAAAGTCGAACTCGCGCGGGGTGCCCCAACGACGGCGCTCGATGTTCTCGTCCTCGTCCTTGCCGTACGGCGTGGCCTCGCAAGGAATGTTGGGCAGGTGAGCCATGAAGTCGTACTGCTCCTGCTCGAGGGCGGTGCGGCGCTCGGCCAGACCGTCAATCTTCTCGTTGACGGCGCGCACGGCCTCTTTGGCGGCCTCGGCCTCGTCCTTCTTGCCCTCCTTCATCAGGGCGCCGATCTTCTTGGACTCGGCATTGCGCGTGGCTTGAAGTTCCTCGACCTCGGTGATGACGGCACGACGCTCGTCGTCGAGCTCAAAGAACTTCTCGCGATCCCAAGACGTCTGGCGGTTAGCCATGGCGACATCGATGGCATCGGGGTTCTCGCGAACAAACTTGATATCAAGCATTAGATCCTCCGGCGATATACATTCCATTTAGGTTGCAACCTTGTACATGTATGGGCAAGTATATACTTATGAGCGTTTACGACCCAACTCAACTACGCAAGAAGGCACCCAATGGACGCAGTTTTTTCCTTTTTGTTTGGCACCCGCACCGGTTTTGCCATCCTTTTCGCCGGCGGCATCCTGCTGTTTGCGATTATTGCCTTTGTAATGGAGAAGCGCACCCATAAGATGTATGTCGACCGCGGCCCCAAGTCCGAGGACGAAGAAGACAGCTTCTGGGACTAACCTGCCAAAAAGGGACAGGTTTATTTTGGTCGGTTTTATCTGGGCAAACGCAAGTGCCCCGCAACTGGAATTGAGCCAGTTGCGGGGCGCTTTTCGCTAAAAGGACAAAACCGCAGGAAAAACCTGCCAACATAAACCTGTCCCTAAATAGCAGGTTTTACTGGAGGGTTGCGTCGATTGCCTTGACCAGGGCGCTGCGCATGCCGGCGTCCTCGAGCGCGACGACGCCCTTGATGGTGGCACCGCCGGGCGAGCACACGGCATCCTTCATCGCTGCGGGATGCTGACCGGTTGCGAGCTGCAGCTTTGCCGTACCCAGCACCATCTGGCTCACAATGCGATAGGCATCAGCACGCGGGATACCGTGCTTGACCGCTGCATCGCCCAGGGCCTCGATTGCCATAGCGACAAATGCCGGAGCGCAACCACCCACCGTGCCGCCCACAAACAGCAGGCTTGTGTCGAGCTCGACGACAGCGCCAAGCTTACCGAGCAGGTCGAGCACCACAGCACGCTGCTCGTCGTTAAGCGTCGAAGCCTTCTCGCAGGCGATGACGCCCTCGCCTACCGAAACCGGCGTGTTGGGCACCGTCGAGATATGCGCGACGCCCGGCAGGACCTGCTCCCACTTGGCACTGTCCCAGGTCCAGGCAACCGACAGAACGACCTTTTTGGCAAGAGCATCCTTGAGCGGGGCGAATACCTTCTCGATCATGTACGGTTTGACCGCAGCGACCACGATATCGGATGCGGCGACAACCTCGGCGGCATCGTGGCAGGCGACCATGCCGCGCGCCTCGCAGCGCTCAACCAGCGCGTCGTAGCGACCCGCGCAGGCGCACATGTCGCTCGCAGCTACACCGGCAGCGATCCAGCCATCGGCCATAGCGCTCGCCATATTGCCAAAACCGACAAATCCAATCTTCATATCTCATAGTCCTTTCAGACACATTCCTCAAAACGAAAGGTATTGTCCCACGCCATTGTTTCGTATTGCCGACCTATTTGTGATACGGCTCGCCACGACTGATCTTGCAGGCACGGTAAATCTGCTCCAGCAGCACCACACGCGCCAGGTTATGCGGCAAGGTAATGCGTCCAAAGCTGAGCATCTCGTCGGCTCGTGCGCGCACGTCATCGCTCACGCCGTCCGAACCGCCGATTACAAAGGCAATGTCGCTGCTGCCTCGCAGCATAAGATCGTCGAGCCTCGCCGAAAACTCCTCGCTCGAGCGCTCCTTGCCCTCGATAGCCAGCAGGATCACATGCGCTCGAGATGGCAAGGCGGCAAGAATCGCCGCCCCCTCCTTGTCGCGCGCGGCATCCACGCCGCCCGCCTTAGCCGGGTCGATATCGGCCACCTCGCGGATATCCACCTTGGCATAGGCACCTAGGCGCTTGGTGTACTCAGCGCACGCGTCCTTCCAAAAGCGCTCCTTGAGCTTACCGACGCAAACGACGGTGTATTTCACGCGCGTCTACTCCTTCGAATCGTTTTGAACTTTGCCGGCGGCCAGCATCTGCTCGAACATCGAGGCCGACTGCGAAAAGTCGCTCGGCAGCACGACCGTCGAGGTTTTACCCGTGCGAGCGAACTCCGTCATCATCTCAGACCACTGCGTAAACATGAACAGTTGGTTGGCCTCGTCATTGCCGACACCCGTCTCCTGGATGATCTCGAGCGAATCTTTGATACCCAGTGCGATGGCCTTGCGCTGGTTGGCGATGCCCTCGCCCGCCTTTTCCATTGCCTCGGCCTCGGCGGTCGCCTCGGTGACGCGCTTGATGCGGTCTGCCTCGGCGAGCTCCTGTGCCGCAGCGCGCTTGCGCTGGGCGGCGTTGATGTCGTTCATGGAGTTCTCAACCTCGGTCGGCAGTGCGATTTTGGTGATGAGCGTCGACACGAGGGTGAAGCCGTAGGCGGCCATCTGCTCGGAAACGGTAGCGTTGACATCCTTGGCGATGTCATCCTTCTTGGCAAAGACCTCATCGAGCGTGTAGACGGGGATGGAGGAGCGCAGGGCGTCGGTGATGAAGTCGCGCATCTGGTCGACGGGCTCCTGCAGCATGTAGTAGCTCTTGTAGATGCCCGAATCTGCCGGGCCGGCGCCCATGTCATAGCTCACGTGGTACTGAGCGGAGACCTCAAGGCCAATGGTCACGTTGTCCTGGGTCTTAACGTCGATGCCAAAACCATTTTTCATGGTGCGCAGACTCACCGTGGCGGCCTTGCGGTCAATCACGGGCACCTTCACGTGGAAGCCCGCGTTGACGATACGATTGAACTTACCCAAGCGCTCGATGATCACAGCGTGCTGCTGCTCAACGACGTAGCAGGCGTTGGGGAGCAGCAACAACAGGATGATGATGGGAATCAAAAGGCTGGTAAGGGCGGCGATGATACCGGAAAACAGCATGGTCTCTCCTCTGATAGGCACACGTTGGCATTAGGATACCCGTCCAAGGAGATCGTGCATAACAAAAAAGCTCCCATTGCTGGGAGCTCTTTCAATCCATGGTGCGGGCGAAAGGACGTCCGCGTATCCGCTTCGCGGATCCGCACCGGCTTCGCCCGCCTGCCGGCGGACTCGCCAGCTCGCTAAAAACGCTCCGCGTTTTCTAGACGCTCGCTCCTTCACAGGTTCAAGTCCCTGCGATGAGCACATAACAAAAAAGCTCCCATTGCTGGGAGCTCTTTCATTTAATGGTGCGGGCGAAAGGACTTGAACCTTCATGGGGTTGCCCCCATACGGACCTGAACCGTACGCGTCTGCCAATTCCGCCACGCCCGCGTGCAGGAATTAGAATAACGGAGCGCCACCGCGAACGCAAGAACTATTTTTGAAAAAGTTTGCAGGCATTTTCCCAAGCGGCATGCGCGATTGTTTCGGCGTCCTCACCAGTGCGATCGACACGGTCGTTAACCAGCGCGTTTGCCGTAATGGAGATCATTGCGGGCTCGCATTCAAGACCGCGGATGGGCTCCGGAGCCATATACGGGCAATCCGTCTCGAACAAAATTCGATCGAGTGGGGTTGCCGCAAATGCCTCGCGCACGTCGTCGTTGCGCTTAAAGGTAGCCGCACCACCATAGGCGATATAGCAGCCCAGCTCCACAAAGCGCTCCATCGTGGCGCGGTCCTCGCCAAAACAGTGCAGCACACAACCGGCCTGGGGCACGCCCACCTCACGAAGCACGTTGTACGCATCCATATGCGAGGTGCGCTCCCCATCCGAGTCCTCGTGCCGCAGGTGCAACTCCACCGGCACATTGCAGCGCACGGCGACTTCGAGCTGACGTGCCATGCAATCAATCTGCACGCTGTGGGGCGCCGGCGTGATGTCGTCGTCGTAATCCATGTGGTAGTCCAGACCGATTTCGCCAATACCGGCGCACAAAGGGTCATCAAGCGCAGCAACAACCTGCGCGTGAATGTCGTCGGTATAGTCCGGCGCGCCATACGGATGCACGCCGGCAAGATACTTGATCTGCGGGATATCCTGCATCGGCAGAATTTCGCGCGTCAGCCAGTCGCTATAGTCCGTCACGCTGCGCTTGTCGGCGATGGGGTCGAAGACCGTCACCAACAGGTCGATGCCTGCCGCCTTGGCACGCACGAGTGTCTCGGGCACATCCTTGCCCCAGAACGAAAGCAGATGCGCATGTGTGTCGGCAAGCGGTGCCAAGGGCACGGGACAAGCAACCGTCTTCTTTTTCTTGGTAAACGTCACGCGTTCGGCATTAAGCGTCATGGGAAAGCTCCCGAGCCAGGCACACAAAGTCGGCGACGCCGAGCGTCTCGGCGCGCGTGGTGGGTGCGATACCGCAAGCCTCAAAGGCGGCATCGAGCACGTCCTTGGCAAAGCCGTTGGCGCTCATGGAATTGCGGATGGTCTTGCGACGCTGAGCAAATGCAGCGTCAATCACGCGGGCCACAAATTCGCGATCGAGTCCTTCGGGCACCACACCGTCAACACGGTCGATACGCACGACGGCCGAGTCCACGTGTGGCGCCGGCATAAAGCAACGCGGCGGCACCTCAAAGCGACCCGTTACCTGCGCATACAGGCCAAGCTTTGCCGTATAGCCGCCATAGGTCTTGTTGCCCGGCACTGCGGCAATGCGATCGGCAACCTCCTTTTGCACCATGACGACGGCGCGCTTGAGCGCCGGCATCGTCTGGAAAAATTGCAAAATGATCGTCGCCGCCACGTTATAGGGCAAGTTCGCGACAAATACCGTCGGCTCACCGCCCGCAGCCTGCTCAATCTGCCCCGGGCCCACCTTGAGCGCGTCGCCCATGATAAAGCGGAAGTTGGCATAGTCGGCGGCGTGGGCATCGAGCACCGGCTCAAGCTCGGAATCGGCCTCAATGGACGTAACGCACGCCGCTTCCTGCAGCAACGCAAGTGTCAACGTACCGCAACCTGGACCCACCTCGAGTACGCGCTCGTCACCTGCAAGCTCGGCAAGCTCGCAGATACGTTCGATCACATGATTGTCGATTAGAAAGTTCTGGCCCAGGCGATGCTTGGTCGCAAGGCCAAACTCCTCCAGCAGCTCCCTGGTGGCCGTGGGGTTTGCCAAAGGCGAAGTTGTCATGGTTGCCTCCTTAGCATGATGGCGGCGTCTTGAAACAAAAGGGCATGGACCGTGGCGGCCATGCCCTTACAGCTAAACAGCAAATTGCCGATATGGCGCTCGCGCGGTCTCTACGCCAGACGCGGGAACAGCGGATCGCCCTTCTCGACGGGCTGACCGCCGGCAAGCAGGCCCCAAGTGCAAATGCCCTTGAGGTCGTCGCTCGCGGCCTCGCCCTCACAGGACAGGCGGCGCAGGGCCTCGGCAGAGGTCTGAGGCATGAGCGGCATCAGCAGGTGAGCGGCAATGCGGATGGCCTCGAGCAGGTTGTAGATCACAAACGCCAGCTCGTCAGCCTTGGCCTCGTCCTTGGCAAGTGCCCAAGGCTCGGAGTCCTCGATGTAGTGGTTGGCGGCGTGGATGAGCTCCATGACCTCGTCCTTGGCTCCGCCGTAATCGAGCACGTCCATCTTGGCCATGTAGCGCTCGACCAGGCCGTCGGCGATCTTTGCCAGCGGGTTGTCGAACGCATCGAACGATGCGGGCTTGGCGGGCGCGCAGCCGTCAAAGTACTTGCCGCTCATGTTGAGCGAACGCGAGATGAGGTTGCCCCAGCTGTTGGCCAGGTCGGCGTTGTAGACCTGCTCCATGCGATCGAAGCTGATGGCGCCGTCGGTGCCGGGGACGACGTCGGTCATAAAGTAGTAGCGATAGCCCTCGACGCCCAGCATGTCGATAACGTCCTGCGGAGCGATAGCGTTGCCGCGGCTCTTGGACATCTTCTCGGCCTTGCCGGTCTCGGCATTGCGCACGGTCAGGAAGCCGTGGGCAAAAACGTGCTCGGGCAGGGCCTCGCCGATGGCCATGAGCATGGCGGGCCAAATGACGCAGTGGAAGCGGATGATGTCCTTACCCACGATGTGGAACTGCGCGGGCCAGCGATAGGCCAGCTCGGCACGCGCCTCGTCGGTATCGACACCGTAGCCGACGGCCGTCATATAGTTGAGCAGCGCATCGAACCACACGTAGGTCACGTGGCCCTCGTCAAACGGGACCTGAATGCCCCAGTCAAAGCTCGTGCGGCTCACGGAAAGGTCGTTAAGGCCGCCCTCGACAAAGCTGCGCACCTCGTTCATGCGGAACGCAGGCTCGACAAAGTCGGGATGCTCGTCATAGAGCTTGAGCAGCTTGTCCTGGAAGGCGGAAAGCTTAAAGAAGTAGGACTCCTCCTGCACGCGCTCAAGCGGACGGTGGCAGTCGGGGCACAGGTGCTGGCCGACGCTGCCGTACTCCTCGTCGCCCTTCTGGACCTGCGTATCGGTGAAGTAGGTCTCGTCAGGCACGCAATACCAGCCGTCGTAGCTGCCCTTATACAGGTAACCGGACTCCTTCATGCGCTCCCACAGGTACTGCACGGCATGATGCTGGCGCGGCTCGGTGGTGCGGATGAAGTCGTCGTTGGAAATCTCGAGCTTGCTCCAAAGCTCCTTGAAGTGCGGGGCCTGGCTGTCGGTCCACTCCTGCGGCGTCATACCATGCTTGGCTGCGGCCTCGGCGACCTTCTCGCCGTGCTCGTCCATGCCGGTCAGGAACTTGACGTTATAGCCGGCGGAGCGGCGATAGCGAGCCTGAACGTCGGCGATGATGGTGGAATAAGCCGTGCCCAGGTGCGGATCGGCGTTGACGTAGTAGATGGGCGTCGTGATAAAGAACGAAGGCTTGCTTTGATCCATGGGGTTTGTCCTCCAGAAAAACGTTGCATACAGGGGATGATTCTAGCGCAAGGGCTGGATATCCTCCATCTATTGCATATCGAGCACCATGGCATAGACATCGCGCTTGCGGCGCGAATACTTCTGAGACAGGCGCTTGGCCACCGCAGACGCGGGCTCCCCCTCCTCGAGCGCGGCGCGGATATCCTCGCGCAGGGCCTCGTCGGGATCCGCTGCCGTGGCGCCGACCGGCACGATACCGGCCTCCTCATCCTCGCTCGGTGGCGCGATGACCAGCGCAATCTCGCCCTTTACCTCGCCGCGAGCACGTAGCTCCTCGGCAAGCTGGTCAGCGGGCCCGCGCAAGACCTCCTCGTGCAGCTTGGTGAGTTCGCGGCAGACGGCAACCTCACGCTGGGGAAAGACCTCCGCCACGGCCTCGAGCGTCGCCACGATGCGATGTGGAGACTCGTAGAAGATGAGTGCGCCGGGCACCACGGCAAGGCGCTGCAAACGGCGCACACGGTCGCCGTGCTTTCGGCCCAAAAAGCCCTCGAAGAAAAAATGCTCGCAGGGAATGCCGGACGAAACAAGCGCCGTGACGCAAGCAGAGGGCCCGGGAATAACTTCGACGGGCACATCGGCCTCACGCGCCGCCTCGACCAGCGCCTGGCCGGGATCGGACACGCTCGGCATGCCGGCGTCCGAGGCAAAAGCGAGGGTCTCCCCCGCCAGCAGACGGTCGACCAGGCCGGCGGCGCGGCTGGCGATCACATTCTCGTCGCAACGGACAAGCGGCTTGGAAATGCCCAGGTGCATCAGTAGCTTTGACGTCACACGCGTGTCTTCGCAGCAGATGGCATCAGCAGCGGCAAAGGCCTCACCAACGCGCGGGGACAGGTCGCCCAGGTTGCCGATGGGCGTGCCGACCACATAGAGTTTGCCCGTATGGGCGCTGTTTTGCGTCATATCAACCTATTCAATCATGCCGCGCTCGAGCGTACCGAGCGCCGCGCGGGCGTCCCATGCTGCAATGCGCTTCTCGGTCTTCCACGTTTGGAAGAACCAACCGGCAGCCGGCGCAAACGAAGCCAGCTGGTTGGCGATAAACACGCGCTCGTAGGCATTGCGGCCCTCGGGCGTAACCGACGAGTTGGCAAAGATCGCCGCGCCCGACCATTCGCCCACCAGCACGGGGAACCCAGTCGAAATCGCTTCTTTAAGCTCGCGCTTGTTACGCGAAATCGCCGTCGTCAGCCCGCGAGGGCTCGTGATGTCGAGCGCATACTCGTCGCGGTAATGGTACAGGTGAAGGTCCATGTAGACGTTCTTGTACTTGGCGCCGCGCATAAAATGCTTCCACTCGCTGGGATGCCCCGACGACGAGAAGACGACGATCTTATCCTCGGGCATATACGAACGGACGAGCTCGTAGGCATCGCGATAGAAATTGCGCAGGTAGTGAGCAGGAATGCCATCCGTCATGGTGAAGAGGCTCTTGCGAACGCTCATCTGCGGCGTGTCCAGCAGCTCAATGCCCAGCAGGCTCTCGGCCTCGCCATAGCGATCGGCCAAGCGCTCGAGCACGTCGAGTGCGACATGACGGCCGTTGGTGGACGAATGCCACTCGGCAACAGCCTCCGGCGTGGTGGGCGAATCGTTGGAATCGCCCTGGCCACCGGGCACGGTTGCCAGATCGAGCAGCACGCGGATGTCGTACTTGGCAGCCCACTCAATTGCGCGGTCGATGTAATCGACAACCGATATGTAGGAGGCATCGGACTCCTGTGAGCCAAAGGCATACCAGGGCACCGGCAGACGCACGGCATTGAGACCGATCTGCGCCATGCGGCGAAAATCGTCCTCGCTCACAAACGTCTCGTAATGGCGGCGCATGCGCTCGTTATAGGCGGCGGTACCCATGGCCTCCTGTAGCTCAGCCGCGTTGGATGCACCGGTCGCCGCGTACAGCGACGGGGTCACCCAAGGCTCGGGAATAAACCAGCCAGAGAGATTAACGCCGAGTATCCTCTCCATCACTGCCCCCTTCGGATCATGCAGGTCGAACCCGCATCGTATTGCGTAGGATAAGTATCGTTTTGAGTATACCCGCGTGTGCGGACAGGCGACCGAACGGTCTGCAAAGTGACGCGAAAGTGGGAGGAATGTCTGGGAGCAGACGGACTCGGAATGGTGCGACGAGGTGTGTACGCGCGCCGGAGGCAGGCACCGGAAAGTGTGTCCCGTTCTGAGCCCTTATTCTGGGACGCAGTTTCCGCAGAACCCTACATAAAAGAAAAGGACCCCTTTGCAGAGGTCCTAGTCAATTCAAGGTGGCGGGGAAGGGAATCGCGTCCGCGCGCTGCGCGGACGGACCGCTGCGGCGCTTACGCGCCTTGCGAGCTACGCTGGCAAACGCTTGCGCGTTTCCTCAGCTCCGCGCCCTCACGGGGTTCGATTCCGTGCAGGGTCCATATAAAAGAAAAGGACCCCTTTGCAGAGGTCCTAGTCAATTCAAGGTGGCGGGGAAGGGAATCGAACCCCTGACACGAGGATTTTCAGTCCTCTGCTCTACCAACTGAGCTACCCAGCCATTTGAGGTGTGCCTTGTTTCAAGGCTTGATTAGTATAACCAAGGACGCGTTCCGGTCAACCGAGAATTTCAAAAAAGTTTTTGAGCACAGCCTCGGTTCTTTAAATCGGCACGTCAGAGGCATCAGCCGGCAGCAAGAAGTTTTTCGCTCAGAGCCGCACGGGCAAACTCACTTGGCGTCATCCCCTCGGCAGCCGCCCGTCGACGAATGGCCTCCTTCATTCCCAGAGGAATCTTGACCGACAGCGTTGCCGTCCCCTCACCTGAGAGTGGGGGCCGTCCATGCACGATCCCACCAACGGTGTGTTCGCCATCCGGAAACTCTCCGCGCTCGTACGACTCGCACCACGCGTCAATCATTTCATCCGTTACAACCTGACCATTAGCGGCCGTATACGTCTTGCCCATCATCGACCCCTTTGCCGAGCCCGTTCAATCTCCTGCCAAAATTTCTTCTGGACTGGAGACAAGGCATGAATGATAAGCCCCCACGGACAAGCTCGACCGCGACAAGCTCCACGCTTCGTCCGTCTGGGAGCCATCCAATCGCAAGCCATCTCGGCGGCTCGTCCTTCGCCTCGCGACGAATGCACTCAGTAACCGCAAGCCAAGCGCTAAGCACCTGCTTTTCCGTCAGGTGCTTTTTAGCGTTGGGATGGATCTCAACATCCATGCATCTTCTCCTCCATCTTACCCAATTTCGTATGACGAAAGTCCGCTGTCGCCAATTCTTAAGCCGGCACGCGTTGGAGAGCAGGGGTCGAAACAATGATTGAAGGACGCTCTAGTACGGCCCAGGCGCCGGGGCAGGAGCACATACGCCAGGGACGTACGTTTTCGTAGCATACGAGGACATAGCCACGTGCATCGATAAAGGCGATATCGATGGGATAGGCCATAAAACACGTATGGACCGAAGAGCAGCGTGGAAATGCCATGACGAGCGGCAGACCGTTGGCGGCAACCGGACACCGTCCCAGCATGCCGCGCAGGCGCACGGCAAACGACTCCGCCACCGCAAACTCGGCCGGCGTCCAGCCCAGCCTATTGAGTGCCCGCGCGTAGGCGATGTAGGACGAGACCGCGGTCACATGACCACCCCCGGACGCCATGGATCGACCGTCACCGCGCGCTCGTGCGACAACGTTGTCGGCGCCCCCAGCGGAACGCCAGCGATGCTGAGAGAAGTCGGCCACGGCTCATAGTGCATGGTGCAGGTGTAGGTCCTAAACGTACCGGATAGGGAGAGCAGGCCACCATCCGATGCCTCCGCGCCTTGCTCGCTCGACACTTCGATCTGCAAGTCATAGCCTTCCATGGCATTCAGAATTTGAGTCCGGACCGTCGCCGAGGCATCGACAGAGCTTTCGTCGCCCTCCCCGCTCGGCGCCACGGCGTGCGCCAACACGATGTCGGGCACCACGCGGTCGAAGCGCGCGACAGCGCTGGCATAGATCATGACGTTGTATACGATGAGTGCCAGCACCAGCAAAACGGGCGTAACCACTGCTATCTCCACCGTCGCTTGGGCGCGCTCCTCGCGCAGACGCATGCGGATACTCATTACGACCCACCGCCCAGAGCGCCAACCAGCGTGGCGACATCGACGGTGAGCGGGATGGAGCCGCCGCCGGGCAGAGGAATCTCCGCAAGCGTGAACACCGTACCGCTGATGGTGCGTTCGACTTGATATTCCAACGCCTCGCAAAGCGCCTTGGGATCGGTCACGCCCAACGGAATACTTCGCAGTTTGTCTTGCGCTTGAGAGAGGCCAGCAATGTCAGACCCCGGGCTCTTAATGACGTTGGCGGAATCAGTCAGCACCGGCTTTCGCAGGCGCAAGTCGCACGGTTCCAAACCCAGCGCCGCCACGGACGCCGAAACGGTATCGCCGAGCCACGATGCAATGGAGCCCAACGCGCCGCTGCCCCCTCCTAGGCCTTTAATCATCTCGTCCATAAGTTCGTCGGCCGAACCTTGGATGTCTCCGTATCCCACAAGCAGCCGTCCCCAGACATCCATGACGCCGTCGAGCACGCCGGCAACGCCGCCCGAGCGTTCCTTCAATGTCGAGAAAAATCGCGAAAGCACGTTGTTTTGCGCCGTCGCCCCATCGGGCGCCAGCACCGCGGCAGAGATGGCACCGCGATCGCCAAGTCTGACTGCCGTGTTAAACGAAGAGTTGAGTTCATCGGAGCTCGAGATGGCACCCGAAACCGCAAAGGCAACCACGCCGTTGCGACCGGGCGGAGCGATACGCGGGCGCTCACCGGAAAGTTCTTTGATGGCGGTATCGAACGCATTGCCCGCACGGTCGGCTTCGTCCTCGGTCTGACGCTCGAGCTCGAGCTCCTTGTTGCGACAGTCGACGTAGTCCTCCAGGGCGTCTTTAAACTTGTCAAAGTGATACTCGAAGCCGTTTTCGATAGAGGTTGAAGGCGCCGCAACAGCACCAAGCGACAAAACGCCAAAATGGCATTTGCTGCATTTATCCTGTCCATCGTAATCGGCAACCGAAGCAAATCCGCTCGGCGTCCCTTTCTTATAGTTAGGGCAGGTCGTCCCGTAATGCAGATACGCCTTGTCATCGTTCACGCTAGTCGGCCACACCGCATCGGTATAGAGTTCCGTCGCCCGAACCTCATCAGAGTTGCGCGGCAGCAGCGGAATATAGGAGGAAACCCTGTCTCCGTTCTCGGTTATATATGCCCGATCGACCTCCGCGTTCGCATAGGTATAAAACGCCTTACGCGCCGCAGACTCTGCCTTCATCTCGACACTCGAGCCCTGGGGCTTCTCATTTGTCAGACGCCAATGGTAGTAGTCCTTCGCGCGATCAAGGGCAACTTGAGGCTCCCACGTAACGCTCGATGAGTAATGCGGATTTTGAACACCGGAGAGATCCGTTAGGCTTTTCGCGCGCTCCCACATGCAAGAACAGCTGCCGACCGAGCCCTTGTCAGACCCACCACAATCCGCCAGCCAAGCACGCTCTTTAGCCTTCGCCGTGTCCTCAGAAGCCTTCCGCAGCTCCTCGGCCGCACGCTCTAAATCATCTGATGTGTCTTTAATGGTATCGGTCGAGATCTCTGACCCTTTGATCGCAGCGAAGTCCGACTCGGATGTCCTGGGCACGGCAAGCGCCGTACCGGTATAGGTCACACTATCGGTATCCTGCGCCGACACCGCCTGCGTGGCACGCGCGGCGATCAGATACGGCAGAGCCGTCTCGATTTTCTGTAAGCCTTCCGATGCGCTTTTGGCAAACTTGTTGCGCGTTTTAATGATCTCGATCCCGGTGTCGACCATATTGCCGGCAACCGGCTCGGCACCCGGGATGAGGATGGCGACCAGGCCCGTCCCGATCGTGGCAAACCCCGCCAGCCCCAGACTCAAGATACTCGCATCAACCACCGTGGCAGCCGTGTGATAGGACGACACCACGTTGGCACCCGCCAGCGCGCCGCTATCAGCCGCCACCTGGGTGTCCCCGGCACGCGACATGCTCCATATCGCCGCGGTCGACGAAAACAACAATGTGAGCACCACTAGGATGACCACGGCAGAAGAAAGCGTGGTATAGGCACCGTCTTCGATAAACAGATCGACACCGGCTCGACCCATAAAGCCACCTCGCTTGCAATGGCAACTCGGACGGCGCGTCAAAACGCGTCTAGACCAGAAACGCTTAATCCCATGTAGCAATCCACGAATCATAATCTCCCTCCAGCCATTCGGGACGCGATTGATACGAGACATCGACCTTGAGCTCAACGTAGCCGCCCTCGGCGGTACCACCCATAGCCTGCGCAAACGCACCGATCACGGGCAACGGCTTGACCTCGCCGGAAACGGACACGGACGAGACGCCACCCGCACCGGCCCGGCCAAGCTCGATATCCCACGACAGCGGCCCGCCGGCATGAAAAATCGAAACGTTGGGCACTGCGGCAAGCCGGCGGCGGGTGAACTCCTTAAGATCGTCGTCCTCCGCCGTCGTCGTGGTCATGAGCCGCGCGGTCTCGGCGGCGGCAGACTCCATGACCGCGCGCGTATAGAGCAGGCACACCGGTTGCAGTGCGAGAAGGATGAGCGTCAGAAACGTCGGCAGCAAAAAAGCGGCCTCGACCGTAGACTGCGCCCGGTCCTCGCGCGCGATATCAATACAGCGCGATGTCCTTAGCACCCGCAGCAGCGTCGACAACCGATGTCGAGGTGACGCCGTGAGACGCCGCCCGCTCGACCAGCGCCGCCAAGCGCCCATCGGTGCCAGCACGCCAAAGTCCCGCAATCGCCAGCACGATCGATAACAGCGCCACCGTGACGATGGCGTATTCCACAGTCGCTTGGGCAACCTCCTCACGCAGAACGCCATGCATTTCACGACCCCTCCTTTGAGCTTATTGTTTGCGGGACCAGGCGCACGGCGCGCAGACGACACGAAGCATCGCCAGTATCCGCAGCAACCGTCACCATATCGACCCAGCCGCGTCCGTCACGCACGATGGCGCCCCACACGTTTCCCTTGATGTCGAGATAGCCGCTCAGAGCAAGTTGCGCCGTGGGTACCTCGCGATAGGAACGCAGCATATCCGCCGCCGCTTCGGTCATCGGTCGGTCCTCGGACCATGCAAGCCGGACCACAATCGCGTTGCCCCCAGGCGAATCCGTCGCAGTGCCAGACCGCTTGTCGAGCGTCCGCAGAAAGGTTTGCGCCGTGACAGCGACATCCGAATCGTCCGCATCTCGCATCTCATCTTTTTGAGACGCCACCGCCGAATCTGAGCCCAAATCGGAGGCGGTCCCAGGACGCTGCTGCCGCGCGGCGTTAAGCCCCCAAAGCACCGCCGCTATCGCCACGGTCAGGCAAGCAAACACCAGCAGCACCCCGACGGGGCGCTCGCCCTCTACAGGCTGTTGATGCCCTCGCTGATAGCGTTCCATAGATCTTGGACCTTGCCCTTAAATGCGACGATGGCGATAATCGCGATCACCACGAGCACGCCGACCAAGATGGCATACTCGGTGGTACCCTGCGCACTCTCCTCCTGCAATAGTTCCTTGGCGCGCTGACGAACATGTGCCGCCCGGCAAAACGCCCAGCCCTGCACCTTGCCAGCAGTGTCAGTCATCGTGTTCATGTATTCCTCCCTACATCATCCCGCCTGCTCCCAGCAGCGGGCCCAATATGGACAGAAGCAACGCCGGCAAGATGAGCGTGCCGGTGGGAATCAGCAGCTTGACGGGCGCACGCTCGATCTCGCGCTCGACCGCGGCGCGATGAGCCGCACGGATCTCGCGACTTTGAGCGGCCAGCGTCTCGGCAAGTGGGGCACCCAGGGCGAGCGCCTGCCCCACCGTGATGGCAAAGGTCTCGAGCGCTCGCACGTCCAGGTCGCGCGCGGCGGCCAACAACTCGTCCTCACGCGTGCCCACGCCCACCTGCCACGCCATGCAGGCGCGCTCAAGGCGAAGAGCCAGCACTGACCGGCGGTTGGCGCAGAAAATCTCAAGCGCCGCATCAAACGAAAGACCGGCCGAAAGACCCAAGCGCACAACATCGATCATCTCGGAAACTTCGCCGAGCGACACTCGCGCCGGGCCGCCCGCTCCAACCGCGCCCTTCACTCGCGCGGTCAGAGCATCGACCACCGAGCGACCCGCGGCAGCGACCAGCACCGCCTCGCGCTTGCAGGCCCCTGCGATCTTGCGTGCATCCGCCCGATCCAAACCCGTCGCGACAAATACACTCAGGGCGCACAGGCAAGCCGCAACTGCAACCGGGGCGCTCATAGCTCCACCCGCATAATGCGCCGGATAACCACCAGGGCAACGGCGTTGAGGGCAAGACCCAGCACCACAGCGCCCGCGCCGGCGGGCGTCGCAAGACCGCGACGAAAATCTGCCGAAAGCAGCGCCAACACCGCGCACATGCCCGCCGGCATCGCCGCGACCATATGCGCAGACATGCGAGCCTGCGACGTCTTAACATCCAGGCGGCGCTTGAGCTCAATGCGCTCCCCCACCATGCTCGACGCCTCGGACAGTAAGTCGGCAAGCGGAGCGCCGGTGCGCTGAGACACCTTAAGCGCCAAGGTCACAAGCGAAAGACCGGGGGCGTCGATACGCACGAGCAAGTCATCGAGCGCGTCGGTCGCCGAGATGCCGCAATCGATCGCCGCCGCCACCCGCAAAAACTCGGTATGCACTGGCTCTTGCGCATGAGCGCCCACAAAGCGCATGCCCTGGGCCAGCGAATGTCCCGAGGCAAGCGACATGGAAAGTGCGGTAAACGCCTCGGGCATTGCCTCTTCTGCATCGTGTTGCTCGCGCCGGCTCTCAAAGCCATCCCAAGCGGCACCAACGGCAAACGGAGCAACAAGTCCCGAGGCAAATCCGAGGGGCGATAACGACACCATCGTTAGTAAAACGCAGCAGACACCGCTCGATAGCAGCAGAAACGCCAAACGTCCCGAAGCATCTTCGATCACGAGGCCAAGGCGATGCGCCGGAGCCAGCGATGCCCACGAACGGGCGATCTTTTTCAGCAGATCGTTTTCCACCAGCTCACGCGGCAGCTTCTCTGCCACCGTCTCGAGCGCCTGACGTGCCAGCTCCGCCGGCGGTACCTGCGGCACACGAGGTTCCACTCCGCACGCCTTCGCGACAGAAAGCCCTGCCAAGCCCCCTACGACGAGGGGCACAGTGATCTCCATTCGTCCACCTCCTCTTGTGTGAGCGTCCCCGACCGCAGGCCTTCTGCGATAAACGGCGGCTCGCGGTCAAGCGTCCAGGTGCGCTCGGCGGCATCGAACGTCACATAGCGCTCGAGCTCTACGCCACCCGATGCGGCGCGTCGCACCCCCGAATACGAGGAGACGAAACGCCTGCCATCGGCGTGGCGCTCGGACATCACGATGCCGTCGAGCGCCATGGCAATCTGCTCCTCGATGAGCTCGCTCGGCAGATCGATGCCATAACGTGCAAGCAACGTCAGACGCACCACGGTCTCCTGTTCTGAACCCGCATGAAGTGTGGTGAGCGACCCGTCGTGGCCCGTGTTCATGGCCTGCAACATGTCGCAGCACTCGGCACCGCGCACCTCGCCCACCACGATGCGGTCGGGGCGCATGCGTAGGGCATTAGTTACCAGGTCGCGGATCGTCACCGCGCCCTCGCCCTCAATTGAAGCCTCGCGCGCCTCTAAGCGCACCACGTGCGGATGATGCGCAAACTTGAGCTCGGCAGAGTCCTCGATCGTCACGATGCGCTCGCCGGTGGAAATCTCACATGACAACGCGTTGAGCAGGGTGGTCTTACCAGATCCCGTGCCTCCCGCAACCGCCAGGTCCTGTCGCAGCGACACCGCACACGACAGCAGCTGCGCATACCAAAGCGGCAGCGACCCCAGCCCCACAAGCTCGTCCAGCGAGCAGATACGGTCCGAGAACTTTCGGATGGTGAGAATCGGTCCGTCAATCGCCACAGGCGGAATCACCGCGTTGACGCGATAGCCCGTTTTGAGGCGGGCGTTGACGATGGGGCTGCGCTCGTCGATACGGCGGCCAAGTGGCGAGATAATGCGGTCGATAAGCACACGGATCTGCTCATCATCCTCAAACGCATGCTCGATGGGGTACAAGACGCCGCCGCGTTCAAAGAAAGCCGAGCGGCAGCCGTTGATCATGATCTCGGTAACGGTGTCGTCCTCGATGAGCGGCTGCAACGGCCCCAAGCCCACCACGTCATCCAAGATCTCGTCGATGATGGTCTCGCGCTCGGGCGTCGCGAGATCGGTCGACTCCTCAACATTGAGCGCCGCCTCCACCGCAGGACGCAATTCCGAGCGGGCAAGTGCCGGGTCGATATAGGCGCTGATACGCGCCACTTCGTCGTAACCCATGCGGTCCATCACGGCGCGCTTGGTGCGTCGTTTCACCGCGCGGCGACGCCCCGCATCTACAGGCGCTGCCGCCGCTGCAGCGCCGGCAGCCTTAATCCTCGTTTGCAGGCTCATCGCTGATCACCCTCGCGCGACCAGGGAAGGCGGATACGCGGGCGTTCGGTACGCGTTGCACGGTCGGCGACCATATCGCTCCAAGGGCCGACGGCGCACCCCAGTTCCACGAGCATCTCGCGCGTGGCCTCGCGCATGCTAGTCGCAAAAGCGCTGGTCTGCCCCACCGCCTCGTCAGCGCGCCCAAACGCCATGAGCGCGGCGAGATCCTGCCCGCCATCGGCGATACGAATCTTGGAGCTCAACGCACAGGCAATCTCAAAGCGCATGGCGACGTCCTCGTCTGCCCCGCGCGCACCGAACCGGTTGAACACGGCGCTCATGCGCGTGCGCGGCACACCTACTCGACTTGCCAGTTCGATGACGCGCGACGCCGATGTCGCGGACGACACCGCCGCATCGCCAACGACCAGGCAACGGTCGCTCGCCGCCACCGCAGCCGCCACGGCGTCGCCCCAAAAGACCGAGGTATCGATAAAGACCACGTCCGATTCGCGACGCAGAACATCAAGCAGTAGCTCCACCGGACGCGCCATGAGCTCGGCTTGCTCGGGCGCCGCGACGGGACCCCAGAGCGTAACGCCCGGCGCCACGCGCATCGATGTGGCTACGATATCCGGCTCGGTGAGCGTGCCCGCCGCCGACGGCTCGATAAGTGCCGCCATATCGCGCGGAGCATCGACGCCTAACAAGTCGTAAAGGTTTCCAAACATCAGGTCCAGGTCGAGCACGGCGGCACGCAAGCCCAACAGCGACGATGTGTGTGCCATGGTGGCAACGATCGTCGACTTGCCGCAACCGCCCGAACCCGAAATAGCGCAGATGACCGGAGCTCGATGCGGCGGAGCGGCAGCGTCTGCCGGCGGCATCGGAGGCGGCGGGGCGGGCGTCGGTGGCAGCGCCCCCGTCTCCCCCGCCGCAACCACACGCTGCGTCCAAGCCGGCATGGCAGCTTGTTCGGTCTGCGAGGCAGGCTCGTTCTGCGCAATCTGCTCATGCTGCATTAGCGACAACTCGCCGCACCCGGCAAAGCCCTCAAGTTCGTCGAGTTCATCCACCAGATTCACGCCGTGCACGTATCCCATATCTACAGCCGGGGAGTCGCCAGCATGCTGCGCCGGCCCTCCAGCGTCATCGCATACAAGGGGGTTCCGGGGGCGCCGACCATGCTCGGCTTCCGCTTTTCCATAATCATCAACACGCGGGCCTCTTGTAGCGCGAGGCGCCCCGGGTTCCCTATCAACAAAAGCATCGGGCTCAATCGTCATGCGCCGATCGGAATCAACCGCTCCCTCGCCCGCACGCCCGTTGCCGCATATACTGTGCGCAGCGATGACCTCGGTCGCCCCCGCGCGAAACAGCCCCTCGATATCCGACGGATCGAGCGCTTCTATCAACACGACCACGCGACTCACGCGGCCTTCGGCCGTCAGGCGCGCAACAGTCTTGCGCACATCTTCGGTATCAAACAGAGACGCCGCGATGATGGCAGCCCCGCGGCGCGACGGAAACGCCCGCGCCATGGAAACCAGCCCGTCCAGGTCACCCACGCGAAGCACCTGTGCACCCACATCACGGCCCTCGACTTCCCGCTGCAACAGCCCGTAATCGCCGCACGCGCAGCACGCAAGCCAGATCGCCTTCATCACTCGTCGCCTCCGCTCTTTTTGCCGCGCGCCGTGGCGGGAATCGTCAAGCTGACCGTTCCCTTGCCCGAGGCTCCCAGCAGTTCCTTGACGTCTTCGGGGTCAGCCGCCAGCGTCACCCATTCGATCTTGCCCTCGCGCGTGGAACCGGAATCCTCACTGGTATCGATCACGTACGCGCCGCACAGCCGATCGGTTACGCCGTCTTTTTGCACGTACACGTCCACGTAGCTGCCCACGCCCGCAGCACCGCCGACCGAGTGCTCGGCATCGACCGCCACCGAAACGGCGACCTTGCCCTTAGGTACCTCGAGCATGTGGCTCTCGGCCTTGGTGTAGACATTGCAGATCACGGCGTTTTTGGGAATACGCGAAGTCGTCACGTCGCCGCGCACCTGGCGTAGCTCGGTCGCCGCGTCACGCGGCAGCAGACTCGTCAGCCACTCCTGGGTTATGACATTGGTCTCATCGAGGGTCTCACCCACATCGATATCGCGCGCCGCGACGCATACCTCGACGCGATCGCCACCGTACTTGGCCAAGGTCTCAGCCTGGACCTGTTCGGCTTGCGAGCGGATCGACGAGCCGTAAACCATGCAGAGCAGAGCAGCGAGCACGCCCGCGACCAGACTGATGGCGATGCGCTTGCTCTTGTTCACGGCCGCTCCTCTCATGGCAGTGCCGGGCGAATGCCCGTACCACCATTGTCTGGGCGGCCAGAGTGCAAAGCGGCGCAATCGCAATCTTGGTTTTCGATGTCAAACCAATCGCTGACCAAAAGCTGACCAGCCCGTCAAGCTCGTGGCAAGGTTTTGGTCAGCACGTCAGCAAACTGCATGTTTCGAGGCTTTTCCGCAGCAAAAAAGCCGTCTCCCGAACAGTTGGGAGACGGCTGTCATAGGAAAAATCAATTACAGATGGACATCGGGATCGAGCATTTGAGCGCTCACGCGCATGGATGACGCCAGATTTTGGAAAGTTTCCAGACGCAGGCTGTCGATCTGCCCGGCGTCCTCGGCCTCGCGAACGGCGCAACCCGGTTCGTGGGTATGCGTGCAGTCGCCAAACCGGCACGCACGCGATGCCTCGACAATCTCGGGGAAGGCGCGTGCCAGACCCCGCTCGTGACCCACGAGCGGCAAGCTGCGCAGACCCGGGGCATCGGCGATCACGCCGGCGTCGCCCGGCAGCGCCACCATCACGCGCGCGACGGTAGTGTGACGGCCCTGGTCGTCGCGTTCGCGCACACCGCCGGTCGCCAACGTATCGTGGCCCAGCAGTGCATTGAGCAGCGTCGACTTGCCGGCACCCGACTCGCCCAGAATCATGGCGCAGCTCCCGGCAGGCACGCAGGCACGGACCTCGTCCAGACCGCGGCCCTCGGCAGAAGACGTCACGATCACGCGCACGTCCGGACCCACCAGACGGCGCACGCGGTCCAGATCGCGCTCGAGCTCCCCGGCATCGCAGCGGTCAGCCTTGGTGAGCACCACCACCGGCTCGGCATCGCAGTCGAGCGCCAACACCAGCGAGCGCGCCACACGGTCGAGCAGCACCTCGCCGGCACCGAGCGCCTGCACGATTAGCACGCTATCCACGTTGGAGCAGAGCACCTGGCGCTCTCCGCGGGCACGGCCGCGCCAACGCTCAAAGCTCGTACGGCGCGGCAGTACGCATTCAATCACGCCCATATCGTGCCCGGGAGCGCGGCGCACCGCCACACGATCGCCCACGGCAGGCAGCAGGACCTCGTCCCCACCGCGCGACTTGGCAAATCCCACGGCATGCTCGGCGCGGAAGGTATCGTCGGCAGTCGCCACCAGCGGAAACCCACGATCCAAGCGCACCACGGCGCCAAGCTGCATCTGCTCGGGCTCCTCGGCATGTGCGCAGAAATCATCAAAGGCAGCCTGCTGAGCTTCATCGACCGGCAGGTCATCGAACGCCGGAACGTCCTGCAGCGCGTCGAGTCCCGGCACGCTCGCCAGCAGCTCCTCGGCAGACGCGGGAGCCTCGGTCGCGAGCTTCCGACGACGATCGCGCTTAGCCCGCGCCCCCGTCGTCTTTTTCTTCGCTTTAGCCTTAGCCTTGCCCACAAGCGCCTCCCAGCACCACAAATCACAACTGAGCAGGTATTTTAAATCAAAAAGAGCTGGCCGGGCAAAGCCCGACCAGCTCACAAACTTTCCCTCAGCCCTTATCATCCGCGCGAGGAAAGGCGGCGGAGTCACCGCAGGGCCCGCCCCGGAAGCCCTTTCTCCCGAACGATCCCGCAGCGCGAAGCGCGAGGACCAGTGAGGGAGAAAGGGCGTGGGGCGGGCCCGGGCAGGTTAATCTACTCCTTTTCGACCGCGCGCATGATTGCCTTGTAGATCTCCATCAGCGGGATGATCAGGAAGGCCAGGCCCAGGGCAGCGACAACGCCCTTGAGCTCAAGCGTCACGGGGCCAAAGAACATCTCGGCAAGCGTCGGCTGCACGGTTACGATCACCGTCAGCACCAGCGCCAGCGCGGCGGAAGCCCACAGCCACTTGTTCTGCTTCTTCATGGTGAACAGCGACGCACGACGGCTGCGCATATTGAAGCAGTGGAAAATCTCAACCATGTTGAGCGTGATGAACGCCATCATCACGCCTTCCTCGTCGGCATTGCCGGCGATCATATCGGCGATATGGATGTAGCCCATGTCAAAGTACACGCCCACAAAGAAGCTCGCCAGCACCAGCACGGTGATGATTAGGCCCTGGACCACACAGTCCAGACCCATATGTCCGGCAAAGACACCGTCCTTGGCGTTGCGCGGCTTGCGCTTCATGATGTCGCCCTCGGCATCCTCCATGCCAAGCGCGAGCGCGGGGAAGCAGTCGGTGACCAGGTTCACCCACAGCAGCTGCACCGGCTGGAAGATGGTAAAGCCGATGAGCGTGGCGATAAACACCGAGAACACCTCGGCAAGGTTGGCCGAAAGCAGGAACTGGATGACCTTGCGGATGTTGTCGTAGATGCGACGGCCCTCTTCGCAGGCACCGATGATGGTGGCAAAGTTATCGTCGGCGAGCACCATGTCGGCGACGTTCTTGGTGACGTCGGTACCAGTAATGCCCATGCCCACGCCGATGTCGGCGCGCTTGATGGACGGGGCGTCGTTGACGCCGTCGCCCGTCATGGCCACGATCTGGTCGCGCGACTTCCAAGCCTCGACGATGCGTGTCTTGTGCTCGGGTTGGACGCGGGCGTACACGCCGTAGTCCTCGATGTGCGCGTCGAGCTCCTCGTCGCTCATGCGATCGAGGTCGGCACCGGTGATGGCATGGCTGCGATCGGTGACGATGCCCAGCTGCTTGGCGATGGCCACGGCGGTGTCGATGTGGTCGCCCGTGATCATGACGGTGCGGATACCGGCATCGTGCGCCTCGCGGATGGCGTCGGCGACCTCGGGGCGGACAGGGTCAATCATGCCGGACAGGCCGCAGAAGACCAGGTCGTGCTCGAGCGCAGCGAGGCTGCAGTCGCTCGGGACCTCGGTGTAGGTGCGGCTTGCCAGCGCCAGCACGCGCAGAGCCTCGTCGGCCATGGCCTTGTTGGCGGCCACGAGCTCGGCGCGACGCTCCTCGGTCAGCGGGACGACCTTTTCGCCCTCGTAGATATGGGTGCACAGGCCGATCACCACGTCGGGCGCGCCCTTGGTGTACTGCTCGTACTCGCCATCCAGGGTCTCGACGATCACGGACATCATCTTGCGGCCCGAGTCGAACGGGGCCTCGCCCACGCGCGGATGCTCGGCAGTCAGGCCGGTGAGGCCAGCCTTGCCGGCGTCGTTGACGAGCGCGCACTCGGTCGGCTCGCCCACGGCCTCGCCCAGCTCCTCGTCCCACTGGGCATCGGAGCAAAGGGCCATACCGGCCAGGAACTTCTCCTTAGGCGCAGCGAGCTCGTGCTTGACGACGGTCATCTTGTTTTGGGTAAGGGTACCGGTCTTGTCGGAGCAGATGGTCTGCGTGCAGCCGAGAGTCTCGACGGCAGAGAGCTTGCGGATGATTGCCTGGCGCTTAGCCATCTTGGTCACGCCAAGCGAAAGGACGATGGTCACGACGGCGACCAGGCCCTCGGGGATGGCAGCGACGGCGAGCGAGACGGCGACCATAAAGGTATCGAGCAGGGCGGTCGGGTCGGTAAGAACGTTGCCCACGCCGTGGCGGAGGATGTCAACGCCAAAGATGACGACGCAGATGACGATCACCATGATGGTGAGGATGCGGCTGAGCTCGGCGAGCTTCACTTGCAACGGCGTGAGCTCTTCCTTGGCCTCGGCCAGGGCGCCGGCGATCTTGCCCATCTCGGTGTTCATGCCGGTGCCGACCACGACGGCGCGACCACGGCCGTACACGACGGTGGAGCCCATATAGCACATGTTCTTACGGTCGCCGAGCGGCACGTCATCGGTGCCCGCAGCGAGCTCGATCACGTTGGCGTGCTTCTCTACGGGCACGGACTCGCCGGTGAGCGCGGCCTCTTCGATCTTCATCGTGGCGCTCTCGAGCACGCGGCAGTCGGCCGGGACGGAGTCGCCCGCCTCGAGCATGATCACGTCGCCGGGCACGAGCTCGGCGCTCGGCAGGTGCACGAGCTTGCCGTCGCGCAGCACCTTGGACTGCGCCGCACTCATCTCCTGCAGGGCCTCGAGGGCCTCCTCGCTCTTGGCTTCCTGGACCACGCCCAGCACCGAGTTGACGATAACGACGAACATGATGATGGCAACATCGGCAAAGTCGGGCTCGCCCTTGACCATGCCCGTGAGCGCACTGATGACGGCGGCAACGATCAGCATGATGACCATGGGGTCGGCCATCTGCTCAAAGAAACGCTTCCACAGCGGCGTCTTCTCGGCTTCCTCGAGCTTGTTAGGGCCTGTCTTGGCGAGGCGCGAAGACGCCTCGTCGTTGCTCAGGCCGAGGTTCTCATCGACACCTTGGTCGCTGAGCACCTCCGCCGCGGCGGACAGGTATTCCTTTTGCATATAGAGTCCCCTCCTGGGATTCGGGCCACTCAGCAGATTGATGCCCGATCATAATTCCCAGGAGAAGGGCAAGGGCTCATCAAGGCTGCCGTGCTGAGCGGCAGTTGATAGTGGAGCTATGGTACCCCAAAGAGACGCGTCTAGCCAAAACAATCGGTTTGGAAATATGGTCCGCACGCAACGGTGCAGACCGTGTGATGCTCAACATTGGTAAAACGTTTTTTCTTCGGCACATCGCCAAACTGACATATCGCCCAGATAGCAGCGGTTGGAGTGGTTGGTAAAGATTTTTCATATACCGTTTTTCCCGCAAAAAATGAACTTCCATTTCGGCATACGGTCGATTTTTTGGGGTATTCGGTCGGCATTTCGTTATAATCATCTCGGTTTTATTTCTTATGGTTTATCTATCAGCGCAAGACGATGTCAGATGGAGGTCTGAATGTACAAGCGCACTAAGATTGTATGCACCATGGGTCCCGCCTGCGATAGCGACGAGACCATCCGCGAGATGATCAAGGCGGGCATGAACGTCGCCCGTTTTAACTTCTCGCACGGCTCCTACGACGAGCACCACGGTCGCATCGAGCGCGTCCGCCGTATTTCCAAGGAGCTCGGTCTGCCTGTCGGCATCCTGCTCGACACCAAGGGCCCCGAGGTCCGCACCGGCCTTCTGGTCGACGGCAAGAAGGTTGCCGTCAAGACCGGCGATAAGATCGTCGTCACCGCTCAGCCTACGTCCGAGGATTTCCACGGCACCGCTGAGCACATCTCCCTCGACTACCTGGCTCTGCCCTCCGAGGTCGAGAAGGGCTCCCTCATCCTGATCGATGACGGCCTGGTTGCCCTCGAGGTCGAGTCCGTCGACGGCCAGGACATGACCTGCGTCGTCAAGAATGACGGCCTGATCGGCGAGCGCAAGGGCGTCAACATGCCCAACGTCAACATCTCGCTGCCCGCCATCACCGAGCGCGATCGTCAGGACATCCTCTTTGGCCTGACCGAGAACATCGACTACATCGCCGCTTCCTTCATCCGTGACGGCGAGTCCGTCCGTGGCATCCGCAAGCTTTGCCGCGAGAACGGCGGCGAGCACGTGACGATCTTCCCGAAGATCGAGTGCGCCCTGGGCGTCGAGAACTTCGACGAGATCCTCGAGGCTTCCGACGGCATCATGGTCGCCCGTGGCGACCTGGGCATCGAGATCAAGCCCGAGCTCGTTCCCCACATCCAGAAGGAGATCATCGCCAAGTGCAACGCGGCCTACAAGCCCGTTATCACCGCTACGCAGATGCTCGACTCCATGCAGCAGAACCCGCGCCCGACGCGCGCCGAGGTTGCCGACGTTGCTAACGCCATTTACGACGGCACCGACGCCGTCATGCTGTCCGGCGAGTCCGCTGCCGGTAAGTACCCGGTCGAGGCCGTTAAGATGCAGGCCAGCATTGCTCTCGAGACCGAGAAGTACCTCCCGGCCCACGCTCCGCTCGAGGTTCCGGCCGACGCTCATGGCACCCGCGTCGTCAACAACGTTGTGGGTATGTCCGCTGTGAACATGGCTACCACCGTTGGCGCCAAGTGCATCACCGTGCCGACGACCACCGGTCGTACCGCTCGCCTGATCTCGCACTTCCGTCCCAACATGCCGATCTGCGCGTTCTCCCGCCACGAGTGGGCCGTCCAGCAGATGATCATGTACTGGGGCGTTATCCCGCACCAGGCCGAGATTACCCAGGGCACCGTCAACGGCACGATTGTCAAGGCAATCGAGACCGCTAAGGAGCTCGGCTACGTCGAGGCCGGCGATTTGACCGTCGCTACCGCCGGCGATCCCCGCATGAGCGTCCAGCTCGAGGACAAGGTCTCCTCGACCAACGTCGCTTACGTCGCTCAGGTGCGCTAAATCGCACTTGCAAGCAGATTTGCATTGCAAAGGGCCCGGAAGGCTTCGCCTTCCGGGCCCTTTTTTAAACCTTCTTCGTATGCCGCTTCATCGTTTTGTGTTCAGTCGCGAACCTTTCCGATGCCGAGCGTACCACCGAAGATGCCCTGCGACGGGAGCTGTTGGTCAATTGGGATGAACTGTTCACCGTTAAGCCGGTCGGCTAGCAGCTAGCGATCAGGGGGACTGCGGGAACGTCAGAAGCGGCAACGCGAGTCGCAAAGCCCACCTCGGTCAGCTCGATGACCTCGGTAAACGTTGCATCGAAAAACTCCTCAGTTAGCAGGCGGTATGGCGGATGATCGGGCTCACCGGGGTTTTCGCGCACAATCTCGTGCATAACGCCGATGGTCTTGAGCACATACTCCTTATGGATGGGATACTGCCCAAAACGCGTCGCCGCAGTATACAGACGATCGGTCGCACGCGGGATGGAAACAATGCCGAGCGTCTTACCAAACCAGTCAAAGTCACCTTGCTTTTTAATGCGGAATTCCTCGCACGGCTTGCCGCCGTGCGCCTCCAGGTACTGATTCACGCGCGTATTCCATACGGTATCGGCCACCAGATGCGACCAGACGCCCAGCGTTAAATCGAGCAACGACTGCGCCACATCTTCGGACGCAAGCGAGAACTCACAGGCGCCGGGACCGACAACCGGCTCGGCATCCCTGTAGCGCTGGGGATAGTGCACGCGATTCAGTCGCTCGCGTTCCTCGATAATCGAGGTCGCCGCGGCCGGCGCACCGGTGGGCGAACTTTTAAGCAACGGTGCCACATAGGTATCCCAGAACTCATGCTCACGAGGCTTAGGGATAGGCTCGGGCTTGGCAAAGTGCGTAATGCGGTACGGGATGGGATCGGCAATGCCGGGAACCATATAGCCCACAAAAATGTCCGGAACCACGCAACCAAACAAAAAGGCATTGCGATCACGCACGCTATCGGCAAGCGCACTGGTGCGCTCCAGCAAACGCTCCGTCTGAGCGATATGAATGTTCCAGCTTGGCATAGCCACCCCCATAAAAAACCTGGATAACTATACCATCACGGCAAAGCCGCGCGGGCGGCTACGCATCCCCTACGCAGCAACTATTCCGCAGCACCGCTCTCGGTTCCATACGATGGCATGGGCGCCTCGACCACGTGATGATATCGGTCGATATAGATGGCGCGGGCACCCAGGCGTCGTACCAAATCCTGATGGTGTGTGCTCATTAAGACCGTCTTGCCGGCAGCAACATAAGCCAGCAAAAAGCTGACCACGATGTCGCACGAATCCTCATCGAGTCCGTTGGTAGGCTCGTCGAGCACCAGGATATCGGGGTTCATCGACACGACGGCCGCCAGCGCCACACGCTTTTTTTGCCCGCCCGAAAGCTGATAGGGCGAGGCATCGACCAGATCGGAAACCTGGAACAGCTCCATGGCATCGCGAACGCGGCACTTAAGCTCGTCTGTCGACAGCCCCATTTGAGCCGGGCCAAAGGCGACCTCCTCGCCTACCGTGGCGCAAAACAGCTGGGCATCGGCATTTTGAAACACGAAGCCTACGCGCTGGTGAAAGCGCTGGGAAGCCACGGAATCCTTTAGAAACGCCGCGTCGACCGCATGCCCGTCGAACAGGTACGCACCCGCGTCTGCGAGCTCAAGACCGTTAATAAGGCGCATAATCGTCGTCTTACCGCAGCCGTTGGGACCGAGTAGGGCAACGAGTTCACCACGATCGACCTGCAGCGACACACCATCGACAACCGTATGCCCCGCATAGGAGAACAGCACGTCGCGAAACTCGATGAGCGGCACGCTCTTGGCGCCAGTAGCACCGCTCGCGCCCATCACGCCATTCGTATCGTTTGCCAAAACGTCGCCCTTCCCTATCCACATCGACGGCTCGGCCGCCCGCGCTACAGCACCGCGCACAACACGGCGAGCAGCACCACGACGACCGCATAGACCGCATCGCGCCAGCCAAAGCCGCTCCGCGCGGGAGTCGGATACGCACCGGCAAAGCCACGGCAAAGCATAGCCTCGTCCATCGCGCGGCTGCATTCCATCGCCTTGATAAAGGTCATGCCCATGATACCCGCGATCGAATCGGTACGCGAAAAACCCGCAGGCGCACGACCCACACTGCGCAGCATGACCGATTCGGTCAGATCGTGCGCCGTGCGTCCCAGCACCTCGATGTGCTTGAGCGCCATATCAAACGTAAAGATGACCTCGTCGGGCAGCTGTAGCGTCTTGAGCGCCGCCGACATGCGGCTCCAGGTGAGCGTCCACGAAACGCCCAGCACGAACGACACGTTAATGAACGTCTTGAGCGCGATCTTGAGCATGGCGCCCGCGGCAGAAGCGCCCAGCAGCAGGGCGGGCAGTGCCAGAACCACCGCAAGCCCCGTGGCGCCGAGCGCCGGTACAAAGGTCGCACGCAGCCCGCGTACGGGGCGCACGGCAACGAGCACCAGCGCGATGGCCGCCATCAACATGAGGTACAGCGGGCTCTGCGTCAGACACACGCACAGGACGCAAACGAACATCCCCACCAGGCGCACCGGAGCCGAAACGCAAGAAAGGGCGCGGTCGACCATCGACCCGCCCTCGTGCGCGCCTCCACCCAGGCGAACCCGCTCAAGCAGGCTCGCCAGGTGCAGGACATTCTTTTGCATCACACGATGCCGAGCCCCCGCGGGCTCGTAACGCTCCTCGGCCGCAAGCCAACTAGGCAGCTCGGCTATTGCCATGAGCACCGCTTTCCTTGACCGTCAGCGAGACCAGGCGGAATGTGATGGTGAGCACCGCCACGCCAATCACGCCCGAAAGAATATACATCACAGCCTGGCCGGCAAAGCCAAGGCCCTGCTCCTCGGAATAGGCCTGCAGATAATCGCCCGTGGGCAGGGCGTCGGCAAAGGTCGGGGTGTCGAGGCCGACCGAAGCCTGCAGGCTGTCGTCGCCAGCCTCCTGAACGGCGGTCGCGGCGCCCTCGGCGTCCCACTCACCCCAGGCGTCACCGGTGGCGAGCAAGCCGAGCGGCGTAGCCACGACAAGCACGGCGACCAGAATGAGCGTGGGAATCAGGGAAGTCTTCTTGGCGGTACCATCGGCGGCAAGCTGGCCATCGGCGGCTTCGGGGCCGACGATAATGCTCGGCGCCGTCTTCTTAATGAAGCCGTAGATGGCGGCCGTCGCCACGCCCTCGATCACGCCGGCAACCAGCATATGCGGGATCAACATGGCCGGAATAGCCACGGACAGCGGGAAGGGGCAGTACAGAGGGGCGCCCGAAGCGTTGGTGAAGAGCATCGGCTGAATACCAAACTCGATTGCCGCGCACAGGGCCGCCAGGCACAGGCCGACCCAACCGCTCACGATGGCAGAAACCGAGGTGCCCCAGCTCTTGTCGTGCAGACGGCTGTTGAGCGCACGGAACACGATAGCAGCGACAAACGGCAGCACAAAGGCCATGTTAAAGCAGTTGGCGCCAAACGACAGAACGCCGCCGTCGCCAAACAGCAGCGCCTGCAGCGCCAGAGCGACCGAGACAGCGATAGCCGCGGCCTCGGGGCCCAGCAGCAGCGCGATGAGTGCGCCGCCGACGGCGTGACCAGTGGTACCGCCGGGCAGCGGAACGTTGAACATCATGAGCAAGAAGGAGAATGCGGCGCAGATGCCCAGGAACGCCATATGCTCGCGATCGAGCGTGGCGCGCACCTTTTTGATGCAGTGAACCCATACGGGCACCATCGCCACCGCCATAACGGCATCGGTCTGCGGGGACAGATAATTATCGGGAATATGCATGAGCCCTCTCAATCAGAACGTTGTGTGTTACGTTTCCAACAATCCGTAACACCGACTCTGCATACTAACAAAAAGGCGCACCGCCCACAACGCAGCACGCCCTTGCAATACGTACGTTATTAGCCCAGGTCCACGCACCGCCCAATAAAGGGCCCATGCACTCCCAACTTTCCGGTCACCCGGAAGAAGGTGCGATCCGCTCGCAACAAGGTTAACGCAGGAACCCGCCCCCGAGAGGGGTTTTCTAAGGCAACATCCCGCAGCCGCGAAGTGGCGAGGACGTTGCCGTGAAAACCCCGCAGGGGGCGGGTTCCGAACAGCAAAGATTACGAGCGGACTTCGCCGTTTACGCCCTTGCACACCTTGGTGACGATCTTCTGGTGCGCCTTCTCGACCTCTTCGCTAGTAAGCGTGTGGTCGTCCGAGCGATACGTGAGCGCAAAGGCCATGGACTTCTTGCCCTTGCCGATACGAACCGGATCGCGGTAGACATCGAACAGGCGCACGCCCTCGAGCAGCTTGCCGCCGGCGCTGGTAATACGGCGCTCAAGATCCTCGCAGGTCACGGCATTGTCGACCACAATGGCAAGGTCGTGCTCAACGGCCGGGTACTGCGAGAACTCGCGGTAGTTCTCCTGGTTGCGGGCGCCCTTGATCAGCTTGTCCAGGTCAAGCTCAAAGGCAACGACAACCTCGTCGATGCCGCAGGCCTCGCGCGCCTCGGGGTGGATCTCGCCGACCCAACCCAGCACGGTGCCGCCGGACAGAACCTCGGCCGCACGACCCGGCTGCAAAAAGGCATAGCCCTCGCCCTCGACGGGACGGAAGCGAACCTTCTCGATGCGCAGCTGGGCGAGCAGCTCCTCGACGATACCCTTGCCAAAGAAGAAACGCAGTTTACGGTACTTCATGTTCCAAGACTGCTCGCTCCACTGGCCCGAGAGCACACCCGCGACGGACTTGGTCTCCTTGGGCAGGCTGGCGTTCTCGCGACCGTGGAACAGGCTGCCGACCTCGTACAGGTGCACGTTGGGCGTACCGTGCGCCTCGTTGTAGGCCACGGACTGCAGCAGGCCCGGCAGCAGCGAACGACGCATCTCGGTCTGCTCGGCCACCAGCGGGTTCATGAGCACCACGGGGCAGCCGCGACCCTCGGTGGGCATGCCGATCTTCTCCAGGTCGCCCGGGGCGGCAAAGCCAAAGGTCGTGGTCTCGTTGAGGCCGCAGGCGCGCAGGATCTCGCCGACCTTGCGGGTGAGCTTCTGCTCGCGGGTCAGGCCGCCGATGTGGTTCTTGGCAGCCGGGATGGTCGCCGTCACACGGCCCATGCCCCATAGGCGCAGGACCTCCTCGATCAGGTCAATCTCGCGCGGCAGGTCGGGACGGAAGCTCGGCGGGGTAACCATAAAGTCCTCGCCGTCGCGCTCGACGGTGCAGCCCAGACGGGTAAGCGAACGCTCGATAAAATCGGGCTCGATGTCGGCACCGCAGATGGCATGCACGCGGGCCAGGCGCAGCTTGATGCTGTCGATGGTCTTGGGCGCGGGGAAAACATCGACATAGCCGGGAGCAACCTCGCCGCCGGCGATCTCCTCGATGAGCGCGCAGGTAACGTTGGCGACATCCACGCAGCCAGTCTCGTCAACCTGGCGCTCAAAGCGAATGGAGGCGTCGGAGATAAGCGACAGATCGCGGCTGGTGTGCGAGGTGCGACCGGCGTTGAAGCAAGCGCTCTCGACCATCACGTCGACGGTGTCGTCCTCGATCTCGGAATCCATGCCGCCCATAACGCCGGCCAACGCCACGGGGCGCTCGCCGTCGGTGATAAGGCCCATGCCGGCGTCGAGCACGCGCTCTTCGCCATCGAGCGTCGTGAATTTCTTATCCTGCTGGGCGGCGCGAACCACCACGCGACGGTGGCCATCGCGCTCGGCAAAGGTGTCCAGGTCAAAGGCGTGCAGCGGCTGACCGGTGAGCATCATCACGTAGTTGGTGATGTCGACGATGTTGTTGTGCGGACGCACGCCCAGGGCGTTAAGGCGCTTGACCATCCAGTCGGGCGACGGGCCGACCTTCACGTTGCGCACGATGCGGGCGACATAGCGGTCGCACAGGCCCTCGTCGGCAATCTCGACGGAAAGCTCGTCGTCGGTCGCGCGGCCAGTCTCCGCCTTGATGGCGGGCAGCTCCACGTGGAAATCGCGGTCGAAAATGGCACCGGTCTCGCGGGCCATGCCGATCATGGACAGGCAATCGGGACGGTTGGGCGTGATCTCGCAGTCGAGCACAGTATCACTCGAGCCCACGTACTCGGCAAACGGCATACCGCAGGGCGTGTCCTCGGGCAGAATCATGATGCCGGAGTGGTCGCCACCCAGGCCGAGCTCGCGCGCGGAGCAGTTCATGCCCATGGACACGACGCCGCGAAGCTTGCTCTTCTTGATCTTGACGTCGCCGGGAAGCACAGCGCCGATCATGGCCGTGACGACGTGGTCGCCGGCCTCGAAGTTCTGCGCACCGCAGACGATCTGCAGCGGGGCGGGGTTGCCGTCGGCGTCGAGGTTCTTGTCACCCACGTCGACCGAGCATACATACATATGGTCGCTATCGGGATGCGGGGTCTTGGTGAGCACCTTGGCGGTCACCACGTGGTCGAAGGACTCGCCCACGGTATCGATCGCCTCGACCTCGGTGCCGGTACGGATATATTCGTCCGAAAGGGTCTTGGGATCCTCCGGAATATCGATCATGGTCTTGAGCCAGTCGTAAGAAACGCGCATCTAACTGGTCTCCTTTCATAAATGCGGCTTTGAGCCAAAAACTGCAACGGAGACGGGTTTTCCAAGTGCCGCAGATTGCCTTGAAAGAGGAGGGCCGCGTACTTAGGTACGCAACCGACGATTGAAAGGCAAGGTGCGGTGCTTGGGAAAGCCGCCGGGCCTAGAACTGATTTAAGAAGCGCATATCGCCTGTCATGAGCGTTCTGAGGTCCGGCAGGTCGTAGCGCAGGGCCGCGACGCGCTCGGCGCCAATGCCAAAGGCGAAGCCGGTGTACTTCTCGGGGTCGATGCCGCAGTTGATGAGCACGTTGGGGTCGACCATGCCACAGCCCAGGATTTCGATCCAGCCGCTGTGCTTGCAGAAGTTGCAGCCCTTGCCGCCACACACGTGGCAGCTCACGTCCACCTCGCAGCTGGGCTCGGTGAAGGGGAAGAAGTGCGGACGGTAGCGCGTCTTGCGGTCCTCGCCAAACATGCACTTAACAAAGTAGTCGAGCGTGCCCTTCAGATCGCCAAAGGTAATGCCCTCGTCGACGACCAGGCCCTCGATCTGGTTGAACTGCGGCAGGTGGCAGGCGTCGGCCGTGTCGGGACGGTAGACGGTGCCCGGGCAGATCATGTAGATGGGCGGCTTTTGCGACTCCATGGTGTGGATCTGCACGCCCGAGGTCTGGGTGCGCAGCAGCACGTCGGACTCGCCGTGGGCGTGAGCCTCGGGGTGCGCGACGCTGCCGGGGTTGTTGTCGACCACGTAGAAGGTATCGCGGGCCGAGCGGCTCGGGTGATCCATGGGGGCGTTGAGCGCAGTGAAGTTGTAGTAGGAGGTGTCGACCATGGGGCCGGACTCGACGGTGTAGCCGATGCCGCAGAAGATGTCCTCGGCCTCCTCGATGATCTGCTTGATCAGGTGCTGGTGACCGATTTGCGGACGGATGCCCGGCAGCGTGATGTCGACGGCCTCGTGCTCGAGTGCATGCTTGAGAGCGGCGGCCTTCATCTCGGTGGTGCGCTCGTCAAGCATGCCCTCGATCAGCTGGCGCATCTCGTTGGCGCGCTTGCCCATCACGGGACGATCCTCGGGGGCGAGCTTGCCCATCATGCGCATCAGGCCGGTGATGCGGCCCTTGCGGCCGAGCAGCTCAACGCGCGCGGCCTCGAGCTTTGCGGCGTCGTCGGCGCTAGTGACGAGCTCCTTGGCCTCTTCCTCGAGTTTGACCAGATCATCAATCAGACTCATGTCTTCCCTTTCGTCTCTCGCGCATCCGCTTGCCGGGGCGGCTGGCACCGCCCGATGCTTACGAATGTGCGGCCCGGTTCGGTAACAAAAAAAACCGTCCTCGGGCATGTGCATTGCCCAAGGACGGTTGAATTCCGCGGTACCACCTTGTTTGACCCGGCGGATGTCTGGCCCGCCGCGCCCACTCTTTGCCCCTTTTCGCGAGGCTCACGGCTTCCCTACTGGGGCTTTGCCGCCGCGTGGCCGCGCGCCCGTTGAGGTTGCTGCTCGGGAGTGAACGCTTGGCCCTTGCCACCGCAGGAAGGCTTGCAGCCCATGACCTTCCCTCTCTTGCCGGCGACGCGGCGGGCAAAACCCTCTCCGTCAACGCATTGGGCTATAGGATAACACATTCTGCGTGTGCATCGCCGCGTTCCGTTTTGTTCGCACTGGGTACAAGGCAGGTAGCTGTGCAAACTGGCCGCGCGCCCACCCGAAGCGCTCGGCTCACGAGATCAAGGATATGGTATGGGAAAGAAACTCGATAAGAAGGCCGAGCCTGCAGCGGGCAAGACATCCAAAGGCATGAAGGTCGATAAGGCCGTCAAAAAATTCCGCAAGCTCGAAGGCAAGCTGTGGACTCGTGAGTACCTGCTCAAGATTGCCGAGTTTGACGGCGCGACCATTGCCCCCGCCAACGGCGCAGCAGCGCGTGCCGACGCCATGGGCACGCTTGCCGGCGAGCATCACAAGCTGCTGACCAGCGAGAAGTCCGTTGAGCTCGTACGCTCGTTAGCGCGCGAGACCGTCGCCGGCGGCAAAATCGACGACCCTCAGCTGCTCGACGAGATCCGTGTGCTCGGCCGCGATCAACGTGAGGCCAGTGCCATCCCCACCGAAGAAGCCGAGGCCTGGACCAGGCTCACCTGCGAGGCGGACGCCGTGTGGCGCAAGGCCAAGGCAGCCAACGACTGGGCGAGCTTTGAGACCTATGTGGATAGAATCGTCGCCCAACTTAAGCATCAGGCCGAGCTCATGGACCCCAAGCGCGATCCATACGACGTTTGGCTCGACCAGTACGAGCGCGGCCTTTCCGCCAAGAGCTTCGACGCGTTTTGCGACGAGGTCAAGGCCACGGTCGTGCCGCTCGTGCACGCCATCGGCGAGCGCGGCCAGCAGCCGGCTGCCGACTTTTTGCACGCCCACGTGCCCGAGGCTGCCCAGCGCGCCATGAGCTTTGACCTTATGAAGCTCATCGGCCTGGACCTGGACGACACCACGCTCGCCTTTACCGAGCATCCGTTTAGCGAGGGCTTCTCGGTGGGCGACGCACGCATCGCAACGCACATCTACGAGGACGACTGCATCTCCAACGTCTACAGCATCATCCACGAGGCAGGACACGCCGCCTACGAGCTAGGCGTCAATCCCGCCTATGCGCGCACGTGCCTGGAGGGCGGCACCTCCATGGGCATCCACGAGAGCCAGAGCCGCTTCTTTGAGAACACCGTGGGCCGCAGCCGCGCCTTTATGGGACCGCTGCTGCAGGTGCTGCGCCGTCACGCGCCCGAGGTCTATGGCAGCGTGGACGAGGATACGCTCTACCATGCCGTGAACATCGCTCAGCCGTCGTTGATCCGCACCGAGGCCGACGAGCTCACCTATCCGCTGCATATTATGGTGCGCTACCAGATTGAGCGCATGCTGTTTGCCGGCGAGGCCACGGCCAAGGACATCCCCGCGCTTTGGAACCGCTTTATGAACGAGTACCTGGGCATTCCCGTTCCCGACGACACGCACGGCTGCCTGCAGGATACGCACTGGAGCGGCGGCTCGTTTGGCTACTTCCCCACCTATGCGCTGGGTAGCGCCTACGACGCCATGTTTGTGCCGGCCATGTGCCGCGACGGTGTCGACCTTAACGGCGCCTGTGCGAGCGGCGACCTGGCACCCGTCCGCGCGTGGCTGGGCGAGCACATTTGGCAGTGGGGCCGCGCCAAGGACGCGCCGGAACTCATCAAGGGTGCCTGCGGCATGGATTTTGACGCCCGCTACTACTGCAGCTACCTGCAGGACAAGTTCACCACGCTGTACGAGCTGTAAGGATTGACCAGCACGCCATCGCCAACGCCAACCATGTTGACGCCAATGTCTTGGCAACGTCAGCGAAAACGACCCTAAGCGAGCAAGGTGACGTGAAATGAAAGGGCGCTGACCTTCTGGTCGCGCCCTTGAAATTGAACGTCAGATTGCCGCTTAGGGGCGTTTGCAGCGTCGAGCAGTTACGCGGTTTGGTAAAGCCGCGTAACTACAGAGCCTCGAGCGCGTTGGCGATGCGCTTCATGGCAGCATCGGCGGATGCTTGGTCGGGCGCTTCGGCCAAAACGCGAATCACCGACTCGGTTCCACTTTTGCGCACGAGCACGCGGCCCTCGCCTGCCAGCGCAGTCTCGGCCTCGGCGATGGCGTTCTGCACGCCCATGTTCTCGAGCGCGGCGTCCTTATCCGCTACGCGCACGGCAACCTGCGCCTGCGGCAGCAGCTTGCACGGAGCCGTGAGCTGCGAGAGCGTCTCGCGCTCGGCACGAATCACTTCCATCACGCGCAGCGAGGTCATAATGCCGTCGCCCGTGCGCTCGATATCGCCAAAGATCGTATGGCCCGTCTGCTCGCCGCCCAGGCTGTAGCCGCCCTCGCGCATCTTGGCATACACGTGACGGTCGCCCACGCCGCTGGTCACGGCGCTCAGTCCGGCAAGCTCCAGCGACTTGACCAGACCAAAGTTGCTGGCGATCGTCGGCACCACGGTACCGCCCGAAAGGCGACCGTGCTTGTTCAGATACACGCCGCACACGTACAGGATCTGGTCGCCGTCTACCACGCGACCGCGCTCATCCACGGCCAGGCAGCGGTCGGCATCGCCGTCATAGGCAAAACCCACGTCCAGGCCTTGCTCCACCACGTGGCGCTGCAGGCGCTCCATATGCGTGGAGCCGCAGTCGACGTTGATGTTAAAGCCATCGGGCGCGGCGTTGATCACGCGCACGTCGGCGCCCAGCGCGTCGAACACCGGCTTGGCCACCGAGGACGCCGAGCCGTTGGCGCAGTCGAGACCGATCTTGACGCCCTGTAGCGAAAAATTCGAACTCGCAATGAGCGAGGCGATATAGCGGTTGCGCCCCTGCATGTAGTCCACCGTGGCGCCGATGTGGTTGCCCGTGGCCAGCGGCACCTCGCTCTTGCCATCGATGTAGTCCTCGATGAGCTCCAGTACGTCCTCGTCCATCTTAAAACCGTCGCTGTTGACGAGCTTAATGCCGTTATCGCAAAACGGGTTGTGGCTCGCGCTGATCATGATGCCGCAATCGAAGCAGCCTTCCACGGTCTGATGCGCTACGCCCGGCGTGGGGATCACGTGCAGCATATAGGCGTCCGCACCGCTCGCGACCAGGCCACTCACCAGCGCCGCCTCGAACATATAACTCGAGCGACGTGTGTCCTTGCCCACGATGACGCGCGCCTTGCGCTCGCGGTTGGCGCCGTAATACCAGCCCACAAAACGGCCAATCTTATAAGCGTGCTCTACCGTCAGCCCAACGTTGGCCTCACCGCGAAAGCCGTCGGTGCCAAAGTACTTCATATCTTACTTATCCTGTTCGAACGTTTGAGCGGTTGGCGTGGTACGAACCTTAAGCTCTTTGTGCCCAGAGTCCTTCGAAGTCGTGACCGTGTACTCGACCTTTATGTCTTGTCCAAGAAGCATGTGGACACCGCCCCATGCAACCTTCAAGCCATCGTGCGTCGCTTCGTTCATCTCGATAGAACCGGAGCCCGAAGTCTTAATGTCCGAAATGCTGCCTCCCGCAGGAGCATAGAGATAAAGCCTCAGCACCTCATCATCAATATCCTGGCTAATGCCGTTATGGCCCTGGAAATAGCCAGGCATCTCGGCCTTCTCCTGGGGGGCCATCGTGTTCTTGAGCGAGGTGGTCACTCGATACGTCGTCGAGCCATCGGCATTTTCAACCGAAGAATCGATGGTGACTCGCTTATCGAGGAACCAATCCATCTTTGAATAGCTGTAGTTGTTCACATAGACGCCCAAGATCGGAGCCTCCGACGTATCGGTTTGGAGAGCGCCCGATATTCCAAGAGCCTTCGCGGCCTTTTCCTCGTCATCATTTCTCGAATACATGAGGATGCGACCCTCGGAAGCGCCCTTTTCGATGGCGGCAGCAATCTTAGTAATATCGCTGGAGCCCAGTTCGTCCACGATCTTGTTAAAAGCTGATCCGGCAACCGCCGCAAAAATGGCGTCCTGTTCCTCTACCGGGTAATTCCAATAAATATCGTGCAGCAGCACCTTTGCGGCGTTGCTTCCATCAACGACGGTGCCGTCAGGAAGCTGTGTGCCGCCTACAACGCCGAGCATATACTGCAAAAATACCGGATCGACTGCAAATACGCCGTCGATGTCATCTCCGACAATGGCCTTCTGCATATCGCTGGCAAGCTGGGCCGCACGCGGATAATCGGGCGTCATCGTAACGTCGCCCATCGTGTATCCGAGCGTGTTGAATCCGGTCAGGCCCCATCCGGTCGTGAATAAGTTTGCCTCTTCATCGGTGATGGGAAGCGGGGTCAAAGGCTCTTTCATCATGTCGACTTTGACAAAATCGCCCAGTTCGAGCTTACCGTCAGTCACCGACATCACGCCGCGAGAACCGGGGAAACCGCCGCAGGCGCGGATCTCGACATTGCTCATCGCGAGCACAAGATAATGACGCGTCTGGCCGTTGGCGCCGAGCATCTGGGGAAGGACGGGGGCGACCTTCTCCGCCGCGTCAACCGCGCCGTTGAGGGTGGCAAAGCCGTCCTTGGCCTTATCGACCAGCTCGGTCACCTGGGAAATATGAGTATCGCCAATGCCCTGGATCTTCTCGTTGGCGCTCTTGAACACCTTCGAGCTGCTGGAAAGCGAATCGGCGACCGCCTGCAGCGCGGACACGTTAATCATGCCGTCCTGAAACAGCTTGCCGGGCGTGGCCTGCGAAAGGTTATCGGCCATGGGAACCAGCGCATTGCTCGAGACATCGGACAGGGCGTCGATCATGGTGCGGGCCGCATTGATGTCGTTGCCATACACCGGGATAAACGAAGCCGCCGTCCACAGCGGGCTCGAGGTCTCCGCCTTCATGCTGTCGCAAAGCTCATCAATCTTCTTCGCGTCGTCAGGCAGCGTCGAAAAATCGCCCGACGTGACCTTGTCCTTAAGGCCACCGACAATCTCGACGGCCTCCTTCGCTTCACTCTTTACGGTCTTTGCCGAGTTAAGCAGCATAAAGCCGCTTGCGCCAAGCGCAACGAGAAGCACCGCGACTACAGCGGCAATAATGGCGCCGGTGTGACGCTTTTTGCGTTCGCCCTTGCGATGGCGATGACGGACCAGACCGTCAGAGGTCGAACTCGACGAAGCGTCGCTACCGTAGTTCAAGCCAAAATCGTAATAATCTTCCTTGGAACCCGAGCCCGCAAACTCGGCACCGCTATCATCCAGGCGGGCGAACGTGCCAGTCTCGGAGGCGCCGGTGTAAATCGTGCCAAGGTTACCCGTAAGCCCCGCGCCACCGGCAGAGGGAGTATTGTTGGCGGCCTTGCCGGCATTAACGTTGCCGGCGGCATTCGCGGCGTTGGCAGCACCTGCGTTGTTCGCAGGTACCGAAGGAGCCCCGCTCGGCTGCGACGCGGAGGTTGCACCGCCCGCAAAGACATTCCCTCTTGCACGGCCGGTCTTTTTTGCCTTTTGAGACTGCTCGTACAGAGCGGTAAACATCGCCGTCTCGCCCGGGGACACGCGCTTACCGGAACCGCCCTGTCCAGCGCCGCCCGGCGTGCCGGCCTTACCAGCCCCGTTCGGACGCGGCGGAACTGCAGGACGGCCGCTATCGCTGCCCTTAAAGTGATTACCAGCCATAAAGAAATCCTCGCAATTGAGTCGCAATGAAAAAGTCCATAACGTTACTAGTCTATGGCATTTTGAGCATCGACAGCTAAACTCCAGACACGGACATCAATTGGCGAAAATGCGGCACAACACCTTTTCTGTCTTGGCGGCGGCGCCAGCTACACCGTGAGGAACATCATCACGATGATCATGGCAAAGCCGATAAGGTCGGTCGGCAAAAACACCGTGCCCAGCATAACGGCGCTGGTGATGGTCGCCGAAACCGGCTCCACAGTTCCGATGAGACTCGCACGCACCGAGCCGATGTCCTTAACGCCCTGCATATAGAGCATGTAAGCAAAAAACGAGCCGATAACCACGAACACCGCGAGCGCCTCGACGCCGGCAGCGTCGAGCGCCGGTATATGCGCCCAGGGCTGCCCGAAGACGCACGAGACCACGCCCGCCGTGAGCATTGCCGAGCCCGTGACGATGGGGCTGCCGTATTCGGGCAGGATCTTGGCGGGAATCACCGCCATACACGTGGCGCTGACCGCACACATAAGACCTGCTGCCAGGCCAAGCGGCGAGATATTCAGGCTGGTGGGGTCGCCGCCGGTGGCGATTAAAAAGGTTCCACCCAGAGCCAGGCCAATGCCGATAACTTCGCGAGTACGCGGCATGCGGCGATCGGTCACGCAGGTGTAGCCCATGATGATAACGAGCTGCAGGCACTGGAGCACCGTCGCGGTTCCGGCGTTCGTCAGGCGCACGGCCGAAAGATAGCAAAACTGGTTGAACAGCAGACCAAAGGCGGTAAAGAGCAGCAGCTGCTTGCGATCGGCGGGTGTGGTCCAGAGCTTAATCAGGCGCTCGCGGTCGCGCGTAACAACCACGGCCATAAAGAGTAGACCGGCGAGAATCTGACGCACGCTCATAAGCCACAAGGTGTCGACGTGGTAGGTATCGAACAGAAAGCTCGCGCTGGTGCCCGAGAAGCCCCAAAACGAACCGCCCACCAGCGTAGCCAAGACGCCCGTGATCATCTTGCGCGTCGAAGCGCTGTTCAGGCGGTCGCGCCATGCGCGACGGGTGTTGCGGCTGAGCTCGTCGGTTCCCTCCGGAACGACAAAATCGGACGCAGCCGTCATCGGCACCGATGCCTTCGCATTAGCATGTTCTGCCGAGCGCTCCCGTTTCATTCCACTCCCCAAAAACATATGGCAATAAAGCGTCCAAACTGTAGCACGAATATTGGTATGAAATAGCAGATGATGCGGAGCATCTGCGAGCGTCCAAATTACAGGGACGAAAGGCACCGAAGAGCTATGCCGAGCGGTTGGAATCGTCTGGGGCGCCGGGGTCGGCCTCCGCGCTTCCCTGGGCATCCTCACCGTCGACCTGCTCCTTGGCGCCGTCCTGGCTCTCCTGCTCGCGGCGGCGCTTTTCGCGAATCTGCTCCACGGCCGCGCGCAAGGCAGCCTCGTCTTCAGCGCGCGCCACCTCTTGCGTGGTCTTGACCATATGGCGAATTTCGAGCACCAGCAGCACGATCAGCGGCACCACGATAAACGGAAAGAACAGCAGCGGATTGGTGAGCAGCGACACCACAACGCCCAGGCCTGCCGAGACAAAGACCACGCGGCCCACCACGTCGGCGGCGGGCACGGGTGCGGCGTCCTCGACCGGATTGGCGTCACCCTTGGTGTGGTAGACCGGCGAGCCGTCGGACGCGGCCTCCACGGATACGATGCGGTGCGTGTTGAGCGAACCCTCCAGCACGTCATCGGACGAATGGAAGGTGATGATATCGCCCACCTGGTAGGCCTGGCTGTTGTCGGTATCGACGACGATAAACGAGTGCACGGGAATCGCCGGCTCCATCGAGCCGGTCAGCGTACGCATAAAGCCGTAGCCCATGATGGTGGGGATCTCGCCGGCGGGCGTGAACACCGTGCGCAGCAGCACCACAAAGGCGACGAGGATCACCACGGTCGCTAACACGTTGATCACGCGGAGCACGTGCTTCATCACTTGCCGTCGTCCTTTGCGGAAGGCTCGGGGTCGGCAGCGACCTCGGCCTCGGTGGCATCCGCCGCAGAAGCGCCATCCTCGTCAGGCGCGGTGGCCACACCCTCGCCAGCCTCGCCGCGCAAGCGAGCCAGCAGATAGCGCGACAGGCTGTTGCCCTCGGCGCGGCGCTCGGCACGCTCACGGTTGCGCTCGGCCCGCTCCAGCTCTTGCGCCAGCGCGTCCAGGCGCTGCTGCATCTCCGCGCGAGCAGCTTCGACCTCGCGCTCGCAAGCGGCACGGACGGCGGCGACCTCCTGCTCGATGCGCTCCCCCGCCTCGAGCTCGGCCGCGGCAATGCGTGCATCGGCGTCGGCACGGGCCTCCTCGGCGGCACGCGTGGCGGTGTCGCGCTCGGCGGCAGCGGCGGCGACCTTTTCGTTGGCATCCACCGCAGCCTGCTCAACGGCAGAGTCGGCAGCAACGCGGGCAGCATCGATTGCGGCATCGGCGGCCTGCTGGGCGGCGGAGACCTTCGCCTCAGCCGCGGCAACGGTGTCGGCGAGCGCCTGCTCCGCTGCGGCTGCCGAGGCGTCGGCCGCCTCCTGCGCGGCGCGAGCATCGCGTTCGGCCGTCAGCTGCACTTCCTCGATCTGCAGCTTGGCGGCGTCCAACTTGGCATGCAGCTCGGCCATCTCCTTGGCAGAGGCCTCGCGCACGGCGGCGAGCTCGGCCGCAGCAGTGTCCTTGGTGGCCTGCAGCTCGGCAGCGTCGGCCGCCGTCTTGGCGGCCAGGGCCGCAGTAGCATCGCTCTTAACCTGCGCGACCTGCTCGGAAGCCGCCTGCTCGGCGGCAGCAACCTTGGCGTCCGCGTCGGCGCGGGCGACTGAGACCTCGGCATCGGCCTCGGCGCGCATCCGCTCAAGCTGAGCCGCCGCGGTCTCACGTGCTTCTGCAGCGGCATCCTCGGCAGCTTTTTTACCGGCCTCGACATCCTCCAGCGAACCTTGCAGCTCCTCAACATCAGCCTCGGCCACCTGAGCGCGCTGCGTCAACGCCAGCTCGCGCGTCTTTGCCTCGTCCAGTTCGTCGGCCAGGTCGTCGCGCTCGTCGGTCAACGCGTGCGCCTGCACCTTCCAGGATTTCACCTGACCCTGCAGCTCCTCGATCTGCTCGCGCGCCTCGGCCAGCGCCTGCTCGGCATCGAGCTGGGCCTGCGTGACCTCCTCCACAAACACGCGACGGACCTCGACATCGGGCAAGTCGGGGCTATCGACCTGCACCTCCTTGATCTCCTTGATGAACTTGGGCGCAACCGGCGCGTGTTGTACGCTCTCGAGCTCCTGCAGGTTGCGCTCGTCGTCGGTCAGGCTCTTAAAGACGGTGTAGTTGTTAATGAGGTTGGTGTACATCTGCACCATGTACTCGTCATCGAACGCCAGCGCCTGCTGCTGCACGTCGATGTTGTAGCCCACCTTGTCGTAGCGCTCCATAAACTGCCACAGTTGGTAGCACTTGCGGTAGTTGGGGTCTTTCATGATGAGGTTGGTGCGCTGGATGGGGCTGCGGACCGCGCTGCAGCCGTTCATGATCTGGCAGAATGACGCGCCGCGCAGCGCCATGACCAGACGGCGCACGCGGTCGATGCGCATAAAGACGTCCATGTTGTCGGCGTCGTTCTCGGCAAAGCTCTGACGGTTTTTGACCGTCATCTCGACGTTGTACTCGATCTCTTCGTACGCATCGTCGATCTTGCTGTGCATCTTAAAGCGGTTGCGGATCTCGTTGCCCGTCGACCAAAAGATCACGTCGGTGCGCTTGTCCACAAACGTCAGTAGGCGCTGAATCAGGTGGTAGATAAAGCGATTCTCGTACAGGTCGTAGGTCTCGACGGTATTGACGTTGAGGATGCGCGTGGGATGGACGCCGCCATCGTCGCTCGGCGCCAGGAACTGCGTGTTCTGGCTCAGGTGACGGACGCTGTCGGCGCTGATCTTTTTGGCGAGCGAGACCGGCACCACCTCTTCCTCGGTGGTGATGAAGCGGCGCGGCTTTTCGATAATGGTGTTGATGGCGTCGAGCGAGTCCTCGATCATGCTGATCCACTCCTCGTCCACCACCTTGACGAGCTCCTCGCGCTGCTGCTCGATCGTGGTGCCCGAGGCCTGCGCCATCTCAAACAGATAGCGAAAGTAGCGGCTGTCCTCCTGGATGGGCTCCATCTGCTCGGAGAAGCTGGTATAGAGGTCCTGAATGGTCTCGGACATGGGTTACTCCATAGGTTGGATCGATCGGAAAGGGGCGGGGCGACATCACGCCGCCCCGCACTTACGCCATTAGTAGAAATTCTGAATCCGCTGCAGGTACATGACGGAATCGGGCAGACCGCCCTCGCCAAAGGTCTTCTCGATATACTCGATCAGGCCCTTCATCTCGTCGCGCACAAAGCTCACGTTCATGGACTCAAACTTCTTGAGCACCTTGCGGGCGATGATGTAGTCCATGCCGCCCAGCTCGGTGCCGCCGCACGCCACGTACACGGGGATGAAGTCGTACATCTGCTTGATGATACGGTTACCAAAGGCCAGCTTAAAGCGGGTCTGCAGGTACTGGTCCAGCTTGTGCATCTTCTGGAGCAGCTCCTCGTCGATCACATACTCGACCTTGGCCTTTTGGAATAGATACTGCAGGTGGTCGGCCGTCACGTGCACGCGCTCGTGCGGCTCACACTCAAACGCGTCGGCGCGCTCGTTGAGCTCGATGGGGATCGCACGGTCGTACACCTTGTCCGTGATGGTAAAGGTGGAGTCGTCGTTGTTGGCCGTGCCGATAAACCACAGGCTGTCGGGAATGGTGAGCTTGCCGTCGTGCAGACCCCTGGGATCGGCGGCCCACTGGGTGGGCACCAGGTCGAGCACCCACTCGTCGTGGCTGGGCATCTCGAGCACCGACAGGATCTCGGCAAAGTAGTACTCCACGCGGGCGAGGTTCATCTCGTCGAGCACGATCATGGACGGGTCCTGGCGAAGGCCCGCCTCATACACGGCGCGGAGGAACTCGGTCTCGTTAAAGCGCTTGGAAAACTCGTTGAAGTAGCCCAGCACCTCGGTGCGGTCGCGGAAGCTCGGCTGCACCGAAACGATGGTCGCGGGGTTGTCCAAGTAGCGGCTAAAGCTGTAGGGCAGCGACGTCTTACCGGTACCCGAGATGCCCTCCAGGATCAGCAGCTTGGAGGCGGCCATGCCGGCCACAAAGCGGCGGATGACCTCAGGCGTGTAGTAGAGCTTCATCTGGCTACAGGCGAACGCGCGGAAGCTGTCGACAAAGTCCTCCAGCGAGATGGCATCGTCGTAGGCCGGCGATTCCCAGTCGCGGTACTTAAGGTCCACAAGGGACAGCTTGGGGAAGCGGTTGGCCTGGGCGATCTCTTTTTCCTCGGCAAGGGTCTTGGCCTCAACGGTGGCCTTGGCCATGGCGGCCGCGGCATCCTTGACGCCCTCGCCATCGAGCGCGAGCGACGCGTTGCCCGACATGACGGCCGTCGCCGCAGCGCCCTCGCCAGCAGCCGCACCGGCGCCCGCGGCGGCGCCCACCACGTTGCCCACCGTGGGCAGATGGTCGTCGGCCAGGGCCGAGGCGCCCACGTACGGAATCTGCTTGGTGCCGCCCATGGCATTGACCTTGAGCGCCAGCAGCTTGTTCTTCTCGTCCATGAGGTCGAGCACCTGCTTGTTCAGGCGGCCGATCTCGCGATAGAGCGCCTTGTTGGACGTGTCGTCGCGATGCAGGCGACGGTTGATGCGGTAGTGGTGGATCAGAATGGCCACGATCAGCACGGGGACTGCGATGAGCATGGCAAACAGAATGACCGCGCCGATCTTGCCCACCAGGTCAAACGTGGTGAAGTAGGTCATAAAGATGTTGAAGTACTCAACCCAGCCAAACACCAGCAGGTTAAGGATGGAGCTCACAACGGCAACGACGTTGTAGACAACCTTTGCCAGCAGCTCCCAGGCAAATCCCAGAAACTCACTCACCGTCGGTACCCTCCTGCTTGGTCGCGCTCATCGCCGCCTCGGCCTCGGCCTTCAGACGACGGGCTTCCTCGAGCTTGGCCTCGGCCTGGGCAAGCTGCTCGGCGGCGTTATCGGCCGTGACGGTAGTGTCACCCTTGCCCTCGGCGTCCACGATGGCAGCCGCGGCGGCCAGGCGGTCCTCCTCGGCCATAGCGCGCTTAAGGTTCATGCCCACCACGATGAGGTGATACACCTGGTAGATAAAGAACAGCAGCATGGGCAGCACGATCACAATGAGGAAGCCCATGGAGCTGGACAGGAAGTCCATGACCTTGCCCATCTGCGGCAGCGCGAACACGTACTTGCCCACGATATCGCCGTCGCTGATGATGTGCGTATCGGCCACGTCGTTGTTATCGCCCTTGGTGGTAAAGCTGCGCATGCCGTTGACCTCGTCGATGGCGGCGATGCGGTGCGTGTTGAGCGCGTACTCGTTGTCGATAATGGTGTGGAACGTCACGATGTCGCCCACCTCGAGCTTGGAGGTGTCGCACTTTTTGATGACGATGAGGTCGCCCTTGTTAAACGTGGGCGCCATGGAGTCGGACTGTACGGCGAGCGGGGTGAAGCCGGCGATGTCCGAGACGCTGCCGTCCTCGCGCGTGGCGAGCGTGGTAAACGCGTACAGGGCCGCCACCAGGATGATGATCCACATGACGACGCTCAGTGCGATGGATGCGGCCTTTTTAACAGATTGCATGATGTCCCTTACTACCGTGTCTGACTAGGTCGTGCGCGGCCCGATGGCCGCCGTGCATATCTACTGTTCCTCGATGCCCTCAAAGCGCATCGAAACCGAATAGTTAGCTCCCTTTAGCATATTAGTGCAATTTGGGTCCGTTCCCTCGAGCCATATGCGAACGGTTACCGGCTTGTCCGTATCTTTTATTAGGTCGAACATGTCGCTGGCCGCGTTCGCTACTCCCGAGTCGAGCCCAAAGACGGTGGCCGAACCGGACGAGCCCCCGCCTCCGTTGGGGTTGTAGACCCAGGTGTGGCCGTCGGCGGTAAAGCTCATGCGCATGGCGCTGGCCATGCCCTGCGTGTCGGAGCTAAATCGCGTGCCGGACGCGCCACCGTCGCCGTCCTGCCCGGTCAGGCGAACGCGCAGGTCCGTACTGCTCATAAAGTGCAGCGTGAACTCCAGGTAGACACCGGTGGCGGGGTCAGCGGTGGAGCCGTCCTCGAAGGTGAAGGTCTGGTAGTCGCTCGTGGTGACGGGTTTGAGCTTGGATGCGTCGATGTCCACGCCCTTTTCGCTGGCGATGCGTGCCGAGATCTGGTCGAAGCCCAGGCTGTGGACGTATTCGTCGAACGTGGCATGCTCGTCCAGGTCAAAGCGCAGCGAACCGTCGGCGTTGGCGTCGATCATGAGCATGCGGGTTTTGGCGCTATCGGCGATGGAAAACCAGGCAAAGGTTGCCATAGCTATCGCCACCAGGGCAAACAGTACCAGTACCACGGTGGTGGTGAGCTTGCGGCGCAGGTCGGTGTCGGCGGGCGCGGCGGCGTTGGGCTTGCCGGTGGCGGGCGTGCAGTTGGCGGCGGGTTGCTTACGCGTCATGGCTACTCACCGTCCAGGGTCGCAAAGAGGGCCAGGTGCAGGGTGCCCGGGTCTTGATGCAGGTAGTCGGCGCTATCGGGGTCGGTGCCCTCGATGTAGTAATAGATGTCCAGGCGATAGGTCTGGCCAAGCCCCAGTGTGGCGAGCGTGTTTTGTGGGCGCTCGGCCGTCTCGCTCGTGTCCAGCGTAAAGGCGGCCGGGTCCTGTGTCACGTTGGCACCGCAAGCGAGCTGGCCGTTTTGCCAGCCCAGGAGCATGCCCTCGGTGTAGCCCGCCAGGCCTGCAGGGACAGTCGCCGGGTGCTCGGCGCGGTGACCACTATCGGAGCCGTCGAGTTCAAAGATGTTGGTGGCAAGCACCTGGTTGCCGCTCGAGATCTTTATGCCCACGCGAGCCGCGCGCAGCAGCTCGGCATCGACACCCTGGGGAACCAACGACTCGGCCAGATACAAGCTGACCTTACCCTTTACTTTGCTGGCGCCCGTTCCGGTAATGGTGGGGCGCAGATTGATCCAGCCGTGGTAGAACGCGGAGCCGTTGTCTTTTGCCTGCTCAAACACCGTGGCATCGCCGGCGGAGTTGTTTTGCGCGCAGGCAGCAAAGCCGTTGAGATCGAAGGTCGAGACCGGATAGAGCGTCACGGCGCCAGTCGCATTGGAAGTCAGGGAAACATCACCCTGCTGCGACCAGCTGCCGCGATCGGCGTCGCCCAGCTCCAGCACCAGCTTGGACGTGTCGCTGTGCACGCTCACCGAATTGGTGTTGACCTTCATGTTGTTGGTAAACCAGGCGTAGGTCGCGGCGCCCAAGGTGGCGGCGAGCGCCACCATAACGAGCGCGATGTAGGCACGCGCGTGGCGAGCGTGGCGGCGGGCGGCAGCGCCCTCGAGGACCTGGCACTCGGCGGCTACGCTGGAGGGAACCGCGGGGCTCTCGCTCTGGGTTTTGGCCTCGCAGCTATCTGCTGGCATGCGCTTCTGATCTTTCACGTCGCTCGCCCCCTTACGCCTTGGCCGCAGCAAAGGCAAGCTGCAGCACCACATCGCGGGCCTGGGCCTCGTCGATGCAATTGGCGTCGCAGCCTTCCATGTATACAACGTAGCGAACGCTTGCCACCTCGTTGGCGGCCAGCGTGCAGATGGGCGTGGCGCCCGCGCGCGGCGTGGGCGTGTCACCGGTGCCATCCATGCTGTAAGAACTAATAGCGCGGGCCGGGTCGGCGGTGTAGCTCCAGCCCGAGGTACCGGCCGCTACGACCGCGCCGTCCTGCGCCGTGGTGCGCCTGTTGGTGGCGCCTGCGGTATTGCCCAAGTCGTCACAGGTAAAGATATGCGTTTGCGTGCCCGACGCAGTCGTGATCACCAAGCCCAGGCGCAGTGCGGCCAGCAGCTGCGGGTCGCTCGTCATGCCCATCTGGCCCTGGTACAGGTACACGTTGAGCGCGCTATCGCTGCCCTTAAGGTACAGCGTGCCCGAAAGGGCGTAGTCGTCCAGCTGCGCAGTGCAGTCGGCATAGTCGGTCGTGATACCCGCGGCATTTTGGAAGGTGCCGCGCCAAAAACGGGAAAGGTCTGCCGTCGAGATGGGATAGAGCGTTTTGTCGGCGGCGGCAAGCGTTGCCGTTGTGTCCCAGGGCCCGTTGGCCGAAAGGCCAATCTGCAAGTCGGAGCCCTCGTCGCTTACCGTGTGCGCCACGGGCGTCACGTTGGTGTAGCGCGAATTGCTAAACCAGGCGTAGGTGGCGGCGCTCAGGGCGGCCACCAGCACCAGCATCCATGCGGCCGCAGCAACCATGCGACGGCGCGAGCTTAGGACATCTTTGATGTTCGATGCACTCATCCCTGGCCCCCTTACGAACGCTTGCCGGCAAAGCGCAGCGCCAGCGATTGCAGGCTGGTGGTGGCCAGGTTGTTGGTGCAGTCGGGGTCGCAGCCTTCCAGCCACACGTACACATCCACGCGCACGGGCGTGCTGCGGTTGGTGCCCTCGGCCGCGGCGGGCAGGCTGCAGATCTTGGTCGTGGCCTGCTTAAGGCTCACTACGCCGGTGTCTTCGTTGTAGTCGCAAAAGTTTGCGCTGGTAAGCTGATCAAAATGAACCGTTGTTCCATCGGAGCGGGTGCTGTCGAGCACCAGGTGATTCTGCTCGTTCTCGCCGGCATCCTTGCCGTCGAGCGTGTTGTAGCGCGCCTGGGGATTGCGCTCGCCCGAGACCTCAAAGATGTACTGGCCCGTAACGGTATCGCCCTGCCCCGGCGCATAGGTAACCAGGCCCACCCGCAGGGCGGTAGAGATGGGGTTTGCCGTGTCCTGCTCGGTAAAGTCGATGCCCGACAGGTACACGTCGGTCGCGGCCGAGTTGGTGGCCAGGTACAGGGAAGTCTTGTAGTAGTCGGAATGCTCGGCGGCGCCAAACATGCTGGCAAAGAGCGAGTCCTGGGTGGTTTCGCCGGTAAAGCCCGTTACCTTTTGGAAGCCGTTGAGCACGTTGTCGGTCGAGACGGGATCGAGCAGGCCCGAAAAGCTCAGGCCGGCGTTGGTTTTGTATTCGCCGTCGTACTCGTTGGAGATGAGGAAGGTCACGCCCGTGCCCGCGGCCATCTTGACGTCGGTGATGTGGCGGTTGGCGTTGTAGATGTACCAGGCATATGTTACGGCTCCGGCAGCAGCAAGGGCCACCAGCAACGTGGCGAGCATGCGATTGAACTGTTTTCGCAGCGAGCGTGCGTCCGACATGCCCCTCCCCCAGATGCCGTGTTGTAAACCGCCTGGACATCATTTGCCCATAATGGAGTTATTTTACGCGAACGTGCAGTTCATCGGGGGTACAAACGGAATATTTCGCGTGCCCTTCGCGCTGCATCGGGGCGGATAGGGTCGCAAATCGCCGCTTTTTAAAAAATAGTTCTTGCCACTGGGCGGGAGCTCCGTTATATTATTTCCTGCGCACTCGCGCACCCTTGATCGGGCGTTTAGCTCAGGGGGAGAGCGCTTCCCTGACACGGAAGAGGTCAGAAGTTCAAATCTTCTAACGCCCACCAAATGTTCGCAGCTCAGAGGCTTCGCCTCTGAGCTGTTTTGTTTTACGGCGACCGAGCCCAAAGCGCCCAAACAGCCCCAGCAATCGCCACTATCAGACCCGAATGGGTCTCGCAGTCACATATAAGTAACCCTCTTTAAATTGAGGTCTAATACTTTTCCCGAGAAGTGAACGAGCTTATTTGGACCCCCGAAGCATCCACACTTTTTGACGTCAAAACCGCAGGATTCCAGCAGCAAAACCGCAGGAAACAAGCCCCTAAAAGTGTCGATGTTTCGGGGGTCCATTCTGACTCGTTCACTTCTCGGGAAAAGTATTAGATCTGGATATATGGCCGCTAATTCTAACCCCCTGTTACCGCCCCTACCAATACTGATGCGCATCGATAACGGCTTGCCAGAGCCAAAATCGCTTCGTTTCGGCACGCGCATGGGCAAAATATCGCTGCTCTGCACTCATCGCCTTGTTAAAGATGGGGCGCTTATTCCGATGCAGCTTCCGTCGGATGCGTTCGCACAGCCGAACGAGCTTGTCGTAGTCATTTGCTTGGTCGGTTGTCACAGTAAAATACGCTACTCCCTCAAGCAGTTCCAACTCGTTGCGGCGCTCGGCATCCTTGTGGATCTTCTCGCAGCCGTCATGAATGGCATCGCTGTCGTAGTCGACCATCGCGGTCAGCACCTCTGGCAGCAGCCCGGCCTTTACTTTATCCCTGCCCACCTCGACTTTAGCCGTAAGCGTAATGTCGGGCGTGCGCTCCAACACGCGCAGTTTGCGCTCGCGCCCATCGTTGAGTCCATCGCGAATGAAAGCCTTCTTGTTGAGTTCGGCCTTGCCCAATGCATACCCGCCGCAGCGCGCAGGCAGCGACATAAACATGCACAGCCCCGACTCCCTCGGAGAGCGCGATCCCTCGATCACATACGCAAGCAGCGCCTTTGCCTTCGCGAGACCCCTTACCTTTGGGGACGCCTCGATATACGCCGCAATGAGCTCCTTGGTCGTGAGCTTGCTATCGCGCATGCCCGCATCCCTACTGGTCACCCCGCCGGGGGCAAGGTTATCCAACCGGTAGTTCGATGTCACGGCATAGCCGGCATAGATGGCCTCGGCCGCAGAGCTGTCGTGTGCAGCCTGCACAAACGCCAGCTCGGGAGCGCACACGTACGCATCCAGGCCGCCCATCCAGTGGCCCAGCGAGATAAACGAACCCGCCGGGAGCTCGTTGGTGCAGAGATGCGTCTTAACATGTTTGCTCCGCCGACGGTCGGCGCGCGACGGCACCAGCAAATCCAGCGTTTGGATCCCCAGATCATAGCGATCGATAAAGTCCTGCGCCTCTTGGTCCAACAGCGCACAGGCGCCCGTGATCGACACGATCTCTGGTTCCGAATCCCCAAAGCGCGGGTTCGGGATGTGTGCCAAGAGCGCCAGCGCAGCGTTATGTGAAACGATAAAGTACCCCATGGCGCGAAGATAGCACGCGCGTCGACGGCGACTCGCGACCCTGGCGAGTTTTCGGCAAACGACCAGCAGTTTTTTGCTGTGGCGCAACCAAAGTGTTCATTCGTCGACGTCTAAATGCAAATCCGTCAAGCTTTTGGCAAGGTTGCCGCTCAACTGACCAAAAGCTGACCATTTGCTTGACGGTGCGCCCTCGCCAAAATGCTCCGCGACTTCTCGGACGGTCGAAATGCTCGTTTAGCGACCACGCACCCGCCGCTGGGGTATCCTTGGAGCACATGCACCGCAAGCCACACAAAGGAGCCGCCATGCGCACCGAGCTCGATGTTCCCTTTTCGCACAAAGACGAGGCCAAGGCCCTGGGCGCCAAGTGGGACCGGGCCAAGAAGATCTGGTACGTGCCCGATGGCGTCAACCCCGAGCCCTTTGCCGCATGGCTGCCCGGCGTGGATCGCTCCGACCCCAGCGCGCCCTACATCTACCTGGTGCTGGGCAAGCGCGAATGTTGGAAGTGCCACGAGCAGACAACGGTCGCGGCCTTTGGCATTCCGTATTGGGCGGCCGAGGACTCGGGCAGCAAGGCCGCGCCCAGCGCTGCGCCCGCCATGGACGACACGGGCCACATCGTAATCGACACCGCCCGCGCCAACGCCGTAGCCATCGTCCCCGCGCTGGGCTGCGTGCCGGCCGAAATCCGCGACTACCTACGCGAGCGCTGCGGCTACAAGCCTGTAACGTCGCGCACCACCAAGACCGTATCGCTCGCCAGCACCTGCACCGGCTGCGGCGCGCTGCAAGGCAGCCATTACCTGTTCGAGGAGCCCACGTCGCCGTTTGCGCTCACGGCCATCAACAAGCTGCCCGCGCTGGAGTTCGTGCGCGTGGAAGTCGCCGGCGTCTATGGAATCCCCGCCACCCAAGGCGACTTTGACCAGGCGCTCTTCACCTGGGCACGCGACCACCACACCCAGTTCCACAAGAGCCTGTTCGAGGGGATCTACCTGTAGGGCAAAGCTCGAAAATCGAGTCCAGATTTCCTCGAAAATCGAGTATGATTATCCTCGAAAATCGAGTGTGAAAATCCTCGAAAATCGAGTATGCGCAGGTAGTGAGGTTTATCAAATCATGATTTCTTATGGTTCGGAGCAGCCCAAATCCTACCGTCCTCGCCTTTTGGACGAACGGTTGCAAACTCTGCTCCAGATATTTGGGGCTGTCGAGATTCGGGGCACCAAATGGTGTGGCAAATCATGGACAGCGCTTGCATTCGGCGAGAGTGTCATCCATCTTGACGACCCAAACGTAAAGTCGCTGGTCGAAGCCGATCCTTCGCTCGCCCTTCAGGGCAATAAGCCGCACGTCATCGACGAATGGCAGGAGACCCCCGCAACATGGGACGCCACACGCCGCGCCGTAGATGCATCCGGCGGCGAAAAGGGCCTCTATATCCTCACTGGATCATCAACGCCAGCAAAAAACTCTGTTACCCACAGCGGTGCCGGTCGCATAGCGCGTCTCGACATGAGCACCATGACGCTTTGGGAACGCGGACTTTCAACGGGGTCCGTTTCGCTGAAAAACCTATTCGAAGGATCATTCGAACCTTCCGCCTATACAGGATCGCTCCCGATGTTGGCCGACGCAATTTGTTGCGGGGGATGGCCGGCGCTTGTCGGAGCGAGCCCCCAGATGGCCGCAGAGGTCGTTAACCAGTATCTCGATGCCATGTACGAAGTCAGCGTTCCGCAAAAAGGAGGCGTGGGGTCTACGGCGCGACACATCGTGTCCTCGCTCGCGCGCAACGTTGCGACATCTGCCACGCTCAACACCATTGCGGCAGACGCCTCGTTGGGCGACAGCGATGCCCAGCCGGCAACTTCAACCGTGGCGTTTTACCTCGACATGTTGGAGAGCATGTATGCGATCATAAATCTGCCCGGCTGGGATGCGCCCGTCCGCGCCAAGTCTCGCCTGCGTACCAAGCCAAAACGTTATTTCGTCGACCCCTCCATTCCCGCTGCCGCACTCGGAATGAACCCCGAGAGGCTCCTTGCAGACGGCCAAACATTTGGCCTGCTTTTTGAGTCTCTGTGCATTCATGATCTAAGCGTCTACACCACATGCCTGCCCGGCTCGCACCCAGGCTCGCTCCACTACTATGGCGACTCCGACGGACTTGAGGTTGATGCCATCATCGAGCTGAACGATGGCCGCTGGGCAGCGATAGAAATCAAGCTCGGCGAATCCAAGGTAAGCGATGGAATCCGCAACATCGAGCGCCTGCGCCGCAAGGTCGCTCTGAACCCTGCAGCGCGCAACCCCCAGCCGGAGTTCTGCGCCGTCATCACCGCAACCTCGCCCTTCTGCCGCTACGACGCCGAGCACGATGTCTACGTGTTCCCCATTGGAGCGCTGCGGGCGTAGCGCACCGCATGTCAGACCACTTGATTTTGCGGCGCGGCGCGATCCGATCAATCGACATGATTGGGTTGCGACGGGCCGCACCTAACTAATACGGAGCAACGGCTTCCGCCCGACGTCGCGATTCCGAGAAATCGAACTCGGCTCGATGCGCCTCGAGGAATCGAGCGTTGGGTCGCAAGCGATGCTCGTCCGGCTCGCGCAGCACCGAGCCTGCAAACGTCGCATATTCCGTATGTCGCAGAAGGTACGACCCGCAAAGTTGATAGTCGCCGCGTACCAGCTCAAACGAAATCAGATGAGCGTCGAACAGCGAGTGCAGGTCGCGGCGCAGCAGGATACCGTTGCTGACAACCTGCGACTTGGGACCCGAGTAGTTCTCGATATGCGCAGCTTCGAGCGCTTCGTCGACATTGCAACCCGAGACGGCGCATCGACCGGTATAGGCCTCAAAGAGCTGCGTGCGGAAACGCTGCTGGCCGATTCGCTCGCGATGCAGCGCATAGCGAACCTTTTCATCGTCGCTCGCCGGAGCGCCGGAAAACTCCGCCGCAATCGGAGCGTCCTTCATGTAGCTCATATCGGGGAAGAAACGCGCGTCGGGTCCACCCTTGTGAACGGGGCCATGCAGCACAAACCAGCTGTTCTCCGGCTCGTAACGCTCAACGAACGCTAGGCCCAGCACCTTGTAGCCAGCGCTCGTTGCAAAGAACACGCCAACGGGAACGCCGCACTCCATGCAGTTGATCATCTTTTGGTTGTAGTCCTGGTCGCGCCAGTTTTCGACCGAAGCACTTTGCGACGAGTACTTGAGCACCCAGGTGCCATCCTCAAGATAGAGCGGCGGAACATCGGGGTAGGCGCCGCGCTTTGAGTTGTGCACCGAAAGGGCGAAGGTCTTCTCACGCGGATGCTTAACGCGCCGGCGACCAGGCCAAAAGATGCCCGAGTCGCGCGACACCGGAAAGAGTTCGGAATCAATCGTCAGACGAAAGGGATATTGAGGGCTATCGGCATTGGTGCGATGCGGGAGCTTGTCCCACAGGCCGCCACGCTGCTCCTCGCGCAAGAACCACTCCCAGGCCTGGACATATTCGGACGGCACAAAGCTGTAAGCACGGTCGAAACTCGGCCGAGCAATCAGCGGAACACTAGAAGCGATGCCGTCCATAAGGAACCTCCTGGAAGAACAGTTCCCCACATTATCGCCTATGCAATGATGGCGCCAAACGAAAAAGGGCCCACTTCCTTCGGAGCGGGCCCTTGACCATCTGCATTTAAGCGAGCGTCGGCATTACGACGTTGCAACACCGGCGAGCTTGACTGTCACATCGTATGTTGCAAGGTCCTCAGCTGCGGCGTTGTTAACGCAGTCAGCATCGGTTCCTTCCATCCAAATATAAATTCGGACCGCTATGCCATCATAGCCAACGCGACTTGCGATCTGGTGCGTACCGGCGTCAACCTGATAATCGTCTCCCACCTTGTTTGCAAGCCAGCCGGCGCAATTGTCTGCTTCAATATGTTGGTAGGAAGGCACTTGAGGTCCGCTAACCGCGTCCTTTACACAAGACCATCCAGCAATGGCGTTTTTATCGTTACCCTTCTCGGTAGTAGAAACTGCAGCGGGAGCGTACACGACCTTTAGAGTTTCATCACCGGTCGGGTTTCCATTAGCATCAATTGCCTGAGTAGTGATACCGACTCGTAAAGAATTCGGGATGGTATCGGTCGTTGGTGCCCCATGGGCGGTAACAACTACGGGCTCTCCGTCAGATCCTTCAAGATACACGTCGGCTATACCGGACTCTGTAATGGTATAAACAATAAACTCACTCTTGAGATAAGCGTAGTGGGTCTCGCCACCAGCCTCGTATTCGCCAGACTTGCCGCCTTGCTTAAAGTTAATCTGCGAGTAAGAGGATACTTTACCGTCGGATCCCCAGCCTTGGCAAACAAACCAGTTCTTAAGATCGTCTGTAGAAGACGGCGTTATCTTTCCGCCCTGTATTGCAGCCGCAAGCGACGTCTGTTCGCCGCCATGTTGGGCACCGTTTTTGAGTTCATCTATCTGAAGGATGAAACCATTCGTCGTTGCGCTGATGGTTGAAGATGTTGCCTTCACCGTGTTATTTGCGACATACCAAGCATAGGTAGCAGACGAAAGAGCAACGGCGGACATAAGCACCGCGCAGGCAGCGCCCATAAGCTGTTTTTTTAGCTCTTTTACGCTTTGGCTCATTCGATAGACCTATCTAGTAAAAATGCCGGGAGCCGACGGTTCGGCCCCCGGCATTCTGAAATCTCAAAAACGACGAAGTCAGCAATAGCTAGTTAGAAGCGCCCTTGTACTCCTTGGGCGTCGCCTCGAAGGTGATTGTCACGCCATTGTTGCCAGCATCGGCATTGATCTTATTAAGGTTGTTAGAATAGACGTTAGCGTCGTTACCATCGTAGTACAGGTAGACATCAATCTGAGTATCCTGATTGGACTTGATCACCGCATTATCGGAAGCAAGCAAATTGCTAGCCGACAGCGGTTTAGAGTCGCTAGACGAGCTGAGCTGAATGCCATTACCGCTCCAGACCTCCCACTTATTACCGCAAACAACGAGAACGCGAAGGGCATTGCCGAGGTTCATGTTTTCCGTCGTTGCGGGGTTAGTAACAGTCACACCCGTAATGTGCAGGTTCGTGAACTCGCCATCATAGGTACCGGTGCCAACATAAAACGTGTTTTTAACCGCGTAATTCGCCTTCACAGCTTTATCGGCAGTTCCGTCAGCAATCTCAAAATCGCTCCCGGTCTTCATCGTCGTGGCATTGGCCTTTTCCGCGTAAGCGGTCTTCCAAACGGCCTTGCCTTCCTTTTTTTCAATCATAGCAGGATAGAGACCAGTCGTCTGATCTGTCGAATAGCTGGTAGAACTAGTGGAATTCGTCGACGTCGTCGTCTTATCAATCACAAGGTATGCAGAGTTGGACTGAGCCGCAATGTTAGACGTCTGTGCTGTGACCTTGTTGTTGCTGACAAACCATGCGAACGTGGCAGAACCCAACGCTACGGCTGCTACCAGCACCATGGCGATGGCGGCGCCCATCTGCTTCTTTAATGCTTTGGTATCCATGCGGACCCCTTTCTTTCCCCATTCATCCCAGATGACCCTCGAGAAGCCCGGAAGGGGAGCCCGCGCTTTCGTGTTGGATGTTGCTTGCCCATCCTTTAGACATGGAGTTGAGAATACCATAATTCTTACGATTTCCTTATGAGTTTTCGGCAGCCTACATTCCGGCAGATTCATAGGTCCACCTCGGGTTATATGTGGTGCTATGTGAACACTATTCACCTTATTTGGTCGCACCCTCCCGTGCAGTCATAAGTCCCTCTTAAGACTTGTCACCGCAGCGCCGCACCAACGCATGCACACGCCCTCCATCGAGCTTCGCCCGAGCCTCTCCCCACTCGCTATACTGGTGCAGAACGTGTATTTTTGCCTGCTTAGCGGGCTATTTGTTGGGAGGGCCCCATGGCTGCCGCCACTCAACCCAAGGGAAGCGTTTCTGCCGGATCGATCAAGCCGGTGACGCGCAAAGCCGTTCGCTGCCAGCGCGAAGTCGCCTGGCTGGTCACGCAGGCGGCCGGCAAGCTCGTCGCCACCACCGATGACGTCAACGCCCCCACGCCCAGCTTTGTGCTGGCGGCGGCGTTGTCGTACACCCGCGAGCAGGAGCAGACTGCTCAGGACAACGGACGCGCGATTGACTACGAGTCCGTCATGGGCCCCGACCTTGCGAGTTTTTGTGCGGCCGAGGGGCTACCCACAGCACCCAACGCGCTTTCGGACGCGGGCTACATGTTCACCCTCTCGGGCGCGGACCTTATCCGCGACGTTTATGCCTACTGCGGTGACCTTGACGAATGCATGGGAGACGCGGCGCAGGTCAAGCCAGGCTACGCGATCAAACTCGCACTGCGGCTGTTCTTGCTGGATGCCGCCGGCGGCAACGCCGCCACCCCCAAAGACAACACTTGCGCATAGCAAAAGCGCCGGGCCGGAAAATCTTTCCCGGCCCGGCGCTTGTTCGTTCTACTTGTCGCCATCTTTCACGGGCGAGTTCTTTTGGTTGCGACGGTTGCTCCACGTCACGTTGTGCTCCTTGTAGTAATCGGGCGCCTCGTTGCCGCTCGCGCTAATGGGGTCGTTGCCGGTCAGGGTGTCGGCAATATCCTGCACGAACTTAATGAACAGGCTCGAATCGTCGGTCTCGGACGAATCAAAGTCAAAGCCAAACTCCACCGCGCCGCCGATGATCTTGTCCACGCACTCCGGGTCGTCGCCGTCCAGCCAAATGACCACGGTGTACTTGTCCACGTCGCCCACGCGGAAGTTCGCGTGGCTAATGGTCGTCACCACGTCTTTGGACGCAAACGGCTCGGTGTTGGGCTCGGGATTGCCGTCGGCCGCGGCAGCCGCGTAGGTGGTGGGTTTGCCGTTGCGATACACCCGCACGCGCGCCGCCTTCTCCACGCCCTTGCTGGCGCTGACCACCTTGAGCTTGGCGCTGTAGCCCAGGTCGGTCTTGCCGGCGTTGCGGATATAGAAGGTGTACGCCACGTAGTTCTTGCCGTTGTGACTGCCGTCGATATCGTCCAGGTTGTCGGGTAGGTCCTCGGCGGCGATATTGGTGCCGTTGTCCACGGCGTCAGCCGCCAGGCGCGCGGTGGCGTTGTTAAAGTCGCCGTTGTCGGCAATGGCCACGCCGCGGCGGAACAGCTCCAGGCGGTTGAGGTTGATGGTGAAGTTGCCCATGTTTTCCTGCATAAACGACAGGGCAAACAGCACGCCAAAGGCAAGCGCCAGCACCACGAGGGCCTTTTGCAGCTTGTCCATGCGCAGCAGCGCCGCGCCGATGCGCTCCATGCGGCGCTTGGGCATGTACATGGACACGACCGCGTCGGGGTCGATGTCGTCGAAGTCCTGGTCGGCCAGCGCCTGCTCCAGCTCCTCGATGCGCACCACGCCGCGCAGGTCGCGTTTGGGCTTGCGTTTGGGCTTGGGCTTGCCGAAGCGCTTGCGGGAGGCGGGGGGCTGGTCGGGCGCGGAGTCCTCGCCGGGCGCGTCCTCGACATTGGCGCCGGGCACGTCCTGCGGCGTGCCCTTGGGCTGGCGCTCAGTCTGGCCATCGGTCACGTCCTCGGCCTGGCCCTCGACGAAATTCTCGGTCAAATCCTCGGCAGCTTGATCTTTGTTGTCGTTACGCTTGAACAGAGCCATGGCGATCAGATCTTATATTTCGTGCGAATGTAGCCGACGTATTCTTTGACGAGCTCGCGCTCCACGTCGTCGGCGTAGCGGAACTGCAGGCCGCAGACGTTGCGGTACAGGCTGCCCTTGGGCGCGCGGCGCACCCAGCACACGATGCCCAGCTGCTCGGGCAGCTCGTGACGCTCGCCCTGCAGGCGGATCGTGGGCATTTGCACGGACAGGGCCTCGCCCACGTCGGGATAATCGTTGAGGTAGACGGCCAGGCCGCCAGCCGAGACGTCGATGGTCATGGCGTCCTCGGGCTCGGGGGTCGGCGCGTTGTCGCGCTGGTAGGTCAGGCGCATGGCGACCTTAAAACGCTCGTCGCGGCGCTTAACGAAGGTGCGCTGCTCGGCGACTTTGCGCATTTTCCAGTAGGTGCGGATGCCCTTTTTCTCGACTGACTCGGGGTAGCCGGCGAGCACGAACGTTTCCTCGCCCACTTTGTATTGCAGCAGCAGCTTTTGGTTTTCGTCCATGAGCAGCGGCTTGCCGGCGAGCATGGGCGCGCTCATAAGAAAGTACGCGTCGTCCAGGTTCTCTTTGTACGTGGCGAGCATGTTGAAGTCGGTTTTTTGGCCCATGGGCACGTCGAATGCCGCCTGAAGCTTGGTCCCCGGCGTTATCTGTTGCTCTGCCATGTTGTCTCCCCCAGTCGCGGGCGCCGATATCATCGTCGTGCGCGATGCACATTGGGCTATTGTACCTGCTTTGCTGGAGGTTTCGATGTGCAGCGCGTGAAATGGCGGGATGCAGGGCGCGGGTGAACGTGCAGCTGCTCCGCGCGCGGCATCAATCTGACAGCGATGCATGTTCCCGACAGACCGTCTGTCTGTCTATCTCTCAGCTATCTCTCGTAATTATCTCTCGTCTCTCATTTATCTCTCAGCTTAGAGATGAGTGAGAGATGAGAGACAAAAATGCCGTTATCGGTTCAATCAAATCACGTTCGCACAGGTAAACACATGTATACGGGAACTTTGACTCGATCCCCTAGCCACCTTGCAGCATTGTTATCTCTCATATTTATCTCTCGTCTTTCTGTTATCTCTCGTATTAGTGACGAATGAGAGATGAGAGATGCGTGAGTGATGGACGAGTGTGATTTTTTGGACGGTCGGAAAATCCCTCAAATAAAAAACGGGGCCGGCCTTACGCCGAGCCCCGTTTTCAAACGGTCAGTTAGTTATCCAACGCGCGAGCATAGCAGTCAACATTACGCCGCCGCGAACACTCCCAAGCCCGTTCCGATGATGCAGATTGCGAAGATGCCCAAGATGATCCAAATGGTCTTGACGCCCTTTTTATAGAGGGCAACGCAAGCGAACGTTGCCAGCAAGGGCAGCAGACCGGGGAAGATCGAATCGAACAGATCCTGCAGGACAATCTCCGAACCACCCACGTCAAAGGTCAAAGCCGTGGACAGCGAGACCTGTGCCGCAATCATGGCGCCGATAACGGTCATTCCGAGAACACCGGCAGCATGCGTCATGCGAGACATAAGGTTGCTCTCTTCGGACTGCTGCAAAAACTTGGTTCCCAAGTCGTAACCCAGATGGGCGGCGACGATACGCGTTGCAAAGTTAATCACGGAGTAGATGAGCGCGTACACGATGGGGCCGAGCGGGTTGCCCGTCGAAGCGATGCCAATACCAATGCCGGCGGCAACCACGCGGAACGTACCCCAGTAGAACGAATCGCCGATGCCGGAAAGCGGTCCCATAAGGCCGACCTTCATGGCGTTAATCGAGGACGTGTCGAAGTTCTTATCGGCAGCCGCCTGCTCTTCCATCGAAACCGTTAGGCCGGCTACAAACGGAAGCACATGAGGCGTGATGTTAAAGAACTCGGTATGGCGATCGAGCGCCGCATAGTAATCGTCGTCGTTGGGATAGATCTTTCGCAGGGGCTTCTGAATGGTGTACATGAAGCCCATTGCCATCATCTTGTCGTACGACTGCGAGCACTGGCTCGTAAACTGGCGAAGGAACATGCTCCGATACATATACCTCGGGAGGAACCGCCGCGCCGACCATGATGGCGCCCATGAACATGGACTCCAAAGCAGCGCCGACGATAACGCCCTGCTGGACATCGCCAAGGATCAAGCCGACAAACAGGCTCGTAAACAGCGGACGACCAAGCATCGTAATGCCAAATAATTGCTCGTCCATGGACGCAATAAATGCGACCAGTGCAACTAGAAGATACTGGACAACCATTTCGATCAACCCCAGAAATAGGTCTGCAGGCGAGGCATTCTGCGCAGCTCGCCTGCAGACAACCGCAGCAATTTGAGAGGATTAGTAGTTCATCTGGTGATAGTAACGACGCGTGGTGAGCGGGTGGTTACGGACGTGCTCGAGATGGCAGCTCAGACGCTCGGTGATGGTGTAGGTGACCATCGGGGAGACGATCTTGCGGAACTCGGGGTCGCTGAACGGCAGCTCGACCTCGGCGGTGTCAAACTTGTTCACGCGGACGTTGACGCCCTTCTCGTCGGCGAGCATGTGAGTGAAGTTGTCCACGCGGTCCATGAGCTTACGGGTGTCGTCCTCGCCGTAGAGCATGATGAGGCTCGTGCCTTCCTCGCACAGCTCGATGGTGCCGTGGAAGAACTCGGCGGCGTGGATGGACTTGGTCTTGATCCACTGCATCTCCTCGAGGATGCACATGGCGTAGTCGTAGGCCTCGCCCCAGAGCATGCCGGAGCCGATCACCATGTGGTAATCGGTGTCCTTGAAGTCCTCGGCCATGGCGGCGCAGCGCTCGTCCTGAGCGTCCTTGGCCTTGATGAGGTACGGAGCGATGTTGCCGAACTCTTCCATGAAGGTGTCGTACTTGGGGAAGGCGCCGGCGTTCTTGAGGAAGCGGGCGACCAGCGTGATCTGGTAGGTGTAGATGGCCTCGCACAGAACGTCGTCCTCGGCGAAGCTGAAGAACTTGTAGTCGGCGTACTCGGTGGCCGGGGTGTTGTCGTTGGAGACATACATCAGCGTGCGGGCGCCCTGCTCCTGGCAGAACTTGGCAGCCTCAATGATCTCGGGGGTGGTGCCGGTACGGGTGGAGAAGACGCAGACAGAATCCTTGTTGAAGGTCTTGGGCGGGCAGGCGAGGAACTCTGCGGCGATCTCGCAGTGGACGTCGACGTCGGCCGTGGTGGTCTCGACCCAATACTTCATCGGGAGCGTGTGGGCCCAGGTGCCGCCGCAGCCGATGAAGAAGATGTTGGAATAACCCTGCTCGCAGACCTCGTCCACGGCAGCCTCAATCTGAGGACGGAGAGCGAGGGCATCGCTCACAACCTTCTCGTAACGAGGCTCATCGAAATTGAACATCCCTTACTCCTAACTCACTTGGATGAACCCTTCATTCATCCCATGACGTTATAATACTTTATATAACTAACTATGCAAGAACTATTTCAGATTTTTTTGATTTTTCTTTAATAAAAAGCCCGCCGATCAAATGATCGACGGGCATAGGCATAGAGCATTGGTTCAATAAATGCCGAGCATCAACGTGTTTCCGGCTAGAAAACGTCCTTGGCAAACACCTTAGCGTCATTGGGGACCTGACGGATTTCGATGGCCACGCCATCGCCCAGGAGCTCTTGGATATGCTCGGCATCTTTCTCGGTCGCAAAGATCGCAGGGGTCGGATGAAGCGTGGTCTCAGGGGTCTTTCGGGTTCCGCCCAGATTGATCTCTTTGATGTCTTTGCAACCCTTAGCGAGACGATAGACATCTTCAATCGTCTCAGTGATGATAAACAGCGAATACTTGTCGGTAACGCCGCTGTTGAGCGCCTCGATAGCAGCGTCAACATCCTTGATGACGAGTTTAACGCCGTTGGGGCGGGCGAGCCTCAAGGCCGCCTTCCTCATGTCGTCTTTTGCCACAGCATCGCTGGCAAGCAAGATGCAATCTACATCCAAAGCGTGAGTCCAGGACATGGCAACTTGGCCGTGAATCAGTCGGTAATCAACTCTCGTAAGCTTAATCATCGTTATCATCTCCGCACGTGATAAAGGGAATGACAGGTGTGGCCCCTAGCTAGGGCTCGAACCAAAACTAACTAGAACTCTTCTTCCTCGGCGCCGGCAAGCATGTCCGCCGCCTCGCAAAGCTGAATAAACGAACGCGATCCCTCGACCGCGGCTTTGGCCTTGTCCGCATCCAGGGAGTCCAGCTGTGTAACCATTTCCACCAGCAGCGGCAAGTTCATTCCAGCGATTAACGTAAACGATCCGTCGGTCTGCCTCTGAATGAATTCGTTGTTTACAGAGCCGCCAAAGATGTCAGTCACGACAAACCAAGAGTCGGCAGGGTCCCTCGTCTCCATCCATGCATCAATCAACGCCGCGACGTCCCTTGAATCGTCATCGACATAGGCGCACAGGCACTCGATTCGGTCGTTGGTGCCCATCAGAATCTCCAGAGAGCTTTTCATGCCTTGGGCGAGATAACCATGACTCGCTAGCAATATCTTATTCATAGTTCTCCAATACCAATAGGACGTACTATATTGTCATAACAAAGTATATTAGCAATCTACCCTACGTGGTGTGTCTATTTTCCAAATCCGCGAACGGTAACAATTGGTCGGTAAATCGACCAATCTATCGCTAATTTACAAATAGAACTTCAGTCGCTCGGTGCAGTACACCTGACGGGAGATGAAAAGCGGCTCGCCACTTGGGGCATAACGTCTATCGACAAACAGAAGCAGCGAAGAGTCCAGCTCCACGTTAAGGTATGCCGCCTCGAGCTCGCTCGCATAGCAGACCTCGAGCGTACGCGTGTTGGGACCCATCTTGATCCCCTGGCGATCGAGTACCGCCATCAGCGAATCATCGAGGGACTCATGCTCCAAAAAAGAAAGCGCAGCGGAATAGCTATTGGTTTCCAGCATCGTGGGCTTGCCATCCACAAGGCGCAGACGACGGCTACGCAATACCTTTTGGGTATCGTCTACGCCCAGGAACTTCGCGTCTCGCAGACTTGGGAAGTCCCAGCCCATTTCGAGAACCCTGGTAGACGCCTGTTTGCCCGCAAGCTGGCACGAATGGGTAAAGCTCTCACGGTCGTCCGCGGCATACATCTGCGTGTCCGACGAAACGAACGTGCCCTTGCCGCGGGCCCTCTCAACAAGCCCAGCATCTTCCATTTCTTTAATTGCGGAGCGAACCGTTATTCGGCTCACGCCAAATTGCTCGATAAGCTCCGCCTCGGTCGGAAGCTTATCTCCCGGGCGGTACGTGCCGTTGGCGATTGAATCAGAAAGCGCACGAACAATCTGTTTGTACAGGGGGATAACGCTATTTGCCTCAACCATATCAACCATACCTTTACAAGGAATCAGCAGCCTATAGATAAATGACTTATATTGTATTAGAACTTTTTAGCACTCCACGCCATTTCCTATAATGTTTTAGCAAACGAGGGGTTATTTTGCGTAAGCGGTGTAGAGTCCATCCATTTCCGCATACAGCTTCAATCTGATGGCGGTATATGCATCCGATAAGCCGATTGATTTTTATCTTCTACCTGTCTCACATTCATCCCTCGTCGTAGAGATGAATGTGAGGTGAGAGATACGTACTTGACGCGCGAGCGTGGATATTTGGACGGTTTTTGGGCTTTTGGCGGCCGATTTCGTCCGAAAATCCACGCTCATGCGGCAGACGTCCGAATTTCCACGCTCGTGTGCCAGAAAATCCACGCTCATCCGGCAGATTGGTCGAAGGCCCCATATGGGTATACTCTCGGGGATTCGACTCGATTCGCCCCCGTTGGGGCGCCAAAGGAGACTGCATATGCCCACTACCTCAACCGACCCGCGCGCCGCTGCCGCCACGCTGCTGGTGCCCGGTACCACCTGCCATGGTTTTGCCGTCGAGCGCTGCGAGACCGTGCCCGAGCTCGACTCGGACGCTTACGTGCTGCGCCATACCACCTCGGGCGCTCGCCTGCTGCACCTGGCGTGCAACGACGAAAACAAGGCCTTTGCCATTGGCTTTAAGACGCCGCCGGCCGATTCCACTGGCGTGTTCCATATTCTTGAGCACTCGGTGCTGTGCGGATCGGCCAAGTTTCCCGTCAAGGAGCCATTTGTCGATCTGATCAAGAGCTCCATGCAAACGTTCCTCAACGCCATGACCTACCCCGACAAGACCATCTACCCCGTTGCCACCACCAACGAGCAGGACCTGTACAACCTGATGGACGTGTATCTGGACGCGGTGTTCAACCCGGCCATCTACACCAAGCCCACCATTTTTGAGCAGGAGGGCTGGCACTACGAGCTGGACCTGCCGGAGGGCGTCGAGGGCGAGGGCGGCGACAGCTCCGCGAGCCTGCGCGAGGGCACGCTGCGCTATAACGGCGTGGTGTTCAACGAGATGAAGGGCGCGCTGTCCGACCCCATGAGCGTGCTGGACGACGCCGTCAACGCCGCGCTCTATCCCGATACCGCCTATGCGCATGAGAGCGGCGGCGACCCGCGCGCGATTCCCGCGCTCACCTACGAGCAGTTCCTGGATACGCACGCGCGCCACTACAATCCTTCCAACTCTTATATAACGCTCTACGGCGACCTAGATGTGGACCGCGCGCTGGCGTTTTTGGACGAGCGTTATCTGTCGCAGCCGAGTGCCGCGAGCCGCCGCATGGACGCTGCCGTTGCCGCCGGTGAGGACCCGTCCACGCTGGCACCCAATCCGCTGGGCGTGCAGGCACCCGTGACCTGCGAGTACAAGCGAGTCGAGATGGCCACCACGCCCGAGAACGCCCTGGTAGGCCTGGGCCTGGTGCTGGGATCAGCGCTCGACCGCAAGCGCACGATCGCGGCGGACATCCTGTTCGAAGCGCTACTGGGCTCCAACGAAGCGCCGGTTAAGAAGGCCATTCTGGCCGCCGGCCTGGGCGGCAACGTAGTGAGCTACACCGCGGCCGAGAGCCTGCAGCCCTACGAGCTCATCATGCTGCAAAACGCGCAGCCCGGCGTGGCGCGCGAGCTGCGCCGCGTGTTCCAGGACGCCTGCCGCGACCTGTGCGAGCACGGCGTTCCGCGCGAGCGCCTGGAGGCCATCATCAGCAGCAACGAATACGACCTGCGCCAGCGCGACTACGGTATCGCCGACGGCGTGGCCATTGCGTGCGACGCGCTGAGCACCTGGCTCTACAATGACGACGCCGCGACGCTGGCGCTCAAGTACGGCCCGGTGTACGAGGAGCTGCGCGACGACCTGGACGGCAGCTACTTTGAGGACCTGCTGCGCGAGCTGGTGCTGGAAAACGACCACATGGCACTGGTCGAGCTGGTGCCGGTGGACGCCGCCGAGGGCGCAGAGGGTGCCGAGGCCGCCGAGCTGGCAGCCAAGCGCGATGCCATGACCGATACCGAGCTGGCCGACGTGGTCGAGCGCACGGCCGCGCTGCGTGCCGCGCAGGAGGCCGAGGACACGCCCGAGGACAAGGCCACGCTGCCGCGCCTGCGCGTGTCCGACATTGGCGAGGCGCGCCCCGAGCCGCCGCTGGTCGTGGACACGACCGCGCCCATCCCCTGCCTGCGCCACGGCATCCCCACCAACCGCCTGGCCTACGCCATGCAGTATTTCGACCTGAGCGGCGTCGCATTTGAGGACCTGCCCTATGTGACGCTGCTCTGCCGCCTGCTCAAACAGCTGCCCACGAGCGAGCACTCGGCCGAGGAACTCGACAATCTGCTCGCCGGCAAGCTGGGCTTTTTGAGCTTTACGACCGAGGTCATGACGCAGCCCGACGTGGACGGCGTGCGCCCCTATCTGCTGGTGAGCGCCGGAGCCCTGTCCGAGAAGATCGATGCGCTGGCGAGCCTGCCGCGCGAGGTGTGGTCGGGCACGCTTTTGCTCGATGCTGACGCCGACCGCGTGCGCGACGTGCTCACGCAGATTCGCATTGGGCTTGAACAGGGCTTTATCAACAACGGCCACTCGGCGGCGCTCGGTCGCGCGATGAGCTACAGCTCGCCTTCGGCCGTGGTGCGCGAACAGCTTTCGGGCGTAGACTTCTATCTGTTCCTGCGCGATCTGCTCGAGCACTTTGACGAGCGTCTGGACGGTCTGCGCGCCAAGCTTGCCGCGCTGGCAGACCGCATCTTTGTGGCCGATGGTTGCATGGCGAGCTTTACCGGCAGCGACGAGGACTTTGACGCGTACTGGGCCGCCGCGGGCGACCTGGGGCTTGGCGCGGGCGACGGCGCTGCCAGCGGCACGCTCGTGGTACCGGAGCCGCGCGACCGTCACGAGGCTTTCGTTATCCCCAGCGACATCTGCTTTGCGGCAAGCGCGTGCGACCCGCGTCGCTTGGGGCTCGACGTGACGGGCGCCTGGGCGGTTGCCGCCAACGCGCTCTCCTACGACTACCTGTGGAACGAGATCCGCGTGAAGGGCGGTGCGTACGGCTGCGGATTCCGCGCGGCCGGCGAGCGTCAGACGGCGTTCTACACCTACCGCGACCCGGCGGTCGATCCTTCGATTGAGCGCGTGGCGCGCGCAGGCGAATGGCTCGGCAGCTTTGAGCCCGACGAGGCCGCCTTTGAGGGATTTATCGTGAGCTGCGTGAGCGGCATGGACGCGCCGGTGAAGCCCTACGCGCTCACCAAGCGCCGCAACACGACCTACCTGGCCGGGCTCGATCCGCACGCCCGCGAGGAGCGCCGCGCCCAGATGCTCGCCGCCACGCCCGGTGAGCTGCGCTCGCTCGGCACCGACGTGACGCGCATTGCGGCCGAGTCGCCCACCTGCGTCTTTGGCGGCCGCGACGTCATCGCCAAGAGCAACGCCGGCTTCAACGTAGTCGACCTGCTGGGCTAACGCACAAAGGTAGATTTTTAGGACATGCCTGAAAATCTACCTTTTCTTTTGCCGTTGCCTGGGCGGGGCAGCTCAGCCCGTCCCACCAGTTTGTCTAAATCTGTAACATCTAGGCGGCAATATCGGCTCCAGATGTTACAAATCGAGACGTTCCGGATGATGCCGGCCCTTTGTCTCAATCTGTAACATCTAGATCCGATTTTGCCGAGCTACTGTTACAGATCGAGACAAACCGCCGCAAACACCCGCTCTTCGTCAAAACCACTACGAAGGTCTCCATGAACTGCCCCCCTTGCGATGATTTGTGTGGTGGTTTGGGTGTTTGCCCAGATAAAACCTGCCAAAATAAACCTGTCCCTTTTTGGTAGGTTTGGGAGAGGGGGCTGGAATGGATAAGGCTGAGTTGCGGCGGGCGGTGATTGCTCGGCGCGATGCTCTTGATTTGGACTTGCGGGCAGCGAAGTCTGCTGATATCTGTGCACGGCTGGTTGAGCTGCTGGGCCGCTTGGATGCCGCGGCGCCGCGCACCGTTGCCGTCTATGCCGCGATGGGTTCCGAGGCAGACCCTGCCGCGTTTGCCGCTGCGGCCGCCGCGCGCGGCTGGCGCGCAGCCTATCCGTGCATGCTCTCGGCAGCCGAAGCCGCAGCTTGTGGCCAGCGTATGTGCATGCGGGCAGTTGCCGCCGACGATGCGTCCGCGGCTCCGTTTATCACTCATCCCACGCGAGCCTTCGCTGCCGCGGACATCGGCAGCAACCGCTTCCCCATCGTGCCTGCCGAAGCACTCGACATGATTGTTGTGCCGCTCGTGGCCTTCGACCAAACCGGCGCGCGCCTGGGCTACGGCGGCGGCTGCTACGACCGCTACCTGCCCATGCTCTCGCCCGCATGTCAAATCATCGGCATCGCCTTTGACGAACAGCGCGTCGACCACATCCCCACCGACGCCCACGACCTGCCGCTACCCCACATCATCAGCGCCTAACGGCTGGCACGCTGCACCCCACAAAAATGAGCGTGGACAATTTCCCACTTTGGGCCTGTTCGGGGGCAAAAAACGGGAGATTATCCACGCTCATTATTCAAACGTCCGATAATCCACGCTCGTGTGTCCGAAAATCCACGCTCAACCAAATCACGTCTAAATTCCCACGCTCATCCGTCCGGATTTCCACGCTCGTGCAGCCTAACACCCTGTAACCGTCTCAGCAGGCACGCGGCACGCCGGCAACCTTGAGCTTGCGATCGAGCTTTGTCGGATCCCTTAGGTCATCCCAGCACAAGCGCACAATCTTGCAGTTATCGAGCATCGAAAGCCTCGACTCGCGCTGGCGCTCGTCAAATTGCGCCTTTGCGAGCTTGCCCTCCTCCGCCGCCTTCTCGCTTTTAACGAATCCGTCGAACTCCCCAATAATCAACCGGTCACCCACACGCCACAAATAGTCAACGCGATACGGCCTTCCCGGCTCAACCGGATCGAACAGCTCAACTTGCAGCTCCGGAACCTGCCAGCCGCGCTCGATCATCAGCGCACGCGCCTTGGACTCGCCGCCGTTTTCCGACAAGCCGTCGGCACACCGCGCGACCCTGCGCGCCGTCACAACACCGCGACGATTCAAGCCAAGCCTGTCGACCGTCTCAACAAGATGCTCCTTCGACAAAAGCTGCTCATGGAGCGCCGAGTCCGCAATGATCAGCCCTTCGACAAACGATGCATCGACCAGGCAATCCGCAATCGTTTGATCGATATCGGTCACGGCAATATCCATCTCGCTGGCCCGTGTCCGATAAGCATACCGATGGCGAACGACTTGAGAGCCTGGCGTCGTCGATTGCGCCGGCATCGCGGCGATATGGATGTGCGTCAAATTGGCATGCGAAACCGAAAGGCCATAGACAACGGCCGCCGTATAGGAGCAAAACGTCCAGTCGGGGTGCTTTTGCGCAAGCGCCCGCACCCGATGCAGATAACGCTGCCGAAACTTGAGCTCGGACCAGTATTCCGGACGCGCATACAGCCCTGGCATGACCACCTTGAGACTTCCCGCCGCCACCCGCCGTTCAATCTGCTTTGCCTCCGCCGTCGTGCGCGCGTACACGCAGCTCATCTGCTGCTCGCATGCTTCAATGTGACTTGTGAGTCTTTGATTCGCCGTCATGTTTGCCATGTCGCCCCCAAACTCTTGGAACGGCGCAAACGTACCAGACGGTTTCATGCGAAGTCTGACCAAATGCTGTCCAGATGCTGACCAAATGCCTGACGGTTTTGGATGTTTTAGGCCAATGGCTTATATCTGCAGGTAGAACGGTTGTCGAGAGGTCCCTGTCTCCACATTTTGAGCCTCAAAAGCCACCGACTTCATTGAAAGAAAATATGCTGTGGCTCGAAACTACCTAGTTTGCGATGTAGTCCGCATGTACTCAACGTGTGATGATGCCGACGGTACGGCAGCTGCAGAAAAAATGAGCGTGGAAAATCTCCCGCTTTGAGACCCCTTGTGAGCCAAAAACGGGAGATTATCCACGCTCACGTTGCAAACGTCCGATTATCCACGCTCGTGTGTCCGGATTTCCACGCTCGTCACGCGGCGGCCACGGCGGCAGTCACGGCCACGGCCGCGACCTAGTGCTCCTCGCCGGCGCGAGCCAGGTCGTAGGGCGTGGTCTGGTAGACGTAGTAGTTGAGCCAGTTGGTGTAGAACAGCTGAGCCTGGCTGCGCCAGACGTTACGCGGCTCGGCGGTGGGGTCGTCGCCCGGGAAGTAATGCGCTGGAACCTCTGGATTAAGCCCGCGCTTCACGTCGCGCTCGTACTCCAGGCGCAACGTGTCGGTATCGTACTCGGGGTGGCCAAAGACAAAGAAGCGACGGCTGTCGGTCGACTTGGCGATGTACAGGCCCACCTCGTCGGACACGGCCACGACCTCAAGCTGCGGCTCGGCCTCCACGTCCTCGCGGCGCACATCGGTGTTGCGCGAATGCACGGCATAGAAACGGTCGTCGAAGCCGCGGACCAGCGGGCTTTGCGGCTTCACTAGATAATGCTCGAACACGCCGCTCGCCTTTGCCGGCAGGTCGTACTTCTGAATACCGTAGTGGTGATACAGGCCCGCCTGTGCGCCCCAACAAATATGCAACGTAGAGTGCACGTGCGTGGTGGACCAATCCATGATCTGGCAGAGCTCGGGCCAGTAGTCGACCTCCTCGAACGGCATCTGCTCCACCGGCGCGCCCGTGATGATCAGGCCGTCGTAGTGGATGTCGCGGATGTCGTCGAACGTGCGGTAAAACGTCTCCAGGTGGCCGGCGCTCACGTGCGTGGCCTCGTGCGTTTTGGTGCGCAGCAGGTCCACCTCCACCTGCAGCGGCGTGTTGGAGAGCTTGCGCATGATCTGCGTCTCGGTGGCGATCTTGGTGGGCATGAGGTTGAGGATGAGCACGCGCAGCGGACGGATGTCCTGGTGCAGCGCGCGGTACTCGGTCATGACAAAGATGTTCTCGCTCTCGAGCTGCGCGGCGGCAGGGAGGGCGTCGGGGATGCGAATGGGCATGGATGCTCCTTACGAGTCAGTTGCAGCTATGGTACAACGAGCGGCCCCATCCGCGCGAGCACATCGCTCAGCGATGCCGTCAGCGGCCCGAATCACTCCAAAAATAGAGATTAAGGTATGTCCCAAAAAATCTACGGCGCTTTAGTCTAGCAAAGTGGTAGCAGGACGCTACAATGGTTCGACGCGAAAAACTCGGCCGAAAGGATACATATAATGTACCAGACGCGTAAGATCGGTGTGGTCGGCCAGGGCCACGTAGGAGCACATGTCGCCAACAGCCTGCTCATGCAGGGCATTGCCGATGAGCTGTACCTGTGCGATATCAACGAGGCCAAGGTGACGTCCGAGGTCCAGGACCTGCGCGACTCCCTTTCGTTTGTCCCGTACAACACCAAGATCGTCAACTGCTACGACCACTACGAGGAGCTGGCCTGCTGCGACGTCATCGTCAACGCCGCCGGCAAGGTCGCGCTGGCCGCCGGTAACCGCGACGGCGAGCTGTTCTTTACCACCGACGCCGCGCGCACCTTTGCCAAGCGCATTGTCGACGCCGGCTTCGACGGCATCTTCGTGAGCATCTCCAACCCCTGCGACGTCGTGTGCACCGAGCTGTGGCACCTGACCGGCTACGATCCCAAGAAGATCATCGGCTCGGGCTGCGGCCTGGACTCCGCCCGCCTGCGCACCGAGATCTCCAAGAAGGTCGGCGTGAGCCCCAAGTCCATCGACGCCTACATGATCGGCGAGCACGGCTTTAGCCAGCTTGCCGCCTTTAAGGCCGCAACCATCGCCGGCAAAAACCTCAACGAGCTTCAGGCCGAGAACCCCGACAAGTACGCCTTTGACCACATGGAGGTCGAGGAGCTCGCGCGTAAGGGCGGCTATGTGACCTACCAGGGCAAGCAGTGCACCGAATACGCCGTCGCCAACTCCGCCGCGCGCGTCTGCGCCGCCGTGCTGCACAACGAGCACGCCGTGCTTTCGGCATCTACGCTTATGACCGGCCAGTATGGCGAGGAGGGTATCTTTACCTCCCTGCCGTGCGTGATCGGTGCCGAGGGCGTCGAGGAGGTCTACACGCTCGATCTGTCCGAGTACGAGCTCGAGGGCTTCCACAAGAGCTGCCAGCACATTCGCGACAACATCGCCCAGCTCGACTGGTGGGACGCCGAAGGCGTTGTCGGCAAGTAGGCCGCCAGCTGACGCAACACTTCGCGCATACAGACGCAATGCAGAACGGGCCGCGCCGGGAATCCCCGGGCGGCCCGCTTTTTTGGTCCCTGCAGCACGCTTACAAATTTAGGTCTAATACTTTTCCCCAGAAGTGAACGAGCCAAATCGGACCCCCGAAGCATCGACACTTTTAAGGCACTATTTCCTGCGGTTTCGTCGAGATTATCCTGCGGTTTTGGCGCCAAAAAGTGTGGATGCTCCGGGGGTCCAAAATAGGTCGTTCACTTCTGGGGAAAAGTATTTGACCTCGTTTTCCGACAGCTGGGGCGGGGCGACAAAGCGCAAACGGGGCCCTCGTTTGACGAGGGCCCCATCGCTAAAGGTCGCTTTCCAGGTTGTTTAGTACTGTTCGATGCCCATGTAGCGACGAACCTCGGGGCTGTGGTCGAAGACCTTGCCGCGGGCGGCGCGCAGTTCGCAGCTCATCGCGTAGAAGAAGATCGGCTCCAGGAACGAACGCACGCTGGCAGGCACCTCGCCCACGCCGTACTCGAGCGCATCGAGCACCATGACCGTATCGGTATGCGTATTGAGGAACGCGAGCGCACGCTCCTCCATGGGGCGGCATTCGCCCGATCCGAGCTGTACAAAGTAGAACACGCCGGGCTCGGTGGCTTCGAACGGGCCGTGGAAGTACTCGCCGGAGTGGATATAGCAGCAGTGCTGCCACTGCATCTCCATGAGCGAGCAGATGGCCATGGCGTAGGTCTGACTAAAGTTGGGGCCGGACCCCAGGATATAGAAGAACTTGTGCTGCTGGCAGAGCTCGGCAAAGCGGGCGCCCAGCTCGGCGTTGACCTTCTCGCGGGCGGCGGGCAGCAGCACATCCATCTGCTTGAGGCCCTCGTACATGTCGGCGAGCGCCTCGTAGCCTTCCTGCTGGTCGAGCAGCTCGGCAGCCATCAGAACGCCGATGCCCTGCGGGACCTCGGCCTGCGGCACGCCTTCGCCCCACGGATAGACCCAGGTGGTCCACTTGCCGTTGTCGATCTTGGAGCCCGCGTAGTCGGTCATAGTCACGACCTCGGCGCCGGCGGCGAGCGCCATCTCGCAGGCATCGACAACCTCCTGCGTATTGCCGCTGTGGCTGCAGGCGACGACGAGCGACTTCGGCCCTAGGCTCTTGGGGGCCATCAGGCAAAACTCGCGTGCCGTGTAGACCGTCGAGGCAAACGTGGTGGCCTCGCGCTTGAGCAGCTCGTTAGCCGGCATCAGGTCGATCATCGAACCGCCGCAGGCGATCCAAAAGACGTTCTCGATCTTACCCTTGCGCTCGATAATTTCCTGAATCAGATCGTGTGCGTTCACGGTGACGCTCCTCCTTGTGTGGCGGCTTTGAACGACGGCAGCTCGTACCTGCGGTCGTTCTATGTTGTCCTATTTATAACACGTGTAATAACGCCCGTGAAGTCATCCCGGCAAATTTGTTCTATGTTGTTCTATCTGTGGACGTTAGATGTCGAACACGTAGCGCGAGCCCACGATTTTTTGGCGCCCGAGCAGCAGGGGGCGCTCGTCTGCATCGGTAAAATACGCCTCCATATAAAAGAGAGGCTCGCCGACCGGCACCTCCAGCAGCGGGGCCACCTGGGCATCGGCAAGCGCGATCTCCACGGTACAGGGGTCGGACTTGAGCGGCGCGCGGCCCGAATGCTCGGCAACGAGCGCAAAGATCGAGTTATCGGCGAGGTCCTTATCGGCCAGCGTCTGCAGATAGGGATGGTCAGCCAGCACAAAGGCGTTGTTCTCGAGCATGACGGGCACGCCGTCGGCTGTGCGCACGCGCTCGACCACGATAAGCTCACTGCCGGGCTCCACGTCAAAAAACGCCGCGTCCTCGCGCGTCGCCGCAACCACCGTGCGCGACACCAGGCGCGCTCCGGCCACCATATCGTTGGCAGCACAACCCTCAGTAAAACTCTGGACGTCACCCTTCTGGCGAATCTTGCGCTTGAGCTTGGGCGCGCACACAAACGTGCCCCTCCCCTGCTGGCGGCTGAGATACCCCGCGCGCGACAGCTCCTCGATGGCGCGGCGCACGGTGATGCGTCCCACGCCGTAGGACTTCGCGAGCTCCATCTCGGAAGGAATACGCGAGCCGGCCGCGTACACGCCGCGCGCGATCTCGCCCTTTAGGTCGTCCATAACCTGCTGGTACAGCGGCACGGCGGATACTTCAGTGCGGTCGGTTTTATCGTCGAATGCCATCGTTACGCTCCATCCCGCGCATGCTCGGACTCAAATTCTTCAATCGCCGCCATAAACTGCTCGCCAAAGGCGTCGGCCTTTTTCTCGCCGATACCGTTGACCTGGATCAGCTCGTCGCGCGTCTGCGGGCGCAGGCGGCACAGGCCGCGCAGGGCCTTGTCGGAGAAGACCATGTACGGCGCCATCTCCAGCTCGGTCGAGATCTCCTTGCGCAAGGCACGCAGGCGCTCGAACAGCTCGGCATCGTCGCCCACGCGCGGGCGCTGATCCAGCTCAGCCTCCTCGCGCAGCAGATCCACCGCGCGGCGGGCGCGGGCCGAGGCCTTGCGCTTGGACGCGCGACGCTTAACGGTAAAGGCGAACGCCTCATCCTCGACCTCGCCGGCACGCGGGCCCAGGCCCACGACCGGGTACTGCCCCTGCGAGGTGACCAAATAACCGCGGCCGCACAGCTGGCCGATGATGTCCTTGATGCGCCCGACCGATTCGCTCGACAGCTCACCGTAGCCGCGGTCCTCGTCCAGATGCATCTGGCGAATGCGTTCGGTGTTGCCGCCGTGGAGCACGTCGGCGATCAGCGACTTGCCAAAACGCATGGGACGCGTGGCCACATAGCGCACGGCAGCGCGGGCCATATCGGTGACGTCCTCGACCTCGAACTGCGTGAGGCAGTTGCTGCAGTTGCCGCAGCCCTCGGCCTCGTTCGTGGCGGCGCCGCCCGCACCAGACGCTGACGCATGCTCGGCCGCGGCCTCGTCGCCAAAGTAGCGCAGCATGTATTCGCGCAGGCAGCCGGTGGTATTGCAGTAGCCCTCCATCTGGCTGAGCAGGCGGTAGCGGTTCTGGAGCGCCCACGCGCGCTGCTCATCGTCGAGTGCCTCGTCGGCAGCATCGCCGCGGTCTATCAGAAAGCGGCGCATGCGAAAATCGTTGCCGTTCCACAGCAGGTGGCAGCTGGCCGGGTCGCCATCGCGGCCGGCGCGGCCCGCTTCCTGATAGTAGGCCTCGATGCTCTCGGGCACGTTGTTATGGATGACATAGCGAACGTTGGGCTTGTCGATGCCCATGCCAAAGGCGTTGGTGGCGACCATCACCTGGATATCGTCATCGATAAAGGCACGCTGACTCTGGCGGCGGGCGTCATTGCCCATGCCGGCATGGTAGCGGCCCACGCGAATGCCGCTGGGGCCCAGCGCCTCGGCAAGCTCACCTGCCAGCTCATCGACGGTCTTGCGGGTCGAGCAGTACACGATGCCGCTCTCGCTCGAATGCGCGATTACGTAGTCGCGCACCCACGCGGATTTGGCCTTGTCGCCCATCTCCTCGCAGCCAAAGTAGAGGTTCTTGCGGTCGAAACCCGTCACGACGGTAGCCGGGTCGCGCAGGCCGAGCATCTGCTGAATGTCCGCACGCACGCGCTCGGTCGCCGTGGCGGTAAAGGCCGCCACGATGGGGCGCTGCGGCAGAGAATCGATGAACTCGCGAATCTGCAGGTAGGCGGGTCGAAAATCCTGGCCCCATTGACTCACGCAGTGAGCCTCGTCAATGGCCACGAGCGGCACGCCAATGCCGCCGTCCGCCGCGGCCTCCTGCGCAAAGGCTAAAAAGCGCGGCTCGAGCAGGCGCTCGGGCGCCACGTACATAAGCTGGTAGCGGCCCTCACGCGCCCGCTTGAGCACGGTATTTTGCTGGGCCGGAGTAAGGCTGGAGTTGAGATAGCTGGGTCGCGCGCCCGCCGCGAGCAGCGCACGGGTCTGGTCCTCCATAAGGGAGAGCAACGGACTCACCACAAAGGTGATGCCGGGCAGCATGAGCGCGGGCACCTGGTAGCAAATGGACTTGCCGGCGCCTGTGGGCATAACGCCCAGCGCATCGCGACCGGCAAGAATCGCATCGACCATACGGTCCTGCCCCGGGCGAAACGAGGTGTAGCCAAAATAGGCGCCGAGCGTGTCGAGCGCCATCTGCTGCATGCTATCGGTCATGGTTTCCTAACGTCCAAGTCATCTGCCGCCGATTATACGCCGCCACGCGGACCGGTGCCGCACGGCTGTCAGCAACGTTCATTCTGCGGTCAGTCATTGGGGACGTTCTTGAATGACCAGTCGTTTAAGAACGTCCCCAATGACTAACCGATGTCTTGGCAACGACAGCGAAAACCCGCCAGGGCGAGCAAGGTGCCTTGAAACTAGGCGGCATTGACCTTCTGGTCATGCCGCCGAAGTTGAAAGGCAGATTGCCGCTCTGACGGGTTTGCAGCGTCAAGCCGTTACGCGGTTTGGTAAAACCGCGTAACCAAAGGCGCAGCGTCGACCGGTCCGCCGTTCGTCAGAACGGCGGAACCAACCCTACATGACCATAACGTAGCGCGATCCCACGTAGTACTGCTTACCCATCAGGACCGGCTCGCCATTGGGGCCGGTAAAGCCGGCGCGTAGATTGAGCAGTGGATCGTGCGGAGCAATGCCCAACTCGGCCGCTTGCTCGGCGTTAGCGCGAACGGCCTCGACCGTACGGTAGCCAACCGAGACAATCGGCGTTCCGCCAACACGCTCGACCTCGGCAAAAATCGACTTGTCCTCAAGATCGGCCGTCAACAGCTCACGGTATGTATCAAACGGCACAAAGATGTTTTCCTCAAAGATGGGCTCGCCGTCGGCCGTACGCACGCGCTTAATGTGCAGTAGCAGCGCGTCCTTCTGCAGGCCAAAGAACTCCATCTCGTTTTGACGTGCCGGCACAATCTGGCGATCGACCACGTGTGCACCCGCCTTCATGTCATTGTCGGCACACAGCGCGGTAAACGTCTGCAGCGTCGAGGCGTGGAACTGGCGGTTGATGTGCGGCGTGGAGACAAAGGTGCCGCGGCCCTGCTGCTTAACCAGGTAGCCATCGGAGCACAGCTCCTCAACGGCGCGACGCACCGTAATGCGGCTTACCTCGTACTGCTCGGCAAGCTCAAGCTCGGACGGGATACGCTCCTTGGGTGCATAAACACCTTTCTCGATCGCATCCTTGATTTCGTCGTAAATCTGCTGGTAAAGTGGTGCATTTTTGGGTGCGGGCATATCTGATCACTCTTATCAAAATAGCGAAATAACTAATACGTATATAACGTCTTTTTATATGTTATCTCAGTTTGATAAAACGATACACCACATACAGCAAATCCTTACTTGCCGTCGTCCTGCTGCAGACTGTCCTGCTCGCTGAGGCGCGCCTGCCTGCTGGCCATGCGCGCGGGCTTGTCGGGATCGGGTACGGCCGTGGGCATGGGCTCGTCGACATGACCGCCCCACCAGCCGCCCACGAAGTTGAGCGTGTGGAACACATTGATCACGGCGCCGGGATCAATATCGCACACCAGCTTGATAATGTCCTGGCTCTCGTAGGTCGAGACAACGGCGTGCAGCAGATACATCTTTTCGCGGCTGTATCCGCCAATGACCTCGGCGCAGCTAATGCCATGCTGAAAATGGTCAACATAGGCTGTCATGACCTCGTCTGCCTTGCGTGTCGTGATCTGCAGCGTCACACGGTCGTAGCGTCGGTAGAAACTGTCGATGGTCTTGGTCGAAATAAACTGGAACACGATGGAATACGCCGCATTGTCCCAGCCAAACATAAAGCCAAAGATCGCCAGGATAGCGCAGTTAAAGCCAAAGATGACGCCCCAGATGGTCTTGCCTGTATGGTTGGAAACCCACAGCGCGATAAAGTCGGTGCCGCCGGTGGATGCGCCGGACTTAAGCGCGATGGCGGCGCCCAGGCCCGAGACCACGCCGCCAAAGATGATGAGCATGATCTTGTCGCCCAAAAACGGGGCGAAGTGAAAGATGTTGAGGAACAGCGACGAGAGCATGACCTGCATCATCGAGAAGATGACGAAGCGCTTGCTGATGCCGCTCCAGCAAAGGAGCGCCACGGGGATGTTGAGCGCGAGCATGCCGAGCGAGATGTCGATATGAACGCCGCCGAGCGAGGTGACGCGATCGAGCAGGACCGCGACGCCGGTGAGGCCGCTCGGAAGCAGGTCGGCGGGGCGAATGAACGCCTGAATCAGAAATGTCTGGAGAACGGCGGAGATGGTAACCGCCACGGCAGTAATGGCGCGGCGGACGATGGTGAGACGGCCGAGCACGAGCACGCGGTCCGTGAGCTGATCGATGGCGTTCGCCACGTAGGCTCCTTTCGAAGGCAGATGTAATTGTGGGGCATGCCGGCGATTGTAGCATGGAGCGCGAGAGGGCGCTTCAATTCACCCTCTCTCGACAACCAAAACGAGCCAGCAGCTCCCCAACCAAAGAGCCAAATTCTAAGTGAGTAGACTTTTCGCGATCTACCAAGCGCACTCAAAACAGCCACCTCTCCGACCTGCGGTTTTACTAAGGCAGATACGCTTTGTGCTCGGCATGTGCCAAAAAGTCTACTCACTTAGTCCGAGTCGAAGCCAAACGGATCTAAATCGAAGCCAAAATGAGCCAATCCACCGCAAGAGACGTGTGAATCCGCACTTCTTGCGGCGAATTGACGCTACAAAGCGGTCAGAATGTCGGCGAGGTTGTCGATGACGGCGTCGGCTCCCGTTTGGTCCAGGTTAACGCCCTCGTGCGGACGCAGTGCCAGGACGCGCGCGCCGGAGCGCTTGCCGGCCTCGATGCCCAAAGGCGAGTCCTCGATAACCAGGCACTCGGTAGGCTCCACACCCAGCGCCTCCATGGCACGCAGGTAGATCTCGGGGTCGGGCTTAAATGCACTGCACTCGTGACCGCTGATGGTGTAGTCCAGCACGTCGGTGATACCGGCAATCTCCACCAGCTCGTCAATGAGCTCGCGATAGGACGAGCTCGCGATGGCACACTTGACGCCGCGCTCGTGCAGCTCGCGCATCACCGGCTCCGTCTGCTCGTTGAGCAGCTCGGCATACGGAACAGGGTGAACCGGGCTGTAGACCTGCTTGTACTCAACGCGCAAGCGCTCGCGCAGCTCAACATCGTCGGGCACCAGCGACTTCCAGATGGCAGGCTCGTTAGACCCCGAAAGATCGGGGATCTCGTCAAAGTGGAACCCCTTTTCCTCCATAAACGCCACGCGGCGACGGTTGTAGAACCACTCGGTATCGACCAGCACGCCGTCCATATCAAACAGCACTGCCTTGATCATACGCATCTCCTCCCACCTGCCAAAAAGGGACAGGTTTATTTTGGTAGGTTTTACCTGGTGTTTTGCGACGCGACAGACACGCCCCCAAAGCAAAAAGGGGACGGGGCGCAAACCCCATCCCCTCTCAATCAACCCGTAAGGTCTACTTACTTGTGATTAGTAGGAAAGCTTCCACATGTAGCGACGCATGGTCAGCGGGTGCTGACGGGCCTCGGCGATCTGGTTGCCGTACTCGCGCATAACGGCGAGGTGCAGCAGCGGGTTGAAGTAGGTGACGACGCTCGCGGGCACGGCGTCAGCCAGGCCGTAGTCCTTGGAGTCGATCAGAGCGACCTTGGCGCCCATGCGCTCAAGGAAGGTGAGGGCGCGAGCGTCCATCGGACGGGTAGCACCATCGGACATGAAGAAGACGTAGGGCTTACCCTCGGTGGAAACCTCGAACGGGCCGTGGAAGTACTCGCCGGTGTTGTAGGCGGCGGCGTCGATCCACTGCATCTCGGTGAACAGGAAGGCGGCGTGAGAATAAGCCATCTTCTCGGAGGCACCGGAGGCCATGAAGTAGATCATCTTGTCGTCCTTGAAGTCCTCGGCGAACTTCTTGGCGAGCTTCTTGCAGTGCTGAGCGGCGTTCTCGCAGAGATCGAAAACGTTGGTGAGGCCGGTGATCATGTCCTCGTAGTGGTCATAGCCCTCGGTCTGCTGAAGGATCTCGAGAGCAAGAGCGATGGCATAGCCGGGCTTCTCGCACTTGGCAGCGTAGTTGGCGTGGAAGCCGTGGACGATGACGTGGTCGGCGTCGACGGTCAGAGCGGAGCCAGCCTTGTTGGTGAGGGAGACGACCGGGCAGTTGTGCTTCTTGGCGGTCTTGTTGGCCTCGACGGTCTCGGGCGTGGAGCCACCGAGGGAGCAGGTGATCACGAAGGTGTGCTCGTTGACCCAGGAAGGCGTGTCGTAGTTGAACTCGTTAGCGGTGAAGATCTGAACGTTCAGCTTGTCCGTGTTGTTGGCCAGGAAGTACTTGGCGGGGTAAAGGTCGGACATGGAAGCACCGCAGCCGACGAAAGCGACGCTGTGAATCTCGTGGTTGGACAGGACGTCAGCGACGATCTGCTTAGGGAGGTTAAGGTCGATCTCGTACATCTGACACATTCCTTTCGATTTGTTGCGGCGCCACATTGCCGGACGCTCGCAGGGTTACCGTGGTTAGGACCGAGTCGCCGGCCCGTTGAGGATGTGACAAAGGAACTGTCCCTTTGTCACATGTTAGGGATGGAAGCCTGCCTGGGGTATGGGATGCCAGGCAGGCCCCCGGGGGAAGCATTGGGTCGCGACTAGGCCAGGATGCCGACCGCGGAGAGGGCGATGCCGCCCACAATGGCGATCACGAGAAGCCAACCGGTGTTGACGTTCTTCTTGATGAGCCAGTACATAAGGCCGGTGAGGCCGAGGGAGATCATCTGGGGCATCATGCCGTCCAGGATGTCCTGGATAACGACGGTGCCCTCAGCGAACTGCAGCGGGGTGGTGGCGCCGATCAGCGTAGCGATCATGCCGCCCACGGACATAAGACCCACGATGCCGCAGACATACATGAGCTTCTCCATGAGGTCACCGCCCTGGAGCTTGCTCAGGTACTCGTGGCCGCCCTGGTAGCCAATCTTGGCGGCGAACCAAGTGATCAGCACGGAAGGCACGATGGAGATGAGCATGGCCAGGATCGGGCCCATGATGGAGCCCTGCTGAGCCAGCTGGACGCCCAGACCAAAGGCGATGACGCGGATGGTACCCTGGAAGAAGGAGTCACCGATACCGGAAAGCGGGCCCATGAGGGAGGTCTTGACCGCGTTGATTGAATCGGGGTCGAAGTTCTCGGGATCCTTGGCGTACTCCTCCTCCATGGAGGCGGTGAGGCCTAGGATAAAGGCGCTCGTCTGCGGAGTGCAGTTGTAGAACGCCATGTGACGGTGGTAAGCCTCTTTCTTAGCAGCGAGCTGCTTGGGGTCGGACTCATCCGGATAGAGGCGATCGAGCGTGGGAACCATGCCGTAGAGGAAGCCCATGTTCATCTGACGCTCGTAGTTCCAAGAGGCCTGGATGGCCCAGGAGCGCCAGAAGAACTGGCTGACCTTCTTGTTCAGGGACACGTCCTTGGTTGCGGTTGCCATAGTGTGTTCCTCCTTAGTCTTCGTCGTCTTCGAGCGGATCGTAGTCGGAATCGACACCGGCGGCTGCATGGGAGCCATTGAACTTGAAGCCCATGAAGACGACAGCCAGGCACACACCGATCAGAGCGACCGCGATGACGGACAGGTTGAGGTAAGCGGCGAGCAGGAAACCGATGAACAGGAACGGAGTCATACCCTTCTTGATCATCATGGTGAGCAGCAGGGCCAAGCCGTAGGCGGTCATGATCTTGGTCGAAACGTTCAGACCAGTGGACAGCCACTCGGGAACCATGTTGACGATGGCCTGGACCAGGTCGGTACCGACAAAGACGGCCAGGAAGATCGGCAGGAAGTACATGATGGCGTACAGACCGGAGCCGGCGCAGATGTGCATACGGTAAGCGGTCTTGAACTTTCCGTTATCGATCGCGCTATCTGCCACATGGGTGAGGGCGGCGATGATGGAACGGAACACGATGCCGAGGAGCTGACCCAGGACGGCGACCGGGATGGCGATCGTCATGGCGGTCTCGGCGGAAGCATCGGTCAGGCACGCAAAGGCAGCGGCCACGATGCCGCCCAGGACCATATCGGGCGGAACGGCGGCGCCGACCTGCACCAGGCCCATGGACACGAGCTCGACGGCGGCACCGACGGCAAGGCCGGTGGGCACATCGCCCAGCAGCAGACCGACGAGCGTAGCGCCAACGAGGGGCTGCTCGAAGTTAAGACGACCGAGCAGGCGGGAGTCCCACATGCAGAACACGCCGACGAGGCCGACGAGCACCGCACTGATGAACGTATTCATACCCTTCTCCTTTCAGTCAGGCAAACGCCTGGTTGATTACAGCTTGGCGTCGATGTCGACGCTCTGATACGTAGGGGTCTGCTGGACGTAGAGCTTAATGCCCATGTCGAGCAGCTGGTTGACGTCGGCCTTCTGGGCGGCGTCGAAGAAGACGGAGCTGTCCTTGCCGCCGACCTGCTCGGCACCGTCGTGGTTGGCGGTGGCGCCCAGGTTGATGGCGTCGAGCTTGTAGCCCTGGCAGAACTGCAGCATCTCGGCAGTGTTGCCAAAGACGAACATGACGCGCTCGCCGAGGGTGTTGAGCTTGTCCATCTTGGCAAGGGCACGCTCAACGGTGAAGACGTTCAGGCGCACGCCCTGGGGCTTGGCCAGCTTAAGAGCGCCCTTCTTGATGTCATCGTTGGCGGCAGCGTTGTCGACGACGATGATGCGCTCGGCCTGAACCTTGGTGGTCCAGGTAAAGACGACCTGGCCGTGCAGCAGACGGTAGTCAAGACGTGCGAGGACGATCTTGGCGGGACCGGAGCTGTGACGGGACGCCTTGGCCTTCTTAGCGGGAGCCGCGGCGACCTCGACCGGTGCGTTGGGGTTGGTCAGACCGGTGCGGGCCTCGTTGATGAGGGCCGCGAGCTCGGTGCCCTTGACGGGGGCGGGGCTCATAGCGAGCGTCAGTGCCAGCGGAATGTTGAAACCGCTGATCACCGTGAATGCCGCACCGTTGCGGGAAAGCTCGACCATGCTGTTGTTGACCGAGCTGCCGAGCATATCGGTCAGCACATAGACGGTGTCGTCCGCGTTGAACGTGGCGATCATGGCGTCCACCTTGTTGGTGATGGGCTCCTTGTCGTCACGAGCAAGCGACACGACGTGGACGTTCGACACGTCGCCGAGAACCATCTCGAGCGTGTCTTTGGCGCCTGCGGCCAGGCCGCCATGAGATGCGAGAATGATCTGATTCATCTTGCCTCCTCCTTTTCGTTATGGTCATTATAACGTCTTATACGTTGCGGATATTGCTAATTAGTATAAAGACCGTTCGCGGGTGAAAATCGACCGTTGACGGGTTTAACGTACTTGAAACGTTGGGGCTGGGCAGGCCGGCACTGGCGGGATAACCCCAAGTCGGACCCTGCGCGCAATCCCCTATCGCACGAAGTACCAGGGGCTTTCCTGCACGGTGGGCTCCAGCGCGATGCCGGTGCGCTCCTTAAACAGATCCATGTCCTGCGTTTTCTCCGTCCACCACGCGTTGGGCTTAAAGGTCATGCTCTCAGCGACATGACCGACAAATACACTGTTGCGCAGCTTGGAGAAGTCGGTGTTCATAATCAGGATGGACATGAGCACCAGCACAATACCCAGGACCTTGATCGCGCCGGCGGACTCGGCATAGACACCAATGCCCACCAGTACGGTGACGACCGTCTCGAAAGACATTACGACGGGAACTTTCGATGTCTCGAGCCCCATGGACAGACCCTGCATATATAAGATGTAAGCCACGGCTGTGGGGATGAGTCCAAAGCCAAGGAACAGCAGCAGCAGCTGTGGCGACATTGCCGCGGCGACATCCGGCCACGGAGCCGCGATAGCCGCCATAACCGCACCACCAAAAACAAGGCCCCAAAACGTGACAGCCAGCGGGTGGACCGTCTTGGTTGCTATCCGGCTAAACACCGCGAGCGACGCCCCACAAAAGCCTGCAATCACGCCCGACGTGACGCCCCAAACCGAAAAATGGAAACCGGAAAGGTCGCCATTAGTTACTGCAAGTACACAGCCCCCTATGTTAAAAGCGATGGCAACGAGCTTGTTGGGGGTCACGTCCTCGCGATAAAGCACGCGGCCGAGCACGACGCCAAACACCGGCGAGGTATAGAGCAGCACCGAGGCCGTGGACATGCCCACCTCGCCCATACACTCGTAATAGCAAGTGTTGGCGGCGGCCAAACCGACGATACCGACAAGCGCGCAGGAAACAAGCTCTTTAGGGCTTGCCTTGAACAGGGCCAGCGGACCCTGAGCCACGGTAGACCCCTCACCCGAACGGCAGCCCATAAACATCAGGACCGGCGCCAAGATAAGCGCTCCGACCAACAAGCGAAAGGCAGCCATACTCTGGGACGTAACGCCCATGGCCGAGATGCCGTTTACAAAGATTCCGATGCTGCCCCACATAAGCGCGGCGATCAGCACCAGCACATAGCCCAGATTGCTTTTCTTCAACGCAGCCTCCTCGGTATTGTTTCCAATATGTTTCACACTACGTTATAGTCGTTATATACATTTTTCAAGGCACAAATCGGCAAACGGGAAATCTCTAGACAAAGGGAGTGTCCCGCCAGCCACGGTATCGTCGATGTTTTGGCAATGTCAGCGAAAACCCGCCAGAGCGAGCAAGGTGCCTTGAAGTGAGGCGGCATTGACCTTCTGGTCATGCCGCCGAAGCTGAAAGGCAGATTGCCGCTCTGGCGGGTTTGCAGCGTCGGCCGGTTACGGCGTTTGGTAAAACGCCGTAACTAATAATCAAGCTTCCACATGTAGCGGCGCGTCATGTAGTCCTTGTGGGTGACGGCAGAGAGCGCGCGCATATACACGTTGTTGAGAATCGGGGCAAAGATCAGGTGGTTGAAGTACTCGCTCACGCTGTCCTTGATGTCGTTGAGGCCGAGCTCCTTGGCGTCGAGCTGATAGACGCGCTCGCCACCGTACTGGTTGACGAAGCGGATGCCGCGCTCGTCATTGCAGCGGCTGCGGCCGACGCTGATGAGCTGGAACAGCGAGGTGCGCTTGTCCAGAATCTCAAAGGGGCCGTGGAAGAAGTCGCAGGTGTTGATGGTGCAGGAGTCGATCTGCAGCATCTCCTGCACGTTGCAGATGCTAAAGACGTAGGCGGCACCAAAGAGCGGGCCCTGGGCCATGACGTTGATGCAGGGCTTGTCGGCGTTCTGCTCGGCCCACTTAGCAGCGAGCGGACGGGTGTACTCGACGGCCTTGCGATAGATGGGGTCGACCAAGTCGAACGCGGCCATAGCGGTCTCGTACTCGGCATAGCCCTCGGTCTGCTGCGTGAGCTCCATGGCGATCATGGTCACGACGGCGGAGTTGGTGCGGCCCATGCAAGACTCGTCAACGGCCAAGCTGTCGTACTGGATCTTGTAGTCGCAGACCTCGGTGAGGCCGGACTCGTCAACATAGATGGCGATGGTGCTGGCGCCGTGGTCCTTGGCGACCTGGGCGGCGACGATGGTCTCCTTGGTGCCGCGCATGGACACGACGACGGCCAGGGCGTTCTCGTTAACGTAGGCAGGGGTTGCGTGCACGAACTCGTTGCTGGTGTAGCTGGAGCTCACGACCTGCGTGGCCTCGTGCTCCATAAAGTACTGGGCAGGATAGTTGCCGCCGTTGGATCCGCCGGCGCCGATCCACACGACGCGCTTGATGCCGCCCTTGTCTGCCTTGTCAGCCAAAACCTGGGAGACGACGTCCTTAACCTGTTCCTGAGTAGTCATCGCGCATCAGCCTTTCTTCTCATTTAATGCTCTTGACGGCATACAAGTTACATACATGTTTTAGCGATGTCGACTAGTTGTATGCTATATTTGTCTTAGAAATTTTGCTGATGCAGTTTTCGATAAGTCGTTACCAGCAGTTTTATTGTTGTATTAGATACATGCTTGATTAGGCAAGCATACAAGTTAGATACAGGTTAGTCGTATGAGCGCTTCGTCTGAAAAGAAACTGACCCAATACGAGCGTCTGGCGGGCACACTGCGCGACCGCATCGCCGCCGGCACCTACGCCCGTGGAGACAAGCTGCCGTCCGAGATGGAGCTCATGGACGAATCGGGGCTGTCGCGCAGCACCGTGCGCCACGCCCTTAAGGTGCTCGTCGATGAGGGCCTGGTCCGCACCGAGCGCGGGCGCGGTGCCTTTGTGGCCGACACGCCGGCGCTCCACGAGAACAACCTGGTGTTTTCGAGCTATACCAAGCAGGTCGAAGGCCAGGGTATGAAGCCCACCACGCGCACGGTGGACTCGGGCTTTGCCAAAGCAATGGGCAGCGTGGCCAAGTTCTTTGACGCTAGCGTGGGCAGCAAGCTTGTCAAACTTGTCCGCCTGCGTTACCTGGACGATGCGCCACTGTGCCTGGAGACCACCTATTTGCCGCCAAGCTTTGGGTCGCTCATCGATCGCGATATCAACGGTTCGCTCTACGCCACGCTGCGCCAGGAGTTCCATCGCGCGCCGGCGCAGGGGCATAAGACCTTTGAGGTGTGCTATGCGTCGCAAAACGAGGCATTTTTGCTCAACGTCGAGCGCGGGCAGGCGCTGATCCTGATCACCGACTACGTCTACGACACCGACGGCCGTCCGCTCCATGTCTCCAAGCGCATCCAACGCACCGACCGCGCCAAATACACCGAGCCCATCGGCTAGCGCACCAAACGAGGCAAAATGTACCTAATAAACGTTTTACCTGCGGTTTTTATTAAATCTCAAGCCGGCATGGCGCAAATGCCAACATCGCCTGGCAACACTCGCCGCCCAAGCTCAACTGTTCCTGCCCAAAATATCCAGCACCGTAAATCTAAGTGAGTAGACTTTTCGCGACCTGCCGAGCACATTCAAAACAGCCACCTCCGTGACCTGCGGTTTTACTAAGGCAGATACGCTTTGTGCTCGGCCTGCGCCAAAAAGTCTACTCACTTAGCCCGCAAGGCGTCCCGAGGGGACAATCCAGGTCAAAATAGCGTACAAACGCCACGCTTCTTGCGGCGATTTGATACCACAAGACAGCCAAAAACCTGCCAAAATAAACCTGTCCCTAAATGGTAGGTTTAGGAAGGTCGGGGAACCAGGTTGGCTTGGGTTGGTTGGGCGTGCGCTCGGCTAGGATCAGCTCCATCCAGCACATGTCGTACCAGCGACCGAACTTTTGGGCGCAGCGGTCAAAGGCGCCCACCAGGCGGTAGCCCATATGGGCATGGAAATCCTGACTGTTGTGCGTCAGATACTCGTCGTCTTTGTCGTGCGGCACGGCAATGAGTGCGCACATGTTGGTGATGCCCATCGCGACCAAGCATTGCTTGAGCGCGTCGTGCAGCCTGCGGCCCAGCCCGCCGTGGCGCACGTCGCGCGCCAGATAGATCGACGTCTCGACCGACCAGTCATAGGCCTCGCGGCTGTTAAGCGCGCTCACATAGGCATAACCCACTGGACGCCCGTCCAGCTCCATCACCAAATACGGGTAGCGCTTGAGTGTACGCTCGATGCGCCCGGCAAACTCCTCAACGCTCGGCACCTCGTATTCGCAGGTTATCGCCGTCTCGCGTACATACGGCTCATAAATGGCAAGCAACGCCGCCGCATCATCGGGCGTCGCCAGGCGAATCGTCGGCTCGGACATCTCGGCCATACAGCCCTTCCCTCTCAAAAGCAAAGGCCGCCCCGCGCCAAACCCAGGCGCAAGGCGGCCCCCATCATCACATCAACCTACAGGACAGCCGCCAGCGCGTCGATGTCCTCCTGCGTCGTGGCCCAGCTGGTGCAAAAGCGCACCACGGTGTGGGTCTCGTCGTACTTTTCCCAGTACTCGATCGCCGCATGCTCGCGAATGCGGGCCATGTCCTCGTTGGGCAGAATCACAAACTGCTGGTTGGTGGGCGTCTCCAGGAAGAACTGGTAGCCGTGCTCGTGCAGCACGCGACGAAGCGCCTGCGCGGTTTCGATCGCCTGGCGACCAATCTCAAAATACAGGCCATCGGTAAAGAGCGCCTCAAACTGCACGCCCGTCAGGCGGCCCTTGGCCAGCAACGCACCGTGCTGCTTAATGCGCGGAATGGGATGCGCCGGAGCGTGCATGCCGCAAAACACCACGGCCTCGCCGCACAGAGCGCCGCACTTGGTGCCGCCGATGTAGAACACGTCGCACAGCTGTGCCAGCTCGGGCAGGGTGATGTCGCACTCGTCGGCTGCCAGCGCATAGGCCAGGCGGGCACCGTCCACAAACAGCGGAATCTCGCGCTTCTGGCACACCGCGTGAATCGCCGCGAGCTCGGCCTTGGAGTACAGCGTGCCGTACTCAGTCGACAGGCTCACGTACACCGCGCCCGGAAACACCGTGTGCTCGTAGCTCTCGTTTTCGTAGAACACCTGGATATAATTCTCGAGGTCCTCGGCATGCATCTTGCCCTCGTAGCCGGGAATGGTGAGCACCTTGTGGCCGCCAAACTCGATGGCACCAGCCTCGTGGCAGGCAACGTGGCCGGTCTCGGCGGCAACGACGCCCTCGTAGGGCGCGAGCAGCATGTCGATCACCGTCGCGTTGGCCTGTGTGCCGCCTACCAGGAAAAATACGTCGGCATCGGGCGCCTGGCAGGCCTCACGGATAAGCTGCTTGGCACGCTCGGTGTGTGCATCGGTGCCGTAGCCGGGCTGCGGCTCCATATTAGTGTCGACGAGCGCCTGCAGCACTGCCGGATGTGCGCCGTGGGAATAGTCATTGTTGAACGCGAGCATGGTAATCCTCTCTAGCCGGGCACGGGCCCGATGATTCAGATGGGGCTATTGTACGCCGCTCGGATAGGCAATGCGCGCGGCAAGGCACTCGAGCGCCAGCACCAGTGCAAAGCCGCAGCTCACATCACTCAAAAAGTGCGCGCCGATCACGATGCGACCAAAGGCGACGAGCGCCGCAACCACAGCGGCGACCCAAAAGACCACGCGGCGGCGCGACGGCTTTTCCTTAAAGGCAGCCGCGGGAAGCCCGGCGAGCATAAGGCCGATCGCCGCGTGCGCCGTGTGTCCGCTCGCAAACGACTTAAAGCCGTCCTTGATTACGCCGGCCGCAATATAGCTCCACTTGTCGGGGTTGCCAATCACCCACCACGGCTGAAAATTGAGCCCCGGCGTGACCTCGATCACGCGCATGCGCGGGCGCGACCACAGCGGCTTGACGATCACGTTGAGGATAATGGCCTGAGCGACCCACACGGCAAGCACCATCAACGCCCAGCGCGTGAGCTCGTCGGGATCGGTGTCGCGTGTGAGGCGGTAGGCGATGACGTTAACCGCGATGACCAACGCAAACGTCAGCACCAGCTGAAACGCGATGAGTTTGCCGCCGACACGCAGCGATCCGATAATCTCGTAGCCGACCAGGCCCACGTTGATCAGAATGCCCAGCGCGGCGAGCCACTTGCTCGCCTTGGAATCGGGGCGTGCCGAGCGCACGAGCATAACGCCCGCGATGCTCGCCGTCAGCTCAAACGGTAGCTCGCCGGCCGCCTCGACAAAGCGACCGTACATGCTGCCGATGTTGAACAGCGCGCTCGAAATCTGATAATCGAAGAAACTGCCCACGCCCAGGCAGAGGGCAAGGATAACCGCGATAGCAGCGGCGTCTTTCTTATAGATGTACCCGAACATGCTTTCCTTTCGATGGAACCAGATTGCCCAAATGGGGCGTTTGCAGCGTCGACCCGTTAGTCGTCGTCGCTAGCGCCCAGCTGCTGTAGCAGCATGAGCGCAGCGGCCACAGGGCCGGTGCCGTCGTTGGCGTCGAGACCGCGACCCAGGCCGCTGCCCGCGCCGGCGCCCGCCTTGTAGGGCACCGATAGCTTGCGGCTCTTGGGGAAGTTCACCGCGCCATAGCGAGTCTTGAACTCGAAGGCCACCTTCTTGGGCACGTCTACGCCCAAAAACGTGATGCGGCCGCCACTGAGCGTGACGCTCTCGAGCCCCAGGCGCTCGCCGCGAATGCGGATGCGCGCGCGATTGAACAGGTTGAGTCCCGCCAACGGCAGCTCGCCATGCGCGGCCTCGGTCTCTTCCTGCACCTCGTCGATGCTCTCCAGGTCCTCGGCCGCTGCGAGCTTACGGTACACGAGCACGCGCTGGTCCACCGCCGGCAGGTACTCCTCGGACAAGAAGTAGTCGGCCGGCAGGTTAATACCCACGCTCGCCGCCTCCACGCCGGCGTCGTCATCGCCGCGCGCCTCGGCCACGGCCTGACCCAGCATCTGCGTAAACAGGTCAAAGCCCACGCTCGACAGGTTACCGTGCTGCTCGGCACCCATGAGCGAACCGGCGCCGCGGATCTCCAGGTCGCGCATGGCGATACGCATGCCGCTGCCCAGGTCCTGGAACTCGGACAGTGCAGTCAGGCGCGCCGTTGCCTCCTCGGTGAGCGGCAGCTCGCCCGGGAACATAAAGTATGCGTAGGCCTGCGTGGCAGAGCGACCCACACGGCCCTTGAGCTGGTAGAGCTGCGCCAGACCCAGGCGCTGTGAGTCCTCGATGATCAGCGTGTTGGCGGTCGCGTTGTCGATGCCGCTCTCCACGATGGTCGTGGCGATGAGCACGTCGATCTTTTTGGTCGCGAACTCGATCATCACGTCCTCGACCTCGCGCGGACTCATCTTGCCGTGCGCCACGCCCACGCGCGCCTCGGGCGCGGCCTCGTGCACGCGCGCCACGGCGTCGTCGATGGTCTTGACGCGGTTGGACACGTAGTACACCTGGCCGCCGCGACCCACCTCCAGGCGAATCGCCGCGCTCACCACATCGGGGTCGTACTCCCCCACGTGCACGATCACGGGACGACGCCCGGTCGGTGGCGTGGTAATCAGGCTCATGTCGCGCACGCCGCTCGTGGCCATCTGCATGGTACGCGGGATGGGCGTGGCCGAAAGCGTGAGCACGTCAATCTGCTCACGCAGGTTCTTGAGCTGCTCCTTGTGCTGCACACCAAAGCGCTGCTCTTCGTCGATGATCACCATGCCCAGGTTCTTGGGGTTCACGTCGGCAGAAAGCAAGCGGTGCGTGCCGATGAGCACATCAATCGTGCCCTCGGCAAACGCCTTGAGTGCGCGCTTTTGCTGCGCCGGCGTGCGGAAGCGGCTGAGCACCTCGACCTCAAGGCCAAACGGGGCAAAGCGCTCAAAGAACGTCTCGTAGTGCTGCTGGGCCAGAATGGTCGTGGGGCAGAGCACCATGACCTGGCGTCCGGAGTCAACGCACTTAAACGCCGCGCGCAGGGCGACCTCGGTCTTGCCAAAGCCCACGTCGCCGCAGAGCAGGCGGTCCATGGGCTTGGGCGCCTCCATGTCGGCCTTAATGTCGGCGATGGCCTCCAGCTGATCGCGCGTCTCGTCGTAGGGGAAGCTCTCCTCCATCTCGATCTGCTCGGGCGTATCGGGAGGACAGGCGACACCGGCAATCGAGGAGCGGCGCGTATACAGATCGACCAGGTCAAACGCCAGCTTTTTGGCGTTCTTGCGCGCCTTGTTGGTGGCACGCGTCCAGTCGGCGGTGTTGAGCCTGGTCAGGCGCGGCTTGTCGCCGTCGGGTCCAACATAGCGCGTGATGCGGTCGACCTGCTCGAGCGGCACGTAGAGCTTGTCGCCATCGGCATATTCCAGCAAAAAGTAGTCGCGTTCCTTGCCGCCCACTTCCTGGCGCGCGATCTCGCTAAAGAGCGCGATGCCGTGGGTAGCATGCACCACGTAGTCGCCCGGCTTAAACGGGAAGGTGATCTGCGTAATGTCCACCTTGCGGCGGCTGCGCGCGCGGTTGGCGTCCATGCGGGCGTTGAGGTCAGCGATCGAGAACACGGCCAGGTTGGCATCGGGCACCACCACGCCCTGCGGCAGGGCGGCATCAACAAAGGTCACGCGTCCGCGCGAGATGGTGGGCACGGCGGCACCGGCGGCAGCTTGGGCGGCACCCGCCTCGAGCGAGCGGGCGTTGAGCGCATCGGCGCGGCGCTCGCGAATGGAAGCATGGGCCTCCTGGCGCGCGGCACGGTCGGCAGAATCCGCCGCCGCCACGCGCACACGGTCGCCGATAGCGCCCGCGTTTTCGGGCGCCGCGGTCAGCGACTCCTCAAAGGTTATGCCCTCGTCGCCAAAGGTGAGCTCCATCGACTCGCGCGCACCGCGGTCGGGGATGGCAAACACGCAGGCATAACGCTTGCCCACGACCTCCTGGACGCGCGTCATAAAACGGTTGTCCGAGCCTGCGATGGCCGGCTGCTCAATCTTGAGCTCTGCCGTCACCGCACCGCCGGCACGGATGAGGCTTACGTAGTTCAAGCGCTGCTGGGCACCAAAATCGAGCTGTTGAGCGCGCACGTACAGACCGTCCAGACGGTCAATCCCCGCCTCGCCGGCACGGGCCTCGATATCCTCGTAGGCGCGCAGACAGTCATCGAACAGCGAGCGCGGCTCGGACAGGACCACAAGCGCCTTGCCGTTCACGTGCGCCAACGGGCTCACGGTCTGGCCGTACATCACCGGCAAAAAGCGGTCGAGCTCGGGCGTGACGATGCGCGCGTCCACCATCTCGAGCAGCGCCGCCAGCTTGCTGTCGTCCTGGCTGGCGCGGTAGAGCGCCACGTGCATGTTGTGGACGGCCTCGTCGGTAAGCGCCAGCTCACGACAGGGGAAGATCTCGATGCTGTCCTCGTTGCCGATGGTCTGGCCCGTGGAACTCACCATGCGGCGGATACGGTCGATCTCGTCGCCAAAAAACTCGATGCGCACGGGCGCCTTTTCCTGTGCGGGAAACACCTCGACGGTGTCACCGTGCACGCGGAACAGGCCGGGTGCATCGGCGGCGCCGGCATTGGTGTAGCCCATGCCCACCAGGCGCTGCGGCACCTCGTCAAAAGGGATCTCCTCGCCCACCGCAAAGGTCGTGGACTCCCAGTAGCGGCTCTCGACCGGCGGCACGCAGCGCAGCAGTGCGCGGGCCGAGGCGACCATAATGCAGTTGTCGCCGCGCACGATGCGCCCGAGCGCCTCGCAGCGCTGCGCCACCACGGCGTCGTCGGGCGCCTGCTCGCGCCACGGATAGTCCTTGCGCTCGGGGAAGCGGCACACGTGCGCCAGCCCCACATAGGCGGCAAGGCTGCGGGCGGCACGATCGGCCGCGTCCTCGCCGCTCACAATGTAGACCGTGGGGCGCGGACGGCGCGCAAACTGGGCGGCAGCCATAAGCGTGCGACCCGACTGAGACACGGCCAGCGTCACGTCCTCGCCAGAATCGAGCCCGGCCTCGACGGTCTGCAGCGCCTCGGCAGTGTAGAGCTGCGCGGCTATACGGTGAATGAGCATGCTGTTCCTCCGGCATCGCAACGCCAAAAGCCCGCCGGGGCAAGCTCGGCGGGTCGTACGTCAAATACATTGTCTGTCATGGTAGCGCATGGAGAGAACTCCGGCTCAAGGGCAAACCCGGCCCCGCAAAAAACGCCAGACGAAGATGCGTTCCGCCCTACCCCGTCACGCGCACGCTGGGGCACAAATCTGCCAGCGGACACTCGCCGCACTTGGGTTTGCGGGCGTCGCAGATCTCGCGACCAAAGGTAATCCACTGATGGTTGACCGACTCCCAATACTCGTGCGGCAAAATCTTGAGCAGATCCTGCTCGGTCTTGAGCGGCTCCTTGGCATGCGTCTTGGGACTCAACATCAGGCGGTGCGCAATGCGGTTGACGTGCGTGTCCACCGCAATGCCCTCCACGATGCCATACCCCACGTTGAGCACGATGTTCGCCGTCTTGCGTCCCACGCCCGGCAGCTTTACAAGCTCCTTCATGTCGGCCGGTACCTCGCCGCCATAGTCGGCGACGATCATCTGCGCGGCCTCGACGGCATGCTTGGCTTTGCTCTTGTAGAAGCCGAGTGACTTGATGGTGTCTGCCACGTCAGCCACGCTCGCCCCGGCCATGGCCTCGGGCGTGGGCCACTGGGCAAACAGCCGCGGCGTCACCTTGTTGACCTGCGCGTCGGTCGTTTGCGCCGAGAGTAGCACCGCGATCAGCAGGCGGAAGGGATTCTCGTGGTCCAAAAAGCACTCGACCGGGCCATAGCGACGGTTGAGGCGCTCGCACACCTCGATGGCGCGCTCGCGCTTGGCGGCATTGGTCTCGCGTGGCATAACGACTCCTCAGCTCAACGGCACAATAAACTTATGGGCACAATTGTCCCACGTCCGAGACGCTTACGCCTCCAAGAATGCGCCGGTCTGACGGCTCCACAGGCTCGCGTACTCGCCACCCGCCTCGACGAGCTGCGCATGCGTGCCGTCCTCGACAATCTCACCATCGGCCAGCACCACAATGCGGTCGAGTGCCGCCACGGTGGACAGGCGGTGCGCCACCACAATGGAGGTGCGCCCGCGCATCAGGTTCTCGAGCGCCTCCTGCACCAGCGCCTCGGACTCGCTGTCAAGGGCAGAGGTCGCCTCGTCGAGCACCAGAATCGGCGCGTCGGTGAGGATGGCGCGGGCGATGGCCACGCGCTGGCGTTGGCCGCCCGAAAGCTTGACGCCGCGCTCGCCCACCATGGTGTCAAAGCCGTTGGGTAGGCGGTCGATAAACTCGGTCGCATTAGCCAAGCGAGCCGCCTCGCGGATCTGCTCGTCGGTGGCGTCGGGACGTCCGTAGGCGATATTCTCGCGAATGGAGCGATGGAACAGCAGCGCTTCCTGCGGCACGTAGGCAACCTGGCGGCGCAGGCTCTGCTGCGTGCAGTGCGAGACATCCTGACCGTCCACGAGCACGCGGCCGCCCTGAACATCGTCCAGACGCAGCAGCAGCTTGGTGAGCGTCGTCTTACCCGAGCCCGATTTGCCCACCAGGCCCACGCGCTGGCCCGCCGCCACATGAAGTGTCAGGTCATCGAACACGTTCTCGCCCGCCGCAGCGTCACGGTACGCAAAGCTCAGGTGCTCAAAATCAATCCCGCCCTCGGTCACTTTGAGCTCGGGAGCATGCTCGTCGTCCGCCACCAGGCGCGGCTCGTCCAGCACGCGCGTCATCTCGGCGGCGTCACCCAGCGCGCGGTTAATGCGCTGCATCATGGAACTCACGTAGTTCAGACGCATGGTGAGGTTATACGTGTAGGTAAAGATCATGACGAGCGAGCCGGCCGAGATGCCAAACCACGCGTTGCCGCCCGCCACGAACACACTCACCACGGCCATGGTGACGACGATAAGGCCCGAGGTTGTAAAGTTGCGCTGCATCATGGCGTGCATCGATACCGTCTCGGCATCGCGCGCGGCGCGGTCGGCGGCATCGAACAGATCGTGCTCAAAGTCCTCGCGCCCGCAGGTCTTGACGGCCAGGATGTTCGTAACCGCGTCGGACAGCACACCCGAGAGCTTGTTTTGTGCGGCGGACGTCGCGGCCGAAAGCGGCATGATGCGCTTGTACATAAGCCAGACAAACGCAATGTAGACGACCATGATGCCCACCAGGATCACGGTAAATACTGGCACCACCGGGGCGAGCGCCGCCACCGTGCAGACGACCGAGGTGATGGTGGGAATGAGCGAATACACCGTCACGTCCACCAGCCCCGTATAGCCGCTCATAAAACGGCTCGTCTGGCTCACAAGCGATCCGCCAAAGCGGCTGGTGTGGAACGTCATGGATTGATTGGAGAGCGTGTCGAAGCACAGGCGCGCCAGGTGATAGTTGACCGCGATCTCGAGCTTGTAGACGGTGTAGTCCTGCAGCTTGGAGAGGATCTGTCCCACCAGGTTGACGAGCACGAGCGCCAAAATGTAGGGACCGAAGACCTCAAACACCTGGTCGCCCGCTACGGGGCCGGCTTGGACACGATCGACGATGAGGGCCATAACGTAGGTGTTGGCAAACGTGAGCAAAAAGATGTAGCCCGCCGACGAGAACACCGAGAGAAAGACGATCAGCGGCTGCGTGCGCGTGACATCCCAAAAACGCTGCAGCGTGCGGCGCACGGTTGAGCGTTTGAGCGGGCTGGTGCTTCTCTGAGACATGGGCTTCCTTTCGCGTCTGATAGGGCGAAAGGCCATTGTTGCACATTAAAGTGCGCTTTAGGCAAGTGCGATGCGAAAAGCGGTGGGGCACCCGCGTTTACGCCGGCGCCCCACCGTCTTGTTGCAATTAGCCCTCGTCTTCTTGATCTGTGGGAAGGCCCGCGGGCGTGAGTCCCAAGATCTCATCGGCTTGGTCGGCATCTTCCAGCGCGTCGATGTCCTTGAGTTTGCGCTCCATGACGTTGGTGCGCGTGGTGATGATGCCCTCGACCGTTTTGCCCGCAGTCTCGATCTGCTGCTGGGCGCGACGCAGCGCCGCCTGATAGCGCGGTAGTTCGGCTTTGACGGCGGAAAGCACGCGTAGCACGTCGTCGGTGCGCTTTTGCAGCCTAAACGTCTGGTAGCTCATCTGCAGGCTGTTGAGGATGGCCGCCATGGTGCTGGGGCCGGCAACGTTGACGTGATAGTCGCGGCCCAGGGTCTCGATAAGCCCAGGGCGCGTGACGACCTCGGCGTACAGGCCCTCAAACGGAACGAACAGAATGCCAAAGTTGGTGGTCGCGGGCACGCTCAGGTACTTTTCGCAGATGTCCTTTGCCTCGCGCTTCACCATGGTGTCGAGCGTCTTGCGCGCGGCGGCGACGGCCTCCGCGTCGCCCGACTCCTGGGCGTCGAGCAGATGCTCATACGCATCGCCCGGGAATTTGGAGTCAATCGGCAGCAGCACGGGATCGCCCTCGTCTACCGGCAGCTTGACGGCAAACTCAACGCGCTCCGAGGCGCCGGGCTTGGTGGCGACGTTTTCCAGATACTGGTCGGGCGTAAGGATGTCCGCCAGGATCGCACCCAGCTGCACCTCGCCCAAAATGCCACGCGCCTTGACATTGCCCAGCACGCGCTTGAGGTCGCCTACGCCGGTGGCGATAGATTGCATATCGCCCAGGCCCTTATACACGGCCTCGAGCTGGTCGCTCACCTGCTTAAACGATGCCGACAGTCGGTCGTTGAGCGTGCGAGAGAGCTTCTCGTCCACCGTCACGCGCATCTGATCGAGCTGCACGTTGTTGTCTTTGCGGATGGCGCCCAGCTGAGCATCGACCGTCTCGCGCACCTTGTCCAGGCGATGCTCGATGCCCTCGCGGTTGGCGCCAAGCTGTTGGGCCGTCTCACGGCGCAGGTCGTCCATACGGTCGCCAGCCTGCGAGAACTCGCGCGCAATGGTCAGGTAGCGCTGCTGCTCTACGGCGGCGTCGGTCGTCTGCTGCTGCGCGATGGCGTTTGCCGTGCGGCGGGTTTCTGCCAACGCCACATTAAGGGCGTCGAGTGCATTGTTGGCCTGTTCAAGTGCCGCCAGCGTCTCCGCGCTACTGTCGCCACGCTCCCGCAGCTCGGCACGCAGGCTCTTGAGCTGGAGGGCGCAAGCCGCAGCGACCCCCACCGCCACCAAGGCGATCACAACAAGCACAATATCAATAGCAGACATAAACTCCGCCCAACAAACCCAATCGATTATCAATCAAAACCGCGATCAATCTTACCCCGCCACACGCACCGGGCGCCCGGCCCCTTCTTGGGTGCTTCTCTCCTCCGCATATTCCATAATGCGACGCGCTGTCTTCCTGCTCACCTTCGAGTCATCACCGGCTAAGTATGCGTACACGTTTCCCTTATTCAGATTCAAATCGCGGCAGAGCCCGTAGCGCGTTACACCCGATTCCTCCAATGCTTTAAGTGTTCTCTTTCTCATCAGGGCGTTCACCCTTCTGTCGGCCGCTGGCTTTTCTTTCACCCCTCTATACGCACGCCAAACGTTGGCGTAACGATTGGGGAGCTTATCCTCGGAGCATAGAGATGCCAGGCTACTCGCTTGGCCATACAGAGACAAAACACCTCGATAGCCCTCTTCCATCCACGAGCCCTCGGATAAACCCAGAACGTATTCGGCCTTACCCTGCGCCAAAGCGAGCAAAAACAGAGGCTCCGCCACACGCGGCTCAACCGTTGTTGCCTGCTTTACAAGCTTCCTAAAACTCAGCGACTGCTGTCCGGACAGCTCTCGGCAATAGCCTTTCAAAAATCCCTCAAAAGTCAGATTCAACCGAGCACCTCCTTTTTGTATTGCCTGTATGCACAGACCATCTCTTGATAACTCCGCTCTGAAGGCGACGAGGCCAACGCCTCTCCTTCATCGAATATAAGCCGCTCGAGCAGATCCCAATCAAGTCGGTCGATAAATGTTCGACTATGGAGGTCGACGATGTCGTTCGGACGATAGGCATAAAGCTTCATCACCGCCAGATCCTCCAAAGATGGCGTAAAGTACCTGATAAAATGCGCCCCGATCTCCAATGGGATCAGTCGATCTTCGTAATTGAATGGCATCTGGTTGCAATATGCCACTACCATGCCATTCACCTCGGGGTATCGAGCTATGATCTCGCGGAGGCACCTGTCTGCCTCAAACACATCAATGTCATGCGTAACCGACCGATTCGTCACATCGTTTAGCATGAAGGCGCTTCCTCCCACCAATACAACGCTCGGCCTATCGTCTCTTGGACCTATTTCCAGCTCCGCCTCTTCGTCAATATCCAAAAGAGTCTGCTCTAAATCCTGCTTGTACATAGCAAATCCTATTATTATTCATCTTCAATAATACTATTCAGTCGCACGACAGGACCCACAGGATGCAAGAATCCTACTCGTGGCGAGAATCCCTACACCCTAGAAGTCCTAATGTGACAAACGCTAACTCTCCCAGCCGGCGCGGATGGTTGTTATGACGTCACCTAAGCGCTGGCCTAGGGCCGCTAGATGCTGGAGCACCTCGTTGGGCGATGCGCCGTTGAGGATGCACGTGAGGGCATACGACGCCAGAAAGATGGCCGCAAGCCCCAGCGGGATGAGCACGATCATCGCCAAGGTGCGCAGGCGCTGGCCCACGCGGCGACGACGCGCACGACGCTTGTCGAACGCGAGCTCCTGCGCATATGAATCTTGCTGTACGGAATAGGCCTCTGGCGCCGATTCACACCCGGGCACAGCTGCAGGCACAGCAGCGGGCACGACGTTTTGCACGGGCGCCTGGTTGGCAACCCCTTGTATTTGCATCTCCATGAGTCGTTGCTGCTGACGCAGCATGCGCTCAGCTTGTTGCTGCGGAGTCTCAAGAAACAGATCCATGCTGGCCTCCAAAATCGGAGCATTCGACGCTTACGACCAGCATCCCGCACCGCCATGACCGCGACAACGCAATCGCCGGCAATAGCCACAAAGTTTCTTTTGCTCAAAAGCTGTCGAAAAGCTCAACAACTCCCCTACCAGCACTTTCTCTGAGCTTTTTTCGCCAACAATCTTTTGGCCTTCCACCCTCACGCCAACTGACCAAAATCTAACCAATAGCTTGACGAAAATTGTGGAGACCGGGACCCCACAAAAACGTGCCGCCCCAAAAAGGGGCGGCACACAACCTTTTTTATCAGCTTTTCTGTATCGAGCACGCGACGACCCAACGCCGGAGCGCAAGGCGGGGAAATACCTTTGCCTCGCGCGACTCTGCGAAGCCGTGAGCGAGAGGGAAAGGTATTTCCCCGCCCTGCGCTCCGCAGCAGCCAGCGCCAAGCGCTAGTAGTTCACCACCTGCTCCTCAAAGTACGCCTTGGGGTGGTTACACACCGGGCACACCTCAGGTGCCTCGGCACCAACGTGCAGATGTCCGCAGTTCAGGCACTTCCACACCTTTACGCCCTCGCGCTCAAACACCTCGCCCGACTCAATGCGGTCGACGAGCTTGTTGTAGCGCTCCTCGTGGGCCTTCTCGACGGCGGCGACACCACGGAACTTTGCGGCAATCTCGGCAAAGCCCTCTTCCTCGGCGGTCTTGGCAAACTCGTCGTACATCGTGGTCCACTCGTAGTTCTCACCCGCGGCGGCATCGCGCAGATTGTCCAGGGTATCGGGGACGGCGCCATCGTGCAGATACTTAAACCACAGTTTGGCGTGCTCGGACTCGTTGCCAGCCGTCTCGGCAAAGATGTTCGAGATCTGAACGTAGCCGTCCTTCTTTGCCTTGGAGGCATAGTAGCGATACTTGGTGTGTGCCTGGGACTCACCGGCAAAAGCGGTCTCGAGGTTCTTCTTGGTTTGGGAATTCTCAAAATCCATAGGTGTACTTCCCTTCAACGCATGCCGCCCGTAGGCTTCGAGCGGCCTCGTCTTTAGGATGCCCTCATGTCGGAAATCTAAACCTTACAATCCTGTTCTTCAGATTTGCACGGGCTAGATGCTCAGCCAGCGATCGCCCTCGGCTCGGCAAAAGCCCTCACGCTCCAGGTCGGCCAGAATGCCCGCGACAAGCTCGCGCTCGACCGGTCCACGCCCAGCCGCCGCTTCCATCTCGTTAACGCCCACCACGGCATCAGCAAGCGTAATCCCCGCCGGCTGGCCATCGCGCGCTGCCAGCAACATGCGCACGATATGCGCGCGTTTTTGGCGACGTGAGCCCTCAAACTTTGATTGACGGCTATAGCCCGCCGAGCGCCTGGACGGATTGGGCAACGTCTTTTTTAGATATGCGCCGTAATCTAGCAACGCGTAATACCACGCGCGCGGCGTATCGGCATCATCGAGCGGCGCGGCAAAGGGAGCGATCTCGTCGGTCGCCGCACCGGGGGCCGCCGGACAGGCCGCCTGAATCAGCGGCACCAGCTCGCGATCGGGAACAGCCGGTACATCGGGAAAGAAGTGATGCAGAAAGACCGTGCGCACGTTGGTCTCCAGATACACGCCCGGAAGATCAAACGCAAACGACCGGATACCTTGCGCCGTTGCCGGTCCAATACCAGGCAGAGCGACCAAGTCGCACGTCTCGTGCGGAAACTCCCCGCCCCAATCCTCTACGACCCGTTGAGCGGCCCCGTGAAGCGCCAGAGCGCGTCGGTTGTAGCCCATGCCCTGCCAAGCGTCCAAAACATCGGAAGGCGCGGCCTGGGCAAGCGCCTGCACGGTCGGAAAGCGATCGAGCCACGCCGGCATACGCGTCTCCACGCGCGGCACCTGTGTTTGCTGCAGCATGACCTCAGAAAGCCAAATGATGTACGGATCGCGCGTGCGGCGCCACGGAAGGTCGCGATAACGCAGGACCCCTTCCGAACGAATCATCGAACGAAAGGGGTCCTGAATCATAGCAATACTCCTTATGCGGCGCTATTCCTCCCGGCAAGCGTACGCGCAGGCAGCGTACTCGGGAAACGCATCGCGATCGGCGAACTTGGGATCGACGGCCGGGAACTGGCGGTGAGCGACGATATCGCCCAGCGAAACGGAATCGAGGTAGTCGCGCATCAACGCCTGGGCTCCGGCCCACAGGGGATGATAGCAGCACGTGCCCATGCGCGCACAGTCACCATCGGGCGCGGTGCAATCGTTCATAACCATAGGACCCTGAACAGCCTCGACGACCTGGCGGATAGTGACGTCGTCCGGACTGACCTTGAGACGCATGCCACCGTGGACGCCACGCAAGCTCTCCACAATACCGGCCTGGACCAAACCGTGCTGAATCGAGCGGGCAAACGAATACGGGACATTGACCTCTTCGGCAGCGGTGCGAACAGAAAGCAAACGCTCCGGATCCTCGGCAAGCATCGCCAGCATACGAAGGGCGTAATCAGTCTTCCTCGATATGTCCATGTTTCCCCTTTCAAGGAATACGAACAGCTCGAACGAGCTCCGGGGCCGAGCTTGTGTCGAGACGCTAAATGACCGCTAGGACATCCAAATGGTAAATCGGATATCCACTGAGTGCCGCGCTTGGAGCGAAATGCATCGGATGCGGCCTACAGTGCAATTTAGTATAACCTAACCCCCTGTCTCGTTGAACAGGTGTTGCGCAACAAAGCTGTTGTTCAGACAGATATACTTATTAGATTTTACTTGCGTTCCAGAAGGCGCGAGGATTCTGGGCGAAGATGCACCAGGGCGATCGTTCTATCGAAACAAAGTGCATCAAACGCAAAAAGCCACGTCCGAAGACGTGGCTTAAATTGCGTTGGCGGGAAGTACGGGGCTCGAACCCGCGACCTCCGACGTGACAGGCCGGCGCTCTAACCAAACTGAGCTAACTCCCCAGGCAGACGTTCGCGTTTGTTTCCGCTCGCGTGCGCTGCGGGGATTAGTATACACAGAAGTCTGTCCGGCGCGCAACAACTTTTTTGAAAAAATTTTTGGGGCCATCCGGGAGGGTCTCCGGGGCTGGGGGCGGGGGTTAAGTTTGCTGCTCTACAGTCCTGCGCAAGACGGAAAGCACATTAAGTGCTTTCCTTTGCGTGCGGAACTCGCGACAAACTTAACCCCCGCCCCCAGCCCCGGAGACCCTCCCTGCCGTCACTTTGTTCGAGTCGTTGTTGTTCCTCGCCGCTTCGCGGCTCGGCGGCCCCGTTCTCCGCGGCGGGGTTTGTCTAAGGATCTTGCTGAAGCTCTGCCTTTGGCTCAAATGATAACGGGGGACGCATCTGCATCCCCCGTTTTTGTTGCGGTTAGTCCAAGTCAATAAACTTGGTACTTATGACATGGCCGTCTTTGACGAGCATTCTGGCCATGGTGGGGCCTCGGGTGCCTCTGGGGTAGCTGGCGCTGCCCGGGTTGAGGACTAAGCAGCGGCCCACCTGGGCTTCTTTGGTTACGTGGGTGTGGCCGTTGATGGCTACGTCTACGGATCCCACGGGCAGGTCTTCGCGGTAGTGGGCTACAGCGAATTTGAGGCCTTCGTAGGTAAAGAGGGCCAGACGGTCAACATCCGGGCCGTAGTCGCGGTAGTAGTCGTTGTTGCCTAGGACCGCTCGCACGGGGGCGATGGTGCATAGATGCTCGTAATCCATCTCTGACGTGAGGTCTCCGGCGTGGATGATCAGGTCTGCGCCCTCAAGCTCATCCAAAAGCGCAGGCGATAAATAGCCGTGGGTGTCCGAGATGATGTCGATGCGCTTGGCGCTTGCACTGTTCATGGGATCCCTTCTGCAAAACCGATTCGACGTATATACAAAAAGCCCCACGGCTCCGCAGACAATTGGTCTACAGGGCTGCGGGGCCAGTGTGCTAGAGGCTCAGGGCCTTCTTGAGCGGCACAACGCGGCGGCGCGAAACCGGCACGCGTTCGTCGACGCCCGTAATGCCCAGTTGGATGGCGCCCGAGGGCACCGTCTCAACGTCCGTGACGCACGCTAGGTTGACGATATAGCGGCGGTGAACACGGAAGAAGCCAAAGTCGCAGAGCTTGGCCTCAAACTGCGCCAGCGAGGTCGTCGACAAAAAGCGATCATCGACGGTATAGATGCAGGAGTAATCGTCCTTGGCCATGATAAAGCGAATGTCGTCCACGGGAATGAGCACCTTGCGGCCGCCCTTTTCCACCGGGATACGCTCGATGGTCACCTTGCTGTCCGTAACCGGCTTGGCGCGTTGCATGACCTTCTCGATCGCGCGATCCAAGCGAGCTTCCTCGACCGGCTTCATCAGATAATCGACGGCATCCACGTCGAATGCCTCGACCGCATGGTCGCTATACGCAGTCACAAACACGATCGCCGGCGGATTTTTGAGCTTATGCAGCGCCTCGGCAAGTTGCAGGCCCGAGGCACCGGGCATCGAGATATCGAGAAACACGACATCCACGCGACTTTCCATAAGCATCTCGATGGCGGAGCGGACGCTCGACGCCTCCGTGATCGTGCCGATCTTGCCCGTTTGCTCGAGCAGGAAGCGAAGCTCCGAGCGAGCCGGCGCCTCATCATCCACAATCATCGCACGCAGCATAGGGATAAAACCTTTCGTCAACTAACTACGCCGGGCGTCCGTCGCATGACGTTGAGCCCGTAGCTTTTTATTTTACTCTTGAATGTCAAAGATGCTCTCTGACAAATCAAGATGAAGGAGCACTTTGGTGCCCTTGCCCGGCGCCGATTCGACACGCGTATAGGAGTGCGGCCCAAAAAAGCGATGGATGCGCTCCGAAATATTGTGCATGGCCACACCGGCGCCGCCACCCTGGGGAGAGCTGGCGTCGGGACGGGCAGAGCGCTCGTCAAACAGTCTGGCGGCGGTACCCTCATCCATGCCCACGCCATTATCGGCCACAGCAATCAAGATTGCATCCTCGCCGTCTTGGTGAACGGTCACGTCGATCCTCAGGGCGTCGTCATCGCCCATACCATGACGCACGGCGTTCTCGACAATCGGCTGGATCACGAACGCCGGCACCAGCGTATCTTCCACGTCCTCGGACACATCGAACGTCGCAAGCACGCGGTCCTCGCCAAAGCGGGCCTTCTCAAAGGTAAGGTAGCGCTTGGTCTGTGCGACCTCGCGCGAGACCGGAATAAGCGATCCCGAGTTGTCGAGCGTGGCGCGATAGAACGATGAGAACTCACGAAGCAATTCACGGGCCCGCAGCGGGTCGGTGCGCGTAAACGATGCAATGGTGTTCAGCGTGTTGAACAGGAAGTGCGGGTTAATCTGCGCCTGCAGCGCACGCACCTCGGCGCGCGCTGTGAGTTCCTTTTGCACCTCGAGCTCGTGGATGGCGAGCTGCGTGGACAAGATCTCGGCAAAGCCCGAGGCAAGCGCGTACTGGGTACGGTCGACGGCGCGCGGGGTCTTGTAGTAGAACTTGAGCGTGCCAACGGTACGATCGCCCACCTTGATGGGGGCGATAATGCCGGCGGGGACTTGGTTGTGCGAGCCGTCCGAGCCCACGACATCCACCATACGGTTGAACGACTGCACGATGCCATGTTCGATAACGTAGCGTGTGGCAAGCGTGTGGATGGGAGAATCTGGCAGTAGTTTTTCCTCAAACTCGCCCGCGCAGGCAAGCACGTTGTCCTCATCGGTGATGGCCACCGTCATGGCGCGCGTCTCGGGCAAAATGCGCTGGCACACCAAACGCGCCGACTCCTGCGTCAGACCGCCCTTAATGTCCTCGAGCATGGCCGAGGCCACCGAGAGCGTCTCCTCGGTGTACTGGGAGCGCACCGAATCGGGATTGAGCGTCAAAAAGATAAAGATGCACAGAAAGATGCACAGCAGTGCGCAGGCGACCACGGTCGCGATCGGCTCGATTCCAGTCGCCAGGGCAAAAATAAAGTACACCAGCACGCAAATGGCGCAGGCAACGGCAATGATGCGAAAGATTGATATTGAACTATCGCGCTGGGCGCGGCGGTCGATCATTCGGCCCCCTCCAGGATACTGATCAGTTGTGCGTCACGCCAAAGCCCGTCCATGATCTTGGGCCAAAAACTCTGGAAACGCAGGTAGCTTGCAGCGTTTTGGCGCGCATAGGCTTTTGCCTCGTCGATACCATGGCGCCAGATGCGCAGGTAGCCCTCATGCTCGCGGGTAAACACGCTGCGGACCATAGCGGTCTTGCGCACGCGGTCGTCGAGCTCGCGCGAAATCCACGGGCCCGGGTAGGGCATGAGCGATGCTGCCGTAACGGGAATGAGCTCCTTTTGATGCGCGGCGAATGTCAACTTGGCCCGTTCGTAGTACCAACGGTAGACATCCTGCATAAAGCGCGGTGAGCGCTTTTCGGACTCCGGAGGCAGATGGCGCACGGTCCACTCGTTATCGAACCACACGTCGTAGCCAAACATGCGCATGTTAAAGAGGTAATCCAAGTCCTCGCCGCGGGTGATAAACGGGTCAAAGGCCACACGCGTAAAGGCGCGGGCGTGCAGGGCCATCAGGCCGCCGCACACGTAGTTGGAGCGCGAGATGCGGGTGCCCGAGAGCGCCTTTTTCATCCAACGGTTGAACTCGATGCGCTTGGTCCACCAACGATGGCAGATGCCCGCCTTGTCCGTGGGAGCCAACGGCGAGCCGTCGCGATCGTAGAAATAGCCGCTCTTGACCAAGATCGGCAAGCCCTGACGCGTCTGCTGCCCCAACGCATAGGTCGCGCGCTTCATAAAGTCGGCGTCGATGACAGCCTCATCGTCATCCAAAAAGATAACCGCGTCATGCCCCAGCACCGCAGCGCAGGCCAGCCCCATGTTGCGGATGGCACCGTAACCTCGCAGGCTCACGCACTCGCCCGAACCCTTGGGCGCGATCTGAGCAACCCGGTCTGCGATGCGCGAGGCCTGGGTGTTGGTGACAACGGTGACCTTGAGCGTGGGATGCGCGTCGACAATCTCGTGCACGCGCAGCGACACATCGGCTGTGGCAGAAACGGGACAGACCACCAAAAGGATGATGCGCGGGATGTCACGTACCTGCTCAAGCGAGGCCAGGCAGCGGTCGAGTTCGGGATTGTCGGCGTTGAGTCGTGTCGAATGGTCATAGGTGCCAGGGGCGTTTGCGCGAGCGTCATCGCCCGCCCAATACGTTGGAATCACGACCGTGGCGTTCATGCCTTACCCTCCCTGCAACACAAAAACGGGACGCCGCCAAACACAGGCGACGCCCCGCGACCTAGCTGATTCCATCATACCCACTTGGGCAAATCATTGCTCGCAAGTCGCAATGTTTATTGCGGATAACCCCAAAAGAGTACCGTGGACAGGCACAATAGCCGCTCACTCCTATGCGGCATGCTCTGCCGCCCGAGTCATGCGGGACAGGCGGACCAGCAGCATAAAGCCAACGACCAGCAGCACACCAATGGAAAGGACGCCCAGCGACGGGTTGCCGGTCAGCGAGGTGACGACCGACACCAGGAAGGTGCCCATAACACTTGCATAGCGGCCAAAGATATCAAAGAAGCCGTAGTACTCGTTGGACTTTTCCTTGGGAATAATGCGGCCAAAGTAGCTGCGGCTGAGCGCCTGCACGCCGCCCTGGAACAGGCCGACCATAATGGCAAGCACCCAAAACTCAAAGGCGGTCTTTAGGAAGAACGCGGCGAACAGCACAATGCCCATATAGGCGGCGACTGCCACCAAGATCATGTTGAGCGTGCCCACGCGGCCGGCGAGCTTGCCGTAGATGATGGCGGACGGAAAGGCCACGAACTGCGTGACGAGCAGCGCCAGGACCAACTGGGTCGAATCGATGCCCAAGGCCGATCCGTAGCTGGTTGCCATGGAAATGACCGTGTGCACACCGTCGATATAGAAGAAGAACGCGATCATGTAGACCAGCACGGTCTTGTTGTGGGCGATCTCGCGCATGGTGTGTCCGACCTCGGAGAACACGCCGCCCACGATGTGGCCGATAGTGTCCTCGGGACCGCGCTCGCGACCGTACTTCTGCTTATAGGTGCGAATGAGCGGCAGGGTAAAGATGAGCCACCAGGCACCAGTGATGATAAACGACAGACGCGTTGCCAGCATGGTGGGGACACCAAGAGCGGGACCACCCATGATAAGCGCCAGGCAGATGATGAACGGCACAGTGGAACCGATGTAGCCCCAGGCATAGCCCGAGCTGGACACGACGTCCATGCGCTCGTCGGTGGTAATGTCGGGCAGCATAGCGTCGTAGAACGTCATAGAAGAGTTGAGGCCGATGGTGCACAGCACGTACACAGTCAAAAATGCCATGGCGGACATTGGGATAGCCTGCGCCAGGCAAAGAACCAGGCCCGTGAGGAAGAAGCCCAAGAAGAACTTGATCTTGTTGCCGGCGTAATCGGCAAGCGCGCCCAGAATGGGCATGAGCATGGCAATGACCAGCGAGGCAATCGTCTGAGCGTTGCCCCAAGCGACCACCAGGTCTGCCGAGGAAGCACCGGTATTGATGGCGTTAAAGTAGATGGGCACCACCGAGGTATTGAGCAGCACGAGGGCCGAGTTTCCCACATCGTACATGACCCAGTTACGCTCGAGCTTGGTGTATTTCATGGACAGGGACCCTTCGTATTCGCCCGATATGCAGTTAGTTCATCGTACCCCAATTGTCCAGAAGCGCCGGTAAGGATTCGGCAAAGGGACAGGCACGGACCCTATTCCTCGCGGTCGAACTCCTCGTCGGCGCCGAGCACGCGGCCGCTGTAGTTGACGTGACCGGTCACGGCCTCCATGTCGCCTGTTTCGATGAATCGAGCGACCGTGCACTCGTAATCGAGCAGCGCGCGGTCAAAGACCTCGGGGAAGCTCTCGGTCGAGACTTCATCGGTAAAGGGGTTCTTCCATGCCAAGTGGCCCAGGTTGCCGGTACGCTCGGGCAGCTCGGTCGTCACGCGGTGCGCAAGGCCGTCGAGCAGCGAATAATCGTGCACCAAGCCCTCAACCAGCGAGATCGCGCGCGTCTTTACGGAGCCGGCCGGCTCAATCGCGCGGTAAAGTCGCTGCATATTGGCAACGGCAGCACCGTACTCCCCCGCCGGAATGTCAATGCCGTACACGCGTCCGGCAACATAGCTCATCAGCACGCCGGCCACGCGATTGATGCGATCGGTGGTGACGATCTCGCCCGCCGGCGGGTAATCGTCAACCGTAGCGCCATCGCGTTTAAGCTGCAGCATCAGTACATCCAGGTCGCTCTCGATCACGGCATGGACCTGACTGCTCGAATCCTCAAGCTCTGAATCGGACTCCACGATGCCAAACTGTTGCTCATAGACAAAGGGGTGAGCGTTGCGGTCGAGCACGTAATGAGACAGCAGGCCCAGCGCAAAGGCACGACCCAAGCTGGCGTCGCGCGGCAGCAGGTGCGACACGCCATCGCGCAGGCACGCGAACTGGCGAGACATGCGCGAGCGATGCATGACCTGCGCCAGCAGCGTACAGTCGGAAACACGCGGTGTCAGAATGTGAAAGAAAAACGGGTCGGGACCTTGGTTGCCCAAGATAAAGGCAATGCGCTCTTCATCGGACGTGATGACGCCCTGCGGAAGACGGTCGATGCTTTCCTCGCCAAACAGATGATGGGTGATAAGCGCGGGCATAATGATCCTTTCCATTTCATTCGATGCCACCCATTATGCCCACCGCGCGCCCATGCCAAACCTGCGATGGTAAACGACGGCACGCAAGCCTCTTACGCAAGCCCCAGGTGCGACTTGACCTCGGCGGCACGACGACGGGACACCGGTACCGTCGAGCTCACGCGGTCGAGCCTGAGCTCCATCAACCCCGTGGAGCCAATCTCAACATTGTGCACGTCTTCCAAATTGACCAGATAGCTGCGATGAACGCGAATAAAGCCCTCGGAGCTCAAGCGACGCTCGAGCGAAGAGATCGACTCATTGATCAGGTACGTTCCCTCGGCGCAGATGGCGTTGCAAAAATCGGCGCGCGCCTCAAAGTAGCAGACGTCTGCGGCGGGAATGAACACCTTTTTGCCCCCGCGGTCCACCGTCAGACGCAAAGGCTGGCGCGGAGCGTGGATAACACGACGGGCACCCAAGGCTGCCTCGATCTTGTCGAGTGCCTTTGACAGGCGTGCGTCCTCGACCGGCTTGACGACATAGTCGACCGCATCAAGGTTATACGCATCGGCGGCAAACTCGGCAAACGCCGTCACAAACACAACCACCGGCGGCGTCTTTAGGTTCTGCAGCGTCTCGGCAAGCTCAATTCCCGAGCGGCCGGGCATCGTGATGTCCAAAAACAGCACGTCAGGTTTGTTCGACAGAATCGACTCCACGGCTTCGGTGACATTGCCCGCCTCGGCAATCTGGCCCACACGCGCATCTTTTTCCAACAGATAGCGTAGCTCAGCCCTAATAGGAGGCTCATCGTCAACTACCAAGATGTTCCAGCCTTCGGACATATGCGCTTCCCCTCTTTTTTCTCAATCCAACCGCGTGCTACACCGTCAACGGCGCCGGTTCATGCGGCTCGCCGTTCAATTCAACGATGACCTGTGTTCCCACGCCTTCCTGGGACTTCACGCGCATGCCGGAATCTTCTCCGTAAAAGAAATGGATGCGCTGAAGCACGTTGAAGAGCGCCAGGCCGCAACCTCGCTTGATGGATCCGTCGGCGGTAATGCTCTCGGGCTCCTCTCGGCGATGCTGCTCAAACAGATGCGCGCAGACTTCTTCGCTCATACCGATGCCGTCATCTTCGACGATGATCTCCAAGCCGTCATCGGTCTCAAAAGCCCTAACACGAATAGAAAGCGGCTCGGTCTCGCGCTGCGCATGCTTGATGCAGTTTTCGAGCAGCGGCTGCAAGATAAACGGCGGCACCAGGCTGTCGCGCACCTCAAAGTCGATATCGACCGAAACGCGCAGACGGCCGTCGCCATATCGGGCCTGCATAAGGTTGATGTAACGAGTGCCCTGTTCCACCTCGTGCTCGAGCGTTGTGAGGGTATCGGAATCGGACAGTGTCTGACGGTAGTAATTGGAAAAGTCGATGAGCAGCGACCTGGCCTTGTCCGGCTCGGTACGCACGAGCGACACGATGGTGCTGATGGTGTTAAACAGAAAATGAGGATCGACCTGCGATTGCAAGGCGCGCAGCTCCACGCGAGCTGTAAGCTCGTCCTGGCGCTCGAGCTCAAAGCTCGCAAGCTGCGTGGAAATGAGGTCGGCAAAGCCCGAGGCAAGCGCCGTCTGGCGCATATCGATGCTGCTCAGACGGGGATAATACAGCTCGAGCGTGCCCACGCAATGCCCGCGCACGGTGAGCGGTGCGACGATACCGGCGCGCAGGCGCGGAAAGTAGCCACCCGTCTCAGTCGAGGCATCGCGCGAAAATACGCTTTGCTCACCGCTGTTGATCACGTTGAGCGTAGTCCGCAGCACAACCGGAGTGCCCGCGGGGCATTTTGCCGAGTCCTCGCCCCAGCTCGCCAGCACCTGCTTGCCGTCGGTAAAGCAGATGGCCGAGGCAATGGTCTCGTAAAGGATGATTTTGGAAGCGCCCAGGGCCGCTTCGGGCGTAAGGCCTCGCGACGTATAGGCGAATATTTTCGATGCGATGGCGAGTGTGCGGTCGGTAGCGCTCGACGTGAGGTCGTCGGGAACGACAAAGACGTACGAGAAGAAGAAGCACAGCATGACCAAGCCGGCAATGACGACAACGCCCGGGACGGGGTTGGGATTATCGGTCAAATCCCAGATAAGCAACAGGATAAGCGCCGGAACGACAACACCGAGCAGGATGGCCTGGACCACATGCTGGGCCGTACGAAAGACCTTGGTAGAGTTGTAGCTCTTGCCCAGAATCAGCCTGTTTAAATCCACCGTCATCCCCTTTTATCTACCGCACCCATAGCAATAAAGAGGGCCGCAAGCGACCCTCCCCATTGCATTATGCAATCAAAAACTGTGTTTTACATCCAGCCATCGACAAACGGTATCTTAGGCGCTGTATTTGTTGGCCTCGCCAAAGGTGCCAGCCTCGACGATCCAGCCGTCCTTCATGATGACGTCCATGTTGTCGGTGTTGAGCACGTGAATGTCAGCGGCGACGTCACCGTTGACGACCAGCAGGTCGGCGCACTTGCCGGCCTCGATGGAACCGGTCTCGTCCTCGATGTGGCACATCTTGGCACCGTTGAGGGTGGCGCAGGTGATGGTCTCGACCGGGGTGAAGCCGATCTTGTCGACGAACTCGTACATCTCCTCGATGGAGCAGGTGCCGTACGGGGTGACGAAGGAGAAGGAGTCGGAGCCGATCGTCATGACGACGCCACGCTTCTTGGCCTCGCGCAGGCAGTCGTAGTTGCGCTGCAGCTCCTTCTCGACCAGGGTGCCCTCGTACTTGTCGTGCAGCTCGGGGACGTAGACGGGCGGATAGGTGGCGTACCAGGTGGGCAGGAAGGCGATCGTCGGGGTGAAGAAGGTACCCTGCTCGGCCATGAGGTCCATGGTGCGCTCATCGATATCGAAGCCGTGAATCAGCTGCTCGCAGCCAAAGCGGACGGAATCGTAGGCAGCGGCGTGGTTGTTGTAGCAGTGGCTCCACACGGGGATGCCGACCAACTTGGCCTCTTCGATCACGGCCTGGATCTCCTCGGAGCAGTAGTGCTGGTCGCGGCCGGAGTCCCAGCGCCAGATGCCGCCACCGGTAGCCCAGATCTTGATGGCATCGGGGTTCTCGCGCAGGCGACGACGGACGGCCTTACGCAGATCCCAAGGACCGTCGACCTGGTCGCCCCAGGGGTGCGATTCCTTGTTGAGCTCCTGGCTGCAGTGATGAGAATCACCGTGGCCGGCAACGCGGCAGAAGCCGAGGCCGGTGGCCAGAACGCGCGGGCCCTTGAAGACGCCCTTGTCGATGCAGTCGCGGATCTGGATACCAAAGCGGCCGATCTCGCAGACGGTGGTGAGACCGTGGGTGAGGCAGTCGTAGGCCTGCTTGACGGCGACGGCCTGCTTCTCGAGGAGCGGCTGCATGACCCAGTCGGTGTCATCGTCGGTCAGGTTGCCCGAGAAGTGCAGGTGGGTGTCGATCAGGCCGGGAAGGACGGTCTTGCCGGCGGCGTCGATAACCTCAACGCCCTCGGGAAGGTCCTGCATGACACCGGCGTACTCGATCTTGCCATTGTCGTCGACGAGAACGAGGGAGTTCTCGACCGGCTCGGCACCGGTACCGTCGATGAGCTTGCCGCCAACGATTGCATACTTAGTGGACATGGTTCCTCCTTATGGATCCATATAGTGGGCGAGGCCGCGTTGGGTTAAGGCCTCACAAAACTACCCAAGTGGTGCCGGGTTCGGTGCGCGGGAGAGAGGGCCCCGCGCACCCGATCCACCCCGGCTAGGCGTTATTTTTTGCGGGAATTGGTGAAGGCCATGAGGGCCAGGCCAACAGCCAGCCAGCCGATCACGATGCTCCACTCCACCATGTTGAGGGAGGCGGGAGAGAACGGGATCACGAGCAGGCCAATGATGGTGCCGCAGGCAACGATAGCGAGGCTGATGCCAAACTTGCCGCCGGGCACCTCGTAGGGACGAGGCAGGTCGGGCTCGGTGAAGCGCATGCGCAGGCAAGCGAGGGCGACCATGCCGCAGGAGAAGATGAAGGCGAGAGCCGACACGTTGGTCAGAGGGATGAGCATGTTCTTGCCCAGGAACGGACCGACGACGGTGATGACGCCCAGAACGACGCAGGCGAGCTTGGGAGCGCCGGACTTGGGATCGACCTCGGCGAACTTCTCGGGCAGCTGGCCCTTTCGGCCCATGGCGAGCATGATGCGGCTCGTGGCGCCGTAGAAGGAGTTCATCGGGCCCATGGGTCCAAGCGTGGCGATGACGAGCATGGCCAGGTACAGGAGCATGTTGATGCCCTTGAGGCAGGCAAGCGCGGGAACCGGGCTCTTAACAAACTCATGCCAGTCGAGGATGGTGCCGAACGAGTAGATGCAGACCATGTAGAAGCCGCCGGCGGCCAGCAGGGCCAGGGAGATGATCTTACCGAACTTGTTCCAGTTGAGGCCCTCGGCTGCTTCCTCAGCCTGCTGAGGAATGGTGTCGAAGCCGGCGTAGAAGAACGGGGTCAGAACCAGGACCGACACGATACCGGCGAACAGGCTGGCGCCCTCGGTAGCGGGCTTGCCGCCGCCAGCACCGGTGACCTGGGAGAACACGGGCATGGCGTTGTCCGGCGAACCGGTGAACAGCGAGACGCCCATGGCGAGCAGCATGCCGCAGAGCAGGGCCTTGGTCAGGAAGGCCTGGAGCTTGGCGGCCGAGCTGGCACCGCGGAAGTTGAGGAAGATGACGTAGACTGCAAAGCCGAGCGCGATTAGCGTCGGGAACAAGTAAACGTCGGCGCCCAAGATGGTGTAGAGCTTGACGGCGCGCAGCCACTCAAGACCGGGCAGGCTGCCGAACATCTCGGACACGAGGGTCGAAATGGCGATGGCCTCCCACGGGCACAGGATGCCGTTGCCCAGGGCCAAAAGCCATCCGGTGATGTAGCTCAGCGTACGGCCAAAGCTACGGTCGACATACTCGACGATGCCGCCCGAGATGGGGATAGCAGCCGTGAGCTCACCGAAAACAGCTCCGACGGGCACGAGGAAGATTGCACCCAAGAGGAATGCGATCATAGCGGGAACGGGACCGCCGCCCACGACCATCCAGTCGCCGACCTGCAGGACCCAACCAGTACCGATGATGGCACCGAAACCGATGGTGAAGAAGTTCCAGAGCGAAAGCGTTTTCTTCATGCCGCCGTTACCTTCGACTGCAACTTCTGCGTTCTTGTCCGCCATTGTTCCCCTCCTTTCCTTATTGACGCCTCTTTGGCGTCACCCCTTGCGCGGTCTGTTTTGCCGCGCGCTTTTATTTCGTGGCTTTAAGATACGGCCTTGGCACAGCAGCGCCGCTTGTGGCTCGACCGAAGGCAGAACTGCAAAACGAGCGGCGCCGTTTTTGGGACGAACGGCGGAAGACGTCATTCGTCTTGGACGCTTTCATCTTGTCTGCTTTTGAATACCTGTTGCCGTGACGCTTGGCGCGCGGCGCGGCAACGTTCATACCATTTGTCAGGCTTTTGGCGCACATACCCATGTGTCGCGCCTCTTTTTATGTAGGATAGACAAGTTACACATGAGGCAAGGTGATTCGAATGGCATATGGATACAATGACGGCGACCAACGGCCACAAAGCGTGCGCCTTGCCGGCCGCACCACGCCAACGCCCAGAAGCACCTCCGACAACGACAACCCGCAGCGCCCCCAAGAGCAGCTCGGGGCTTCTTCGCGGCAACAAAGCCGTACCGTGCAGCAGTCAGACCGCATGAGTACGAGCACACGCCAACGCCAGACCGACACATCGCAGCCACGCCGCTACGATCGCCGTAAGACCGACTACTACGTTAAGCGCTCCTTTTCGCGACCTCAACGCGATCGCGGCAATTCCGCCCCTCGCCCCGCGTCGCATACCACAAGCCACGCGCTTCCGGCCCGCCGCCTGCGCCTTGCGCTTTGCTCCATCGCCGCCTGCCTCGTCTTTGTGTTTTTGGGATCCTGTATCTCTCACGGATCAGCCGGTCTCGAGCCCACTGCCGAGGACAAGCTGCTTAAAGCTCCCGTCGCACCCGGTTACTCCTTTGCGTTCTCGACCCCACGCTCGCAGTGGAGTGCCGGCACCATGCCCCACATCTACCAAATTGACCCCGCATGGTCGGAGCTGCCCTATGCCGGTGGCACTATTCGCGAAAACGCTTGCGGTCCCACTTGCCTCACCATGGTCTATATCTTTAAGACCGGCCACACCGATAAGACGCCGGTCGATATATGCGCACTGGCCGAAGCCGGCAACTACGCCCCCACTGGTGCCACCGAGTGGTCGTTTATGACAGGCGGTGCGTGGCAGCTGGGGCTCAACGGAACACAGCTCTATAACAATCGCGAATCGATTACCCAAGCACTTCGCTCGGGTGCGCCCGTCATCGCCGCAGTGCGCCCCGGCACGTTTACCAACGTAGGCCACTATATCGTGCTCTACGGCATCGACGATGCCAACCAGATTGGCGTCTACGACCCCAACTCGGCCAGCCGCAGCGCCCGCCGCTGGGGCGTGGTGGAGGTCCTCAACGAAATCGAAGCCATGTGGGCCTACTACTAGTCATTGGGGACACTCATTGGGGACAGACTTAAATGAGTAGTCATTTTTTGACCAGTCGTTTAAGAACGTCCCCAACGGCTACTCATTTAAGTCTGTCCCCAATGAGTACCCGCAGAATGAGAGTGGATAATCTCCCGTTTTTGGCCTGTTTGCAGGCTCAAAGTGGGAGATTATCCACTCTCGTCATTTTGGCGCTGCCCGCAGCACTACCCATGAACAGCTACCTCAATAGCAAAAGCCCCGCAGTCGGAGCGGACTGCGGGGCTCATGAAGAGAGGCTAGTTTGTGGGCGCTTTGCCTGGCGCCCACGAGAGATGCAACAGAGTAGAGACTACTCGTGGATGCGGGTACCGGAGAGACCGGCCATGGTCTCGGCGGCCTTGTCCAGAGCGCCGATGATGCAGGTGCGGCCCTTGCGGGAACGGGCAAACTTGATGGCAGCGCGGACCTTGGGCTCCATGGAACCCTTGCCGAACTGGCCCTCGTCGGCCAGGCGCTCGGCCTCGTCGGCGGTGAGGTCCTCGAGCTCCTCCTGGTTGGGCTTGCCAAAGTTGATGGCGACATGCTCAACGGCGGTCAGCAGGAACAGGACGTCGGCGTCGCAGTCCTCGGCCAGCAGCTCGCCGCCCAGGTCCTTGTCGATAACGGCGGGAACGCCCTTGTAGCAACCCTTGTTCTCGTAGTCGCGGACGACGGGGATGCCGCCGCCACCGCAGGCGATGACGATGAACTCGTTGTCGAGCAGGTTGAGGATGGAGTCAGCCTCGACGATCTTCTTGGGATCGGGGGAGGCGACGACGCGACGCCAGCCGCGGCCGGAGTCCTCGACGAAGACCTTGGAGGGATCCTCGGCCATGAACTCCTTGGCCTGCTCCTCGGTGTAGAAGGGGCCGATCGGCTTGGTCGGGTTCTTGAACGCGGGATCATCCGGATCGCACTCGATCTGGGTGACGACGGTGGCGGCGTGCCAACGCTTATAGCGCTTGTGCATCTCGCGGCCGATGCCCTGCTGCAGGTGATAACCAATGTAGCCCTGGGACATGGCGCCGCACTCGGGCAGCGGCATCTCGGGGGTACCGATGGCATCGTGGGCAGCGGCGAAGGCGTTCTGGATCATGCCGACCTGCGGGCCGTTGCCGTGGGTGATGATGATCTCGTTGCCCTGCTCGATAAGACCAAGGAGAGCGTGGGCGGTGTTGCTCACGGCCTCGATCTGCTCGACGGGGTTGTTGCCGAGGGCGTTGCCGCCGAGGGCGACGACAATACGATCGGGCTTGCCAAGAGGCTTAGACATTGCTGAAATCCTTTCTGTAAAAGGCCTACAACCCATTAATAACCCGCGTCCGTGCGATACGCGAGTTTATTAAGGTTTATATTCTCTTTATCGCTCATTTTATTCATTTTGAAAATACCTAAGCGGCGAACGGTCGATTTTACCCGCTCAGCGTAAAGAAGCCCAGTTCAGGCATATCTACGCCATTTACGTGCAACTTTATTTAAATAGAGCAGGGATTAGACCAGATTATGCAAACTATATCTTTGCTAAACACAAAACGGACAGCGCAATATCTTACTCGCACTATACGCGATTCTATACATTAATTTGACGAGTATGCACCCCTGCAAAAACATGGGGCTTTTCATCCAACATAAGGGATAGCCGATCGCGCTTCACCCCGCGGCAAGCGACTGCGAGTTCGCAGTATGGAACTTTACCGTCGGCTTCTGCATGAACGCTGCCGACGCCCTTTCGCTCCTGCGCGCCCAAGCAGCCGAGAACGCTAACGGCGCCACTGTCAACCTGGCCACCCTCAACAACGGCGCCGCCAGCCTTTTCGCAAAGTACCGTGCTGGTTCGCTGGCTTTGAGGCCTAAGTGAGCTTTGCTATTTGCCAATTTTTGTATGATTTGGGTCAAATCTATTTGTCAATTTTTGTATGATTAGGGGCAAATCTATTTGCCAATTTTTGTCAATGAGGTGTTTTAATGCTACGCCGCAAAGTCACTGATAGGCTTTTGAGCTGGAAGAATAACTCCCATAAGGCCCTGCTTGTTACCGGTGCGCGTCAGATTGGCAAGAGCTATGCGATTCGCGCGTTTGGAAAGAGCAACTACGCTTCGTATTATGAGGTCAATCTGCTACTTGATGCCGAGGCAAGAGACGTACTTGTTGGCGCTAAGAACTCCATTGACTTCATCAACCGTGTGGCCCTTCTTGCGGATGCACCGCTTGTTGAGGGAGATACGCTTATCTTTGTCGATGAGATTCAGGAGTATCCGCAGATCGTTACACTTATGAAGGCGCTGGTCGAGGACGGACGCTTTAGCTATGTCTTCTCGGGGTCTATGCTTGGGACTGAGTTTAAGGGGATCTCTTCTTTCCCGGTGGGGTATGTCGAGCACATTGTTATGCGGCCAATGGATTTTGAAGAGTTTTGTTGGGCAAACAGCATCAGCGAGAATGTGCTTGCAGACATCCGCAGCTGCCTTGTCGAGAGGCGTCCCGTCGAAAATTTTATTCATGAGGCGATGCTCAAAAACTTTAGAGCTTATATCGTTTGCGGCGGCATGCCGGAGGTCGTTCAGAACTATATCGATTCGGGCTATTCGCTCGTGAGAACGCGTGAGCTTCAAATTCAGCTAGTCGATCAGTACAAAAGCGATATCTCTAAATATGCATCGACTCGAGCGTTTAACGTTCGCTCCATTTTCGAGCAAATTCCCGTTCAGCTTGAGGCGGAGTCCCATCGCTTTATCGTCTCGTCTCTAGGCGAGGGAGCTCGTCTTCAAAAATACGAGCAGGATTTCCTATGGCTGGTGAACGCAGGCGTTGGATTGATGGTCCCCCAGGTGACGGAGGCACGAAGTCCTCTCAAGAGGACGGAGAAAACGACGGCCTTTAAACTGTACGAGTCCGATACAGGTATGCTCGCATCGCGGTATCCCGGCAGCACGGCACGCGCCGTCTACCTTGACATGAAAACCCCCAACCTCGGCGGCCTCTATGAGAACGTGGTCGCACAGGAACTCGTTGCCCTCGGAGCAGATACGTGGTACTACCAAACGCGTGAGGTCGGTGAAGTCGACTTTGTAATCGAAGGTGCCCGCGGGCATGTTGTCCCAATCGAAGTCAAATCGGGCAAGAAAGTTCGAGCACATGCAGCCCTCGACCGTTTGATGAGTGTGGGCGAGTACAAAATTCCCGAGGCCGTTGTGCTGAGCCACGAAAACCTTTGCAAAGAGGGCAAGATCCTTTACGTTCCAATCTATATGACATTCTGTCTCGATGAGTTTATGGAAAAGGACGACCCCAACAACGATTTCTCGTTTGCACCCATATCTCTCTAGGTCATCTGAGTCCGCAAGCCAGCCCCCACGCCCAAAGTACTGCGCCTTTCGCGCCAAAGGCGCGAAACAGCAAGGGGATAGAAGGCAGCGACAACCAACTCCCCCACTATGCCCAAAGTGCTGCGATGTTTCGCGCAAAGCGCGAAACAGCACTGGGGCAGCAGAAGGCCACAATCAGCTAGCCCTCCATGCCCAAAGTGGCGCGTGGTTTCGCGGCCACGCCGCGAAACAGCGACCGGGACAAGGCACCCCCACAGCCACGTCCTTCATTCAGCCCCACAATCCGAGGACGTAGTCGTAGCAGGATCTGAGGGCTGACCTTCGCGGACATTCCGCAGGACGAAAGAACCCCCGCCGCACGAAGTGCGCAGCGGGGGTTCTTTCATGTCCGAGGACGTCCGCGAAGGTCAGCCCTCAGATCCTGCGGTGAGAGGCCTAGGCCTCGTTGTACACCGTCTTGAGCTTCAGCAGGTGCTGATAGCGGTCCATAGCGGCCTGCTCGTTCTCCTTGAAGAGCTCCTCGGCGCGCTCGGGGAAGGAACGCGTCAGCGAAGCGTAACGGGCCTCGTTCATCAGGAACTCCTGGTAACCGCCCGCGGGCTCCTTGGAATCGAGCGAGAACTTCTTGCCGGCAGCAGCCTCGGGGTTGAAGCGGAAGAGGTTCCAGTAACCGCACTCGACAGCCTTCTTCATCTCGGCCTGGCAGTTCTGCATGCCGCCCTTCTTGATGGAGTGCATCTCGCAGGGGCTGTAGCCGATGATGAGGGACGGGCCGTCGTAGGCCTCGGCCTCGTGGATGGCCTTGAGGGTCTGAGCCGGGTTGGCGCCCATGGCAACCTGTGCCACGTAAACGTAGCCGTAGCTCATGGCAATCTCGGCCAGAGACTTCTTCTTGGTCACCTTACCGGCAGCGGCGAACTGAGCGACCTGGCCCAGGTTCGAGGCCTTGGAGGCCTGACCACCGGTGTTGGAGTAAACCTCGGTGTCGAAGACGAAGACGTTGACGTTGTGGCCGGAAGCCAGGACGTGGTCCAAGCCACCGAAGCCGATGTCGTAGGCCCAGCCGTCGCCGCCGAAGATCCAGAAGGACTTCTTGGTGAGGTAAGCCTTGTCGGCGAGGATCGCCTTGGAGGCGTCGCAGCCGCACTTCTCGAGCTCGGCAACGTAGGCAGCGGCAGCGGTCTTCGAGGCCTCGGCGTCATTGACGGAGTCGATCCAAGCCTGGCCGGCGGCCTTGAGCTCGTCGGATGGACCATCGGCAGCGATGATGTCCTGGGTAGCGGCGATCAGCTTGTGCTGAACGGCCTCATAGCCAACGGCCATGCCCAGACCATGCTCGGCGTTGTCCTCGAACAGGGAGTTGTTCCACGCCGGGCCGTGACCGTCCTTGTCCTTGCAGTAAGGAGCGGTGGCAGCGGGGTTACCCCAAATGGAGGAGCAGCCGGTGGCGTTGGAAATGAACATGCGGTCGCCGGCGACCTGGGTCACCAGACGTGCATAGGCGGTCTCGGCACAGCCGGCGCAGGAGCCAGAGAACTCCAGGTAGGGCTGCTTAAACTGGCTGCCCTTGACGTTGGCCGCGATGAGCTCCTTCTTCTCGGAGACGTTCTCGACCATGTAGTCCCAAACGGGCTGCTGGTCCATCTCCTGCTCGGTGGGAACCATCTCGAGGGCGCCCTTGGGGCAGACCTTGACGCAGTTGGTGCAACCCATGCAGTCGAGCGGGGACACAGCCATGGTGAACTTCATGCCCTTGGCCTTGGGGCCCATGGCGTCGAGCGTGCGGATAGCCTCGGGCGCGGCGGCAGCCTCGTCCTCGGTCATCGCGAACGGACGGATGGTGGCATGCGGGCACACGTAGGCGCACTGGTTGCACTGGATGCACTTGGTCTCGTCCCAGTGGGGAACGACCACGGCGACGCCGCGCTTCTCGTATGCGGAGGCGCCCAGCTCAAACTGGCCGTCGGCGCAACCGACGAAGGCGGAAACGGGCAGGCTGTCGCCGTCCATGCGATCGATGGGCTCGAGCAGGTTCTTGACCTGCTGGGCGATAGCGGACTTGGTCTCCTCGGAGAGCTCGACGGGAGCGGCATCCTCGGCGGTAGCCCAGTCGGCCGGAACCTCGAACTTACGGAAGGCGGTAGCGCCGGCATCGATGGCCTTGTGGTTGGCGTCGACGATAGCCTGGCCCTTCTTCATGTAGGACTTGGTAGCCGCGTCCTTCATGTACTGCAGGGCGTCCTCGGCGGGCAGGACCTTGGCCAGCGCAAAGAAGGCGGACTGGAGCACCGTGTTGGTGCGCTTGCCCATGCCGACCTTAGCGGCCAGGTCGATAGCGTCGATCAGGTAGACGTTGACGTTGTTGTTCGCGATGTAGCGCTTGGCCACGGCGGGCATGTGCTCGGCGAACTCCTCGTCGCTCCACTGGCAGTTGACCAAGAAGGTGCCGCCCGGCTTGACGTCGCGGACCATCTTGAAGCCCTTAACGATGTAGCTGGGGTTATGGCAAGCGACAAAGTCGGCCTTGGTCACGTAGTACGGCGAACGGATCGGAGAATCACCAAAGCGCAGGTGCGAGACGGTGACGCCGCCGGTCTTCTTGGAGTCGTACTGGAAGTAGGCCTGGACGTACTTGTCGGTGTGGTCGCCGATGATCTTGATCGAGTTCTTGTTGGCGCCGACGGTACCGTCGCCACCCAGACCCCAGAACTTGCACTCAATGGTGCCGGGGGCTGCGGTGTTGGGCGCATCCTCGGCCTCGGGCAGGCTCAGGTTGGTCACGTCATCGACAATGCCGATGGTGAACTCGCGCTTGGGCTCGTCCTTCTTGAGCTCCTCGAAGACAGCAAAGGCGGACGCGGGAGGCGTGTCCTTGCTGCCCAGGCCATAACGGCCGCCGACGACCTTGATGCCCGTCTTGCCGGCCTCGTAGAGAGCGGAGACGACGTCCTGGTAGAGCGGCTCGCCGATGGAACCCGGCTCCTTGGTGCGGTCCATGACGGCGATCTTCTGGACGGTCTCGGGAAGAACGTCGACGAAGTGCTTGATGGAAAACGGACGGAACAGACGAACCTTGACCAGGCCGACCTTCTCGCCGTGAGCGTTGAGGTAGTCGATGACTTCCTCGAGCACGTCGCAGAAGGAGCCCATGCACACGACGACGCGGTCGGCATCGGGAGCGCCGTAGTAGTTGAACAGGCCGTAATCGGTGCCGAGCTTCTCGTTGATCTTCTTCATGTAGCCCTCGACGACGGCGGGAAGCTCGTCGTAGACCTTGTTGCAGGCCTCACGGTTCTGGAAGAAGATATCGCCGTTCTCGTGGCTGCCGCGGGTGTGCGGGTGCTCAGGGTTGAGCGCGTGGTCGCGGAAAGCCTGGACGGCGTCCATGTCGCACATCTCGGCAAGATCCTTGTAGTCCCACATGGCGACCTTCTGGATCTCGTGGCTGGTGCGGAAGCCGTCGAAGAAGTTGAGGAACGGGGTCTTACCCTCGATGGCGGCAAGGTGAGCCACCGGCGAGAGGTCCATGACCTCCTGGACGTTGCCCTCGGCGAGCATGGCGAAGCCGGTCTGACGACAGGCCATGACGTCGGAGTGATCGCCAAAAATGTTCAGGGCGTGGGAAGCGACGCAACGCGCGGAGACGTGGAAGACGCCCGGGAGTTGCTCGCCCGCGATCTTGTACATGTTCGGGATCATCAGGAGCAGACCCTGAGAAGCCGTGTAGGTGGTGGTCAGAGCACCGGCGCCCAGCGAACCGTGAACGGTACCGGCCGCACCTGCCTCGGACTCCATCTCGACGACCTTGACCGGGGTGCCGAAGATGTTCTTGCGACCCTGGGCCGCCCACTGGTCGACATGGTCGGCCATCGGGCTGGACGGCGTAATGGGATAGATTCCCGCTACCTCGGTGTACGCATACGAAACATATGCGGCCGCCTCGTTGCCGTCCATAGACTTAAACTTACGCGCCATATACCCCTCTCCTCTCATATAGGTATACAGGCCCCGGCGATTGCCGGGATATTGGCGTGATGGGATTTACGCTGTTGCTTCCAATCATCTGGCAGGCAGGCTCAGCAGCAGGTACGTGGCGTGGAGAGAAGACATGCCGAGGCGAGGGGCAACTGATGCGCCCCACAGACCCGACCGCCCGTCTTGCACATGACCGAGCGCCGCAAAGGCCGCATGCCGGATGCTCCCGGGCACGCCCCGGCGATGGGAAGCGCCCGCAACGGAAATCCGCATGCGGGTTTATTGTACCCCGCCGTCAAGTGTAATTTCGGCAAATATAGGCGGGCGGTAAAGGTTTACCTCGGGTCCTCGGGTGACTGCCGGGAGCAAAATGATCCCTTGGGGACGGAGGGACCATTTGGCGGGACTGGCTAGAGGGCACCGAAGAGGATGGCGTAGGTAGTGGATTCGCCGAGCTTGAGCTCGTCGCCGGGATTGAGTTGGGCGGAACGGCCGGGCTCGACCTGAATGCAGACGCGCGTGGCCCCGTTTACCACCACGGTTCCGTTGGTGGACGACAAGTCCTCGACGTGCCAGATATTTTGAGCATCGCACCAGATATGGGCATGGCGGGCCGAGACATCGTCGCCGACGTCGGTAATATCGCCCTCACCAGTGGCCAGCGCGCCAATCTCAACACCCTGCTCGCTCGGCTGAATCCAGCGCGGGGCGCTCACGACAAAACTGTTTTGTACGCGCAGCAAGCCCAAGGGGTGCGCCGGGGCGGGTTCGCGTTCGCCCGCGGTCATCGACATGCCAAGCGAACGCGGCGTGGAGGTGCCTCCGCCACAGGTCGCGTGCGCGTAGTCGATGGCATAGTTCACCGAGGACCGCACATCCGCCGAACAACCGACGGCGACAAACAGCACCAGCACGGCCTCGGCGCGCTCGGCGGGCATGAGTTCCGCCGCCTGGGACAGGCGATCGAGCGCGTTGCGATAGAGATTCGTGTCCTGGTGGCACTCTTCGAGCGCGCGTACCATCGGTTCACCTGCAGGGCCGCACACCATATTGATCACAGCCGTGGAGTCCATGGGATTGCGCTGGCGCAGGGCCAGTTGCGACATAATACGCGCAGCCGAGGTACCGTATTCGGCAAAGTAGCGCTGCTGAAGCGTGCCGACCGGCGCGCGAACGATAAAGCGGGAAACCCAAGAGCGATCGGCGGCTCGGCTCTGCGGGCTGCGGCCGTCGGCGAGCGGACGGGACGAAAGCACCAAGCCGCACAGCTCGATATGGCTCAGATGCGCCGCGCGCTTAAAGATGTCAAACATGGCCCCGCATGGGGTGAGCTCAACTTGAGATGCCATGACCTAGGCCTCCTTGGTCGTAGAAATAGAATCGGACGATACTTCGACAGGTCCGCCAAAAGTACGGGCAGCTGCGGCTCCACCGGCAAGCGGAGTCGCCATCTGGGCTTTTGTGCGTCGCGGTGCCGAAACGGGAAGTTCAAAGGCAAAGCCCATCGCAAGCAAAAACCACGTAAGCGTATAGGTTGCAACCAGAGCGGCAACAAGGCCACCCATCACGGCGCGTTGGGAAAATACGCTACATACAGCCACAACCAGCACCGGAACCTCGCAGGCAGAAAGCGCAAGCACACCCTGCAGGAACCCCGAGCGCCGATCGCGCGCAAGTGCCCCCGCGGCAACGCCGGCTATGCCTGGCAGCGCCAACGCCAGTGCGGCAATAATACCCGGTAGCGGCCCAGACCACACGAGCGATCCCAAAGTCACCGTCACGCGAGCGCCCGACGCCAGCAGCGCGGCCGAGACCACGACCACAGCCCAAACCACGCCGCAGGCGACCGTCGCGCCGACCATCAGCGCGCGACGAACCGCGCGGCCGGACGCATCCATGGGGCACGGCGTGAGCGGCTCGCCGCGGAGCGAACGACCGACATTTTGCGCATAGTGGTCACAAAACGCCGAGAGCGCCGCCTCGACCGCCGCCGGCTCGGGACGATCTTTTTGATGGCTGGACAGACAGGCCATCACCACGTCGAACAGCTGGGCATCGACAAACGCCAGCGCATCGCGTAGCTCTTCGGAATCCGGCTCAAGCCCTAGCTGCTGGGCCTGCTCGGCCGCGGCGAGCGCCACATCGGGCTCACGACGAAGCAGCTGAGTCAAATCACAACCGGGCGCATGGGCACCAATGGGATAGTCGGGCCGCGTGTCCATCTTGAGACGGTAGGGGCTCGCGATGTCGCGTGTCTTTTTGCGCGAACCCGAGGTGCCCGAAGTGCTCGGCGCGGCTTCGTATGGCGCGACGCCGGCAATGAGCTCGTAAACCGTGCTTGCCGCGGCATAGACGTCGATCGCCGGCGACATACGCAAAGCGCGCAGGTCGGGAATATCGTCGGTGAGCATCTCGGGCGGGGCATAGGCAACCGTCGCGCGACGCAGCGTGGCATAACGCTCCGTAAACGACGCCTTGCCGCCGGTACCGGCCACGGCCGACGCAGGCTCGAGCGCCAGCGACGAGCCAAAGTCGATCAGACACAGGTCAAAGGTGCCCTCGGCAAGCTGCCGGTCAAGCGGTAGACGCGCCGTACGCACCATAATATTAGCGGACGAGATATCGCGATGGACAAAGCCCTCACCCACCAGGCTCATACGGCAGAGCAGATCGAACAGGTCGCGACCCAGACGCGCCGCCACAAGCGGCGACAGGCGTCCGGCATCGTCCACGGCGAGTCGCGAACGCAAGCGGGCGAGCGTCTCGCCCTCGACCCATTCCATGACAATTGCAGGCACACCGTCGACCTCGCCCCAGCCATAGAGGCGGGGAAAGCCCTTAAGGCCCGAAAGGGCGCGATGGCATTCATATTCCTCGCGAAACGCCGCCTTGAACTTGGCGACCAGTGCCTCGTGAGTTGCATCGTCGTCAAACTCATCGCGCGTCGGCAAGATGAGCTGCTTGAGCGCCACGGCCTCGCCTTGGGCGTTGACGGCGCGCGTTACGCGGCCGATGCCGCCACGGCGCATGGTGGCATCGTCGGCAAACAGCATCGTAAAACGACGCAGATAGGCAGGCAGTTCGTCCTGACCGAGCGCAATGGCCGGCTCAAACCCGTCGACACGCGCCAGGCGCAGGCCGACCATGGGATCGCGACCGAGCGATTGTGGTGTGGTGGATGCAAGATCGGTCATCATAGGGCAAGCGCCGCCACGTTATTGTTGAAGTTACCGAGCGCGACGTCATCATCGCCGTAATGGCCGACCCATTGACATAGGTTGGTGTAACAACCCCACAGATTGGCATACTGCTGATACCACTTTGACCGGGGCGAGAATGTCTGACGACCGAACTCGGCTCGAATGACAAACATCTCCCCGACCAGGCTGTCGCACGGCCTGGGATCTCCCGTAGAGTTATAGGTCGAAACCACGTCATTGGCACGAGAAACATAGCCGTCGAGCATGTTGTACTTGGTCACAAGCCAACGGTGAATGCTCTCTTCCTCAGCAGCGGAAAGGCCACCGGAGCTTGCATCGTTATCAGTGTTGCCGCCCGTCGATCCGCCGTTTCCAGACCCTCCGGTAGAGGAACCCGACCCAGAGCCGCCGCCCGAACTCGATGAATCCGAGCCGGAGCCAGAAGTATCCGAGCTACCGGGCTTTCCGGAATGCTGGGCGTCCTGCTCCTTCTGCTGCTCGACCTTATTCACCGTTGCCGCCACGCTATTGTTGGACAACCGATCGATGATCTTGGTGTTGGTGAGCACGATGGTTTTGCCATTGGCAAGCGTGACTTCGTTGTCCGGGGCCTCGGCGCCGTCCGCGTCGTCAGTGCCAAACACAATATGCGCGACCACACTTGCCCAAGCATATCCAGTCGTGGTGCCCAGATCACTTTTGACTTCATGCCCCACGCGCGGTTCGCGTGCGGCATGCGCCTGCATCATGGACGGCACGGTCATGCCATAGACAGAAACGCCAGCTATGACCAGTACCAGCGAGCAAGACAGCAGTGCGTACGCCCGCGGCGCCAAGCCCAGTCGGCGTCGCATGCGCATCGCGGCGCCGCGCTTTGTCTGAGTGCCACCGGGCCGCATGCGTTCTCCTCCAACAAAAACACGCCGCTCGGGAGCGGCGCATTCATTCGAATCCATATTTGAGTGTATCAGCGAACCCAAAAGGTTGCGCAACGAATGGGCAAATTAAGGATGCGAGTGGAAGCATCCATGCGATAAGCGGATATAAAGCATCTTTGTTGCACAACAAACTTACAGTCGCACGGGGAATTATGACTACCCCGTGCGTCGCAATGAAGACATACGGCAGGAGCAGGCTCGCCACCTAAATCGTGCGACGGGCCTCGATGGCGCGTCCAAGCGTAAGCTCGTCGGCATACTCCAAGTCGCCGCCCACGGGCAGGCCGCTCGCCAGACGCGATACCTCAACGCCCAGCGGCTTGATAGTGCGGGCCAGGTAGCTCGCCGTGGTCTCGCCCTCAATATTGGGGTTGGTGGCGATGATGACCTCGTGGATGTCCTCGTGGCCCAAGCGTGCCAGCAGCTCGCGAATGTGCAGCTGCTCGGGACCAATCTTGTCCATGGGACTGATCACGCCGCCCAATACGTGGTAGAGGCCATGGTAGCTGCCCGTGCGCTCGATTGCCTGGACGTCGCGCGGCTCGCCCACCACGCAAATGCGAGTGGTGTCGCGCATCGAATCCTGGCAGATGGAGCACTCGTCGGCCGTGGCGTAATTAAAGCAGCGGCTGCAAAAGTGGACCTCCTGCTTGACCTCCAGGATGGCCTCGGCCAGGCGGCGTGCCTCCTCGGCGTCGGCCTCCAACAGGTAATAGGCGATGCGCTGAGCCGACTTGGGGCCAATGCCCGGCAGGCGACCCAGCTCATCGAGCAGTTTTTGCAGGCTATGGTTGGCACTCATATATATGCGAGTCTTAGAACGGCATGCCCGGGATGTTGAGGCCGCCGGTGATGGCGCCCATCTGCTTGTTGGCGAGCTCGTTGACGCCGCGGACGGCCTCATTGACGGCAGCCATGATCATGTCCTGCAGCATATCGACGTCCTCGGGATCGAGCGCATCGGGGTCGATGGTGAGGTTGATGAGCTCCATCTCGCCGTTAACGGTCACCTTGACCATGCCGCCGCCGGCAGAGGCGTCGACGGTCTGGGACTTGAGGTTCTCCTGCGCGGCGGCAAGCTGCTCCTGCATCTTGCGAGCCTGCTTCATCATCTGCTGCATGTTCATACCGGCCATGATGGCTCCTTTACGTGCGGCCGCACGCCGAGCTGCAAGGGCAGCCGGAGCACGGCGGGACTTTCAAACTCAAAAATCGTACCACGGCGCGAAGCCAGAGAGCGGGGCGGACACGCTACCTCAGTCGATATACATGTCCTCCAATACAAACCACGCGCAAAGATTATGCAAGGCCGAATTATGCAAGGTTGCATAATATCGCATACTCAATCTAGTAGAGCCGAATCCGGCATTTCATGTGTGCCACTAAATAGCTAAATGCCAAACCGCTGCTCGAGGCGGAGCACATGGCGGCAGGGTATAATTTGATTGTCATAGATAGCAATTTGGAGGTGCCCCATGAATGCCCCCGACGCGCTCCAAAACATCCGCTCAAAACACCCCGTTGCATATGTGGTTCTCTATCTCTTTGTCGGCTGGGCATTGCTGGTTGTCATCACCCATGCTATAGCCTTTGGAGCAGAACTGCTGATAACCAGCTCGGACCAGCCCACCGTCAAATGGGAAGCGACCGATGAGTGCACCGATGGAACCCGAACCATTTACTACAACAGCCCGTCCCTCTACCAAGAGTTCAAGGTCAAGATAAAGGACTCCAAGATTGTCGGTGCCGAACCAGGCGCTTTCTTGACAATCGGAGCAACCCTCGACGCCGAGCAAGTCGAGTACACGGACAGCCGCGCGACGTATCGTGTCGACCTCAGCACCCTAGGCCGACCGTCACGCATCTGCCTGCTCGAATGCGAGACACGCGGTACCACGCTACACATGTCCGAAATTCAAATGCGCCCGGATAAAGAGCCCCTAAAGGGCTAGGGGTCCTAAGCCCAGCAAGCGATTCTCAACAGTAAAACGACAGCCCACCGGTTGTTTCTTTCCAGCGTTTGCAAATCAGCGCATGGTTAGATGAAACAAACTGCATGATATCGCGTAAATCCCGAGCAGGAATATCGCCCTTGTTATGGGCCAGCTTGCATCCGCCGGAGCGGGTAAGCCATATCCTGGTTGCCTCGGCAGTGGGGTGCTTGACCGCAACGTAAACATGGACAGGTTCGCCGTTCTCCCCCGTCCAGAAAAAGATGATGTACGGCCCGAGTCGAAACAGACTAGGCATAGACTCGTCCGCCTTCGTAGGCAAAACGCAGGATGAGCGGGGCATTGTTGCGCACGAAATCATCGAGTTCTTTGAGGTCCGCTTCGCTAAAGCCCTCGCGTGACACCCAATTGAATGCCGGCAAGATGCACTCCGCCGTGTCAAAACCCCAATCGCGCGGGCGCTCCACAACAACCTTCACCGTGTTGTCCTCCCGGACTTCGGAATACGAAACTTGCGTATCGTCCTCAAGGCGGACATATTCCCACATCATAAGCTCGCTCCGTTCAAAGACGTCTCTTCTTGAGCAGTATACCCGCCTGTACAGCTACTCCACCGGTTTGAAGATGGTGGACTGACCGAAGACGCTGCGGATGAGGGCTTTGGCCTCGTCCTCGGTCTGCGGGATGCTTGGGGCTGCGCCCTGATGGCCGAAGGGACTGCCCGCGCCGGGGTTGGACTCCCAGGGAGCTGCAGGAGCGTCCTCCTCTTTGGGGGCAGTTGCAGCGGGCTTGGGCGCGGGCGTCGCACCCGGCACGTCGAACGGAGGCAGATCGTCCCCGCTCGCATCGCCTGCAAAGCCGCCGACCATGGCGTCATCGTAGGGCACCTGCTCGGATTCCCACGGTGCAGGCTGCGCAGACGGCTGAGCCTTGGGAGCGGACGCGCGCTCGGGCGCTCGGGGTGCGGGCTCGGTCGGGAGCTTGCCCGTGGCAGGAGCGCCAGCGGGGTTGTCGGAGCGCAGCCAGGGGGCTTTGCCCAGGTCGGATGACTTGGGCGCAGGCGCGGCGGCGGGCTTGGGCACGGGGACCGGAGCAGCCTGTTTGGGCGCAGCGGGTTCAGGCGCCGACGGGGTCGGTGCCGCTACCGGTGCCGCTTTTGGCTGCGTCGCGCTGACGTTCGAGGATGCAGGGGCCGCCGAGGACACGGGTTGCGGGTCCGCAGATGCCGCAGCCCGTGCAGATGGAGAATGCTCCTCATGTTGAGGAGCCAGCGTGCCACCTCCATCCAGGACGTAGTCGACGGTGCGACGACCGAAGACCGCACTGACTGTCGGCAGGACCACCGACTGCGTGTCGGCGCGTCCGAGCATCTTGATGGCAAAGGTCGAGCCCGCGGGGAACGAGACCGTGAGCTTGGAGCCGTCGTCTGCTGTGGCGCGGGCATTGAGCAAAAGCCCTGCGTAGGAGGCCTGACGAGCCTTGACGCGTTCGACGACCTCGGCCCATTTGCGCTGGAGCTCACCGGCATCCTCGACCGCGGGGGTCTCGGCGGCACCAGCGGCAGCAACCTGGGCGGCGGTGTTGGGCTGGGGCTTAGGTGCCGGAGCGGTGGCAGGCGCGGGGGCTGCAACGGGCTGAGGCGTCGGAGCCGGCGCAGACTGAGGTGCAGACGCTGCAGGCTTGGAAGCCGACACGGACGCAGAACGGGGCGCAGGCTGAGCCGCCGGAGCGGCAGCACCACGGTCCCAAGGCATACCGCCCTGGCGCGCGGACGTATCAGCGGTGGTAGCAGATGCCGCCGGAGTAGCGGCTCGGGCACCCGAGATCAGCGTCGGCTGCTGGGCAGCAGCGGGTACGGATGCTGCAGGCGCGGTGGCCTGAGCAGCAGCCACGCTCGCCGGCACGGCGCCGTTGGCAACCATGGCCTCCAGACGCGCCACGCGCTCGGCCAATGCCTCAATCGTTAAATCAGCCTCGGGACGTGCCAGACGCGTACAGGCAATCTCGAGCACCAGGCGCACGTCGCTCGCGCCCCTCATCTCCAGTGCGGCATCGTCGAGCACCGTCAGCACGCGGGCCAGGCGGTCGGCAGGATGCTCGCCAAAGGCAGCGGCCTCGGCAGCAAGCGCCTCGGCCTGCTCGGAGCCGCCCTCAAACAGCTCGGCACGGGCACCGGCAACGCAGGCAACGTACACGTCACGCACATGCGCTACCAGGTCGCGCGTCAGCTCCAGCAGGTCGTTTCCTTCCTCGACCTGCGCACGGATCAGTCCATAGAGCTCGGCAACATCGCGATCGGCAATGGCGCGGGAAAACTCGCCCAGAATCTGGTCCGAAACCTCGCCTAAAAGCGAGCGGGCATCGTCCGCATGCACAGAACCGTTGCCAAAAACGCTCAGCTGCTCCAGCGTGGAGAGCGCGTCGCGCATGCCGCCCTTGGCATGGCGCGCCACGATGGCGAGCGCCTCGTCGTCGTAATCGAAGCCCTCCTGCTCGCATACGTATGCCAGGCGATGCTCAATATCCTCGTTGCCGATGCGATGGAAATCGAAACGCTGGCAGCGCGAGAGGATGGTCTCCAGAATCTTTTGCGGGTCGGTGGTGCACAGCACAAAGATCACGTGTGCCGGCGGCTCCTCAAGCGTCTTGAGCAGCGCGTTGAACGCCGCCGTCGTGAGCATGTGGACCTCGTCGATGATATAGATCTTGTACTTGCCGCGCACCGGGGCAAAGTTGACGGAGTTGATGATCTCCTCGCGCACGTTGTCCACGCCGGTACGGCTTGCGGCATCGAGCTCGTAGACATCGGGGTGGTTGCCCTCGGCAATGAGCTCGCACTCCTCGCAAGTACCGTCGGGCATGCAGCCGCTTGCACCCTCGGCGCGCGCCGCCTCGGCATTGCGGCACAGCAGCGCCTTGGCAAGGATGCGCGCCATGGTGGTCTTGCCCGTGCCGCGCGGTCCGCAGAACAGGTAGGCGTGGGACAGGCGTCCCTCGGTGATAGCGTGCTCGAGCGTCGAGACGATATGCTGCTGGCCCACCACGGAGTCGAAGGTGAGCGGGCGATACTTTCGGTACAACGATTCCATGGGTGCTCCCCCGGGTATACTGAGACTTGTTGCCGCGACGGCCATGCGGTCGCACGGCATACTGCATTCCATAATAACCCGTACGGCGAGCCCGCCGCGATAGGAGTCCAAAGAGCATGGCAGACGCAGAGAGCAACCTCATTCCCTCCGAAGCAGCCGACCAGGTCGAGGTCGCGCTCGAGGCGCAGGCCGCGGCCGATGACGGCATTCTGTACCTCAACGAGTATCAGTACGAAAACGACCTCGTCACCGACTTTGCGCGCCTGGTCGCCTCGCCCAGGCGCCGTGGCTCCCTGTACGTCGCCGCCGTGATTGCCGCGCTCATCGGCATCGGCATGCTGGTGGCCGGCGGCAGCTGGATCAAGTTCGGCGTCGTGCTGATCGTGTTCGGCGCCTTTTTGGCCTGGTGGAGCAAGAACCTGCACCACACGCTCGCCCGCGACTTTATCGACGCCGTCGAGGCCGACGAGTCCATGGGTGGCCGCTATCGCCGCGTCGCCGCCAACGAGGACGGCCTGATGGTTTGGGGCAAGAGCGGCAAGTCGCAGTTCTTCCCGTTTGACAAGCTCGACCACGTACTCGACGGCGAGCGCATCTTTGTGGCCATGTTCGCCGACCAGGGCGTGACGATCCCCAAGGACACCTTCGTCCGTGGCGATGCCGAGCAGTTCGGTCCCTTCCTCAAGGCCCGCATCAACAAAAAACTCCGCATCGAGACCAAGAAGAAGAAAATGAAGGCCGAGAAGGCCGCCGCCGAGGCCAAGCAGGGCGACAAGCCCCAGGAGACCAAGGGCAAGCAGCGCAAGCAGAAGAAGAACAAGAAGAAGCACTAAGGCCAAGCCAGACAGGCAGCCTCACGTCCCGTTATCCTCGCCATCCGCCCGAGCGTGCTACACTAGCAGCATCTATGCCACCGCGAACGGCTCGGCTCCGCGCCCGCCACTCGCAAACGAACTTTAAACGCACGAGGGTTGGCCATGCCGCTTTTCTCGCAACATACCGCCCGGTTCTCGCCGGACGTTCCTTTGGAGGGCACCAGCTCTCGCGAGCTGCTCAAGCGGTACCAGCCGCTCGAGACACTTGCGACCGGCGGTTTTGGCTCCATCGAGATTTGCCGCGACACGCACCTGCGCCGCCGCGTCGCCATTAAGCGCATCCCCCTTATCAACGGCGCCGGCATGCCCGCCAGCGACATCATGGATGTCCTGCGCGAGGCGCACACTGCCGCCATGCTTCAACATCCCAATATCGTGCAGGTCATCGACTTTACGCATGACACCGCCTATGCCTACCTGGTCATGGAGTATGTCGACGGTATGTCGCTGGCCGAGTTTTTGCATCGCGTGGACGGCCACTCGCTCACCTTTGACGAGGCCGCGGCCATTGCCGATGCCCTGGGCCAGGCGCTCACCTTCGCCCATAGCAATGGCGTACTCCACCTGGACATTAAGCCCGCCAACGTGCTCATCGACCACTCGGGCAATGTAAAGCTCACCGACTTTGGCATGGCGCGACTGTCGTCCGCCGGTGGCTTTGGCGGCTCGCGCGGCGGCACCATCGGCTACATGCCGCCCGAGCAGCTCGATATCGAGACCGGCACGGTCGACGAACGCGCCGATGTCTTTGCCCTTGCCTGCGTTATCTATGAGGGCTTGTGCGGCAGCGCTCCCTTTATGGCGGCCACGCCCGCCGACTCGCTCGACCGCATCATCGGCGGCGCCACCTATCCCAGCGAGCTGATACCACACTTTCCCCCGGGAGCCGAGGCCGCGCTCATGAGCGCGCTCTCCCCCATGCCGCAGGACCGCCCCAACAGCATCGAGGCATTTTGCGACCAACTCCTTGCCGGTCTGGGCAGCGTGCGCGAGGGCCGTCGCAGTCTGGAGCAAATGGTTGGCGAGCTTTCGGATGACGAGCAGGAGCTCGACGATATCGAGCCGTCGTACTACGAGGACGACGCCATCGAGGTCGACCCCGCGCTCGGCTGGGCGGGCACGCGCTGGAGCCATGCGCGCGACTACACCATGCACGCTATCTCGGCGCTAACGTGCGGCGCCTTTAGCTTTTTGCTGATGCAAACGGCCGGGGTCGCGGCGCTTCCCGGCCTAGTCATTGCGGCTATCGCGATCGGAGCGGCGGCTGGCCTGGCCCCCCAGATCGGCTCGGCCATCTCGGCTGTGGGCTTTTTGGTGCTCATGGCCAACGCCACCATGCAGGCGCAGGGCATCCTGTCGATGTTGCCCGTCGCGGTGATCTTTGCCGCTGCCATGTCCGGTTGGTGGATCGCCTGGGGTCGCACCGAGGCTGCCGCGAGCGCCGCGCTCACCTGTGCACTCGCGCTTGGCTGTCTGACTGGCAATACCTTCCTGGCAGCTGGGGTCGCCGCCGGCGTCGCGTCATTTTGGCTCGGCCCGGCAAGCGCCGCCGCGGCAACGGGCATGGGCGTGCTTTTTGCCCGTCTGGCGACGGTCGCGCTTTCAGCCGGAGGCGTGCTGGGGCTCGGTAACGTTGCCGCAGCGCTGGAAGACCCGCTCCTTTGGGCTGCCTTTGTGCTGGTCGCGACAACTGCCGCAGCGTCATCTGCACTGCTCAATGCCCATGCCAAGCGTGCCGACCAGGGCTCAAACCTTGCCGCAATCGCCGCCATCGCCGTCACCGGCATCGGCTGCGCAGCGGCATCCTGTCTTGCACACCATATGGAAATTGCCAGCCTTGCAGCCGCGGTCGCCGCCAAGGCGGCAGTTGCGGGAACCCTATCCTCTATAATCGTTGGGATATGCCTATATTTGCTCGGATACCAAAGAACCTATACGGAGAGTGATCTTTCGTGAACTTCCTGAACATCTTCGAGGACCACGTGGCCGGCATCTTCGGTGCCACCCGTGCCCCGTTCTCCTTTAAGAAGCTTGCCAAGCAGGCCGCTCGCGACATGGAGGATCAGACTCTGGTGATCAACGGCGTCAACACGGCGCCGGCACTCTATACCATCCTGATCGCCGCCGACGACGATCCCATGCTCGCCCCGTTCTACCCCGAGCTTTCGCGCGAGGTCCGCGAGTTTGTTAAAGCGCAGGCCGAAAAGCGCCGCTATGTCTTTGTCGGCGAGCCCCTCGTGCGCTTTATGATCGATCCGCAGCTGCGCGCCGGCAAGTTCTCGGTCTTTGCCGAGAACGTCGATGCCCCCACGCTCGGCCGCCTGTACGAAGAAGAGCGCGCCTATCAAAACGGCCTGGGCCAGAACAACTCCGCGGCAAGCCGTGCCGCCAGCGCCCCGCGCGCCGGCCAGCAGCAGTTTGCTGCCCCGCAGCAGCAGCGCCCCGCTGCCATGCCCCAGCAGCAGCCGACGCCTCGCACCGCCGCTCCCGACCCGCTTGCCGTGGCAGACCCCTTCGCGCCTAGCGTCCCCGACCCCGCCGCCGCACCCATCCCGGTGCCGCAGACCGTCTCGCGCGACTCGCTTGCCGGCATGGGCGGAGCCGCCGCGACCGGTGCCGCCGTGGGCCTAGGCGCCGCAGCCGGCATCGCCTCCAACATGGCGAGCACTCGCACACCGCAGCGCCCGCTCGCCCAGCTCGTCGACGTCGTGAGCGGCGAGAGCCATAGCATCACCTCCGCACAGGTGACTATCGGTCGCGAGCGCTCAGTTTCCGACATTGCCCTGCGCGACCCCAACGTGTCGCGCCGCCACGCCCAGCTCACCTTTACGGGCTCGGATTGGTCGATCGAGGACCTCAATTCCACCAACGGCACGCTCGTCAACAACCGCCGCATTACGCGCTGCCCGCTGCGCAACGGCGATCTGCTGACGTTTGGCCTGAGCACCTTTGAATTTAGGGGATAGTCGCTTATGAACATCGATATCGTCCTTTTTGCAGGCCGCATCGTCCTGGTCGCCCTGCTCTATATCTTCCTGTTCGCCGTCATGAAGACCGGCGTGGGACTTGTGCGCGGACAGCGCCGCGACTCGGCTATCTGGACGATCGATGTGGACAAGGGCCCGCGCGGCATCCGTGGCATCCACGTAGACATGCTCGGCCCCGTCATCGTCGGTCGCTCGCCATCTTCGGACATCTGCATCAACGAACCGTTCGTCTCGGCCTCGCATGCGCGCTTTTCGCTGCAGGGCCCGGCGCTCATCATCGAGGACCTCAACTCGCTTAACGGCACGCTCGTCAACGGCCGCCAGCTCGTGGAGCCCGCGACGCTGCGTGAGGGCGACGAAGTCCAGATTGGCGACGTGGTCATGAAGGTGAACCGTCGATGATCGACGAGGAGAACAAGTCCGCAACTATGACCGAGGCACCGGCCGCCGCCACAGCTGCGCCGGCCCACGCCGCTCCGGCGGGCTCCGCACCCGTGGAGCCCGAGGACACCGTGTTCTCCCTGCCTCTTTCGCATGTAACGCATGATATTTCGGATCTCGCCGATAACGAGGACGAAGAGGATGCCGTAGCGGCGCCCATCGGCGCACATGCTGCGGAACAGCCCACAGCGCCCGAAGCAACCCCGGCGCCGGCTCACTTTGCAGAGCCCGTCGCCGCGGCAATCAACGAGAGCGCTGCGGTGTTTGCGGCACCCGAGCCCGCCGCGCCGGCGTTTCCCATAGCCCCGGCATCCGAGGTTGCGTCCGCGTCTACGCCGACGCCCGAGCCTATAGACGTCAGCCCGCAAGACGATGAGTCGACCGCCCGCGTGTCCGAGGAGTCCGACTCCCCGGACACCGGCGATTCCGAATCAAACGCCGAGACCGACACCGTCTCTCCCGGTGACACAGCCGAAATCGATGTTGCCGCCGTTGAGGCCAAGCTCAAAGACCCCGGCTCGACCATGAGCTTTGAGCCCCTGACCGAGGAGCGCATCGAGACCGACTCGACCTATGATGCCGGCACCACCACGCAACTCATGTGGGGCGCCCGCTCCGACGTTGGCTGTGTGCGCCCGCACAATGAGGATTCCTACCTGGTGCAGTCGCCGCTCTTTTGCGTATGCGACGGCATGGGTGGTCACGCCGCCGGCGAGGTGGCCTCTTCTATCGCTGTCGAGACCATCGCCAAGACAGCTCCTCAGTCTGCCGACGCCGCACGCCTGGCGGCAGCCGTCGAGGCCGCCAACGCCGCCGTAATCGAGGCTGCCCTGAACGGCCTAGGCAAGCCCGGCATGGGCTGCACAGCCACTTGCGCCTATATCGAAAACGACACGCTCGCCATCGCCCACGTGGGTGACTCTCGCGCCTACCTGCTCCACGAGGGCACGCTCATCCGCGTGACCCGCGACCACTCCTACGTGGAGGAGCTCGTGGACGCCGGCGAGATCACGGCAGATGAGGCTCGCGTCCACCCCAACCGTTCGGTCATCACCCGCGCGCTGGGCTCGGACCCCGCCATGTATGCCGACCACTTCACTCTGCATATCGAGGAAGGCGACCGCCTGATCCTGTGCTCCGACGGCCTTTCGAGCATGATTCCCGATAGCGATATCGAGAACATCGCCACGCAGTCCTCAACCGCGCAAATCTGCGTCGACAACCTAGTGGACGCGGCGCTTGCCGCCGGCGGCCACGACAACGTGACCGTAGTAGTCGTTGACCTGGTTGACGATGGCGTTATGCGCGAGGCGCAGCGCGTGCGTCGCCGCAACATTACTATCGCCGCCATCCTGGCCCTCGTCTTTGTGCTGGCAGCTGGCATCTGGGCCTACACGGGTGTCACCGGCTCGTACTACCTGGGTACCTACCAGGGCAATGTCGCCGTCTGGCGCGGCCTGCCCGGCAAGCCGCTCGGACTCAAGCTCCACTGGCTCGAAAGCGAAACCAGCATTAAGCTGTCCGACCTGCCCGAAGACACGCAAAACCGCCTCAAGGCGGGCATTCCGCAAACAAGTGTCGACGATGCGCAGGACACGATATCCAAGTACCGCCACCAGATCGATGAAGAGCAGACCCGCCAGGTGATCGACGCGCAAACGATTCGCGACAACACCAATCAGGGATCGACCTCCGAATCAGATTCCGAGAAAACCGCCGAACAGTCCGCCGAGGCCGAAGCCTCCGATAAGAATTAGAAAGGGAGTGCCGCTTATGAGTCGCCGCAACACCGAGCTGCTCTTGCTCATCGCCTCGGCGTTCCCCGTCATCCTGCTGTATGCGATGTACGTGCTCACCGCGGGCGCTGCCATCTCCTTTGAGACGCTCGCCGTACCGATCGGCCTCTTTGCCGCCTTTGCTGCGGCCCACATTGCCGTGCGCATCTTGGCGCCCGGTGCCGACCCCGCCATCCTGCCCATTGTCTTTGTGCTTTCGGGCATCGGTATCACGTTCGTGACGCGTCTCGCACCCGCTCTCGCGATCTCACAGCTCATCATCCTGTTTGTCTCGGTGGCCCTGATGGTGGGAACGCTCGCGTTGGTTAAGAACCTCGACGTAGTCATGCGCTACAAGTACACCTTTGGCATTATCGGCATCATTCTGCTGATGCTGCCTATCTTTATCGGCACCACGATCTCGGGCTCCAAGCTGTGGATTCGCATCGCGGGCTTTACCATCCAGCCCGGCGAGTTCGCCAAAGTCTTTATCGTGCTGTTCCTGGCCGGGTACCTGGCCGAGAACCGCGAACTGCTCTCCATCTCCAACCGCAAGATCCTGGGCTTTAAGATCCCTCGCCTGCGACTGCTGCTGCCGCTGTTTGCCGTGTGGGGTGTGTGCCTGCTCGTCGTCGTCTTCGAACGCGACCTGGGTTCGGCCGTGCTGTTCTACACCATCTTCTTGCTGATGCTCTACGTTGCCACGGGGCGCTTTTCGTATGTCGTTATCGGCCTTGCGCTCTTAGCCGTTGGAGCCGTGGGCGCCTACAAGTTCCTGTCGCACGTTCAGGTGCGTTTCCAGGTTTGGGTCGATCCGTTTAAGGACGCCCAGGGCCAGGGCTACCAGATCGTCCAGTCGCTCTTCTCGCTTGCCGATGGCGGTCTGGTCGGTGTTGGCATCGGCAACGGCATGGCCAACAACATCCCTGTCGTCGAGTCCGACTTTATCTTCTCTGCCATCGGCGAGGAGATGGGCCTTTTGGGCGGCGGCGCCGTGCTCATCCTGTTTATGCTCTTTGCCGTGCGTGGCCTCACCACGGCTGCCCGCGCTAAATCCGACCTCGCCGCCTTTAGCGCCACGGGCCTTACGGCCGCCATCAGCTTCCAGGCCTTCTTGATCGTGGGCGGCGTTACCCGCCTGATCCCGCTGACCGGCGTCACCCTGCCCTTTATGAGCCAGGGCGGTTCCTCACTGCTGGCAAGCTTTATCATCGTCGCGCTCCTGCTGCGCGCCGGTGACGAAGCGACCGGACGCGAGGCCGAGCTTACTGGCACCGGCACCATGACCGCCATCACCGATGATCAGGTCGCATCCGCCGCCGCCCCGACGGGCACGCGCTTTGCCACCTCGTCTTCCTACGGCAGCGGCAGCCATTCCGTCGGCTCGCGCATGCGCCGTCGCCTGCTCGACACGCCTGAATCCGGTGTGCTCGGCCGCGTTGCGCTCGCCAACCGTCTAACCCGTGCGGTGCTCGCCTTTACGGCGCTGTTCGCCATCCTTATCGGCAACCTCACCTATGTCCAGGTCATCAAGGCCAAGGACTATCAGGATATGCCGACCAACAACCACACTATCGCCCGCTCCAAGTACATCCAGCGCGGTTCTATCATCACGTCCGACGGCGTGACGCTGGCCGAGTCGCTGCAGCAGGAGGACGGCACCTACGTACGCTCCTACCCCAACGGCAACCTGGCAGCGCACGTGGTTGGCTACGTGAGCCAGCAGTATGGCACCACCGCCATCGAGAGCGTCATGAACGACACGCTCACCGGCTCTAAGGATTACTCCAGCTGGAACAACGCCATCGCGTCGCTCGCGGGCCAGACCCAGCCGGGCAACACCGCCAAGCTCACCATCGACTCGCGTATCCAGACGGCGGCCGAGCAGGCGCTCAAGGGCTTTAAGGGCGCTGTAGTGGTCATCGACCCGCGTACCGGTGCGGTGCTCGCATGCGCCAGCTCGCCCACCTATGACAACACCAACATCGACGCCCTGCTGCAGGCGGGCGGCGGCGAGGACGGCTCCATGTACAATCGCGCCATGGACGCGCTGTACACGCCGGGCTCCACGTTTAAGGTCGTTACGCTTTCCGCGGCACTCGAGACCGGCACCGCCAGCCTTACCAGCACCTACCAGGCGCCCGGCTCCATGGACATCGGCAACGCGCCGGTCACCAACTATGCCAACGAGAGCTACGGCACCATCAGCCTGCAGCAGGCCTTTGCCGTGTCTTCCAACGTCGTCTTTGGCCAGGTGGCAAACGAAGTTGGCGCAAACACGCTCGTGCAGTTTGCCAACGCCTTTGGCTACGGCCAAAAGCTCGGCCAGGACCTGACCTCCGCGGCTTCCATCATGGCCGACCCGTCGCTCATGACCGAGTGGGAGACCGCCTGGGCCGGCGCCGGCCAGCCTGTCGGCATGGACCACACGCCCGGGCCGCAGACCACCGTCATGCAAAACGCCGTGATTGCCGCCGCCATCGCTAACAGTGGCGTGGTCATGGACCCGTACTTTGTAGCCCAGGTACTCGCCCCGGACGGAACTGTGGTCAAGACCACGCAGTCCCGCTCGCTGGGTCAGGCCGTCAGCTCCGCCACGGCCGACCAGGTCAAGCAGGCCATGCTCGCCGTCGTCCAGTCCGGTACCGGCACCGATGCCCAGGTCCCCGGCGTCAAGGTCGCCGGCAAGACCGGCTCGGCCGAGACCGGCGGCACCAACGTCAACTCGATGTTCGTTGGCTTTGCACCTTATGATTCACCCACGGTCGCCATCTCGGTGGCCTTGGAGGATTACGACAAACACGACGTCAAGGCGGCCAAGATTGCCGGCATCGTCCTGACCGCGGCGCTCGCCGCACAGGGAGCGTGATGCCCATGATCGAATCGGACACCCGAGGCGCGCCGCGGCCGAAGAGTTAGCGGCAACGCGCCACACGGCCCCAGCGGCCACATCGTAGGTACTACACACATCGTTGAGCGAATAGTTATGTTAGGAGCAGGAATGGAACAGAGGGTCCTCGGGGGAAGATACCTCCTCAAGGATAAGGTGGGGACAGGCGGTATGGCGACCGTCTACCGTGCACAGGACCAGGTCCTTGACCGCACGGTGGCCGTCAAGATCATGCTGCCGCAGTATGCCGGCGACGCCACCTTCGCCGCACGCTTTAAGCAGGAGGCCCAGGCAGCAGCCGGCCTCTCCTCCCCCTATATCGTAGGCGTCTACGATTGGGGCAAGGACGGCGACACCTATTACATCGTCATGGAGTACCTGCGCGGCACCGACCTTAAGAGCGGCATCAAGAGCCACGGCGCCCTCGACCCCAAGAAGGTCGCCCAGATCGGCTCGCAGATCAGCTCCGCGCTTTCGGTCGCCCACAAGCACGAGATCATCCACCGCGACATTAAGCCGCAAAACATCATGGTGCTGCCCGACGGTAACATCAAGGTGATGGACTTTGGCATCGCGCGCGCCAAGAACAGCCACCTCACGCAAGACAACAACGTGCTGGGGACCGCCCACTACGTCAGCCCCGAGCAGACCCGTGGTCAGGACCTCGGCCCCACCTCGGATATCTACTCGCTGGGCGTCGTGATGTACGAGTGCGCCACCGGCCGCGTTCCCTTTGACGGTGACGACGCCATCTCGGTCGCACTCAAGCAGGTCAACGAGCTGCCTATTCCGCCGAGCCAGATCAACTCCGGTGTCGACGCCGACCTTGAGCGCATCATCCTCAAGTGCATGGAGAAGGACCCGGCAAACCGCTTCCAGACCGCCGACGAGCTGCGTCAGGTGCTCAACAGCTACCTGTCGGGCCGTGCCGTAAACATCTCGGAGCCCACACGCATCATCGGTGCCCCCGGTGAACTGGGCGCCACCAAGACTCGCGAGCTTTCCGATCAGACGCGCGCCATGGTGCGTCCCGTCTCGGGCGTGAGCGGCCAGAATACCGCCCGTAGCTCGGTTTCGGGCTCCACCGGCTCCTACGAGGTCGAAAAGCCCAAATCCAACAAGAACAAGATCATCGCCGCCGTGGTGGCGGCCGTTGCCGTCATCGGTATCGTGGTGGCCTTTGCCACAGGACTCTTTGGCGGCGAGCAGGTCACCGTGCCCGATGTGCTGGGCAAGGACCAGCAGACTGCCGTCGAGCAGATCAAGGAAGCCGGCCTCGAGGTCGGCACCATCGACCAAAGCTACAACGACGATATCGACGAGGGCAAGGTCGCCGAGCAGACGCCCAACGGCAAAACCAAGAAGGCCAAGGGCACCAAGGTGAACCTGGTAATCTCCAAGGGCCCCAAGCCCTCCGAGAAGGTTGAGGTTCCCCGGCTTGTCGGCCTGACCAAGGACCAGGCAGAAGCCGCGCTGGCAAGCGTTGGCCTGAAGGGCAACGCCTCCGAGGAGGCCAACGAGGCCGATGAGGGCCAGGTCTTTGAGCAGGGCACCGAACCCGGTAAGGAAGTCGAGAAGGGCACGACCATCTCGTACAAGGTCTCCAGCGGTCCTGACACCACCTCCGTCCCCGATCTGACCGACATGACCGAGGCTCAGGCGCGCAACGCCCTCGATATGGCAGGCTTTGGCGTCGACGTGAGCTACCAGGAGAACGATTCGGTTACCGAGGGCACCGTGATTAGCTGGAACCCCAGCGGCAAGCAGAAGCCCGGCGCCACGATTACCGTCGTCATTGCCAAGAAGTCCGGCAAGGCCTCCGTCCCGGGCAACCTATACGGCAAGAGCATTTCCGCCGCCGTTACCGCGCTCAACAACGCCGGTTTCTATAACATTGGCTTCTGTGACCAGAACGGCAATCCCGTGAGCGGTAACGAGGATGCCACCGTTACGGGCGTCTCCCCCACCGGCAAGCAGTCCACCGACAGCACGATTACGCTGACGGTTGCACTTTCTGGCTCGGGTTCGGGTTCGGGCTCGGGCTCGGGCACGGGCGGCGATTCCGGTACGACCAACTAGTCATCAAGACGTTGCCCACAGCGGCTGCTGACGTAAATACATTCGCTCAATTGCGCCCGTTTGCTCCCCCTGCAAACGGGCGCTTTCTTCATCTGAAGTAGCGAAAACCACGGCATACCTTTAAACCAGAAGAGCCCGGCACCGTGGTGGTACCGGGCTCGGCAAATCTCTGGTGCCCCCGGGCGGATTCGAACCGTCGGCACCCGCTTTAGGAGATATGATTTAATGCTACCCCCTGTCATTCATCAAGCAACATTGAACAACATATAACCGCAGATAAAAAGACCAATTTGCTTGCGTCCTTCTGCTGGGCCTTTCATGAAAATAGGGACACCGAGCGCAACGCGTTGCGCTCGGTGTCCCAAGGCTGTTGCAATGAGAATGAGAATCAAGGCTTCGATAGCAGGATGACAACGCGGGCATAATTTGATTTTTGAAATATGGACGAATTCCTCGTCAGGAGGGTAAAATGATGCCGACGGCAGCCCAAGTTGTAGAGAGCTGGGCAGAGCCGTTGCTTAATGAAGTTGGGTCATCGTCTTAGCGACGGTGGCCTTTCTTTTTGGGCTTCGAACCCTGCTTGAGTGCCTTGGAAAGGCCGACAAGGGCCGTGAGGAGCGAGACCATAGCGGTCAGGAGCTTCACGAGCTCGGTGAAATCGGTCATGGGCATCACCTCCCATCGAATGGAGGGCTCTGCCCGGCACGAGGGCTGCCGACAGCGAGGATGATTTTATCAGAGTGGTTGGCCCTCTCCGATCAATCCACGCTCCTCACCCTCGCGAAGAGTGCGAGCATGGCAGAATCGGCACTAAACGGCAGTGCGTTAGGGCACCGACGACGAGCTTTCAAAAACTAGCAAGGCGTGTCGCCGTTGCGGTACCGGGCTCGACAAGCCTCTGGTGCCCCCGGGCGAATTCGACCCCCCCCGCGGGAAATTGGTGACGCGGGCGCCGGCGGCCCGAATTGGCCGAGCGCGACATGGCCTGCAGGGGACAGACCAAGCGCTTGGAGAGCGCCCGCGTACGCGTCGCGGTTGCCCGCCGGATCGAGGAGGTCGGACACATGCGCGACTACCCCGACCGAATGGGCGAACTTGAGCGGCGGCTCAGGAGGGATGGCATCGAGCTCGCGAGGTCGAAGGGCGGAGCCTCCAGTATCGCTCCCGCCGAAGGCGGGCAAGATGATTCCGTGCAACGGAATCATCTTGCTTGCATGGGGCGAGCCGGTTGGCCAGGCAATGCGAGCCCAGGCAGATGTGCGCCGGTTGAGCCGACGCCGAGAAGACGCGATCGATGGGGAGCGTCGCACGACGGCGCTCGGCGGCCCGGCGCGAGAGGCCCCGCCCGGCGACTACGGCGGAGCGATGGCGACTACTGGAAGCCATCGAGCGAAGCCGTTCGGCGAACGGGGCCGGTGTGAGCGGAGGCGGACGAAACGCGACCCTGGGGAGCGTTGCCAGGGAACCGTAGCGAGAGCGGCGCCATGCGTCGCGGGGCCCCGCCCATAAGCGGGACCCATCAGCCGCGAGGCCAATTGTTTTGGCGGCCCTACGATGGAAGCCGGTCTAGAAGTCTATCGTCCCTGCAACGTCCTCGACTTTCTTCCGATAGGCTGACCGAGCAGCCTCTTCGCGAGCTTGGCGCTTCCGTTCCTTCTCAAGATATTCGGTCTCAAGTTTGTTGGCCTCTTCCACGCACAAGACGAGGGTGTCACGGTGATAGTCCCTAGCTTCTTCGATGGTGGTCCCATTAAGGATTATTTCGTCGCCGACGACCGATGCGATATGGGGCCTATGCATGGTGGTAAATCTTGGCGGCAAGTCCCAGGACTTCAAGAAGAGCTCGCACCACAGAGAGCTGGGGCGTCTCGACAATCGGAACGGCACTTCGTACAGGGCACTTCCCCTCGTTCCGTCGTTCCTCGGTTCTCCCACCTCATCGACCACAATACCGATGATTCTGATGGGCTCAGAGCCCTCGCCCTCTTCTTCGCGTTTTTTCGAAGTCGTCTGAGCGATGCGGCGCTTGGGCACAACCGACGGCTTCTTCTTGACCCCATAAAGGGTCGCAAGCAAATCGTTATAGCCACGAGACTCGACCCCATCGCCCAAGTCGACCGCCAATTTCCCCTTGAGGAAGGTCGGGAGGCTTTCCTCAACGCCCCCTTCCTTTATTACCGGGATAAACTTCCTCTCATTATGCCCAGAGAACAGTTCTCCGCTGATGATATGGCCCTCGTATCCAACCCCACCGATTCTCGCATCGGCCTTCTGCTTATATGCTGGGGTGCAGACGATAAGAACATAGTCCGACGACCTGACCGACTGCTCCATGAACTGCGGCAACCTGTCACCCAGTTCGAGATCATATTGGTCCAGGACTGCATCGATCCCGTCCGACAGAAGGCGGTTGGCCAGCGCCTTTACCCATTCGCGGTGTTCTTCGCTTTCCCATGCGTAGGATATGAAAACCTTAGTCAACATGACCCCCAAAGACTAGTCCGAAATCTACAGTCGCTCATATGCCCTCTTCACGAGCTCACCCATTAGCCTCCTGCGCCGACCGAGGAAGTCCTCGTAATCAAGCTCTTCGAATCCGAGGGGCAGGGCGTGTTCCTCGCAGTTGCGGCGATACTCGTCCTCCCCCAGCGCGTCGCGATACCTACGAACGTACTCATTCGGGGCATCATCCGAGATGTAGATATTGTTCTGGTAGTCAACGAGGGTGAAGTTACCTCGGTTGCTGCGCTGCGAAAGGTAGCCCTTGACCCTCAGGTAGTTATCTGGAAACAGATGGTGCTTGTCCAGGGCCTTCTTGGAGCCCGACGAACCGGTAAGCAGCAGCTGAGAAAGAGGGGCCGTGCTGAACAACGCCTTGGCACCGAGCACGACCTGAGCCGCGACGAAGCCCCACCAGGTCGGGCCCGTCGCCTCGTTTGCGTCGAGGGAGCTGGGCAGCGTGATGGAGAAATAATCGTCCGTCATGATGGCGGCGAGCCTACGGTCGAAGTACGCCCGGAACTCATCGGCGGTCTCAAGGCGCGAGACGTCGTTAAGCTGCTGCTCGAACTCGGATTCGAAGGACCCCACATAGAGCCCCGTTATGGCTGCGGCGAAATACCAGCGCCGCACGAGCCCGCGCACAGCCAGTGGCTCCATGTCGAACTCATAGCGCCCGATAAGGTAGAACGCATAGCAGAACATGAGCGCGTTGCCCGACCCCACCTGGTCAGAGCAGACGTAGCCCGCCTCCGCCAGCGTGTTGATGAAGGCATGCCAGTTGTTCAAGTCAAGCACGAGATCGAGGGCGCGACCGAACGTGGCAAAGTTCTCAGCTCGCGTCTCGGGCGTCGTTTCCTTTGTCTTGAGATCTCGCCCGCGAAGAATCTGGTAGGCATAACGCAGGCGACCCCTCTTGAACCCCACGCCCACCGTGGCGCGAATGATATGCGTCGGCGAGACGGTCATGAGCGGGTTGTATGAGGTGCCCTTTGCGGGCGCATGGCTCATGGCGCAGAACTCCTCTATACGCTCCCTCATGGCAGGTTCGTAGACCGAAAGCAGGGTCATGATGAAGTCATCCTGCTTAAGCGCCTGCCCTTGCGAGTTCACACGCACAAAGATGTCCGATACGGTCTCCTCGTCGGCCGATTCGGAAATCTCCAGCGTCGGCAGAAGATAACGCTCAAGCCCGAGTAATGCGTTGAGCCCGCTCTCGACGGCATCCTCGCCGCCATCGTCGAGTTCGGGTTCTCCCTTTTTGGCATTCGCCTCGTTAAGGCGCTTGATGAACGCCCTGCGATAGGCGCTCAGCTTGTTGTCGTGGTTCGCCGCGAAGGCCTCGGATACGTCCGGCACATAGCGCGAATCCTTCTCGGTCGAGGCGTCGGCATTCTTGAATGAGCGTGCGATGGGGTCGTAGGCGACCTTCACCGTTCGCTCCCTGAAGTTCTTGTCTCGCACGGACACGCCGTACAGGGAGCTCAGAAGGGCAGTGAGTCTCTGCTGTCCGTCGATGACAAGGGACTTGGGGACGGCATACACCTTTTGGTTCGAGCCTATGCCAGACTTCTTGCCCGCGTTGTCGCTCGGAGAGTCCCACAGCATCACATAGCCAATAGGGTATCCGCGGAGCATGGAATCAAGCAGGTCGCGGACCTTTTCGTTGCCCCACACGAAGGGTCGTTGCAGGTCGGGCAGACCGATCTTGCCCGTCTGAACGTCCTTCAGGATGTTACCAACCTCCAGCGATATGGGGTTATAGATGGAATTTGGCACTATAGTTCACCGACCTTCTTGGCGTACAGGTTGAAAAGATGGGCGACTATCTTCTCCTCGTCCCCACCGAAGTCGACGCCATAGGCAGCTTCGACAGCAGCGTCGAGCGCCTTATGCGCAGACATCAGCTCGGGGAAGAACGTTTCGTTCTTGGGATCGTACATGTCCGCGAGCGTCGCACCTTCTTGGGCATCCCGGGCGTCGAGCACGGCTTGGGCGCAACGCTCAACTTCTTCGCGTTGGGATTCCGTGGGCTCGGGCCAGACGAAGTTGTTGTAGTCAATACCAGCCGAGTACTGATAATCATCTTTCAGTCTTCCGGTCACGACCCTAACCCATGCATTATGAAATTGGGACTGCAACACCCCATATTGATAGAGAGTTGCATTTGGGATAAGACGAACTTTATTGCTACAAAAGACCTCAGCATCGACGAACCCCATTGGGATGTATCGCCTTCGGCTTGATGAAACCTCTGGTATCAAGATTGAATCTGTATCCGACAGGATTTCAGTTCCAAAATGGGCAGGGCACTCTGCAGCCTTAACGGTCTGACTTCTCTTGCTCTTGAGCCGATACCGGCGCACCGCTTCAACCCTTTCCCTGCATTTAGGCAGATTCTTTAGCTCATCCCAATTTGCGTTCCCAAGCCATAAACACCAACGGCTTTTGCCACGGATAAATTCTTGTGATCCAAGCCACTTGTGAAAGAATTTCTCTGCACCAGGTTCAATTTGCAAGAATTCGATTTTCTGCTCATCAGTGAAAAGGTAATTGCCGTCGTCTATAGGCTGGGAGCCTATTCCCATTTCCGGAACATCTGATAATGGCTTACTTCTGCTGTAGACAAAAACGTCCGGAGCGTCTTTAAGATACGCATTGATTCTGGCTACGGAAATCTGCTCTTCGTCAGAATCGGGCGTTGCGTGATAGAAGAGCGTCTTGGCCCCAACCTCGCGCGAGAAGCCCACGATGACGCAGAACACGTGTGCCTTGTCTGCCGCCTCGTTGTCCCAGCGGAAGGTGTTGTGCGCGAAGTCGATATGGATTCCCAGGTCGTACAGGGGTTTCCAGAGGTTGGCGACCTGCTCCCCCTGGCAGATGGAGTTGGTCGAGACCAGGGCGCAGCGCGTGCGCTTCCCTTGCGTGAACCTCGCGGCCTTCATGTACCAGGCCCCGCAGTAGTCGATGTTGCCCGCGTTCTTCGCGCCATCGAAGACCTCAAGGAGTTCGGCCTTCTGCTCCTTGGACTGGTTGCGGGCCCCGAGGAAGGGCGGGTTGCCCACGAGGTACGTGAGGTCATCGGGGAACACCTCGGACCAATCGGTCTTGAGGGCGTTGCCCTCATGGAGGTTGCTGAGGCTCCTGAGCGGCAGGAAGTCGAAGTCATAACCGACGTATATCTCCTGCGTCTTTCGGAGCATCTGCTCCTCGGTGATCCAAAGGGCGGTCTTGGCGACCGAGACGGCGAAGTCGTTAATCTCGATGCCGTACAGTTGATCGAGAGATACGCGGACGGGGCTGTCCTGCGCAATGACGAGGGACGTCTGCCCCGCGTTGCCGGTCTCCTCGCTGAGCTCGTCCTCGATGATTCGGTTCTCGATGGTGCGCAGCTGCCGGTACGCCTCGGTAAGGAAGTTGCCCGAGCCGCACGCGGGGTCGCCGATGGTGATGGAGGCAACCTTGTCGTGCAGCCTCGCCAGGGCCTGCTTGCGTTTCGCCGCCGTCCTTTCGCCCTCGGCCTCGTGCAGCTCATCCCACAGCTCGTCGAGGAAGAGCGGCCTGAGGCAGCGCTCAATGTTCTCGACGCTCGTGTAGTGCATGCCCCCGGCATGGCGGGTCTCGGGGTTCAGCGTTCCCTCGAACACGCCGCCGAAGATTACGCCCGAGATCTCGCGCCAGTCGAAGTCCTGGGACGCGTCGGTGATGGCCTCGAGGATCTCCGGGGTCATCTGCGGGACGATGATGGAGGAGTCGGCGAACAGACCGCCGTTCACGTACGGGAAGGCCGCGAGGTCCTCGTCCATGTACTCGTCCCTCTGCTCTAGGGGTGTGTCGATCGTCTCAAACAATTCGACCAGTTTGCGGCGGAGCTTCGCGGGGTCCCCCTCGCAGTACCTGCCGAACGCCTGGTGCGATTGCAGGAGGTCGGCGTCCTCGGCGTAGAGCAGGAAGATGATTCGGGTGATGAGCACGTTGAGGGAGCGCTGCTCCTCTTGTGCCCGCTCGTCCTTCTCCTCAATATGGTGATACTGCTTGGCGAGGGCATCGTAGAGCCTGGAGACGTAGGCCCCGGCCTCGATGGAGAGCTGCTGCTCCTTGTGCAGACGGCTCGTCTCGTTGGAGGTCAGGAAGGACAGGAGATACAGGCTGTCCTGGAGCTCTTCGAGGGAGAACTCCTGCACGGTGTCCTCGGGCCGCTCGTTGTCGAGATCGTAGAGGCGGAAGGTCCCGAAGTTGCACGTCATTACCCAGCGGGGGCGCTCGGAGTACGGCAGGTGCCGCGCGTACCACATGGCCTGCTGGAGCGGCGTCTCCATGCCGCCGTTCCTGGGTTCGGGCTTGTCGAGGTCGATGCCCCACGACTTCTGCTCACACAGGAAGTTGTGGTCGGAGACGAACACGTCGATGCGGCGGCCTCTCACCTTCCGCTCGAAGTCGACGAAGCTGTCTATGGTGTTGGACGGGATGCCCAGGACGTTGATGAGCAGGTCGACCCAGAACTTCTGCGTGTCCTGCTGCTCGTTGTTGGAGCCCGCGGGGATGGCGGCAAGGCGCTTCTGCCACCGCTTGACGAACTCCTTTGCCTCTTTCTTGCTGGCAGGCATACCGGACCTCCTGCGTCGTCATCTCTTTCGGACAATTTTAAGGGGTAAGGGTGGCACCACGGACGGAAGGGCGAGTTTTCGACGGTCCACGGTGTCGCAGGGTCCCAGGCAAAACCCGAAGACGCCGGGGACCGTTGGAAACTCGCCCATCTCACAGCAACGTCATCCTAGGTTTTCAACGCTTTCCATGGCCGAAGGGCTTCTTATAAGCCCGTAGGCTGTGGGAAGGGTTGGAAACCGGACTTTGGGCATAGCCCTTCACAAAAAAACTTTCTACCCAAATTCTACCCAACTGACGTTAACGATGCCCTTATATAAGAAAGCAGGTCAGACGATTTATACCGTCTGACCTGCATTTACTTCTGGTGCCCCCGGGCGGATTCGAACCGTCGACACCCGCTTTAGGAGAGCGGTGCTCTATCCCCTGAGCTACGGAGGCATGTTGTACTAGTGTAGCAGATTTACACGTTGTGATGCAGCGTGTAGCCACTCTTCGAAGTTGCGGTGGAACAGCCCTCCGGAAAGTGCGTCCCACTATCCAGGCAAATTCTGGGTCAGACTTTCCCCATGGGACCTCGCTGGGAAACTGTGTCCCAGAATTTCGACTCGAAACGGGACACGGTTTCCCAAACGGGCCCGTTCCGGAAACTACATCCCGCAATCGGCACTCGAACCGGGATGCACTTTCCCGATCGAGCCTCATGGGAAACCGCGTCCCACTTTAGGGGGGCGCTCTTTAATGGCTAGTTGCCTTTGTGGAAAAGGTTCTTGATGACGGAGGGGATGCTCTTGGCGCCCTTGGCCGTCACATCGATAAAGTCGGGCGAACGAACGAGCCTGTCCTCGTCAATGTACTTACGCACCGCGCGAAGCGTTTCCTTGTCATTGCGCGTCGAAAACGTAAAGTGGCCATTCTCTTTGGTAAAGATGGCAAAACGCGTAATCTTCTTGGTGCCGCGCAAAACCTCGGCGGCAATATAGTCGACCTCGTCCCACGGGATTTGGATATAATCCTCGGGATTACGCTCGTTATAGTACTCAAACGCCTTATTGCCCACCATCACGTTACCGTGACTGGTAAGCCCCATCAGGCAGGTTGCCGGCGTTGCCAGATCGACCGTGCTGTTCTGAGATTGCGCCATACGCGCCTCGCCCTCCAATAAAAACAATCGGACCGCATCCAGTGTACCCACCGGGTGCGGTCCGTTTCAATGGCTCAAAAGCCCTTGCCTAGCAACTCTCGGTCTTAAGCCGAAGCGTGCTTACATGAAGCCGCAGACGCGACCGATGATGCCGACGGCGAAGAGAGCCAGGATGATGACGATCGGGCTGACCTTCTTCTTGAGGAGCTTGCAGACCAGAAGGGTCAGGCACACGGCGGCAAGGCCGGGGATGAGCTGATCGAGGTTGGCCTGAAGCGTGGTGACCTTCACCGGGTCGAGTGCGTTGGCACCGACAGAGTTGTACATCGTCAATGCCTGCTTGATGCCCTCAGAACCGGCGGGCAGGTTGGCCCAGTCGATATAGGCGCCAGCGGACTGCGTGACCTTGGAGACGACCGGGGTGAAGGAGATGGACACCCAGCGCTCGACCAGGGCGCCGATGATGAACATACCCAGGATGGAAGCACCCTCGGTGACCTTGCCCATCAGACCGCCGGAGAGGTCCTTGGCGATGGAGGAGCCGACCTTGTAGCCAAACTCCTGCGTGTACCACAGGAAGGCGTAACGGATGATGTTCCACGCGAAGAAGAACAGCAGCGGACCAGCGATGCTGCCGGACAGGGCCAGGGAAGCGCCCAGTGCGCCCAGAATCGGGCGAAGGGTGAACCAGAAGGCGGGGTCGCCGACGCCGGCGAGCGGGCCCATCATACCGACCTTAACGCCCTGAATGGCGACGTCGTCAATCGGAGCACCGTTGGCGCGCTCCTCCTCGAGAGCGAGGGTAACGCCAATGACGGGGGCGGAAACATAAGGGTGGGTGTTATAGAACTCCAGGTGGCGCTTAAGAGCGGCAATCTGGTCATCCTTGCTGGTGTAGAGCTTCTTGATCGCAGGGATCATTGCGAAGCACCAGCCGCCGTTCTGCATACGCTCGTAGTTCCACGAGCCCTGAAGGAACTGATGACGGAAGCAAACCTTCTTACGGTCAGCCTTGGTGAGCTGAATCTTGTTCTCTGCCATATGTATCACTCCCCTCCTACTCGTAATCGTTCAGAATGTCGCCGAGCGGATCGCCGGAGCCACCGCCCATGCCGCCACCCTGCTTGGCCAGATCCTTAAGGCCAAGGTAGATGAGGGCAAGGGAGATGCCGATGAGGCCAAGGGCGATCAGCGTGAGCTGAGGGATGGCAGCAAGGACAAAGCCGAGGATGAAGAACGGCCAGGTCTCCTTGGTGGCCATCATGTTGATGACCATGGCGTAACCGACGGAAGCGACCATGCCGCCGCCGACGGCCATGCCGCCGGACAGCCAATCGGGCATAGCGTTAAGCGCGTTGGTAACGGCCTCGGCCGGGATGATGCACAGAAGTACTGCCGGGATGGCGATACGAACACCCTGCATGAGGATGCCGGCGTACTGCCAACGCTCGATGCCGGCGAAGTCGCCCTTCTCGGCGCAGGCGTCCATGCCGTGAACCATAGCGGTAGCCAGGGTACGGCAGATCATGGTCAGGAACAGACCAGCGACCGACAGCGGGACGGCGACGGCGATGGCGGCGGTAACGGCCTTGGCCGAATCGGTGGCGCCACCGTTGAGGGCGAGCACCATGATGATCGAAGAAGCGACCGAGGCCAGAGCGGCGTCAGGCGCGACGGCGGCGCCGACGTTAGCCCAGCCAAGGGCCATCATCTGGAGCGAACCGCCCAGGAGGATGCCCTCCTGAAGGTGACCGGTTACGAGACCGATAAGCGTGCATGCCACGAGCGGCTGATGGAACTGGAACTCATCCAGAATGCCTTCCATACCGGCAAGCAACGCGACAATCGCAACAAGCAGAATAGTGATTGCAGACATGTATCGGACCCTCCTTTACTATGCTTGAGCGGCCAGTTCGGCCTTAGCTTTCTTCAACATGGCGTCGAGATCCTCGGAGGAATCCGAAGGAACCTTGCGGACCTCGAACTTGACGCCCTTGGCCTTGAGAGCCTCGATGGTCTTGACGTCGTCATCGCCCATGGCGACGGCGTTAGTGACGACGACCTTGCCCTTGGAGTGGGCCATGGAACCGATGTTGGCTTCCTTGATGTCGACGCCGGCCTCGATGGCCCTGAGCAGATCCTGCGGGTTCTCGAAGAGCAGCATCGCCTTGGTGTCGCCAAAGCGCGTGTCCTTGACGACCTCGGCCATCTTCTTGATGGGCACGACGTTGGCGTGGACTCCCGGAGGGGCAGCCTGCTCGATCATGGTCTTGCGGAGCTCGTCGTGAGCAACGCCGTCGGAGACCACGATGATGCGGTTGGGGTTGATCTGCTTGGTCCACGTGGTGGCCACCTGACCATGCAGCAGACGCGTGTCGATACGGACGTGGGCGATCTTGATGTGCCCGTCGCCGATCACCGTTCCCGGAGGAATGGCACCCGCAGGAGCAGCGGCGGCCGCAGCCGGCTTCTTCTCCTCGGGCTCCAGAGACTCGGGCTTGACGCGCACGCCGGCCTTAGCCTCAGTCACGAGATGTTTTGCGATCGCATGTGCAGTGTTCTTTGCGTCAAAGCGCTGCGAATATGCCTCGATGAGCATAGGCAGGTTGACACCGGTGACGATAGCCCAGGAATCATGGCCCTCGATGAGACCGCTGATCTGGTTGAAGGGCGTGCCGCCCCACAGATCAACGAGGAAGAGCACCTGCTCCTGGTCCTCGAAGGAAGCGACTGCTTCCTCGACCTTGGCTCGGAAGTCGTCGGGGCCCATGCTCGGCTCGAGCGAGACCACGGCTACAGACGGCTGATCGCCAAAGACCATCGAGCCCGTCTGCTTGATTCCAGCCGCCAAGTCACCATGGCTAGCAAGAACAATACTTACCATCACATAACCTCCTTTTTGTCTACGTATTTCCTACACGACAAAAAAGAGTATAGCCGCAAGCGTGGCAAAATTATAGGAAAAAATGTGAACGGTTGGATTATTTGTTTAAACGTCCTGCTTTGTTACAAATTGGTTACATCGCTGGTTTTCAGCTATTCCTCGCTAAACATAATTAGTTTGACCATCTTAGAAAACAGATACAAGCACAGCATTCATTAATACCGATTTAAATCGGATAAGAACCTGCTTTACTCTTCGATATTTTGTTTAAACAGACGTGACTTGACTAATTTCGTTAGTTATGCTCTAGCAAACCGTCAAAAAAGAATAGTCATTGGGGACGTTCTTTAATGACTAGTCGTTTAAGAACGTCCATGACTAAGTTAGGCGATGTGGAGGGGGTTGGCGGCGTCGACGGCGTCAGGAGCAGCGGGACCATCAGGGGCAGCGTCTGCCGGGTCCTCGTCGGGGGTCTCGATCTGCTTGATCATGACCTCCTGGCCCTGCAGCAGGTATGTCTCGCCGCTGCCGCAATAAGGGCAGGTCTTGCCGTGCTCGACCGTCGCGTAGTCGCGGCCGCACGCACCGCAATGTGTCACGGCTTCAACGGGCTCCACGATAAGCTCCGAGCCCTCGGTGATAGGCTTTTTATCTGCTGCCCAGCGCCAAGCGTCGAGCAGCAAGTCGGGAACGACGCCCGAGACCTCGCCCAACAGCAACGTCACGCTCGAAACGCGACGCACGCCATGAGCGCGCGCCACGTTCTCGACATCGCGAATAATGTGATAGACGATTCCGAGCTCGTGCACTTTTTCCTCCGCCGTTCCCGTTATGACTACTTACTTGCGACCGAATTTAATCTTGATGGCACGCTTGAGTGCGTACTTGCCCAAGCTGGGGAGCTTTTGCTCGTATTTGACCATCGTTGAGCACTCGGGGCGGTCGCGATCCAGATGGATGGCGTCGAACGCGCACTTGGTGGTGCACAGACCGCAGCCGATACACTTGTTGGGGTCGACGATCGAGGCGCCGCAGCCCAGGCAGCGAGCGGTCTCGGCGCGCACCTGTTCCTCGGTAAAGGTCTCGACGTACTCGCTAAACGGCGCGGCCTTCTCGCGTTCGCGGTCCACATGCGCAACCTCGCGGCTCGCGTTGTCGTAGCTCTCGAGCACAACGTCGTCGCGGTCGAGCGCGGTGTAGCGGCGCTGGTTGCGGCCGATGGTGAGCGTGGAGCCCGGCTGCACAAAGCGATGGATGGACACCGCGGCCTCATGACCGGCGGCGATGGCGTCGATGGCAAAGCTGGGGCCGGTGTAGACGTCGCCGCCCACAAAGATGTCTGGCTCGGCGGTCTGGTAGGTCTGAGGATCGGCAAGGGCACCCTGACCGCGGCCAAGCTCCACCTTGGAGCCAGCCAGCAGGTTGCCCCACACAATGGACTGGCCGATGGACATGACCACGCGGTCGGCATCGACACGACGCAGGTCGTTCTCGTCGTACTCGGGCGCAAAACGGCCCTCGTCGTCAAAGACACGCGTGCAGCGCTTGAAGGTGATGCCGCGCACATGACCGGCCTCGTCCAGGTGAACCTCCTTGGGGCCCCAACCGCAGCTGATGTGCGCGCCGTCCTCGATGGCCTCGCGACGCTCCTCCTCGCTGGCGGGCATCTGGGCCTCACTCTCCAGGCAGAACATCTCAACGTGCTCGGAACCCAGACGGCAGGCGTTGCGCGCGACGTCGATGGCCACGTTGCCGCCGCCCACCACGATGGTGCGGCCGGGCAGCGCGTCGATCTTGCCACTGTTGACCTCGCGCAAAAAGTCGACGGCCACGGTCACGTCCTCGGCCGCCTCGCCCGGAATACCGGCGAGGCGGCCGCCCTGGCAGCCGATGGCAACATAAAAGGCCTTAAAGCCCTGCGCGCGCAGCTCGTCGAGCGTCACATCGCGACCGACCTCCACGCCATAGCGGAACTCGGCGCCCATCAGGCGAATGATCTCGACCTCTGCCTCGATAACGTCCTTCTCCAGCTTAAAGCTGGGAATACCGTAGGTGAGCATGCCGCCCGGGCGCTCGTTCTTCTCGAACACGACGGGCTTGTAGCCCTTCTCGGCCAGATAGAAGGCGCAGGACAGACCGGCCGGGCCGGCACCGATGATGGCGATCTTCTGATCGAAGCCGCCAGCGCGTGTCGGCGTCACCACGGGCGGGACATAGCGGGTCGCGGCATCAAGATCGCGCTGGGCGATAAACTTCTTGACCTCGTCGATAGCCACGGCGGCGTCCACACGGCCGCGGGTGCAGGCATCCTCGCAGCGGTGGTTGCACACGCGGCCGCAGATAGCGGGCAGCGGGTTCTCGCGCTTGATGAGCGCCAGCGCCTCGTCATAGCGCCCCTGTGCCGCAAGCTTCAGATAGCCCTGAACGGCAACGTGCGCGGGGCAAGCCGTCTTGCAGGGCGCGGTGCCGGACTCGTGCGTCTCGATACGGTTATCGTTGCGGTAGTTGGGCGACCACTTGGTGTGGTCCCACTTGGTGGCATCGGGCAGCTCCTGGCGCGGATACTCAGGCACCTGTCCGCCGGCCTTTTTGCTGCAGAGCTTCTGGCCGAGCTTGGCGGCACCGGCAGGGCACACCTCAACGCAGCGACCGCAGGCCACGCACTTGTCCTTCTCGACCTTGGCGACATAGGCCGAGCGCGACAGGTTGGGCGTGTTGAACAGCTGCGAGGTGCGCAGGGCGTAGCACACGTTGACGTTGCAGTTGCAGATGGCGAAGATCTTGTTCTCGCCGTCGATATTGGTGATCTGGTGCACAAAGCCGTTGTCCTCGGCCTGGCGCAAAATGTCGTAGACCTCCTCGCGCGTCACATAGTGGCCGCGGTCGGTCTCGACCACGTAGTCGGCCATATCGCCCACGGCAATGCACCAGTCGGCGGGGTCGTCGGCGCAGCCCTCGCCCATCACACGACGGCTCGCGCGGCAGCTGCAGGTGCTAGCGGCATACTTGCCATCGTATTTGTCGAGCCAATGCTCGATATGCTCGATCGGCACCGACGTGCTCGCGGCGTCAATGGCCTTCTCGACCGGAATGACGTGCATGCCGATGCCGGCGCCTCCGGGTGGCACCATCGGCGTAGCACGGGACAGCGGGCCTTTGGATGCCTGTTCAAAGAACTTGGCGTAGACCGGGTGTTCCTCGAGCTGGCTCACGCGCATGTTGAGGAACTCGGCAGAACCCGGCACCAGCATGGGCAGCACCCACTGCTTGGCGCGCTCGAGGTTTTCCCAGTTGTACTCGAGCAGACCCGTGTAGCTCATATTGTCGAGCATCTTCTCGATATCGGCCTCGGGCATGCCGGTGAGCTTGACCATCTCGGGCAGCGTATAGGGACGGCGCATCTTCATCTTGCAGAGTACCTCGGCCTGCTCGTCGGTTGCGGCCTCGGCAAACGACCAGTACTCGTAGCCCAGCAGCTCGTCGCGATGCAGCAGACGGTTGGTGCAGTGCTCGCACAGCTTGACGATTGCCTCGCGCGGATGCTCCGGCAGCGGCGGCACAAACTCCGCGCCGATATCGGGCTCGGTGTAACTAATCCCCGGTCCGTTGAGAATCATGGTTGTCCCTTCTCTTGCCGCAGCCCAACGAGGCCGCAGCGCCCCTCTTTTTTTGCAGGCCGGGCATGCCCCCATGCCGTTCACCCGCCATTGTTGACATTGTGTCAAAAATAGTATTGACGAACCGTCAACAATATTCAAGACTGTTAGGCGAACGGTCCGGCAAAAGAGGATGAAAGGCGGCAAAACATGGGCAACAACGCAGCAGGTACCTCTGCGGTCGATGCCGTCCCCGCATCCGATAGCGCGGCAAAGCGCTTGACGGGCGACGAACGCCGTCGCGAGATTCTCGATGCCGTGCGCACCGTAAGCTCCGAGCTGGGCGTGTCCCACCTATCGGTATCGGCTGTGACCAAGCGAGCCGGCTGCACGCGTTCATTGTTCTACCACTACTTTGCCGATATGGACGCCGCCGTCACCGCTGTCATGGACGAGGCAATCGACGGCTTCATTACCGAGCTCGAGCAGTGGAATGCCAGCCGCACGGTTGGCGACATCGAGGGGGCGCTCGACACCGTCGCCCCGCTCTTTAAGCGCCTGGTCGCCAGCGGCCACGAACTGCCGAGCACCCTGACCTCCAGCAGCGGCGCGCTCTACGGCGGCTTTTTGCACAACGTGGTCCAACGCGTGGCGCAGTATATCTGCGACACCACCGTGGTGGATTTTGTCGCCCATCATGAGCTACGCATCGACCATGTCTACGAGACGTTCTACACCCTCATCATGGGGTTGTTAATGTATATCCGCACGCACCCCGATGTGCCCGACGAGACGGTCAAGGAAATCATCGCCTCGACACTCCACATCGAGGGCTATACCGCCAAGTATCCCGAGCGCAAGCCCCAGAACTGACGACATTTGGCCAAACTGCCCGCGATCGGAAGAGGGGCCGCGGGCGTGTGAAAGGAGAGCAGCATGCTGTTCGATGTTTGGGGTAGCAATACCCTTATCCACTGGGCCGGCTGGGCCATGGTCTTTATCGGCCTCATCGTGCTCAACGAGGTCGGCCGCCGCACCAAGCTCGGCGCGGCCATCATCTTTGGCGTGGCTCCGCTGGCCATGACCATCTACTGCGTCGCCATCGCCATCGGCGTTTCACAGGGTGCCGAGTGGGCGCTCACCAACCCCACCCATGTGTACCAGAACAGCTGGTTCCACTACGCCAAGGTATACGCGGCGCTCGCCGGCTGCTGGGGCTTCATTGCCATTAAGTACCAGTGGGGAAAGATCGGCAAGGCGCATTGGTTCCGCGCGTGGCCGTTTGTGATCGTCGCCATCAACATCATGATCGCCGTCGTGTCCGACTTCGAGAGTGCCTATCACTTCTTTGTCCTGGGCGAGTCCACCTGGGTCACCTCCGAAGGTGCTATGCAGCTGGCCGGCTGGAACAACGTGTTCAACGGCATCGCCGGCATCATCAACATCTTCTGCATGACCGGTTGGTGGAGCGTCTACGCCTCCGAGGATCAGACCGACATGCTGTGGCCCGATATGACCTGGGTCTACATCATCGCCTACGATATCTGGAACTTCTGCTACACCTACAACTGCCTGCCCACCCACTCCTGGTTCTGCGGCTTTGCACTGCTGCTGGCGCCCACCGTCGCCGCCTTTATCTGGAACAAGGGCGGTTGGATCCAGAACCGCGCCTTTACGCTTGCCATTTGGTGCATGTTTGCGCAGGTGTTCCCCTACTTCCAGGGAGAGTCCATCTTTGTGACCCACTCCACGCTCGACGCAGGCGCCGCCACCGCGGTCTCGATCGCCGCACTGGTCGCCAACATCGCCGCGATCATCTACATCGCCTACCGCGCCAAGAAGCTCGGCCGCAATCCCTACAAGCAGGATGTCTTTGAGGGCACCAGCGATTGGGAGAAGGCTACCGCCCGCCGCGCCAAGGTCGATTACGCGCACGCCGAGTAACGCGCTCGTCGCCCACATTTGTATGTAGGCACGCCCCGTTGGCACCGCGATCTCGCGCTATGCGCAGCCCCCGGAAAGCGATTCGTCCGCTTTCCGGGGGCTTTTTGCTGCCGCGCGTGCATTCACGCACATATTCACAATGTATCGCGCAGATAAAATCATATTTCCGACCGCATGCCAGCTCTATCTGGCCCCAATTTTGGGTACATTGTTGTCCCGATATTGAGCTTGGGGGATGTATGAAAGATGAAACGAGGGGCCAAGAAGACGCGGCCCAAGATGCAGAGGCGTGTGCCGAGGCCCTGGAGAGCCTAGACCGAGTTTCGCTTGGCGAGATTGCGTTTGACGATTCGGGCGTTGACGTGCAGGATGAGCCGGAAGCCGAGGCGCAGTCCGATGATCAGGATGCAGACGACGTTGAGCCTGCCGAGGATGAGGCGGATCACGAAGACACCGAAAGCGAGGCCGACAACCAGCCCGAATCCGACACAGGCGAGGAAACCGTCTTGCTCAACAGCTTGCCGGTCGAGGATTCGCTGACCCGTGAGCTTCCTGGCCTAGGTTCCGCACCAGCCGTGGACGAGACCATCGCCATGGGCGATATTCCCCTGCCGTCCGTTCCCTCGGCACGCGAAGCTGAGATCCGCCATCGCAAGATGTCGCCCAAGCGCCGCAATCTGATGGTCGCCGGTGTCGTGGCCGTCGCGCTTGTCGCCGGCGGCGCAGGCTATGCCGCCTGGAACGGATACCGGCAAGAGCAGGCTGCCATCACCGCCGCCAATGCCCACACGATGATGTCGGTGCAGATTGGCGTACATGCCGCGGGGCTCGACTGTTCCGCCGGCTCCAAGATTCCCGTACAAGTGAGTGGCCAGGATTCTGACGGCTCCTCCGTGAGCGAAACGCTCTATGTTGACGAGCACGGCCACGGCATCAAACTGCTGCCCGGCGATTACACGCTCTCCATCGCTGCCTCCCCCATCGCGGCCGACGGCACCATCTACACCGTCCCGACCACCAAGGCCCAGGTCACCATTAAGAGCGACGGGCAGGACCTGAGCGCCCAGGCCACCTTTAAGCTTAAGGTGCCCTCGGCCGACACGGTCACTGCCGACCAGATCGATACCGCCGCCAAGTATGCCGAGGAGGGAGGCGCGAGCTCCGCCGCCACCGCCAAGGTGCTCCAGCAGGCGGCAACCGCGTGGCGCGACGCCGCCGTCAATGCCGTGAGCGCGCAAAAGGCACAGGCAGCCCGCGATGCTGACGCTCGCCACAAGGCAACCGACCTTTACCAGCTCGATATCCCCGTCGAGTGGTACGGCAAGGTCGAGACTTGGCAGAATGGCAGCACGCTATGCATCTATCTTGCCGGCGACAGCAATACGCCGATCGTGACGCTCGTCGCGGTGCGCGAGGGCGAGAGCTTTACGCCCGATGAGGGCGATACGGTTTTGGGTGCGGCCAATCTAGGCAACGGTTATACCGTCTACGCCAGCGGCCCCGTCTATCCGTACGTGGTGCCCCAGACCATCAACGGACGGACGCAGAATCCCGTGTCAACCTACCCCATGGACACGGCCATTGAGCTTGTCGAGCTTACGACCGGCAACCGCTACACCTATAGCCAGATCAAGAACGTACTGGTCGGCAAAGACGGCAAAGCCGACGCCGCGACCAAACTCGAGACCGACTATCTCGCCCAGATTCTCCTGCCGAGCATCAAGGCCCAGGACTAGCGGACCATGACACCTGAGTCCTGGCCTCGCAAATCCATAGACGATTAGGAAAGGAGCCACTTCCATGCGGGCACAGCATGTACCACGCCGTGTTTGCATGGAATATCGGCCTGCTCATCCATGGTAACGATTACCGACTCGCCAAGATCAAACTGGGCCATCGAGGCATCGAGCGCGGCAATTTCGCGTTCGCGCGTTTTCTCGCTTGCCATATCCACACTCACCTGAGTCAGGCTATAAGCCTGCATGAGAAGTGCATCCCCAGCCACAAAGTCAACCTCATGGCTTTTATTCTTATCTTTAATCAGCAGGCGGCAAACCGAACCGGGCCGCACGGCGGGGGTCCTTCTTCTGAGCGCATTGAACACCGCGGTCTCTAGCCTCTGACCCTGATCCAATGCCGATGCGGGGGAGAACGCCCCGAACATCGCAGGATCGACAGCGTAGACTTTAGATGCAGACCGCGTATTATTTGCAAGTGAACGCGTAAACTCCGGCACAGAAAACAGCAGGTAGGCGTCCTCGTAATACTCAAGTAAGTCGCTGAGCGAATTACGACTGACGGGTATCTGCCTGCTCTTGAACTCGTTGTACACCTTGTTCACTGACAGCTCTCGTCCCGAAGATGCCATGCACCGCGCCAGAAACAGCGAGGCCAAACGGGGGTTCTTGACGTCGTAACGTTCAACGACGTCCATGGCGACCGTTCGCGACGCATATTCCTGTAGCAGCTGAATCGCGTCTGCGGGCGTCTGCTCAAGTGTCGCGATGAATCCCCCTCGCTCGAGATATCCGACCAGATGGTGTCGAAGCAGCGCTGCATCGCTCGGGGAAAAGGTCGCATCTGGCTCGGGAACACTCCCCGTCTTATATCGAACGTATTCCGAAAAACTCAACGGAAAAAGCTCTCGCACAAGAGAACGGCCCCTGAACTCGCTCTTAAGTTCTGAGGACAGCATCTTAGAAGAAGATCCCGTCACGTAAACGGTCGCCTTCTCCGTATCGACCACGCGTCGCAGAAACGCACCCCATTCGGGTATTTCTTGGATCTCGTCAAAGAAAAGGTAGGCGCCCTCGCCTCGAGCAGCAGGATATAGTGCATAGAATGTATCGAGCACGTCCGCTAGTAGCGATGGCTCATACGGACGCAAGCGCTCATCCTCAAAATTGAAATATAGCATCCGGTCAAGCTCGACGCCTTGGCCCTGAAGCCGCCGCATCTCCTGATACAGGCGATACGTCTTTCCACAACGACGGGCGCCCACAATCACATATACGATGTTGTCGCGCTTTGGCTCCTGCGGGTTGCCCAGATCAAGGTCGCGCTCAAAGACCTGCGGAATCCCCTGTTGCTCAAAGTCCTTTATTTTTTGAGCCACCAAGTCGCTGAATGCCATAATTCTCCAATCTTGCTCTCCTGCTAATCAAGATTATAACGATTCTTGATTAGCAGGAGAGCCAGATTATGCGTATCTTGATTAATGGATAAGCAAGTTTTCTATTAGTGGCCCCTCTCGGAGGATATCGAGCGGCCGAGGGGGGGGCAGGCATGAACGCCTCTAGCCGAAAACAAAGTAGCTAAAAAAGCCCCGTCCCAAATGAGCTACTTAACGCCAGGGGTCAGCTTCGAAGAGGGGCTCGCGCTCGGGGCGACGATCGCTATAAGGATCGTAGCCGTCGTCATCCTCGTTCTCGGCGCGAATATAGGGGTCGCGCGGCTTGGGTGCCGGCTTAGGCGCAGGCTTGGGTGCGGCGGGTGCGGCATCGGTCGCCGGCGTGTTCGTCTTGTTCTTGTCTGTCATCTGCGCATCTCCTTGCATCGCATCCGTTCAACATCATCGATTGTCGCACGAAAAAGGGCGGCGGATCCAATTGGATCCGCCGCCCTTGGCGTTTTGCGATGGGGGGCGGTTTTAAAGCCGGCCCCAAAATCTACTCGGCATCGGGAACCTCGTAGGTGGCCGTCGGCGTGTTGTCGCACACGACGGTAAAGCCGCCGTCCTTGTCGGCATCGACCGTCACCTGATCGCCCTCGCGCACCGTACCGTCGATAATAGCGGCGGCAATGGCATCCACGACCTCGCGCTGCACGAGACGCTTGAGCGGACGGGCGCCAAAGACCGGGTCCAGGCCGCCCACGGCGAGCATCTGCTTGGCCGCCGGGGTGATGGCAAGCGTCATGCGCTCCTTGGCCAGACGTGCGCGGACGTCGGCGAGCTGAATATCGACGATCTTTTCGATCTGCGCCATGCCGAGCGGATGGAACACCACGATATCGTCGATACGGTTGAGAAACTCGGGGCGGAAGGTTTGAGCCATGGCCGCGTCGACCTGATGGCGCATCTCCTCCTCGTCCTTGCCGGACAGATCGGCGATAGCCTTGGAACCCACGTTGGACGTCATGATGATAATCGTGTTCTTGAAGGACACTTGGCGACCCTGGCCATCGGTCAGACGGCCGTCGTCGAGCACCTGCAATAGCACGTTAAAAACATCCGGATGAGCCTTCTCCATCTCGTCGAGCAAGATCACGGAGTACGGACGACGGCGCACGGCCTCGGTGAGCTGGCCGCCCTCGTCGTAGCCCACGTATCCCGGAGGCGCACCGATCAGACGCTGGACGCTGAACTTCTCCATGTACTCGGACATGTCGATACGCACGAGCGCGCGCTCGTCGTCGAACAGGCACTCGGCCAGTGCCTTGGCGAGCTCGGTCTTGCCCACGCCGGTGGGGCCCAGGAAGAAGAAGCTGCCGATGGGCTTGTCCGGATCGGAGAGGCCCGCACGGCTGCGGCGCACGGCCGCGGCCACGGCGGAGACCGCCTCGTCCTGGCCGATGACGCGCTTATGCAGCTCGTCCTCCAAGCCCTTCAGTTTGTCGAGCTCGCCCTGCATCATCTTGGACACGGGCACGCCGGTCCAGGCGCTCACGACCTCGGCGATCTCATCGGAGGTCACCTGCTCGTTGAGGCCCTCGCCGTCCTGCTGCTTTTGTGCCTCGAGCGCAGCCTCGGAATCCTGAATCTGCTGCTGCAGACCCGGGATCACGGAATAGCGCAGCTCGGACGCACGGCCCAAGTTTCCGTTGCGCGTCGCGCGCTCCTCTTCACTCTTGGCCTCGTCGAGCTGGCCTTTAAGCTCCTGCACGTGGTCGATGGCGTTCTTCTGGTTGAGCCAGCCGGCCTTTTGCACGTTGAGCTTTTCTTGGACCTCGGCAATCTCCTGGCGCAGGGCCTCCAGACGCTCCTTGGAGGCGTCGTCGGTCTCCTTCATGAGCGCCTGCTCCTCGATCTGCAGCTGGGTGAGCTGACGCGTGGTGGCGTCAATCTCGACCGGCATGCTGTCGAGCTCCATGCGCAGGCGGCTTGCGGCCTCATCGACCAAGTCGATGGCCTTGTCGGGCAGGAAGCGGTCGGCAATGTAGCGATCGGAGAGGTCGGCAGCTGCCACGAGCGCGCTATCGGTGATATGCACGCCGTGGAAGATCTCGTACTTCTCCTTGAGGCCACGCAGGATCGAGATGGTGTCCTCGACGGTAGGCTCGCTCACCATAACGGTCTGGAAACGACGGGCGAGTGCCGCGTCCTTCTCGATGTACTTGCGATACTCGTCGAGCGTAGTCGCGCCGATTGCGTGCAAGTCGCCACGGGCGAGCGCCGGCTTCAGGATGTTGCCGGCATCCATGGAGCCCTCGGTGGCACCCGCGCCCACGATGGTGTGGAGCTCATCGATGAACAGGATGACCTTGCCCTCGGACTTTTGCACTTCCTTGAGCACGGCCTTCAAGCGGTCCTCGAACTCGCCGCGATACTTGGCGCCGGCGACCAGCGCGCTCATGTCGAGCTCGATGAGGTCGCGGTCGCGCAGGGTGCTCGGCACGTCGCCGGCCACGATACGCTGGGCGATGCCCTCGACGATGGCCGTCTTGCCGACGCCCGGCTCGCCGATGAGCACGGGGTTGTTCTTGGTGCGGCGGGACAGAACCTGGATGGTACGGCGGATCTCGTCGGTACGGCCGATGACCGGGTCGAGCTTGCCGGCGCGGGCCAGATCGCAGATGTTGCGACCGTACTGCTCCAGCGCCTCAAACTGGGTCTTATCCTCGGCAGACGTCACGCGGTCATCGCCACGCAGCTCCTCGTAGACCTGCTCGATGCGCTCCTTGGTGACGCCGGCGTCACGCAGTACACGACCAGCCTCGCCCTTGTCCTCGGCAAGCGCCATCAGCAAATGCTCGGTCACCACAAAGCTGTCGCCCATCTTGGTGGCCTTCTTCTCGGCCTTCTCGATCACGCGGACGAGCTCATTGGACAGGCCCATCTGCTGGCCCTCGCCCGAAACCTTGGGCGCGCGGTCGATGGCATCTTGTGTGGAGCGTGCAAGCTGGGCCGGATCGGCGCCGATGCGCTCGATGATCACGGAGATATTGCGCTCGCCGGCACCGAGCAGGGCGGACAGCAGGTGAATCGGCTCCACCGCGCCGGCCTGCGCGTCGGCAGCCGTGCTCATGGCGGTCTGCAGCGCCTCGCGCGACGTCATTGCTAGCTTATCGATTCTCATGGAATCACCTCTCTTGGGGCGGCCGCCCTACGGGGCGGCTTCACGTTGTTCGAGAAGTATTGTTGCCAGCTTTGTACGATCTTATACACAAATCTAAGTCTCTATATATAAGATTTTCTGAGTGATTGAAAGATAGGACTTGAGAGTGTCGGTCCGGCGCGACCGTGGAACCCAACTGTCTCAATCTGTAACATCTGGCCGCCCTTTTCGGTCCCAGGTGTTACAGATTGAGATGGAGCGCGGAGCCCCGCCCAAAAATCTCAATCTGTAACACCAGGCACGCTTTTAACAGCCCAGCTGTTACAGATCGAGACAAACGGAACCACCACAAAGGGGACAGGCACCTTTGTGGTGGTCCACATCAACATCGAGCTCGCTCCTAATATCCGTTATTCCTGCTCGTATTGAGGTTAAAATGAACTGTGATTAAAGCATATTCATTTCTCTCGTTCTTGATAGCTCTTCGTCTCAAGGAGCAGATATGAAGTCGTCTTATTCTACTGCTCGCAACGTCATTGCCATTCTCGCCATACCCATCGTGATGCTCTTTCTTATCGTCGTCACACCCTTTTCCCTGGGTATCGCCTCGCCCTTCGATTTGTGCGGGATGGTCGACGCCGGCTCGCGTGCCACCTCGCTCTCCTTTATCTGCCGCGGTGTGCTCTACGAAGATGCAATTCCCACCGGGCTTTGGCGGTCAAAGCTGCCGCTGCTCGGTCAGGTCGACGGACGTTCTCCCTACTTCAACCTTGAACCTCAAGCGATGAACTATCTGATCGATGACCAACCCCTTGCCTCCATCACCCTCGCTTACGACTATGCTCCAAACACCGATGAGCGTCACATGAACCAAGTCCTCGACAAACTGCTTGAACAGTGCGGGCTCACCGATGAGGTCGGCCGAACCGTCGACAGCGACCAGAAATTAAAGCGGACAGAACTCCGCCGCATTGGAAAAATCAGAGAGCGAGGCAGAGCTGCCTACTGGCAGGCCTGGGCGATACGCGACAAAAGCGAATTTGGGCACAGCACCTATACGGTCACCGTCTTCACTAAAGATGGAATCAAGGACAATGTTGACGATTTCGCATCGTCCAAACTCGGCATCCCCAAAACGACCAAATCCGCCAGCCCGGACGAAATCCTGTAGAGGTTTTCATCGAAATGTTGCTCAACCCGAACGGCGACATCGAGCTCGCTCCCCACCACCACAAAGGTGCCCGTCCCCTTTGTGGTGGTTTTCGGCGATCATTTCCGCCCTACGATGCAAGAAGCCGCCGCAGGAACCATCCCTGCGGCGGCTTCTTTGGGTTGGCAGGGACCAATCGCCGGCGTTGAAGGCCGTTTTTAGTCTCTGACGTTGGCTTTTGGCCCCTTCAAGCTATCCGACAAATATCAATATCTTGATAGGATTTCATTCGAGCTCTTAAGCAGATATTCGCGCAGCAATGGAATCGAGAACCTCACCATGCCGCGTGAGGGCGCATCGATAACCTGTGCCTTGATAAGTTGCCGTCGTGTCGCTGTCAGGCTCGCGGGGGGCAAGGAGAGCCCCGCTGCGATCTCTTTGGTCGGCACATTCCCCTCATGCTTGGCCATGGCAATGAGGTACTCAATCGCGCGAAGCGGCAAATCGGCAAGGGCAACGTCGAGCACGGAGCCCTCAAACTCCCCATACGCATCTTCAATGCCCTTCTGGGCATCCTCAAGTGAAATCGACGCATCGCGGTCGGCATGCCTGCGCGCATTCGCGAATACGCGATAGCCCACGAGTTGCACGAGATACGCATATCCCCTCGTAGCACAAGCCGTCATTTCAAGCGCCTTGCCATCCAAGTGCAAACCGGCACCTTCCACGGTTGAAGCCATCGAATCCGAAACATCCGACAGCGGAATCGAGGCGAGCTCCTCAGCCTTAGCTCGTTGTAGAAATGTAAGGGCACGGCCGTTGATGAGGTCCATTACGCCCATGGTCAAGCCAGCAAATACAAACGCGATATTCTTGCGTTCGCGGATAAGGTGCTGCACGGCCGCTGCAACGAGCCGCACGTCATCAGCATCCGCATCCTGTATTTCATCGACCGTCACCAGCAGACCGGCACCATGTTGCGTTTCCTGCGACGCCACGCGCGTCAAGACGCCCCGCAACGTCTCAGGCCCGGTCGAGGACTTAGATACGCCCGCTTTCACCACACCAAGACTTGCTTCTAAATGAAGCTCGGTATTGTCCGAGGTGCGTGCGAGCTCATGTTGGATGGCGTCGACGATACTGCCCGCCGCAGTCACGTCAACCACGCGCCAACCATACGACTTCGCAATATCGCCGAGCTCTGTCAACAGCGCCGTCTTGCCCGACCCGCGCGGGCCGGTAATGCGCATGAGCCTTCCGGGGGCGCCCACGCCTTCTTCGATGCCGTCCCTAAAATCATCAATAACCCGCTCGCGTCCGATAAGGACCGGAGGTTCAGCGCCAGCGGTCGGCTTAAACGGGTTGATTATCGTGCGCTTCAATGTCCCCACCTTCCTACCGTCGTCGTTATCGTGATTATAGTATCAATAGTGCAAATAGTGAAAGTAGTGAGAATAGTTCAACTATTTAATCATGCGGCCGTTTCCCGCCGCTAACAACTAAAGGTGCCAACAGTCCGCGTTGGACTCTAACAGGAAAACATTTGGCCCCTCAAAAACCACCGCAAGGGGCCTTTGTGGTGGTTTTCGCTCCAACACACCCCGCTGTCTCAACCTGTAACATCCAGCGGCCCTTTTCGGTCCCAGGTGTTACAGATTTAGATGAAGCGATCGACGGCAACCGTTTGTCTCAATCTGTAACAACTACTCGGCAAATTGGGGTCCAGATGTTACAGATCGAGATTAACCGCGGAGCCCCGTCCGAAAATCTCAACCTGTAACACCAAACCCGCTTTTTGCAGCCCAGCTGTTACAGATTGAGACAAATGAAACCACCACAAAGGGGACAGGCACCTTTGTGGTGGTTTTCGACAAAAAGAAGCCGCCCCAATAAAAAGAGGCGGCATCAAGCCCAGCCTACGTTTGGCGACCCCAAATCGAAGCCCAATGGGGCCTTTCAGCCCCCTCATTCCGGGCGGTCGCTTTCTTTTGGATATTGTCGTAAGCTGGTATCACTTATCTTAATGAATGCATACTGTTTGCGAGGTACTCGCCGTGAAACGCTCCACCTATATCGGCCTACTCGTCTTAGCGTTTGCGATTACCGCAGTCGGCGTAGGAATTATCTATCTCGCATTTCTCCCCGCCTCTGCGACGCAGGCGGCGATTGAGACCGTAAGCTATCCCATCGAGGTCCTCACCGATATCGTCAAACCCGATTCGATCACCGTCGATTTTGACGGTACGCCCGCAGCGCTTGGGGTCAGCAACTATCCCCGTATCGAACTTGGGGCCACGCGCTATACCAAAGATGAGCAGCTTATCGGTAAGGCAGCCGAGTTGCTCAAAGGCAAGACGTTTAAGCGGTGGTACGGCGCCGCAACATATCGAGCCAAGAATGGCCAAATGGTTGGCGGGTATTATTCGACCCTTGAGCTCGATGCGGCAAACGGGAGCAGACTGTGTAACGTCTCATACGACCCCGGCTATGTGGACAATGAAGGGCCGGGGGTCTATATATCGGATGGCGACGTAATCTACGTCATGGAGGGCGACCAGACAGCAGTCGTCGATTTTATGGATCGGTGTACCGAGGATGCCTACGAACAAACCTGCGAGCCCGATCCGCAGACAGCGCGCGACAGTGGCTCGGCACGCACTTGGCTATTTGACGATGAAATAACCTGGACCCCATCGAAATAGGGTGTCACCGGGCACCTTTGTGATGGTTTTCGGCTCCGATGTTCCACTGTCTTGATCTGTAACATCTAGCGGCCCTTTTCGGTCCCAGGTGTTACAGATTGAGATGAAATGATCGGCTGCGGACGTTTGTCTTGATCTGTAACAACTACTCGGCAAATTGGGGTCCAGATGTTACAGATCGAGACAAACCAAGAACCACCACAAAGGTGCCTGTCCCCAATGTGGTGGTTTTCGACAAAAAAGAAGCCGCCCCAATAAAAAGGGGCGGCATCAAGCAAGTCTATTTATTAGCGTCCCTCAAGACCCAACGAGAACGTCGCGGTAGCCCCGACCACACCTTTCCCTCGGGCGACCCTCGCGAAGCGCGTGAGCACGAGGGAACGGTGTGGCCGGGGCGTACAGCAGCGTTACTCGGCAGCGGTCTTGAACTTGTTGTAGTTGATGAGGCAGCCGGCCTTGACGATGGCACGCTCCTCGGCCGTCATATCGGCAATGTAGAGCTCGATCTGCTCGACCGCACCGTCGGCGCGCACCACGTAGGCAGCGATGTTCTTCAGGTCGCCATCGAGCGCGGCGCGGATACCCGGCACAAAGACGTAATCGCCCACCTCAAAGTTGGGCTCGGCCTCCATCTGGAAGGGCACCATGCCCCAGTTCATCACGTTGGAGCGATAGCGCTTGGTAGCGTACTCGTGAACGATGTTGGCCAGGCCGCCGATCACTCGCTGGCAGCTCGCGGCCTGCTCGCGGGCAGAACCGTCACCTGGCTTCTTGGCATAGAGCACGGAGCCGTACTCGGTCGCCTTGGCATCGGCCGCGACACCCGCGCCGGCCAGTGCTTCAAACACGCCTGCAAGCTCGGCATCGAGCGCCGCCAGGTCGCCCGCGGCCTCTCCGGCCACGCGGCGCTTTTCCACCGCGTCGACCTCCTTGGAGCGGCCCACGTAGGCCGGATCGCGGCGGCTGAGCGTAAACTCGGCCAGACCCAGCGGGTTGGAGCGGAAGGAGCTCGTCTCGCCCGAGGGAATGAGCTCGTCGGTCGTGGTGACCGGGTCCATGATCTTGGAGCACACCTTGAGCAGGATATCGTCGCCGAGGGGCTCCATCGCGGGCCACGGCTTGATGTTGGGACCCTCGACCAGCTCGTCGGCAGGCTCCGCCTTGCCAAAGCCCCAGTACACACGCTTTTTGTACGGTGCGTCATCAAAGGTGTACTCGCAGGCCTCGTCCCAAGTCTCCTCGGGCAGGTCGGTCGCCGGCGTCAGAACGCCGCCGTTGGCAGCCGTCGCCGCAATGGAGCGGGCGTCCATCAGGGCCACGGCGCTCAGCTGGCCATTGCCCGGCTTGGAACCCTCGCGGTTGGGGAAGTTGCGCGTGGTGTGGCGAATGGACAGGCCGTTGTTGGCGGGCGTGTCGCCGGCGCCGAAGCACGGGCCGCAGAACGCCGTGCGCACGATCGCGCCGGCCTCCATGAGGTCGTAGATATAGCCGCGACGCGTGAGCTCGAGCGCCACAGGCTGGCTCGTGGGATAGACCGACAGCGAGAACTCACCGCAGCCGGTGTTGGCGCCCTTGAGCACGCGGGCAGCCTGGACCACGGAGTCGTAGTTGCCGCCCGAGCAGCCGGCGATAACGCCCTGCTGCACGTGCAGCTTGCCGTCGACGATTTTGTCGAGCAGGCTAAAGTGCGTCTTGCCCTCGCCGATCTTGGCGGCCTCGAGCTCGACCTCGTGCAGGATGTCCTCGAGGTTCTCGTTGAGCTCGTCAATCTCAAAGCCGTTGGAAGGATGGAACGGCAGCGCGATCATGGGCTTGACGCTCGACAGGTCGACCTCGACGCAGCCGTCATAGTAGGCGACATCGGCGGGCCTGAGCTCGCGGTAGTCGTCACCGCGGCCGTGCATGGTCAAAAACGCGTGTGTGTCCTCGTCGGTAGCCCAGATGCTCGACAGACAGGTGGTCTCGGTGGTCATGACGTCGACGCCGTTGCGGTAGTCGGTCGTCATGCTCGCGATGCCGGGGCCCACAAACTCCATGACCTTATTCTTGACGTAGCCCTTGGCAAAGACGGCACGGATGATGGCGAGTGCCACATCGTGCGGGCCAACGCCGGGGCGCGGGGCGCCCGTGAGGTAGATGGCGACGACGCCGGGATAGGCGACATCGTAGGTGTCGCGCAGCAGCTGCTTTGCCAGCTCGCCGCCGCCCTCGCCCACGGCCATGGTGCCCAGAGCGCCGTAGCGGGTGTGCGAGTCGGAGCCCAGGATCATCTTGCCGCAGCCCGCGAAGTTCTCACGCATAAAGGAGTGGATAACGGCGATATGCGGCGGAACGAAGATGCCACCGTACTTCTTGGCAGCCGAGAGGCCAAAGACGTGGTCGTCCTCGTTGATGGTGCCGCCCACGGCGCACAGCGAATTATGGCAGTTGGTGAGCACGTAAGGCAGCGGGAACTGCTCCATGCCCGAGGCGCGCGCCGTCTGGATGATGCCGACGAAGGTGATGTCGTGGCTTGCCATGGCGTCGAAGCGAATCTTGAGCGCCTCGGGATCGCCGGACGTGTTGTGTGCTTGAAGGATCGAATACGCGATGGTGCCGCGCTTGGCATCCTCGGGCGTCTGCGTAATACCGCGCTCGGCAGCCTCGGCCGCAGGCACAACCTCGCTGCCACGGCGCAGGTAGATGCCGTCCTCGTACAGCTTGACCATACTGTCTCCCACTCTGCCCAAACGATTTGGGCGCATAGCATACATTCGTTCAATATCGTGCCATAGAACGGTTGCCAGTGGGCTACGAATCTGCACGTTCACTTTATCTCAGTAAAGTAAAGGACGAGCCCAGCGTGGGCCGGCAGATTTGGTGCAAGAGTGTCCCTTTCGACTAGTCATTTAAGAACGTCCCCAATGACTACCGCATCCGGAGCAAGGCAACGCCGCAGGTAGAGGACGGACAGCGAGCGACGTCCAGAGCGAACAAGTTGGCATGAAAAAGGCAAGGCATAGACCTTCTGGTCATGCCTTGCCTTTTGAATGACAAATTGTCGCTCTGGGCGGCGCGCAGCGTCGAGCCGTTACGCCGTTCGGTAGAACGGCGTAACCTACAAGTCCCCGCCGGCGCCCAAAAGCTTGCGCATGACTTGCTCGGGGTTGACTGAGCCGTCGCGCGGGGCCAGGGCGGTGATCTTCTTCTGCATCTTATACTCGTGCAGCTCGTCCTCGAGCTGGCGTACGCGGGCGCGGAGCTTCTCGTTCTCGCGCTCGCGCTCCTCAGCACGCTCCTTCATATCGAGGATGCGCACCACGCCGGCGAGGTTGATGCCCTCATCGGTCAGTTGGTTGATGAGTTCCAGACGCTCGATATCGGCGCGCGAATACAGGCGCGTGTTACCGCCCGAGCGCTGGGGGTTCACCAGGCCCTTGGACTCGTAGACGCGTAGAGTCTGCGGGTGCATGCCGGTCAGCTCGGCCGCCACGCTGATCATGTACAGCGGTTTGTTCCTATTGTCCTCGGCCATGCTACCTGACCCCTTTCCGTCTCGTTATCGTCCATCATAAGCCCGCGGGCGTGGGCGTGCGCCGCGACCGCCCTAGTACGTCGCCTTGTAACGATTGACCTTCTCGCGATAGTCGCGCGTGTCGGCCTCGCGCAGCTTGGTCATGGCATCGCGCTCATCGTCGGACAGGTTCGTGGGAACCTGCACCTTGATCTCGACGAGCAGCGCGCCCGTGCGGCCACGGTGCTTAACATCGGGCGCGCCCATCTCCTTAAAGCGGAACTTCTTGCCCGTCTGGGTACCCGCGGGCACCTTCAGACGAACCGTCGCACCGCCGGGCGTCGGCACATCCACCGTGCAGCCGAGCGCCGCCTCATAGACCGAGATCGGCACCTCCATGGTCACGTCGGCACCTTTACGCTTAAACAGCGGATGATCCTCCACATGCGTGGTCACGACCAGGTCGCCGCGCTCGCCTCCGGCAACGCCATACTCGCCGCGACGCTTGTAGCGTAGCTTGCCGCCGTCGACCGCACCCGCAGGCACCGAGACCGTGATGGTCTGCTGCTCGCCCGTCGAGGGAATGCGGTAGGTGACCTTGTGCGTCACGCCGCGAAACGCGTCCTCGGCTGTTACGTCGACAGTCAGCGACAGGTCGCCGCCCTTGCGCGCACGGTTGCGGCCCGCGCCCGCACCGGCAGCGCCCGCGGCCCCGGCAAAGCCCGAGCCCCAATCGCTGCCCCAGGCGCCGTTGCCGCTAAAGATGCTGTCGAAGATATCGCCCCAGCCGCTGGCGCCCGCGCCGGCACCGTAGCCGCCGCCATACGCTCCGCCCGTGCCCGGCATGCCGCCGAACATGAGCATCTGGTCGTACTCTTTGCGCTTCTTCTCGTCCGAAAGCGTCTCGTAGGCCTCGCTAATCTCCTTAAACTTGGCCTCGTCGCCGCCGGCATCGGGGTGATATTTTTGCGCGAGCTTGCGAAACGCGCTCTTGATCTCTTTGTCGGAGGCGCTCTTGGATACGCCCAGGATGTCATAGAAGGTTTTGCCTGCAGCCATCGTAGCTCCTCTCCTGTTTCATCCGTCGCCCAGCAGACGGCGGCTCATGCTTTCATATGGCACTAGGCCAGAAAGGGCCCCGGGTGTTGCCCCGGGGCCCTTCTCAATTACTCCTCGGTGCTCTCAGCCGTATCGGCCGCAGCATCCTCGGGCGCCGCTTCGGGCTCCGGTGCGGGGCGCTTCTCGCCACCGTAGGTCACCGTCACCATCGCGGAGCGCAGGATGCGATCCGCCATGCGGTAGCCCTTCTGGTACACGTCGTTGACGGTCTCGTCGTACTGCGATGCGTCCTCGACGCGACCCACAGCCTGGTGCTCGAGCGGATCGAACGCCTCGCCCTTGGGGTCGATGGGCTCAACGCCCTCGTGCGCAAACACATCGAGCAGCTTGGCATGTACCGCGTCAACGCCATCGACGAACTGCTTAAAGTCCTCGGAAAGCTCCTGGCTACGGGCATGGTCGATTGCACGCTCGATATCGTCAACCACCGGCAACAGCGCGGTGACAAGCTTCTCGGTCGCGCGCTCGCGCTCAGCGATGCGCTCGTTGGCGGTGCGGCGACGAAAGTTCTCCCAGTCGGCCTGTAGACGGGCAGTGCGCTCGGTGGCGTCCTTTGCCTTGTCCTCGGCGGCCTTCTGAGCCTCTGCCGCAGCATCGAGCTCGCTGCGCACGTCGGTAAGCTCCTTTTGGGCCTGCTCGAACTTGAGCTTAAAGTCGTTGTCGGCGGCTTCCTCACCGGCGCGGATAGCGGCTTCCACCATCTCGTCCTCGGTCATCGTCGCCTCCTTGTTGGAATCCTCTACCTGGTTCTCGGCAGCCTCGGCGGCCGGGGCCTCGTTGGCCTCGGTATCGTCGACGGCCTCTACGGGAATCTTCACGTCCTTCTCCTCAGAGTCAACGGGGGCGGCGCCAGTGGCGGCCGCCTCCGTGCGAGCTTTACGGGCGGACATGATTACTTGTCCTCGTCGTCCACAACCTCGTAGTCGGCGTCGACCACGTCATCGTCGGCAGGCTGGGCGCCGGCGGCACCGTCGGTCTGCTGCTGAGCGTCGGCGTAGACAACCTGGGCCAGCTCGTAGGCCACGGACTGCAGGGACTCGCCAGCGGCCTTGATGGCCTCGACGTCAGAGCCCTCGAGCGCCTTCTTGGCGTCGGCGATAGCGGTCTCGGCCTTGGACTTCACATCGGCGGAAACCTTGTCGCCCAGCTCGTTGAGGGTCTGCTCGGTGGAGTAGCACAGGCTATCGGTCTGGTTGCGGACCTCGACCTCTTCCTTCTGCTTCTTGTCCTCCTCGGCATGAGCCTCGGCGTCCTTGACCATACGATCGACTTCGTCGTCGGACAGAGCGGTGGAGCCGGAAATGGTGATCTGCTGCTCCTTGCCGGTGCCCTTGTCCTTAGCGGAGACCTTGACGATGCCGTTGGCGTCGATGTCGAAGGTGACCTCGATCTGCGGCACACCGCGGCGGGCAGCCGGGATACCGGTCAGCTGGAACTTACCGAGCGACTTGTTGTCGCGGGCAAGCTCGCGCTCGCCCTGGAGCACGTTGATCTCGACGCTGGTCTGGTTGTCGGCAGCGGTGGAGTAGACCTCGGTCTTGGAGGTCGGGATCGTGGTGTTGCGGTCGATCATCTTGGTCATGATGCCGCCCATAGTCTCGACGCCCAGCGACAGCGGGGTAACATCGAGCAGCAGGATGCCCTCGACGTCGCCGGTGAGCACGCCGCCCTGGACGGCAGCGCCGTCGGCAACGACCTCGTCGGGGTTCACGGACATGTTGGGCTGCTTGCCGGTCATGGTCTTGACGAGCTCCTGGACGGCGGGCATACGGGTGGAGCCGCCGACGAGGATGACCTCGGTCAGATCGGAGAGCTTGAGCTTAGCGTCGCGCAGGGCGTTGGTGACAGGCTGCTTGCAGCGCTCGAGCAGGTCGCGGGTGATCTTCTCGAACTCGGCGCGGGTCAGCGTGTAGTTGAGGTGCAGCGGGCCGGACTGGTTCATGGTAATGAACGGCAGGTTGATGGTGGACTGCTGGGCGGCGGAGAGCTCCTTCTTGGCGTTCTCGGCGGCCTCCTTCAGACGCTGCAGGGCCATGGGGTCCTGACGCAGGTCGACACCGTTCTCCTGCTGGAACTTATCGGCCATCCAGTCGATGACGCGCTGATCCCAGTCGTCGCCGCCCAGGCGGTTGTCGCCCGAGGTGGACAGAACCTCAAACACGCCATCGGCGAGGTCGAGGATGGAGACGTCGAAGGTGCCGCCGCCCAGGTCGAAGACCAGGATGCGCTGGTCGGTACCCTGCTTGTCCAGGCCATAGGCAAGAGCAGCAGCGGTCGGCTCGTTGACGATACGCTTGACGTTGAGGCCGGCGATCTTACCGGCGTCCTTGGTGGCCTGACGCTGGGCGTCGTTGAAGTAGGCCGGGACGGTGATGACGGCGTCGGTGACGGTCTCGCCCAGATACTTCTCGGCGTCGGCCTTCATCTTTGCGAGCGTCATGGCGCTCACCTGCTCGGCGGTGTAATCCTTGCCCTCGATGTCGACGACGGCACGGCCACCCTGGCCCTCCTTGACCTCATACGGCACGGTCTTGATCTCGGAGGTGCACTCGGAGTACTTGCGACCCATGAAACGCTTGATGGAAAACACGGTGTTCTTGGGGTTGGTGACAGCCTGGTTCTTAGCGGCCTTACCCACGACGCGGTCGCCGTCAGCACGGAAGCCCACGACGGACGGGGTGGTGCGGTCGCCCTCGGCGTTCACGATGATGGTCGGAGAACCGCCCTCGAGAACGGCCATTGCGGAGTTAGTAGTACCAAGGTCGATACCAAGAATCTTACTCATTAGAAATTCCCTCTCTCTTTTGCGTTCGCGCCACCTCGACGGTCTGTCGCACGGCGCTTCGGCTTGTCTTTCAGGATGTAGTGTATCCCCTTATGGGCCGGAATATACAAAATCTAAGTCAATTCATATAAGATTTCTTATCTCTGAGAGTTTAGGTTCTTAAATGCGCAGGTAGATGCACTGTTTGAGTTCTCGGCAGATCTATTGAGATCTATGTAGAGTTGACTGAGGTTTGGGCTCGGGAGCGCACATGGCGGCCCCGGGCTTCCCTGGGGAAAGTTCGACCCGTTTTTCGGCCAAATAATGGGATGCGCTTTCCACAAGCACGCTCAATCGCCCTATATTTCAAGTCACCTGTAGCTAACATTTGCGCAGCTCAACGGCCTCACCTGCATGTTTTTTAGTAAGCCGTGGCATACTCGGCGAACGGTATGAAGATGCCGGTCAGAGGGTATTGCAAACGGTCGCTCCCGTGGTATGTTTTTGCCCGAATCAAACCGGCGCGCATCGCCTGTAGCGTCGGTCAACAGAGAGGAAACTACCATGGCTCATCCCGTAATTGATGCCGACGAGTGCATCGCTTGTGGCGTTTGCGTCGACTCCTGCCCCGCTGGCGTTCTGGAGCTCCAGGACGTCGCTACCGTCGCTGACGAGGATTCCTGCGTCGCCTGTGGCGCTTGCCAGGACGCTTGCCCCGCCGGCGCGATCACCGAGATCGTCGAGGAGTAACAGCTCCCCCACCTGCACACTCAAAAGTACACCGTGCACAAAAAGGAGGCCTCCGCATCGCCGCGGAGGCCTCCTTTTGCATGTGTTCTAGGACAAATCATCCTCGTAGGGCATTAAATCGGCAAGGTAGCCCTTCTCCCTGAGCATGGCCTCGATCTCGTCGAGGGTTTGCTCGTCTTCTGCCGCAATGCGATGGAAGTGATAGCCACTCGTCACCGTTAATAGCGGAAAGCTCTTGCCACTCTCGATATCGTGTAGGTAGCGCTCGACATCGCGACGATTGCGGATGTCCAGGTCGGCTGTGATCTTACCGTACACGCGGTGGTTGACGATCACGTTGAGCACGGCGCCGCCCGCGTCGACGATGCTCGTGAGCTCATCGCCCGCCTGCTCCACGCCGTGGCGTACCTTGACCAGACGCGTGGGCACAGCCGGGCTGCTCGCTGCCTCCTGTAGCACATAGCCGCGATTGGTGGCGACAATATCGTGCCCGTCGGCGCGCAGCAGGGCGATGTCCTGCACCACAACCTGACGGCTCACGCCCACCTCGCGGGCAAGCGCACTGCCCGAGACAGGATCTTTGGCTTCCTCGAGCACGGCCATGATGGAACGGCGACGCTCGCGGGCGTCCATTATTTACCGTCCAGTAGACGCAGGTGCTTAAGCGAGAGGTCGAGAATCGGCGCAGAGTGCGTCAGAGCGCCCGAACTAATATAGTCAACACCCAGGCCGGCCAGGGCGCGAATGTTGTCGGCGTCTACGTTGCCCGAGCACTCGGTCTTGGCACGACCGGCGATAAGCTCAATCGCAGTAGCCATGTCATCGTGGGTCATGTTGTCGAACATGATGATATCGGCGCCGGCCTCCACGGCTTCGCGTACCATGTCCAGGTTCTCGCACTCAATCTCGACCGTCGTGGTAAACGACGCGTGGGCGCGCGCCATCTCGATCGCGCGCGTCACGCCACCGGCGGCATCGATGTGGTTGTCCTTGAGCATGACGGCTGTCGACAGGTTGTAGCGATGGTTGCTGCCGCCGCCGATCTCAACCGCCGCCTTCTCGAAAACGCGCATGCCCGGCGTGGTCTTGCGTGTGTCGACAAGCACGGTCTTGGTACCCTCGAGCGCCGCTGCCATTCTGTGCGTATAGGTAGCGATACCGCTCATGCGCTGCAGGTAGTTGAGCGCCACGCGCTCGCCCGAAAGCAGCACGCGCGCATCGCCGCGCACCTGGCCCACGTGGTCGCCAGCGTGCACCTCGTCACCGTCGGCAACATCAAACAGCACCGAGCTCTGCGAATCCAGCAGCTCAAAGGTGCGGGCGAACACATCCAAGCCCGCGATGATGCCATCGGCCTTGGCGATGAGCTCCACCGTGGCGGGGCGCGCCGTGGGGCACACGCTCGCCGTGCTCACGTCCTCAAACGTAATGTCCTCGCGTAGAGCCTGCAGAATCAGATCATCGACGACGAGCTTCATGGTAATGGGATTCATGGTCTACTCCTCCACGGCCTGCGTGCCGGCGGCACGGGCCAAATCATCGATCGCCAGGGAGTCGGCGCTCAGGGCGCGATGACGCCCGTCGAGCGCGGGCTCGCCCGCCCGCTCCACGGCGAGCGACTCGCCGGTGCGCATGTACCACGCGGCGCGACGACCCCAGACCAGCGCCTCGAGCAGGCTGTTTGATGCAAGGCGATTCTTGCCGTGCACGCCATTGCAAGCCGTCTCGCCGGCTGCGTAGAGCTCGGGCATCGAGGTGCGGCCGTCCTTGTCGACCCACACGCCGCCCATAAAGTAGTGCTGCGTAGGCGTAACGGGGATGGGCTCGTCCAAGATGTCGCGGCCGTCCTCCAAGCAGCGTGCGCGAATGTTGGCAAAGTGCCCGGTCACTACATCGCGCTCGACGGGGGCAAAGCTCAGCCACTCGTGCTCAGTACCGTCCTGCTTCATCTGCTCGCGAATAGCGGCGGCGACCACATCGCGCGGCTGAAGCTCGTCGGTAAAGCGCTCACCGGCGGCATTGAGCAGAATCGCGCCCTCGCCGCGGCAGCTCTCGCTGATCAGGAACGTGCGGCCTGGCTGCGGCGAGAACAGGCCCGTGGGGTGAATCTGCACGTAGTCCAGGTGCTCCATCTTAATGCCATGCTCCTGAGCGATGTAGCAGGCATCGCCCGTAAGCTGCGGATAGTTGGTCGAGTGGTCGTATACGCCGCCGATGCCGCCCGTTGCCCACAGCGTGTGACGGGCATGGATCTTAAACGGCTCGCCGGCATGCGCGCCCTCGGCGGCATTTACCAGCTCGTCGGCGGGACGAACCGAGTTGTCCTCGTCCACGGGAACGGCGACGACACCGGCACACACCGTGGCGCCGTCACGCTCGCCCGTCAGGATGTCGGTCATGGCCACGTGCTCCAAAATCTGCACGTTATCCAGTTTGCGAACGGCCTGAAGCAGCTTGGTCGTAATCTCCTTGCCCGTAATGTCGGCATGGAAGGCAATGCGCGGACGGCTGTGCGCGCCCTCGCGGGTAAAGTCGAGGCCGCCATCGGCCTTGCGCTCAAAATCCACGCCCATCGCTAGCAGGTCGTTGATGACCGAGCGGCTCGAGCGGATCATGATGTCGACGCTCTCGCGGCGGTTCTCGTAATGGCCGGCGTGCATGGTGTCCTCAAAGAAGGCATCGTAGTCCGAGCCCTCGGGCAGCACGCAAATGCCGCCCTGCGCGAGCATCGAATCGCACTCGTCGACAGCGCCCTTGGAGAGCATGATCACGCGCATGCTCGTCGGCAGGTTGAGAGCCGCATACAGGCCCGCTACACCGCAGCCGGCAATAACGACGTCGCACTCCATATCGGGGTATTGCTTGGTTTCCACAGGAATCCTCTCCCTTGAATGTGACATAAGGGACCGTCCCTCATGCCGCATTGTTCTAGCGCACTGCGTACTCGAGCATGCGGTCGAGCGTGAGCTTGGCCTGATCGGCGGCCTTGTCCGACACGCCAATCTGCACCTCGCCCTCGCCCGTCTCCAGGCAGCGCACGAGCTTTTCGAGCGTGATGAGATCCATGTTGACGCAGGTGGGCTGCACCGCGGGGAAGTAGAACTTCTTGCCGGTGCCCTGGCAGCGGCGCTCGAGCTCGTAGAGCACGCCGCGGACCGTCACGATGATGAACTCGCTCGCGTCGGACTCCTCGGCGTACTTGATGATGCCGGCGGTGGAGCCGATGTAGTCGGCCTCGGCCAAAACGTCGGCCTTGCACTCAGGATGCGCCAGCACGAGCGCGTCGGGGTGGGTCTCCGTCGCGTCGACGATCTGCTCGACGGTGATGATGTGATGGCGCGGGCAGTAGCCGTTGTTGAGAATGACGTGCTTTTGCGGCACCTGCTCGGCTACGAAGCGGCCGAGGTTTTGGTCGGGAATGAACAAGATGTGCTGCTGCGGCAGCTCGGAGACGATCTTGACGGCGTTTGAGCTGGTAACGCACACGTCACTCCAGCTCTTGATCTCGACCGTGGAGTTGACGTAGCAGACCACGGCCAGGTCGTCGCCGTACTCGGCGCGCGCCGCATCGACCGTCTCGCGCTTGACCATGTGCGCCATGGGACAGTCCGCGCCCGGCTCGGGCAGCAGCACGGTCTTGGTGGGATTGAGCAGCTTGGCGCTCTCGCCCATAAACTCCACGCCGCACAGCACGATAGTCTGCTGCGGCAGGCTCTTGGCGAGCTTTGCCAGGTAGAAGCTGTCGCCGACGTAATCGGCAACAGCCTGAACCTCGGGCGCCACATAGTAGTGCGCCAGGATCACCGCATCACGTTGGGTTTTTAGTTGCTGAATGGCCTCGACGAGCTCTGCGGGCACCAATGCCGCGCGCTCCGTTGCCGTCGTTGCCGATGCGAGGCCAGCCGCAATATCGCGTGCAAGCTCCGACGCATCCATGTTCGCGCTCTGTGCCATCAAGGCCCCTCTCTTTTGGCGAATCTTGGGGCTGTAGTATGACACCTAGGTTTACAACTGACAAGACAGCTGTAAACCTAGGTGTAAAGTTGAAATAAAGATTCGACCATGCGGCAAGTCCATATTCGAACTGGCAAGCTGAGGATAGCCGAGCTCTCGATAGCGCAGGAGGCATCTTTCGCCACCGCAATTCCGCTCGGCGCGAGTTGCACGCCGTGGGGCGCAAACGGGACACGCCTCCGCGAGCGGTCCGCACCCAATGTGGCAAAATCGAACTACTAAGGGGGCTCAGAATGCTCAAGATTATTGCCTGCGACGATGACGTCGCTTTTCTAGATAGACTGCACCGGATGATCGACCGTTGGTCGATCGAGACGGGCACGGCGGTCGATGTTGCGCTCGTCACGCGCGGCGAGGACCTGCTGGCGCGCCATGCCGCGTCGCGCGCCGACATCATCCTGCTCGACATGATCATGCCGCTCGTCAACGGCATGGACACCGCACGCGAATTGCGCCAGGCCGACACCGCCGTGCGCCTGGTGTTCCTTACCTCGTCGCCCGAGTTTGCACTGGAGTCCTACGAGGTCCGCGCCTTCGACTATCTGCTCAAGCCCGTGGCCTACGAGCGCCTGGCGCAACTGCTCGACGAGCTTTCGAGCATGCGTCCGGCAGCGACCGACGAGCTCGTGATCAAAACGTCCTTTGGCTACCACGCCCTGCGCCTGTCCGACATCGAATATGCCGAGGCGCGCAACAAGCACGTGGTCTTCCATCTGCGCGACGGACGCGATATCGAGGCACTCGAGTCGTTCCGCAGCGTCGAGGACCGCTTGGAGCAAAACGCGGTCTTCTTTAAATGCCACCGCAGCTACCAGGTCAACTTGCGCAACATCGACCACTTCGATCGCACGGACATCGTCATGCGCTCGGGCGCGTGCATCCCGCTTTCGCGCAGCTGCAAGCAGGGATTCCAAGACGCCTACTTTGCGGTGCGCTTCGAAGGTGGGAGACACTGATGGTCTCCTCGGTCGAAATGGCCCTTTGGGCAATCCACCACGCCACGACGCTACTCTTTGGCGTTTTTGCCTCGGCAGCGCTGTGCGGTGTCGAAATCAACCGACGCCATGCGTTCGAGCTGGTGGTCGTTACCATTCTGACCGGCGCCGCCTTCTCGATCGCCAATGTCGTTGGCGGCGAACTATTTGCCCGCCAGGCTTATCCGCTTGTCGTGCACCTGCCGCTTATCGTCTACCTGTGCGCGCGCTACCGCCTGAGTCCACTGCTTGCCGCGCTCGGCATTACGAGTGCCTATCTGAGCTGCCAGTTCAGCAATTGGATGGGTATCGCCGCATTTGCCGCAACCGATTCTCAGATTGCGTACTATCTGGCACGCATCGCTACCACGCTCGGCGTCTTTGCCGTCCTGCTGCATTGGGCCGGCGACATTGGACCCCGCCTGGCGATTAAAAGCCCCACCGAGCTGGGCATCCTTTTAATCCTGCCGCTCGTCTATTACGTCTTTGACTATGCCACCAACGTCTACACCACGCTGTTCCACTCGGGCTCGGTGGTGACGGTTGAGTTTTTGGCCTTTGCACTCTGCGCCTTCTATCTTATGTTCCTCGCCGTCTACCTGCGTGAATACGAAGAAAAGGAAACCGCCGAGCGTGAACGCTGGATGCTTGAGACACGCGACAGCGCCGCCATCAAAGAGCTCGAGGCTTGGCGTCAATCCGGGCGCGAGCTGTCGATTCTTCGCCACGATATGCGCCACTTCTTGCGCGGTCTGGCCGTCTTAATTGAGGAGGGCCACACCGACGAGGCGCTCAAACGCATCGACGAACTCTGCGAAGCCGGCGACCGCACCGCCGTACGCCGCTTCTGCGCCAACGAAACCGTCAACATCGCGCTTTCGTCATTTAACTCGGATATCAATAGAAACGGCATTACCGCCAACCTGCGCGCCGCCGTACCCGAAACCATCCACGTAGGCGACGCCGACCTGTTTAGCGTGCTCTCAAATGCCTTGGAAAACGCCATTGCCGCGGCGAGCGCCGCCCCCGAGGGCAAGCGCTTTGTCGATCTTGACCTGCGGTTTGAGGACGGGCAGCTGCTGCTGTTAGTTTCCAACACGTTTGACCGCGCGCCGCGCATGGTCGACGGTATGCCCGTGACCCAGCATGCGGGACACGGCTTTGGCACCAAGAGCATCAAACTCGCCGTCGAGCGCATGAACGGCAATTGCCAGTTCCGCATTAACGGCGATCGGTTTGAGCTGCGCGCTGTGATGTAGAAGTACGGCGCCGATCTCGCGGCGCGCCTCGCCCGCCAGGCAATCGCTCGCCGGTGCCGATCCGCTACAGTGGAGCGACCGCCGGGGTCAGCTGCTTGATGTAGGCCCACATGCGCTGCTTGGCCGCTTTGTCGGTCAGCGCCGCCTCAAAGCCATCGAGCGCGAGCACGCGGCGGCCCTGCACATGGGCGACCAGGCCGGGCTTGAGCATGGCGGTGTCGAAGTCATCAATCGCCACGAGCATATCGGCGTAGGTTTCGCGCATGACATCGGCCGCGCTGTTATCGAGCAGCAGCACCGCCTCGGGATCCAGAGCCTCAAGCGCCTCGCGGAACAGCTCGCACGGCAGAGTCTCGCCCACCGCGACCGCTCCGTCGCCTGCGCCGGCGACGCTTGCCAGCACGCAAAAATCCTCGGGCGCGTAGCCGATGGCCCCAAGCGCCTTGCGCAGCGCAGCACCGTCCGGACCGGCAGCCAGCTCGCCGCCCGAACGCTCGGCCTCGTCCAAATCGCCTTTGACCAGCACGATCGGCGAGCACGCGTTGCCCACGATGCGCACGCCACGGACCGCAAGCGATGTGAGCTCCTGCTCGGCCGCCTGGGCGATGGCTTCTTTTTTCTGGCTTTGTGACGTGGACATGCGCTCTCCAATCGTTTGCGTGCCCACCATTATATAAAAGAGCTGCCCGCGAGTGGTTGCTTTGCGGGCGGCTGGGTATAAGCACGGTCGTACTGAGTTTTACGCGGCCGAACCGCGTCGTATTATGGAGGTCACCATGGCTGACATTAAGCAGATTACCCCCGAGAACTTCGATTCCATCGTTAACGACAGCCTGCCCGTGCTGGTCGATTTTTGGGCGCCCTGGTGCGGGCCCTGCCGATCGCTCTCGCCCATCGTGGACGAGGTAGCCGATGAGCTGGCGGGCAAGCTTGCCGTTGCCAAATGCAACGTCGACGACAACCAGGACCTGGCCATGAAGTATGGCGTCATGAGCATCCCCACGCTGATTGTGTTTAAGAACGGCGAGGAGATTGACCGCTCGGTTGGCGCTCTGCCCAAGGCGAGGCTGCAGGCGCTGCTGGAGAAGCATCTGTAATACGCTTGTTACTTGCCCGCCGTCCATGAGCGGTTTTGCACCGCTCGCCGGACTGCCGGGTGCGGCGCGTGCGACCACGGATAGTATGGTAGTTACAAAAAGCCCCCAGTGAACGGGTGCGAGTCGCACAGACTCGCACCCGTTTTCTTATGCAGCGGCGCGCAGAGCGGGCGTAGTAAAATCTGAACCACTGGATTACCGTCCACACAAGGAGATTTCCCATGCATGATGTTGGAATGAACATGAGCCAGCTTGCCATGAGCGTCAAGCAGGTCGACGACACCATCGAGCTCGCCCACGAGTGGAGCCATCAGCTGCTGCATGCGACCGAGAATTTTGACATGGAGCGCATCGGCGCCAAGCTCGAGGCAGCCATGGCCGCGCTGCACGAGGCCCACGACGCACTCGAGGGCTACGAAGAGGCCATCGAGGCCGACCACAACTCCGTCGGCTCCGTGAAGCTGGTGTAACGTGGCCGAACACGAGCACGGCTGCGGGTACGAGCACGAGCATCCGCACGGGGCGGACGGTGACGCGGGCTGCCACTGTAGTGGTTCCGGCTCCGAGCTGGTCCGCTTTTCGGTTACCGCACCGGACGACCTGCTGCGCCGTTTTGACGAACAGATCGCGCGCCGCGGCGACGTGGCCAACCGCTCCGAGGCCGTGCGCGACCTGATTCGCGCCTCGATCGCCAAGGAGCAGATGCGCACGCCCGATGAGCATGTTATCGGGTCGCTCACCATGATCTACGACCACCATACCGGCGACCTGACGCGCCGTCTGGACGAAGTGCAGCACGACTACACCGACGAGATCGTATCGACCATGCACGTGCATCTGGATCACCACAACTGCTTGGAGATTCTGGCGCTCAAGGGTCGCGGCGAGCGCGTCTACGAACTAGCCGACCGTCTGCTGGGCCTGCGCGGCGTTAAGCACGGCGAGCTCACGTGTGCCGCCACCAAGCAGAGCCTGGGGCTGTAGCGCACCTGTCCCTATTTGGTCGGTTTTGATGAGGGGTGTCGCATGCGACATGTGCATATTCATGTAACGGGCATTGTGCAGGGCGTTGGCATGCGGCCGTTTGTGTATCGCGAGGCCATGGCGCATGGCATTTGCGGATGGGTGCTCAACGCGGGCGACGGCGTGCATATCGAGGCGCACGCCCGTGCCGAGGCGGTTGACGGATTTGTCGCTGCTCTTTCTGAGCATGCGCCCGCGGCGGCTCGCGTTGAGCGAGTCGATATTGCGGATTTGAAGCCTGGCGGCTGGAGCGCTACCGATGAGCAGGGCTTTCGTATTGTGGCATCGCAGGACCAGACCGCGCACACGACGCTCGTCTCGCCCGATATCGCCACCTGCGATGATTGTCTGCGCGAGTTGTTCAACCCCGCCGATCGGCGCTATCACTACCCCTTTATTAACTGCACTAACTGCGGGCCGCGCTTTACCATCATCCGCTCGCTGCCTTACGATCGAGCGGCCACCTCGATGGATTGTTTTCCCATGTGTCCCAAGTGCGCCGCGGAGTATGCCGACCCACTCGACCGGCGTTTTCACGCGCAGCCCGATGCCTGCTTTGATTGCGGGCCGCATATTACGTGGCGCGAGGCTGTGAACGGCAATGCGTGCGGGAATTCGTCCGCGACACCGGCCGTCGGCACCACACGCGAGGCCAGCGACGCCATTATCGACCGCTGTGTTGAGTTGCTGGCCGGTGGCGGTATCGTCGCCATCAAGGGGCTGGGCGGATTTCACTTGGCATGCGACGCCTCCAACGAGCAGGCGGTAGCCGAGCTTCGCCGCCGCAAACGCCGCAGTAACAAGCCGCTTGCCGTTATGGTGCGCGACCTTGCCGACGTTGAACGCCTGTGCCATGTCAGCGACGTTGCACGCGGCTTGCTGACCGGCAGCATTCGCCCCATTGTGCTGCTGCGCCGGCGTGCTGTTTGCGGGAGCGACGGCGATTCTCCCGACGCCCTCGTACTCGTACCGTCCATCGCGCACGACCTGCCCGAGCTTGGCGTTATGCTCCCCTACACCCCGCTTCAGCATCTGTTGCTTGCCGCGGCAGAAGCCCGCGGTATGCACGCGCTCGTCATGACCAGCGGAAACCTGAGCGAAGAGCCCATCGAGACCGATGACGATCTTGCCTGGGAGCGCCTCGTTGCCGCCGGCATTGCCGACGCGCTGCTCGGCAACGACCGCGCGATTCTCTCGCGCTACGACGACTCCGTGGTACGCGTGGTCGATGGCGCCGCCATGCCTGTGCGTCGCGCACGCGGATATGCGCCGCAGCCGTTAGCGCTGCCGGCGCTCGACGGCACTGCACCCTGCGTGCTCGCCTGCGGGCCGCAGCAAAAAGCTACGATCGCGCTCACGCGCGAGGACGCCGACGGCCATGTGGCCTGTTTTGTGTCGCAGCATATCGGCGATGTCGAAAACGGCGAGACCTTCGATGCCTGGAACGCCGCGCGCACGCGCTTGGAAAACCTCTTTGACCTGGCGCCTGCCGCCTTGGCATGTGACATGCATCCCAGCTATCTGTCGAGCCAGTGGGCGCGTGAACTGGCACGGAAGCACAATCTGCCGCTTATCGAAGTCCAACATCATCATGCACATATCGCGAGCGTGATGGCCGAGGCCATCGCCGCGGGCCAGCTTACAACCGACGCGCGTGTCCTTGGCATCGCCTTTGACGGCACCGGCGCCGGCACCGATGGGACCATTTGGGGCGGCGAGTTTCTTGTTGCCGGCCTTGCCGATTTTGAACGCGCCGCGCACCTGCGCACCTGGGCGCTCCCCGGCGGGGCGGCCTCCGTGCGCGACGCCCGCCGCAATGCCTTTGCCCTGCTGAGCGAGCTCGGCCTGCTCGAGCACCCGGGTGCCGCGGGGCTATTGGGCGCCCTCGACGAGCAAACGCGCAGCGTGACAGCCACCATGATCGAGCGCGGCATCAACAGCCCGCGTACCAGCAGCATGGGGCGTCTCTTTGATGCCGCGGCGGCAATTCTGGGCATCTGCGACAAGGCAACCTACGAGGGCGAGCCCGCCATCGAACTCGAAGCCGCCGCCTGGCCCGCGCTCGGCGGTAAGACCGTTCGTCTCGACGGCAATCATGCAGGCGTATTCACGTCTGCCGACGACTCCCCCATCTTGGACCCCCAACCGCTCATCGAATCTCTTCTGAATGGAATTGAGGCAGGCACGCCGGCCGACAGGCTCGCCCTCGAGTTTCACATCGCCATTACGCACGCTACGACCCACATCGCGTGCGAGATCTGCAATCGCGAAAACCTCGATACCGTCGCGCTCTCGGGCGGTGTGTTCATGAACCGACTTTTGCTCCAGCTCCTCACCCGCGAGCTCAAAAGCATGGGTCTCACTGTCTTGATTCCCCAAACCGTGCCCGTTAACGACGGCTGCATCGCCTACGGTCAGGCCGCCATCGCTCGCGCTCGCCTCGCGCAGACAGCATCGCGATAGGCGTTTTGCCAGCCTGCGCGCCGCCGTCTCACAGGTGTAACGCGTTTGCTCGTGACTCCCGCGAGCGCTACCATCAACTGATGGGTAATTAGGCGCCTATCCAGCGCAAAACGTATAAAAGGGGAACATTATGTGCCTTGCCGTTCCCGGTAAAGTGGTCAAACGCGACGACGACCTTAAGGCGACCGTCGACATGATGGGCATCGAGCGCCCCGTTTCGCTGCGCCTCGTGCCGACGGCACAGGTAGGCGACTATATTCTCGTGCACGCCGGCTTTGGCATTCAGATTGTCGACGAGCAGGAAGCCCAAGAGACACTCGAGCTCGTCAATACCATGACCGAGCTGGCCGAAGAGGACCAGCTCGCCACTAACCCGGCCGAGGCATACTAGTGGCGGCGGCGCAGCCGGTTCGCTCCGGTATCGACTTTTCGGCATTTCGCGACCCCAAGCTGGCTCGCGAGCTCATCGATCGTATTCATGAGCTTGTCGGCAACCGCAGCATCAACCTTATGGAAGTCTGCGGTACGCATACCGTGAGCATCGGTCGCTATGGCTTTCGCTCCATTATGCCTGCCGGGCTCAAACTGCTGAGCGGTCCGGGTTGCCCCGTCTGTGTTACCGCCAACCGCGATATCGACCATGCAATCGCGCTCGCCAAGATGGACGGCGCCATCATCACCACCTTTGGCGACATGATGCGCGTGCCCGGGTCGTCTACCTCGCTCGCCGCGCAAAAGGCGGCGGGGCGCGATATTCGCATTGTGTACTCCCCGCTCGATGCACTCGATATCGCCGAACACAACCCCGATCGCCCGGTCATCTTTATGGGCGTCGGCTTTGAGACCACGACGCCCACCATCGCCGCCGCTATCCTGGAGGCCGACGCGCGCGGGCTCCAGAACTTCTCGGTCTACTGTGCTCACAAGACCACGCCGCCGGCTCTGCGTGCGATCTCCAACGACCCCGAGACCGCCATCGACGGCTTTATCCTGCCGGGTCACGTCGCCACCATCACAGGCCTGGCACCCTTTGGGTTTTTGGTCGACGAGTTCGAGACCCCCGGCGTGGTCACGGGATTTGAACCGGTCGATATCTTGCAGGGCATCTGTATGCTGGTCCAGATGGTTGTCGAGCACAGGCCCGCAATCGACAACGCCTACCGCCGTGGCGTCAACGCTGACGGCAACCCCGTGGCGCGCCAGCTGGTCGAGCAGGTGTTTGAGCCGTGCGACACCACGTGGCGCGGGCTGGGACCGATTGTGAATTCGGGTCTTTCCATCCGGCCCGAATTCGCGCGCTTTGATGCCGGCGCCCGCTTTGATGTGCCCGTTGAGGCGACGGTCGAGCCACGCGGGTGCCGCTGCGGCGACGTGCTGCGCGGAGCCATCACGCCGAGCGACTGCCCGCTGTTCGGCCACGCATGTACGCCCGAACACCCCGTCGGCCCCTGCATGGTGAGCTCCGAAGGCAGCTGCGCGGCGTACTTTAGATACCGCGACTAGCCCGGACGCCCCCGCGTACCGGCACCACCCACGATTGGAGTTTTCGATATGTCCCGTACCGCCACCGATAGCACTGTCCTGCTGGGCCACGGCTCCGGCGGCCAGATGATGAAGCGCATTATCGATGAGGTCTTTCTGGATGCCTTTGGGTCGCCCGAGCTGCTTGCGGGCAACGATGCCGGCGTCGCCGCGCTGCCCGCAAGCGGGCGAATCGCCATGTCGACCGACAGCTTTGTGGTAACGCCGCAGTTCTTCCCCGGCGGCAATATCGGCCGCCTCGCCGTATGTGGAACCGTCAACGACGTCGCGACCTCGGGCGCCAACGTACGCTACCTATCGTGCGGTTTTATCCTCGAAGAGGGCTATCCCATGGACAAGCTCCGCCAGATCGTTCAGACCATGGCCGAAACGGCACATGAGGCAGGCGTGAAGATTATCACCGGCGACACCAAGGTGGTCGAGCGTGGAGGTGCCGACGGCGTCTACATCAATACCGCCGGCGTGGGCGAGGTGCCCGCAGGCGTGACGCTCAGCGGTGCCAACTGCCGGCCCGGCGACGCCATCCTGGTATCGGGTACGCTAGGCGACCACGGCATCGCCATCATGAGCCAGCGCGAGGGCCTGGCGTTTTCGAGCACCATCGAAAGCGACGCCGCACCGCTCAATCATCTGATTGCCGACGTGCTCGCCGCCGCCCCCGACACCCGCTGCTTCCGCGACCCCACGCGCGGCGGTCTGGCATCCACGCTCAACGAGTTTGCCCAGGCCAGCGGCGTTGCCATGGAGATCGACGAGGATGCTGTGCCCGTGCGCCCCGACGTGCAGGCGGCATGTGCGATGCTCGGCTACGATGTGCTGCAGGTAGCAAACGAGGGCAAGATGGTTGCCGTGGTGCCGGCCGAGCAGGCCGATGCCGCACTGACGGCCATGCGCGCCGCGCGCTACGGCGAGAACGCCGCCATCATCGGTCGCGTGCTGCCGCTTGCCGAGGGCGCCCGTCCCGCCGTGCGCGTGCGCACCGGCTGGGGCTCGACCCGTATCCTCGACATGCTCGTAGGAGAGCAGCTGCCGAGGATTTGCTAGCGGGCGAGCGCCGGCCGGCGCGGCTTCGCTCCGCCACCAGGCCGTCGTCCCGCCCTGCCCGACCCGCTGCCACCCCAAGATTGAGCGAGCCAAATGTTCACCCTGGAAATGAGCGGGGCACACGTGCGGCAGAGAGCATGTAAATCGACGAATGCATTTCCCCCAAATATCAAATAGCCCCGCGACCGGGCTGAAATCGGTCGCGGGGCTTTGCATTTTCAAGCTTTGCTGTTGTCTACGCTCTGAACTTTGGATACGTCAGCAGCATGAGCGCGACGCTCACGCCCAGCTGCATGAGAATCTGGCGCACGTCGCCGGCACCTCCTAACGCCGCGGCGCGAACCAGATTGGCGACGCCGAGTGGCATGCCGCCGCCAAACCAGAGCGAAAGACTTAGCAGCACCTTGTCACCCATATCAGGCTCAAAGGGCACCGAGGCCACCACCGCCCGATACGCTCGCACCTCAAGGAAGATCAACGCCACGATGAGCAGCAAGGTAACGAGCATCGACGCGATCGATGCAGAGGACGCCGCAGAGCCCGTAAGCTCGCCCACAGTCGCATCCATAAGTAGAACGCCCACCGCATAAATCAGTGACATGACCCCCAGGGTCGTAAGCGCCGAACGCGCCCCAACGCGCCCCGCGCCCCTAGCGCCAACGTTTCTTGCCGTCATCGTTAACCTCCCTAAGCAAAGGGCCCGCCGGCGCGCACCGGCGGGCCAATCTTTCTGGAGCCAGCCCACCTTGGGTGGCCCAAAGCGCATCGGCGCGGCTTTTGCCCGCCTACTCCCCGCAGCCACTCTCGACAAGCGCCACGAGGGCATCGACGGCGGCCGCCTCGTCGGCGCCGTCGGCCGCAATCACAATCTCGCAACCGCAGATCATCCCCAGGCTCATGACCATCAAGATAGACTTGGCGTCCTTGGCGTCTCCGCCCACCTTGCCAACGGTGATCGAGCTCTCGTACTTGCTTGCCTCCTGCACAAACAGCGACGCAGGACGCGCGTGGATACCGCTCGGATTCTTGACGACCGTCGTCTTGGAAACCATCTCTGCTCCTTACTCCACCACGATGTTGTCGGTTGCGGTATCGGCACCATTGCTAGCGATAAGTTTCTTATAGTAGAAGAAGCTCTTCTTCTTACCGCGTTTGCCGGTGCCGTTGCCGTGGTCGTCCTGGTCGACCGAGATCTGGCCGTAGCGCTTGGTCATCTCGGAGGTGCCGGAGCTGATCAGGTCGATAGGGCCCCACCAGGCGTAACCAAAGACGTCGACACCGTCGAGAATCGCCTGGTGCATCTGCTCGACGTGCTCCTTCATATACTCGATGTGCGCGTCGTCGTCGCAGAAGCCGTTCTCATCGCGGTTCTCGGTCATGCCGTTACCATTCTCGGCGATGAAGATCGGTAGGTGGTAGCGATCGTAGATGTGGTTGAGCGTGATGCGGAATCCCACGGGATCGATCGGCCAGCCCCACTCGGTCATCTCGAGGTATTGGTTCTTGATCTCGGTAACCAGCTTGCCGCTCGGCTCGGGGGAAATTTTGCCCTTGTAGCGCATGATGTAGGTCATGTAGTAGCTGATGGAGATGTAGTCAACCACGCCGGCCTTGAGGGTTTCGAGGTCGCCGTCCTCCATCTTGATATCGACGCCGTAGTCGCGTAAGAAACGCTTCACGTAGTAGGGGTACTCGCCCTTGGCCTGGATATCGGTGAAGAACCAGTTGAAGTGGTCCTCAAAAAGCACCTGGAGCTGATCCTCGGGCTTGGAGGTCTCAGCGTAGTTCTCAAGACGGCAGAGCATGTTGCCGATGTGAGCCTCGGGGTCAATCTCGCGCAGTTTGATAACCGCCTTGGCGGAAGCCACGAGCTGGTTGTGAGCGACCTGGAACTTCTCGGGCCAACGGCCGGCATAGGGGTTGGAGCCGTCTTCTTTCTCGTCCCAAATCACGCCGCAGCAGGTGCAGGGGTTGGCGTAGACGTGGTTGATTTCGTTGAAGGTCATCCAATACTTGACCTTGCCCTTGTAGCGGCGGAAAAGCGTCTCAGCATAGTGCTCAAAGGCGTCGACCACGTGACGGCTCGCAAAGCCGTTGTACTCCTCGGCCAGGTGAAGCGGCATATCAAAGTGGTTGAGGGTGACCATGGGCTCGATCCCGTGCTTATGGCACTCGTCAAAGACTTTATCGTAGAAGGCCAGACCCTCCTCGTTGGGCAGGGCGTCGTCGCCGTTGGGGAAGATACGGCTCCAGGAAATGCTCATGCGAAAGACGCCGAAGCCCATCTCGCCCAAAAGCGCAATGTCCTCCTTGTAGGTGTGGTAGAAGTCGATGCCGCGTCGTTTGGGAAAATCATAGGCCATCTCGTCTGCCTTGCGAGCTGCGAGTGACTGTCGCGTAACGGAGTTGAGCGGGCCGCCCTCGACGATGCCCTCGCGGGCGCAGGTCTCGCGGTCGAGCAGAATCACATAGTCGGAGACCGCAGGGCCGCGACCGCCCTCGTCCCATGCGCCCTCGATCTGGTTGGCAGCGGTAGCGCCGCCCCATAGAAAACCCTCGGGAAAAGTCTCACCAAAGTCATAGGTAGAAAGGTCGATCATGGTATGTCCTCATCTCTCTTGGTTGGGTTGGGGATGCGAGCCGCAGGGCGCGACCCGCAATCGGGAGACGCGTTAGCGGGCGGTCAGCGCGCGCACTACGGGCATCATCTTCTTGGCCATGTGCAGCTCGGCGCTGATGGTCATAAGCGTATCCTGGGCGTGCACGAACAGCAGGGAGTACTCGACCTCCTCGCCGCCCGCCTGGCGCTGGATCATCTCGGTCTGCGCTTTGTGCGCCTCAAGGATCTTGGCATCAGCCTCGGCAAGATGCGCGTCTGCCGCATCGAAATCGAACTCCGCCAGGGCATCCATCGCCTTGTCGATGCAGGCGCGGCCGTCGCCAGCGTTGATGATGACGTTCATCGCGACCGCAGGAACGTTGATTGTCTCATCAGCCATCATGGCCTCCTATTCTTGGGTACCGGCCGCCTCCACGGCCGGTACTGAAACATCTGGTAGCAACTAGGCGACGAACTCTGAGTCGCCCGTAGAGGTTTACTCGACAGCAGCTGCGGCAGCGGCCTTGGCGGCTTCCTTGGCAGCCTTCTTGGCCGCTTTCTTTGCAGCCTTCTCGGCAGCCTGCTCTTCCTCGATCTTGCACTGGTAGTTATCGGCAGCCTTAAAGAACGGGAACCACAGAATCGCGGCGATCAGCAGGTTGACGCAGACAAGTGCGATATTGCGCACGTCTCCGCCCGACATAAAGAACGCCGAGACCGCATTGGGCAGGAAGTTCATATCGAAATTCTCGACGTGCAGGCTCGCCCAGCCCATGCTCATCCAGAGGTAGGCGTTGGCAGACAGCAGGATAGACTGCAGCACCATGGGGATGAACATAAAGGGGTTGGCAACGATCGTGGAGAAGACCAGCGGCTCGTTAATGTTGAACAGCGACGGGATAATCGTTGCACGGCCGAGCGTCTTGTTCTTCTTGGACTTGGCAAAGAGCATGTAGAAGGCCAACGGAAGCGTTGCGCCCTCGCCGCCGATCATGATGTAGCGAGTAATGCCGTACGCGTTAATGTTAGTGGGAGCGAGGCCTGCGGCATAGGCGGCCATGTTCTCGGCAAGAGCAGACTTTTGGATGGACTGCTGGATCGGCGAGAACACCCAGCCGGAGATGCCAAAGAAGTAGAAGGTGTCCATGACAAGCGGGATGGCGATGGTGCCGGGCAGCGTCTGGGCAAAGCCGGTAACGGGCGAAAGGATGATCGCGACCGCGCTAAAAACGTCGACCTGGAGCATGTTGGTAAAGAGCCAAGCCACAAAAAGCGACAGCAGCACCGCAATGATGTTATCGAACCAGTTCTTGACGAAGTCGGGCACGAGGCTGTCCTCGGAAAAGAACGTCATGCGCGCCATGCGCTTGTAGATAAAGCCAACGACAAATCCCACGACCATCGCGGTGAACATGCCACCCGCGCCAAACTTGGCCATCTGGAAGACATAGCCCTGATCGGTGATGGTGGGGTTCATGCACAGCATAAAAGCGCCTATACCGGTAAAACCGGCAATCATGCTGCGGTCTTTGCGATCTTCCTTGACCGCAACGTTATGCGGGATGATAAACGCCATGAACATGCCCACGAGGCCAAACGAGAACGTAGTGAGCGGCGACAGGTCGGGCAGGGCCGGGACAAAGCGACGGATAATGTTCCACAGGCTCGGGATGGCCGAGACCATGGAGAAGGGGACGATGTAGAGAACTGCGTCGGAGATAACGCCAAACCAGTAGGTTGAGGTAAGCTTGTTCATCACGGGGACGACATGCTCGGTAATCCACGCCTGGATCGCTTCCATGAACTTTTGCAGCATGTTGTCCCCTCCTAGTCTTCGTCAAGCAGGTCGTAGGCATCCTCGAGGATGCTCTCGCCGTCGAGTGCCGCGTAATAGTCGGGGTCGATGGCCATGACCTTCACGCCGTGAGATGCCACTTGAGACTGGATCTCGGGCACCTCGGAGGCGAAGTGCGGACCGAGCAGGAGGACGTCGATCTTGTCGGCGTAGTCCATAATCTCAGACTTACTGACTGCCTTGATGGTGCAGTCAAGACCCTTGGACTTTGCGACCTTGCGCATGCCTGCCGCCATAAAGCCGGTCGAGGCACCGATGCCGCAAGCGAGGAGAATGCGAACGGTGCCGTTCTCATCTGCCATGGGGTACTCCTTTCCCAATAAGCGGGCTCGAGGCAGCTCCGATGCCGCTGCGATCCCCGCTGTGTTCTTGGGCGCCCGTGTCGACCCGGCCGCCCTTGACCGTGACTGCACTATACGCGGCGGAGGGCTCTTGCCGCCAACCGACTTTTTGCCGCATAGCGGCAAGGCAGCAGATTTTCCGCCCGCACGGCAAGCCGGGCGATTTTCCGCTTGGGCGGCAAATTAGAAAAGACACCCTTTCTTAACCTGAGATACCATGGGGCGGTACACCCTGTCTGCCGTTCATCTCTTGGAGGAAAGCCATGGCGAGCGCCAAGCAGAACCGCATCAACCGCATGATCGACGTGCTCGAAAACAGCAGCTCATGGGTGTCTTCCTCGATGCTTGCCGGCCTTTTGGGCGCGAGTGAGCGAAGCATCCGCAACTATGTTGCAGAGGTCAACGAGACCGGTACGCGACATATCGAATCGTCTAAAGAGGGCTATCGCCTTGCCACGGCGGCGCCGGCTGCCGCCAGCGCTTCCGCTAGTCCTTGCGAAGGTGTCAATACCCTCCCCGCGAACGCGGACTCCAGGCGCGACTTTACTATCTCCCGCCTTGTCAACGCATGCGATGGACTCTCCGTCTTTGATATCGCCGATGAGCTCTTTATCAGCGAGAGCACGTTTCAGAGCTCCGTGATGCCGCAGGTGCGCGCGCTCGTTCGGCAGTTCGACCTCAATGTCGAGACACACGACTACCGCATGAAACTCACGGGGCGAGAGGCCGACAAGCGCAAGCTTCTCGGCCGCATAGCCACCCACAACTCCTATGGCTATTTCACCTCAACCAAAACGCTCGAAAACATGTTTCCCGACTTTGACGTGCAGGCAACCCTCTCGAGCTTGGTCGCGATCTGCCAGCGCTCGGATCTATTTATCAACGACTACGCGCTCTCCAACCTGCTCGTGCACCTGTTAGTGATCATCATCAGGCTCACCTCGAACAACGAGCTCAGCGAGGTGGACGGCCCCATCGATGCAGACGGCCTAGTGGCACAACTCGGGCAGCGCGAGCAGATCGTACGCTGCGCCCAGCGCATCGCCGCCTACTTTGAGAAGGAGTTTGGTTGCGCCATCCCATGCGCCGATTTTCAGCAAATCCTGCTGCTTTTGGCGCTTTCCGTCGAACGTTGCGATTTTGACGAGCTCAACCGCGAGAAGCTCTCAAGCATCATTGACCGCGATTTTGTAGACATGGTTCTGGGGATTCTCGACGAGTGCGGCAAGCGCTACAACCTACCGCGCTTTATCGACGAGCCCATGCGCCTGCAGCTCGTCCTGCATATGTTTAACGCCTACCAACGAGCCGTCTACCACGTAAGCTACCCCAACCCGCTCGCTGCGCAGATCAAAAGCGAGTACGCACCGGTCTACGATATGGCGGTCTATATCGCCCATCGCTTCTCGACGGCCATGGATATCGAGGTAGGCGAGAACGAAATCGCGTTTATCGCCTTTCACATCGGCGCCTATTTTGAGAAGTTCTCCGCACCCGACGGCGCCATCACCTGCACGGTCATCATCGAGGAGTATCACGACTTTGCGCGCAGGCTTGTCGACGACCTTAAGGCCGAGTTTGGAGACGACATCAGCGTTGTTGCCGTGAGAAGCTGTGATAGCTACCTGGCCGATCCTCCCGAGAGCGATGTGGTGGTCACTACGGTCGACGTGCCGGTTTGTGGCGGTAGCACCAAGATCTTGATCGGGCCCATCCTCACTAAACAGAACGTGCGAAAGATCCGCGACCGGCTTTGTGCCATCCAAGAGCGGCGACGGCGCCTCTACGCTCAGGGCCTTTTGGGGCACCTGCTGCGGCCGGAGCTATTTATACGCAACATAGACGCGGTTGACGCCACAAGCTGCATCGACCGAATGGGAGAGCTTTTGGCTGCTCAGGAGCTCGTAACGCCCGAATTTATCGCCAACGTGCATCTGCGCGAGAACGTCTCATCGACAGCGTTTACTGACTGCCTTGCCATACCCCATGCGATCTCGGTGTATCCCAAGCGCTCGTTTATTGCCGTGGTCCACAATGACGCCCCGATTCCTTGGGGACGCCACGACGTGCGATTTGTGCTGCTTATAGGTACCGCGCAGGAAGACATGGGGCTCTTTAGAGATGTGCTCGACCTGATTATCGAAGTGTTCTCCTCGGTAGAGACCACGATGAGGCTCATGCAGACCGACACCTTCGAAGAGTTTCTGGCTGCGTTTACGCACGATATCGGATAAAGGCTCGACCCGCATCCTCGACATGCTCGTGGGAGAGCAGCTGCCGAGAATTTACTAGGGCGGAATTGCACGGCTGGCGCGATGTGGCTTGATATCCCTGGAGATGTTCAGATTCCAGCCACGCCAGACGCGTAAGCCCAGTATTATGAGGTGCGTTTTAAACCCAATGACGGGAGCTTTCATGGCAGCAGCTTTTTCCACCGTGATCTTTGACCTTGACGGCACCATCCTCAACACGCTCGAGGACCTGGCGGCCGCCGGCAACCATACCTGCGAGATGCACGGCTGGCCCACGTTTGCCGTAGACGAGTACCGCTACAAGGTGGGAAACGGCATGCTCAAGCTGGTTGAGCGCTTTATGCCCGCCGAGTACGCGGGCGACAGCCGTATGTTTGAGCAGACGCTTGCCGAGTTTAGGGCTTACTACGGCGAGCACAAGGAGGACCACACCGCACCGTACGCCGGCACGATCGAGATGCTCGACCGCCTGCGCGCCGCGGGTGTGCAGCTTGCCGTGCTCACTAACAAGGACCACGTCTCGGCCGCTCCGCTTATCGAGAAATACTTTGGTTCCGAGCGCTTTGCGCTGGTGCAGGGCCGCGTCGATGCGCTTCCTCCCAAGCCCGAGGCACCTGTTACGCTGCATGTGATGAAAGAGCTAGGCGCCGACCCGGCAACCACACTCTATGTGGGCGATTCCAATGTCGACGTCCTGACCGGTCACAATGCCGGCCTCAAGAGCGCCGGTGTCAGCTGGGGCTTCCGCGGCCGCGCAGAGCTGGAGTCCGCCGGCGCCGACTACGTGGTGGACACCCAAGACGAGCTCTCGGCGCTGATTCTGGGCGAGTAGCGGGGCTGTCGCTCAACACGGCTGGATAGATTCTGTCGCGCGGAAAGCGCATCCCGTTTTGCCGCCTCAGAATGGGATGCGCTTTCCGGTTGAGCCTTGTCGGGGAAACAGCATCCCGTTGTGGAGCAATATTCCGGGTCGCACTTTCCGCAACCCACCCCATCCGGAAACCGCGACCCGGAATTCGGCCAAAAACCGGGTCGCATTTTCCCGAGCATTTGATGCGGCGTTGATACAAGGAGTGTCCCCAACTGCCGGCAGAAAAGGAACGTCCCCAAGTGCCACCTCAATGACTACCATGGCAACGCCGCAGGTAGAGGACGGGCAGCGAGCGGGCACCAGAGCGAACAAATTGGCATGAAAAGAGGACGGCATAGACCTTCTGGTCATGCCGTCCTCTTTGAATGACAAGTTGTCGCTCTGGTGCCCGCGCAGCGTCGGGCAGTTACGGCGTTTGGTAAAACGACGTAACGAACTACCGCGTAACTCCCCTAGCTCATCATGGCATTCATCATCTCGTTGGTTGCGGAATCGTCGGCAGACCACTCGCCGTCGTCATTGCAGGAATACTTGAAGGTGACCTTGGTGTCCTTGGTCTTAGCAGCCTTGGTCACATCGACCATAACCTGACCGGCCATCTTGTACAGCTCGTCATCGGAAGGCATCGAATCGAGCGCGGCGACCTTCTCCTGGTACTGGGTGGCAAAATCCTCAACGATCTGGTTCATGGACTTGCAGGTGATGGTGACCTCGGCAGTTGCGGTGCCCTTGTCCTCGTCGACCGTCACGTCACCGATCTTGTAGTCAAAACCCTCGAGATAGCTCTTGGCGTACTCCTTGGGATCGATGCCCAGCTGCTCGAACTCGTCGCCCGAGGCCTCTTCCAGGCCGGCGAGGAAGTCGTCGCCACCGTTCTTGACCTCGTCAAACTGCGTCGTAAGATCCTCGGTGATGAGCTCCTCAACCGAAGGACCTCCGCAGCCGGAAAGCACAACCACGCACGCGACCAGAACAGCCATCAGGGGCGCAAGCAGCAGCTTCTTCTTCATGACATTCCTCCCAACAAGCGGCACCGCGCTTCCCGACGCGGTGCACGTCGTAACAATAAGGCCATACTAGCCGATAACGAACACCCCCGGGAAAGCAAAGGCGCAATCGGCTCGATTTAACGTCCGAACGGTTTACCGGTGCGCCCAACGCGCAATAAAACGTTCCGCCGCATCGTAATAAAAAAGGGCGGCCGGATAACCCGACCACCCTTGCACATCCTTTGGATGCCGAAGTTTACTTGCGGACGACCTTAACGATGGCGTCACCGGCGGCGACAGCGGAGTCGGCCTCGACGGCGAGTTCGACATCGGCAAACTCGGCGGTGTTGGACACAGCAACGACGACGCAGTCCTTGTAGCCGGCAGCGGCGATCTTGGCGCGGTCGATCTTGAGCATGGGCTGGCCGGCCTTCACGACGTCGTCGGCCTTGACGAAGCCCTCGAAGCCGTCGCCGTTCATGTTGACGGTATCGACGCCAACGTGCACCAGAACCTCGATGCCGCTATCGGACTGCAGGCCCACGGCGTGACCCATGGTGACGGTCACCTTGCCGTCGCAGGGAGCGTAGACCAGATCGTCCTCGGGCCACACGGCGCAGCCCTTGCCCAGGACCTCGCCGCCAAAGACGGGATCGGGCACGTCGGCCATCTTGATGACCTTGCCCTTGACGGGCGAGCACAGCACGTCGGCGCCGGCAGAAGCAGAGATGGAGGACGGAGCAGCGGCAGTCGCGGGCTCAGCCTTCTTCTTGAACATGTCAAACAGACCCATACGTTTTCTCCTCTTGATTAAGCGCAACGTTGTGCGCATGCCTATGGTGATTATAGTGCCAAATGGTTCAAATGCTAAGGTGGGGACTCGAATCGCGAGCCCATCCCAACGCTTTTCCCCGGTGGCACTCATATTGTCGATTAATCCAGGCCCTCGGCACCGTTGGACTTGATGATCTTCTGGTAGGCGTAGAAGCTGTCCTTGCGGCGGCGCTCGTAGGTACCGGTGCCGTCATCGTACTTATCGACGTGGATAAAGCCGTAGCGCTTGCGCATCTCGCCGGTGCCGGCGGAAACCAGGTCGATGGGGCCCCACCAGGTGTAGGCGATCAGGTCGACGCCGTCGGCAATGGCCTCGCCCATGGCCTTGACGTGGCTCTGCAAGTAGGCGATACGATACGGGTCGTGGATGGAGCCGTCCTCCTCGACCTCATCGTAGGCGCCCATGCCATTCTCGACCACCATCAGCGGAATCTCGTAGCGGGCGTAAATCTCGTTGAGGGCGATGCGCAGACCCAGCGGATCGATCTGCCAGCCCCAGTCTGTGGACTCCAGATAGGGATTCTTGCCGCCAAAGGTCATGTTGCCCTCGGTCATCTCGTGATCCTTGTGGGTGCCCACGGTGCCGGACATGTAGTAGCTAAAGGTGTAGAAATCGACCTTGCCGTCGGCGATATCCTGCAGGTCGCCGTCCTCCATCACAAGCTCGACATCGTTCTCGGCCCAGAAGCGCTTGGCATAGAACGGATACTTGCCGCGCACCTGCACGTCGGAGCAGTACCAGTTCATGGTATTCATCTCCTGCTGCGCGGCGAACACGTCGGCCGGATCGCACGTGGCGGCATAGGAAAGGATGAAGCAGTCCATGTTGCCCATCTTAAACTGCGGGTAATGCTCGTGGGCATAGCGCACGACGCGGCCGCTGGCGACAAACTGGTGATGCAGCGCCTGCATACGAGCCTGCGGCGTAGCATGGACCGCCGAAGCCGGGCCCTCAAAGCCCTGAATCATGCTGGTCTCAAAGAGGTTGCCCATGTCCTGAGTGCCGCAGTTGATCTCGTTGAAGGTGAGCCAGAACTTGACCTTGTCCTGATAGCGGTCGAAGACGGTCTGGCAGTACTTCTCAAAGAAGCCGATGAGCTCGCGGCTCGCCCAGCCGTTGTATTTCTCGACCAGGTGATAGGGCATCTCGTAGTGCGACAGGGTCACGAGCGGCTCGATATTGTGAGCGCGCAGGCAGTCGAAGACGCGGTCGTAGAAGGCGAGGCCGGCCTCGTTGGGCTCGGCGTCGTCACCGTTGGGGAAGATGCGGCTCCAAGAGATGGACATGCGGAACATGGTAAAGCCCATCTCGGCGAACAGCGCGATGTCCTCCTCGTAGTGATGGTAAAAGTCGATACCGTCATGGTTGGGGTAGAAGCGGTTAGGGTCGATGTCGATCGTAATCTGGCGCGGCTCCTTGTAGCTGCCACCCAAGAAGTGGTCGTCGACCGACGGACCGCGGCCGTCAACGTTCCAAGCGCCCTCAAACTGATTGGCGGCCGTGGCGCCGCCCCAATAGAAACCCTCGGGGAACTTGATGTTTGCCATGAGCATCTCCTTTGCATTGCGGGTCGATAGGCCGAGTATCGCCCACGCACGCGACAGGCAGGGGCAGGGGTGCCAAACCCGACACTTCTTTTCGCAGACGCGCGCTGCAACAGCGCTGCAGCTGAAACTTTTTGACACCGAAGGAGCGAAGACGATCCGCCCCGCGCTTACCGGCGGTATGCCGCGGGGGTGCAGCCATACTTGTCGTGAAACTTACGGTAGAAGAAGCTCATGTTTTCATAGCCCACCGCATGCGCAGCCGCCCCGGCCGTGGCGCCGCCGCGCAGAAGCTCGGCCGCACGTACCAGGCGTCGCTCCTGCACAAGCTGCCTAAAGGTCTTGCCCACATGGCGCTTGAGAAGCGCCGTCGCATAATTAGGGCTCAAGCCAAACTCCGCCGCCATCCCCTCGAGGGAGCATGCAGCGAATTCACAATCGATATAGCCAAGCATTCCCGTCACCAGGGCAGTGGGCCCCGCCGTGCCGTCCGCCGCGCCGCGCACCAGCTCGCGCTCGTAGCAATCCATGAGCTCGGCCAAAAACAGCTGAAACAGACGCAAGACGATCTCGGGACCGTTGGGGCTCGGGTCGTACAGCTCGCAGAGCATCTCCTGCATGTAGCGCCGAATCCGACGGCTCTCGCCGCAGTAAAAACGGACATGGCCCCGATGGTCCGTCTCGCTGTTGAGCGCGTTGAACAAAAACCGCGAGACCGCGCTCTCGCGCGAGAGGCTCGACTCGAGACTCCGGCGCAAAAAAGAGCGTGAAACGGTCATGCTCAGCATGATGTCGTCCTCGCCGAGCGCCGCCACGGCATGAGGGCAAAGGGCGTCGAGCAAAAGCACCTCGTTGCGGCGCAACTCGAGCCTCTCCCCCGCCACCGTCTGCGGGCAGCGCCCGCGATACACATAGCTCATCTCCACGTAATCATGCACGTGCTCGGGAACTGCATTAAAGCGCGAGTTTTTCCTTATCGTCAGGCCACGCGGCATGCCGGGCTGGGCATAGGCAAACCCTGGCTGCCCAATCTTGCGCACTGGGCATCCGTCGATTTCGACATGCTCGGTCATAATCGACCAATCAAATGCCATGCCGTCTTTATAAGCGATCTCACTGGCGCTCAGTTCGCTGAGCCTACGCTCGAGCTCGTCGATCTCCATGGCTTGCCAATCGTTGATTTAGTCATAGTTCATCGTGATTCAGATATTAGCAGAACGCGCCGACGCGTCCATAATCTGTGCTATGCAGCAGATCGATCGAGCCAAGGAGGATCCATGACCGCGCACTATCAGCAGGTGCTCGAGGGTACATACGACAACCATGTGCTTCCGTTTTTGTGGATGAAGGGCGAGAGCCATAAGACCATTGCCGAGTATCTGGAGAAGATCGCCGGCGCCGACATCCACGAGGTCTGTCTCGAAAGCCGCCCACACCCCGATTTTTGCGGCGAGGGCTGGTGGCGCAACTTGCGCTTTGTCATTGACGAGTGCAGGCAGCTGGGCCTTAAGCTCTGGATCTTGGACGACGCGCACTTCCCCACGGGCTTTGCCAACGGCGCCGTCAAGGAGGCCGTGCCCGAGCTCCGCAAGATCGTGCTCACGCACCGCACGTTCGACATCGTGGGCCCCACGTCCGCCGCGAGCATCGCGCTCGCCAACATGCTCGACAAAACGGAGCGCTTCTACGGCGTGACATTTATGCAGGACGGCAGCCCCGTCGACGTCGCTTACCGAGTAATCGACGATGCAGACGGCAACCCCAGCCGCCTGGTCTTCGATGCACCTGCGGGCCTCACGCAGGCATGCGTGATGTTCACGAGCGGCAAGACCTCCTACAACGAGGACTACATCAATATGGTCGACCGCGCCTCGGTGGCGCAGCTCATCGATGCTGTCTACGAGCCGCATTTTGAGCATCTGGGCGATGAGTTTGGCAAGACCATCTTGGGCTTTTTCTCCGATGAGCCCGGATTTGCCAACGAGAAGGGCACCACGGGCCCCGATGGCATCTCGGACACGCTCATCGGCAAGGCCACCGCGCCCCTACCCTGGTCGGCCGAGCTTGAGCGTCGCCTGCGCGCGGCACTGGGCGAGCGCTACCTGGCCGAGCTCCCGCACCTGTGGGACCGCGAGCCGGCCGGCGCGCACGTACGCCACGTCTATATGGACATCGCGAGCACCCTCTATAAGGAGTGCTTCTGCGACCAGCTCGGAGACTGGTGCCGCGCGCGCGGCGTGCAGTACATCGGCCACGTTATCGAGGACAAGGACTGCCACGCGCGCCTGGGCGTGGGCGCCGGGCACTACTTCCGCGCCGTGGGCGGTCAGGACATGGCGGGCGTCGACATCGTGATCAACCAGCTGGTACCCGGCATGGACCGCGGCCTTCACAGCTACGGACGCGGCGTGTGGGACCTCGAGTTCTATAACTACGTGCTGCCCAAGCTGGGCTCCTCGGCAGCACACCTCGACCCCAAAAAGCAGGGGCGCTGCATGGCCGAGGTCTTTGGCGCATTTGGATGGCACGAAGGCCTACGCGAGATGAAGTGGATCGCCGATCATTTTTTGGTGCGCGGCGTCAATTGGTTTGTGCCGCATGCCTTTAGCATGGCCGCCTTCCCCGACTGGGACTGCCCGCCGCATTTCTATGCGCATGGCCAAAACCCCCAGTTTGCACACTTTGGGCAGCTTATGAGCTACATGAACCGTACGGCGAGCCTGCTGAGCGGCGGGCGCGCAACGACCCCGGTGGCGCTTCTCTACCATGCGGACGCCGAGTGGGCAGGCGAGGCGAACTTTATGCAGCATGCCGCCTCCAAGCTTATGCGCGCGCAGGTCGACTTTGACATCGTGCCGGCAGAGGCATTTGAGGACGCAGGGCGCTATGCCGTTGAAATTGCCGCAGACGGTAGTGGCTTTAGCGTGAACGGCCAGGCATACCGCTGCCTGGTGATGCCCGGAGCCGAGTTTGTCGGCGAAGCCGTGCTCGACTTTGCCGTGCGTGCCGCAGCCGCAGGTGTTGCCGTGTACGCGCTGGATGAGTTGCCGAACAAGCGCTACGACGGTGACACTGCAGGTCGCGAGGGCTTTGCCTCCCTGGATGCAGCCGCGGTCGCCGGCATCAAGCTCCTGGCGACCACCGAGCTCGCAGACACACTTGCCAACACCGGCATGCAGACCGTGGTTTGCGCCGAGCCCCAGCCCTGGCTGCGCGCACTGCGCTACGAGCGGGCGGGCGAGACCTATCTGATGCTCGTCAACGAGCATCCCAAGCAGGGTATCTCCACTCAGATTGCGCTTGCCGACGGCACACCCGTTGCAGGCGCGCGCCTCGATCTGCTCAACGGCACCGAGCCCGCCGCCTTTGACGGCACGCTCGAGCTGGCTCCCTACGAGAGCTGCATCGTGGTCCTTGGGGCTACAGGTTCCGTTGCTGTGGCAACCGCCGAAGACGAAGCCACATGCGTCGACGGGCCCTGGGCGGTTGCCTTCTCTGCCCCTGGTACCGATGCCTTTGGCGAGTCTGTTGAGCTTGCAGACCTGCACGACCTTTCCTCGGCCGAGTTCCCCGGCAAGGCCGGCACGTTCCGCTACCAGGCCTCCTTTGTCCTGGGCGAAGCGGCCAGCCGCGCTGTCATCGACCTTGGGGAGGTCTTTGAGACCGCAACCGTCACCCTCGACGGCAAATCCCTCGGCACCCGCATCTGTCCGCCTTACCGCTTTGAGGCCGCCGCACTTTTAGCCAGTGAGCACGCGCTCACGATCGATATCATCAACACCCTCGACCACGCCGTCCCCGACGTGTTCGGCATGACCGAGCCCTCCGAGCCCAGCGGTCTCTTGGGGCCCGTACGCGTGCTCGGGTAACGCCCCGGGCGCAAACGGCCCAACAAGGACAGCGCCCCTATGTTGAGCCCGCGCAGCGTCGAGCGGTCCGTCGTTCATAGACCGGCGGACCAAAACTCCCAGCCAAGCCGAACGTTTTATTTATCGCTATGATTGGTTTATCGCGACGCAAACGCATAGGAGCCATATGGATATCAGGCGGAAGATCACGCAGGGCAAAAGCCTCACCCCCACCGAGCAACAACTTGGGCGAACGGCCCTCGCCATGGGCGAGGATGTGCGCGGGCTTTCCATTAAGGAATTTGCCGCGTGCGCCAACGTTTCGGTCGCGAGCGTGCACCGCTTTTGCAAAAAGCTCGGCCTCGAGGGATTCAAAGACCTCAAGGTCGAGCTCATCCGCCAGGCGACCGAGGCGGGCAACCGGCGCGACGTGGACATCAACTTTCCCTTCGATGCCACCTCCACCCCTGCGCAGGTGATGGAGCGCATGGAGGGGCTCTACCAGACCACCTTGGCCGAAACGCAGGAGCTGCTCGACCCTGCACAGCTCGACCACGCCGCCAAGCTCATCATGCGCGCCGGCACCGTGGACATCTACACGGGCTCGCATAACCTGTATCCAGCGGGAATGTTCCGCGATCGCCTGCTTTCCGCCGGCAAAAGCGCGACGTGCCACGACAGCGTCGAGGCGCAGGTGCGCACGGCGCTCGCCTCGGGTCCCGACCATGTGGCAATCATCATCTCCTACAGCGGCCTTGCCCCCAACCTCAAGGAGATCTTGCCGATCCTTAGCAGTCGACATGTCCCGGTCATCGTCATCGGCACGCCGTACTGTGCCCGCATTCACCCCGGCTTTGCCGCCTATCTCACGGTAAGCGACCACGAGAGCATGACGCACCGCATCACGCAGTTCGCCAGCCATATCGCCGTGCAATACGTACTCGATTCGCTCTATAGCAGCTACTTTGCCAAAGATTTCGCCCGCTGCTCCGAGTTCTTAGAGCGCTCGTTCCCCTACACCCGCCTGCCCGGACTCAAGTAGCCATTTAAAAACGTCCCCGATGGCTAACAGCCGACCTAATAACGACTTCTCGTCATTAGGTCGGCCATATCAACTCTAATAACTATTTATTCCGTAAACTCGTTATTAGAATCTGACGCAGGAGACCAGGCTCACATGTGGCACCATGGCGAAAAGCAGCTTGCCCCTGCACGACTAGTCATTGGGGGCGTTCTTAAATGACTAGTCGTTTAAGAACGTCCCCAAGGTGCCGGCAGAAAAGGAACGTCCCCAGGTGCCACATCCGGAGCAAGACGACGCCGCAAGTAGAGGACGGACAGCGAGCGGGTCGCATTTGAGACAAGGTGACGTGAAACGAAAGGGCGCTGACCTTCTGGTCGCGCCCTTGAAGTTGAACGTCAGATTGTCCAAATGCGGCCCGCGTAGCGTCGGCCGGTTCCGCGGTTTGGTAAAACCGCGGAACCTACTTGGCTCCGTACTGCTCGTAGTAGGCGTCGATAGCGGTCTTGAGCTCGTCGTCGATGACGACTTTGCCGTCGATCTCGTGGTTGTAGAGGGTCTCGACGACCTCGGCCATGGAGACGATGCTCGCGACGGGGAAACCGTACTTGGCCTCGATCTCCTTCTGCGCGGTGGTCACGCCACCCTTGCCGACCTCCATGCGGTTGAGGGACACGATGAGGCCCTTGATCTCGACATCGGCAGCAGCCTTGACCTTGGGATAAGTCTCGTCGATGGACTTACCGCTGGTAGTGACGTCCTCGACCATGACCACGCGGTCGCCGTCCTGGGGCTCGTAGCCCAGCAGGTTGCCCTTGTCGGCGCCGTGGTCCTTGGCCTCCTTGCGATCGCAGCAGTACTTGACCTCCTTGCCGTACAGCTCGTGGTAGGCAATTGCGGTCACGACGGCCAGCGGAATACCCTTGTAGGCCGGTCCAAACAGCACGTCAAAGTCGTCGCCATAGTTATCGTGGATGGCCTGGGCGTAATACTCGCCCAGCTTTTTGAGCTGATAGCCCGTCACATAGGCGCCGGCGTTCATAAAGAACGGGGACTGACGGCCGCTCTTGAGCGTAAAGCTGCCGAATTTAAGAACGTCGGACTCAACCATGAACTTGATGAACTCTTGCTTGTAAGCCTCCATGCGGGCTCCTCTCGTAATCGCGTACGTGCCTTCCAGTTTAGCGCAGGCAGGGCGCGTTGCGGGCGCGCTTTGGGGCCTCGGCATTCTGTAAAGGCTTTGTCAGGGGCAATGGTTTTCCAAACATTGGGGTTGACACGGCAAACCCCCTCATCAAGAATACGGGCGGATTGTAACGGGTACGAGATACCCAAAGCGCGCCGCGCCCGGCCTTAAGGAGGTGTGCCATGGAAGGCAGTCATAGTCGAAAAACCTGCATGTCGCCCTCGGCACGCCGCGAGGATTCCGCGCACGCATAAGCGCCAACAGCCGATCGTCAAAACCACCACAAAGGTGCCTGTCCCTTTGTGGCGGTTCGAAAGCATGACGTGAGCGACATCTAGGTTTTTTGAAGCACATACGACACGTACGCTAACTCCCTTCAACAAGGAGGACCCTATGCTGATGCTCAAAACCGCCACGGTACTCGAAGCCATCTCCAAGCGCCGCCACACGGCGCGCCCCGCCGCTCATACCGGCATGTCCAAGAACACCATATTCGCCGCCACCCATAGCGCCGAGGATGCCCTCGTGCTGCTCGACGCCATAGCCGACGGCCTCACCGCCGAGCACGCCGCCGAGCGCCTGAGCGCCGTCGGCCCCAACACCATCGAAGCGCCGACCAAGACGCTCGCCCGCCGCATCGCCGACGCGTTCGTCGATCCCTTCGCTGGTATCCTCGCCGCCCTCGCACTGGTCTCGCTCTACATCGACGTGCTCGCCGTGCCCGAGCTGCAGCGTGACCCCTCCACGGTCATCGTCATCGGCATCATGCTGCTGGTATCGGGCGGCATGAAGTTTATCCAGGAAGCCCGCAGCGGCAATGCGGCCGAGGCCCTTAAGGACCTGGTCTCCAACACCTGCTGTGCCCTGCGCGACGGCGAGCGCGTCGAGATCCCCTTCGACGAGCTCGTCCCCGGCGATGTAATCCGCCTCTCTGCCGGCGACATGGTGCCGGCCGATGCCCGCATCATCACCGCGCGCGACCTGTTTGTGATCGAGTCCGCACTCACCGGCGAGAGCGAGGCCGTCGAGAAGACCGCTGCCATCACCGTCGTCGAGGGTGCCGACGGCTCCGCGCTACCACTCTCTGCCTGCAAGAACATCGTCTTTACCGGCACCTCCGTGCAAAACGGCACCGCCATGGCGCTTGTCGTTGCCACCGGCTCGGACACCTACCTGGGCGGCATCGCCAAGATGCTCAACGGGCGCGGCGAGAAGAGCGCGTTTGACCGCGGCGTCTCGAGCGTCTCCATGCTGCTCGTGCGCCTCATGCTCGTTATGGCGCCGGCCGTCTTTGCCATCAACGCCGCCACCAAGGGCAACGTCATCGATGCGCTGTTGTTCGCCACGAGCGTGGCCGTGGGCATCACGCCGCAGATGCTTCCCGTCATCGTGACCACGAGCCTGTCGCAGGGCGCCAAGGACCTCGCCCGCCGCCAGGTTATCGTCAAGGAGCTGCCGGCGATCCAAAACCTCGGCGCGATGGACGTCCTGTGCTGCGACAAGACCGGCACCCTCACCGAAGACCGCATCGTGCTCGAGCGCTACCTCAACACCGACGGCAACGAGGATGCGCGCGTGCTGCGCCATGCGTTTTTGAACAGCTTCTTCCAGACCGGCCTCAAAAACCTTATCGACCTGGCCGTCATCGACCGTGCCGATGTGACGCCCTCGACCGTCGTGCCCGATTCTATGCTGGGCCAGAGCCTGCGCGACCGCTATACCAAGGTCGACGAGGTGCCCTTCGATTTCTCGCGCCGTCGCCTGAGCGTAGTTGTCGCCGACGCCCAGGGCAAAACCCAGATGGTCACCAAGGGGGCTGCCGAGGAAATGCTCGAGATCTGCTCCTTTGTCGAGGTCGACGGCGCCGCCCAGCCGTTCACCGAAGATAAGCTCGCCCAGATTCGCAAGCAGGTCGCCGGGCTCAACGCCGAGGGCCTGCGCGTGATTGCCGTGGCGCAGAAGACCAATCCGCGCTGCGTGGGCGAATTTGGCATCGCCGACGAGTGCGACATGGTGCTGATGGGCTTTTTGGCCTTCCTCGATCCGCCCAAAGCAAGTGCCACGGGCGCCGTCGCCACCCTCGAGGCCAAGGGCGTCGCCGTTAAGGTCCTGACCGGCGATAACGACCGTGTCGCCGCCACCATCTGCGAGCAGATCGGTATCGACGCGAGCAACGTCTTGCTGGGCTCCGAGATCGATGCGCTCGACGATGCCGAGCTTGCCGAGCGCGCCGAGCACACCCACCTCTTCGCCAAGCTCTCGCCACTGCAGAAGGCGCGCCTGGTGCGCGTCATGCGCGAGCTGCTCGACCACACTGTGGGCTTTATGGGCGACGGCATCAACGACGCCGCCGCCATGCGTGCGAGCGACTGCGGCATCTCGGTCGATTCGGCCGTCGACATCGCCAAGGAATCCGCCGATATCATCTTGCTCCAGAAAGACCTGGGCGTGCTCGAGCGCGGCATCATCGAAGGCCGCCGCACCTACGGCAACCTGCTCAAGTACCTCAAGACCACGGTGAGCTCCAACTTTGGCAACGTGCTATCCGTGACCGTCGCGAGCCTGTTCTTGCCATTCTTGCCCATGAGCGCTCTGCAGTTGGTGCTGCTGTCGCTGGTCTACGAGATCGTGTGCATCGCGCTGCCGTGGGACACCGTCGACGACGCCTGGACTGCCCGTCCGCGTGCTTGGGACGCCGCGTCCATCAAGGGCTTTATGCTCGAGCTGGGCCCCGTGAGCTCACTGTTTGATATCGCGACTTTCGCCGCGCTCTTCTTTGTGGTGTGCCCCGCCGCCGTGGGCGCAAGCTGGGCAGAGCTTGCCGCTATAGGCGACGTCGCAGGCATGGCGGCCTTTACGGCGCTCTTCCAGAGCGGTTGGTTTGTCGAGTCCATGTGGTCGCAGACGCTCGTGGTCCACATGCTGCGCTCCCCGCGCCTGCCACGCCCGCGCGACCACGCCGCGCCCGCGCTGTGCCTCCTCACCGTGCTGGGCCTGGTGCTCGTCACCTGGCTGCCGGCAAGCCCCATCGCCGATGCGCTAGACCTCATGCCGCTGCCGCCGAGCTTCTTCGCGCTGCTCGTCAGCATCGTCGCCGCCTACATCGCACTCACCCAGCTGGCCAAGCGCCGCTACATCGCCCGCCACGGCGAACTGCTGTAACTCCACAGGCGCTCCCGTCAAAACCACCACAAAGGTGCCTGTCCCCTTTGTGGTGGTTCGCGCTGGCAGTGGCTGCCCAAAACAGCTAAAAAAGCCCCGTCCCAAATGGGCTAGTCCTTGGGCGCCCAGGACCAGAAAAAGTTGATGAGGGCCACACGTGAGGAGGCGCCGGTCTTTTTGTTGATCGAGGCGATATGACGGTAAAGCGTGGAGCGCGAAAGGAAGAGCGTTGCGGCGATGTCTTGAACACTCTCGCGCGATGCGACCAAGGCCTCCAAAATATCGCGCTCGCGCTGCGTAAGCTCAAAGGCGACGGCGAAGGTATCGAGACGCTCGTCGAGTGTGGACTCCGGCACCTCTGCGGGGGCGGGCTCGCTCTGGGCGGATACGGGATCCGTGCCAAGGTCGCTAGCAGCAAACGCCAGGTCGCCGCGCACTTCAACGTCATAGACCTGATGCCCAGACTGTCCCAGCAGCGAGATCGCAATGCCCACAAGCAGTACAAGCCCCACGCCCACTGCCAACAGCACGTTCTGGCTCGAGACAATCGCCACCGCCGGTGCCGTCACGAGCATCGCGCAAACGTTATTGATGACGCGGCCCATACACGGCCACAGATACGACCAATGCGCATACACCGAAATGGCGGCAAACTTCGCCGTGAAAAACACCACGAAGAAGCCCGCACCCAGATAGAAGATGACGGTGGCGGCAAGTATGTTGGCGCCGTTGGCATCGGTGATAAGCACAGCGAATGAGAGCGTGGACAACATGGCGGCGCAGGTCATGATGATGTTCATACACGAGCGCCCGCGCAGGTCAAATAGGGCGCCGGCGAGCAGAGCGCTCACGCCCATCAGCAAGCGCGACCAATCGCCCAAGTCAACGGACCCGGCGGCGTGCGAGATCGTGAGCCCCGCATTGAGGGCGGCAAACACCCCGGTAAGGCAGGCGGTTGCAATCGTCAGACGCACCACGGCGCGCCGAAAAGCCGCCGTTGACTCGGGATCGTTTCGCCATTTGGCGCCAAACTCCGATGCATCCACCGAAAGCTCGGAGATATCGGGTTCAGGCCCAAACTCAGATTCGCCGCGCAGCTTGGCACGGCGGACGCCGTGGAGGAGCGCCACCTGCGCGACCGCACAGGCAACAAAAACAAACTGCTGCGGAATCCCCGCGGGTATCACCATGTGGCTGAACACCTGAAGCAGGACGCCCAGAGCATATGAAAGCGCCGCCGCGCGCGCCAAGTACGGCGTCCGCGCAAAGCGCCGCGCAAAGTTGGCGTGAGCGGTCGATCCGCAGTAGCCCAGCGTGCAACACGCCATCAAACCGCCGGCAATTACCACCTCAAACCGAACCGCCATAATCATCAGCAGCAATGCCGACACCAGCAGCACGCCCGTGATGTCGCTCGTCGTATCGATCGCGCGGGGGCGGCGATAGTACAGAATAGGACGCACAAAAAAGCCGATTACGCTCGCACCGACGATGAGGGTCTCGTAGGTAGCAACCTCGCTCGGCGGCACAAACTCGGCCACGCGCATGTCGAAGAGGTACTCGCCAGCCAAAAACGTAAAATAGAACAGCGCCAGGCATATAATCTCCCGAATGCCCCAACGCAAATACGCTGTTGTGTCTCCCATACCTTTCATGAATACCCCCCCCCCCGCAGTCGCTTAATGGCCTGCAAACTCATTCTATTAGAGAACCAGTCCTAATATCGAACCTATCCTCAAAATGTCGCTAATTTGACCCCAACAGCCCACGGCGTAAACCGATTTTGAGCCGCAAGGCCCAGAAGGGGCGCGCACGGCTTGCAGCTCGGCAAGGAGTGTCCCCAACTGCCACTCATTTAAGTACGTCCCCAATGAGTGCAAGTGACGCAAGTGCCAATCAAATGACGAGAGCGGATAATCTCCCACTTTGAGCCTGTATGCAGGCCAAAAACGGGAGATTATCCACTCTCATTCTGTGGGTAGCCATTGGGGACGTTCTTAAACGACTAGTCAAACAAGAACGTCCCCAATGATTATGTCCAATGCGCTACACCAGGCGTATGGCCTCCTGGACGGCACCGTAAAGGTTGGCGTCGTTGCCGAGCTCGGCCGCCTTTATCTGCGGCACAGGAATGCCGGCAAGGGTCCCTTCGTAACTCGCGAGGGCCAGCGGCATCTGCACACGCAGGGCATCGACGAGCTCGGGATGGCACGAGATGCCGCCTGCGATCACAAAGACCTCGGGGTCGAGCACGGCCTGCAGGTTGATGAGCTGTCCGTCAAAGGCGCGAGCGTAGCGGTCGAGCGCGCGCTGCGCCGCCATGTCGCCATCCGCGATCCACTCAAAGACGCGGCGGCCGTCCACCGGAGAATCCGCAGGCAGGCCCTTCTCGGCAACGGCGGCATCGCGGAGCGCACGCCAACCGCCCGAACCCGCAAAGGAGTTTTCCATGCTCGCAGCAGTCGTGACATCGTTGCGCAAGAAGCTAAACTCGCCTGCAAAGCAGTGCGCGCCGCGCAGGACCTTGCCGTCGATGACGATACCGCCGCCGATGCCCGTGCCGATAGCGAGCACCACGCCAAAACGCGTCCCGCGCAGAGCGCCAGCCGCATACTCACCGAGTGCACAGCACTTACCGTCGTTATTGACGGCAATCGGCACCCCCAGAGCCTCGCGCATAAGCTTTCCGAGCGGACAGCCATCCATAAACGTGAGCGCACCACCGCGATGGATCGTTCCTGTGACATCTCCCTCGTAGATGCCGCCGGGCGCACTCACGCCCACGGCGCTCACGCGCTCGCGATACGGCTCGACGAGCGAGATCAGCGCCGCGACCGTCTCCTCAGCCGTGGTAAAGCCCGTCGGCAGGCTTCCGCGCTCGCGGATGGAAAAATCCTCGCCCAGCACAGCCCATTTAACGGCCGTACCGCCCACATCGATTCCAAAAAACTCCTGCATGTTCACTCCTTACAAGCGTAGCCCCGGACGCGCATCGCCGCGACCATCACAGGGGCTACCCCCCCTGCGATGGTCGTGCAGCAAGTCACGCCCGGAGCCGATTATCTCTGTTTTACGCCTCTAATTTGGTCAGGCGAAGCATCATATACTGCTTACTTGGGAGATCGATGCGGAACTTGCCCTCAAAGGTTCCGGGAAGCTCCTCCTCCGTCATGCCCCATGTGTCCACGACACTCACCTTGTATCGAGCGCCCGACTCGCCCTCAAACTCACGAGACCACTCATTTAAGTACGTCCCCAATGAGCGTGGCGGAATGGCTCCCCTTGGCAGCTTAAAGCCGTCATGCAGGAACCATTCCGTCGCAGCCTAATGAAAGGGACTGGGTTGTAAATGTTGGAGAAGAGCCGTTAGCGCCCGGGGGCCAGGATCACCAGAGCGTCGTGCTCAAAGGGATGCTGAGCCACGCGCACGGTGCCGTCACCGTTATCGCGGACGGGCAGCTTGGCGATGCGCTTGTCCTCCATGTCGAGGACCGTCGCCGTCCAGCCTCGCGCGCCGTCGAGCTTAAACTTGAGCGCCGTGGTGCGCGGCAGGTACGTGACGACGCGATCGCCAACGCGCGCCACACGAATGGACTCGCGCGCGTCGTCGAGGAGCTCCTGCGCCGGAACCACGGCAAGTGCATCGTCGGCAGCCGTAGCGCCCAGGGCGGCAAGCACGTGCTCGATCGCGCCAAAGTCCCACACACCCGCAAACTGCAGGCACTCTTGCCAGCGGAAGGGCATGTCGAAGCCCTCGCCCAGCACCGAGCCTTGGCTGCGCGATGTCTGCCAGTTCCAAACGCCGTGTGCGCCGTAAGTTACGCCGGCACTGGCGCCGGCAAGAATCGACGACCATACGCTCGCGCGGCAATCCTGCGCGGTGAAGCGCCAGTACACATTGCGCGACGCACCCATCTGCTCGTAACAAGGCTCAGAGTTGACCATCGGCTTTTTAGGGTAGTTGGCGATAAAGTCCTGCGGCAGACGCCATGCCTCGGGCTGGCCCTCGTAGTTGTGGCCGGGCTGGAACATATAAAAGTCCAGACGGTCCAGATACTGCGCCGGAATGGTGCGATTGGCGCGGTTGATATGCATGGTGCGCAGCGCCTCGGGCGCGCGCTTGACGACCTCGTCGAGCGCGTCCTCGTAATAGGCGATCGCCTCGTCGCCGGCAAAGTCGGTATCGCCCGTCACCACGTAGACGGGGTTGAACTCGCCCAGGTTCTCGACGACGCGGGCAACGTGGGCACGGACCTCCTCACGCGGCATAACCTCGGCGCCGCAACGCTCGGCGATCTTGGCACCCCAGGTACCGGGCACGTAGTTGCACCACATAAGCACGAGCGCCGGACGGATGCCGTGCTCGACGGCAGCACGGCACATGGCAGCGGCGCGGTCCCAATATGCCTGGTTGGGACGGGACCAATCAAAGTGCACGCCGTCCTCGCTGGCATAGGGCCAAATGCCCAGGTCGGGGCAGCAGCGGTCCCACTGCGGCAGCGTGTTGATCTGCAGCACATTCATGCCCTGCTCGGCACGGCGGGTCAGGTAGTAGTCCCAGTCATCCTCGGCAATGCTCGTAAATGCGCTCCAGCACGTATCGGCAAACCAGAAGAACGGTTTGCCCTCGCACAAAAAGCCGTCCTGGCGACCGTTGACGGTCAGCTTTCCCAAACTCATCTGCATGTCCTTTCGTTTGATAAAGGATTTGCGAACCGTCGGGGGCTTTCGCGGTAACCCCGTGCGAAAGCCCCTGCCGCTTGGCAAACCCTCGCGGGCGAATCCCGTCCGCCCCATCAGTCTACCTTGCAAGAAGGGCCCCGCCGGGCTTACGCCTGACGGGGCCCTGTCGTGTAGGTGAGGTCATATGTGACCGAACGGTTTGGCCTTAGGCCTCCATCTCGGCGAGTTCCTCCTTGGAGAAGCCGCAGGCAAAGACGACGGCAGCGGCGATGACAAAGGAGATTGCCATACCAACGATAGCCCAGACGGTGTTCATCTGGCCACCCTGCAGGTAGTTGGTGAAGACCAGGAAGTTGGACGCACCGCCTGCGAGGTAGTAGGTAACCCCCATGAGGCCGGAGAACACAGCGCCGATAGCACCGCCGATGAACATGCCAAACATGGTGCGACGGAAGCGCATGAGGATGCCGAAGAGCGCGGGCTCGGTGACGCCGCCGGCGATGGCGGAGATGACGTAACCGATGGCGAGAGACTTCTCGTCGGGGTTCTTCATCTTGAGGAAGGCACCGAAGGCGCAGCCCCAGACAGCGGCCATAGCGCAGTTGGTGGAAACGAAGACGAAGGGATCGTAACCGGCAGCGATGATCTGAACCTGGGCGAGCAGGATGACGGGCATGTGCATGCCGCAGACCACGAAGAGCTGCCAGAAGGCGCCGAGGATGGCCATGACGATCAGGATGCCGATGCCGCCAAGGTCAGCAAGGCCGAAGAGGGCGTTGGCGATCAGCGTACCGATCTCGTTGCCGATCGGAGCGAGGACGATGAAGGCAATGGGGATCGTGACGATCATGGTGCAGAACGGCGTGAAGACCGTGGACAGCACGTCGGGCATAACCTTCTTAAAGAACTTCTCGATGAAGTACAGGACGGGCACCGAAAGGATGATCGGCAGGACGGACTGCTGGTAGTTGGCAGCGGCGATCTGGATGCCGTAGACGGAGATGATTCCGCCGCCCTCCTGGGTGGCGACGCTCACCACGGAAGGAGCCATGAGGGCGCCACCGAGCAGCATGCCGAGCACGGGGCTGGCGCCGAGCTTCTTAGCGGCGGCATAGCCCAGGTAGATGGGGATAAAGGTAAACGTTGCCTCGTACAGGGTGGTGTAGAGGAACGTGTAGGTCGGGTCGTCGGCCGAGAGCACACCGAGCATGGTGGGGCCGAGGACGGCCGCGATGGTGCGGAACAGACCGCCGGCCATGAGCAGCGGGATGAGCTGGGTCATGGAGCCCGACAGATAGTCGAGGATGATGTTGGGCAGGTTCTTGAGCTCGAACTTCTCCTTGGGAGCATCGAGGTTCTCGTTGACGGCCTCACCCTGCTTGACACCGGAGATGGCGACGAACTCGGCGAGCACCTTGGGCACGTTCTGGCCGATGATGACCTGGAGCTGGCTGCCGGCAAACTGGCAACCCAGAACACCCTTGACCTTCTTGATCTTCTCCACGTCGGCCTTGCTGTTATCCTTGAGCGTCAGACGCAGGCGCGTCATGCAGTTGGTGGCAACGGAAACATTCTCCGCACCGCCCACGAGCTCGAGGACATCGGTGGCAATCTGCTTGTTATCTACTGCCATGGGACCCCTCCCCATATCTTCGTGTGCCAGCCCCCTTGGGCTTAGGCACGCCTTTGGCCCGGCGACTATAACCCCTTACGGTTGCCGGACCCTTGGATACGCTTTTGTAAACAAGGTGTTTACTGAACGTTTACGGGCTTTAGTTTACACGGAGCGCCGAATTTATGGCAATTTTGCCGTCTACAGTCCGGTGAACGGTAGGAAATCGGGGGTGAACGTATTTGCATGGCGGGAGATGGTCTCTTTGACCCTCTATTGATATATAGCCATTTACGTGGGATTTTATTTTGATGAACACCTCACTGATCTGTTAACTCATCAACAGAATCCCTGCTAGAAGCTAGTAAACATACGTTTAGTAGTTCACGACGTGTTCAATTTTGCCGTTTACCGAGTTCATCTGGTTATTCTTCAATTCTAGATTACACTAAACATGTTTAGTTTGTATTGCCGCAGATGCCAGGCATTCGCGGCGCAAGGGAGGCAGCTCATGGAACTCAAATTGTGTACCTACGCAACCGTCACCACCTTGGGCGACTTTGGCCCCTGGATCAGCAAGGTCGTACTCGACCTGCCCTGCACCGTGCGCGCCAACGACATCGACGCGAACACCTTCCATATATATGTAGAGCGTCACGAGCGCTCGGGCGATGTTCTGATGCGCAAGGAACGCGGCGCCGACCATGCCGCGCCCTCCGTGGGTTACATCGACATTCTCGCCGCATATCCGTGCGACGAGAACGGACGTAAGCTCGCCGTGGGCACCCATGTGGCGCTCGAGGTCGCCGAGCAGCGCCTGACCAAAAAGATCGAAGGCGGCGTCATGGGCTCGCGCATGCTCGATGACCAGTTGCACATCACGCAGCTCGCGGCTCTTCCCGGCAACGACGGCGACGATCCCACCTGCGGCCTGGTCTTCGACACCTGCCGTGGCGATATCTGCCCCGCGCTCAAAGGCTGGAGCAACGCCACGCAAAAGACCGCCGTCGACGGCATCGCGCTCGAATACGGCTTCTTTGAGCCCAGCTTTAAGGCAGAGGACTCGGCCTGCTTCAATCCCTTCGCGCCCGAGGCGACGGTCGTACCCCAAAAGGCACCGCTCGTGGTGTATCTGCACGGCGCCGGCGAGGGCAAGGGCGCCACGCAAGGCGAAGGCGCTACGCGCGCCTATATCGGCAACCGCGTGACGGCCATTAGTCAGGCGCAGATCCAGCGCTACTTTGGCGGCTTTGCCTGGGTGCTCGTGCCGCAGTCGCCCACGTTTTGGATGGACAACGGCGTCGAGCAACTCGGTCGCTCCAACCAGAGCATCTACTCCTCCGTGCTCAAGGCGCTTATCGACGAGTTTGTCGCCGAGCATGTCGACCGCATCGACACCGACCGCATCGTGGTCGCCGGTCTTTCCAACGGCGGCTTTATGACCCTGCGCCTGTGCGCCGACTACCCCGATTTCTTCGCCGCGGGCCTTCCCTGCTGCGCCCCGTGGTACAACGCCACGGACGAGGACGTGGCCGCGCTCGCCAAGACGCCGCTGTGGTTTACGCACTCCAAGGGCGACGAGCTCGTGTCACCGCAACAGACCGTGCTGCCGCTCACGGCGCGCCTGCGCGATGCCGGCGCCAACGTGCACCTCACCTACTTTAGCCATGTCGAGGACCTGACCGGCGTGTATCGCGAGGCCGACGGCTCGGCCAAGAAGACGTTCAACCACGGCGTGTGGATCCACCAATTCAACGACCTGTGTTATCAAGACTTCGACGGGGGCAACGTACTCATCGACGGCGAGCCGGTGGGCTGCTGGGAGTGGTCGGCCAGGGTTTCGAGGTAACCATCCCATCGGGGGCTCTGACCTTTAGTTTTGTAAACGTCCTCGCGCATGAGCCCCGCTTATCCTGCTCCTTCGGAGCATCGGATAAGCGGGGCTCGCGCTGCGGAATGTTTACAAAACTAAAGGTCAGAGCCCCCTAAGTTAACGTTGTTCGAAACGCTGGTCGGCCGCTTCCGGCGGGCCGCCGGGTCGCGGGCGATGGGGGCGTGGGTCCCGTCTTGCCTTGCGCGTAACTGGCTGAATTGATTTTGATTGGAGCTGTTCCTATGTCCCAGAAGTTGACTCGAGTGATTGTTACCACTGATATGGAAGTCGATGATATGAACTCGCTTGTTCATTTGGCTCTGTATCTCAACTTGCTTGATGTTCAGGCTGTGGTGTATACGGCTTCGCAGTATCACTTTCTTGGGGATGGGGTTCATACGCTCGGCGAGGTGAATTCGCATTGGCGGACCAAAGGGCGGCGCTCTTATGAGTGGGCTGTTGTGCCTCATGAGCCCGATCCGCTAGCCGGCGAGCTTCGTGAGTATCGGCCGTTTCCCGAGCATTGGATTGAGAGTCTCTGGAGTAATGAATATGCCCAGGCTTGGCCGCAGTTGCAAGCAAATGCGGCCGCTGCCGGTGAGCCGCCGTTTCCCACGCCCGCCCAGATGATCGAGCGCACCTTTGTGGGAAATGTTGCCTTTGAGGGTGATGTGACTGAGGAAACTGAGGGGTCTCGCGTAATTGCGCAGGCGATTCTGGATGATGATCCGCGTACGTTATGGTTGCTCAGCTGGGGTGGTATGAATACGATCGTTCGCGCCCTCATGAGTATTGCCGAGCGCTATCGCGCCACGCCCGAGTGGCCCGCCGTGCAGCAGCAGGTCTATCAGAAGGTGCGCGTGATGGGCGTTGCCGATGGCGTGGGACAGGACAACTCGTGGCTCGACCATGGGCGCGAGCTCTTTCCCGAGCTCATCTTTTGGCGTACGCCCTATATGTATGGCAACTATTTCGACGCCAAAACAGCTCAGCCCGATACGCTGCCGCTGTTTAAGGCTCCCTGGCCCGAGCAGAATCTCACGCAGGGCAACGGCCCCCTCATGGCACGCTATATGCTCTATGGCGATGGTAAGGTCTACGAAAACGAGCCTGAGCGCTTTCAGTTTGGCAAGCATGCCCGTCTGGATTGGGGCCTGGAAGGCATGCCCGCGATGCAGTTTGAGCGCGGCGATTTTATGGCCGAAGGCGACAGCATGACCTATATTCCGCTGCTGCCGTTTGGCCTGCGCGGTATCGACGACCGCGGCTTCGATACGCTGCTGGGACGCATGTTTTTTGATGGGCATCCCGATGCGAACGCGCCCGCCGGTTTTGCCTCCATCGGCACGCCCGCAGACGACAATCTCAATCCCTATCTGCGTGCCTATCAGGAAGACTTTGCCGCCCGCGCGCAATGGTGTGCCCATGATCCGGCCATCTGCTCGCATCCGGCGCATGTTGTCGAGGTCACTGCCGACCGCAGCGCCACAGCCGGCGAGCGCGTCAACCTTACAGCGACCATCGTCGACCCCGACGGCAAGGGCTTCGATGCACATTGGGATGTGGCCGTAGACCCATCGAGCTATGCAGGCGTCCAGGATCTGTCGATGTGGCAAGAATGCACGGTAGACACCGCTTTCATCGTGCCCGCCGACGCGCGACCCGGCGACCGCCTTGTGCTCACCCTCACCGTCCAGACGCGCGCCGAGCGCCCCTGCACCCGCTACGCCCAAATCGCCGTAACCGTGGCATAGCAAGGGCGGCGCCCACATTCGGCAGCCGCCGCATTCGGCAAAGAGTGTCCCCAGGCGTCAAACGAGCGGGGATTTTTGGACACCCAAACAACGAGAGCGGACAATCTCCCACTTTGAGCCCACAAGCAGGCCAAAAATGGGAGATTATCCACTCTCATTCTGCGGGTACTCATTGGGGACGTACTTAAATGAGTAGTTTCACTCATTTAAGTACGTCCCCAATGACTAGTCAAAAATGGGCCATGTGTCCCAGTTGTGGAGACTCGTTGAGCCGTCTGGGTATCGTGAAAGGCTGCGCACTCCCCCATCATCAAAAGTGACACACGCTACCAGTTGATGGGAGGCAGCCATGGGCTTCTTTGACAAGATGTTCGAGAAGAAAGAGTGCGCGATTTGCGGTACCGAGCTGGGACTTCTAGGTAAGACAAAAATCAATGAAGGCTACCTGTGCAAAGAGTGCGCCGGCAAGCTCTCCCCCTACTTTCACGGCTATCGCTCCAGCACTGCGGACGATATCCGCGAGCAGCTCGCCTACCGCGAGGCCAATGCCGAGCGCCTGGCGTCGTTCAACCCCACGCGCACGCTTTCTGCCGGGCGCACCAACATCATGCTCGATGAGGACGCGGGCCTGCTGATCATCACCTCGCAGAGCCGCTGGCGCGACGCCAATCCCGACATCATCGAGTTCTCGCAGGTACTCGGCTGCGATATGGATATCGACGAGCATCGCACCGAAATCTATCGCGAGACCGAGGACGGCGAGCGCGAGAGCTACAACCCGCCGCGCTACGACCTGGATTACGACTTTAATCTGACCATTCACGTCAACACGCCGTACTTTACCGAGATCAACCTGCGCGTAAACGACTCCACCATCGATCAGCGCGGCTCCATCGAATACCGCGAGGCCAAGCGCCAGGCAACCGAGGTCCGCGACGCGCTGGTGCAGCTGCGCCAGGAGACGCGCGACAGCGTCGTGGCCGCCAAGGCCCCCAAGACCGCGGTGACCTGCCCCTTCTGCGGAGCCACCACCATTCCCGATGCCAGTGGGCGCTGCGAATACTGCGGCGGCGCCATCGGCGCATAGCCTCCGGCACGGAAAGGACCGATCATGGCCTTCGAGAGCGTCAACTATCAGTGCCCTGCCTGCGGTGGCCCCCTGCATTTTGCAAGCGCCGAGCAAAAACTCGTCTGCGACTACTGCGATTCGCGTTTTGAAGTCGAAGAAGTCGAGGCTCTCTATCGCGAGCGCCAGGACAAGGCAGATGCCAAAGCCGATGCCGCAGCCGCAGCTCCCAAACCTGCTGCCGACGATGCCGTGCAGGAGCTCGCCCAAAACGCCGGTTACATCTGCTCGTCGTGCGGCGCCGAGCTCGTGTCCGACGGCACCGTCGCCGTCACCACCTGCCCGTACTGCGGCAACTCCGCCGTGGCGCCCGGCCAGCTCTCTGGCGACTTCTCGCCCGACCTGGTGATTCCGTTTAAGCTCGGGCGCGACGACGTCACGGCCGCACTCAAGGAACACTACAAGGGCAAAATCTTGCTGCCCAAGAGCTTTGTCACCGACAACCACATCGACGAGGTCCAAGGTGTCTACGTGCCGTTTTGGCTCTACGGCGCCCGCGTTGACGGCGAAGTGTACTTTGACGCGACCAACGAGACCGTGACCGAGGAATCCGACCGCACCGTCACGACCACCGACCACTACGATGCCTACCGCAAGGGCAATATCTCGTTTAAGCGCGTGCCCGTCGACGGATCGTCCAAGATGCCCGACGGCCACATGGACGCCATTGAGCCGTTTGACTACGGTGCCCTGCGCCCATTCTCGGTCGCCTATATGCCCGGCTACATCGCCAACCGTTACGATGAGGATTGCGAGACGTGCAAAGCGCGCGCCGAGCGCCGCATGGAGGAGAGCACGATCTCGGCCCTGCGCGAAACCGTCGTTGACGAGTACGACGACGCCACAGTCGAAAGCAAGCAGCTCGACTACACCTGGGAAAACAGCGATTATGCCCTGTTCCCCGTGTGGATGCTCTCTACCTCGTGGAACGGCAAGAGCTACCTGTTTGCCATGAACGGCCAGACCGGTCGCATGGTCGGCGAGCTTCCTTGTTCCAAGCCCAAGCTCGCGATCGCCTCGGTGCTGTTCTTTGTGATTGGATTTGTCCTCTCCCAGATCCTCTTCATGGGTGAGAACGCCTTCGATCTGGATTACCTCGCCTTTGATATCGAGGGCATCCTCATCAACATCGTCGCGCCGCTGATCATCGTGATTATCGGAGACGTGCTACTGGTAGGCCAGCTCAAGACGGCCAACGAGGCCACCCACGCCGACGAGTACTGCGGCGAGCTCGACCTGACCGAGAAGCACGACACCTTCAGCCACACCGAGACCACCGTTGTCATGAAAGACGACAAGGACGACTAACCATCCTGACCAATACCACCCGGCCTTTGACGAGAAAGGAAGATCACCATGGGACTCTTGAAAGCTGGATTGGGTGCTGCCGGCGGCGTCATGGCCGACCAGTGGAAGGAATTTATCTATTGCGAATCGATGCCTGCTGACGTCTTGGCCTGCAAGGGCAGCAAGCGCACCGGTGGCCGCAGCTCCAACACGCGCGGCGAGGACAACGTCATCTCCAACGGCTCCGTCATCGCCGTCAACGACGGCCAGGGCATGCTCGTGGTGCAAAACGGCAAGATCATCGAAGTCGCGCTGGAGCCTGGTGAGTTCGTCTTCGATACCGGCAGCGAGCCGAGCGTCTTTAGCGGCAACCTGGGCGATTCCATCAAGGAGACCTTCGCCAATATCGGCAGCCGCTTTACTTTTGGCGGCGACGCGGGCAAAGACCAGCGTGTCTACTTCATCAACACCAAGGAGATCATCGGCAACAAGTACGGTACCGCCTCGCCTGTGCCCTTCCGCGTGGTCGATAACAACATTGGCCTGGACGTCGACATCTCCGTGCGTTGCAACGGCGAGTATTCGTACCGCATCACCAACCCGCTGCTGTTCTACACCAACGTGTGCGGCAACGTGACCGATAGCTACACGCGCGACAAGATCGACAGCCAGCTTAAGTCCGAGCTGCTCACCGCCCTGCAGCCCGCCTTTGCCAAGATCTCGGAGATGGGCATTCGCTACAGCGCCATCCCCGGTCACACCACCGAGCTCGCCCGCGCGCTCAACGAGGTCCTCTCTGCCGACTGGCGCGACCTGCGTGGTGTCGAGATCGTGAGCTTTGGCGTCAACTCCATCGCAGCCTCGCAAGAAGACGAGCAGATGATCAAGGACCTGCAGAAAGCCGCCGTCATGCGCGATCCCACTATGGCGGCAGCCAACATTGCCAGCGCCCAGAGCGACGCAATGCGCGCGGCAGCCGCCAATCCCAACGGCGCGATGGCAGGCTTTATGGGCATGGGCATGGCAGGTGGCATGGGCGGCATGAACGCCAGCCAGCTGTTCGCCGCCGGCCAGGCACAGCAGCAGGCCGCCCCGCAGCCGGCTCCGGCACCCGCTCCCGCACCGGCTCCTGCCGCTGCCCCCGCGGCCGGCACATGGACCTGCAGCTGCGGCGCCACCAACACCGGCAAGTTCTGCTCCGAGTGCGGCAGTCCCGCACCCGCCCCGGCACCGGCCAAGTGGTTCTGCCCCAACTGCGGCAGCGAAAACGGCGGCAAGTTCTGCAGCAACTGCGGAACGCCCAGGCCCTAGCCCCTCTATCTGGTAATTAGCGGGGGATCCGCCACCCCCGCATTTGCTTCTATGGGTTTCGTTCGATAAAGGAGGACACCATGAAGACAACGTTCAAAAAGTCCGTACTCGCATTTCTGACATGCGTCCTTGCGCTCGCCTTTGCCCTGACGGGCTGCAGCGGCGGCGGCAAAGACCCCAAGGCCAACTTCGTCGGCAGCTGGGAACTCTCGGGTGGAACCACGGAGGGCGAAGAGCTGACCGATGAGTATATGGATATGTTCGAGGAATGGGGCATCAGCTGCATCTTGGTCCTGGACGAAGACGGCACGGGCAGCCTCGATTTGTTCTCCGAAGTTTCCGACCTAAAGTGGGAGGCCAAGGACGCTACCACCGCGAGTATCACCGTCGACAAGGAGACGACCGACGTGAAGCTCGAGGACGGCAAGCTTGTCCTTGAGGACGGCGAGGACAAGCTCATCTTTAGCAAGTCCGATAAGGACCTATCCGGTACCGTGAAGAAGGATCGCGAGGCCGCCGAGAAGGAAGAGGAAGTCGAGGAGGCCGTCGAAGACGGCGATGTCCAGAGCGTCGAAATCTCCCCCGCCGTCACTGTCGCCGATGACGACCTGTGCACCATCACCATCACCGAGAAGTTCCAGGACGACTGGGGCGACATCGGCTTTGTCGTCAACATCGTCAACAAGAGCGACAAGGACCTGACCTTCTACGCCCCCACCGGCAAGACAAACGTCAACGGCACCATGAAGGAAGCCTGGTTCTCGGCCCACCTGATGCCCGGCACCAACGCCACCGAAGAGTTCACCTTCTCGAAGGGCACGCTTGACAGCTTCGACAGCCTAGTCAACACGACCATCGGCATCGACGCCTACCTGACCGATTCCTACGAGGACGTCGCCTCCTACAGCGCAACCATCGCGTAGCGGTAGACCACGACAGCCGCGGATTGGCGGACACATCCGCGCACACCAGACGGGGCCGCAGGAGATGATCCTGCGGCCCCGCCGCTTGTATGCCGATGCGTAACGAGCGCTAGCGCTCCATGTTGGGAACGATGCTGCCCTCGGTCACCGCATGCACGGCAAGACGCATGATGTTGTCGTAGCCGGTCTTGCTCAGGATCTCCGAGATGCGGCGCTTGATGGTGCCCTCGCTCATAAACAGCTCGGCCGCAATCTCGCGGCGGCTTTTACCCTCGCAGGCAAGGCGCAAGATCGACAGCTCGACATCGTCGAGGGCCGCCGTGCCCGAGAAGATGCTCTCGGGCGGCTTGGGAAACGTGCAGTAACCCGCCAGCGTGGAGCGCATCACGGCGAATAGCTCGTCGATACCGACGTTCTTGTACACAAAGCTGTCGACGCCCGCCTCGCGTGCCTGGTCCACAAAGGTGATCTCGGGCATGCCGGTCATGATAATGACGCGGCACTCGGGCAGCCGTTCTTTGATGCGCGCCGCCGCCACGATGCCGTTGGAATCGTGCTCGGTGCACACATCCATCAGTATCATGTCCGGACGCTCCTTGAGCACAACGTCCAAGGCATCCGAGGCGTCGGCAATCGCGGCGACAACGGTCATGTCGGGCTGGTCGCCCACGGAACGCGCCAGGCTCTCGCGCAAGATAGCCTGGTCTTCGACGATTAACACGCGGATCATGAGCTTCTCCTTTGGACCGTGGCGTTGGAGGCGAGCGGGATGGACACCGCAAGTGTAAAGGGCGGGGCGGTGTGGACTTCCAGGCTGCCGCCCAGATTCTGTGCGACATGCCTCATACCAGGGATACCCGTTCCCTCGCGATACGATACGGGTGCAGGCGTGCCGTCGTTAGAAACGGTCATCCACGCAACAGCGCCGTCTTCCGACGTCTCCTGCCGCAGGCGCACATGGACCTGATGGGCCTGCGCATGCTTGGTGGCATTGGTCGAGGCTTCGCGGATAATCTGCAGAAAGGCCGCGGCGACACGTGCGTCGCTTGGCAGCTCGCCCTCCACATCGATCTGCACGCTCACCAGACCAAAGGCATGGACGATATCGCCCAGTTGCTCTGCCGGTTCGGTGTCGCCCCCGCTGCGCAGATCGGCAGCGATTGAGCGCAGCAGCGGGTCGATCCGCTCGAGCGACTCGTCGTCCAGGCGCCCCTCCTCCAAATAGCGATGGAGGATGGACAGGCGCTGGCCGATTACATCGTGCACGCGGGAACGCATGCGCAGGTAGGCCGCATTGTCGGCAACCTTTTTGACTTCTTCGATCTGGGCCTGGAGCTCTTGGCCAGCACGCTCAAGCAAGTGGTTGGCTTGCGCCAAGCGGTCATGAGCATGCGCGTACTCTGTTACATCCAGGCCGATAATGCGCTCGAACGAACGGCCCGAAACCATAACGCGATCGCAGACAAATAGGCGAATCTCGGCGGGAGAGACCTCGACTACCGCGCGCGCCTCACCAAAGCGGTCCAGATTAATCCGCACACGGTTCTTGCTGCTTTCGGGCATTTGCATGCTAAGTTTGCGCAGGTCGTTCCATGTACTGCTCATATCGCCTAGATCGGTGGGCATATGAAGTTCCACCAGGTTTTTGCGCATGCAGCGGTTCATGAGCAGCGGACGGCCCCTCGGGTCCAGATACAGGATGCCCACGGGAATCATGTTGATGGTTTCGATCGTCGAGAACGCAGTGATATCTTCCTGGCGGTTACGGACGTCCATCAAGAGCGCCGCGATGGAGCGGAACAGGAAGAACGCTCCCTCTGCGATAAGGACAACGGCCCACTCCGAGCCCATGGCAAAAACCACCGGCGGTGTAACGGCGACAACAAGCAGCAGCTCGGCCAACATGACGGGGCGACGATAGTGCACCATAAGCACCACGCCATAGGCAAAGATCGCGGCATTGAGCCACAGCACTCCGCCCATTGCCCTGGCGCAAACGTCAAGCGGCGCCACCAGATACGAACCAGACGACGCGAATAAGATGAGCGCCGAAATCATCAGGTGAAGCACAAGGCTCGCCTCGTAGGCGCAAATCATCTTGCGGTTATAGGACATGCGACGAGACGCGATGAGTGGAACGTGAATTGTCTGCAGGCATGTCGCCAGGGCAAAGACGACATCGAGCGCGACAATCTGAGGAAGGATGAGCGGAACCTGCATGGTCACTCACCCGCCTGCGGCATCAAGACGATCATGCGCAGCTGACCGGGCTCGCCCTCAAGACGGTACGCCACGTTACGCCCTTGCAGCGCGCTCTCGAGCTCACGCGCGGCGGGCGTCTGCGACAAATCCTTCTCGTCATTGGAAAAGAGCGTGGCACGCAATTCCACGCTGCACGAGTCGTGGTCGCTCAAGTGATACATAAGTGCCGGTCGAGTAGTGGTGTAGGCAAAAAACGCAAAGTCATACACGCAGTCGTACAGCGCGCTTACCGCACTGGCGTGCATCGGGCGCCGTATGGCGATAATCGAGGCGCAATCGACGTCGATGGTGCGCAGGTCGCTTGCGAGCTCGTTGGCAATGAGCTGAATGCGGTCGCGGTCAAAACCGCTCTCCCCGTGCTGCGCCAACGTGAGCGACCCCTTGCGTTTGCAATAGGCGACGAGCATCTTAGCGCGCTGCAGCATGCAGTAACGCTCGTGCGAAGATGCCTCGTCGGTCAATGGCGGCAGAGTGCTCAGTAGGTCGTACATCTCTTCGAGCGCGCGGGCAAGCGCCTGGTCCACGTCTTGGACCAGCAGGGTTTCGGCCTCTTGATCTGCCAAATGCGTCTTAAGGTCGTAGTCGGCAGCAAGCAGCTCGTTTTGGCGCTGCAGCTCCATGCGACGATGCGCTAGTTCGCGATTGAGCTCGTTGAGCTCCGACACGTCTTGGGCAAGCAGTGCCGATCCACCCAACAGCGGAAAAGCGCGATACATTACATCGGGATCGGACGCCACGGCAAAGGCATGGGCGTGTCCGTGCTCCTGGGCCCGCAACTCCTCGCGTACGCCCTCCGGGATCGGCTTTGACACCGGCGTGGCATAGACTTCCTGCAGGTCACGCGTTAGAACTTTGAGGTCAAACGGCAAGGTGCCGAAAATGCCGGCGATGTCGTGATATGACGGAATGACACCGCAATCGAGACAGATTTCCATCGCCACCACGCACAGGACGCAATAGACGAGCGAAAAGTTGAGCCTCCATGCCCAGGGCACGCGCAACGCATACGAGATGGCAAAGAATGCGCCGCCCAGCAGCACGAGCGCTGCCGTGCCCGAAAAACGTTGGATGCGGAAGGACGAGGACCGGCCCACCAGGATAAAAAAGGCCACGAAGTTAAAGGCCGTCCACACCAGAACGGCACCGTAGCCCCAACCGTATGTGTAATCGTTGCTCCAGGTTTCACTCGACCGATCGAAGTGGAAGACCTGCTGATGAACATCGTTAGTGAGCACAAAGCCGATAAGCAGGACAGCCATAACCCACAAAATGGTGCGGTACCGACGCCCCATACGATGCTGTTCCAAACCCGCGAGGCGCAGACCGCACAGCTGGTAGATCAGCGGAATGAGCGTCATGGGCACGTAGTACAGGTACCACAGCACGGTGGCATAGAACGGCGTGAACGACTTATATTTGAGGATGACCTCGATCATCCACAGGGCGCAAATGGTGGCGATGGCAACAAGGCGGCGGCGCAACACATAGTCCAAACAACGCAGATAGACCAGCACGCCCCAAATCGAAAATGCAATTGCGGCGACAAGCAGCGGGAGAGAGCTCGAATGGGCGAGCGCATCCACGACCTCTTCGGACACCTCGCTATAGGCGGGCACGGCGTTAGAAAGTTTGGGGTCGAAGGCGAACAGCGCCGGCAAGACTGCCAAAAGCATGAGGAACAGCGCGGTGATGGCGCCGGCGATAGCAAAGACGCGGTGACGATACACCTGATGTGTTATGCCAACAAGCAATCGCGGCATGGCGAAGAGCCTGCCGCCCCTGGGATCCGCCACGGGTGCGGATCGGGCGGCCGCGTGGCCGATATGTCGCTCGCGGGTACCCATAGTGCTTTTAGTGTACCGACAGGCAGGCTCAAAAAGCGGGCCACATGTCCCAAAATCCGCAGACGGCGAGGGACGTCGCCAGCGACTAGTCGTTTAAGAACGTCCCCAATGACTAAGACAAAACGAGCGAGGATTTTTGGACGCCCAAATGGCGAGAGTGGATAATCTCCCACTTTGAGCCCACAAACAGGCTAAAAACGGGAGATTATCCACTCTCATTCTGCGGGCACTCATTTAAGTACGTCCCCAATGAGTGCTTTCACTTCTTTTAACAAAACGCCCGGCGGGCATTAACTGCTCGCCGGGCGTTTTGGTTAGGAGGCTATGGTTGTTGGGAAGCCTTAGGCCAGGTCCTCGCCGTTCGTCTCGATGACGTGTTTGTACCAGTCGAAGCTCTTCTTTTTGGAACGCTTGAGGGTGCCGTTGCCCGCATCATCGCGGTCGACATAGATAAAGCCGTAGCGCTTGGACATCTCGCCCGTGCCGGCAGACACCAGGTCGATCGGGCCCCAGGTGGTGTAGCCCAGCAGGTCAACGCCGTCCTCGGTCACCGCATCGCGCATCGCGGCGATATGCTGGCGCAGGTAGTCGATACGGTAGTCGTCGTTGATGGAGCCATCCTCCTCGACAACATCCTTGGCGCCCAGACCGTTCTCGACCACAAACAGCGGCTTCTGATAGCGGTCGTACAGGTCGTTGAGGGTGATGCGGAAGCCCAGCGGATCGATTGCCCAGCCCCACTGGCTCTCCTGCAGATAGGGGTTCTTGGCGCCGGCGAAGGCGTTGCCCTGGGTGCGCTCGACATCGGGGTTATCGGCACCGGCGGAGCAACGGGTGCTGTAATAGCTAAAGCTGATGAAGTCGACGGTGTTGGCGGCCAGGATCTCGCGGTCCTTATCCGTCATGCCCACATCGATGCCCAAACGCTCGAGCTTCTTGACGGCATAGGCCGGGTAGTAGCCGCGGCTCTGAACGTCGACGAAGAAGTAATTGTCCTGATTGTCGAGCTGCGCCTGGCGCACATCGCCTGGACGACAGCTGTAGGGGTAGTAGCTACCCGCGGCGAGCATGCAGCCGATCTTGACCTCGGGGTCGATCTCGTGAGCAATCTTGGTTGCCCAAGCGCTGGCGACGAGCTCGTTGTGGGCGGCCAGGTACTCGACGGCCTCCTTGTTCTCGCCCTCTTCAAAGACCAAGCCAGCACCCATAAACGGCAGGTGCAAGATCATATTGATCTCGTTGAAGGTGAGCCAGTACTTCACCAGACCCTTGTAGCGGGTGAAGATCGTGGTCGCGAGGTTCTTGTAGAAGTCGATGAGCTTGCGGTTGCGCCAGCCGCCGTACTCCTTGATAAGGTGAATCGGGCAGTCGAAGTGCGTGATGGTCACGAGCGGCTCAATGCCGTGCGCCTGACACTCGCGGAACACGTCCTCGTAGAAGGCCAGGCCGGCCTCGTTGGGCTCGGTCTCGTCGCCGTTGGGGAAGATGCGGGTCCACGCCAGGCTCATGCGGAAGGTCTTAAAGCCCATCTCGGCAAAAAGCGCAATGTCCTCCTTGTAGTGGTGGTAGAAATCGATGCCGGTCTGCGCGGGGTAGTAATAGCCGTCCTCGAAGTCGAGCATCTTGCGCTGGCCGGAGACCACCGCATAGCGCTCGGGGCCGTGCGGCGCCACGTCCACGTTGGCCAGGCCGCGGCCATCCACGTCGTAAGCGCCCTCGCACTGGTTGGCAGCCGTCGCGCCGCCCCACAGGAAGTCTTTACGGAAAGCCATGCATCAATCCTTTCACACGCTGTTTGTCGTGGTTTCAGTATCCCCGTAAGCAGCGCGCTACTCAACGGCAACGACGCAGGCCGACACTTCTTTTCGCACACGGGCGTCCGGCAGCCGCCCCTGCCTGACACTTTCTGATACCGCCGCCCCAAACCACCACAAAGGGGACAGGCACCTTTGTGGTGGTTGGGGACGGTTTGTCTCGATCTGTAACAGGTAGGCAGCCAAAACCGGGCTTGGTGTTACAGATCGAGATTTTCGGGCAGCCCCCGCAGTTTGTCTAAATCTGTAACAGGTAGAGACGATTTAGCCCGCTAGATGTTACAGATCGAGACAAACAGGAAGCCCCTAGTCGCAGGTGATGTCGAGGTTTTTGCCGATGAGGCCCACGTAACCGCCCTCGGCCGCCTTGGGGCTGTCGGCGTGGCAGAGGACCCACTTGTCGGCCTTCCAGTAGCAGTAGCTGTCACCGGCGGCAGGCATGTCGGCTGCAGCCTCGGGGCGCGGGCCGTTGGTGCCCGCCGGCAGCGCCACCATCACCTGAAAGCCGCCGTCGTCGACCATGCAGGGCGTGTAGTGAAGCGTGGTGGCGTAAACCTCGACGAGCGTGCCGGCGGGCGCGCGAAAGGCCTTGACCTGAGCGGTGTCGAGCTTGCCGTCGACAATTTGCTCGCGCTTGGCCAGCAGCAGAATAAAGTCGCGCGCACCCAAATTAAACTCACTGGCACGGTGATACTCCAGACAGTTGAGGCGCGTGTTGTGGCCGTTGCACCAGCCCGGCTGGAACGGACGGCCGCCGTACATGAGCAGGCCGAGCGTGTCGACACCCTCAACCTGCTCGAGCTCGGGTGCGGAGGCCACGTACTTGGTGCCCTCGGGAATGGGAGTAGCCGCAAGCGCCTCGACAAGCGGGGCGGTCAGGTTGGACGGCACGTCGTCCCACACGCGACCATAGGATTTGAACTCGGGATCTGATACAGAGTAGATATGCATGTTCGCTCCTGTTCGTTTATGTGACAGTATGAACATTCTAGAACATCATTCATCCACGACCACGATCAATACCGAAAACATTGCATGACGAAATCACCCGCTCAAAAAGCGACATGCAGCTTCCTAGTCGAGATAATCTTTAAGAAACTCAATAACGCTCATACACCAGTAGTCGGTCTCCGGCGCATGGGGCTTCATCAATGCGTGCCCCCCTTCTGAATACATGACTCCCTCATGGTGTACTCCAGCTGCATCCAGAGCATCGACCATCTTTTCATAATTGTCGGGCGATACAATATCATCGTCAGCGCATTGCCAAAGATATGTCGGAGGATACTGCTCCCACACATGCTGATTAATACAGAAATCATCGAGCGAGTCGCGACCAGCCCCGCCGCACACCGAATCAAGAAATCTATTGTCTGATGCGTTCTCAAAGCCACGAAGATCAATCGGTGCATAACACAGGACCAAGGCTTTGGGTGCCTCGCATCCGTAGGACGCAAATCCCTTGTTGTCCGTCCCCCACTCGGCAGTTAAATGCGCACCAGCAGAAAAGCCGATAACTGCATAACTTTTTGCGACATTAAATTTCGCTGAATTCTCGAAGACAAAACGGACAGCTCGATTTAAATCGTCGATTGGACGCGGCATCAAAGGCTCGACCCTCACCCTGTATGACAGCACGAACACGTTATAGCCCGCATCGTTGAGCTCGGGGGCAACGGGAAAGCCTTCCATTTGATGACAAACGCTCTGATAACCTCCGCCCGAAACCGCAATGATAAAGGGAGCCCCGGGTCTCCCGGGAAAGAAGAACAGTTTCGTGTTGCGTCGAGTCGGATCACGGATGCAGTCGGCTTCATCCCATATATCGTAGGCAACTTGCCTCCCGTCATCCACGAGCTCGACAATCCGATTCAATCCACGCAAAACGCGAGTAGTTTCATATGGATTAGCATCAGAATTCATATGAGACACGATGGGTTTATTCCACATGCGCTCCCAAGTTGAAGGCCGGCAAAGCATAAGGTGCTCGCCAAAGCCAGCGAACTCAGGAAGGAGCGCGATTTCGCCAAACGTCATATCGGCTGTAATTGTCATAGCTAGTCACTCCAAAAATGAGGGTGGGCTCGCGTGAATCAACGGCAAGCCCACCACATGCAATCTGCCGCGGGGTTTTCGGCAGCTTACATCCCAAATAATTGTCTACTCCACTACTGCCTCTTCATCAGGGCGATACAGGATGTAAACGAGAACGAAGTTAAGAATTAAACCGACGACATTGCAAAGAATTGCGCCGATGAGGCTGCTCATATCACCAGAAGGATCCATATAACCGGGGAAGCTAAAAATGCCGCTCGACGTCATAACGAACGTACAGGTGTTGAAAATCGCCGGGATAACAGCACTGATTGCTCCGGCGACCATGGAAGCGATAATGATCTTCTTGTGCTCCAAGATGATGCCGTACAGCGCCGGTTCCGTAATCCCGAAAAAGCCCGTAATGGCACAGCTGAACCCAAGACTCTTTTCACTCGGGTCCTTCGAGCGGAGGGCAAACGCCAAACAAGCGCCGACAACACCCATGCTGCAGCAGAGAAGTCCAAGGATAGGATCGGAGCCGACGGTCATAATATTGTTGATGGAAAGCACGATCAGGGCCCAATGGAGTCCAAGGGGGATCATAACGAGACCGAATATCGGCCCGAGAATAACGCCGCAAAGGACGGGGCTGAACTGATAGACCGCCAGCACTGCAGTCGCAAGCAAAGAGCTCGCCTGCTGAATAACGGGGCCGATCACAAGGAGCGAGACGGGGGCGGCAACAGCAACCGTCAGGAACGGGACGAGCGCAAATGCCACAACATCGGGAAGAACCGCCCGCAGCCACTTATTAAGAACGGATGCGAACCAAGCCGCCACGATAGCAGGAAACACCGTGGAGGAATAGCTCACCATTGTGAACTTCATGCCGAGCAAATCCAGCGCATCGCCCGCTCCGGCCGCAGCAACGAAAGTCGGATAAATCAGGATTGCACCGAGTACCGCACCGATATATCGATCGGTTCCAAAGAACTGAGCAGCAGATGATCCGACAAGAACGGGCAGAAAATACATGCAGGCATTTCCCATGCCGTACAGCAGAGTGTATATTCCGCTCTCGGCGGAAACAGCACCCGCCGTCGTCAGAATACTAAGGACGGCGTTTATCATTCCGCATGCGATCAAGGCAGGAAGAACGGGCATCATGATGCCGCTGATGAGCTTCATTAGCTTTCCCAGAAAGCCCTTAGTCTCTCCTTCGCTTGCCTCGGAATCTCCGGCATCAATCCCGGTTTCCTTGGCAACGATTTCATAGACCTTATCGACCTTAGGTCCCACAATCACCTGATATTGCCCCGCGGAATGGCGAATGTCGATCACGCCATCAATCGCCTTGACTTTTGCATCGTCTACGATGCTTTCGTCCTTAAGGTTGAACCTTAAACGAGTCATGCAGTGAGCTACAAATGTAACGTTGTCTGCGCCGCCCACCATCTCGAGAATCTCGGCAGCGAGCTTGGTTGTATCTGCCATAAATACCATTTCTCCCATGTTGAGTTTTATATGTAACCATCAGCAAAGCGCGCGCCTTTGCCAACTAATTACCTTGTTTTCGATGCAATTCGATTGATGTGCATCATGAGGTAGAGTCTTTCTTCGTCTATAAGTTCCCGCCCCGTCAGTCGGCTGAGAACAGAAGCAATATCATCGGCGCACATTGATGCCACCGGATATTCTTTTTTGAGCGAGAGGTACATCTTGCGGTTGTCGCTCACGATGCTTTCGCCAGAGTTCAACCTATTGAATAAGTACTGAAGATGGGTTGCGAACCTTGCGTAATCGAAACCTTCCCGATCAACTTGAATGCCAAGCCGATTTTCAACAGCAACGGTTGACTCCTCCAGAACACGATCGTAGATATCCGCGCTAAACTCTTTAACTACTTCGCATGAGTCCGAATCGGCCATGTTATTGATAAACGCCATGGCAATTCCAACTGCCTCATGAGCTGGAAGCCTAACGTTAAGACGTTTCCTGATTATCTTAAGTGCATACTCGCCGATTCTAAATTCGACGGGATATTGTTGGCGGACATCAAACGATAAAGGCATGCGGACAACGATATTTTGCTCTTTGCGCTTAACCGCATACGCGATATGGTCCGCAAGGATAAACGGCAAATTAGGGCTCACCTCATAAGACAGCAAACCTGTCGACATATCAATAACATCCGAGGTAAGCTCGAGAAGCTCGTCGGGGACCTCGTCAACGAGAGCGATGTAGCGAGAGCTAACGTTATAAAACGTTCGTTGAATCTCCGGAAGAGGGACCTCGTCTCCGACATTCTTAAACCCCAGACCACGGCCGAATGCAACCAACTGTCTGCCATTTCCATCGACGCAGAGGACAGCGCTGGTATTAATTCGTTTAACAATTTCCATGTGTCCCCCCCTAAACAGAACAAGGCTCCCGAAGCAGAATCCGACAATCAATGTCGACAGATGCTGCTTCAGGAGCCTTGCCTGAATATCACTCTGAGGACTAGTTTAAGCGAGCTAGTGCTAATGACCTCGAATAAACACTTCTAAACAGTTAAACGGTCGATATCTCCGTGTGAACGGTTTGGAGGCAGAGGGCGGCCCTATGCCTGCTGATAGTGCAGGTGCTTCTCGTCGATATCGGCCAGGTCGCGGTCGAGATAACGACGCGCAAGCCAGTTGGCCATGGGGAGGTTCTGGTCCAGGTAGTTGCCGCACTCCTCGGGAGCAGCGCCGGGGATATCGCCCTCAAAGCCAGCAACAAACTCGAACAGCTCACGCACAAGCGGCAAGATTTCCTCGCTCGTCAGCTCACCAAAAACGACGAGGTAAAAGCCCGTGCGGCAGCCCATGGGCCCAAAGTAGACGATACGGCTCGACCACTCGGCATGGTTGCGAAGGAAGGTGGCGCCCAGATGCTCAATGGTGTGGCACTCGGCCGTGTTCATGACTGGCTCCTTGTTGGGCGTGGTCAGGCGCAGGTCAAAGGTGGTGACGGCGGCGCCGGTCGCCGGATCGCGGTCGATGCGGCTCACATACACGCCGGGCTCAAGCAGCAGATGGTCAACGGAAAAACTTGCAATGCGCTCCATGGCAGTTCCTCTCGGTAGTCAATTTGGGACGGGGCTCTTTTAGCTGGTTCGAATGGTCGCACCAATCATACCAGTCAAAAAAGCCCCGTCCCAAATGAGCTGCCCGGGACGGGGATCAATGAGTTTTTAATCCCCGTCTCAGAATAATCATGCTAGGCGGTGTACGCGATTGTAGATTTCACGGCATGGCGCCAGCCGGCGATCTTTTTGGCGCGCTCGTCGGCGGACATGGTGGACTCCACGATGCCGCGGGCGCCGTAGACGTCGACGACGTCGCGCGTGTACATGCCCAGTGCAATGCCGCAGGCCCAGGCCGCGCCCAGACCGCTCATCTCGTCGTTGCTCGCGATGCGAATGGGCGAGCCAATCAAGTCGCTCTCAAACTGCATCAGGTACGCGTCGCGCGTGGGACCGCCGTCAACACGAAGCTCGGCCAACGCCGCGCCCGAATCCTCGACCATCGCATCAATCACGTCGAAGATCTGATAGGCGATCGACTCGTCAGCGGCCTTTACGAACTCCGCACGGCCCGTGGTGCGCGTCATGCCAAAGATGCAGCCCTCGGCATCGCTCGCCCAGTGCGGCGCGCCCAGGCCAGTGAACGCCGGCACAAAGTAGACACGGCTTGCCGGATTGGCGGCGTAGCACAGGTCGGTGACTTCCTCGGGATTGTTGATGAGTTCCAGGTCGTCGCGCAGCCACGTCTTGACGGCGCCGGCGTAGCTCACGTTGCCCTCGAGAACATACTCGGTCACACCGTCCATACGCCACGCAAGCGAGCTCGAAAGCCCGTGCGAGCTGGCAACGAACTCGTCGCCGACGTTCATCATGACCGAGCTGCCGGTGCCATAGGTCGCCTTGGCCATGCCGCGGCTATGGCAGCCCTGGGCAAACAAGGCGGCATGGCTGTCGCCGAGCACGCCGTGAATGGGCACGGGCGCCGACAAAAAGCCGCCCAGGTCCGTTGTACCGAACAGGCCATCGGAATCGGTCACCTGCGGCAGGCACGCCGGATTGACACCAAAGGCCTCGCACACCGGCTCGCTCCAGCAGCCACAGCGCAGGTCGAAGAGCTGCGTACGGCTGGCATTGGACCAGTCGCAGCGGAACTCCGCGCCGCCCGTGAGCGTCCAGACCACCCAGGCATCGATGGTGCCCAGGCACAGCTCGCCCGCCGCCGCGGCCTCGGCAGCCGCGGGAACGTTCGCGAGGATCCAGGCCATCTTGCCCGCCGGATAGTAGGGCGAGAGCACCAGACCCGTCGTGTCACGCACCAGCTCGGCCACGCCTTCGCGCGCAGCAAGCTCGTCGCACAGCTCGCGGGCGCGGGCGCACTGCCACACCACGGCATCGCACAGCGGCTCGCCCGTCCTGCGGCTCCAGGCAACGGTAGTCTCGCGCTGGTTGGAGATGCCGATGCCGGCGACGTCGGCCGGATCGACCCCGGTCTCCTCCACCACGGCGCGCGCCACGGCCAGCACGTTGGCGGCGATCTCGGCTGGATCATGGCTCACCCAGCCGGCCTCGTTGACAATCTGGCGATGCGAGCGGTCGGCGCGATGGATCAGATGGCCGCCCTCGTCCACCAGCAGCGCCTTAGTACCCTGTGTGGACTGATCGATTCCGATGATGTATTTGCTCATGTACTCTCCTGTCTCCCCCGTCGATTCAAAACTAAAACCCGACGGACAAGGAGCGAGTGGCCGACCGGCTCATGAGAGCGCAGCCGGCCTGCTCAAAATTCAACCTAAAAGGATTGGTGCAAACCTGTCCCCGATGCACCAATTACTCTGCGGGAAGGAACTCGACGACCGTCTTGGCGATTCCCTCGCCCGTCAGGCCGTAGTGCGCAAAGACCTCGGGGCTCGTACCGGTGATGACCGGCGCATCGGGCAGGCTCAGGCACTTGACCGGACGCGGGCAGTGCTCACCTACGACCTGCGCGACCATGGAACCCAGGCCACCGAAGGGACTGTGCTCCTCGACGGTCACGACGGCGCGCGTGGCACCGGCGGCCTCGATCACGGCCTCGGCGTCGAGCGGCTTGACGCAGTACATATCGAGCACCGTTGCCGAGATGCCCTGCTCGGCCAGCAGATCGGCGGCGTCCACGGCGTGGCGGACCATCTCACCGGTAGCGACGATCGTCACATCGGTGCCGCGGCGCACCCAGGTGGCGCGATCCATCTGGAACGGGCACTCGTCCTCGGTGTACACGTCCTCCACCGGGTTGCGGCCCACGCGGATGTAGGCCGGCTTGTTGTCGGCGACCAGGGCACGCACGAGCTCGGCGGTCTGGAAGCGATCGCTCGGCAGATACACGCGCATGTTGGGAATCGCGCTCATGGCGGCGATATCCTGCGCGGAGTGATGGCTCATGCCTAAGGCGCCGTAGGACACGCCGCCCGAGATGCCGATGAGCTTGACGTTGGTGTTGGAGTACGAAACGTCGACCTTGCACTGCTCATACGAGCGCGTGGTCACAAAGGACGCCGGCGAGGCGGCCCAGGCCTTCTTGCCGCACGAGGCCATGCCGGCGGCGATGCTCACCAGGTCCTGCTCGGCAATGCCGACCTCAACGGACTGCTGGGGATACTGGTCAAAGAACGGCGTGAGCGATGCAGAGCCGCGGGAGTCGGAGCACAGGACGACGATGTCTTTATCGGTTGCGGCGGCCTCGAGCAGCGTGTCGCAGATAGCCTTGCGGTTGGCGATCTTGTTAGCCATTGATAGCCTCCTTATGGGCAGCGAAATCGGCGATGATCTGGGCATATTCCTCATCGTTGGGCAGGTGATGATGCCAGGCGGCCTTGTCCTCCATAACCGGCGAGCCGTAGCCCTTCACTGTGTTGAGGATGATGACCGTGGGCTTACCCTTGGTCTCGGCGGCCAGCGTCAGCGCGGCATCGATGGCCTGGACGTCGTTGCCCGGAATGGACAGCACGTTCCAACCGAAGGCGGCCCAGCGCTCCTCCTGCGAATCCTGCTTCATGACGTCCTCGGTGCTGCCGCTGATCTGCAGGCGGTTGCGGTCCACGAGCGCGCACAGGTTATCGAGCTGGTAATTGCCGCCGCTCATGGCGCCCTCCCAGACCGAGCCCTCGGCAAGCTCGCCGTCGCCCATGATGGTGTAGACGCGGTAGTCGCGGCCGTCCATCTTGCCGGCAAGTGCCATGCCGACGGCCACGGGCAGGCCATGGCCCAGCGAACCGGAGTTCATCTCGATGCCCTTGAGCTTGTTGTTGGGGTGACCGATGTAGGGGCTGCCGAACTTGGAGAAGCGGGCCTTGACGTCGTCGAGGTCCAGATAGCCCTCGTGGCACAGCACCGCGTAGTAGGCCTCCATGGCGTGGCCCTTGGAGAGCACGAAGCGGTCGCGGTTGGGATCGTCGACGGTCTCGGGCGAAATGTTGAGGTGGTTGGCGTAGAGGGTCATGAGGGCGTCGATCACCGACATGTCGCCGCCGATGTGGCCGCCGGCGCCAGCCATGATGATATCGACGCAATCGCGGCGAAGGTCCCAACGCAGGGACTCAAGCTCTTCGATAGTTGCCATTTCTACTCTCCTCGCAGGTAGGCTTTAACGTCTTCTTCGATGGGGTCGTACAGGTCGGGGGCAATGCCGAGGTACTTGCACGCCTCGTAGAGCACCGGCACCACGTTGGCGTGAATAGCGACGCAGTGGTGGATGTAGGGACCCTCGACAATCTTGGCCTCGAGGCGCTTGAGGTTCTCGACCTCGACCCACAGGTAGGTGCCCATGCCAGCCGGGCCATCGATACCGCGGGCGTTGCCCAGCAGCAGCGAGTACTCGCCGTTGTCGCCGTCAAAGCGGGCAAGGGTGAGATCGCCGTGCTTGGCCTCGGCCGTCAGCGCGCCAGGGTGATCGAAAGCCAGCGGGTAAGTGAGCTTGGGTTTGACGGCCGCGCAGCTGCAGGGCCAGGGGCCGCAGTGCTGCAGCAGCTCGCCATTCTCGTTATCGGGATGGCGCACGGTCCAGTCGGCGAACATGCCGCGGTGACGGCCCAGGTCGGCGGCTTCGACCATCAGCGCGGTGATGGCGCCGTGGATATCGGTCTCGCATACGATAGGAATGCCCATCTCGTTGAGGATGGCGTTGGCGGCGCAGGGCATAATGCCCAACTCGTCCTGCAGAGCGTTCCAGCACTGAATGGCGCCGGCGTTGCAGCCGTACTTCTCGACCAGGCGCTTCATGGCGATGGCAAGACCGGCGACCGCGGGAACCTTGTCCTCGGGGATGCAGATCTCAAAGCTGTCGTTGATGTGGGCAAGCATGGCGGCCATGGCCTGCTCGTCGGCCTGGGCGTCGCGCACGGCCTGGACAAGCTCGGTCATGGGGATGGGCGAAAGCTGGATGTTGAACTTCTCGAGCAGCTCGCCCTCGTTGCACATGGTCGACCAGAAGTCGAACGGACGGGTGGCCATCTGCAGGATGCGGGTGTGCTTGAAGGTCTTGACCACGTTGCACACGGCCAAGAAGTCCCAGACGCCGCGCTCGAACTCGGGGTCGGTCAGGCGGCAGTTGGTCATGTAGGTGAAGGGCACCTGGAAGCGGCGCAGGACCTTGCCGGTAGCGAACAGGCCGCACTGGCTGTCGCGCAGGCGCGTGCCGTCGGGCTCGGGGCGCTCGTCGCGCGGACCCCACAGCAGCACGGGTAGGCCGAGTTCGCGGGCAAGGCGAGCGCAGACGTACTCGGTACCAAAGTTGGCGTGGCATAGCATGATGCCGTCGACGCCCTCGGCGCGGAACTTCTTGACGATAGGCTCGATATGGTTGTCGTCGAACAGCAGGCCCTCGTCATTGATGTCGTCGATATCCACGATGTCGACGCCGATCTCGCGCAGGCGATCAGCCGTCAGGCCGCGATACTTGATCGCGTCCGGCGCGCTAAAGATGCTGCGGCGCGTGGGCACAAAGCCGAGCTTGATCTTGTCCATGTACGTCCTCCCCTAGTCACATGTTCAGTAAACAGACGCATGTTTCGTTTTGTTCTGTTTACTAAATGTTTTACTCTTCTGTTTAGAAGTTTAGCGCGAAATACCCGTAGACGGTAGAGAAATCAGCCTAAACGGTATGTAAACAATCTGAACATACAAGGGAAACAAAAAGAGGACCCCGAAGGACCCTCTTTTGAATAGCGCTATGTTTACTGCCCTAGCGAGCTTTGGCACGCTGCAGGCGATGCCGTCTCCGCCTAGATTTCGCGCACGCTCTGGCGCTCGACAAAATAGGTCGACACAGCCGTTTTGCAGGTATAGCTCTTGGGATTGCGGATGTTGCCCACCAGGCGGCGCACCGCGATCTCACCCACCTCGTGCTTGGGAACATGCACCGTGGTGAGCGGCGGGTTGGAAAAAGCGCCCAGAGATAGGTCGTCAAAGCCGATGATCGAGACATCCTCGGGCACGCGAATGCCGTGCTCGTTGAACGCGCGCATGGCACCCACGGCGAGCACGTCGTTCTCGGCAAAGAAAGCCGTCGGCAGGTCGTCGTGCGAGGCATTGTCGAGCCACGCGCCCATGTCGCGATAAGCGCCCTCGAGCGTGGTGCCCAGCGTGACGCGCCATGCCGGATTGGCCTCGAGGTCCGCATCCTCAAGCGCTTGGCGATAGCCGCGCTCGCGGTCCTTAAAGTTGCGGATACGAAGGTCGCCCGCCAGATAGCCGATTTGCTTGTGACCTTTCTCGATAAGGTAGTCCACGGCACGCAGCACCGAATCGGTATTGGCAATGACCACGGCATCAAAGTACTGGCGGTCGCTCCAGCCATCGAGCACAATCAGGTGGGCGGCGGCGTTAGCGAACAGGGCGTAGTCCTCCTCGCCCAACTCCGTACCCATTAGTACAATAGCGGCGGCCGGATCGGCAATCAGGCCCTCGACCTGCGGACGCACGGCGTCTAGGTCGCTAAAGTCGAGCGAGACAAAGCTCGTGCTCATGCCGTGGCGACGCGCCTGGCGCTCCACGCCCTCGATGACCGCGGGGTGGAAGGTGCTCTCGTCCAGGATGGCGCCCGTCTTGCGCGCGAGCACAAACTGGATGCTCTCGAGCTGCGTCGACTGCTGATAGCCGAGCGACTGCGCGCACTCCAGGATGACTTTGGCGGTCTCCTCGCTCACGCTGCGCTTGCGGTTGAGCGCGTTGGACACGGTTGCGGGCGAAAAACCGGTGATGCGGCTGATCTCGCGAACACTTGCTTTGGCCATTGTTCCCCCTAGCAACGGTCGTGGCGGAGCATCGTGGCCTGACCGCCCCGTGACTCGACAACTAAACGACCGCAAATTCAATCTAAACAGAATAGTAAATGTTTAATAGCTAGTTTAGCCTGTTGTCAAGCGAAGCGACACGACTATTCCCCCAACGGGCGTATTTACTCGGTAGCTAAAAAAGCCCGTCCCAAATTGACTACATGGGACGGGGCGTGAAAATCATTTAGCCCAGGACACGAGCCATACGGGCCTTGAACTCGGACAGGAAGCGCGGGGCGTCGACGGTCAGCGCCACGAGCGCGCTCTTATCTGGATCGGACAGACGGTGCTCGTCGCAGATGGTGCGGCCGCGATACTCGCCCAGCAAGTCAACGCGCAGGTTACAGCCGAGCGCACCCACGAGCGTGGGATCAATCGCCACGGCAACCGCCAGCGGATCGTGCAGCGCGCAGCCGCCCAGGTAGGGCGCGTTCATTTCGTACGAACCGATATAGTGCTCGACCATGCTCGCAAACGCGCAGCCAGCCATAGTGCCCGAGCCCGTCCAGCCGGCAACGTCGCGACGTGTGAGCACCACGCGGTGCGTCACATCCAGGCCCACCATGGTGAGCTTGCGGCCCGAGCGCAACACAGCGTCGGCAGCCTCGGGGTCGCCCGCCATGTTGGCCTCGGCGCCCGCGCTCACGTTGCCGGGCACGGTAAGGGCGCCGCCCATCACGACCACGCGGCCGATAGACATCATCGCCGCCGCATCGCGCTCCAGGGCAAGCGCCAGATTGGTGAGCGGGCCGGTCGCAACGTAGACCAGATCGGGACCATAGGTACGCGCGGCATCAATCAGGTAATCGACCGCCGCATTGCCGTCGGCCGACGTCGCGCCCACCGGCTCGTACGGCGAGGCGGGCACGCTTGCGCCGCCAATACCGTTCTTGCCGTGGATAAGCGTGGTGGACGCCGGCGGCGTGTAGGGTTCGGTCGCCTTCATGGGACGATCGGCGCCCAGGTACACCGGCACCTCGGGACGACCCAACAGGTCGAGCACCGCCAAGCAGTTGTGCGCCGACTGCTCGACGCGCACGTTACCAAAGCACGTGGTGATGCCGACGAGCTCCACCTCGGGGCTTGCGATGGCATAGGCGAGCGCCATCGCATCATCCACACCCATATCCAGATCAAGGATCAGCTTCTTGGTTGCCATTGTTCTACTCCGCTTCTCCCTCTACATCCAAACCGTCTAAACCAAACTTGTGCTCGACTTCCGCACGCGTGGGAATTGATTGCTGAGCGCCCAGGCGCGACACCGTCACCGCCGAGGCGCGAGCGCCCGCCGCGATGCACTCAAAGAGCGGCAGGCCCTCCAGACGAGCTGCAGCAAGCGCGCCAATAAATGTATCGCCCGCGGCCGTCGTATCGACCACCACGCTCGAAAGCGCCGGCATGCGCAGCGGCTCACCGCCATCGCCGAGCGTAACCGAGCCGGCGCCGCCCAGCGTGATGACCGCAGCCCCGGCGCCCTTGTCGAGCAGCGCATTGAGCGCGGCGACGCAGCTCGCATCATCTGTGGGCAGAATGCCCGTCAGCACCTGGCACTCGGTCTCGTTGGGGCAGACCAGGTCGACCGCAGGCCACGCTCCTGCCGGCAGGTCGCAGGCGGGCGCCGGGTTAAAGATCGTATAGAACCCCAGCTCGTGAGCGCAAGAAAGCGCCGCGGCCGTTGCCATCAGATCACATTCGCCCTGGGCGATAAAGACGCCGCCAGCAGCCGGGGCAAACTCGCTGGCATCGCCGTCGAGCTCGTCGGCCACCAAGCGCCTCAGTGCGCGGGCAACGTCCTCGCCCGCAAGCGCGTGGTTGGCGCCCGGCGACAGCACGATGCGGTTGTCGCTCTCGCAGCGAATGATAGTCGCGGTACCGGTCTCCACGTCATCGCGACGCGCCACAAACTCAACGCCCACGCCGGCATCCTGGAGCCCTGCCACAAGCGCATCGCCAAAGGTATCGCGCCCAACAGCGCCGATCATGCACGTGCGCGCATCCATGCGCGCAGCGGCAACGGCCTGATTGGCTCCCTTACCGCCGGCGTTGGTGATAAAACCGCTGCCATCGACCGTCTCGCCCGCGCGCGGCATGCGCTCGCACGCCACCGAAAGGTCCATGTTCATGCTGCCGAACACCGCAACGATGCTGTGATCCGCCATGGAAACCTCCTCGTCTTCAGGCTTTGCGCCCACCGTCGACCAACGATTGTGCACTCTCGCACCCCCTATAACTTTAGTCCACTTTGATGTGGACGCGCGCTTGAGCTTGCGCCAGCAGCAAGCATTCACAGGGGCAGGCAGCTACAATGAATACGTGCTGATTATTCTCGTCATTGGATGATGTTTTATGGAACAATTCTCGCAATCGGGCTCGCGCGGTCGACGCCGCACGGGCAACGAGCCGGCGCCGCACGAACGCGTGAAGGGCGAGCGCCGTGCCAACGAGCCGCGACGCACCGCGAGCCCCCATCGCGCTTCTGCCAACAACGCGGGCCGCGCCAACACTCCCGCCGCGGAGCAGACGCCTGCTCGCCCCAAGTCCCGCTACATCCCTGCCCTCGACGGCCTGCGCACGCTTGCCGTCGTCGCGGTGGTGCTCTATCACCTCAACCTCACGTGGGCTCAGGGCGGCCTGCTTGGCGTCACGATCTTCTTTGTGCTTTCGGGCTATCTGATCACGCGCTTGCTGCTCAACGAAGTCGCTAAGACCGGCCGCATCGACCTTAAGAGCTTCTGGATTCGCCGCATCCGTCGCCTGGTCCCCGCCGTGGTGACCGTTGTGGTTGTAACCTGTGCGCTGTGCACCGTCTTCAACCACGTGATGCTCACCAAGATGCGTCCCGACATTCTGCCGTCGCTGCTGTTCTTTAACAACTGGTGGCAGATTATGCAGGACGTCTCGTACTTCAACGTCCTGGGCGACCCCTCGCCGCTTACGCACTTTTGGTCGCTCGCCATCGAGGAACAATTCTACCTGGTTTGGCCACCGCTGCTGTTTGCCATGGTGTCCATGCATGTGAGCAAACCCAACACGCGCCGTGTGGTCCTGGGACTCGCAACGGTATCCGCCCTTGCCATGATGGTGCTCTACAACCCTGCCGCCGACCCCAGCCGCGTGTACTACGGCACCGACACCCGCGTCTTCTCGCTGCTGCTGGGCGCCTGGATGGCCTTTATCCCCGATCGCGACCTGGCGCCGGTGCGTCTCGCTCATCGTTTGGGGCTCAATCGCCTGGCTGGCGCCGCCAAGCACGGCAAGAACGCCGAGGGCGAGCCTGGCGAGAAGGCCGACAACGCAGCCGAGACCGTCCCGGCACAGCCGAGCGCCCTCGTGCGCTTTTGGTCCTCGCCCGCATCCATCGATGTGCTGGGCGTCGTGGGTCTGGTTGGCCTTGCCGCCATGGTCGCGCTCACCAACGGCTACACCGCGTTCCAGTATCGCGGCGGCACGCTGCTATGCTCCATCCTCACGCTCATGGTCATCGCGGCCTGCGTGCAGCCCCAGGGAATGGTTGCCCGCGCACTGTCCGCCGAGCCGCTCGTGTGGGTTGGCAAGCGCTCGTACAGCATCTACCTGTGGCACTATCCGCTACTGTTGCTCATGAACCCGGTCGCCAACATCAGCGATACGCCCTGGTGGCAGTACATCTTGCAGGTACTTGTGGTGGTCGCCGTAGCCGAGTGCTCCTATCGCTTTATCGAAACGCCGTTTAGGAAGGGCGCCTTTGGACGCACCGTTTCCGAGTTCCGCGAAGGCACCACCACGCCCGCGAGCTGGGTGCGCGCGCATATTCCCGTGTGCGCCGTTTGCGGCGTCGTGCTTGTCGTGGCGCTGGGTGGTCTGGTCTTTGTGCCCGACACATCCGCGCTGAGCGGCGAGGGCGCCGAAATCCTAAACAAGGAAGCCAAAAATGCAAAACCCCAGGACCAACAGGCGGCCGATGACACCGACAAGGACAACGACGGCTTCCCCGACGGATCCTACGACCTGTTAATGATCGGCGACTCCGTGTCGCTGCGCGCTGTCGATTCCTTTGACGGCGTGTTCCCCCACAGTCACATCGATGCCGAAAAGGGTCGCCAGTTCGATGCGGGCCGCGCGACATTTGAGGGCTATATCCAGCAGAACCTTGCCGGCAAGATCGTGGTCTTTGCCCTGGGCACCAACGGCTTGGTAACCGACGACCAGATCGACGCTATCATGGCCGATGCAGGAGATAAGCGTATTGTGGTGTTTGTGAACACGCGCAGCCCGCAGCCGTGGGTTGGCTCTACCAACCAGGCCATCGCCAACGCCGCTACGCGCTACAAGAACGTGCGCGTTATCGACTGGTACGGATACAGTGCCAATCGCAACGACCTGTTCGATGGCGATGGCACGCACCTGTCGACCACTGGCGTGACTGAGTACCTCAACTTGATCCACGATGCAGTCAAGAAGGACCTGCCCGTGCATCCCGAGGATCACGTCAACGATCCTCAGCCGGCGGCCGTCAAGTCTGCCACCGACGCACTCGTTAACGCCCTCGCCTTCAAACCGCACAAGCTAGGCACCGACAAGTAACCCGCAGCAAACACCCCGAGGTTGCTCTTTTTGAGCCGACTCCGAGAGGCCGTGGGCAAAAAACAGGCCGCAGCCCATGGCGGCGACCTGTTAAGAATCCAAAAGAGGCGCTATGCGCTGTAGCCCATCGCCTGCAGCACAAACATGACGACCGTCAGCACCGTAATCACACCGATAGTCGCCCAAGTGAGCACATTCCACACGCGGCCGTTGCGGTTAGTGCCCATAATGTGACGGTCAGCGGCAATAACCACCTGGAACACCAGAACCACGGGCAGCAGCACGCCATTGATGACCTGCGAGGTCATCATAATCTGGAACAGATCGACGCCGGGCATAAGCACCAGCACGGCAGAGATGCCGATGATGGCCGTAATGATGCCGCGATAGACCGGGGCCTCGTCCCAGCTGCGATCGGCACCGCGCTCCCAGCCAAATGCCTCGCAGATAGCGCTCGACGTAACGCCCGGCAGCACGCAGGCAGCCAAGAAACTCGCCGCGACCAGGCCCGAGGCAAACAGTACCGTAGACCACTGACCCGCAATAGGCTCCAGCGCGCGGGCAGCATCGGCAGCATCGCTAATCTGAATACCCGCCGGGAACAGCACCGTACCGGTCGTAATGATAATAAAGCCGGCAATGACATCGGCAGCAAGCGAGCCGCTCACGGTATCGATGCGCTGCAGCACGATATCGTCCTCGCCCGCGTTCTTATCGACCACGTTGTTCTGCGCCAAGAAAATCATCCACGGCGCGATGGTGGTACCGATCGTTGCGACCACGAGCGACACGTAGCTGGGGTCATTTTGAATGTTAGGCACGACCAGGTCGACCGCGACCTCACCCCAGTTGGGGCCAGCCATAAACGCGGCGACGATATAGGTCACGAACACGCAGCTCACCAGCAGTAGAATCTTCTCGATGCGCTGGAAACTACCCGACATGGTAAGCATCCATACCAGCAGCGCCACCAACGGCACCGAGATGCTCGCCGGCACGCCAAAGAGAGCAAGACCGCTGGCGATGCCCGCAAACTCCGAAATGGTCACAGCCGTGTTGGCGATCAACAGCGCCGCCATAGCAAGTACACTCTTGCGCACGCCAAAGCGCTCGCGAATGAGCGATGCCAGGCCCTTACCCGTGACGCAGCCGCAGCGCGCCGCGGTCTCCTGCGTCACGATGAGCAGCACAGTCATGACGGGAAGCATCCAGAGCATCTTGTAGCCATAGCTGGCGCCCGCACTGGAATACGTTGCAATGCCGCCGGCGTCATTGCCCGAAAGCGCCGCCAGCAGACCGGGACCCATAGCGCCAAAGATGGCCGCGATGGTCAGCTTTTGCTTGGTGCCCGACTTTTGCTTGGTATTTTGCACGCGACCACCTAACCCATGACTGACATGGCGAGCAGCACCGCGGCGATGCAATACGCCACACACGAGATCATGACGGCAATAACGTTCATGGCGGTGCCCGACGTGTTGAGGTCATGCTCGTCACGCCAGAACAGCACCATCAGGTAAATCACGGCACTCATGTTGCCAACCAGGCAAATGATGGCAGCGATATTAAAGCACCCGGTAAAGAGTTGCTCCTCAAACATGGGCGCATCGGGGAATGCAGCGGTGCGCACCAGCTGGGCGCACAGATAGGTCACGAGTGACAGAATCAGGCCCATGCCCGTGCTCTGGAAGAAGAACCCCAGATACGGCTTGGGCTCGTCGTCGTGACCGTCATACTCCAGGAAGTAGTTCTTGACGAACGACACCATGCGCGAGGCCGCCAGCAGCACGAGCGGCATGGCGCACATGGGGAACACCACCAGATGCGCGGAGCCGAGCGCCGTTCCCAGCACGGTCGCCATGATGCACGACGCGATGCCCCATATAACAACCCAGTACTGGCGATGCACGAACCAGCTGAGCACGTTCGTCGAGTCGTCGGACGCGCTGTCACCCGAGCCGACACCAGCGATCTGCAGGTCCTCCTGATGCTCCTCGGCGATAACGTCCATGGCGTCGTCGAAGGTTACGATACCCAGGATGTGGCGGTTCTCGTCGCAGACGGGGATAGCGACCAGGTCATACTTGGTCATCTCGTCCGTTACGTCTTCCTGGTCCTCGTCGGGCGACACGTAGACCAGGTCGCGATAGGCCAGCTGACCCAGCGTGGCGTCGCGATCGGCTACGATCAGCGTTCGCAGCGAAAGCACACCGGTCAGCATGCCGCTCGGATCCTCGGTATAGACGTAATAGACGCTCTCGAAGTCCTCGTCGAGCTCGCGAATCGCCTCGATGGCGTCACCGACCGTTGCCGTGGCGGGCAGGGAGACAAACTCCGAGGTCATGATGCGGCCGGCGGTGTTGTCCTCATACCCCAGCAGGTTACGAATCGCCTTCTCCTCCTTGACGCCCATCAGGCGCAGGAGCTTCTCGGCCTTCTCGTAATCAAGCTCGTCGATCAGGTCGGCTGCATCGTCCGGGTCCATCATGGCCAGCATCGACGATGCGTCCGTATCGGACAGGCCCTCGAGCATCTCGGTCATAAGCTCGTCGTCATCGAACTCCGAGATGGCCTCGGCGGCCTGGGCAGTATCGAGCTGCGCAAACACCTGCGCACGTAGACGCGGGTCGAGCTGCTCGATAATGTCGGCGATGTCGGCAGGGTGCAGCTCGCCGAGCGTCTTGTGCGACACCGAGAGTTGAATGTTCTTGGTCGAGCGGTCGAGCAGGTCCATGTAGGACCAAGCGATGATGTCCTCGCTGAGCGGCTTGCCCAGGTGCTTCATAAAGCCCTCGACGACGTGCTCGAGTGCGGGGCTGATCGCGCGCAGCAGACCGCGGGCACCGACCTCGGCACCCAACAGGCGCAGCTGGTTTTCGCCCGACATGGAAAACTTGATGTCGTTGACGCGCACGACCTTCATGCCCTGCGTGTCGACGATCTGCTTATTGAGCACGTCGCGCGCCAGCAGGAGCTCGGTCGGCTGCAGGTACGAGAAGCGAATATTGGTGGCAGACGTGTTGAGATACACGCCCGTCTCGTCGATACGGTCGACCCATTTGCGCCAGCTGATCATAAACGGCGTCTTGCCGGGGCCGCGGAACGCGAGCGACGTCACGTGCGGAAAAACTTCGCCGGTTGCAATGCCAAAATCGTTGACCACGCCGAGCTTTTCGCCGTCGACGTCCAAGACCGGCAATTTGAGCATCTCACTCAGATAATTCAATGGTGCTCCCCATCATTATTCCTCCGGACGCGGCCGCGCGTGCGGCGTCCGGGGGCTTCTGGATATGTATACGCATGCGCGGGCGGCACGCCGCTCGACGCTTACACCCCGTGCATGCGCAAAAAGCACCTGCATGGGGTCATCGACTGTATGGTCGAGGTTTGGATTTCACCTGTAACCTTTCTCTTGACCCTCATTAACCGCAGTAACTATAGCATCAGCATCGCCCTGCGGCATCGAATTTATGCGCTGCACATTGCAGGCATACCAAACGCTGACGTATCCGTGACATAGCCATTGGGGACATTCTTAAACGACTACCCAATGACTACTCTGTGGTGTCGTCGTCCTCGGCAAGTTGGGGGAACACAGCGTCCTTGGGCATGGCGACCTTCGTCAGCGAGGTGAGCTTTTTGCTCAATGCCGTGTCCGTCTTGACCAGGTCGCTGAGCGTCACGATTTTGTAGCCGTCGGCGACAAGGCCGTCGATAATCTGCGGCAGTGCCTCGAGCGTCTGCTCGGCGCATTCGTCTCTATCGGTGAGCAGCACGATATTGCCCGGCGTCACCGAATCGAGCACCGTCGAGACCTGCTCGTCGGCACCGTTGAGCAGCCAGTCACCCGAATCGATATTCCACGAGACCACGGCGGAGACCAGGTCCATCGCATCAATCCAGTTTTGCTCGTCAAAGGCAGCGTAGGGAGCACGCAGCAGCATCGTCTTCACGCCGGTCGCCGACTTAATCGCATCGGTGCCTTTCGTGATCTGTTCGCGTACCGCCTCACGGTCCTGACCCTTGAGCGAATCGTCGCTGTAGCTGTTGGATCCGGTCTCGCACCCGGCATCGACAATCGCCTTGGCCGTGGCAGGCGAGGCCTCGGCTGCATCGCCCGAAAGGAAGAACGTCGCGGTGACGCCCTTTTCCTTGAGCACCTGCAAGATCTGCTTGGTAGCGCCGCTCGGACCCTCGTCAAACGTCAGCGCCACGTACTTTTTGTTGCCCTTGGGCGCCACGCTGGCGCACGCAACGACGCAATCGGTGGCGGGCACAACCTCGCCGCGGTCTTGCGTCTTGCCCGACTGCTCACCAACCCACACCTCGGAGCGGCCCTGGACACCCCACGTCTGCACATACTCGATAGCGCCCGTGCCCTCGACCTTGAGCTTGGGCTCGATAACCGTAGCCTGAACCTCGTGCTTCTCGTAGGTGTTACGGCCATCCTTGACCGTCACCTTCTCGCCGCCCTCAAGTTCGCGGCTATCCCATTTGCCCTGCTTCACGCGTTTGCCGTCGACCTTCACCGACAGCTTTTCGCCCCCATGGCGCTTGAGCACGCTGTCATCGACGGCCAGCAGGTCGCCTGCGTCGTAGGTGTCAGTCAACTCCTGGTCGTCGATGAGATTCTGCAGCGTAGAGCCCACACGCACCGCGGTCTTCTGGCCGTTGAGCTCCACGTCCACGCTGCGGTTGACGTAGCCCACGACGGCAGCGATAAACAGCACGAGCGCGCAACCCACGGCGATGAGCGCATAGGGCAGGCGAGACGAACGACGGGGCGTACGGCCGTTGCCGATGCGAGCGCTGCGGTCGCTAAAGCCGCGGCTATGGTTGAGATACATCGCGCCGGGCTTACGGTGACGGCGGCGCTGACCGCTGGGCAGCTGCCCCAGGTCGCGGCGCGCCGTCGGACGCGCACCCGAGTGCCCGTTTAAGTTGGATCCGTTTTGGCGCATGTGCCCTCCCCCATAAACACAGCAAGCCGGAGCAACAGGTCTCCGGCTTGCCTCCCATCATTTGGTACGTCGCTATTTTGTAGCTTTTGACGAGCCTCCGCTCGCCTTTTGGTATTCGTCCTTAAAGGCCTTGAACATACCGCGCGTCTTGCCGAGCTGCTTGCCCAGTGCGCGGCTGCCCTTGTCCACGGCGACCGATCCCTTGTCATCGAGCACCTTGGCGCCCTTTTTGACCTTGTCGCCCACCACGACGCTGGCCTCGGCGGCCTTGGCAGCCGCACCGCCCGAATATCCGAGCGACTTGACCTCGTCCGAAACGATCATCGCGCCGTCCGCATAGCCGCGCAGCATCGTCGGCGGCACCTGCGTGTCACCAACCAAAACACTCGAAGCAGCACCGGCGGTCACATAGAATGCCTGCACGATGCCCGAGCGTGGCTTGAACTCAACGTCCGAGCAATAGCCCACGACGTCGCCCGATTCCGTGCGCACGTCCATACCGACCCAGATGATGCAATCGTCCAGGTTGATGTCGAGGCGCCTGGCGGCGGCGGCATCGTACGTGTCCTTGACGTCATCGACCGCGATGGCGCCCTCGTAGACACCAATGGCGTCGAGCGCTACGAATCGATCGGGACGCTCGATCATGCCCGCGATATCGGACTGGCGGACCATAAAGCCAACCACGCGCGTACCGCCCGGGGTAAAGACCGGAAAGTGAATCTTTCCGAGCTTTTTAGGGCTGCGCGGCGTGCCGTCCTTTTTGGTGCGCTTGTCCTCGGTAGGCTTGCGATAGATCTTGGCGCCGACAAAATCCCCGGCGCGCATTATGCCTCGGTCGAGGGCTCCGCAGCCTCGGCATCAGCCTCGACGGCGTTCTCGACCACGACGTCGGCGGCAGGCGTCACGTTGCCGCCCGAAATGGCGTCATTGAGCTGCTCGCGCAGCTGGTCCATGCGCTCGCGGGCCAGGTCGACCTTGGCGCGCAGGTCATCGGTCTTGGCGTCGACCATCGGACCAAAGTCGTTGACCGCGGCACGAGCCTCCTCGGCACCGTGCTCGTAGGTGTCACGCATGTTGTCCCAGGCATCGTTGGCGATATCGGCGGCCATGGCGCGGGTCTCGGCACCCGAACGCGGGGCCAGAGCAACGCCGATGATAGCGCCGGCGGCAGCACCAAAGAGCGCACCGGAGACAAAGCTGAAAGTCTTTCCCATGATCATTCCTCTCCTGCGGGCACCTCGATGCCCACCGTTTGAATGCTGTCCATTATACCCGCAGCGCAACACTTGCCGTCGCGCTCATCTGCGTACGGCAAAGGCGCAGGTACGTGATGGTGATAAACGCGTAAGCCTACTCCTGGGGCATAGCCGGCATGGCCACCGTGGCACCCGGGTCCTCGCCGGCGCCGTCCACGAGCGGCAGGCCGCCCTCATGCGCAGGTCCCGCCGGAACCGTCGCCGCACCGCCAAAGACGGCAGCGGAAGCCTCGTGGTTTTCGGCAACCGCGCCCTCGGTATCAATCGCCACCTGGGGCTCGTCGTCAAAGTTGGGGACGCCCTGGGGCTCGGTGGGAACGGGCTCGGCGGTCGCATCGGCAACGGGCTCGGCGTCGACCGGCACATCACCCTCGTCAGCGCCCTCGTCCTCGGCAGCATCTTCGCCGTTCGCAGCGGCGACGGCCTCGTGCGGGTCCTTGCCCTCGGCCTCGGCGCGCATGCCCAGCACCAGGTTGCGCAGGCCCGCGACCGTACCGTCCACGTCGGGGGCCGGCTGGTCGGCGTGCAGGTACGCCCAGTCCATCATAAAGGTCGCCGACGACAGCGCGCCAATGGCCAGCGCGTCGTCGGGACACGAAAGCTCAACCTCAAAGACGCGCTCGTCGTGCTCGCTTACGCGCGTGCGACCGCACGAGATGCTACCGGCAAGACCGGTCTCGTTCATGAGCTCGACCGTCACGTGCTCCAGCAGATGGCAGAGCTCGGTCTGACCCATGCAGTCCTGGAACTCGCGGCCGGAATCGCCCAAGCACAGGTGCTTGGCAATCGCGGGCACCAGATAGTACACGCGCGCCGTGGCCTCGATGTCCTCCGAGGTCATAAGCGGCATGCCGGGGTTCACCAGCACATGCGCGCAGATCTTGTCCTCGCTGACGGTGACCTTAAGGATGTTGAACAGGCCTGCCATAACTCTCCCCTACTCTTCCTTGCCCTACTCGTCGCCATCGTGCGGGTCCACAGAGCCCGCACCCGACGCCGCCGGCTTCTCTGCCGAAGACTCGGAATCCTTCTTATCGGTTTCGGCCGGAGCGATCACGCGAATGAGCGAGATGCGCTGGCCACGCATCGACTGCACTTTAAACTTGTACCCCGCGACCTCAAACACCTCTCCGATGTCGGGCACCGAGTCACAAAGCTCCAAAATCCAGCCGGCGATGGTCTCATAATCATCGCTTTCCTCGAGCGGCCAACCAAGCTCAATCGCGTCATCGCACGAAAAACGCCCATCGACGAGCCACTCGCGGCGCGAAAGGCGCGTGAGATACTTGTTGTCGGGGTCGAACTCGTCCTCGATCTCACCGACGATCTCCTCGACGATATCCTCGATGGTGATGATGCCGGCCGTGCCGCCGTACTCGTCCACGACCACCACGATCTGGTCGTGCGAGGTCTGCATCTCGGACAGCAGCGGCAGGATGTCCTTGGTGTCGGGCACAAAGGTGGCGTCGCGCAAAAAGCCGGCGATGGGCTGGTCGCCCTTGCCGTCGAGCGCGGGCTGAATCAGGTCCTTAATGTGCGCGATGCCCGCGACGTTGTCGGGATCCTCATGATAGACGGGGATGCGACTAAAGCCGGTCTGGCGCATGGTGGATAGCACGCTGGCGACCGTCTCGTCGTCCTCGCACATGGTGGTGTCCACGCGCGGCACCATGACCTCGCGGGCAACGGTGTCGCCCAGGTCGAAGATCTCGTGGATCATACGCTTTTCCTCGTCGAGCAGGTCATCCTGCTCCGAGACCATGTACTTGATCTCTTCTTCCGAGACGTTCTGCCGGTCGTCGGCACTCTTGATGCGCAGAATGCGGGCCAGGCCATCGGAGCAAGCGCCAGTCAGCCACACGAGCGGACGGGCGATCTTTTGGAAAAACGACAACGGTCCCACGACCTGCTTGGACACGCCCTCGGCATTGGCCAGGCCGATGCGCTTGGGGACGAGCTCGCCGATCACGATGGACACGAAGGCGACCGCGACGGTGATGATGACCGGCGCCAGGCCGCGCGCGATGGCGGAGAGCGGCGCGATGCCAAAGCTCATGAGCCACGTGGCGAGCGGGTCGGACAGGCTCGTCGAGGCAACGGCGGACGAGGCGAAGCCCACGAGCGTGATGGCGACCTGGATGGTGGCGAGCAGCTGGTCGGAGTCGGCAGCCAGCTTAATGGCACGCTCGGCGCGCTTGTCGCCTTCCTCGGCCTCATGCTCCAGCACGGCGCGCTTGGCCGTGGTGAGCGCCATCTCGGACATAGAGAAGTAGCCGTTGATGAGGGTCAAAACGAGGGTAGTGATAAGGGAGATGGTTATGTCCATCGGGAGTTTCTCGAACCTCCAAGATTCGGGACGTTGGGTAGTAAGCGTAGGTGACGGATAGGGCAATTGCGCCGGTCGCCCGTGCGAGCGGGGCCGTGGGCGCGGTCGCTAGATTACGAAGAGAATCACCGCCATGAACTGGAAGATGCTGCCGGCGAGCACCCACAAGTGGAAAATACTGTGCAGATAGCGCACGTTTTTGGCGATATAGAACGGCACGCCTGCGGTGTAGCACACGCCGCCGACGGCGAGCAGGGCAAGTGCCACGGGGTTGAGCAGTGCCACAAGTACGGGCAGCTTAAAGACAACGAGCCAGCCCATCAGCAAGTAGACCAGGCCACTTACCCAGTGCGGTTGACGTTCGCGCATAAAGCACTCGAGGGCGATGCCGATAATGGCGATGGCCCATACGGCAAAGAACAGCGCAGGGCCGCCGTCGTTTGCGAGCGTGATGAGGCAAAACGGGGTATAGCTGCCGGCAATGAGCAGGTAGATGCAGCTGTGGTCGATGATGCGAAACACGCGCTTGGCGCGCGCGGGCTGAATCGCGTGGTAGAGCGTGGAGGCTAGGTATTCGAGAATAATGCTGACGCCATAGACAATTGCCGCGGCCATGTGGGCCGAGCCTCCGCCGCGCAGGGCGGCGAATACGATCAGGAGCACCAGGCCCGCGATACCCAGCAGGCAGCCGACACCATGGGTGACGGAGTTCATGATCTCCTCACCCACCGTGTAGTGTGGAACGGCCGCGGTCTTGGGTCGCGGCTTAGAACTGTCGCTCGAATCGGACATGCCGGTTACATCCTCCAATGTAAAGAGTTCTCAACACTATATCAAAGCGTCTGGGTACGTGCGAAATTTGCACCTTACGTGACCCTTTGTTTACCCATCCTTTGCTTGTTGACGCATCAACGGCGAACATCCATAATGTGCTTGCATTAAATGTTGATGTATTAACATCTTATAGGAGAATACCGCATGGCTCAAAACGCACACCCCCATCGAAAGCTCAAGATAGCAGGCATCGTTGCACTGGTGGTTGTCATTGTGCTGCTCGGATTTGCCGGCAACTTTCTGTTTGACTTCGCGCTGAATCCCCGCGCGCCATACACCATGAAGATGATGCAGGACGGCAAGGACGACAAAGAAAGTGAGCAGCCGGATGCCGAGGACACCGAGGCACGGGCATGGTTTAAAAAGAATCGCGAGAGCAGCAGCCTCACCGCAGATGACGGAACCGAGCTCTCCGCTTGGTATTTTGCCGCCTCGGAGAACACCCACGATTACGCCGTCTGCCTGCATGGATATACCAACGAGCCCATCGGTATGGCCCGATACGTCAAGCGATTCCACGACCGCGGCATGAACGTGCTCGCACCTGCCGCCCGCGCCCACGAGCGCTCCGGCGGTGACTACATTGGCATGGGCTGGCCCGAGCGACTCGATGTCGTCGCGTGGATCGGGCGGATCGTTGCGGCCGATCCCAAGGCGCGCATCCTGGTCTTTGGCGAGTCGATGGGCGCGGCGACTGCCATGAACGTAGCGGGGGAATCTCTGCCCGCAAATGTGAAATGCATTATCGAGGACTGCGGCTATACAAGCGTTTGGGACGAGTTTTCCCTGCAGCTCAAGGACGTGTTCGGCCTGCCCAGCTTTCCCTTGCTCGATGTAGCAAACTTAGTGTGCAACGTGCGCGCAGGCTACGACTTTCATAAGGCGAGCAGTGTGGACCAACTCGAACACGCGACGGTTCCCATGCTGTTTATCCACGGCGACCAGGACACCTTTGTGCCGTACGACATGCTCGACCAAAACTACGACGCGTGTGCCAGCAAGGTTAAACAGAAGCTCACTATCCACGGCGCCACCCACGCCAAGAGCGCGCAAGTTGACCCCGAGCTCTACTGGAACACGGTCGACGACTTCCTCGACAAGAATTTTTAAGCAAATAGTACGGTTTACTGGTCTATCTGGCCCCTAGCACTTCCAAAAAGCCGCCCGTGGGCGCTGTGCTCACGGGCGGTTTTTACTAACGTTGCGCTACAAAAGCGCTTGATATGTCCAATAGCTAGGCGCTATTTGACCTCGATGAGCTCGTACTTGCTCGTGCCCAGGCCGATCTTCTCGGCATGCGCGATGCACGCGCGCCAGTCGGTGTCGGGATGCGTGATGCAGAAGGGATCCTTGGCCTGCTCGCCCTCCAGATGCTCGTGATTATGCTCCATCTTGGCCGCGCTGTCGGTAAGCTCGGTGTTAGGCAGCGGCTCGGACGCCAGGACGGCGTCGGCGCAGGCCTGGTCGATGGCGACCGGGTCGAAGCTCGCAAACATGCCGATGTCGTTGACGATGGGCGTGTCGTTCTCGGCATGGCAATCGCAATTGGGGCTGATATCCATGGCAAGCGAGATATGGAAGCTCGGGCGGCCGTCGACAACGGCCTTGGTGTACTCGGCGATCTTACAGTTGAGCACGTCGGCCGCGGCGTCATAGCCGGGCTTGATGGCGTCCTGGTTGCACACGCCGATACAGCGGCCGCAGCCCACGCAGCGATCGTGGTCGATGGCAGCCACGTGAACCGTGCGGGTGCTGCCGTTGGCAAGCTCGCGCTCATGCGTACCGTCAAACGTGATGGCGCCGTGCGCGCAAATCTTCTCGCAGGCACGGCAACCTACGCAGTTGGTGGTATCGACGCTCGGCTTGCCGGCGGCATGCTGCTCCATCTTGCCGGCACGGCTGCCGCCACCCATACCCAGGTTCTTCATGGCGCCGCCAAAGCCCGCCTGCTCATGACCCTTAAAGTGCGTAAGGCTGATCACGATGTCGGCATCCATGAGTGCCTGGCCGATCTTTGCCTCGCGCACATACTCACCACCCTCGACCGGGACGAGTGCCTCGTCGGTACCCTTGAGGCCGTCGGCGATGATGATCTGGCAACCCGTGGCATACGGGGTAAAGCCGTTCTGGTAGGCGGTGTCGATGTGCTCGAGCGCGTTTTTGCGGCTGCCGACATAAAGCGTGTTGCAGTCGGTGAGGAAGGGCTTGCCGCCCAGCTCCTTGACGACATCCGCGACGGCGCGGGCGTAGTTGGGGCGCAAAAAGCTCAGATTGCCCAGCTCGCCAAAGTGAATCTTGATAGCGACGAACTTGTTCTCGAAGTCAATCTGCTCAATACCGGCGCGACGGATGAGACGCTTGAGCTTGTCGAGCTGGCTCTCGCGAGCATGCGTGCGCAGGTTGGTGAAGTACACCTTAGCGGGTGCTGCGGGTGCAGTTGCGGTCATAGATCTATCCCCTCGGTCTATATGGCGTTACAGACATAGAGGATGGTACCCGTTAAAGTAGGGTCGAAGTCAAGCGCAACGCCGAGTCGTTAGGCACTCATTGGGGACAGACTTAAATGAGTACCGCCAGGGACAGTCCTTGCCAGCCCGGCCAGCGAGCCGGCGAATCGTCAAAGACTGTCCCCGATGACCAGTCATTTAAGAACGTCCCCGATGACTACTCTTGCACCTTGAGGGCCTCGGCTAGGCTGACGCGCTTGATAGAGCGCGTGTGCAGCAGCGCCACGACCAGGTAGGTCGCAAAGCCAATGCCGACGCATGCAGCCATGGACCAAGCGGGCACGTAGATCTCGATATTGCCGTTGTAGGCGAGCAGCATCGAGCGGAAGATGGCCGTGAGCGAGCCAATAATGACCGGCAGGCTCAGCACGAGCGACGCCGCCACGCACAGCGTGATCGAGCGGATGTACAGATGCGAGATCTCACTATCGCGATAGCCAAAGACTTTCATGTAGCTGATCGAACGGGCGCTGTGGTCGATCACCGCTTTGGTCAGCAGGTACATAAACAGCAGGAAGATAAACACCGCGAGCCCGACCATCATGCCGATCATTTTGCTCATCATGCCGATGAACTGGTCACCCACGGCGCGCATGTCGTCGGGCGTGGTGTCGCCGGCAAAGTAGCGCGCGTCGAGGTCGAGCTTCTCGTCGCTCACATAGCCGTTAAAGTAGGCGGCGTCGTTGTCGAACAGCTCGTTAAAGTCGTCGATACTCATATAGATGTTCATGTCCGACTTGGAGCCCCAGGCACAGTCCTTGCCCGCGTACTCAAAGGAATAATGCTCACCCTCGTACTTGTCGCTGAGCGTGACCTTCTGGCCCTCGCTCCAGCCAAACTTATCGAGCAGACCGCCGCCAAAGACGACGCGGCCATCGCCGATGTTGAGGCCCTTCCAGTAGCGCGAATCGGACGAGATGCCGTAGACAGAAATCGTCTCCTCGCCATTACCGTCGCCACGGTCGTACTGCAGCTGGTAAACGGCATATTTCTCGGCCTGCGCGATTGCGCCCGCGCCGTTGTCGGTCGTATTGACCGGGTGGATATCGTCGTTGTCAGTGTCGATCTTAGAGGCCTTGTCGATCAGGTCGATAGCCTCGTCGCGGTCGCAGCCAAGGGCATCGGCAAGATCGTCAAGGCGCGCGTAGAGCGCATCCTTCTTGTCCTGGACCTTGGCAAGCGCATCCTGCGCTGCGGTCAGGCTCTCGGCAGACGGAAATGCGGTCGCGGCATCGGCTGCCGTCTGCGCCGCATCGGCCGCGCCGTCAAGCTCGTCATCGGCATCCTGGGCGGCAGAAAGCAGCGCGCCGTCAACCGACTGCAAGCGCTCGAGTGCCGACCACTGCTCGCGCTCCTCGGTAGTGCCCTCGAGCTCCAGCGGCGCCTTGAGTGTGTACTGATGCTCGGCGACCAGGCTCGTCTCGAGGTTGTCGGCGTAGTGCGTCATCGTGGGCAAAATCGCCAGGCCAAAGAGCAGCAGCAGCGAGGCGAATGCAATGCCCACGAAGAGCGTGGCGAAGTTGCCCAGGTTGCGCAGGAAGACGCGCAGGCGGAAGCGCGAGACAAAGCCCATGCACTCCGGCAGCTGCAGGCCGCGCTTGGTGCCCGATTTGCCGCTCGCCTCGTGACGAAGGAACTGCAACGGCGTCTTGCCCATCTTGCGAAGCAGGCCCACCAGCGTGATGAGGATGAGCGCAGCGGCGGGGACCACGGCACACTTCACGAAGATCTCCCAGCTCCAGTACACCTGGAAGGGCGGCAGGCTGTACGAGCCGTAGTAGAGACCGCGCATGGGCTCGGTAAAGAACGCAACGCCGAGTGCGGTTCCCAAAAGTGCCGCGAGCACGCCCACGATGGCGGGAAGTGCCAGGTAATGCAGCACGATCTCGCGACGGCGATAGCCGCTGGCGAGCAGCGTGCCGATAATGGCGCTCTCCTCCTCGATGGTGGCGTCGGTAAGGACCACAAAGACAAACGCCATGATCACGATGATAATGTCGAGCAGCGTCATCCACATCATGGAGTCGCCGTCGACGTCGTCGCGCGCATAGCCAATGCCCTGATTGAAATCGGCATCGATCAGATCGTCCACGCGCGCATCGGCATCGGCCAGCGCCTCGACCATATCCTGCTCCGTATCGATGCGATCCGCGGTGGGGAGGTCGCGATCGGTAAAGGTAAAGGAGTAGGTGTAGGCAGGCGCGCCGCCGGCGTCCTCAAGCGCGGCAAAGCCGGCGTCGGTGACCTCGGCCACGCCGTACGTGATGGTGTTCACCGTAAAGTCCGAATTGTCGAGGAACAACGCCTGACTATCGGGCTGGGTCATGATGCCGCAGATGGTGTAGGTGCGGCCCTCAAGCTCGACCTTATCGCCCACGGCGAGGTCGTTGTTGGTGGCGAAGACACGGTCGATTGCCACCTCATCGTCCGTCTTGGGCTGCCTGCCTTCGCAGTAGGACGCAATGTCAACCTTGGTGCGATGCGCATAGGTGCGCAGGGTGCGCTTGGTGCCGTCGTCGCCAGCCGCCTTTTTGATGATGGCGTCGATAGAGAAGTTCTTGTAGAACGTAACGCCGCCGACGTCGCCGGCTGCATCCTCGGCGGCCTTGAGCTGGTCTTTGGTAGCCTCGAAGGAGGTGGTCACGCGGCCGTCCTCGATCGTGTACTCGTCGCGCATGTCGTCGATGAGGCAGCCGATGGAATGCGCCGCGAGCAAAAAGCCCGAGGTAAGGGCGATGCTTCCGCACATAAGCAAAAAGATGCCCAGGTACTTGCCGATATTGCGGCGCAGCTCGCGCGGGAGACGTTTTGCGAGAGGTGTCATGGCGCCGCCTACCAATCGAGCTCGGCGGCCGCGACGGGTGACTCGTTGAGCTCATCCTCGACGATGCGCCCGTCGCGCAGGCGCAGCACGCGATTTGCCATGCGCGCGATGGCGGCATTGTGGGTGACGATGATGATGGTGCAGTCGTAGGTGCGGTTGACATCCTCCATGAGCTGCAAGATTTCCTTGGACGTCTTGTAGTCAAGCGCGCCCGTGGGCTCGTCGCACAGCAGCAGGCCCGGGTTTTTGACGAGTGCACGGCCGATGGCGCAGCGCTGCTGCTGGCCGCCCGAGACCTGGCGTGGGAACTTGTTGCGGTGCTCGTAGAGGCCCAGCGAACGCAGCAGGTCGTCGACATTGAGCGGGTTTTTGGACAGGTGCGCCGTGACCTCGATGTTTTCCTTGATGGTAAGGTCGGGCACCAGGTTGTAGAACTGGAAGACAAAGCCCAGCTCGCGGCGGCGGTACTCGCCCAGATCGGCAGGCTTGAGCGCGGTGAGGTCGCAGCCGTCCACCATGATGGAGCCGCCGTCGGCATCCTCCAGGCCGCCAATGAGGTTGAGAAAGGTCGACTTGCCCGAGCCCGAGGGTCCCAGCATGACGCAGATCTCGCCGCGGTTGATGGACGTGTCGATGCCGTCGAGCACCGTCAGGCGCGCATCACCGTCGCCATAGTGTTTCCTGAGCCCGCTGACCTGGACATACGCTTGCTTTGTCGCCATGCTATCCCCCGTTGTTAGCCTTCTGCTACTTTTCTAGGCTAATAGTAAACCCGGGCGAACTATTTTTAAGCGACGTGCACGGCTTTTTTCCAACCTACTCATTGGGGACAGACTTAAATGAGTGAAATCGCTCATTTAAGTCTGTCCCCAATGAGTGCCGGCAGGAAAGGAACGTCCCCAAGTGCCGACATATTGGGACAGTCCTTGCCAGCCCGACCAGCGGCCCGGCGAATCGACAAAGACTGTCCCCAATGACTGGTCATTTAAGAACGTCCCCAATGACTAGGTGGCTAGGCGTGGGATTTGTTGTGGGCGAGGGCTAGGCCTACGGCGGCGATGGCGGCGGCGAAGAGCACCGTGACGCCTAGGTCGCAGGCGATGTCGCCCAGCACGGCAGACGTCAGGTCCGAGGCAAGCGCCTTGCCGATCGCGTCGTTCACCCAATACGTCGGCACAAAGTGCGCCACCGTCTGCACGGCCGAACCCATCAGCGACAGCGGCATCCAGGCGCCACCCAAAAACGTCATGAGCATGCCGAGTAAGTTGCCCACACCGTTGAGCAGCTCCTCGCGCGCGCCCAGGCTCGACAGCGTAAAGCCAACAGCCAGCGGCGTGCACGCCAGGGCAAACGTTGCCGCCAGCGCCAGGCACACGCGACCCACGCCGACCTCGGCAACCGCGCTGGCAAAGCCCACGACGCCCATCATGCTCGACACGAGCCAGATGCAGACGGTGAGCACGGCGGCGGCCGCGAACACAGCGAGCGAACGCTGGCGCTCAGAGACCGGGCTGGCATGCATGCGGCGCACGCGCTCGGGCTCGTTCATGCCCGAGAACACCAGTCCCACCGACACGATGACCGACGAGATGATCGCGTACGCGCCAAAGTTGAAGTACGACTCGAGCGTGGTAGCAGCAGTCGAGTCGACCTTGACCTGCTCGATCTGGACCTCCGCGCGCTTTGCGGCCGCGTGCTCGGCGGCCCTTGCGACGTCACCGTTGGAGGCAGCGGGTTCAAGCGCCGCCGCGGCGCCCGCGAGCGAGATCCAGCGCGAGGCCTCGGCAGACGAGAGCGCCGCCGCCATGGTGCCGGAACCGTAGGTCACGTCGAGCTTGGGCAGGGCCTCCCCCGCACGGGCGGCTGCAACAAGATCGTCCTCAAACCCCTCCGGGATAAAGAACACGCAATCGGCACTGCCCTTGGCGCTGTTGCTCTTGGAGAGCGCATCGGCAAGGTCGTACGCGTCGTCGCCGATGCCCGTGACCAGGTCAAAGCGTGAGCCCAGGTGCTTGGTAAGCGCCCGCGAAAGGTCGCTATTGTCGCGGTCGACCACGATCACGTTGGTGTCGTAGGGCTTGTACTCGGTAAGCTGCGACGAGTTCCAGCTCACCGAAGCCGCGATGAATACGCCCATGAGCGAGATGAACACCGTATAGATGAGCAGGTAGAACGGGTGCGCCAGCGCCATGCGAAGCGCGGTCTTAAAGGTGCTCATAGCGGCTCCTTCCAAAGATCAGCGTAGCGGCGGCGACAAACACCAGGGCCATCAGGACGAGCGCGCCGGCGCGAACAGCGAAGGGCCCCAGGTCCTCAAAGAAATACAGGCGATTGAACATGTCGCAGATGAGCTTGACGGGGTTGAGCCAGCACTCGACCGGACAAGCGCGGGCGACGTCGTCGGCAAGCGCCATCGCCGGCTCGCCGTAGAGGCCGGCGAACAGGGCGCACGTGGTGGCAAAGCCCGTGAGGATGCCCGACTTGGATGCCTTGCCGCCCTTAACGGGAAGCGTGCCCACAAAAAGCCCCAGGCCCGTGGCGGCAAGCGCGGATGCAGCCCCGCCCAGCAGGCACAACCCCTCGCGCCCGCCAAAGTCGACGCCCACGACCAGGCGCACGTAGCCGATCGCAACCGCCATCGATGCAAAGGAAACCAGCCACGAGCCGACAAAAATGCCGGCCAGCGACGCCGTCTTGGAAAGACCGCCCACGCAGCGGCGCGCGCCGAGGCCGGACAGATTGGGCTGCAAATCGACGACGCTCAAAGCGGCAAACTCGGCAGACATCATCGCGACCAGGCCAAAGAGCGCGTAATAGTAGATGGTCGTGCCGTCGGGCGTGGTGCGTGTCAGGCTTACGCGACGGGTGCCGCCCTTAAGCGACAGGGCGCGCGCAACCGCTTCCGGGTCGGCGAGCGCCGCCGGGTTGTCTTGGGCAATCTGGGACATGAGCTCGGCATTTTGCGTATACGAGCTTGCCACCGTCTCAAGGATGCTGCGGTCGGTGAGCACCGTCGACGCACGCGAGCTGCCATAGCTCGAAAGCAGCGTGAGCCTGGGTGCGCCCGCATCGTCGACCGTATAGATGCCCGCGACCTCGCCGGCCTTGAGTGCTTTGCGCGCGGCTGCCAAGTCTTCGTACTCGCTCACATCGAGCAGCTGGTCGTCACCTTCCTTGGCAAGCGAAGCCGCCACATCCTTAAAGGTCGAGGCATCCCAGGCCTCGTCCGCCACGACGGCAACCGGCACCGGGTCGACCGTGCCGTCGGAGCTGAGGTTCGCAAACATAAACATGAACATCGTGGAAAGCGCGATAGGAAAGAGAGCGCCCCAGACCCACGTGCTCGGCCGGCGCAGCAGCGTCTTGACCGTGGTGATGATGGTGTTGAACATGGCCGCCCCCTAGTCGCGCAGCTCGCGGCCGGTGATCTCGAGGAATACGTCGTTGAGGGTCGGCGGTTCGGAATAGATGCGGCCGAGCGGCACGTCATGCGAGCGCAGCGCATCGAGAATGTCCGTCAGGTTGTGCGGGCTCGCTTCGCACGAAAACGTGAGTTGTCCCGCCGTTGCCGAAAGGTCCAGAACGTGCGGCAGGCTTGCGACGGCACCGAGCGCCGCACTCGGAACCTCGCCGACCTCGATTACAATCTTCTCGCCCATCTGAATCATGCGCTTGAGCTCGTCGTTAGTGCCCTGCGCCAGCACGCGCCCACCGTCCATGATCATGATGCGGCTGCAGATCTGCTCGACTTCCTCCATGTAATGGCTGGTATACACCACCGTGGCGCCCTCGTCGCGCAGGCGGCAGATGCCCTCCAGGATGGCGTTGCGGCTTTGCGGGTCGACCGCCACCGTGGGTTCGTCAAAAAAGATGAGCTCGGGCTTGTGCGCGATGCCGCAGGCAATGTTGAGACGACGCGCCAGGCCGCCCGAGAGCTTGCCGGGACGGAACTTGGTAAAGTCGCCCAGGCCGACAAAGTCGATCGCCTCGTCCACCAGCGCGCGGCGGCGCTTGCGGTCGTTAACGTAGAGGCTGCAGAAATAGTCGATGTTCTCGCGCACCGTGAGCTCGTCAAACACCGCCACCTGCTGCGGTACCACGCCGATGCGGCGCTTGAGGTCGTAACGCGTGGGCGTCATGGGCTCGCCGAACAGCTCGATGGTACCTTTGTCGTAGGAGAGCAGCTGCAAAATGCAGTTGATGGACGTGGTCTTGCCCGAGCCGTTGGGGCCCAGCAGGCCAAAGATCTCGCCGGGGGCGATGCTCAGATTAAAGTGATCGAGCGCAATAAGATCGTCATAGCGCTTGACGAGGTTTTCGACGTGGACGATGTCTGTCATGAGGCGGCCCTTCTGTTGGTCGTGGCCCGGTACGATTTCATCATCGCAGGAGCGGGCGGCACGCACCAGTGAGCTTTGTCACGAGTAATGGGGCGGAGGCGAAACCCCCGCTCGCGCGAGCGATCGACGCCGCTTTGCCGCGCGGGAGGAATGTCACGGTTGCGCAGGCGGCCCCTCCACCATGCGCGGCTTCGCGTACAATACCCGTATGAACAGGCTTTTCGACAAATCGATCGTGCTGGCGTGCTGTATTGCGGCCGCCATGGGTCTTACTGTGAACGCTCACCTGGTCGCGGCGTTTTGCCTTGGCGTTATTGCCACCTCGCTGGCCGAGGTCGCACGGGGGAACCGCGCCCGCCGTGCGAGCGAGGCCGCGAGCTACGTTTACGCCATCGCGGCTGTCTTCGTGCCGCCGTTTGTGCCGTTTGCGCCTCTCGCCCTCTATGACATCGCGCGGCGCGTGCGCCGTGAGCACGCCTGGATCGCGCTGGGCATTGGCGTCGTCTTTGTCTTTGCGCTCGTCGCGGACCTTCGCACCGACGCGCTCACCGCCCGAACGCTCCTGCTGACCGCCATCCTTTCGGTTGCCGCCACCTTGCTATCGCTACGTACCGCCCAGTTAGAGCGCGAGCAGCAGCGCATGCGCCGTACCCGAGACGAGCTGCAGGAACGAGCCCTCGCGCTCGAGGCGCGCAACCGCGACCTTGCCGACCGCCAGGACTACGAAGTCGAGCTCGCGACGCTCGCCGAACGCGCCCGCATCGCGCGCGAGATCCACGATAACGTGGGCCACCAGCTCACGCGTGCCTCGCTGCAGACCGAGGCCCTGCGCGTCGTGCACGCCGACGAGCCCGGCGTCGCCGCCGATTTCGCCGACGTCAAACGCACGGTTGACGAGGCGCTCCAGCTCGTACGTGCCAGCGTCCATGCGCTCAACGACAACGCCGTCGACCTTTCCGTGCAGCTCGAACGCATTGTTGAAGGCGTGCGCTCGGACGGCGGCCCGCAGATTGAGCTTGAAGTTATGGCCGAGCATGCGCCCGCAAATGTCGCCAACTGCTTTGCGGCGGTCCTGCGCGAAGCGCTCTCCAACACCATGCGCCACGCCCATGCCAAAACCATTACCGTGCGGTGCATGGAGCATCCGTCGTTTTACCAGCTCATCGTTACCGATGATGGCGCAGACGCGACCCCGGCGAGCAGCAGCAACGTCGCAGAAGGCATGGGGCTCGTCTCCATGCGCGAGCGCGTCGAGGCGCTTGGCGGCACCTTCACCGCCGGCCCGCGCGCCGGCGCCGGCGGCTGGCGTGTGTTTGCCACCGTTCCCAAACAGCAAGGAGATGAGGCCCGATGAGGCTCATAGTTGTCGACGACGACCGTTTGGTGGTCGATTCGCTCAAGATTATCCTGGGCGCACAGCCGCAGATCGAGGTGGTGGGTACCGGCGCCAATGGCGACGACGCGGTCGCGCTCTACGCTGAGCACACGCCCGACATCGCGCTGCTCGACATTCAGATGCCGGGGCGCGACGGACTTTCGGCGGCACGCGAGATCCTTGAGCGCGACCTTGCGGCGCGCGTGGTGTTTCTGACGACATTCTCGGATGACGAGTACATTGTGTCGGCGCTTAAACTGGGCTCTCGCGGCTATCTGATCAAAACCGATGTCGCCGCGATTCCACCGGCGTTGGCGCAGGTCATGTACGGTAAACGCGTGCTCGAGGGTAAGGCGATCGAGGACATCGATTTTGACGGGACAGGCGCCGATGCCAGCACGCCTCGCCGACCCGCCGCCTTTGCCAGCCTGACCGACCGTGAGTTCGAAGTCGCCGAGCTCATCGCCCGCGGCCTCGATAACAAGGAGATTGCCGCCGCCGCTTACATGGGCGAAGGCACGGTGCGCAACCACATCAGCTCGATCCTTGCCAAAATGGGCCTACGCAACCGAACGCAGATCGCCATCGCCTACCTGCGAGGGTAATTACCCAACAACCGACCACCCCGGCATAGCAAAATGGCTGCTATCGATTTAATGCCATTTCAAAACTATGCCGGTTTACTACGATGAATCGCCTACCTTCGACCACGGCAAATTGCACGCTTCCAAAACCGCAGGTAGAACGCTTGCGATATTTAGAAAAATGCAGTCATGGTCGGGAATGTCGAGTTCATCGTAGTAAACCGGCATAGTTTTGTTCGGGCGGCCCTGCGCGAGTGCCTCCGCAAGCCTTGCGAGACCAAAATGATCTGCTTTCTTCCGCCCGCGGAGATCGGCTGACGGCGCCCGCCACGAAATGGGCCCATCTACTACGTTTGACCCGATACCCCTGACCATAGCCGCGTTTCATGAAAAATCGCAGGCGTTCTACCTGCGGTTTTCATTTCACATTACTTGCCGTGGTCGAGGGCTGCCGCCTAAACATAGTAGATGGGCCCATTTCGTGGCAGACGGGTCATTTTCGGGCTGGACGGGTCGCGTGGCGGCCCGCACACGCGCTCACGCGCGGGGCCGGCGGGGCATTTTTGCCCCGCCGGCCCCTATTCCAGTTCTACCCCTGCGCTACTCCGGCTTGGTTTCTACTGTGGGAGTCTTGTCCGCTGCGACTGGGGTGCGGGCGGTGTCCATAGTCAGGCAGTGCTTGGGGCAGCTCTCGATGCACTCACCGCACACCACGCAGGCATACGGGTCGATCGACCACGTTCCACCCTTGCGATCGACTGCGAGCGCGCCCGCCGGACAGCGACGCGCACACATGCCGCAGCAGATGCACGCGTCCATGTCGTTGACGATATGCCCGCGCAAGCGCTCGGGTGCCGCGAGCTTCTCCTGCGGATAGCACACCGTTACCGGCTGCTTGACCATAGAGCCCAAGGCCGTCTTGGCAAATGTCAGCAAACTCATGCCGCGCCTACCTTTCCGTGCAGCTAATGCAGGGGTCGATGGTCAGGATAATCATGGGCACGTTGGCAAGGAGCACGCCCTGCAGCGCATGTGTCAGACCCGCCAGGTTCTGCGACGTCGGCGTGCGCACGCGGAAGCGGTCCAGGTTCTTGGTGCCGTTACCGCGCACATAGTAATACGCCTCGCCGCGCGGCTGCTCAATCACAACCTCGCCGCGTGCGCCGTCGGCCGGCGTAAGCTTGGTGCGCCCGCCGATCCCGTCGTGCGGAATCTTGCCCACAAGCTCCTTAATGATGTCCATGGCCTGCGTGACCTCGGCACAGCGCACCTGGCAGCGGGCATAGCAATCGCCATCGGTGGCGACAACCGGCTCAAACGCAGCCAGGTCCGCATAGGCACCGTCGCTAAACATGCGCACGTCGTAGTCCACGCCCGAGGCGCGCCCAAACGGGCCGACCATCGACAGATCCAGCGCGTCCTTCTTGCTGATCACGCCCACGCCATGCAGGCGCTCGCCACAGCTGACGTCGTCCAAAAACGTATGCACCAGGGCCTCGTAGTCGGGACGCATGGCATCGAGCGTCTGGACAATGCCAGCCAGCTCGGAGTCCTCAATGTCGTGCTTTAGGCCGCCGATCTCGTTAATCGAAAGGATCACGCGGCCACCGCACGTGCTCTCGAAGATCTTGAGAATCTGCTCGCGCAGGGTCCACGACCGATAGAACAGCGCCTCGAAGCCAAAGGCATCGGCGAGCAGGCCCAGCCACAGCAGGTGCGAGTGGATGCGCGAAAGCTCGTGCAAAATAGTGCGGATATACTGCACGCGGCCGGGCACCTCGATGTCGAGCATGCGCTCGCAGGCGCTGGCATAGCCGTAGCTGTGGCCCACGGCGCAAATGCCGCAGATGCGCTCGGCGATGTAGCCAAACTGGTGCATGTCGCGCTTTTCGGTGAGCTTCTCGAGTCCGCGGTGCACAAAGCCGATCTGCGGAATTGCCTCGATGACGCGGTCGTCCTCGATCACCAGGTCTAGATGAAGCGGCTCGGGCAGCACCGGGTGCTGCGGGCCAAACGGAATAACGGAGCGATGTGCCATGGACTTTACGCCTCCTTTTTCTGCTTGTCGCGGACGGCCTTGGCGGCAAGCGCCGCGCGGACCTTGGCCGCTTTCTCGGGATCCATGGCGGCGAGCTTTGCCTCCATCTCGGCAGCCTTGAGCGCGGCCTTGGCGGCAGCTTCATCGTGCTGAGCATCGGAGCCGGCAGCCGCAGCGGGCTGAGCAGCGGCGCCCGCGGCATCGCCGGCGCTGGCAGCGCCCTCCCCTGCAGCAGCCGCAGCAGCGGCGGCCTTCTCGGCCGCGGCCTTGCGCGCCTTGGCCTCGGCAGCGGCACGGACCTTCATGGCTTTCTCTCGCGCAGCCTTCACCTCGGGCGTGATAACGCTCATGGGCTCGGCAGTCGAGACCTGGTAGAAAAAGCCCTTAAAGTCGATCTGCATATCGGTGATGGCAAGACCGAATAGGTCGTGCGCTTCGTTTTCAAACGGGAATACCGCCGGACAGTACGAGCTGATGGACGGAATCTCCTGGTGCCGATCAATTCCCTCAACCACCAGGTTCTCGATCGCATAGCTACCGTCCTGCGCAATATGCTCCTGAGCAGCATGAACGTTGATAAACGTATAGACCAAGCGATACGTGCCGTCGTCGACGTTGCGCTCGGCGTGCATTTGCACAAAGCGGGCACCGGCGCCCTTGAGCGCCTGGACATGCGACAGGAGCTCGTCGATCCCAACGGTGGTATAGATTGCCTCTTGCATTACTCGGCCTCCTTTGCAGCGGCGGGCGCACCGTCAGCCGCGTCTGCGTCGACACCGGCCCCGGCACCCGCAGCAGCCACAAACCCGTCCTCGCCCAACTCAACGCCACCGTCCCAAGTAGCGGCACCGCCCACGGTAAGCGGATCGCCGCCGGCGCGCATCACGGCCTCCTTCTGGTCCAAGATGCCGCACGCCTCCACGATGGCATCGATCACGGTCTCGGGGCGAATGGCGCATCCGGGCGCGTACACGTCCACGGGAATCGCGCGGTCCACGCCGCCGATCACGTTGTAGGCATCGCGGAACACGCCGCCCGAGCACGCGCAGATGCCGCAGGCCACCACGCACTTGGGCTCGAGCATCTGGTTGTAGATCTGGCGCACGACGGGCAGGTTCTGGGCATTGACCGACCCCGTCACCAAAAAGATATCCGCATGCTTGGGGTTGCCGGTGTTGACCACGCCAAAGCGCTCCGCATCGAACAGCGGCGTGAGCGAGGCCAGCACCTCGATATCGCATCCGTTGCAGCTCGAACCGTCGTAATGAATAACCCACGGCGAGCGCGACATTTTATGATCCATGGATGCCGCCTCCTAAATAAACACGTCAACGAGGATGGGCATAAGGTTGAGCAGGCCAAACACCAGCGCCACGCCCCAGCCGAGCTTAAAGCAGCTGCGCCAGGTGCTACGGGCAAAGGTGTTGTCGATCAGGACCTCGACAAAGTACGTCGCAGCCATCACGACCAGGGCTACGACCCAGCTCACCGGGTTGTCCCAGACAAAGAACATGCCCACCCACATCAAAAACAGCACGGTCTCGCACCAGTGCATAAGGGTCATCTTGGCCAGCGTGCCGCCGCTCATCTCGGTGGCGACGCCCTGGACGATCTCCTGATGCGCGTGATGCGAATACGAAAGGTCGAACGGCGACTTGCGCAGCTTGATGGTAAGCACCGCGAGCAGCGCGAGGAAAATGGGCGCGCTGTACACGATGATGGGGGCCGACTGCCCCGTCACGGCGATGGAGTCGAAGCTGTCGGTGGCAAGGTACAGGCCCACACTCATCAGCAGAACGGCGGGCTCGTAACTCATAACCTGCAGCAGCTCGCGGTCGGCACCGACCTGGGCAAATGGGCTTTGCGTCGAGGCGGACGCCAGCACCACAAAGATCGCGGCAAGCGTCACCATAAAGGCGCATAACAGCGTGTTGGAGCCCGACACAAAGATGCCGCCGCCCACCACGGTAAAGATGAGCGCGCATGCCATATAAGTATCGTCCATGGTGTTTACGCTGGCGGGAGCCTTGCGCAGCAGCTTGGCAACGTCGTAGAAGGGCTGCAGCAAGCGCGGGCCCACGCGGCCCTGCATGCGAGCCGAAAGTTTGCGGTCAACGCCGTCGATCAGGCCGCCCACAAGCGGCGCAATCAAGGCAAACGCCACGGTGCCTATGAAGATGCCCACGACGCCCGAACCTTCGAAATACTTGCCGCGCAGCACCGAGGGCGCACTCATGGCGAGTCTCTCGGGCCCAATCCACGCGCAGCACAGCAGCGCAAACAGGATGATGGCACAGCAAACAACACTACCCGCGGGGCCAATACGCTTCTCGCCAAGGGCGTCCTCCGAGTACCAATTGCGCTTTTCGGCCTTCACCTCGTGTCCCATCGAGCCGCGGAAATGGCGGTAATTGTCGGTTCCCACACCCGAAAGATATACGTTTACGTGCGGTTTGTTGCTCACGCGGAACGACGTCAGCAGCACCACGGCGATAAACGCCACGATGACCACCATCAGATACATGGCGTCCTTGCCAATAACGTACGGCACGCGGCCAAACACCATGGCGAGGTAGGGCGACACCAGACCGCTCGAGATAACCGGGAACGCCACGCAGCACAGAATCAGCAGCGCGGCGATGGTGTTAAGCGCCATCCATTCGGTCTTATGGACATTGACCTCAACGTTTTGAGCCGTGGGATCGATGCCCGAAAGCTTAGCAAGCCACTTGCCCCAGAAGTAAAACGTCGCGGCCGAGCCAAAGGCAAGCACCATGATCATGAGCACGTTGCCGGTCTGCGCAAACGCCACCAGGGCGCCCCACTTGGACACGAGCATGCCAAACGGCGCCACAAACATGCCCATGATACCCAGCATCATCAGACGCGTCAGGTGCGGCATGCGGCTGAACATGCCGTCCATGTCCTCGATATTGCGGCTGCCGATATGATGCTCGGCCGTGCCCACGCACAGGAACAGCAGCGACTTGGCCACCGTGTGGAACAAGATCAGGAAGATGGCCGCCCATACGGCCTCGGGCGCGCCGACACCCAAGCAGGCACTGATGAGGCCCAAGTTGGAAATGGTGGAGTACGCGAGCACGCGTTTGGCGTTGCTCTGCGAGATGGCCATGAGTGCAGCGAGCAAAAACGTGATGGCACCCACACTCGTGACCATAAAGCCGGTCACGGGGTAGATGGCATAGAGTGGGCTCAGCTTGACCATCAGGAACACGCCGGCTTTGACCATGGTTGACGAGTGCAGCAGGGCGCTCGTGGGAGTGGGTGCAACCATGGCACCCAACAGCCAAGTGTGGAACGGCATCTGTGCGGCCTTGATGAGCGCGGCGAGCGACAACAGGATGACCGGCATCACCAGCAGCGCGGACTGCGCGGTTCCGGTGCCGGAAAGCTCGATCATGCCCGAGATGGTCAGCGGCATGCCGTTAACGTGCAGATACATAAGTCCGGCCAAAAACGCGATGCCGCCCAGCATGTTGAGGATGATTTGGGTAAAGGCGTTCTTGATGGCCTCGGGCGTACGCGTGTAGCCAATCATAAGGAACGAACACACGGTGGTGATTTCCCAGCCGCAGAACAGCCACTCAAGGTTGTCGCTCGTCACGATGACGAACATGGCCGAGAGGAACAGGAACATGAGCGCCAGGAACTGCGGGCGACGGTCGGGCGCGGTCTGCCCGCGCAGCGCGGCCTCGTGCTCGTCATGGGCCTGGAAGTCCTTCATGTAGCCCAGGGCATACAAGCAGATTAGACTGCCAACGATGCCGACGGCGAGGACCATGATCACGCTCATGTAGTCCAGGTAGAGTGGCGTTGCCGTGACGGCTTCGGCCGCGGGCAGCGTCATGGCTGCAAAGGCGAGCGAGCCCACCAGCTGGACTATGCCGAGCACCGTGGTGAGCGCGTTCCTATATTTGTACGCGTTGTACAGGATGACAGCGCACAGGATGACGTCGATAACGGAACTGATGATCGAGAGCACATGCGAGGTGCCGGGGGCAACCTCAAAGCTCTGCGGACCCGTGCCAAAAAACATGACGGCGACTACAACTGTCACCGCCATAATAATGCCGGAGCCTATGAGCCCCGCCGCATCGCGGGCGCGGTCACCGCGCGCGAGCAGCATGCCCAGCGCCGGTACCAGCGGAAACAGGGTAAGGAAATACAGTAGCGTCATACCATCACTCCCCCATGCTAAAACGCTGCAATTGTTTAACGTTATAGCTCAATTGAGGAGTAGCGGCGGCGGGTTTTCGGTCAACTGGGGAGTTTTAGGCGTACGGGGTAAGGGCACGCCCGCATTGGAGCAGAGGGGCGGCAAGAAAAATGCGCCCCTGTGGGTGCACCATCCCGTTTGCTATTCCGCCTTTTTAACGCGCGGCTTGCGACCGCGCGGCTTATCGACCAGTGCGGACTCACCGCTCTCGCGGTACTGACGGCACCAAGCCTTGACCGAAGACTCGCTAGGAATCTTGTGCTTGATCATGGCCTCGCGAACCGTTAAGCCGTTTTCCAAGCGGTCCTTGACCACGGCGAGCTTAACTTCGTACGAATAGGTGTGATGATGCGAACCGGCGTTGAGAACGGCGTCGGCACCGCCCACGGCATATGCGCGGGCCCACTGACGAGCCGTGGCCTGGGGAATGCCGAGCTCCGCGGCGAGGGCGCGATGACCGACCCCCTCTTGGAGGACCTCGACGGCGCGCTGCCTAACCTCGGGCGCATGCGTGCGAGTCCTTGTTGCTTCCGACATACCTGCCACTTCTTAGCCTTAACCGTTAATCTGCTTTCTTACGTGCATGTTAGATAGTAGCATTTTGCTGTTTGCGCGTAACAGTTAATTGAAAATCGCACGGCGGCATCTGGGCATTTGCCATTAATTTGCAACAGTTCTTTAGGTTTTATTTACGCAGCTAGTTAGCTCGCGGCTCATTGACGGTGTTTTACCAACCAGATTGGTATCTTTTTGTTTCGCTTGGTATGGTTTTCATAATTATTAACCCCTCAGCCTCTGAGCTAGCATGTCAGTCTTCCGCTTACTTTCCAGCTTTCTACTTAACTTTCCAGCTTTCCACTTAACTTTCCAGCTTTCTACCCAGCTTTCCACCTTAGGTGTTAAGTTAAGTGGAAAGTTGGAAAGCTTGGTGGAGGGGTCGGGAGAGCTAAAACACCTTTCTCCAACGGCGGCTGGGCAGTTAGTTCAGATACGTATTTTTCTATGCTGATAAAGCTGCACTATGGTCCCCGGAGAGGGTTCTTTGGCGACCCATTGCACGCAAATCGAGCCAGATAGCTACCGAACCCTAGTTTTGAGCCCCTTTCTTCCCCAAAACGAGCGCCGGATGCGCCTGCTGCGGTCTGGAATTATACGTATCTGAACTAACTGTCCAGCGGAGTCCAAGACTGGGATCGCGCAGACTAGAAAGGGGGCGGCAACCGGGTGGTTGCCGCCCCCTTTGCGAAGCCAGTTGGCTTCGGAACTAGTGGTCGATGCCGTTGAGGTTCACCCTCGTGAGCGTATAGGTCACATAGTCGGGCGATTGAGGCGCTGCGCTCGCCACGTCACCCTTAACCAGGCTCGCTGTCATCACCAAGCGATAGCTCGCGTAGAACTGCTCACGCTGTTCAACCTGCGTGTTGACCTTAACGGTAAAGGGCAGGCTAAACGTCGTATTACCGTTCTTCGTTTTGAACTTGCCGTTCTCCTTCGAGTCAGTGAAGGTGATCGTGCTACCGGAGGGAGCGACCGCGGCAAGCTTACTCTCCGTCACTGTTACGTAGTTTGAGATATCATCCGTTACGCTCTCATACGTGCCGTCGGTTCCGCGGCGCTGAAGCGAGAGCGTGTACACAACAGAGTCTGCGTTCGCAATTGCCTCGGCGGCGTTGCTGAGTCCACCCAGTTCATACGTGGCACCCAGACCAATCGTGCCATTCGCGATCGGACGCAGGTCGTCCACGTTAATGCCAAGCTGCGACTTCTCAGGCGCCGATAGCGTAATGGTCGTATCACCCGTGTCCATGCGATAGTATCCAACGTTACCGCGCTTCGTCATCGCCAGGCTCGAGGTGGCAAGACCAGAATCGCGCGTCGAAAGCTTGGCGGTATAGGACATCTTGGTACAGGCGTCCTCGCCAGACTGCTTGGACAGGGAGATAACCTTGTTGCAGCCGTCCGGCGTAAGACGAATCTCTTCCACTACCGTACGCACGGTAAAGGATCCGCCCGTTGCACGCTTGCGGATTCCGGCAAGATCATGGTCGAGCGTGAGCCTCAGTGAGTCATCACCCGTATCCGTCACAATCTGTGTAAACGCAGGCGTCGAAGCGTCACACTTCTTCCAATCGCTGCCATTCCACATGTAGTTCTGATCGCCGACGGCAACATAGAACTTCGCAATTGCCGAGGTTCCGCTCGGGAAACTGCTTACTCCCATTAGGTTGTTGTTGGCGCCATAGCGACACAGCGATGTATCGAGCTGATAGAACAGATGGTCGCTCTCTGTATAGTATTGGCTCGGGCTAAACGTAACCGTATCTTTGACGTCAAGAGAAAGAACGTAGGCGGCACCGTCCTCCGACTTCGAAACCGGAATGCACGCCCCATCTTTTTTGTCGACTACATTCTGCTCATAATTGGACAAGATGCTGTATGTCGATGCCGTACTGTTTTGAATATCGTCGCTGCCATCGGTGCGTAAAACATGATGCAGATTCCAAGATATGCGGCCACCCGAAGAATTCGAGTCAATAGACGAAGCCGTAAAACCGTTGATACTAGCTTGCGTCACGCCGTCGCCCGACTTGGGCACGTTGACAACTAGGTAGACGCTCTCCGATGCACGCTTCTCTCTGCCGGTATCCTTCTCCTTAGGTACCTTTAGCGTATAGCGACTGTTGCTGGGAACGTCAGCACCCGCAACCTTAAACAGCGTCCACTTGCCATCGAGTTTCGCTTTAGCGGTCGCCTCTGCCTCGTTATCACACACGGTCCATGTGCCGGCGCCATCCTGTGTGGCCGACACACCCAAAATCTCGCTCAGCCATCGCTCCTGATATGGATTGCCCGCAGAATCCTTAAAGCCGTCGTTTCCGCTCAGGGAAACGCTCGTTGCTCCGCCTTCGCCCACCGTATAGTGATACTCTCTGCCACCGGCCCGGCCGTCAACGTTCGCATCGATGAGCGTAAGCTGGGTGCCCTGGGGCAACCTTCCGTCGGCACCATTGAAGAGGATGCTCTTACCGAGCCCCTTCATCGAGCCGCCAGCAGCCATATAGCTGTCCCAGCCAAAGTCGACTTCCTTCCCATTGGCAGAATTGTATGTCCAGGTAAGCAGACCCGTCATCGGCTCGCCAAAGCTCGTAAGCACGTGTGCATCTTTTCCAAGGTTAGCGTAGTCGCTTTCTTTAAATTTAGTGCCGTAATCATACGTTGCAGTGAAATCGATCTCGAGCTTGCGCTTAACGATGATCGGCACCTGAACGTTGTAGCTCTGACCCGCCTCGGTAAAGGTGACGGTCAGGAGCGTAAAGCGACCCTTGCCGTTATCCCAATCGGAGCTTGGGCTAAACGACATGTTGTTCTTGCCGTTGTTCACCACGCGAAGCGCGGGATTGTTCGACGCGCCATCGTCCTTAACGAACAGACCGTCCTTGAGTTGGAAAACCTCTGCTTTGGCCGTCACGTGCGGATTGGTGCCATTCTCGTTATTCAATCTGTAAGCGTCGGAGAAGCCGCCGTTCGTGACGATGTTTAGATAGCTCTTGACCGTCGTGTTGTCGTTGCCAGAGATCACCAAAACGGGGAAATCTGTTGTGGCCTGGTTGCTGCTTGTATCATTATTCGAATTGAACTTACTCGCCACGGATGAGGCATCGTAGCTCGAGGTATTTTGATAGGCGCCGTTGTCATTAATGCCGCCGATATTGGTGTAGGTGTAGCGGCCATCAACGCCAGCAGCCGCCTGGCTCTGGATGGTCGCCGCGGTTTCGATGGCGGCGCCGTCGCCAAACAGATAGCGGTCGGTGGTGTCGGTGTCGGATGCACGCACCGCCAGCGTGTTCACGGGGCTCGTGGTCACGTACGGGCTTGCCGCCGTGGTAGCGGTATCGTCCGCACCGTAGAGCGTGGTGCCCTCGTCGGGCGCGCGCAGCGTGTCCTTATAGTCGCCGAACGCGATGTAGGTCTTCCTGTTTACGACGGCCGCATTGGTCGTGTAAACCATCGGCGGCAGATCACGCGTGGTCTTGCCGTTGCCGAGCTTTACGTTCACGCCCGCTGCGGAGAGGCTATAGCCGTTTGTGTCAGCCTCGCCTAAGAGCACGCCCTGCTTAGAGCCCAATTTGTAGGTATTGCTGTCCATGAGCACGTTTACCAGATGGAACTGGCCGCGTCCGTCGCCCGCAATGCCGCCGTTGGAGGTTCCGCCAAACGTTGTGTTAGATACCTTTGTGTTGGTGACGTTGATGACGTCGGCACCGCTGTTAATCGCGCCAAGTAGACCGCCGCTCCACCTGCCCTTGATCGTGGCGCTCTCAATCGCGATATTGTTGCAGGCTATGTTCACATTGCTGAAGTAGTAGCCAATAAGTCCGCCCGAGCATTGGTCGGTGCCGGCAATGTTGATATTCTCGACGCTACAGTCCTCAAACCAGTACGTGTTGGGGCTGCCACTGCTCGTGACCTCGCCAATCAAGCCGCCCGCATTACGGATGCTATTGTTCGTTCCGGTGGCATCGCCGATGATGGCGCTCTTGGCATCGCCTCCGGCATCAATGCGCACGTTGCTTATAGAAATAACGCCTCTATAGGCGCTTCCGACCACACCGCCGGCGCCCATGTACTTATCGGTGTTCGACCCGGTGGCGAGTACATTTACCCCAGAGATGACTGCCGTGCTCGATGCGACGGCTTCCGTGATGCCAATTTTGGTGTTCACCGATACGTTACTGGAGGTATAACCGAACACGCCGCCCACGTAGGGTGTTGTACCCGTGGCGGTTATGGTCGAGTTTTTGCCAATAGTCTTCTCGTATACCCCTGTGGCCGCGGTTGTCCACACGCCGCACGGCGAGGCGATCGCACCCACATAGCCGCCAACGCACTTCTCGCCCGTGACGCTAAGGCCAGTGTATGAGCAGTCATAGAGATTCGCGGGCGCCTGCGTGCCGGAGCCGAAATTGACCATATAGGTCACGTCGTTATCCGTCCTTCGGCTGGTACGGCCCGAGCTGCCAAGAAGCCCTCCTACGCTCTTTGCGCCCAACACGGTGCAGTTCTTCATCTGTACGTTGCGGTAGACGCCACGCGTGTTGCCGTCGTAGTTGGCCGTTGCGCCCGCCAAAAGGCCGGTGCCGATGAGGTCGTTCGATGCCGGTCCCGAGGCAATGCTACCGTTGGCGTCTTTGTACGTGAGCGATACGTTGCAGTTACTAAAGGTGAGGTCTTTGACCTGAGCGCCGTCATTCGCGGTGACGCTCTGCCCCACATTGGTTGAGGTGAACATCACGGTGCTGAATAGGCCGCCCACGCCCGAGACCTTATAGTCGTCATCGGCATATTCGACGACGCCGTAAGTGGCATCTTTGGTGCCTACCGTGATGGTGGCCCCGTTGCCGTCGATCGTTGCCACGTGCGGCGTGATGCGGTCGCGATCGGTGGACGCCTCGTTCGAGCTGCAAGCATTGGAATAGTAACGGCCGCTGAGACCCACGTATCCCGTGCCGTAGCCGGTCATATCATAGGTGGCATTTTCCTTGAACTCCAGGCTCATGCCGATCGATTTCGACGCGCACACGTAGCCCGTTTGGTAGTCGGCAGCGTAGGACGCCACCAGGTAGGGCGAATTTACATCGTCATCATGGTTGAGCGGGCCGTGCCACCCCTGTTTGCCCGGGGCCTTCTGGTCATCGTTTTTGGCGGTTTCGAAATCGCCGGAAGCGCTCGCAGGCTTGCCCACGCAGTCGTAGCTGGCATTTCGCACCTTACCATATTCCTTGTTGCCAAACAGGTAGCCGTTTATCGCCGGGTCCTGCTTATCGCTGCCCCAGTACGCCTTGGAGCCGCGGAACACGCCATAATTAGCGTAGTCGGTATGTGCCGCTCCAGCACCCGCACCCGAGCTAATGATGGCCGAGAGCACCAAAAGGCCCTGGGCGTTTTCCACCGTGGTCACGGGTGCCTCGGCATCAGTGCCGATATACTTGTTGTCGGTGCCCGTGGTAGTGACGCAGGCAGCTCCCTTGTTTGTGAGCTCGTTGATCTTGTAGTTAGCGTTACCGTTTTCGACTTTGCAGCCCTCGCTAAAGGCATAGCCATCAATCACACGACCAACGTAGGGATTGTCGTACTGCCGGAAGTTGCCCGTTCCAAGACCCTGAGACTTGTCGCTGGTTCCAGCGCGCCAAGACGTCCCTGACATATTGCGGAAGATCACACCGCCGCCCGCAATGGCACCAACGTAACCGCCGATGGGAACAAGATGTGGCTTAGTTCCGCCACCAGCAACCGTAAAGCCGGTTGTGGGGTTATCGGGCGTTGTCCCATTCACGGCCACACCGTCGATAATGTTATCGCCGCCAAGGATGCAGCCGATAACGCCACCGAAGAACGACGTCGGAACACCGTCGGCATCCTTGGCAGAATAAGTAATAGTCGCCGACGCGTTCACATAGCGAATATTCAGATCGCGCACCACGCTGCCGTAACTATAGGGAATAAGGCCGCGAAGCGAACCCTCGTTATTCTCTATCTTGATGGTTGCCTTTTTATCACCTTTAGGGTTGCCAACGATGACGCCACGGAACGGGTTGGCTTTGTTGCCAAAACCGCCAAACGATGCGCCGTCGAGGGTGATCGTATTACCCCCGGTAGGTTCAATACTGTAGTACGCGCTTTGGATATAGCGGTGCATCATCTCGTCGGAAAGTGTGGCCGAAGGATCAGTGGTGTCGCCGGTCTTCTTTTCCCACTTCTTCCCAGTGTCTTTCGCCTGCTTATAGACGTACGTAACCTCATTGTCGGTTTTATTGTCGCTGCGGCGAGTACAGAGCGTACTCTGGTTGACGGCAATGGTGACCTCCCAACCGTCGAGCGCAGTTTGGTTGTTGATGTAGTTGGCGATGGCGTTCATCTCAGTCGCGTCCTTAACGGCATACGGATCGCCATATGTGCCGCATCCCTCTACCAGCTTTGGAATGCGCTGGTTGACTTTAATTTCATGATATTGGACGCCGCTCTCGGTGGCCTTTCCCTTATAAACATAAGGAAGATAGCCACCAAACCAAGGCCTGACGTCACCGTCCTTCTTACCATCAACCGTCACATAGCCGCTCACGGCACCATACGTCGCTTCGTCGTAATACCAAAGCTGCTTGCCCGGGTACTCCGTACTCCCATCAATCTCAGATCCGTATGTCACCTTGCCTGCATCGGCATCGGCATCGGCCTTAGTAAAGGTGTAGTCCGCAGAGCCCGTGCTCGTGCTTCCGTAGCCAAAACTCTCCAGCAGGCTCGCATGGGTGAAGATCGTTTTGTTCTTTTGGCTGGGCAAGCTGATTTGCTCAAACTTTGCCGTCACCTGATCGGCCTCACTGCCTACACCAAGCTTTCCGAACAGCGACGTAGCCGCCTTGGTGTCACTCGCGTACCCAGTAGTCTTGATATTCTTCGCGTTCAGGCTCACGTACTTCTGCATCTCGTTGATGAGCAGAGGCATATAGGCGTTAGCATCCGTGGCGCTGTTGGCGCCGTCGACAATCAGATTGTTGAGCGTAAGACCATCAATTGAGATCTTTCTAATCTTGGTGCCATTGCCGTCGCTGGACCCATACACGTAGCGGCACACGAGCGCGCCCGAAGAGCTTCCGCTTGCTCCATCAGTGTCTTCAGAGCTCTTTCCGTCATTAATAACGGGCCCAACAGTACCACGCAAAGTGACGTTTTTTACTGTGAGATCGCCGTTTGCCACCGTTCGAAAAAGACCGCAGTGCATGTTCTCGTGCTGGGTAGCATCGGAATTTAGCTTGTTGCCATTCTGCTCGGCCTTGATCTTGGAGTAACAGAAGGTAATGGTCGCATTCTCAACCGTCACCTCTCCGCTCGGCTGAGTGGGATAATAGCTGTAGCCGGCCAAATCGATTGTGCCCGTTATGGTTATGGAATCATCGAGCCCTGTCGTGCCATTGGGAACGATTGTCGAACGAATACCTTCGGGAGCATAACGGTAAGCAGACCATAAGAGCAGCTTTTCCGCTGTATCGATTTGCCTGCCACTAAAGCCGCCTTCACAATTCTTAGAGGCTATGTCGAGGTTGTAGAAGTAGCGGGTATTGCCGTTCGTATTCTGGCTTCGACCGAAAGACGAGCGATTATGGTAGCTGTTGTCTTTTGTGGAATCGCCGTCCATGTCCAGCTTGTTTTTCTGTGTGTGTAGCGAAACGACCGTGTTCCAGTCGGCGTCCATGAGCTTGCTGCCGTTGTTTGGTTTTACACCGCTGCCAACCCATTCATCGAAGGACGTTACGCCCGACGCAACGATGGCCCCCTCGCCGGTGGGCACCCTATAGGCGGTATCCCAATAAGCCCTGTCCTCCAAGTACAGGCCTAGGTAGCTCTCGACGCCATATGTCGTCTTATCATCCACCTTGCAGCCGCGGCAAACTAGAACGCCGAGCGTCTGAGCGGCGCCCGCATTAATGGTTGTGCCCGAGAGATCGATGGCATAGTTGTTGATAATCCAGTGGCCGCTCGCGGCGTATACAAGACCACCGAGTTCCTTGGAATCATCCGCAGTCGCGGTTATAGAAGCGTTGGTCGTTTTCAGAGCATAGGAGTTTTCATTCTTGTTAATGCTCTCATCTCCGATAGTTACGACCGCGTTGCCCCAGCTATAACCCAAGAAACCACCCGTGCCATTGAGCTTATCGCCGTTCCTGCCGACTTTCATTTCGAATGAATTGAACGAAAGGCCCGAAATGTTCACGTACTTATCAGCTGAGTTGGCTATTGTCCCTGCATTGTAGGTACTCTGTGCGATGCAGCCGATAAGACCACCGACTTGGGCGATCTTGCCGCCGGCGCAATCGCCAGTTTCGATTGATCCGGCGACTTCGACGCCCGCAACATTGAATGACGAGCCATAATCGCCCGCATAACCAATGGCGCCGCCAATGCGACTATTGCCGTTAAGCGTTTTAGTTGCAGCGATGGTCGCTTGAGCCTTGCTGTTATCCTTAAACGCAACCGTAGAAGCCGCCAACACGCTGCCCGCAATACCACCAATGTTCACGTCATTGGCAAACGTATCATCGCACGCGATATTCGTTTTGCACGTTACGCCAGACAATGACAGGTTGCCGACGATGGCACACGCAAGCGACCCGGCATCGATAGCCGAACCGTTATCGAACTTCATGGAGCCAGCGATTGTGACGTTGGAGATGGTTGCACCGTTGACGGCCGCGAACAAGCCCAAGCGGCCGTGGCGGTAGATTTTGCCGTTGCCGTTGCTCGTGTTATTGCCGTCGAGCACGTCTTCACCACGCTTGCCGTACGCCTCGCCGACGGCAAGATTGATTGTGCCGCCACCGTTCAACGTTCCCGAGAAAACTTGCGAGCCGTCTGCACGATCCTGCGTGAAACCCGTCAGACCCGTGCCCTTGAGATCAATAGTGCCGTTCACCGTAATGGTCGAGGACTGCAAGCCGTTAAGGTTGTTTTCGGTAACGCCGTCAACCATCGAGTAGTAGCCGTTGGTTTGCCAGGTAATCGCAAGCTTGGCGAAATCCTCAGCTGTGGTTAGGGCGTAGGCACCGTTAGCTGCCGTCAGCGAATCCGGCAAGGTCAACTTATGAGTGTCCGCATCAAGCTTAATGAAGTCGCCGCCCAGACGAACAACTTCACCGTAGGTCGCGATGTCGTCCGTCTTTGAGGCTGAGTTGCTACGCTTGAAGGTCCAGACCGCAGCGCCCTTGTCTCCCAGATCACCATTAGAGCCATTGCCGGCAGCAAAGATCAGCGCGTTGTGGTTCTCGTATACGAGCTGACCCGTCGTGGCGTTCTCGCCAAAACTTGCGCCCGACAGATCCGTGATGCCGCTGAATTTGATTACAGCATTCCACGCGGATCCCGCAATTCCCGCGGCACGGTTGCTTTGCGCCTTACCGATAGGATTGTCGCTTGTAAGTTTGAAATCTCGCACGTCAAGGACATTGCGCGTATCGACAACGCCCACGGCGCCACCGAACTTTCCGGTACCCGTTCGCGCCGAAGCATCTCCCTTGCACGCAACCGTCACGCCGTTGAAGACAACGGCAACGGGCTGCGAGTTAGGATTTGCGCTATCGCCAACATAGCCAACAACGCCGCCTGCGTCGGACAACTTGCTCGCAAGGTCAAACTCAATTAAGCACGTATTCTTATTATCTGCATCCTTTTCAACAACAAAGGCGCGCAAAGCGCCGTCGTCGTCCGTTTTCGTCGCGAACACCTTGCCGACAAGGCCGCCGTAGCTGCCGTTGACACTAACATCTTCTGGTAAGGCGAGTTTGCTCTTATACGTCCCGCCTTGCACCACGATGTCTCCATTAGAGATATCGGCCATGCCAAAAAGAGCGCCGGCGCGCTGCGACGCACCAAGAGTCACAAGGTCGCCCAGGTCGAACATATTGGACGTAACGGCAAATCCTTGCGCAAAGCTCACGTCGCCGATAACGCCACCAGAGCAAGCGCTGTTCTCGTCGCCAATATTTAGAGGACACCCAATCTGCTTATTATCCGCGCCCAGTGTGAGCACGGTCGCTTTACCAATAAAACCGCCGCTGGCAGTGGTGCCCTTGACGGTGAGCGCGTGTAGGTCGAGAGCCTCCGTGACGTTGACCATGGCACCTGCACTCGAGCCAACGAGGCCCACAACGCCACCGGCAGAGCCGCTCGTGGACTGGACGGTGGCAGTGGGAACATTGGTCAGGGTGCCGATGCTCAGGGTCGCACCGTCCTTGACTTCGCCTACGAGCAGGCCAGCGTTGCCAGAGCTCGTTTCGACGGTTCCGTCCGAGGCCAGATCGTTGGGGAACGTGACGGACTCAACCGTCAAGGCCCCGCTTTCGACCGTGTTACCAATCAAGCCAATGTTGCCCGTCGCATTCACCTTGAGAATCTTGTGGGAACCGGTGAAGCTATAGGTAACTTTCGCAGCAAGATAGCCCGTCGTCTCACCCAGGAGGGGTGCCGTCAAGACGGAAGTCGTATCATCCTTCTTATCAACGGGACCCGCGATGTCAACCGACGCGTTAAGCGTCTTGCTCTCTTCGCTGTTTTCCGCACCGCTGACCTTCGAAGCGACCATCGGCGCGCTATAGCTAGTCGCGCCCACCCACTTTATCCTGACCGTTTTGTTTTGGTCAGACAGCTTGAGGTTATTAAAAACCGTCCGATCAGTCGTAAGCTCGACGGGACTATCAACGTCCCTATAGATCCTGCCTTCAAACGGACATTCATCACTGCCAAGACCCTGGAAAGACATGCCGTTATTTGCCGACTCAGTGAGCTTCGCATCGCCCGTGATGATAACCTTGATCTGCGCATCATAGTAAAGCGAAGCGTCGGCGTTAGACAGGGCGGCGAACGCCTCCGACGACGTGACATTGAGGCTTTTGATTCCACTGTTATCTTCTTTGAGCTCGATGCCTTCCGCACCATTAGCCTCGAGCAGCTCGACAAGCTTTTCCAAATCCGTGATCGTCGCACCAGCCTGGGCCTCAGCGTCCTCCGAAGTCGCATCATCGGCATCTTGCTCGGCGTCGTCAGCGGCGGCATCGTCAGCGGCATCGTCGCCTTCCGTCTGGTCGCCCGTGGAATCGGAACCCGTAGCGCTATCGGTGGTATCGCCTGCTGCAGCGTCATCCTTCGCCGCGTCATCCCCAGCACTGTCGCTGTCGGCGCCGGTATCACTCGACCCAAACCCATTCGCGGCGTCGCCGTTGGTCTCGCCGCTCTCGGCAGTATCCAACGCCTTCGCAGATGCGGCAGCAATCTCGTTCGAGATGTTCTGCCAGCCTGCCGCCACAGCAGCCACCGTGGGCGAGCATGCTTGGAGCACCATGACCACCGTCATGAACTCTGCGAATATGCGCTTTGCCGTTCTCATCGATTCCGTACCTCTTATCCTAAAACTCCGCTTCCAGAGTTATCGAGTCTCCGTCGCGCCCGTCAGAGTAGTTCCGCTCACGCTAATGTCCAGGTCGCCCCAGCCACCGGGCGTTTTGCCGTCCGCTCGGTAAAAGTTGACGACCATCGAACCCGGCTCCATGGTGAACGTAGCCTTGCGAGCTGCAGCATCCACCGTCGCGCTATGGTTGGTCTCAAAGAACGGGTCGATCTCCACGTTCTCCCCCCACGTGAGCGTGACGTTTGCCGGTGCGCCCGTAACCGTCACGCGGTAGTTGTATGCAGCGTAATCAGCAAACTTGCCAGCCTCATCGACCAGCGCGCCCTCAACCGCAGTGGTTTTGACCTCGGCCCTCTTTGACGGCACGACTTTCGCCGCCAGACAGGTGAGCTCGGTGCCGGGGCTCTCGCCCGAAACCACCGTCGCCCTAATCACAAAGTAGGCATGTCCCAACTTGTCCTCAGGGAAGGTCACGGTGTAGTCGTGCTTGGTGGGCTGATTCTCCGGAAGTGTGACGCTGCCGCTGGGCTGGGGCGAATAGCTCCACGTGGCGCCATCGAGCCCATACCCCTCAACCGTCAAGGCGTACATCACGTTTTTGTCGTTGCAGAAGTTGCTGTTGCTCAGCAAATAGTTGTAGATGCTAAAGGTGAAGCTGCACTGTCCGCTGCTGGGATACACCGTAACGGAGCGCTGGGCACGGTCGAGCTCGTCGCTGCTAGGCGTACTCATGTAGCCCGTGAGCAGGTCGCTCGCAAACAGGCTCTGAGCGGTACCCGTCGCGGCGACGGACTTAAGAAATCCGTTGGCGATGTAGGCGGAATAGGTAAAGTAACCACCCATCACGAGCGCCACGGCGCAAACAAGTGCGATTGCCGCCACAACCAGCTTGTTCTTGACTAGGCTTTTGCTTTTTGCCAGCTGCTCGCGCTCGGCATCCTGCTGCTTCTCCCGCTTCTCCATGTGCGCCCCCTCTCCTACTTACCGCTCGTGTTGCGCGCGATCAGATAGATCACGTCGGTCTCTTTGGCGCTCTCGTCCCACGAAAGCTTGATGATAAAGTTGAGAGTGTCATTGCCAGTCGAGCCGTCGAGCGTCTTGGCGTTGAGTTCGCTTTTGCCGAATTTCTTGTATCGGTAGAGCGGGCGCGCGTTGCGCTGGACGTTTTGATAGTCCTTGAATGTAGGGTCGCTTGCGCCCTCGCCCGGCACGGCTGCCAGACCGTCGTTCTCCTTGTTGATATATTCGAAGCTCGTCAGCAGGTTCTCTCCGGTTGCTTTCCAGCTATAAGATTTGCCGTCTGCGGTACCGCTCACGTCGGGCGTCTGGAGCGCAGACGTGTTCTCGGCTCTGTACAGCTCAATAGTGAGACCCGTAATGTTGGTCGTATTCGCGAGTTGCAGCTCAAAACCGTCACCGCCCGTTTGCACGCAAAACGCACGCTTGAGCGTCACCGTGTTGCCAGTCTTGGTATCGCCGTATTCGGGGTTGTAGCTCAGGTCGATCTGCTCTGTTGCCGTAGCGTTGGGGCCCAGCACTTTGAGCTCTGCCGGCTCCTTGATCTTGCCGACGGTGGAGCCGCGATTGGCATCGACGAACCATCCGAGCGTCAATCCCAGCAACACGAGAAGCACGGCCACCAGACCCACGATGGCCAGGGATTCGCGACGGTGGTCGCTCACCCAAGCCTTGATGCGCTCGATGCGGCCAGCCGGACGCGCTTCGCCGTGCGAGCCGAACCCGTTGCCGCCGGGGTTTGCCGCTCCTTCGTTGTGTTTGATATCGCCCTGCTCGCGGGCATTAAGCTGCTCGTCCATTTATTTATCCGCCTCCTTGGCGGTGAAGCGCACGCGAATGTACTTGACGTTCTTGCCGATAATCTCGTCGGCGTTGTTGTAGTAGCTGGCGCAGGTTTCCACATCCGCAGAGGACATGCCGGCTCCGACAGGCGGAACCGCGCTAGGCGCCTGACCTGGCACGCTCGTGCTATCGGCGCGGAAATAGCGCGCGTGGTTATTGTTGATGTCGCCGACGAGGGTTGTGTATCCCCCCTCGTCGCCTGTGTTAGCGAAAAGGTTGCCACCGTAGCCGGCGTTGCCCGTGCGAACATAGCTCTTGAACTGTTCCGGCCAAATCCAGTAGAGGGTTTTGGTGACGGTTTCGGTCGTGCTATTTGAGTCCGCAGCGTAAAAGCTCGACTTTGGGATGGTAAAGCTCTGCGTAATGACGGTGACGCTGGCCCCGTCCTGGGTCACCGTGGTGGTCGTGGGGACCAGCGGATTCGAGTAAAAGCCAGAGGCATCTTTGCCCTGAAAAACCAGGATATGACCGCGCACCAAATCTTTAAGCGAGTTGATGATCTCTTCGTTTTTCGATGCATCCGCAGCAGTGCCGCCCGTGCCCGCAACGCTCGTCTGAACAGAAATTTCCCAGGTCATCTCCACCGTGATATCGTGCAGGTCATTGCAGAGCGGCCTGACGTTGAGCTGGAGCTGGCCGGCCGACCCCGGAGAGAGACCGCCATCGGTGCTCATGTTATTGAGGTTGAAAAGATTGTTCACGGCAAGGCTTGTACTGTCCGACGCGTAGTTGTCCTGAGTGTCGTACTTACCCGCCGTGCCGCCCTGCGTTCCCGAGAGCACAAACCGCGGGCCCTTCGCCGCGATCGTGCTCCCCGTGGCACTCACTCGGTTATTCGCGGCAAACCAGGCCAGGCATGCAAAGATGGCAACGATGGCGGCCAGCACAAACAGACCGCTCACCAGGAAATCCTTCCAGAAATCCTTGAGGGTCCGCACGTGCTCGTCGGCAGCTTGGCGGTACTCGGCCGCCGTCTTGTGCTGCTGGAGCTCGCTATGTCGGTCCATGCCACTCATCGTTTACGTTTGCCCTGCTAGCGGGCGTGCCATCCTTTCCGCTCGGTCGCGTTTATCCGTTGTTCGCAGGTAGAGAATTCAGGCAGAATACAACACCATACGATAAGGTAAAAGAATAGCATTGACCTGCGGTTTGCTCCACAGCGCAAGCCTTAATGATGTCTTAAAGATTACGAATAGCAGCTTCTTCCATATGCCAAGGACATGGTGCAAACAAACCTGACCACTTGCACCAATCCGCAGCACCGGGCAGCGGGCACACGGCGTGCCGCCCCTTAACACCCCAACGCGCGCACGGGTATCACGTAGATACCGTCCTCGACCTCGCGGGCGTACTCACCCACCCCCACAATCACGGCCATAAACTCCGGTTCGCGTGTGCGTGAACGAGGATTTCCACAAACCTTCTTGCGAACGCGCTTGAGGCTCTCAACGCCGGCGCTCGCCTTATCTTCGCTCACCTTAATCTCAAAGGCGGCCCACCGTCCATCGGCTAGCTGCACGATGGCATCGCATTCAAGGCCCGAATCGTCGCGATAATAGCGCACGGGCGTGCTATCCAGCAGGTCGAGCGAACGTGCGTAGACCGAAAGATCGCGTATGACCAAATTCTCAAACACCAGACCAAATGTCTGCCAGTCGGCAAGCAGCGCCTGCAAGGACATACCTAGCAAGGCGCAAGCAAGGCTCGGATCTGCCAGATAGCGCTTGGGCTTGACGGTAAAGCGTCGTTTGTCGCGCGCGGCGGGAACCCAACCGGGGACCTCCTCGAGAATGAACATGCCTTTGAGGGCATCCAGGTACCTGCGCACCTTGGTCTCGTCGGCAAACGCTGCGGGTTCCCCCTCGGCACCGAACATATCCATAAGAATCGTTTTATACGTGGTCGCCTGTCCCAGATTGCGCGCGATCGATGCGGAGACTCGACGAGCAATATCGGGGTCGAGACCAACCGCCGGGAAGCTGCTCGAAAACGTAGTGTTGAGATATTCGCGAGCGATGAGCTGGGCGTCAGCCGAAACCATATCGATCGCCTCGGGCCAGCCGCCGCGGCAGGCGGCTTCGACAAGCCCCGGTGTATCGCCATTGCACCGACAGGGCTCAAAACGATGCTCAAACAAGCCCGCCAGGCTCACCTTGCCGCTGGACTCACCTGTCTCGGCAAGCGTCATGGGGTACATGCGGACGCGGCCGATGCGGCCGGCTCCACTATGCGCGGGTGCCTCCGTCTTTGAGCCAAACGCAGGCGTGGCGGAACCCGTGAGGATATAGGCGCCGCGCGTGCCCCGGGTGCGGTCAACCTCGTGTCTAACGTAGTCCCAAATCTGGGGAACTCGCTGCCACTCATCGATAATATGCGGACGGTCTCCCAGCAACATCATCGCCGGGTCGGCACGCGCGAGGTCGAGATTCTCGTCGACATACGAGACGGACGCCCCGTGCTCGAGCGCGGCCCACGTCTTGCCGCACCACTTGGTGCCCGCAATCTCGACCGCGCCAAAGACGCGAAGGTAGCGTTCGATTTGCGCATCCACGATACGCGGGATGTATCCGTCCCGATGTAGCCTCTCGCCCGCCATGAGCCACCCCCGCAGATTTCCAGTTCCTGCTTTCTGGTTCTTCTATTCCACTGTAGCAAATTCGGATTTTTGGGTGGTTGCGATTCGGATTTTCGTGTTCATATAATTCGGATTTTCATGTTCTAAGAAGTCGGATTTTCTGAACCCGCTGGTCAGTGGCGCTCTCATTGGCAAAAAGGCGGGGAGCACCGATACGGCACTCCCCGCCCACTCAATACGCGATGGCTTTCTCAACTACAGCTCGTTGGCCGCGTGATATGCCGTGCGAATGGCGCTCGCAATATCGGCGGTGCGCTCGCCCGAGCAGTCACCCACGCAGGTCACGGGCACCGTCACGCCGTCCAGGTCAAACGCGTTGGCCTTGGAGCCCACGGCCATCACCACGTAATCGCAGGCGATCTTCACCGGCTCCTCGGCGCCGTCCTCGGTGGTGCGAATGGCCTCCACGCCCTCGTCGGTAATGGCGGTCAGGCGGGTCTTCACGTGCTGCTCCACGTTGTGCTCTGCGAAGTCGCTCATGATCAGCGGCAGAATGGTCTCGGACTCGCCCGCGGCAATCTTGTCGAGCATCTCCACGATCGCCACCTCGCAACCGTGCTGCAGCAAGTACTCGGCAGTCTCGGTGCCCACCAGGCCACCGCCAATGACGGCGACGCGTCCCGTAAGCTCCACCTTGCCGGCCAGCACGTCCCAGCTCGAGACGACCTTCTCCGAATCGGCACCCGGAACGGGGATGACCACGTCGTGCGCGCCCACAGCCACAATCGCGGCGTCGGCGGCGTTGAGATCCTCGGCCGTAGCGGCATGGTTGAGCTCGACCTTCACGCCCAGGCCGGGCAGAATCTTCTCGTAGTACTCGACCGAGCGCATGATCTCGTCCTTGCGCGGAGGCGCGGCCGCCAGCACAATCTGACCGCCCAGATGATCGCTCGCCTCGTAGACGGTCACGTCGTAGCCGCGCTTGGCCGCCACGCGCGCGGCCTCCAGGCCGGCAATACCGCCGCCCACCACGGCGATCTTCTTGTCGCCCTCGCCGGGCTTAATGGCGACGGTCGCCTCGTCGCCGTTCTCGGCATTGAGCACGCACGAGATGTACTGACGGTTTTGAATCGCGTCGACGCAGCCCTTGTTGCAGTTGAGGCACTCGCGGATGGGCTCACCCGTGGCGGCCTTGAGCGCAATGTCGGGGTCGCACATGAGCGAGCGGCCGTACGCGACGATGTCGGCCGAACCGTCTTCCAGGATCTTCTCGCCCGCCTCGACCGAGACAACGCGGCCGACGGTTGCCACCGGCACGGAGACCAGGGCCTTGACGCGCTCGGCCACGGGCAGCGTCCAGTTGTAGGGCATGGCGCCCATGGGCGGAATGGTGTCGCCCATGTTGCCGGTGTGGTTGGCCTGCGCGACCTGGATCATGTCGATGCCGGCGCCCTCGAGCAGCTTGGCGAACTCGCAGGCCTCATCGGGCAGCAGACCGCCCTTGCCGCGCGTCGTGCCGTCGGGGTTCTCCATGATCACGGGGAGTTTGTACTCCACCATCAGCTCCGGCGCGGCCTCCTTAATGGCGGCGACGACCTCGAGTGCGTAGCGGACGCGGTTCTCGAACGAGCCGCCGTACTCGTCGGTGCGCTGGTTGAGGATGGCCGAGCACAGCGAACCCACCAGACGGTCGCCGTGGACCTCGATGGCGTCGATGCCAGCCTGCTGCGCGCGGGCGGCCGAGGCGGCGATAGCCTCCTTGATCTGGGTGAGCTGCTCCACGGTGGCCTCGTTCACAAAGTGCTGCATGTCGTGGTGCAGTTTGGCGTAGGCCTGCTTGCGGATCTCGTTGGACTCGGCCATTTTGGCGGCAAAGGTCTCCTCGTCGCCGGCGGCCTTGGCCTCCTGCGCAGCTTTCGCAGCGGCCATGGAGCCCATGACCATGCGGCCGACGCCGGGGACGTCGTACTCGGGGTGGAACAGCTGCAGGGCGATCTTGGCGCCGTACTTGTGGACGGCGTCGGCCAGTGCCTTAAACGTGGGGATCTGAGCGTCGGTCGCCAGCTTGGGCGTAGGGCTTGCGGTCATAACGGGAGCGACGTCGCCGATGACGATGTAGCTCACGCCGCCACGGGCCAGACGCTCGTAAAAGGCCAGGCTGCGCTCGCCGATGGAACCGTCGCGCTCCTCGTAGCCGGTGGTAAGCGGCGGGAACATAATGCGGTTTTTGAGCTCAAGGGGGCCAACCGTAATGGGTTGAAGCAGCTTGGACGCAGGTGTGGTCATGGACATTCCTCTCTTGTAGGCGCGGCGGCGATGATGCCGCGTAGTTGTCTAGAGGATATGACATGGGGGCACAGTGGCGCAACGGAAATCGGCAGACAGCAGGTAGCGGCAGGTGGATGGGGCGGGGCGGCCCGTCGGTTTGTCTCAATCTGTAACAGTTAGGCCCACTTTTGGCCTCCACCTGTTACAGATCGAGACAAACCAATCTAGCCTGCCGAAAGATCTAGATCTGTAACAGTTACTCAGTAAAAACCGTCCCTCGTGTTACAGATTTAGACAAACCGTCCAGGCGGGGACTCAACATCTCAATCTGTAACACCTAGCCGCCCAAATCGGGTCTAGATGTTACAGATCGAGATTTTGTTTGAGAGGCTGAGAATTGGACCGAAAAACACGGTCCCGGAATAACAAAAAAGCTCGCCGGCTAGGCCGACGAGCTGCAAGTTCTTGGTCGCGGGGGCAGGATTTGAACCTACGACCTCCGGGTTATGAGCCCGGCGAGCTACCAGACTGCTCCACCCCGCAATGTCTGGGCGCCTCATGTGCGCAAGAAAGAATATTACGTGGGAGTTCGGTAAACGGCAAGGAAAATCTCGTAGAGCATAATTCCTTCATATTTAAACCTCTCAGCCCTTATCACCGTAAACGAATCACAGCCGAGCGCCGTCGATGGCACGTATACAATGGTGCGCGTCCTTTTATGCCGACACCGGGAGTAGACATGCTGCTCGCTATCGATATGGGAAACACGCAGACGGCCATGGGCTTGTTTGACGGAGACGAGCTGGTGCAGTCGTGGCGCATGCCCACCGACCGCTCCTATACCGCCGACGAGATCCACGTGCGCCTGATGGGTTTCTTTAAGATGTACGGCCTCTCGCTCGATGCGGTCGATGCGATCGCCTTTGCGGGCGTGGTGCCGCAGCTCTCGCGCGAGTGGCACGCCGTGGCCGACCGCATCGCGGCGGATGCCATCGTCATCGGGCCGCAGACGGCTGCCGTGACCAAGCTGCGCGCGGCGCGCCCCCAAGCCGTAGGTGCCGACCGCGTCGCCAACGCCGTTGCGGCCGAGACTTTCTACGGCGCGCCGGCAATCGTGGTGGACTTTGGCACCGCGACCAATATCGACGTCATCGATGAGGACGGTTATTACATTGGTGGGGCGATCGCGCCGGGCATCCGCATCTCCATGGACGCGCTTGCCACCCGAGCCGCCAAGCTCGCCAGCGTGCCGCTCGAGGCGCCCGAGCACGCCATCGGTCGCGATACCGAGGAGTGCATTAAGGTCGGCGCCGTGGTGGGCGCTGCCGCCATGGCCGAGGGCCTGGTCGCGCGCATGAAGCGCGAGCTGGGCCGCGAGGATGCCACCGTTATCGCCACGGGCGGTCTCGCCGGCATCGTCGCCGATTCGACCGACGCCTTCGACGTGGTCGACGGCCAACTCACCATCAAGGGCATCTGCGAAATCTACCGCCGCATGCAGGAGCTGGGATAGAGCAGGGGCTTAAGTCGAGCACGCCCGATGTCACAGCCCCGCAAACGTTCGCCAAGCCTATTCCTCAAAACTGAAAAATTTTCAATTTTGAGGAATAGAGACTCCTCGAATACGCCCAGCGCAGCGATATCGTGCATGTTTCCTATTCCTCAAAATCGAAAGATTTTCAGTTTTGAGGAATAGGGTGCTGACAACCCATTCCCCAGACAACAAGACCCTCCCCAGCACAGGCCGAAGAGGGCTTCGTTGTCATCGCTATCTTTGAGCGCGGGCACCTCGCGTTACAGTCCGCGAATCCGTACGGCCTCGGGCGGAAACTCCTGCTCGCCGGCATCGGTCTTGATGGTCGCGCGGCCCCAGATGTCCAGGCCCGCAAACACACCGACCGCAAGCGGCAAGCCACTGGGCGACACCGCCGCGACCTGACGACCCAGCAGTGGCACCATATCGAAGTACTCGCCCAGCACGGGAGCCAGCGGACCGGCAGCGCCCTGTGGTGTGTTGGCGGCAACCGCCCAGGTGTCCACGCGGACCAGCACGGCGGCGGCCAATGCCTCGATCAGCGCCTCATCTGCCATATCCACACCAAGCTCACCCAGCGCCGCACGCTCAATATCAACCGTCACCGCGGCAAACATGCCCGCAGCACCGGCACCGCCGTTCACGGCAACACGCGCGAGTGACGTCTCAAACGCAGGCGCACCGCACACGATGTCACTCGGCCACTGGATACCCACCTTACCGGCAAGGCCCAGGCCCGGCGTCGACGTCGTGCCCACGAGCGCGTCCATCATGCCCATCGCGGCCACAAACGGAAGACCGTGAAAGGCGTGCATGTTCACGTCGGGGCGAACGACCAGCGAAAACGTCAGCGAAGCATCGCCCGCGCTCCACGCGCACCAGCCCGCGGACACGCCCTCGCGGCCCGCGTCACGCGCCGCGTCGAGCTCGGTGCCGGCGGCAACAGCATTCATCTCGATCATCTACATGCGCCCCAATTCGCCCACGATATGGCCCACGCGGTCCTCGGGCTCCTTGACCTCGACGCCGTTGTAGCGGAAGAACCGCGCCGGATCGTGCATCAGATCCTCGAGCGGCACCAGCACAAAGTCGCGCTCGCCGATCAGCGGATGCGGCAGGCGCAGCTTTTTGCCCCCGTGGGTCTCGCCGTCCATCCACAGCAGATCCAAGTCGATGGTGCGCGGACCGTTGGCCTTGGCCTTTTTGGAGCGGTCGCGACCCAGCTCGGCCTCGATCTTCATGAGCTCGTCGAGCAGCACCAGCGGCGCCAACTCGGTCTTGATCTCGATGACGGCGTTGGCAAACGCGTCCTGGCGCGTCTCGTAGGCCGGCTCGCTCTCGTAGATCTTGGAGGAGTTGGACACGCAGGTAAGTGGAATCTCGGCGATCATGTCGCGTGCGGCGCGGATGTTGTCGCAGCGATGCCCCAGGTTGGAGCCCACGGCCACAAACGCGCGGCGCGGCTGCGGCTTGGCAACCGCCCAGTAGCCATTCAGGAACTGCGCAAAGCCCGCGGCGTCGTGCACGCGCACGATGTTGGCACCGGCCTGGATGGCGCCCAGGCACACGCCAAACGTAGCGGCATCGCGCTCGGCGGCCTCGGTCACGCCCGAGACGGCGCCCACAAAGCGCTTGCGCGATACGGCGCACATGAGCGGATAGCCCAGTGACGCCATCTTGGCAGTCTCGCGCTGGATGACGATGTCCTCGTTGGCCGTCTTGCCAAAGCCCGGACCGGGATCGATGCAGATGCGGTCGCGCGACACGCCGGTGTGGATGAGCGCGCGGGCCTGGTCGGACAGAAAGCCCATGACGCGGCGCATGATGGGCGCCGAATCGGGCAGGGTGAAGCGGCGGAGCTGCGAGGTGGGCACGTAGGCTTCCTCGCGGCGGGCGCTGCGGCGCATCATGGCGGCCAGGCGGTCATTGGGCTCCGATGCGGCCTCGGTGGCCTCGGGCGCGGGCGCGACGGTCTCGGCGGCAGCAGCCTGCTCGGCGGCCGGCGTCTCCTGCTCGCTTGCAGGCTCGGTCGCGGGCTCAGGTTCGCCAAACGGCAACGAGGGCTGCACCACGCCACCCGGAAGCTTGGCCTCCGGCTTAGGCTCACCCAGCAACTTGCCGCGACGGCGGCGAGCCGGCTTCTCGGCCTCACGCGCGGCCTCGGCAGCCGCCTCGCGCGCCTTCTCGGCAACAAACGCCGCCGCCGAGGTATCGAGCTGCACCGTTGCGTGCGTGCGGGTAGGCGCGGCGACCTCGCCGGCATGCATCACGATGACACCGCAGGTGCTCGTCTTAACAAACTCGACCATCTTGGGGTCAGTGAAGCCGGTCACGTCGTTGACGATCGAGGCGCCGCAGCGCACGGCCGCCTTGGCAACCGCCACGTGACGCGTGTCGATCGAGACGATGGCGCCCTCTTTGGCCAGCGCGCGCACCACGGGCAGCACGCGGCGAGCCTCCTCGTCGGGATTAACCGGGGTAAAGCCGGGGCGCGTGGACTCGCCGCCTACGTCGATGATGTCGGCGCCGGCGTCGAGCATCGCCAGGCCGTACTCGATGGCGGCATCCGGGTCGAAGTGCTCCCCGCCGTCGCTAAACGAATCGGGCGTCACGTTGAGGACGCCCATGATGCGCGGACGGTCAAAGCTGAGCTCATACTTTCCGCACCGCCATGTCTTGCTGTCGTTCGCCATGAACATCCTCCTAAAATGCCCACGCCGCCGAGCTTGGGGAGCTGGCAGCGGGGTCGCTTTGCACTCAGTCTTTCTATTGTATCCGCGCACACGGGCTAGAACGCAAACGCGGCCGCGATGTCGCAAGAAATCAGCAGGTCGGCATTTGCATCCTGATCGGTGGGAGCAAGGTTGCATATGGCCAGCGTATCGCCGGTAAAGTAGCGTGTAAGGCCCGCCGCCGGATACACCACGAGCGAGGTCCCGCCTACAATGAGGGCATCGGCCGCGGCGATGGCGGCAACGGCACCGGTCAACACATGCTCGTCGAGCGGTTCTTCGTAGAGCACCACATCGGGCTTGATGCGACCACCGCACGCGGGGCACACGGGCACGCCCGCGGCGTCCTCGTGCTCGCGCGAGCAAATCCACTCGGCGCTATAGACCGCTCCGCACGACTGGCAAATGTTGCGATGGACCGATCCGTGCAACTCAAACACGCGCTGCGAGCCCGCCATCTGATGCAAGCCGTCGATGTTTTGCGTCACCACGACATCGAGCTTGCCAGCTCGCTCCAGCTCGGCGAGCTTGGTGTGACAGCGGTTGGGCTTAGCGTTAAGCGCGATCATCTTGGTGCGGTAAAAGTCGAAGAACTCCGCCGGATGCGTCTCGTAAAAGCTGTGCGAGAGCATGGTCTCGGGCGGGTAGGCAAACTGCTGGTGATACAGGCCGTCAACGCTGCGAAAATCGGGAATGCCGCTTGCCGTGGAAACACCAGCGCCACCAAAGAACACCATGCGCTTGTGGGTATTGAACAGCTCCGCCAGCGCGGCGGAGGCCTGCTTGGGATCTGTTATCGCTTGCGTCATGTTTGTCCTCCGTCCATGTTGGTCGGGGCGGCCGCGATTGCGCCGTCGTCCGCGGGGCCCGCCCCGCCCCTGTTGCGCTAATCTTAAGCCTGCCAACCCCGTCGAAAGGACACCATGCCTCAGACTTACACTTTCGCCTCGTGGAACGTCAACGGCCTGCGCGCCGTGCTCAAAAAGGACCCGAGCTTTATCCAGATTGCGCAAGAACTCGACGTCGATATCCTGGCGCTGCAAGAGACCAAGCTGCAAGAAGGCCAGGTCGATATTGACCTGCCCGGCTATCACCAAACCTGGAGCTACGCCGAGCGTAAAGGCTATTCGGGCACTGCGGTCTTTAGCCGCCAGGAACCGCTGCGCGTGCTGCACGCCGATGCGCTGCTGCCCTACGCCGGCGAGGGTGAGGCAGCTGAGCTCGTTGCCCAAGCCGTAACCGAGGGCCGTGTCTGCGCGCTGGAGTTCGACAAATTCTGGTTTGTCGACGTCTATACGCCCAACGCCCAAAATGAGCTCGCGCGCATCGATGTGCGCATGGCCTGGGACGATGCCTACCGCGGCTTTTTGAACGCACTCGAGCGCGAGACCGGCAAACCCGTCGTGACCTGCGGCGACTTTAACGTGGCGCACGAGGAAATCGACCTTAAGAACCCCAAGTCCAACCGCGGCAACGCCGGCTTTTCGGACGAAGAACGCGGCAAGTTTACCGAGCTGCTCAACGCCGGCTTTACCGATACCTGGCGCACGGCAAACCCCGACGTCGAGGGCGTCTACAGCTGGTGGAGCTATCGCTTTAATGCCCGCAAGAACAACGCAGGCTGGCGCATCGACTACTTCCTGGTAAGCGACGCAATCGCCGACAACGTACGCGACACCGGCATCCGCGGCGACATCTTCGGCAGCGACCACTGCCCCGTCACCCTTACGTTGGAGCTCTAACTCCAGCTGCCCCCGGAGACGAAGGAAAACGGATCATTTTGGGCCTCGTGGGGGTATCCGCGTGACCCATCCGCCACGAAACACGCCCATCTACTACGTTTAAGCCACCACCCTCAACCACAGCGAACAACGCAAAAAGAAAACCGCAGGTAGAAAGCCTGCGGTTTTTCATAAAACGCGGTTGTGTTTGGGGGTGTCGGGCCAAACATAGTAGATAGGCCGATTCCGTGGCGGGCGGGTTCAGCTGATTCCCTGGGAACGTCTGGAGGCGAAAGAAAACGGATCAATTTGGCTCTCTGAGGGCCACGATGCCCGTCGTATCAGCCGGCTATTTCAAAACTATGCCGGTTTACGGGGCTGAATCGCGAACCCCCAACCATACGCAATTCCGAAATAATAAAACCGCAGGTAAACGGCTTGCTCTATTTCAAAAATAGCCGGCATGGTCTGCTTGTGCCAATCTGGCCCCGTAAACCGGCATAGTTTTAAAATGGCACTTCGGCAGTATTGATTCCCGCCCCGGCGCAACCAGCCCTACAGTCCGCACTTCACGACGACTCGGTTGATGCGGCGACACCAAGGCTTGTACAGGGCGACCAAAAACACGCAGGTCGCAAGGCCGTGCGTGATATCGAACGGCACCGCCGTGGCAAGACGCGCCATGGCACCCGCCCACGTGAGCGGTTGAACAAAACCGATAATGTCGTAGGCGTTGATCACAACGCCGTACAGCAAACCCGAAGCAAAGCCGTAGGTCAGCAGCGCCGGCATACGCACGGTGCCATCGGCGCGATCAAAAGCGCCGGCATGCGCCAGCGCACCGCCAACGTATCCCACGAGCCCCCAGGCATACATCTGCCACGGCGTCCACATGCCCTGTCCAAAAAAGAAATTGCTGCTCAGCGCCGCCAGCGCGCCAACCATAAAACCATTGCGGCGGCCAAGCGTCGCCCCCGCGATAATGGCGATGGCACTCACGGGTTTAAAGTCGGGAATGGGGCCAAACAAGATGCGCCCCGCCGCGGCCAACGCCGCCAGAACCAGCGTTGGCATAATCTGGCGCAGGCCCGGTCGCGACGCCTCGTAGCCTGCAAAGAACAGCGCAAGCACCAGCGCCACCACGACAAGCATGGCGAGTGCCGCCTGCTCAACGCCCGCCAGCAACGCCGCAGCCATCACGGCTGGCACCGCCAGCAGCAGCGGGATCTCCAGTTTTGCGAGCAGGCGCGCGACGCGATAATCCGTCATCCCATCACGCCCTGTAAAACACGTTGTCGGCAAAGAAATCTGCCGGAGGCTCCATGCAGGCGATCTCGCCGTCGAACATCATGGCGACGTCGTCGGACACCTGCTCGGCAAAGTCTAAGTCGTGCGTGGCCATAATGACGGTACCGCCGGCATTCGCATGGTCACGCAGGGCGCGAGCGATGATGCGGCGGCTGGCCAAGTCCAAACCCTTGGTGGGCTCATCAAGCAGCAGCAGCTCCGGACCAATCAACAGCAGCTTTGCCAACGCAAGCAGCTGGCGCTGGCCGCCCGAAAGATCGTACGGGTGACGCGCCTCCAAGCCCGCCAGACCCAGGCGCGCTGTCTGCTCCTGTGCTGCAGCCTCGTCGTATCCGCAGGTCGAAGCCCATTCCATCAGCTCGTCGCGCACCGTTTCGGCGACCAGCAATGCCTTGGGATTCTGTGGCAGCAGCGCCGCCGAAGCCGTCCCGCGCACCATGCGGCCACGCTGTAGCTTGGCCGTCTTGGCCAGCACCGAGAGCATCGTCGACTTGCCGCAGCCGTTTCCGCCCACGGCCGCATGCACCGCGCCAGCTGAAAACGTCACATCGAGCCCGCGCAGCACCCAACCGCCCGCGCGATCGTAGCGAAACCAGCCCTCCGACAGGGTGGTAGCCGACCCGCCGTGCATTTTTTGGAGTATTCTGCTTCCATCCGTGCGCAGGAAGGCTTCCGAGCCGTTCTCGAGCGACGTTTGTGCCACAAATTCGGACGATTTGTCCAATTCCAAACTTTTTTTCGCGCTCGATACGTCCCCGGACGGCTCCAGAGAGCCCAAATTGTCCTCACGCCTGCTGAATACTCCGTTTTTTGCACATCGGATGGCACCCCACCCCAACATGTCATCGGAAAACAGCGATTCTCGGCGTCCTAAAGAAGCCATATCCGCCACCTCGCGCACCCGACCGCCCTCAATCCGGTACGCACACGTCGCATACTCGAGCATCGGCCGCGGTTGATGCGTAGCCACAACGACCGTGCAGCCCAGCTCACGGTTCACGCGAAACAGCGCGTGCAGAAAATTCTTCTCGGCAACGGGATCGAGCTGAGACGTGGGCTCGTCGAGTAGCAGCACACGCGGACGCAGCGCCAGGACGGCGGCAAGCGACAGCAGCTGCTTGCGGCCACCCGAAAGCGTATCGGTATCGCGATGAAGCCAGTCCTCCAGACCAAAGAAATAGCTGGTCTCAGCTACGCGACGGCGCATCTCGTCGCGCGACACACCCAGATTCTCTAGGCCAAACGCCATCTCGTGCCACACGGTTTCGCACACGATCTGGTTCTCGGGATCCTGGAACACATAACCCACGCGCTCCGCCGATGCCCGCACGTCCATGTCGGCGACGGGCTCGCCCAGCACGCGCAGCTCGCCGGAGCGCGTACCCGCCGGAGCGATCTCGGGCTTGAGCAGCGACAGCAGCGTCGATTTGCCCGACCCGGTACCGCCAACAAGCAGCGCAAACGCACCTTGGGAAACACGCCAATCAAGTCCCTCGAGCACCGGTGCCTCGGCCCCGGGATAGGCAAAACTAAGGCCTCGCACCTCAATCGCCGGCGCGGCCGAGCCATATGCCACACCCGCCGCCGAGCTCCTATCAAACCGAGCCATCAGCCAAACCTCTTCTCATCAATCGCATGCAACGCGCAAGGCAGCACCATCCAGGCAGCGTACACGACATAGCCCGGCCACGGCGCCGGCACCGAGAGCTGCGGATAAAACGAATACTGCGTCGTCGCGGTCCACACCACTGCCGCCGTGGCCACGCCAAACAACGCAAGCCCAACCAGCGCGGCAACGTCGCTGCGCCCCAGTCGATACCGCGCATACGTCGTTCGACGCGTCGCGGCGCCCCACCCACGGGAGCGCATGGCGTCCGCGCGCTCCAGCGAATCTTCCATGCCCCAGCCCATCAACACACTCGATGCCCGCAAACGCGAACGCACGGGGTCGGCCGGCGCGCGGCCCGGCACATCGATCGCGTCCTGCACCGCCAGCACCGTGCGGCCGCGGCGCAAAAACTGCGGGATAAGCCTCATGCACATCGAGATCATGAGCGCAATCACCGGTGCGGCATTGCCCAGCAGCGCGAGCACCTTGTCGTATTCGAGCATCGACGCCGCCGCCTCAAACCACAGCACGCTCGCCACAAACAGCCCGCCCATGCACAGGCCGTATACCATGCTCTCCAGATACACCGCGCGCATGCCAATACGGAACAGCTCCGTCGAGCCCGAGGCGCTAAACAGCGGATTGAGCACCGCGACGATCAAAATCACCGGCAGCTGCCAGCGGAGCGCGCCCAGCGTGCGGGCAGCCCCACGCGTCGCAAATCCATACGCCAGCCCGCCCGCAAGTGACAGCGCAATCAGTACCGGCTGCATCGAGAACATAGTGAGCCCCAGCGTCAGCACTATATAGAGTGCCGGCACAGCCGGATGCGACATCGAGAATGCCGCGACGGGCTCGCCGCCAAACTCCTCTCGTATGTTGTCCACGGGCACCCCCGTCCCCTCGCTCAAACAACAGCTCCGCAGCACCGCCAACGCCGCACGCAAGCAGTGCAAACGCCACGCCGGCGGCGCAAGCCTCAACCGCCGCAAACCAATCGTTACGCGCTCGTCATATGCCTGCGGTATCATATTGCGCCGTGTATCGTTTCCAAACACACGTCTCTATAACGTAACAGGAGATCACATGGACGCAACCGCAATTATCCTCGCTGCCGGCGAGGGCACCCGCATGAAGTCGAACCACTGCAAGGTTTCGCACAAGATCCTGGGTAAGCCCATGGTCCAGTGGATCGTCGACGCTACCATCAAGGCCGGCTGCAGCCGCGTCGTGGTTGTCATCGGCAGCCACGCCGACGAGATGCGCGCCCTCATCGACGGCGCCTACGCCAACAGCGCCACCAAGGTCGAGTGCGTCGAGCAGACCGAGCGTCTGGGCACCGGTCACGCCGTGAAGGTCGCGCTCGAGGCCTGTGGCATCACGCAAGGCCCCGTCGTGGTGCTCAACGGCGACCTGCCGCTCATCACCGCCGACACCGTCGCCAAGTTCGCGCAAACCGTCGCCACCGGCGAGCTCGCCTGCACCGTCATGACCATGACCCCGCCCGATCCTTTCGGCTACGGCCGCATCAAGCTGGGCGCCGATGGTCAGATCGAGCGCATCATCGAGCAGAAGGACTGCACGCCCGAGCAGGCCGCCGAGCTACTCGAGTGCAACGCCGGCTGCTACGCCTTCGACGGCGCGCAGCTCGCCGCCCACATTAACGAGATCGGCAACGACAACGCGCAGTCCGAGTACTACCTGCCCGACATGCTCGAAATCCTCAAGGGTCACGGCCAGGCAGCCTCCATCTTCCACTGCGACGACTACCGCGACGGCCTGGGCGTCAACAGTCGTGTCCAGCTCGCGCAGCTCACCGCCATCGCGCGCGACCGCATCAACGAGCACTGGATGGCAGAGGGCGTCACGTTCATCGACCCCACGCAGGCTTGGATCGGCCCCGACGCCACCATCGGCCGCGACACCGTCGTGTGGCCGCAGACGCACCTGATCGGCCACGTCACCGTGGGCGAGGAATGCCAGCTCGGCCCCAACAGCCGTCTCACCGACACCACCGTCGGCAGCGGCTGCACCATCGATGAGACCATCGCCATCGAGGCCGTCATCGAGAACGGCGTCGACTGCGGCCCGCGCGCCTACCTGCGCCCGGGCACCCACATGCTCGACGGCTCCAAGGCCGGCACGCACGTGGAGATCAAAAAGTCCACGATCGGCGAGGGATCCAAGGTGCCGCACCTGTCCTACATCGGCGACACCACCATGGGCCCCGGCGTCAACGTGGGCGCTGGCTCCATCACCTGCAACTACGACGGCGTGCACAAGCACAAGACCGTCATCGGCAAGGATGCCTTCATCGGCTCCGACACCATGATGGTCGCGCCTGCCCAGATCGGCGACGGCGCGCTCGTGGCCGCCGGCTCCGTCATCACCGAGCCGGTCCCGGCAGACGCACTCGGACTGGGTCGTGCCCGTCAGGTAAATATTGAGGGCTGGGCCGCCGATTATCGCCGCCGTCTGCACGAGGACGACGAGGTATAACGTTTTATCAAGCATCTAAGGAGCTGTTCCCATGGGGACGGCTCCTTTTTCTATGCTGACCTGCGCGACCGGATGAGTGGTCGGTTCGTGTCCGTTGACGGTAAAGACGTTATCAAGACTCGATAAACCCCGCCGCGCGGTTACAATGCAACAAGGCATCTATATGGCATTCGATATAAAGGAGAAGGGTAATGCCGATTAATGATCCCGAGAAGTCGGAGAATATGCGCAAGTCCATCCGCGTGTATTCCGGTTCCTCCAACCGTCCCCTCGCTCAGAAGATTGCTGAGTACCTTGGGGTCGAGCTTTCGGGCCTTACGCTAAAGCAGTTCGCCAATGGTGAGATTTACGCCCGCTACGACGAGACCGTCCGCGGCGCCGACGTCTTCCTGATTCAGTCCGTGGCCGGCGGCAACGTCAACGACATGCTCATGGAGCTGCTCATCGCCACCGACGCTGCCAAGCGCGCATCCGCCCGCTCCATCACCGCCGTTATCACCCACTACGGCTATGCCCGCCAGGACCGCAAGGCCGGCCCGCGCGAGCCCATCACTGCCCGCCTCGTCGCCAACCTGCTCGAGCGCGCCGGCGTCAACCGCATCATCACCCTCGACCTGCACCAGGGTCAGATCCAGGGCTTCTTTGATATCCCGGTTAACCACCTGTCCGCGCTGCCGCTGTTTGGCCAGTACTACAACGACATGCACTTCGACACCGACAACCTGGTTGTCGTCTCCCCCGACGTGGGTCGTGCCAAGGCCGCCAAGAAGCTGTCCGACATGCTCGGCTGCGACCTGGCCATCGCCCACAAGGGCCGTCCGCGCCACAACGCCGCCGAGGTCATGGGCATCATCGGTGACATCAAGGGCAAGACCTGCATCATCAACGACGACATGATCGACACCGCTGGCACCCTGTGCGCCAACGTCAAGGAGCTCAAGGCTATGGGCGCCGGCGACATCTACGTGTGCGCCACCCACGGCATCTTCTCCGGTCCGGCCATCGAGCGTCTGAACGACGCCCCCATCGTCGAGTGCGTCGTCACCGATGCCATTCCCGTCGAGGTCGGCGGCAAGATTAAGACCATCTCGGTCGCCGAGGAGTTCGCTCAGGCCATCTCCGCCGTTTACCACGAGGAGCCCGTCTCCACGCTCGTCGGCGGCGACTTCGCGCTGTAGCCTGCCACGCATCGCATCATCTTTGATGCTTTTAAAGGGTCGGAAGCTCGCTTCCGACCCTTTTTCTATCCCTCGCCAACCTTCCCTGGACAATTAGTTCAAATTTGTATTTTCTTGGGCGCCCACATGGACCACTTGATGCGCCAAAGGTTCACCTGCCGGCATAATCTCGGCCAATCTCTCCTCTTATGGACGTCTTCACTATGCCATTCACTCTATTTTGCCCACCGAACCCTTCGACAATGGCGGAACGCTTCAATCGCCTTATACAAATCTGAACTAACTGTCCAACACCTATCTCGATCCATGCCTCCAAGGTCAAACAAGCGCCCTGAGCCCCGCTTTTTCAAGGCCCCTCGCACGATCTGCTACCGTCTGCGGCGCACGACGCCCCTTTGAGCGAAAAGAACGCCACGGCTGCATCATTTCGCCGACGGCTTAGTACTTTATAGCTATGACCACTGTGATCTCACATTTCTCCGCCCTCCGCGCAATTCGCCGCGCTCGACGGGCGTACTCTGCGCTTCCGTGGGGCATCATCGATGACAGGCAACAGGCACAAGCCCTTGCAAGTTGTGTTCCCAACAAGGACGCCATAGACTTTGTAGCTCTTGCGATGCTTGACGCCTGGAGCGAAGACGACTCCGAGCGCCTAGATCTCCTTGTTGCCGGCGGCAACAACAGACGGCCCGACGGACGTCTTCTCCAGCACAGCGTCACCGCCCCGCTTCCCGCGGAAGCAATCATGCACATCGAAGCTGACATCTACGCAACGTCTCCCGCCATGACAGCCATGTTGTGCTCTAGGAATGAGCCTGTAGCCAAAGTCCTGATGCTTCTCATGGAGCTGCTGGGGTCCTACTCCCTTCCGCCCGAGATAACCAACCCCATCGCCCACGACGACACGTGGCCCAAGGCCGGTAGCTCCGAAGCGATGGACGATCTTGATTGTCATGGCGGCCAGCCGGCACCCGGAAAGCAAGACGAAACCCGCTACGAACAGGCGCACTACAAATGCGAGCCTGCCACAACCATAAATGAGCTCGAGGCAGTCGCACAGTTTGCCAAAAGTAGCTCCTACGCCTCGTTTCGCACGGCCGTCAGACTCGCCCGAGCAGGATCCGCATCCCCAGCGGAGTCCTTAATGTTCGCCGTCCTGGGCGCGCCCATGCGCTTTGGCGGATTCGGATGCTGCAGCCTGCCCATGGGAGGCCTGCTACTCAACCATCGAATCGACTTCGACACTCTTGCGGTCAACATGTCCTCAGGCATCCCCTATGCCATCTGCGACCTATATTGCCCGGCAGCCGGAGTCGACAACGAATACAACGGAATTGGGCATGAGCTTCAAAATGCTCGCATCCACGATGGCAATCGAAATAATGGACTCAAGGCAATGGGCATCCACGTCCTGGTTATCAATCGCGACCAAATGAAAGACCTTGTTGCGCTCGAAGCCTTCGCACAAATGATGCATCGACTCGCTGGGGTTCGGTTCCGCTATCGCATCAAGGGTTATCGCAAACGTCAAGCCGCATGGCTCAACGCCCTTCGGGCCGGAATCGGCCTCGCGCCGGTCTAGAAAGCGTATCTCGACAACATCGCCGAGCAAGGCTGGACAGTTAGTTCAGATTTGTATAAACAGACGGCTTATTTCAAGGCGCTTTGCTGCCATCTCGGGGCCAATCACCTCATTTAAAGGCTCGAATGGCTTCGAAATAGCGCAAAACGTGCGCCCCAAAGCACCGAAACGGCTCCATGTCTCCGATTTTGGCAGCCGAGAGCCTCTTGCTTTATACAAATCTGAACTAACTGTCCACCCCGGTTTCCTGCAACCGCTCAAACGCCCTCAACTCACCTCAATTGCCCTCCATTTGACAGCGGCAACAGGGTCGCTCACCATAGCAGGCGACAAATCAACGAAAGGATGAACATGGCAGCTGCACAGCCGCTTAAGATTCGCATGGTTGCCGGGCTTGGCAACCCGGGCGAGGAATATGCCGAGACCCGCCACAACGCCGGCTTTAAGGCAATCGACGAGCTGGCCCGTCAGGCCGGTGTCACGTATTGGAAAAATCAGGCCGGTGCCGAGGTCGCGCTCATCAATATCAACGATGCCGAGGAAGAGGGCGGCAAACGCCAGATTGTGCTGGTCAAGCCGCAGTCATTCATGAACACCTCGGGCGGCCCCATCTCCAAGCTCTGCCGCGAGTACAAGATCAAGGCCGAGGAGCTGCTCGTAATCCACGACGAGCTCGATATTCCCGCCGGCGACGTGCGTGTTAAGGTGGGCGGCGGCCATGCTGGCCACAACGGCCTGCGTTCCATCATCGACAAGATGGGCAGCCGCGACTTCAGCCGCATCCGCACCGGCATCGGCAACCCTCCCGGCAAGATGGCCGTCGCAGACTATGTGCTTAAGCAGCTGCGCGCCCGCGAGGCCGAGGGCTTCCAGGACACCTGCACCCGCGCCGCAGATGCCGCCGGTTTGGCCATCGTCCACGGCGTAATCTACGCCCGCGATCACGTAAACGGTGCCGCTTCCGCCAACGGCAAGCACTAAAACCTACCATTTAGGGATGTTAATTTTGGCAGGTTTTATATGCGAAAACGCCGCCGCGGCCGCATCGCAATAAGTCCTGCGCCGCCATACATATGCAGCGCCCCAAAGGGGGCCGGCCCCACCGATGCGCGAGGCCGGCCCCCTTTGCCGTTTTGCCTGATAAAACCGACCAAAATAAACCTGTCCCTTTTTGGTAGGTCGGGATAAACCCTTTTCCCAACCGCCGAAGACACACGTAAACAGCATGTCCATGAGGGTATAATTTGCACCGTATGTCTGCACAACGCCTGTGCGCGTACGGTTTTACTCGGGCTACCGTCCATTTCCGTGGAGGCACGGTTCGGCGGCCCTAACAAGAGAGGGGTTCTATGTATAAGATCCTGGAGAAGACGCAGTTCTCGGAGAAGGTGTTCAAGTTCCGCATCGAGGCGCCCGCAATCGCCAAACATGCGCACGCTGGACAGTTCCTCATGGTTCGCGCCAACGAGACGGGCGAGCGTGTCCCGTTTACCCTGGCCGGCTGGAACGGTGACGAGGGCTGGGTCGAGTTCATCTTCATGGTGATCGGCAAGACCACCGAGATGCTTTCCACCTACGAGGCCGGCGAGTCGCTGCGCGACGTCGTGGGCCCGCTGGGCGTTCCCACCGAAATGGCCGAGGGCCCCTGTGCCGTCATTGGCGGCGGCGTCGGCCTGGCAATTGCCTTCCCGGTCGCCAAGCACCTGGTCGAAACCGGCCACGAGGTGCACGCCATCATGGGCGCCCGCACCAAGGACCTCCTGCTCATGGAGGACCAGTTCCGCGAGCTCCTCGACGAGGACCACATCCACATCACCACCGACGACGGCTCCTACGGCGAGCAGGGCGTTGTCACCGCTCCGCTGGAGCGTCTGCTGCAGGACAAGGCCGTGAGCCAGGTCTTCTGCGTCGGCCCCGTTCCGATGATGAAGTTCTCGACCCTCACCGCCCAGAAGTACGACACCCCCATCACCGCGTCGCTCAACCCCATCATGGTTGACGGCACCGGCATGTGCGGCTGCTGCCGCGTCGAGGTGGGCGGCGTGACCAAGTTCGCTTGCGTCGACGGCCCCGACTTCGATGCCACCCTGGTCGACTGGGATGACCTTCGTGCCCGCCAGGCCGCTTACCGTTCCGAAGAGGGCGAGTCCCTCAAGGCCTATGAGGAAAAGAGCTGCGCATGCCACTAGTTAACGGTCGTTTCGTTGCCGATATGAAGTCGCCCCGCACCCCCGATAACGAGGAGCCGGCTGCCGAGCGCGCCTGCGACTTCCGCCCCGTCGACAAGGGCTTCACCGAGGAGATGGCGCTGGCCGAGGCCGAGCGCTGCCTCAACTGCAAGAAGCCGTTCTGTGTTGAGGGCTGCCCCGTCAACATCAACATCCCCCGCTTTATCGAGCAGATCCGCGCGAAGGACTTCGGCGGCGCCCTCGATACCATCCGCGAGGACTCCATGCTTCCCGCCATCTGCGGCCGCGTCTGCCCGCAGGAGAACCAGTGCGAGGGCAAGTGCATCCGCGGCAAGAAGTCCGAGCCCGTGGCCATCGGCCAGCTCGAGCGCTTCCTGGGTGACCGCCCCGAGCTCGCCTCCACGCCCAAGATGGCCCCCAAGAACGGCAAGAAGGTCGCCGTCGTCGGCTCCGGCCCGTCCGGCATCACCTGCGCCGGCGAGCTCGCCCGCAACGGCTTTGACGTCACCGTCTTCGAGGCATTCTTCACCGGCGGCGGCGTGCTGGTCTACGGCATCCCCGAGTTCCGTCTGCCCAAGGCAGTCGTCAAGCGCGAGATCGACGGCCTGGAGGACATGGGCGTCAAGTTTGAGTACAACTCCGTCGTGGGCAACATGGCCACGGCCGAGGAGCTGTTCGAGCAGGGCTTCGACGCCATCTACGTGGCAACCGGCGCCGGCCTGCCCAAGTTCCTCAACGTCCCCGGCGAGAACCTGCCCAACGTCTTCTTCGCTAACGAGTACCTCACCCGCGTGAACCTGATGAAGGCCAACAAGTTCCCCGAGTACGACACCCCCACCAAGCACGGCAAGAACGTCGTTGTCTTTGGCGGCGGCAACGTGGCCATGGACGCCGTCCGTACCGCCAAGCGCCTGGGCGCCGAGCACGCCATCATCGCCTACCGTCGTACCGAGGACGAGATGCCCTGCCGTCGCGCCGAGCTGCACCATGCTAAGGCCGAGGGCGTCGAGGTTCTGCCGCTCGTCTCCCCGCTCGAGTTTGTCGCTGGCGAGGACGGCTCCGTGTGCGCCGTCAAGGTCCAGAAGATGGAGCTCGGCGAGCCTGACGAGTCCGGCCGTCGTCGCCCGGTGCCCATCGAGGGCGCCATCGAGGAGATCCCCTGCGACGTCGCGATCTCGGCTATCGGCACCAACGCCAACCCCTTCGCAAAGAAGATCGGCGGCAAGATGGAGCTCAACAAGTGGGGCTACATCGTCGCTGACGAGGAGACCGGCCAGACCACCGATCCCCGCATCTGGGCCGGCGGCGACATCGTCACCGGTGCCGCTACGGTCATTCTGGCGATGGGCGCCGGCAAGAAGGCCGCCGCTTCGATCACCAAGAGCCTGCTGGGCGAGTAATCACCTACAGCGCTAGCCACCAAACGGCAAAGTCCCCGTCGAGCACACGCCCGGCGGGGACTTTTTCTATGCCGACCGCCCAGACCACCACAAAGGTGCCTGTCCCCTTTGTGGTGGTTGGGAGCCTGACCGACTAGTTTGTCTCGATCTGTAACACCTGGAGCCCGTTGAGCCCTGCAGTTGTTACAGATTGAGATATTGTGCCGGCCGGCCACGCTGCATCTCAATCTGTAACAGTTAGAGACCAAATATGCCGCCTGGTGTTACAGATCAAGACGTTGGGCTGACGGCCGAACGGTTCATCTCAATCTGTAACAGTTAGAGCCATTTTCGCTGGCTTGGTGTTACAGATCGAGACTATGCAAAAGCCGAGGATAGGCACTGCCGCCAAGGCCTTCCCCTCGGCCTAAAACAAAAACCACCACAAAGGTGCTGTCCCCTTTGTGGTGGTTTTGGTCGGCTAGCCTTCGAGCTGCGCCACTTTGTAGCGGTAGGCTGCAGCGATGACGTCTTTACAGCCCTCGCGTCCCAGCTTGGCGCGGTTGACGACGATATCCTTGCCGCTCGTCATCTTCCACTTGCCGGCGCTGTAGCGCTTATAGAACGCCTCGCGCGCCTTCTGCTGCTGTTTGACCAGCTTGGCACCTTTCTTTTTGTTAAGTCCGCGCTTCTTGCGCACAATCTCGACGCGGTCCTCAAAGGGTGCGGTCACCAACACGGCAATGTGGTTGGGGTTGTTACGCAGCAGGTAATCGGACAGGCGACCCTCGATAATGCAGCTCTCGGTCTCGCCCAGGTCCAAAATCACCTGGCTCATCTTTTGGAACAACTTGTCCGAGTACGAACGCGCATCGTAGCGGTCGGGCAGAAACGCCATGTTCTCCACAGCCAGACGCTCGTCGTAGGCGGCCATCTTGTCGAGTGACTCGCCCGCGCGCAGCGACGCACGCACCAGCAGCTCGTTGTCATACAGCGGAATCCCCAACTCGTCGGCAAGTATGCGGCCAATCTCGTGACCCTCGGCACCAAAATCGCGCGCGATGGTAATGACCACAGGATTCTTCTTATTCTCCAGATCGCTCATCGCGATTCCTTTCTAACAAATGAGAAAAGGGCTGTTTATCTCTTATTCCCACGATACCGTACCTGGGTTTTCCTGGTGCCCAAGATTGACCTGAAAGAGGAGCGACGCGTACTTTGGTACGCGAGCGACGGTTTGAAGGCCAAGGTTGGGTGCCAGGGAAAGCCAGGCTATGCGGCTACGATGCGGCGTTGATATGCTCGGACCAGCAACGAGATACCAAAGTTGAGCACAAAGTACATCGCAAACACCAGGCCGTAGAGCATAAGCACCTGCGACAGATCGATCGCGTGGGCCATCACGACGTTTGCCGTGTACATGAGCTCGGCCACGTTAATGCCCGAAAGATACGAGCTGTCCTTAATGACGGTCGTGCACTGGCTAAACAGCGCCGGAATGATCGTCTTAAACGTCTGCGGCAGAATGATGTAGCGCATGGTGGCAAAGAAGCCAAAGCCCTGGCTCTGCGCCGCCTCAAACTGGCCGCGCGGAATCGAGTTGAGACCGCCGCGCACAATCTCGGCCATAACGGCGCTGGTAAACAGCGTAAAGGCAATGGTCGAAATCACAATGTCCAAACCCTGCACCGTAAAGTAGATAAACAGGATCCACAGCAGGTTCGGCGTGCAGCGGAACAGCTCGATATAGGCGCTCACCAGAATACGGAATGGGCGGGGCGCATAGCTTTTAACGAGCGCCAGCACCGTGCCAAAGATGAGCGAGAAAAAGATCGACAGCGCCGAGATCTCTATGGTCTTAACAAAGCCGCCCCAAATGTAGAGCAGGTTGGTCGCGTTGAAGATTTCCATGCGCTAGGCCTCCTCTACGTTGTCGAGCCCCAGCTCGGCCAGGCTCACACCGCGCGGACGCTCCTTGGAGCGGCGCTCGAGCCACTGCACCAGCATGGCGAGCGGAAAGCAGATAATGAAGTACATAAGGCAGCAGACGATGTACCCCTGCAGGTAACCGTACAGACTCACAAAGTTGTCGGAACGGTACATAAGGTCGCCGCCGGCCACAAGCGCCAGCACCGACGTATTTTTGACCAGGTTGAGCGCCTGGTTACACAGCGGCGGCAGAATGATCTTGAATGTCTGGGGCAGCACGATGTACCAGTACGCCTGCGCACGGGTGAAGCCCTGGCTCTGGGCCGCCTCCATCTGACCGCGCGGAACCGCCTCGATACCAGTGCGGATGACCTCCGAAATGTAGGCCGCGTGATACAGACCCACGCCCAAGAAGCCCAGCACGAACGGCGCGATGCGCACCGGCTGGTCGGCACCGGTTATGGCCTGTAAAAACTGCGGACCGGCCATGTACATAAAGAGCACCTGTACGGGCAACGGGGTGTTCTGGTAAAATTCCACGTACACGCGGCTTATGGCGCGCAGCACGCGCAAGCGGGTGGTAGAGAACACGCCCAGCAGCGTGCCCAGCACCAGCGACAGCAGCAGACCGGCAACGACCACTTGCAGCGTCACGCCAAAGCCCTCCCAGAAGGGCCCCATGTTTTGAAATGTCGTCGACCAACGGTCGGCGTCAAATAATCCTTCGAGCATTTGATTCCTTCCTTGGACGATGCGCCTATACAAGACCCCAGGTCTTGACCTCTTGGTCGAGCCAGCCATCGGCCAGGCGATCGCAAATCACCTGATCGACCACGGCCGAAAGGTCGCAGCCCTTCTTGGTCGCCACGCCGTAGCCCTGCTCGCCAAACTTGACCTCGGGCTGCAACAGCTCAACGGTCTCGTTCATGTAACCGGCCAGCGTGGAGCGGTCCATGGCAAAGACGTCGATATTGCCAGCGTCGAGCGAGCTCTTGATGATGGGATAGCCGCTAAAGGCCCTAAACTCGGGCTTGCAGCTAAAGCCGTTGTCCTTGATCATCTGCTCGATCAGGCCCTGCGTGGTAGCACCCTGGCTCACGCCGATGACCTTGCCGTCCAGGTCCTCAATCGAGGTGAAGCCCGAACGTTTCTTGACCATGAGTCCCACGTAGTCGGTGCGGTACGGCGTAGAGAAATCCCAGCTTTTCTTGCGTTCGTCAGTGATGGTGTAGGTCGCCGCGACCACGTCAAGTTGGCCGTTATCGATCAGCGGGCCGCGCGTCTTGGGCGTTACGTCGGTAAACTCGACAAGCTCCTGGGCGCGGGCCTCCTTGTAGCTCACGCCAAAGACGGCAGCGGCGATCTGGTAGCACAAATCGACTTCCATGCCCTCAAAGCGACCCTTGGCGGTGTCGTAATAGCCGTAGCCGGGAACGTCTTTCTTAACGCCGGCATTCAGATGGCCACGCGACTTAATGGCCGCAAGCTTGGATCCCTTGTCGGAACCCTCGCCGCTGGTGGAGTTGCCGCAACCGGCAAGCGCGGTCCCCGTCAGCGCAAGCATGCCGGCGCCAGCCAGCTGCAAAAAGTGACGGCGCGATACAGCCGCCCTCGTCATATCCGTCATGTCCATCACCGCGCCTAGTGCAGAATCTTGGACAGGAACTCGCGGCAGCGCGGGTTCTCGGGGTTATCGAAGAAGTGCTCGGGCGTGCCCTCCTCCAGGATGCGGCCGTCCTCCATAAAGATGACGCGGTCGGCCACCTGGCGCGCAAAGCCCATCTCGTGCGTCACGCAGATCATGGTGATGTCCTCCTGCGCGAGCTCGATCATAACGTCGAGCACCTCCTGCACCATCTCGGGGTCGAGCGCCGAGGTCGGCTCGTCAAACAGGATGATGGGCTGCTTGGTGCACAGGGCGCGGGCGATGGCGATGCGCTGCTGCTGACCACCCGAGAGATTCTGCGGATACTCGCCGGCCTTATGCGCCATGCCGACGCGCTTGAGCGCGGCGATGGCGATCTCGGTCGCCTCCTCCTTGCTCTTCTTTTGCAGCTTGATGGGCGCGAGCGTCAGGTTACCGAGCACCGTCATGTTGGGATACAGGTTGAACTGCTGAAACACCATGGAGCTATACTTGCGGGCCATCTCCAGGTGATTCTTTTTGGTGAGCGGCGTACCGTCGATGATGACCTCGCCCGACGTGGGCTCCTCAAGATAATCGACGCAGCGGATGAGCGTCGACTTGCCCGAGCCGGAAGGCCCGATCATTACGAGCTTCTCGCCGCGCTTGACGGTGAGGTTGATATCTTTGAGCACATGCAGGTCGCCAAAGTACTTGTTGAGATGCTTGATCTCGATCATGTCTGCCATGGATGTCCCTTCCCTGCGTTTACACGAGTTGAACTATTGTACGGAAAGAACCACGTTTCCGCAGCCCACACTACATCCCCGTAAAGAACCCGCAACCTTCCGCCCACTCATTGGGCACTCATTTAAGTCTGTCCCCAGTGAGCGCCCAACCGCCCTTGTTGAGCATAAGTCAGCGAAAACCCGTACACGCGAGCAAGGTGACGTGAAATGAAAGGGCGCAGACCTTATGGTCGCGCCCTTGAAATTGAACGTCAGATTGCCGCGTGTACGGGTTTGCAGCGTCGAGCCGTTGCGCGGTTTGGTAAAACCGCGCAACAAATTACGCCAGCTTTGCGCCGACGATCTTTGCCGCGGCAGGCTTGTCGAAGTTGCCGCCGGTGGCCTTGCCGAGCGCGCCCATGACCTGGCCCATCTGCTTCTTAGATGTGGCGCCCAGCTCGGCGATAACCTGCTCGATCAGGGCCTCGAGCTCCTCGCCCGAAACCTGCGCGGGCAGCAGACTCTCCAGAATCTTGACCTGCTCGGTCAGGTTGTCGGTACGCTCCTGGTCGGTGCCGGCCTTGATGGACATCTCCAGCGTCTCGCTCGTCTGCTTAATCAGACGCTTGATCATGCTGTTGACGTCTTCCTCGGTCACATCGCGACGCTCGTTGACCTCGATGTTCTTCACTTCGGCCTTAACCTGGCGAATGATGGACAGGCGAACCTTGTCCTTGGCCTTCATGGCCGCGATCATTTCCTTCTGCAGCTCTTCGTTGGTCATCTGCAAATCCTCCTCAATAGTGCGGGCGACACTCACACGAGCGCCGCCCCATGATTACTCAGTCGTCGACGAATTGTCGGTCGAACTCTTGGTGACGCCCTTCAGGCTGACGTTGTACGGCACGTCCTTGGGCATGGGGTTAACGGTGATGTCGGCGTCCTTCTTGTACTGCTCCAGCCACTCGCTGTACGCAGTGCTGGCCGCCTGCGTCTTCACCACGTTGGAGACGTACTTCTTGATGTCCTTGGGTACCTGCTTGATGTCATCGACCTGATTATCGACATGGAAGTAGTCGGTGCACTTGATGATGTGGTAACCATACGTCGACTCGACCACGTCGCTCACATCGCCCTTGTTGAGCCCCTCGAGCGCTGCCTGATAGCTGTCGACGAAGGTGGTGAGCTTGTCCCAGCCCACATCGCCCCTCTTCTCCTTGGAACCGGTGTCGTCGGAATACTGCTCCACGGCGTCTTCGAAGCTCAGCTCGCCGGAGTTAATCTTGTCCAGGCACTCCTGCGCCTTGGCCTTGGCGGCAGCCTTGTCCTCGTCGGATGCGTCGGAATCGACCTTGATCAGGATGTTCGACGAGCGGCGGGCATCGTTGTACTTCGACAGGTTCTCGTTGATGTAATCGACGATCTCGCTGTCCTCGGTCTTGCTGGTAGGCGCCACGGCTTCCTTGAGCTTTTGCTGCGCCAGGCTCTCCTTGAGCGAGCTCTTATAGGTGTCCTCGGTGTAGCCGTAGGTCTTAAGGGTCTTCTTAAAGGTCTTGGCGCCGCCCGCGCTCTTGCACGCGTCCTTCCAAGCCTTCTCGACCTCCTCATCCGACACCGTCACGCCGTTTTCCTTCTGCGCCTGCTGAAGCAGAATCTGCTGCGTGTAGGAATCGATGAGCTGCTTGCGATACTTCTTGGGCGTAAGGTCGTTGTTGACCAGGTACTGCGCCCAATCCTTGTCCTTGGTATAACCATAGGACGTGCGCATGCTCATGATCTGCTTGGTCACGGTGTCCTCGGTGAGGTTGGTGCCGTTGATGGTGGCGGCAACACCGCCGGTCAGCTTGTAGCCCGAGGTGTCCTCGGTCTGCGACATAAGACCGGAGCACGCCATGGCCGAGACGGAGAGCAGCATCGCCAGCACGCCGATGACCACCAGGACAATCTTGACGGTCTTGGACACATAGGTCTTGCGCTGCTTCTTGCGAGAGCTGGAGGCAGCGCGAGTCTGCTGCTCGGGCGTCGGCGCGGCCTCGGGGTTCTTTTTCTTGTTTGCCATGTTTGGCCTTTCGCATCACGAATCGAACAAACGCCATTGTGTCACAACGCAGCCCCCGCGACACACCTGGTGCAGGGGAGACGGGTTAATCTGCACCATTTTGGTGCAAAGGGGACAGGTCTGGCAGTTGACAGTTAGGGACGTTCCTTTTCTGCCGACAGTTAGGGACAGTCCCCAAGTGCCGGCCTTAAAAGTGGCGGCGGATGGCGTCGACCATGCCCTGCGGCGTGGTCTGGCCGAGTACATCGGCTGCAGCGTCGGCATCCATAAAGATATTCATAAGCGCTTGCAGGGCCTCGACCTGGCCGCCCGGCTCGGCAATGCCCAGATTGATGATAATCTGCGCCGGCACCGGGGCGCCCATACCCGCCATCGCGTTGAACGTCACAGGTGCAGCGGGCTTTACCACCGCGATATAGGGCTTGGCCACAAATCCCGGATCGGTATGCGGAATGGCGATGTTTGCCGCCGGCATAGCGAGACCCGTGGGATAGGCGTCCTCGCGCGTGCGGACGGCGTCGAGCCAACCCTCGGCAATGTAGCCGCGCGGAGCGAGCTCGTCCTCGAGCTGCGCAAACACCTCATCCGGCGTCGCACACCCCCAATCAAAAAACACCAGCTCGGGCGAGAATAGCATCTCGGCGTTATCCGCCATACCGTCCTCCAAAGTTGCATGAGGTTCACAATGCCCCATATGATAGCGAAACGAGACAGGCAAGGTTAGTCGAGGATCCCAATCATCTCGAGAGCGCGGGCAGGCGTCAGGCAAACTTCGGGCATCGCCTCCAGCATGCGTCGGTCACTCGTGACTACGTAGTCAACATCTGCCGTCTCGCCCGAAGCAATGATGAGGTTGTCTTCGAGATCCGGCGTGCGCTTGCCAAGCATGCGCGCCATCTCGCACTCTGCCAACGAAAGCGGAGAGGCGGTTGCCACCTGCATCATGTGCTCGATGCAGGCCCATGACGCCGAGGCAAATGACACGTTAATCCCATTCGCATTCCGCCGGGCCAGACGACGAGGCAAAATATAGAACACATCCTTTGCCGTCGTTGGCGCATACAGAAGGTCGATCTTTCCCGCCTCGGCAAGCTCCACCAGGTACTTCGCTTCGTCGAATGCCCCCTCTTGTAGGTAATAATCGAGCCAAACGTTCGTATCTACCAGCAGACGCTTTGCCTCAATCATCGGCAATTCGCCTCCATGTCGGCAATCATCGCGTCATACATATCATCGCGTACGGCATCCCGGTCTTCCGCAGACGATTCAGCTGGCGCAAAATCCGAAGCGCTTAGCCCCAACGAGGAAAAAGCTAGGCCACACCCCTGCTCGGCAAGGCTCTTCGCGCGGGGCAGCTCACGCTTATCCGCCAGCATAAATCCCGGCAACGCTTGATGCTCGACAAGATAGGCCCAAAGCGCGCGAATGGCATCGCTCGGCCCCAACCCATTGCGAGTTAGGACCGCATCGCCACCAGCTTTGAGCATAGGATCGATTCGCGTATTGAGCTGCACCGTTGCTGTACCCATAGCGGCTCCTCTCTACTTGCTAGCAGTATAGCAGACATAAAAGGCCACGCAAAAGGGCCCCGTCCACACGCGGACGAGGCCCTGTCAGATTGGTGGTCTCGAGAAAGTTGGTGTAGCGCCCGATCCGAAGCGAGTCGGCCTGGCGTCCAAGAACCTAGAATACGGTTGATGCCCTATGCCGCCGACCGGCATATGAAAGACAGCGGGCCAAAAGCCCCATGGCTTCTAGCCCGCAGAAACATCGATGTTTCCAAATGATCGCAGCTTGTGTTTCAAGCGCTTTTCTACGCTACCGGCGGATGCAAATCCCAATCGGGAAAGCAGTTTGCAAAGCCTGAGAGATTTTGAGTCAAAACATTGTTCTCAGCTTGCTTCAGTCGCTCGTCCTCTTCAAACAGACTATCGAGCTCGCTCAATGCATCGAAGTCCCGCATCGCAGCATCGTTATGGTCGAAATCAGTCACTTCATCAGTCATCTATTTCACTCCGTTCATGGTTATCGAGTCAATCCTATCGGCTAGGCAACCTTATCGAGCTTAAGCAGGTCGCTGCGCTCGGCCGCCGCTTCCTTCGCGCTCTTCCACTGATTAAGCGCCAGATCGATCTCGGAACAGCCTTCCTGGATGCGTTTGGAGTATTTGGCCTCAATCTCTTCTGCCTCCGCAGCGCGCTGCTTGCTCGAGAGGCCCGTCTTTACTAGACAATAGCCAGCCCCCGCAAGAAGCAGAATGCCAATAACCTGGTTTACAAACGCAAAGAAAGCTACTCCCAAAACAGCGAGGACAACGGCCGCTATCTTGTGGCTCTTGTTGCCCTTCGCAACCTTGACATCAAGCTCAGCGAGCTCCTTTTTCTTCTCTTCACCGACATAGCGAACATAATCGCCGCGCAGCGCATTGCCCTCATCGCCGGTGACCGCTCTGCTTGTCCATCCGTCGAAGTCAAGGGTGATCGCCTGCGGAAATTCGGGGACATCGCTCTTGCGATACCGGTTGAAACCACCGTTGATATAGGAACCCAAAAACTGAATCGCGGTCTTCTTTTTATGCACATCCACGGACGCGCTCTGGTCGCGCATCGAGCGTGTCATCTGGTCGATGATGCTCATCGTCTGCTGACGCTTCTCATCGCGCCGACGATTGACGAGCTCTCGGGCGCGGTCCACGTCTCCGCCAAATGCTTTGACCGCAAGAAGATACTCCTCCTGGCGGCGCAAATTTCGCTCCTTGGAGTCATCGGAGTTAACGAGCTCCATCAGATGCCTGTCAACCTGCTCGGCAAGCGTCCTCTCGTCAACATCAGAAGCCTTGAGGTCGGCGAAGTCATTGGAGATGCTCTCGATTGCCTCGACTTTTCCGAGATACTTATTGATGTAGTCAAACTCCTTGACCACCACCTTGAGTGCCGGATATCTCGAGCTCATATCCTCCTCGTAGCCGGTAAAGTACTCCGCCCATGACTCTGACTGCTCATTCTCGAACTCAGGGCTCTGATTTCTGATCTGCTCGATCCAGCCCGCCATATAGTCGTCGCACAGGTGCTTTTCGTCGGTTCCGAAGATGCCGTTGATATAGGCATCAATGTAGACCATCGCATCGGCATCAATACGGGCGGCGTTTTGCGTCGAGAAGTAGCGTGCGAGCCATTCGTAGCACGTGGCCGTGCGGTTATTACGTCTGCAGATCAGAGCCATCGCAAGCGACGTGTGCTCGTTGTCACGTTTGACAGCCTCGCGTATTGCGCGCTCTGCAAGATCTCGGTTGTTGTTGATCCATGCCGCAAGGGCAACCAGGACAGGCGCCAGCCAGTAGTCCGGGGTAGAAATCATTAACTCCTCGGAGACCGTCGAAATCGTCGCCTTGCGCACGAGCGCTGCATCGGTTGCCTGGAGAATACCGACCATGGTGTTTCGAACCACCGAGTAGTTGCCGAACTTCTTGTCCATCTCCTGCCGGACGCTCACGAGCTCCGTAGTCGCCTGCTCAAGTGCGGCGGTACGACGCTGTTCGAGCATCATCTCGAGAAAGTCCTTTCGGAGCTTTTTAAGGTCCTTCCGCACTTCCTCCATTTGGGATTCGACCTTATCGACCTTCGTGGTCATCTGGTCAACTTTTGTTCCAATAGCGGCGATCCTGCGCTCGATAAGGGCAGTATCTAATCCCGAATCACTCATCTGTACCACCTTTCAGTTTGAACTGTTTAGATCATCCAATAGCTTTAAGCGAGTAAGCACCCGCCATCCGCTTTATTGAGAGGCCATGCTTCGGTATTGCTCGGACACCTGCTGATAGGCCACGAGAAACTTCTGTTTGTATTGGCTTGCCTTCATCGAATTGACGATGCGCCCGACGGGCTCCACATAGTGTTCGAGAAAGTACGAGGTCCTTCTTCGCAACGCAAACGAACCAGTTTTATAGGGGGACCCGGGGTTCTCTCTAATGCCCTTGAGTAGTGCGAGACACGTCTTGGGTATGTTGCAGTTGGCGGCGATATCTTGATAGAAGCTCTCCCGCTCTGCGGTCATAAAGTCTTCCGAAGCATACCGCGCTATGCAGAACGGGCACACAGCATCGATAAAGCTCTCAAGCCGAGACCGATCCTCCATGCTCTGCATATTGGCGACCACGAGCGATACCATCTGAACCTCAAAGTCACGCATGTTGTAGAGCGTCGACTCAAACAAGTCGATCAAGTCACGCACTTCGTCATATTCGAGAGGGATATCTTCGGCCCTTTTAAAGAAAACCGTCATCGAACCCGAAAGACCTTCGCAAAACTCATCGCAGTACGCAACCATAAACTGTGCTGCCGCGTTGTCTTGCATCATATTGAGCACGTCCGCGGCAAATTTGCGGGCCTCCGGAAAGTTACCACCCTTAAAAAACTTGATGGCATTGTCCTTGGCAAACGCGATTTTGCCCGTGGCCCCCAGACGCGCCCGCGAATAGTACATCTCGCGACCGCACTGGTTGCAATGAACCTTTCGAGTTGCGGGGTCAAACTCGACATCGGTGCTGCCGCAGCCCTCACAAGTTATACCGTTGATTTCCAATAGCTTCCCCCACTTCAACCATCAAAGTGCCCTGGCAAAAAGCAGCGCGAGCCCTTATTTGACAGCGGTCAGCGCCGCATTGCGCTTTTTCCAGATATTGCGCGCATCATGGACAAGGCCAACCGTAACATCTGCCGGCTCATCGGCACTCATGGAATTCGAGACCGCCTCAAGCGCGGCGGAGAACTGTCGCTCGATCTCTTGAACATGGGGTTGCGACATGTTGGAACTAAAGGAGATGTCATCCTTAAGCGCTTTGAGTTCGGCTTTGACCTGAGCGTCCTGCGCCACGGCGAGGAGCTGTCCCACATACGATCCGAACTGCGCCGTTTGAACCGTCTTTGCGGCCACGGCAGCAACCTTTTGGTCAACCTGGCGGCCATTGAAGCCTAGACCCATCTGCACAAGGACAAGCACAGCAAGAAGGACAACGTTTACGACGACTGGAATCGTGCTGCCGCCCCACCCATATGCCGCAAACACAAAGTACGTGTTGGCCAGAAGGGCAACGACAAAGTAGGCACAGCTGGATGCGACCGGCAAATAATGGATTTCGGTCGTGCTTTTGACCGTGGACTGCTTATCGGACATGGCAGCCGAAATCGAAGCCGCCGCAAAAGCCAAAACCCCAAAGCCAAGCGACATAGCAAAGACGATAGGGTTCATCAGCGCGTTTTTGCAGACAAACATGATTACAAGCCACGCCACCAAGACGATTGCCTCGCCCAAAATGACACGTTTAACAGAACCGTTCATCTTTGTTTCTCCTTATTGGATCTTAGTTCCACAATCGGGGCAGAATTTGGTCCCTTCGGGCAACTCGGCTCCGCAGCTCGGGCACCTTGGCGAGATCAACCGGTTCCCGCATTCCAGGCAGAACTTGGCACCGACCGGGTTAAGATGCCCACACGCCAAACACGCAACACCCTGCTCGAGCTTTTGTCCGCATTCCAGGCAGAACTTAGCACCCATCGGATTAACGTTTCCGCAACTGGGACACACGGGACCGTTTTGCATACCTGCGGACGCGGAAGCCGTTCCAACCATGGGAGCAACAGCGCCCATGGTCTGGTTGGCCAAGTTGGAGAAGCCAGCTCCAAATGCACCGCCCATGCCAACGCCCATGCCGAGTCCCATGCCGGCTCCCATGAGGCCCGATGCGGCACTCCCCTCATTGCCCGCAGCACTCTCCATTACGTCCATGCCGCGCTCCTGCTGATAGTTGTAGCCTTCGCGCGCACGCTTCCTGGCAAGTGCCTCGGACTCGATGTCCATCTGGGCAGCGTTACCCTGCGCCTCGAGAATGCTCCGCTTACGCTGGATCTTCATCTCGTTGATGGCAGCAAGATCCTCTTCGAAGGGCTTGATGCTGTTGAACGAGAAGTTATCGAGCGTGAGACCAAACTCATCGAAATAGTTAACGAGCTTGCCCTGCATCTGAGACGAGAAGTCGCTCAGATGCGTCGCAATTTTAAGAACGGAAACCTCCTGGTCAACAATCGCCTTGGCAAGCAGGTCAGGAACATACTCAAGGATTTTTGCCCGCATAAAGGAAGTAAGTTCTTCTCGCGTATAGCGATCTCGCGTGCCCACGACCTTAACGAGGAACTTCCTCACCTGAATGGGAACCAGGCTCGAGTTATTCTGCTCGATATGCGCGCCAAACAAACCGAAGGCGCGAACATGAACGTTGACGTCTTCCTCAGGGTCTTGGACGATGATGGGCTCGGTCGTGCCCCAGCGCAGCTCGTTCATGTAGTTAGTATTGATAAAGTACACAACGGAATGAAACGCCGAGCTACCGCCGGTAAGCGAATGGGCGGCATTGCGGAACGGGGCGAATCGGCTGTCTCCCGTGTCGAGCTTGATCTTGCACGGACCGACAAACACGCTTACCTGAGAATCGCCGGCACCCGTAGCGTCAGTAGAACTGCCCGCCCCCATATTGTTGGTAAAAACGGCAATCTGCGATTGCGCAACCTGAAGATAGGACCCGTTGGGAAAATCCTCGTAGGGATAGCGGAATGAGACAAGCGAGGCATCTTCGTCGTTGCCAGGCTCCCATTTGATATTGTCGACAGAAAAGGCACCGAGAATTCCGCTGTGCTTTTCTTCCTTTTCGTTATCGCTATGGAACAGTGACATGCTGATTCCTTTCGTTAATCCCAAACCACGCGTTCCGCGTGTCTAATAAATTGTGAACTGCCGAGTCGACAGGCGCATCGAAAGCCTGTGCGCCTCAATCTGTCCCCAACTTAGCTTGGCTAATTATAGCCCTCAAGTCATCTCATTTAGCCACCCCCGATGAGCGGCAATAATGTCGCACCTTTGGTCAACTGACGAAGAACCGGGAGGGTTCGAACCCCAGATGCCCTTTTGGGGCATACCCGCTGAGCGGGCGAGCGCGTTCGGCCTCTCGGTCAGCTCTTCGTAACGTCCGTTTTAGCCGCAACTAAACTCGTCGGATGGAACAAGGGGAAAGACATAAGAGCTGCGCGCGCTGTAATGCCAAAACGGCTCGGTTAAAGTTACCAGCTCTCGTGATAGGCCATAATCGACCGACATGGGTACCCTTCGGAGCCGCATTCCGCAGACGCTACGACCTTTCCGTCTTTATAAAACTCGACGTACCAAACGTACGTTGCCGCCCCCTCCCAATAGTTTGGCTTATCAGCGACCTTGAACGTAATAGAGGCGTCATCTGGCACAATCAACTCGCGCTTGGCGTTTGCAATGAACGCATCCATGTCGGCGATCACGCCATCGCCGCGCGCAGCGGCCTCCCCATCGTCGCTGCTATCGGATGCCGCTTCAGATGGTGCTTGAGATGCGCCAGATCGATCGTCCGCAGTGCCAGAGCCGTCCTTCAAAGAGCCCTCCGAAGGCTCCACCCCTTTGAATGCCTTCCACATATCGCTGCTTGCGGACGGCATTTCAATGTCGGCCTCCGGATACTTCCCGGCGAGCTCGTCAAGAATTCTGCACGCTTCCTCACGCCCCTGGACCATCGCCTCCTGCGGTTTGCCACCATCCTCAACGGTCCTCACCAAGTAGGCGCCATTCTGCCTATCGAATTCCTTATTTTGAATTTGCACCGCGTCTACGACCTCAGGACCCTCTGCAGTAAGCGAAATATAGAAATCTGCCTGGTTACAATCCTGACTACAGGTAAATTTAACGATGCCGTCCTTACAGACAGTAATGACTTGGCTCTCACCCTGAGCAATAAAACCGTCATACTGATTCGTCAAATTGCTGGAGCCTTCTACCATCTCTGACGAAGGCATAACCGAAACGGCCTCTCCATCAACAAAGCAGTAGGCACCCACAATCGCCGAAATATCGTTCTGCGCATCGACAAACCCAACAAGCAGCTCGTCAATTCCGTCGCCATTCAAATCATCGAAAGCATAGTAGTAGCTTAAAAAGCCGGGGGCAGTCTGGTTGTTATAAACGAATATCTGCCCCAGTCCAGAATCATCACCGCGCCCCTGGGCCCAGTCGTCGTAGCTGGCAGCACCAGCCCCCTTCCGCTCGCAATAGCTCGCAAAGTCCTCGTAACGCGCAACCACGCCCTCGTAAGCCCTGCGTGCTTTCTTGTTTGTTGCCGCGACCTTCTTTTTAGACGACTTCTCCTCGACTGCAGCCGGCTGCTCCTGCTGCTGCGCTTGAGGCAGCACAAAGGCTTCGTAAGCTTTGGCCAGGGCGTAAGCGACACCAGCGGTAAAGATGATTGCTGCAAGAATGGTGACAAACGTAGGCACAGCAAAACGGCCGATCTGCCGACGCTGCATCATAAAGGCCGCAAAGGACATATGATCAGAGGGCGCCGGAGAAGGGCCCTCTGCGCGAGATACAGCAGGATCGCTTGTCGCTTTTCTATCAGCAGACGCCTTTGGTGTACCTGAAGGAAGCGGCTGCTGAGCATTCGCCGGCGCATCATCCACATCCAACGGTTTTCCGCATGCAGAACAGAATCGCGCCCCGTCTTTGATCTTTGCCCCGCAGCTTGCACAGTACATAAATCCCCCTAGAACTTCAGCATATCGAAACGATAGCCCACAGCCTGCAAACAGAAAAGGCCCAGAAGCAATTTGCTCGACTGTAAACCTCTTCTTTCACCTTTCAAATTCGCCTGACCCCACGCGGAAGGCATGCGACGGGCTACTTGCTAGGCGCGAGCCATGTGCAGCTTGATTGCCTTGAAGATGATGTTGGCAACCGAGGCAATAGGCCAGAGCGCCACGATCGTCATCGGAACCGATTCGGGAATAACAGGAACCGCCCCGTGAATCACGCTGCCCAACCAGTAAAAAAGCATCAGAACCACGACAGGAAGGCCCACGAGAACCACAAGCTCGATTAGCATAATCGTGATACCGATAATGCCGCTACCATAGACAAGGGGAAGCCTTACACCGCTGCGGTACAGCGAGATAATCACCTTCCAGGGACCAATCAGAAGCAGCGCCAGCGGAATCATATTGTTAAGTCCCAGCGAGCCACCTCCCAGCACGTAATTGAAAAAGAGCACATAGAGCAATGAAATCACCGCTGCTCGCCCAAGCGACCCGATGGACTCGTGAAGCGAATCCTGCAGGCAAGCAGCGGCCTCTGCATCCTCCGCCGCTTGAAACTGAGCCTCGACAGACTGGCTCTCAATCGGCTGGGCCTCGACGTAAATCGCATCCCCCACCGCGCTGGCCGCAGCCGCGACCGTAGGCGTTCCGCACACGCCGCAGAACTTGGCGCCGTCGCTAATCTCTGCTCCACACTGTTTGCAATGCATAATCGGGTCCTTTCTCGTTACCCCTTTTCTTGACGATCACAAGATACGATTTGTCGTTTATCCGATATAGAGATTTTGACCGGGTAATTTTCCTAAACGTGCTACGCTATTAAACCTGCAGCTAGAGACAGGGGTAACAATGTTTGAGTTCTCCCAAACACGCACCGTTGAAGGTTCGATTCCGTTTAAGACAGTCAACCTCATAGAGAACGAACCCAATAGGCCCGTTGGCGAGGCCCAGCTTGTCTTTGAACTCTACATGCCCACCGAGCTGGCCGGCAACAAAAGCAACGAAGGGCCCGCACACAGCGAGCGCCATGCCGATCTGATCAGGCTGGCATCATGCATCGAACCCACCGCCGTTAAAGAGCAGCCCTTCCGCGCAAGCCTCTTTAACGTACTTGATTACGCCGAACAGACCGGGCCACTTTTTGGCAAGCACGCAATAGAATCCGTACGCGATTGGGCCAATGCCGCGATGGCAGCACTTATTGCCATGCGCATCCAGGAATACCTCAACGGGAGCTGCACCATCGCAAAGGTCTCCGCATTGGAAAGAATCGAGAAATCAGTGGTGACCTGCGCGGCAAACGGGTCATCCTTCAAGATCTACACCACTATCCTGAGGGCGGGCGGTGATTATACCGACTCATTCAAAAGCCTGCCCATCGTGCGCAAAATCGAATCCGATGCGGGATATTTCTACGCCTTTATGTTTATGATCGACGAGGAAGAATCCCTCGTTGCACTCAACGTGCTCTCTTTTGAACACGAGCTCACCGCCAATGACTTCAGTGTTTTGCAGGCGATGTTCTACATGGACGAAGACTCCAGCTCGGAGATTTCAGCGCGACTCAAGGTCAGCAATAGCGAGGAGAGCTTCTATGTAATCGACCCTCAAGCAGATATCCAGGAGCGCCGCGAAGAACTTGAAAATGATGACCGCGATGCACTCACCGCTTTGGTGCAGGCGCTCGTGATCTCGCATCTCTCGGGCGCGCACGTGGATGTGTTCCAGGGTAACGAGTCCACAGGGTTCCTCTCCTTTGACAGCTATCTCTCGTGGCTCTGGTTTGATTTTTCACGCAAGCTGAGCACCGTCAAAATTGGTTATTGCGAGCAGTGCGGACGCGCCTATTCACTTGCCGGGCATCGTGGCGTCAAACGGCACTACTGCAGCGATCGATGCAAGACCGATGCCAAAAATGAGCGCACGCGCAAGGAGACGGCAAAGATACGCGAGCTGTTTGGAACGGGCACCAGTGTACGCGACATCGCCAACGAGATAGAACGTCCCGCGGCCTACGTGCGCTCGCAGCTCAATAAATGGACCAAGCTCAAGCACGATCTGGATGAAGACATTGAGTCAAACGGCTTTGACAGCTCCAAGCTACTCAAACGCTGCACCGCCGAGAAGCTCGACCTCAACAACCTCCTCAACGCCAAGCGCAAAAAGCAAGTTCAGGACTATGCCAGACTCAAGCGCCACGTTAAGTAGAAACGCTGTCATTTCTGTTCCATCCGATTGACGGGTGGAAAGTTGCTCATATACGTGTTAGTAATATATATGTTAGTAATACGTATATGAGCGAGGCACATCATGTTTGTTGGACGTCGGGAAGAGCTTGAATCCCTGGAAACCGCCTATCAAAAGAGTTCTTTTCAGTTTGCTGTAGTCTATGGAAGGCGTCGCGTAGGTAAAACCAGCCTGCTTCACGCCTTTACACAGGGCAAACCCCATGTGATCTTCTTTACTGGGCAGCAAACCGTTGCAAGCGAAAATCTCGCTCTGCTCAGCCGCGAGATACTTGGCGATAGCGCCGCAGGAGCAGCGTTCCCCTCTATCCAGGTTGCACTCGAATCCGTCTTCGAACACGCCAAGACAGAGCGAATCGTTCTGATTATTGACGAGTATCCCTACCTCGCCGAGAGCGATCCGGGCATCTCTTCGTGCTTGCAAACGCTTATCGATCGACATAAAGACACGAGCAAGCTGTTCCTCGTACTCTGCGGGTCGTCCATGAGCTTTATGGAACACCAGGTACTAGGACACCAAAGCCCTCTTTATGGACGCCGCACCATGCAGCTGCGCATTGACCCCTTCACCATCTTCGACGCGGCGCTCATGCTTCCCGATGCACCCATCGAAAGGGTCATCGAGCTGTATTCCGTTGTTGGCGGGATGCCGCTCTATCTATCACAGCTCGATGGCACGCGTTCCACTCAATGGAACCTTGAGTATGCGCTGTTGCGTCAAGATGCGTTTTTGTATGCCGAACCCCAGAACTATCTGCTGCAAGAGGTCCGCAGCCCGGCTATCTACAATGCCGTCATAACCGCCATTGCCAACGGCTATGTACGCTCCAAAGAGATTGCCGATGTTACCCACCTCGCAACGCCACAGGTCGCGCGACTGCTCGACGCATTGATCGAGCTGCGAATCGTTGAGCGCGTCACGCCTGTTGTAAAGGCAACAAAACGCCAGGTAGTCTATCGGATCTGCGATAACCTGTTTAGGTTTTGGTATCGTTTTGTTCCACTGTACGCAGGAACAATTGAGGAGGGGCTCGGAGCCGCTGTGGCCGCGCGTATCGCCAAGCATGATTTGTCCACCTTTGTGGGTCCTGCATTTGAAGAAGTGTGCCGCCAGTGGTTGATGCGGCAGGTTGTTGAGAGCGAGCTGGATGTGCTGCCCAAGGCAATCGGCTCTTGGTGGGGCACGAACCCGAACACGCGCCGGCAAGAAGAGATTGACGTTGTGCTTGAGGACGCCGATGGGGAGCTCATCGTTGGCGAGTGCAAATGGAGAAACGAGCCCGTAGATACCGACGTTCTTGAAACACTCGAGCGACGCAGCGCGCTGCTGGGCCAGCCGATCAAACAGTGCTACTTGTTTAGCAAGAGTGGATTTACCAAAGCGTGTCAAAATAGAGCGGCTCAAGCAAGCAGCGCGAGGCTTGTTGGACTCGAGCAACTACTATAAGAAAGGGGCTTGGAAACAGTTTTCCAAGCCCCTTTCAGTTTTTATTCGATTCCCACCTTTTTGAGCGTATCTTTGGTGACTTCCGCAACTTGTTTGGGATCGACGTGGGATTCCCCCGAAATAGAGCCGTAATCTGAGGTTGAGAAATCAAGGAAGTAGTATGTCCGGTAATTGTGCCCATAGCCAAATTGCTGATATAGAGCATTATAGTCCGTCCCGGAAATTTCCTTGCCCTCCGACGCATAATAGCCTTCGTAGCCATTGCCCTCGCTCGGCGCAACTCCCCAGGACTCGTAGTTGCTTACAAGCGAAAAAACATCGCCTTTCTTGCCGTATACCGAAGTATTGTCCCCAGCCAAAGCCTGCCTGCCAGCAAGCAATGCCGCAATCGCATTGCTTATCTCATATGTTCTTTGGCTTACGAGGATGCTGCCGTCATCCGCTTTAATCAGCGGAAGAAACATCGTTCCTCCGTTGCTGTTATCAAGCCAATTTTGACTGTAAAGCCTCTTGACGCCACCATCAGCTGCCGACCAAACCTCTACGGTGTAGGACTTCTGAAGTCCCTCTATATCTCCATTCCAAGCGCTCTTTAATTCGTCATCGCTCATACCGTTCACAACGGTCAAGAGCTCAGGCTGGCCATCCTGATCAAAATCAACGAGGTCGGCAAGACAAAGCCCCCGCATCGCATAGACAGAATCAGTCGCCTCAACAATTCGTGGCTCTCCATAGCACGCGAGATATTCCTGGCACTTTTGCTTGTAAGCGGCATACGCAGCGGTATTGTCCGCAGCGGCGCCTCCATCCTTCTTGTCGCCTTCGCCTGTCTTTGTATCGGCCTCGTTGGCCTTAGGCACCTCGAGGGAAACCTCTTTTACGGCATCAGTGGATTTAGAGTTATCGACGACTTTGACGGGAATGCCCCACTCGACTTTTGACTTGGAGTCCCTAACGGTGAGGGTATATTTTCCCGGTTTGATATCGGGAAACTGGCTTACCGTGAAGCCCTCGTCACCCTTAACCTCAGCATTGGTGCTGTAGCCGTTGTCGCCGTTCAGGGTCACCGAGTACTTCTTGATCTTCTCGCCCTTTGCGTCGGTCGGGGTAATCTTGGATTCTTGGGCCACCACGATGGCCTTGTCCTGGCCGTAATGGGCAACGTCGCCGGACTTGCTAAAGAACAGCAGATAGCTAAAGATGGCAATGACTGCCAGACCAACGACGATACCAACGATATAGAGCGCCTTGGGCTCCTTTTTCTGTGCGGATACATTCGCCGCAGGCGCAGGGGCTGGCGCCGCGACGGGCTTGGCGACCGGATTGCTCGGCTTTGGCCGGTCGGCGCGCACGGCTTGAATCGAAGGCGTTGCATCGGACGACACGTCGTCCTTGGGCCGGTCGTCTTCTTCGTCCGCTACGGGCTCGCTCTCCACGGGCGACTTTTCCTCCCCCGCCTCGGCACCGGCGGAAGGTTCCTTCTCCGTTTCGTCACTAGCGAAAATCTCTTCCGCAGCCTCATTGATAACGGAAGGCTCTTCTGCCACTTCGTTGCCGGCAGAGTTCAGCACCGCCTTTGCATCTTCGAGTGCATGGCCACACTCGGTGCAGTATCGCAAATCGCCATCAAGCTCAAATCCACAGTTGGGACAGAACATGTTAGTCCTCCTTATCGACTTTCACCGTTGTACCGTCCTTGACCTCATCAGGGGTTACTTCGGACCCCACTTGAGACTCATCATCCCAGGACGCAACCAAAATCTCGCAATTGCCGTCCGCAAAAGTACCGAGCTCATAGTCTTCGGTGTGATACACCAGTCCCTTGGATGTCACACACAAGCACGTTGAGCCCTTGATTGAATAGTCCGAAGAATTACTCCGCATGAGCATCGAATTGTAATCAGACGGATGTTCTCTGCCCATTTCCGTAAGATACGGCCAAACTGCCGAACTCATGGAACTGGCAAGATCCTCGGTATCAATGCCAAACATGTCCTGAGGACTAACAGTATCACCCGTATGCAAATCAAAAATAACACCAGTCACAACCGTGCCGCCATGCGGACCCCATCCCGTCGAATAGCGCTCGTCACGGATACAGAAAAAGTTCTCATCCATGTACGTTACCGTCACGTTTCTCGATATGCAGGGAAATTCGCCGTCGGGGTACAACTCAGCATCTGATTGCTCATTATCTGATGCTCGATTTGTTCGCTCCGCGTCAATTTGAAGGGGCTCGAGAATCGCCTTGTTAATTTTGTCTGCAACGTCGTCTTTGGTGGAGCTCTTAAGTTGCGGATAGGACCATTCCATGTCCCTCCGCTCGCCCTGTTCGAGCATAGGGTCGACCGGAGCAGACACCGTCAATGACTTTGCCTCCAACGTATAGACAACTTCTTCGACCGCTCTCTCGTCCTTCTTGGGCCTTTCGGTCGCTTGCTCCTGTTGCACGGATTGCTGCTGGAGATTGGGCTCAATGACGTTCTTGTAGAGCATGAAAGCAGCGTAAGCGATGCCTGCCGCGGCGATAAATGCGGCGATCATGATAGCAAACTGCGGCACTAGGCGGTTACCGACCTGACAGCGTTGCATAAAGAAGTTGTACATCTGGGAGTGACCGCTATTCGCGGTCTTCGAGACCGGCTCGGGGCTCGGTTCTGCTGTGGACTCGGCATTCGCGGATCCTATCGCAGAGTCCGTTTCGGTATCTGTGGGTTCCATTATGACTTCAGCGGACGATGATTCTCGCTCCGACGGCTCGGCCTTGGGCCCCTCCTCGGCCGCAGTCTTGCCCGAGAGCCCGCCCAAGGGCAGACCGCATTCGGTACAGAACCGCGCATCATCACCAATCTTGCTGCCACATTTGGGGCAAAACATGAACCTTCTTCTCCTATTCCTTTTACTCTCGCTGAGTCGTGAGTTACCCACGTGCCGTTTGTTTCGTAGTTTAACTATTTCTTAAACAAATCGATGGGTCACTTGAACAGACGCATACCCGCTCAAGCGACTCTATACCGGCTAGTTATCCTTGCTCATGACATGGGTGTCAGTGTAAGAAAATCGTTGAACAGGGTTGCTACCTCGAAGTTCGAACCGACACTGAGCTTGAAGCCATTTTTATTTACCGAGATGGAGAAATCGCCGCTGATATCCATATCATGCTCGCAGCCAACCACCCCCCCTCCATTTTTCGGTCCCACCTGTCACGTTATCAGGAGCCCGAAATCGAAGAGACGGTAAAAGCCGCTTGGGGCACATGTGGTTCCATATGCCCCAAGCGGCTATTTCGATTGCTTATGTCACAAAGAAACCTAGGTGACCTGTTTACACGCGCTAGCGCGCCGGGTCGATAGCAACCTTGCCGCTCTCCAGCACGTGGACGCGACCGTCGGCGAGCATCTGCACGACCTCGGGATACAGCACATGCTCGATCGCATGGATGTGCTCCTCGAGCATGTCGACATCCCAGCCCTCCTCAACAGCCAGCGCGCGCTGGGCGATGATAGGGCCGTTGTCGTAAATCTCGTTGGCAAAGTGCACGGTCACGCCGGTCACCTTGACGCCGCGCGCAAAGGCATCGTCAATCGCATGGGCACCGGTAAAGCTCGGCAGCAGCGCCGGGTGTAGGTTGACCACGCGATTGGGGAACGCCGCCAGCAGCGGCGTGTGCACCATGCGCATATAGCCGGCCATCACCACGTACTCGCAGCCGCGCTCGAGCAGCTCATGCGCGATGATCTCGTCAGCCGCGATGGGGTCGGCATAGATATCCTTGGACAGCGTGAGTGTCTGGATACCCGCACGCTCGGCGCGCTGCAAGCCCTTGGCCGAAGGACGGCTCGACACTACAAGCTCAATCGAGGCGTTGAGCTTGCCGGCGGAGATAAGGTCGATCAGCGCCTGCAGGTTGGTACCCGAACCGCTGATGAGCACGCCGATCTTGAGCGGCTCGGCCGTATCGGTGCCGGTCGGACGGGTGTAGGGCACAAAGCCCAGGCCCTCGGCAGCAGCCATCTGCTCGTTAGCGCTCATCGGAGTACACGACCTTACCGGAGCCCTCGACGCACTCGCCCACGCGGAACGGCTTCTCGCCCAGCGCGACCAGAGCCTCGGTCACGGCGGCCTCGTCCTCGGGGGCGACGATCAGACACAGGCCGACGCCCATGTTGAAGGTCTTGCATGCCTCGTTGGGCGCGAGCTCGGCCTGACGCGACACGTAGGTGATGACGGGCGGAACATCCCAGCCCATCTCGGCGCCGTTGCGGATGACCACGGCGTCGACATCGTCGGCAAGCGCGCGATTGAGGTTCTCGGTGATGCCGCCGCCGGTGATATGGGCAATGGCATGAACGTTGGCGCCGGCGCGGAGCAGCTCCAGAATCGGCTTGACGTAGATGCGCGTGGGGGCCAGCAGGGTGTCGGCCAGCGAAGCACCGCCGAGCTCCTCGAGCGGACGGCTCAGCTCCTCGGCCTTAGCGGCAGCCTCGGGCGTACCCGGCTTGATACCGTCGACACCGATGACCTTGCGCACGAGCGAGTAGCCGTTGGAGTGCACGCCGGTGGAGGGCAGGCCCAGGATCACATCGCCGGGGCGAACGTTCGCGGGGTCGAGCATCTTGGGACGATCGACAACACCCACGGTAAAGCCGGCGAGGTCGTAGTCGGCGGGAGCCATGACGCCCGGGTGCTCGGCCATCTCGCCGCCCACGAGCGCGCACCCTGCGAGTTTGCAGCCGTCGGCCACGCCCTTGATGATCTTTGCCATGTGCTCGGCCTCAATGTGACCGATGGCAACGTAATCCAGGAAGAACAGCGGCTCGGCGCCCGAAGCCAAAATGTCATTGACGCACATGGCGACCAAGTCCTGGCCCACCGTCTCGTGACGGTCCATGATCTGGGCGAGCACGAGCTTGGTGCCCACGCCGTCGGTGCCGCTAATCAGGATCGGGTCTTCCATATCCTTAAGCGCGGCGGCCGAGAACAGGCCGCCAAAGCCACCGATGCCGCCGATGACCTCGGGGCGGTTGGTGTCCTTAACCATCTGCTTAATAGCGTCGACGGCGCGGCCGCCCTCGGCGGTATCGACGCCGGCATCCTCATACGTCACATGCTTGCTGTCGCTCATCTGAGCCTTCCTCTCCCACTACCGTGGCGCCGCGCAGGCGCCAAACGGTGCTCATAGTTGCGTTCATTTCGGCGCGCGCCATAACAACGCGCGCCGTCATATCAACAAAACAGCAGGTAAAACCTACCAAAATGAACCTGTCCCTACATGGCAGGTTTTAGGCCTCCCCGTGCTCCTCTTCCCAGCTGCGGTCGTCGTATTTCTCGACCACGGCGTCGTCGTCAAAGTGCAGCGGCTTATCCAGGTTGCGGGGCTTAAAGCCCTCCATGAACTTGTCGCGGCCAAAGCTCTCTGGAATCGCCACGGGGTAGCGGCCGGTAAAGCACGCATCGCAGTAGCCGCCCTTGGGCATGACCTTAAGCAGGCCCTCGACCGAAAGGAAGGCCAGCGAATCGGCGCCGATATACTCGCAAATCTCATCGACCGTCTTGTTGGCGCTGATAAGCTGCGACTGCACGTCGGTATCGATACCGTAGAAACACGGCCAGATGACCTCGGGCGAGTTGATGCGGATATGAATCTCCTTGGCGCCAGCGTTGCGCAGCATCTTGACGAGCTGCACCATGGTGGTGCCGCGCACGATGGAGTCGTCGATGACGACCAGGCGCTTGCCCTCGATGTTGTCGCGCAGCGGGTTGAGTTTCATACGCACGCCCATGGCGCGCAACTCCTGCGTAGGCTCGATAAACGTACGGCCCACGTAGCGGTTCTTGATAAGGCCCTCGCCAAAGGGAATACCGCTCTCGTGCGAATACCCCTCCGCAGGCGGCAGGCCGGAGTCGGGCACGCCGATGACCAGGTCGGCCTCGACAGGCTCCTCATGTGCCAGCTGACGACCCATGTCGTAACGGCAGGCATAGACGCTCTTGCCGTTCATGATGGAGTCGGGGCGGGCAAAGTAGACCTGCTCAAAGATGCAGTTGGCGGGCTCTTCGGCTGCAGGCACGCCCTGCTCGGATACCAGGCCCTCGGCGCTGATGCGCAAGATCTCGCCGGGACGGACGTCACGGACGTACTCGGCACCCACGATGTCGAGTGCGCAGGTCTCGGAAGCAACGACCCAGCCGCCGGCGCGCGTGACACGGACGGCGGAGTCGACCGTCGCGGCGCCGTCCTGCGACGGCAGCTGCGAAACGGCTGCGGCATCGGCCTGGTCCAGACCCTCGTCCACCAGCTTGCCCAGCACGAGCGGGCGAATGCCGTGTGGATCGCGGAATGCGTAGAGCGCCTGCTCGTTGATGAGCGTCATGGCGTAGCCGCCGCGCACGAGCTCCATGGTCTTGCGAATACCCTCGCGCAGGTGGCCCGTACGCTGGGTAAAGTAGCCGATAAGCTTGGTCGCGACCTCGGAATCCGAATTGGAGAGGAACGGCACGCCCAGCTCGATCAGCTGACGGCGCAGCTCGTCGGTGTTGACGAGGGTGCCGTTGTGCGCGAGCGCGATAATGACGCTATTGATGGTAGAGAGGTGCGGCTGAGAGGCTTCCCAGCTCTTGGCGCCGGCAGTACCGTAGCGCACATGACCCACGGCCAGCTGGCCGGAGAGCGTCGACAGGTCGGCGTTGGAGAACACGCGGTCGAGCAGGCCCAGATCTTTGCGGACCATAACCGTGCCGCCGTCACCCACGGCGATTCCAGCCGATTCCTGGCCACGGTGCTGCAGCGCACGCAGGCCAAAGTACGTCAGTCGAGCCACGTCGCGATCGGGCGCCCATACGCCGAAAATGCCACATTCCTCATGCAGCTGGTCGGAGTCCGGATCATACGTCGACATGGTGTTCACCTGTCCCGCGGCACGCTCGGCCGCGCGGATGGTTTCTTGAGACATGGTATCCCCTCAGAGCCTCGTATTTTTGGCGTTACCCGCCTTATTATACGCACGGCGCGACGTGCTCCCCAGCGCATGAGCAGCGCTTTTTAAAAGCCCACCGAGCTAATAATCAGTTTTGTTGCCAAACATTTTATCGGTCTGTCCAGTGCAAGCGCCCGCGCCCCCCAGATGGCCGCCGCGTCCACCGTTGGGGATTACAAAGTTGCAATTGGGACGTTCGTCCTGTCTTTTGGCAGGTCGGCGGCGTATCCTTATAACCTACAACAAAGCGAGAAAGGTTCTGTATGGATCGAAACGAACTCGACCCCAGCGTCCCCAGCGCCACAGAGGTCAAGAAGATTCCCCTCATCATTAAGGTGTACGCCGTCCTGTGCATCCTTTCCGGCGTGGGCACGCTCCCGTCGGTCGCTGCCTTTATGTGGCAGGTCATCACGGCACTTGTTAACGGCAACGCCACCGAAAAGCTCGGCGACAACACGCTCGTCGCAGTCGGCCTTATCGTCGCCGGCATCATGCTCTCTGCGGCAAGTGCCGTCATCCTAATCATCTTTGGCCTGGACCTTATCAAAAACCAGCGCCGCAACGCCGCCCGCCTGTCCTACATCCTTATTGCATTCACCGTCGTCGAGCTTTTGGTCGACGTGATGCTCCAGGGCATCGGGCCCTTCCTGCTGCGTCCCGCGATCCAGCTCGGCATCCTTGTTGCACTTTCGGCAACCGTCGACCCCACGCTGCGTCAGGAGCGCGAACTGCAGCGCCGCCTGCAGGAGATGCTCGACCGCGACGCCGCCGCCGAGGGCATGCTCGGCCGCGATGAAACCGGCGAGGGCTACATCAAACTCAACTACTTCAACCTGTTCTGGGTATTCTTTGTCTGCTGCGTGCTCGGCCTGATCGCCGAGGACATCTGGCACATGACGGTCGACGACCCGGGCGTCTACCAGAACCGCGCCGGCATGCTGTTTGGCCCCTTCAGCCCCATCTACGGATTTGGCGCCGTGCTCATGACCATGGTGCTTAACCGCTTCTACAAAAAGAACCCCATCATCATTTTCCTGGTGAGCGCCCTGCTCGGCGCCAGCTTTGAGGTGTTCGTGGGCTGGTTTATGCAGACCGCGTTTGGCGTGGTCTCGTGGAGCTACTCGCACATAACGCTGTTCGGTTTGCCCGATCCGCTCGTGGTCCTCACGGGCGGACGCACCTGCACGGGCTTCGCCTGCCTGTGGGGCCTGGGCGGCCTCATCTGGATCAAGCTGCTGCTGCCGAGGCTGCTTAAGCTTATCAACAAGATCCCCTGGAAGAGCCGCTACTCGGCCACCGTCATCTTTACCGTTATCATGCTGGTCGACGGCGTCATGACGCTGCAGTCGCTCGACTACTGGTACCAGCGCGTTAACGGCACGGAGCCGGACATTCCCGTCGCACAGTTCTACGGAGAGCACTTCGATAACGAGTACATGGAAAACCGCTTCCAGAGCATGACCATGAGCCCCAAGGATGCGACGCGCGTGTAGCGCCCACCGCGCCCAAAACGCAAAATGCCCGCCGGTATCACACGTACCGGTGGGCATTTTTATAAACGATCCTTCTATCGACGCAAGCCTCTACGCCTCGCGCTCGACCTCACTCACGCATTCGTTCTTGATGGTGCCAACGAGCGCCTGCAGCGCATCGACCACGTGCGGGCGAATGTCCCCGCCGATGAGCACGAGCATGATGTCGTCACCTACGGCAAGCTCGCCGCTTGCCAGCCACACACGCACATAGCCGATACCCGGCATCGCACGCGTCGCCTCGATAGCAGCCTGCACCTTCTGAGCATCGAAGCCAAACACCATGCCGCCCACCTTATGCCCAGGCGCCACGCCATCGGTCTCGACTCCGCGCACCTCAGCCTTGGGCGTCGCGCGCACCACACCGTTATGCGTCAGATACATCCCACAGCCTGCCGCCGAAGCATCGGCCTTGGCCTCGCGCAGCCAAGCATCAATCGAAGGCATCAATTTGCCACTCTCGAGCATCATTTCTCCCTTACCGTCGTCGAGTAGCCAATTTGGGACGGGGCCTTTTTAGCTACTCTCGAACAACTTATTCCTCGACCGGCGTGAGCACCATGACGGCGCGTGTGTTGCTCAGCGACAGCGAACGACAGGTCACAAGCGTTACAACCTTAGTTGCCGAAGCGGCACGATCGGTGGCATCACTCGCCACGGCAGAAGCGCCGTCGAGCATCTCGGACAGGTAGTTCTTGAGTCCGTCGTCGCCCTCAAAATTGGTCGTGCGCGCCTTGGCATACGTGTCCTCGACCACCTTGGTCGCCAGCGGACGCAACTTATACGTCGCATCGCGCGTGATGTAGTACACATATTCAATGCTATCGAACGTTGCCTGGTCAGTCGTATCCGAAATCACGTTGAACATCGACCCATCGTTCATATGGTGGCCGTAGATCGTGGTCTGCTGGTCGACCATTCCCGGCGCGGTGTCATCGCTATCCAAGAAGATGGCACCCGAGGCGTTAGACGTGCCATCGAACAGCGTGTTGAGGTATTTGGAGTTGTTGTTGGTCTGCACCACGGGATAGTTGATGTTGGTTCCCGGCACGTAAATCCAACCCACAATCTCGGGGTTCGTCTGAGCAAGCGCATCAAAGTCGATAATCGGCACGCCGCTGGCGTCCTTATCGCTTACATATTGCTTCTCGATTTTCTGATACGAATCGCTCGCCTGCTTATAGCCAATCTGGGCATTAATAAAAATAGCGGCGGCGGCGACAATCAGACCGATACCGATGATGATGAGCAGAATGGGAATAATGGAGTGGCGCTTTTTGCACGGCGGCTCGGTGCGATCCGACGGCGCGGCATGCGATGAAGACCGGGGCGGCTTCTTAGCGGAGCTATAAGACGAAGGACGATATGCGGCCGGCGCGTCCTGTCGACGATGCGTCGCCGGTGTCACGGGGCGCGGCGCGCGCGGCTGCTGAGGAGAGGATGTCCGACCCTGCTGTGCCGCACGGGCAGCACCCGGCTTCGACGGATCGGGAATCTGAGAAGCCTTGAATCGTTTTCCCTGATAATCGGACATGGCTCTCCTTATACTGCGGTGAAACGGCGGAACGCTTAGGCGTCAGCCATCTCCTGCTTCATCTTCTCGATAACCTTGCGGTACTCGGGGTCGCAAGCACCCAGAATCTGTGTGGCATAGATGGCGGCGTTCTTGGCACCGTTGATGGCAACGCAGGCCACGGGCACGCCCGAAGGCATCTGCACCATCGACAGCAGCGAATCCATACCGCCCAGGTCACTCGTCTTCATGGGCACGCCGATAACCGGCAGCGGCGTAAAGGCAGCCACGACACCACCCAGGTGAGCGGCCTTGCCGGCGGCGGCGATAATCACTTTGATACCGCGATCGGCGGCAGTCGAAGCCCACTCGTGGACCTTCGCCGGCGTGCGGTGCGCGCTCGCAATGACGAGCTCATAGGGCACACCCAGTGCCTCGAGCTCGGCGGTGCAGCCTTCCATAACGCCCAGATCGGACTTGGAACCCATGATGATCCCGACAACCGGCTTTTGATCTGCCATAAACATAGACCTCCTGTTGAGAGCGGTGACGCAGCGAATCCGCGACCCTTAACTACTGAGAGTAGTATAGCTGCTCCCGTCCCTGCGGTCTTTGTGGCGCTTCGCGGGCGGGACAGGCTTTATCTTCACTCCGGTTGCTTCGCAAAGTCGTTCAGATAAAGCCTGTCCCGCCCGCGAAGCGCCCTGCGACCTACCGGGGATTGCTATGACGTACGTTGGCTGATTTGGTTTGGAATGAGATGCTGACGGTAGTCAATGGGCACAACTGTCCCGGGTGCATTTCAAGATGCACCTAAATGTCTGTCTTTATCCTTATAGATTGTCCAGGTAGTCGTCGGCATCATAGGTAAGGCTGTAGGCTTTATTCAGGATGCGCACGAGCTCCTGAGCATCGTGTTCGCCGAGCGCTGAGAGCTGCTTCGAGAGCGATGCCACACTCTCGGCATTTTTTTTCGCCGCGAAATCACGGCCTTCCTCGGTAATGCTCACCAGCACACGCCGACGATCGTTTGGATCGGTCCTGCGCTGAACGTAACCCTTGCTCTCGAGTGAATCCAAGATATGCGACATGCGCGCACGGGAGAATTTCAGCTTCTTGGCAATCTCGGAGGGAATAACATCACCGTCAATACCCGATAGATACTGTAAAACCGGTGCCTCGCCCACACTGGCGCCGCCGGCAGCACTCAAGGATCCCTTGGCAAGGGAACGTGAGTACACAATCAGTTTTCGAGCGACGTCATCGTAATCCACTGGGGATATTGTCCTTTGCAACTCTAGAAGGGCCATAAAACCGTCATTTGCCGTACATTAGTTAACATTCGCAACAATTATTTATGATACCCCAACGCGGAAGTCTATTGCTCGTCCTTCTTGCGTCGCATAAGCTCCTCAACGTCGATACCCGCGGCCTCGAGCATACGCTCAACATTCTTTTTGGCGTTGGTCGTGCCAACCTTAAGCACAATCGAAAGCGGAGTGCCCACCACCAGGCACACGATGCCCGCGGGGACGCCCCAGCCGGGGCCGCCCTGCATACCCCACATCCCCACCAAAAAGCCAATAGCCACGAGCGAATAGCCCAGGCGCAGCCAAACGTTGAGCCGCTGAATAGCATCGGTCTGCATCTTTGCCTCGCGGATCAAGTCGTCGCGCGAAAGGTCGTGTCCGTGTTTCTCGTGCATATGGGTCCTCCTCGTGCAAAGCGTGCATCATGTGCAAGTACATCGTTTTTCGAATACGTCATCTTTCAAGAGCAATATAGCGGGTGTCGTGTAGGCGATGGAGGTCGCTGGCCATATTGCCCTTGAAGGGCGGCGCAAAATCAGAAGGCCGTGCGGTTGAGGCCGCACGGCCTTACAGGGGGCCAGGGGATGATGACTAGTAGCTCAGTGCCGGGTCGAAGAAGCCAATAACAACGCCCACAAATGCGATCACAACGAGGATCAGCATCATAACGATGGGGTTGACCTTCTTCTTGGTCATCATGTACCAGCAGAAGATGATGAAGATCATCGGCAGCAGGTGCGGATAGATGCCATCGAGCGTGTCCTGGAACTTACCGCCACCGGGCAGCACCAGGTTGGGGCTGCAGGTGATGGAGACCCAAGTTGCGCCCACGGCACCGATGACCATGGTACCGACCATCACGATGGAATCGCGAAGAGCCTTTGCCTTAGGGCCAACGAGGGCCTCGACCGCCTTGCCGCCGAGCTCATAGCCCTGGTTGTAGGCAAAGCGCATGCCGAGGTACATGAGCAGGTTCCACACGACGATATAGAAGATAGCGCCGAGCGGGGAGCCGCCGGTCGAGAGACCGAGGGCGATACCGAGCAGGATCGGGATCAGGGTACCGACGATCAGCGAGTCGCCAAGGCCGGCGAGCGGGCCCATGAGGCCGGCGCGGATGCCGTTGATGGCGTCGTCGTCGATGGCCTCGCCGTTTGCGCGAGCCTCCTCGAGGCCGGCGGTGACGCCGACAATCATGGTGCCGATCTGCGGCTCGGTGTTGAAGAACGCGGAGTAGGTCTGGAGGGCCTGCTTCTGCTCCTCGGGCGTGTCGTAGAGCTCCTCGACGATCGGAAGCATGGCGCACAGGTAACCGAAGGTCTGCATGTGCTCCTGCGAGAAGCAAGTCAGGTTGCCATAGGACCAGTTGCGGAACGACTTGGCAAGCGTTTTCTTAGAGAGTTTCTTCTTCTCTGCCATTAGATGTCCTCCTCTTCCTCATCATCGGAGCCCGAGGCGATAGCTGCCTTGGGAGCGTTTGCGAGGTCGATCTTGAGCGAAGCGATCTCATAGTTGATCAGGGCGAAGAAGCAGCCGATGCCGGCAGCGGCAATCAGGTTGCATCCCATGACAGCGGACAGGGTGAAGCCGAAGAAGAACGTGAGGAAGTCCGTCGGCTTGGAGATGACCTGCTTGAGCAGGATGGCGATACCGACGGTAGGCAGCAGCGAGCCGACGGTGAACAGCGTCTTCATCGCGATGCCGTCCATGGGCATGTAGGTCTTCATGAGGTCGACCATGGCGGTGCCGCCCATGGTGATGATGAACGTCGGGAGGAACGAGCAGACGATGTGACCAATCCAAGGCAGAACGTTGTTGACCAGGTAGAGCTTGTGGAGATCGCCCTTCTCGAGCCACTTCCACCCCATGCCCTGCCACACCAGGTTGATGGTGGCGGTGCCATAGAAGAGCACAGTGCCGAGCGTGCCGACGGCGGCACCGAGGGATGCGGCCATGCCGGCAGCCTCAGCGGAGGCGGGATCGATGCCCGAGTTCTTGATGGCGAGGATCGCCAGCGGGATGCCGATATAGGACACGGCGCGGACGTCGGCGGAGACGGTTCCGCCGGGGGTCACGAGAGCGATGTAGACAACCTGGATGGCAGCGCCGACGAGGATGCCCGTCTGCATATCGCCCATGATGATGCCGACGATGAGGCCGGCGACCAGAGGACGACCCAGAGTGTAGTTGCCGATCGTCGTGCCGCCCATGCCAGGCAGTGATGCCAGGCAGGCGAACAGGCCGAACAGCGCGGCTTGGAATGCATTGATTGCCATGCTTTCCCCTTTCTTTATTCCTCAGCCCCTTTCCCCCAGGGCTGTAGATACCAAAATGCGGCTGGCGCCTAACTAGAAGCCAAACTGACCGCGGAACTTGGGCCACTCACCGATGGACTTCTCCTTGATAAGGGCGAACTCGACCGTGTAGCCGGCGTTGGTGAGGTCCTCGAGCGCCTGGGCCTCTTCCTGCGTGATCGACTGGTTGTTGCCGAGCTTGGTGGTGCCGGGACGATCGTTGCAGGGACCGACGATGATGCGGTCCATGCCGGGCTTAAAGCCAAAATCGACGAGAAGTTCCTTCATGTCGAGCGGGTTCTTGGTGATCAGGAAGTACTTGGTGTCGGACTTGAGAACCTTCTCGGAGACCTCCTTGAAGTGCTCCTTGGTCCACACGAACGTCTTCTTGCCCGAGGCACTCTTGTAGGCCTCCTTGAGCACGGGGTTGGACGCTGCAGCGTCGTTGACGGCGATAAGACCGTCGCAGGGATACTCGAGGGCCCAACGGGTAACGGTCTGTCCATGGATCATACGGTCGTCAATACGGATGAACGAAATCATGCGTTCTCCCTTTCTTTATCACCAGGGGTCTTTCCTCTTAACCCCCGCTCCATCACAAAAATTTGGGCGGATGCGCTGCCTAGATGTCGTCGTCCTCGTCGTCGGCGTCATCGGTCGGGACAACGAGCTCGGACATACCGTTCTTGCCCTCCTGCAGCATCATCTGCTTGAGGGAATCCAGGTCCATGGTGGCAAGCCCCATCATGGCGGTCATAGCCATGGGCAGGTTCATGCCGCCGAAGGCAATGGTGTGGGCGAGCAGGCCCTTCTCGGCCAGCGTGTTCATGGCATTGGTGAGCGGCGATCCGCCCAGGATGTCACCAAGCAGGACAACCTCGTCATCGGCGGTAACGGGAGCGAGCATCGCCTTGACGTTCTCGACATACTCGTCAGCGCCCATGCCGTCCACGAGACTCGTCGACAAGATGTTCGGGGCGTCATTGCCGAGCATCTTGAGGACACTGTGCAGTCCGGGAGCGAGCGTTCCGTGACTGACCATTACCAGATACCGCATGCGGTCTCCTCTCGACCTGCCGTGTGTCGCACGGCTTTGCTTTTTGCTGAGATTATTGTTGCGCCGGGGCATGTTCGGTACAAGAAAATAGTTGCGAACGGCAACTATTCATCGGTTAACGGTAGTAACTATTTTTGTGCCTAAATTATTTTTTCTTCTAATTATTTTTAAAATAGCAGGTAGATTGCCTGATAAATGTTTTATGTTCCTTATGCACCATACATACCAGCAAGAATCGGGCCTGGCATCTCCGGTTTGCCCCGCAGTGTCAGACCATGTCACGTACGCCCACGACATGGAGGTACCCCATGGATATGATCTCGTTTCTCGCCTCCGAACCTTTCGACCGCAGCGGTGATACGCCGCTCTATGTCCAACTTAAACATCGAATCGCCCTGCTTATCGCCAGCCAGGCGTTCGACACCAAGACGCCGCTGCCACGCGAGCTCGAAATCTGTGAGCGGCTAGAGTTATCGCGCGCGACCGTGCGCCGTTGCTTCCAAGATCTCGTCATCGAGGGGCGCGTGGTGCGCAAACGTGGGCAGGGCACGTTCATCAAACCCCAAACCTCAGCACCCGGCATCGACCTGGCCCTGAATTTCAGCGCGCGGATGCGCGAAGCGGGACGGGTTCCGAGCTCGCAGATTCTCGCCTTTTCAAGCATACCGGCCGTCCGCGGCATCGCCTCTGGGCTCAAAGTGCCCGAAGGGACACCCGTCTGGGAGATTCGCCGCCTGCGTCTCGCCAACGACAAACCCATGGAGCTCAACTACGTCTATATCCCCGTGTCACTTTGCCCCGAGCTCACGCGCAAAGACGTGGATGGCTCGCTCTACGCCTATATCGCGGAAAAGACCGGCATCCTGCCCGCAAGCGTCGATGCCGTCTACGAGACGGTCAACCTCGACAAGCATGAGGCGCGCCTTTTGGGACAGAACACCGGTAAGGCGGCGATGCGCATCGTGCGTTCGACCTACGACAAGACAGGAACCCCGTTCGAGGTAGGCGTGCTCATCAGCTGCGACGGTCAGGCAAAGCTGCACGTGCACATCGCCGCCGACAAAACAACCTTCACCGCCACAGCCCAATAAATCCAAAACGTGGGCGCCGTCGTTCAAACGAACGACGGCGCCCACACTCATTTTTTATTCAGCCCTAGTCATCGCACAAAGCCCCTTCGGCAGCACACGGTGCAGCCAAGTCACCGCAGGCCGGGGCGGAGGGGGCTGAGTTTCCCACTGAGCGACTCTGCTTGCAGCCGGAGCGAAGGGGGAAACTCAGCCCCCTCCGCCCCGGCCGGCCAGCTCAATCTACACCGTGTACTGCGGCAGGTCCTGCAGGGCGATGACGTCCATGCCCATGTCGTTGGCGCTGCCGTGACCCTGCTGGTCCTCACGCACCGCCTCGATGGCACTCACGTACGTGTTGGCGGCAGACATCGCGGTCACGCAGGTTACGCCGCGGCGCACCGCCTCGGTACGCAACAGATAGCCGTCGCCGCGCGAACCTGGGCCGTACGGCGTGTTGATAATCACCGCGATCTTGCCATCGGCGATGAGGTCGCCGATGTTGGGGCGCTCGCCATCATGTGGGCCGCTGATCTTTTCCACGATCTCGCAGGTCACGTTGCCGCCGCGCAGCACGCGCGCCGTACCTTCGGTGGAGCAGATATCAAAGCCCAGGTAGCGAAGGATGCGCGCAACCGAAAGGATATGCCGCTTATCGCGGTCGCACACGCTAATGAACACTTTGCCGGCGCTCGGGTCGGGCAGGTTGTAGTCGATCGCCAGCTGCGTCTTGGCGTATGCCTCGGGATAGCTCTTGGCGATACCCATGACCTCGCCGGTCGACTTCATCTCGGGCCCCAGGATAACGTCGGCTCCCGGGAAACGGCCCCAGGGCATGACGGCTTCCTTCATGCAGAACCAGTCCAGCTGACGTTCGTCGCTCGGCAGGCCCAAGCTCGCGATGGAATCGCCTGCCATGATGCGCGCCGCGCATTTGGCCAGCGGCACGCCGGTGGCCTTGGAGATAAACGGCACGGTACGGCTGGCGCGCGGGTTGGCCTCGATCACGTAGACGGTCTCGCCCTTGATGGCATATTGCACGTTGACCAGACCGCGGACTCCCAGCGCCATCGCGATGCGGCGCGTGGTCTCGCGGAGCTTCGCCTGCAGGCTCTCGCTAAAGCTGAACGGCGGGATGCAGGTCGCGGAGTCGCCGGAGTGAATACCGGCTTCCTCGATATGCTCCAGGATGCCGCCGATGTATACCTCTTCGCCATCGCACAGGGCGTCGACGTCGGACTCGATCGCACCCTCCAGGAAGCGGTCCAGGTACACCGGGTAGTCGGGGCTAATGCGCGCAGCCTCGGCCATGTAATCGCGCAGATGCTCGGCATCGTAGGCGATCATCATGCCGCGGCCGCCCAGCACATAGCTCGGGCGCACCAGCAGCGGATAGCCGATGTGCGCGGCCACGGCCTCGGCCTCCTCAAACGAGGTGGCCTGGCCCGCCGGCGGGTACATGATGCCCAGCTTGTCGAGCAGAGCGGCGAAGCGCTCGCGGTCCTCGGCAAAGTCGATGGCATCGGGCTTGGTGCCCATAATGTTCACGCCGCTCTCCTCGAGCATGCGCGCCAGCTTAAGCGGGGTCTGGCCACCGAGCGTCACCACGACGCCGTCGGGGCGCTCGACATCGATAACGTCCATGACGTCCTCGTAGGTGAGCGGCTCAAAGTACAAGCGGTCCGAGGTGTCGTAGTCAGTCGAAACGGTCTCGGGGTTGCAGTTGACTATGATGGTCTCGAAGCCGCGAGCCGCCAGTGCGTAGCTCGCGTGCACGCAGCAGTAATCGAACTCGATACCTTGGCCAATGCGGTTGGGGCCGGCGCCCAGGATCATCGCCTTGGGCTTGTCCGCCGGCGTGGTCTCGTCGGGAGCCACGCACTTCTTGGCATCCGGGCTCGTGCGGTAGATGTTCTCGTACGTCTTGTAGTGGTACTCCGTGGCACTCGAAAACTCCGCAGCGCAGGTATCGACCGTCTTCATGCTGGGAACCACGCCCAGACCCTTGCGATAGGCGCGCACAAAGCGCTCGTCCGAGCCGGTCAGCGCGGCAATCTCGGCGTCGCTCGTGCCGTACTGCTTGAGCAGGCGCATCGCGTCGGCGTCGATATCCTCCACACGCAGGCCGCGGATGCTCTCCTGGACCTGCACCATGTCGTTGATACGGTTGAGGTACCACGGATCGATACCGCAGACGGCATGGATGCGGGCGATGTCCCAGCCACGGCGCAGGGCCTCGACCACAAAGAAGATGCGGTGCTCGGTCGGGGTACCCACGGCCTGGGCGAGTTCATCGTCGCTCAGCTTGTCGGCACCCTCCTTGCCACCGGCGCAGATGCCCTGGTGACCGTCCTCCAGTGAGCGCATGGCCTTGCCGAAGGCCTCCTCAAAGGTGCGGCCGATCGCCATAATCTCGCCCACGGCCTTCATGCGCGTGGTGAGCGTAGGATCAGTGCCTTTAAACTTCTCGAAGGCAAAGCGCGGCACCTTGACAACGCAGTAGTCGATTGTGGGCTCAAAGCAGGCGGGCGTTGCCTTGGTGATGTCGTTGACGATCTCGTCGAGCGTGTAGCCCACGGCCAGGCGAGCGGCGGCCTTGGCGATGGGGAAGCCCGTGGCCTTGGAGGCCAGTGCGGACGAACGGCTCACGCGCGGGTTCATCTCGATGACGATCAGGCGGCCGGTCTGGGGGTTCACGGCAAACTGCACGTTGGAGCCGCCGGTCTCGACGCCGATCTTCCCCAAGATGGCGAGCGAGGCGACACGCATGCGCTGGTACTCAAGGTCGGAGAGCGTCTGCGCCGGCGCCACGGTGATGGAGTCGCCGGTGTGCACGCCCATGGGGTCGAGATTCTCGATGGAGCACACGATGATGCCGTTGCCGGCGTGGTCGCGCATGACCTCCATCTCATACTCTTTCCAACCCTCGATGGACTCCTCGACCAGCACCTCATGGGCAGGCGAGAGCTCAAGGCCCTGGCTCACGATGGAGACGAGCTCCTCGTGGGTGTGAGCGATGCCGCCGCCGGCGCCACCGAGGGTAAAGCTCGGGCGCAGTACGCAGGGATATCCCACGCGCTCGGCGATAGCCTCGGCGTCGGCCACGCTGTAGGCATAGCCCGAGCGCGCAACCTCCAGGCCGATCTCGGCCATGGCCTCGTTAAAGAGTTTGCGGTCCTCGCCGCGCTCGATAGCGGCCAGGTCGCAGCCGATCATCTCGACGCCGTACTTGTCGAGCGTGCCGTCCTTTGCCAGCTCGACGGCGGCGTTCAGACCGGTCTGGCCGCCCAGCGTGGGCAGCAGCGCGTCCGGGCGCTCTTTCTTGATCACGCGCTCGATAAACTCGGCGGTGATGGGCTCGACATAGGTGCGGTCGGCAAGACCCGGGTCGGTCATGATGGTCGCCGGATTGGAGTTGACCAGGATGACCTCAAAGCCATCCTCCTTGAGCACCTTGCAGGCCTGTGCGCCGGAGTAGTCGAACTCACAGGCCTGGCCAATGACGATAGGGCCCGAACCAATAACGAGGATGCGCTTGATGTCAGTACGTTTAGGCATGTTAGTTCTCCTCGGTCGCAGCGTTCTCGGACTCGGCGAAATTCCAGCCGGCGAGGCGGTCCTTCGCGGTGTCGATGTCCAGGTAGTTCTCCTCGCCGTCCATGAGTCGCGTAAAGGCGGTAAAGAGATAGTGGGCATCGGTGGGGCCGGGCGAAGCCTCGGGGTGGTATTGGACCGAGAAGCACGGGGCGTCGAGCAGCTGGATGCCCTCGGCGGTGCCGTCGTTGAGGTTCACATGTGTCAGGCGAATGCGGCCAAAGCGCTCGTTCATCACGACCGGCGCGATACCGCGGCGCACCCAGGCGCGCAGGTCGCCATCGGCCGCATGCTCGGTTTCGCCGCCGGAAAGCTCCGGAATCAGTTTGCCCAGACTGGGGAACAGCAGGCCAAAGCCGTGGTTTTGCGCGGTGATCTCCACGCGACGGCTCACCAGATTCATAACCGGCTGGTTACCGCCACGGTGACCGAATTTAAGCTTTTCCATTTGGGCGCCGCAGGCCAGGCTGATCATCTGGTGACCGAGGCAAATACCAAAGACCGGCACCTTGCCGATCAGCTGCCGCACCTGCTCGTAGGTCTCCACCACGGCATCGGGGTCGCCGGGGCCGTTGGACAAAAAGACGCCATCAGGATTCATGTCGAGCACCTCACTCGCGGGCGTATCCCACGGCACGACGGTGAGGTCGCAGCCGGCACGGACCAGGCCCTCCAGAATACCGCGCTTCACACCGCAGTCGTAGGCGACCACTTTGTGACGGGCAGGAGCGGCAACCGCAAGCGCAAAGTCATGCGTGGCAGGCAGGTCGGCGGCCACAAACTCGTGAGGCGCGGGGCAACTTACGGTCTTGACCAGGTTCTCGCCTACCAGCGTGGGCGCTGCGGCCAGACGCTCGGCAAGCTCGTCGACGTCGAAGATCTCGGTCGAGATAATGCCCATTTTGGAACCATTGTCGCGCAGATGGCGCACCAGAGCGCGGGTGTCGACACCCTCGATAGCGACGATGCCGTGAGCGCGCAGGTACTCCGGCACGCTGACGGCCGAGCGCCAGTTAGAAGGCGTGGCGCACGTGTCGCGAACGATCATGCCGCGCATAGCCGGAGCGCTCGCAGGGCGCACGGCGTCGCCAGGGAAGGCCGACTGGACATCGGTCTCGTCGATACCGTAATTGCCGATCTGCGGATAGGTCATGGTTACAATTTGGCCGGCATAACTCGGGTCGGTCATGACCTCAAAGTAGCCCTCGAGCGAGGTGTTGAAGCAGACTTCGCCGGTCGCGGTGCCCTCGGCGCCGCATGCACGTCCATAAAAAATGGTCCCATCCTCAAGATACAGGATACAGGGACCGCAGGTGCCCTTGCTGGTTTTGGCCAGCATATGCTGGCAAAGCTCGCTGGGCGCGAAGGTGCGGGCGGCAGCGCCCGCGGTATGGTTGTTCGCCATAATTCTCCTTCCCGGTCTCACAGGACCGGCTTAAAGGTGTGTAGTTAGGCCTCGCGGTATTGTAACCGCAAGCATGCCTCATGGCGTTAATTTCATCAAATTGTTTACGAAATGATAATTATGACTTTCTATGCATAATGATTATTTAAGGCTCTGTTAGACCAGGATTGACATTCCGCCCCATCATCTTCTTGCGATTGCACAGCGGTCACCCCCTTGTCGGATTTGAATCCGGCAAGGGGGCGATGCGCCCGAGACCGGACGAGTTGCTCGCCTGGCCCTGCCGTTTCATGCCGACCTGCCGGCTATCTCGCCGTCTCCCCGTCGGGCACCGGCGTCCTGACCCTCATCTCGAACGGCATCCCGCCCTCCCGGACGAGCGCCCTGAGGAACGCGTTGACGGCGGTGGACATGGACAGGCCGAGCTCGTCCAGGATGGCCGTGGCCTCCTTCTTGACCTCCGGGTCGATGCGGATCGTCGTGGCCGGTATGTTCGACGGCATGGCCTCACCCCTCCTCGTGTATCGCGGTGCGACCATTCTACCGCCTCTATGCGGCGGGCGCGGCCCAGTAGTCCATGTAGGGCGGCTCCACGTTGAACATGTCGCGGACGCGGCTCCTGCAGACGCCGTGCGCGAGCTGCCGCGCGACCGTGCGCTCGGCGGCGCCGGAATCGGTCGCCATGAAGGTCCGGCACCACCTGAACCAGGCGAGGTAGGCATCGAGGTGCTTCGTCGACACGCCCCTGAACGGCTCCATGAAGGCACCGAGGAGCGAGTGGACGGTGTTGACCCGGTTGATGGTTCCCCCGGAGCGGTCCTTGGGGTCGTAGGCCGCGTGCGCGGCGACCTCGAGCTCGGCGAGGACACCGACGTAGGCGGCCGCCCTGTCGGTCGCGACGACCGAGCCGGCCGCGATGCGGCCCCTCAGCGCGTCCATGGCGCGCCCCCTCGACAGGGCGCCCCGCCCCGTGACCTCGAGGAACGTCTCGTTCGAGTCGTTCACTCCGGTCATGACGCAGATCCGCTCGCGCGACAGCCCGCGCCTGTGCACCTGCTTGCCGCGGTGCCGGGAGGGGCGCGGCATCGCGAACGACCCCCTCGTGTGGTTGCCCTTGAACGACTCGGGGAAATAGGTCTCGTCGAGCTCGCAGCCGCAGCCCCGCTCGACCCTGAACGAGGGGGAGTAGGCCGAGAGGCACTCGATCAGCCTGTGGCGCATGGTGTAGGCGGTCTTGAGGCAGACGCGGCAGCGCCTCGCGCATTCGCGCAGGGGCAGCATGAGCACGAAGCACTCGGCGTAGGCCATCCAGGTCTCCTTCGGGAGCTTGCTCGTCCCCAGGATGCGCTCGCTGCCCATGCCGAAGGTCCTGCCGCAGCCCCGGCAGAGGAGGCAGACGCGGCAGCGCCTCGCGCATTCGCGCAGGGGCAGCTTGAGCACGAAGCACTCGGCGTAGGCCATCCAGGTCTCCCTCGGCAGCCTGCTCGTCCCAAGGATGCGCCCGCTGCCCATGCCGAAGGTCCTGCCGCAGCCCCGGCAGAGGTAGCGCTGCTCGCCGTTCCTCGATTTGCCCTTCTTCACGACCGCGGCGGACCCGCAGCGCGGGCAGCGCTCGACCTCATAGGTTGAGCCGGCAGCGTCGTCGAACGCCGCCGCGCGGATAACGTCCCTGACGGACTCGATTGCGCGGCGGCGCTCGGTCCTGCTGAGGCTCGCCATGTCCTTCTTGAAGTTGAGGACCAGGTCTTCGGCGTTCATGCTGCCCCCATCATCGCGGTCTACGGGGTCAACGATATGGCACCGTGGGGACACATGTATGTCAATCCTGGTCTAACAGAGCCTAAAACATTGAGAGCCCCTGCTGCATGAAAGACCGCGGATTAGGCCGACAATGGTGAGTGTCTAATTCAGCCGCGGCGGCCACGCCGCATTCATGGAAGGGGCTCCCATGCTCGATACTACCACCTTCGTCGGCCTCGACGTCCACGCCCGCGCCGTCGCGGAGTGGGTCCGCTCCGTGGACCCCGGGGCCAGGTGCGTGTACGAGTCCGGGGTCACGGGCTTCGACCTGCAGAAGAGGCTCTCCGGCCTGGGGGTCGACTGCGTGGTCGGCGCCGTCTCGAAGATGATCAAGCCCAGCGCGGACAGGGGCAGGAAGAACGACCGCAACGACGCCGAGTTCCTCGCCCGCATGCTGTCGGTCGGCAACGTGGTCGAGGTGTGGGTCCCCGACGACGAGTGCGAGGCCGCCCGCGACCTGACCAGGGCGCTCGAGGACGCGAGGGACGACCTCTCGCGCTCGAAGCAGCGGCTCTCCAAGTTCCTGCTCAGGCACGGGCTCGTCTTCGACGAGAGGACGCCCACCGGCCGCGGGAAGGGTAACTGGACCCGGGCGCACTGGTCCTGGATCGAGTCGATTAGGTTCGCGGAGGGGGCCGACAACGACGTGCTCGCCTACTACGTCGACGCGGTCAGGCGGGCGGCGGAGGAGAAGGCGAGGCTCGAGGGGCTCGTCGAGGCCGAGGCCCGCAAGCCCAGGTGGCGGAAGAGGGTCGACTCCCTGCGCTGCCTCAAGGGCGTAGACACCGCTTCCGCCGCCGACCTCGTGTTCGAGGCCGGCGAGTTCTCCAGGTTCAGGAACGCCCGCTCGTTCGCCGCGTGGGTCGGCCTGACGCCCTCCGAGCACTCCAGCGGGGAGAGCGACCGCAGGGGCGCGATCACCAAGGCCGGCAACAAGCACCTGAGAAAGACGCTGGTCGAGGCCGCGTGGCACTACCTGACGTGCTCGGGGCGGCCGAAGGACCTCGCCAAGGGCCAGGCCCCGGACCCAGCCGCCCGGAGGCATGCCGCCAAGGGCGTGCGGAGGCTGGTCGAGAGGCGCGGGGCCCTGCTCGCGCGCGGGGTCCACAGCAACAAGGCGAACGTCGCCACGGCGCGCGAGCTCGCCTGCTGGGTGTGGGCGGTCGGCCTCATGGCCGAGGAGGCGTAGGGGGCGGTCCCCCGCACATAAGCCAGTCATCCCGGAAGCGGTTCGATCCGAAGCCGTTGAGGCGAACCTCAGGTCCCTTTTCTGCGAGCGCCCAGGGCGCCACACGCGTGCACAGACTGTCGGTTCGACGTAGAAGCCTCAGCCGTAGCAACGGATTGCCCAGCGAGAGATCGCCACGGGCGGATATTAAACTGCAAAGACGAGCGTCGGTAAGACACGCCGAGGTCGCCGCGGACGGGTTGATATAGGGAGAGGGCCTGACCCCATATCGTTGGGGCCAGGCCCGATTTTGCCTCTTGACAATGTCCTGCTCATATTAAAAGGAACGTCCCTAAATGTCACGACTACCTCAAAAGGAGCGTTCCCAAGTGCCGGCTTTGGCAACGCCGATGTCTTGGCAACGACAGCGAAAATCCGCCAGAGCGAGCAAGGTGCCTTGAAGCGAGGCGGCATTGACCTTCTGGTCATGCCGTCGAAGCTGAAAGGCAGATTGCCGCTCTGACGGGTTTGCAGCGTCGGCCGGTTACGGCGTTTGGCAAAACGCCGTAACTCTAAATACGCTCTGCGATCTCGTGGATGAGGTAGTCGGTCTTTTCCCAGCCCAGGCACGGGTCGGTGATCGACTTGCCAAAGACACCGCCATCGACCGGCTGATTGCCATCCTCCAGGTAAGACTCGATCATAAAGCCCTTGACCAGCTTGGAGATGGACTCGTTGCGGCGGCAGCTGTCGAGCACCTCCTTGCAGATGCGGTACTGCTCCAGCGGGCGCTTGCCCGAGTTGTCGTGGTTGCAGTCGATGACCGCCGCCGGGTTGGCGTAGCCGGCATGCTCGGTATAGCGCTCGGCCAGGCGCTCCAGGTGCTCGTAGTGGTAGTTGGGGTAGGTGCGACCGTCGAGACCGATGTAGCCACGCATGACGGCGTGTGCGAGCGGGTTGCCGTCGCACTCAACCTCCCAGTTGCGGAAGATGAAGCTTTGATGTGCCTGGGCGGCGTAGATGGAGTTAAGCATGACGGTGGTGGAACCGGCGGTGGGGTTTTTCATGCCGACGGGCACCGAAATGCCGCTCGACACCAGGCGATGCTCCTGGTTTTCGACCGAGCGCGCGCCCACGGCAACGTAGCTCAGCAGGTCGACGAGGTACTGGTAGTTGGACGGGTAGAGCATCTCGTCGGCGGTAAAGAAACCGGTCTCCTCGATGACGCGCAGGTGCATGTGGCGAATGGCTTTAACGCCTTCGAGCAGGTCATCGGGCGCCTCGGGGTCGGGGTTGTGCAGCAGACCCTTGTAGCCGGTGCCCTTGGTGCGCGGCTTGTTGGTGTAGACACGCGGAATGATGATGAGCTTGTCCTTGACCTCTTCGGCGACCTTGGCCAGTCGGTTCATGTATTCAAGCACCGAGTCCTCGCGGTCGGCAGAGCACGGGCCGATGATGAGCACTTTGCGTGCGTCCTCGCCGGTAAAGACCTTGGCGACCTCGGCGTCGAATGCCTGCTTTTTGGCGGTAAGCTCGGCGGAAAGCGGCATTTCCTCGCGGATCTCCATGGGGATCGGCAACCTGCGCTTGAATTCCATGGCCATATGGGGCCTCCTTTATCAATTAACGGCAACAATTGGCGAATTCTCGAATGCTCGGCATTATCCGCTGTCGCACGCTAAAGTGCAAGTGAAACCTGCCGAAAAGGGACAGGTTTATTTTGGTCGGTTTTATCTGGGGAAATGTCGGCGCTCGCCGGAAGGGGAGGGCCAACGTACGGCACGCTGGAGCAAGTTGGATCTTCTGCGGCATACCCTGTGGACAAAAAATGGCAAATATGAGTACTGTTGCTAGCGTAGTATCATATCGATCTTACAAGATAATAGACACAACAGTAAATATGTTCATTAACGTTGGCACACAGAAGCATGCTACCGGGCATTTTGATCAATTTGAAGGCATGTCTAGGCCGCAATGAGGTCGTTTGGGGCAGTTTTGGCTGTTACTAAAAAGGTGACAGTACTCATATTTGCCATTTTTTGTCCACGGGGCCTTGAGGGAGGGCGTCAATCAGGTCCCAGGGGAGGCGGTTCGAGGGCCGCAGAGCAAAAACGGGGGCGCAGGCTGTCCTGCGCCCCCGTTCTCGGGCGTTATTCGTTCCCTGCGGCAGAATTTACGCCGCTTCGTCGAACTGCGAGTTGTACAGGTCGGCGTAGAAGCCGCCTTGGGCGAGCAGCTCGTCGTGTGTGCCCTTCTCGACGATGTCGCCGTCGCGAATTACCAAGATCACGTCGGCGTTGCGGATCGTGGACAGGCGGTGCGCGATGACAAAGCTCGTGCGGCCCTGCATCAGCGCATCCATGGCGCGCTGGATGAGCTCCTCGGTGCGGGTATCGACGTTGGAAGTCGCCTCGTCCAAAATCAGCGCCGGACGGTCGGCCAAAATGGCGCGGGCGATGGTCACGAGTTGGCGCTGGCCCTGTGAGAGGTTGGTGCCCTCCTCGTTGATCATAAAGTCGTAGCCGCCGGCGAGCGTATGGATAAAGTGGTCGCAGCGTGCGGCGCGTGCAGCGGCCTCGACCTCGGCGTCAGTCGCATCGGGACGTCCGTAGCGGATGTTCTCGCGGATGGTGCCGTTAAACAGCCAGGTATCCTGCAGCACCATGGCAAACTCGCCGCGCAGCGCCGCGCGATCCCAGTCGCGCACGTCGACGCCCTCGACACGCAGCGAGCCGCCGTCCACGTCGTAGAAGCGCTGCAGCAGCTTAATGAGCGTGGTCTTGCCGGCGCCGGTGGGGCCGACGATGGCGATGGTCTGACCGGGCTGCGCCTCGCAGCTAAAGTCGTGGATGATGGTCTTGTCGGTCGTGTAGCCAAACTTGACGTGGTCGAACTCAACGTGGCCGGGGCGCTTCTCGGGAATCTGGGCGTCGGCCTTCTGCTCCTCCTCGGGCGCGGCCAAGAACTCAAAGACGCGTTCGGTTGCGGCGGCCATCGACTGCATCGTGTTACTCACGTTGCCCAGCTGCTGCACCGGCTGCGTAAAGTTGCGCACGTACTGGATAAAGCTCTGGATGTCGCCGGGCGTGGCATTGCCGGTCAGCGCGAGCTGTGCGCCCACCACGACAACGCCCACGTAGCCCATGTTGCCCACCAAGCTCATAAGCGGCATCATCAGGCCCGACAGGAACTGCGAGCGCCAACCGCTCACAAACAGTCGGTCGTTTTGACGGTCGAACTCCTCGATCGAGGCCTCGGCGCGGTCGAACACCTGAATGACGTTCTGACCGGCAAAGTCCTCCTCGATAATGCCGTTGACGGTGCCCAAAACCTGCTGCTGCTCGCGGAAGTACGGCTGCGAGAAGTGAATCATCACGGTCAGGATAATCGCGGCGGCCGGCAGTGTGAGCACGGTGACGCTGGTAAGCGGCAGACTGATCGAAAGCATCATGACGAGCACACCGATAATCTGCGTAACCGACGTGATGAGCTGCGTCACGCTCTGGTTGAGTGACTGGCCGAGCGTATCGACGTCGTTGGTGATGCGGCTGAGCACGTCGCCCTTGCTGCGTCCGTTAAAGTAGCTCATCGGCACGACGGCGATCTTGGCGGCGATCTCCTTGCGCATGCGATAGCAGATCTTTTGCGTGACGCCAGTCATGAGCCAGCCTTGGATCAGGCTACAGGCAGAGCTCGCCAGGTACAGGCAGAGCAAAAAGCCGAGCGTCTTGGCGATCCAGTTAAAGTCGACATCGCCGGTACCGTTGACCTTGGCAACCAGGCCCTCGAACAGCTTGGTCGTAACCTGGCCGAGCACCTTGGGTCCCACAATGTTAAAGATGACCGAGCACACGGCAAAGGCGACGGCGGCAAACACGGCAACCTTGTGTTGACCGATATAGCCGAGCAACTGCCTCATGGTACCCTTAAAGTCCTTGGCCTTTTCGCCGCGGCCCATGCCACCCATGCGGCCCATGGGACCGCGCTGACGGGTGGGCTTGGGAATCTGAGTCTTGGTCTTGTCTGCCATTAGCGCTCGCCTCCTTCCATGACGGCTTCAATTTCTTCTTGGGTGAGCCCCAGCTCCTCGGCGGAAAGCTGCGACTGTGCGATCTCCAGGTACGCTGGGCAGCTGTGCAGCAGCTCCTCGTGCGTACCGGTGCCCACCACGTGGCCGTCGTCGAGCACGATGATCTGGTCGGCGTGCATGATGGTCGCGATGCGCTGGGCCACGACCACGAGCGCGGCGTCGGTAACGTTTTTGGCAAGCTCCTCGCGCAGGCGCGCGTCTGTTTTGTAGTCGAGGGCGCTAAACGAGTCATCGAACACCACGACCTCGGGCTTTTTGGCCAGGGCGCGGGCGATGGCCAGACGCTGGCGCTGGCCGCCCGAGACATTGGAGCCGCCCTGGCTGATGGGGGAGTCGTAGCCGCCCTCGCGCTCGGCGATAAAGTCCTCGGCCTGTGCGATGCGTGCCGCCTGGCGCATGTCATCATCGCTCACCATGTCGCCGGCAAATTTGAGGTTGCTCTCAACGGTGCCCGAGAACAGACGACCCTGCTGCGGGATGTAACCAATGCGGCGGCGCAGCTCGGAAAGGGTCATGTCGCGCACGTCGATGCCGTCGAGCGAAATGCTGCCGCCCGTGACGTCGTACAGGCGCGGGATGAGCTGCACGAGCGTGGACTTGCCCGAGCCCGTGGAGCCAATGATGCCGAGCATCTGACCGGCGTGCGTGGTGAAGTTTACGCCGCTGATGACGTCGGCGCGGGCATCGGGATACTGGAAGCTCACGTCGCGGAAGGTGAGCTCACCGCGCGGTGCGCTGGCCACGGGCAGTTTGGGCGAGGCAGGGTCGTTGATGTTCGTGGGGCAAGTGATGACTTCTTCCACGCGCTCGGCTGCGACCTCGGCGCGGGGCAGGATGACCGAAACCATGGTGAGGATCATAAACGCCATGACGATCTGCATGGTGTAGGAGATAAACGCCATCATGTTGCCGACCTGCATCACGCCGTCGGACACGCCCTGCGCGCCAAACCAGACGATAAGCACGGTGATGCAGTTCATGACGAGCATCATGAGCGGCATCATAAAGCTCATGGCGCGGTTGGTGTAGAGCTGCGTGGTCATCAGGTCGAGTGATGCCTTGTCAAAACGCTCGAGCTCATGCTCTTCGCGGGTGAACGAGCGGATGGGCATAAGACCGTCGAGCAGCTCGCGGGCGGTGAGGTTCACGCGGTCCACAAAGCTCTGCATCTTTTTGAACTTGGGCATGGTAAGGCCCATGAGCACGCCGACGACGGCCGAGACCGCGATGATGGCCACGGCGATGGTCCACTCCAGGCCGGTGTGGTTGGCCAGGACGCGCATGACGGCGACGACGCCCATGACAGGCGCCATGAGGCACATGCGAATGAACAGAGTCGCTGCCATCTGGATCTGCTGAATGTCGTTGGTGCAGCGGGTGATGAGCGAGGCCTGGCTAAACTTGCCCACCTCGGCCGGCGAGAAGTGCATGACCTTGTTGAAGGTCTCGCGGCGCAGGTCGCGGGCGATGGAGCAGGCGGTGCGCGACGCCACAGCGCCGGTCAGGATGGTGGCGACCAGCGAGATCAGGCACAGGCCAAACATCGTGGTCGCCATGCGGCCCAGGTAGGCGTTCTGCACGTCGGCGGGGTCGATACCCTGCGCCTTGTACTCGTCTTGCACATAGCTCACGGCGCGTTGGGTCACGATGGAGCCCGACATGGAGCCCATTTTGTCCGCCATTTGGTTGGCGCCTTCGACGAGCTTGCTTTGGTCTACCAGACCGCCCTCGACACCTAGGCGCAGGCTCTTCATGGTGACCTTGCCGCCGTCGGCATCAATCTGCTTTTGCATGTTCTGCGCCGCTGCGGCCTTCTGCTGCATATCGGCGAGCTGCTCGGGCGTCATCGCCGCCATCTGCTCGGGGGAGGGCATGGCCTGGGCGGTGCTGTTGTCTTGTTCGTTGGACGTGCCCATCATGTCGCCCATGGAGCCAGCGTCGATGCCCTGGTTGAGCGAAAGGACGACGGTCTCGGGCAGGCTCATAATGTCAGCAATCTTGCCGCCATCGGCGCGCTCTTCCTCGGTGCCCTTGTACGTCCGAATGCCGTTGTTGTCTGCCTTGCTAAACACGGCCTCTACCGCTTTGGCATCCTTGGCGCTCATAAAGAGCTTGAGGTCATCGAGCGATTCGGCTCGAATGGTGTCGGGTACGGGCGAGGCGATGCCGCCTTGCTGCACGCCCACATCGACGATGTCACTCATATACGTAGGTAGCGCTAGGTCGGCATTGCAGCTGATTACGATAAGTACGATAGCCGTGAGCAGCGCCAGGATATGCTTTTTAAAAAGCTTGAGAATCCTCACTCGGCATCTCTCCTTTCGTGATTGCGATCGATAATTTCGTTGGCTCGCCTTAGAAGGCGCACCATCTCTTGGGTATCTGTTTCGCCGAGCTGTTCGAGGAAGGCCGCGGTGCGGTCCTCGAATTCGCGACGCTTGATTTCGATATCTTGTCGGCCTTTGTCGGTCACCGTGACGTGTACGCGACGACGGTCGGTCTTTGAGTGCTCGCGCTCGACCCAGCCCTTGGTTTCGAGAGTGCGTAAGATATTGGCGATGCGGGCACTCGAGACCCAGGCGCGATCGGCGAGTTCGCTCGGCGTGAGCGAGCCGCCGGCGAGCATGAGGGCGCGCATGACGGCCATCTCGCCGCCGAGAGCTTTGTCCGCAGAGCGTGAAATGCGATGATGCATGCTGCCAAACTCGGTAAAGAGCTGACGCCCAAGCTCATGGAAATCGGTATCTTCCACCGAAAACCCCTAACACTAGAAACTATTTTCGGTGAAAGATGATACCCGCATATTCGGGCCTCATTCAGTGGGCAATATAAAGAGCGCATAAAGAGTTAAAAAATTCAATTGCTGAAGCGTTTCAAAGAACTATTATGCCCGCGGTTAGGCGAGGGGTTGTCACCACCATGACGACTGGGACTCATTTATCGCCACGTGCGATGCTCCAACTTCCCGCAAGGAGACACCTTATATAAAGGGGGATGGAGTCATGGCATTTGACTTCACGGGCAAGACCGCGATTGTCACGGGTGGCACTCAGGGCATTGGCCTCGAGATTGCCAAGGGTATCGTTGCGGGCGGCGGACACGTCGCGCTCATCGCAAGGAACGCTGCCAAGGGCGAGGCCGCGGTGGCCGAGCTTGGCGAGGGCAACAAGTTCTATCAGCTCGATGTCGCCGATGCACCCAAGGCGCGCGAGACCGTCGAGCAGATTTTTACGGACCTGCCGCAAACCAACATCCTGATCAACTGCGCTGGCGTCATCAGCACCAAGAAGTTCGACGAGATCGATGACACCGAGTGGCGTCGTACCATCGACATCAACCTCAACGGTACCTTCACTATGATGAACGCCGTGTACCCGCACTTTAAGGCGGCCCATGCTGGCACTATCGTCAACGTGAGTTCCGTTGCGGGCAAGATCGGCGGCGGCCTGCTCGGCACTGCTGCCTACGCAAGCTCCAAGGCCGGCGTCAACGGCCTAACCAAGGCAGTCGCCAAGGAAGGCGGCAAGTTTGGCGTCCGCTGCAACGCCGTGTGCCCGTCACTTACCCTTACCGATATGACCTCGATTCTCTCTGACGAGAACTCTCAGCGCATCATCAACGGTATTCCTCTGGGCCGCGCCGCCCAGGCCAGCGAGCCTGCGCAGATGGTGCTGTTCTTCGCTTCCGACCTCGCCAGCTTCGTGAACGGCGAGATCGGCGACTGCGACGGCGGCATCGTCCTGGACGGGTAATACCCCACGACGATTATTCGGCGACGGCTCCTGCGACTCGGGACCGTCGCCTTCTTTCTGACAAAGGCGCGTGCGGCTACGATTCGCATGCATCCAAAGGAGATATATATGAGTGAATCGACTGCGGTGGAGGCGCCGGCGGCAAAGGAGCCGTTCTTTAAGATGTCCTCCATCCCGGGTGCCAATATCTTGGTGCCGCTTCTGTTGGGTTGCTTGCTCAACACGCTGTTCCCCGACCTGTTTAAAACGCTCGGCAGCTTTACGCTCGGCATGACCCAGCAGGGCGCAGGCCCGCTTGTTGGCGCTTTTTTGCTCATCGTCGGCACGACGATTTCGTTTAAGAGCGCTCCTGCCGCCGCTGCCCGCGGCGCCATCATCATCGCCGTCAAGCAGATCGTTGTCGTTGCCGTGTCGCTGCTCATCCTTTATGTGTTCAACGACAACCTGTTTGGTATCTCGGCCATGGTGATGCTGGCCGCTTGCACGGGTGCCAACAACGCTATGTACGCTGGACTGATGGGCACCATGGGCAACGAGGCCGAGCGTGGCGCCGTCGCCATTACCACGCTGGTTGTCGGCCCTCCGGTCACGATGATTGTCCTTGGCGCCGCCGGCCAGGCTCCGATCGGCTGGTCGCTCGTGGGCGCCATCCTGCCGATCGTCGTCGGCATTATCCTGGGCAACCTCTTCCCCAGCTTTAAGAAGATGATGGCGCCGGCACTTTCCGCCGTCATCGTGCTCGTCTTCTTTGCCATGGGCTCGACCATGACCTTTGGCCAGCTCATTAATGGCGGTCTTCCCGGTATTCTGCTCGGCGTGATCTGCTCGGTGATCTTTGCAATTCCCGTCATCGCGGTCGATAAGCTCACGGGCGGCACGGGTGTCGCAGGTGCGGCCATTTCGAGCTGCGCCGGAGCCAATGTGGCCACGCCTGCTGCCATGGCAAGCGTCAACGGGGCCATGTACGGTGGTGCCGTGCTCGCGACGGCTACGGCACAGGTTGCAGCATGTGCTATCGTGACGGCCATTTTGACCCCGCTGGTCACCAGCTGGTGCTACAAGCATTTTGAGGGCCAGCAGAGCAACGGCAAGGCAACGACCGACAAGGCCTCCGCAGCCGCCTAATGCCAAACGGCAATCAAAGCTAAATAACTAGCCACGCCATAGGGCGGCCCCGGGGGAAATCCCGTGGCCGCCCTTCAGTTTCTGAAGGGTCTCTGGGGTACTTTACTCTGATAAAGCTGACATAACAGCTAGAGTGAACGTCGTACAAAGGCAAGGAAAAATACCAAAGAAATCGGTGAACGGTAGTTGTTCGCGCTCGCATTTCCTGCGGGTTTGTAAAAAACGCCTTTATGATATAAAAAAAGAAACATATAACAGCCCAGATGGAGAGGGTCGCTATGTTATCCTTCTCAAACGGGTGAAATCTTGGGTTTTGGGTTGTAGTTCCAAGGTGGACAAACGTTTTCCCTGCACCAACGTGTGGTGAAGAACGGAAGAAGCCGGTAGTGCAAGCCGAACATTCAAGAATTCAATAAGCAGCGGTGTGAGAGAGCGCCGCATTACACGTAACTAGGAGCGTGGTTACACAATGCAGGAGGCATGGGAAGGCTTCAAGGAAGGCATCTGGACGGGAGAGGTTGACGTCCGAGACTTCATCCAGAAGAACTACACCCCCTACGAGGGCGACGAGTCGTTCCTCGCCGGCCCGACCGAGCGTACCAAGGAGCTGTGGGGCGAGGTTCTCGACCTGCTGCTCAAGGAGCGCGAGCAGGGCGGCGTCCTCGATATGGACACCAAGACCGTCACGGGTATCGTGAGCCACCCCGCTGGCTACATCGATAACGCCCATCGCGACAAGGAGACCATCGTCGGCCTCCAGACCGACAAGCCGCTCAAGCGCGCGCTGCACGTCAACGGCGGTATCCGCATCGCTTGCCAGGCTGCCAGCCAGCACGGCTACAAGATCGACGAGAACGTTGTCGAGCGCTACACCTTCGAGCGCAAGACTCACAACGCCGGCGTCTTCGATGTCTACACCCCCGAGATGCGCGCCTGCCGCTCGGCCCACATCATCACCGGTCTGCCCGATGGCTATGGCCGCGGCCGCATCATCGGCGACTACCGTCGTGTCGCCCTGTACGGTGTCGACTACCTGATCAAGGACAAGGAGGCCCAGAAGGCTTCCACCCCGACGGTCATGACCGCCGACAACATCCGCGATCGTGAGGAGCTGCAGGAGCAGATCCGCGCCCTCGGCGAGCTCAAGATGATGGCCGAGACCTATGGTTTCGACATTTCCAACCCTGCTACCAACACGCAGGAGGCCATCCAGTGGATGTACTTCGCCTACCTCGCTTCCGTCAAGGAGCAGAACGGCGCCGCTATGTCCATCGGCCGTACCTCCACGTTCATCGACATCTACGCTGAGCGCGACCTTGCCAACGGTACCTTCACCGAGGAGCAGATCCAGGAGTTCGTGGATCACTTCATCATGAAGCTCCGCATGGTCAAGTTTGCCCGTACCCCCGAGTACCAGGCCCTGTTTACCGGCGATCCGCAGTGGGTCACCGAGTCCATCGGCGGCATGGGTGTTGACGGCCGTACGCTCGTTACCAAGATGAGCTACCGCTACCTGCACACGCTCGAGAACATGGGCACCAGCCCCGAGCCCAACATGACCGTTCTGTGGTCGACCCGTCTGCCCGAGAACTTCAAGAAGTTCTGCGCCAAGACTTCTGTCGCCAGCTCCTCGATTCAGTACGAGAACGACGACCTCATGCGCGTCTACCACGGCGACGACTACGGCATTGCCTGCTGCGTGTCCTCCATGCGCATCGGCAAGGAGATGCAGTTCTTCGGCGCCCGCGCCAACCTGGCCAAGTGCCTGCTGTACGCACTCAACGGCGGTGTTGACGAGGTCTCCAAGAAGCAGGTCGGCCCCAAGTATCGCGCCGTCGAGGGCGATACGCTCGATTACGACGACGTTGTGGCCAAGTACAACGACATGATGAAGTGGCTTGCTGGCGTGTACGTCAACTCGCTGAACATCATTCACTACATGCACGACAAGTATTGCTACGAGCGCATCCAGATGGCTCTGCACGACAAGCACGTGCATCGTTGGTTCGCTACGGGCATCGCTGGCCTTTCCGTCGTGGCTGACTCCCTGTCCGCCATCAAATACGCCAAGGTCCACCCCGTCCGCGACGAGAACGGCATCATCGTCGACTTCGAGACCGAGGGCGAGTTCCCCAAGTACGGCAACGACGACGACCGCGTCGACCAGATTGCTCACGACGTTGTGCACCAGTTCATGGAGTACATCCGCATGAACGACACCTACCGCAACTCCGTGCCCACGACCTCGGTTCTGACCATTACCTCCAACGTCGTGTACGGTAAGAAGACCGGCTCCACGCCCGACGGCCGCAAGGCTGGCCAGCCGTTCGCCCCGGGTGCTAACCCCATGCACAAGCGCGATAGCCACGGCGCCATCGCTTCGCTGTCTTCGGTTTCCAAGCTCCCGTTCCGCGATGCTCAGGACGGCATCTCCAACACCTTCTCCATCATCCCGGGTGCGCTCGGCAAGGAGGACCAGGTGTTCTTTGGCGATATCGACCTTGATCAGCTGGGCGAGTAACTATTGTTAGTGCTATACTAACAATAACGATTACTGATTAGAGCGACGGTTTCGGCCGGCGCCTATCAATCGAAGGAGACACATTATGAAGGTTTCTGAAGTTTCTGAGACTCAGGCCGATAACCTGGTCCACATGCTCGACGCTTACGCCGAGAAGGGTGGCCACCACCTGAACATCAACGTCTTCAACCGTGAGACGCTGCTCGACGCTCAGGCCCACCCCGAGAAGTACCCGCAGCTGACCATCCGCGTTTCCGGCTATGCCGTGAACTTCCACACGCTCACTAAGGAGCAGCAGGACGAGGTCATTTCGCGTACCTTCCACAACAAGTTCTAAAGGGGTTTAACTCCCGCAGGATCGCCGGGGCTGTTTGGGCTACCTCCCAAAACGTCCTCGGACATGCAAGAAGCCCTCGCTGCGCACTTCGTGCGGCGAGGGCTTCTTGCGTCCTGCGGAATATTTTGGGAGGTAGCCCAAACAGCCCCGGCGGGGTCCTGTGTAGTCACCCTTTAGGCGGAACTCTCCTAATGGGTTGAGCGTTCTGGATTCTTGCTTGCTACCGTTTATCGCGTATAGCTACCGTTTGCGGAATAAGTAACACTCCTTCATAAACCGTGTAAAATCTCAGAGAAGCACGGAGTTTTTCAGGGAGACGCTGTCCTTTGCTGTGGTCGAAGGGCGGCGTCTCTCTGGCGCTTGTGAGTCGTTGTTCAATGGGGCGGCGAGCGTGCGCGTGTAATACATAGTCAACGTCGAGATGGGTCGTGATGATAATGGGCAAGTACGTAATCGTGGTTGAGTCTGGGTCGGATGTGACGCCGGAGCTCTGCGAGCGCTACGGCATCGTGCGCGTGCCTATGCATGTCACGATTGGTGACGAGACCGTCGAGGACGGCTCGATCGATCCGCTCGAGATTTACTCGCGCTGTAACGAGTTTGGTGTGATGCCCAAGACCAGTGGCTGTTCGCCAGCGGATTTTGCGCACGTGTACGACCGCATCCATGCCGAGCAACCCGACGCGACTATTTTGCATCTTGCATATTCCGAGGCCACGACCTGTTCGCATCAGTCCTCTAAGATTGCGGCCCAGGGGCGCGACTACGTGTTCTCCATGGACACGCGCTTTGTCTCGGTGGGCCAGTCGCTCGTTGTCGTCGAGACTGCCAAATACATCGAGGCTCACCCCGATGCCACCGTCGACGAGATCTTTGCATTTACGAACTCCGTCATGGACCGCGTGCTGCTGGGCTTTGTTCCTACGGACCTTGCCTTCCTTAAGGCGGGCGGTCGCTTGTCCAACGTCGCGTTCCTGGGCGCCCATCTGCTCAAGATTAAGCCCTGCATTGAGGTAACGGGCGGCAAGTTCGTGGCAACCAAGAAGTTCCGCGGCTCTATGCTCAAATGCGCCCGCGCCTTTATTGACCACATGGTTGCCAAGGGCGAGATCGACTACTCGCACATTGGCTTGGCATATTCGGTAGGTCTTTCCGAGGAGCTGCGCGACGACATGGAAGTCTATGCGCACGACCTGGGCTTTAAGGACATTACCTGGACTCAGGTCGGCGGCGTCATCTCGAGCCATTGCGGCCCGACCGCCTTCGGCGCGGTGCTCACGCTCAAGGCGTAAGGCCTGGCGTCTATCGATATCTATTGTCTCGGCGGCGGGTGGGTTGTGACAACCTTCCCGCCGCTTTTGTGTGGGGCCAAATAGAACAACCCAATTGACCACTAAACCGTTTCACCATCATGCGTATGGGCTAGAATGGCTCTGGCATTTATGTAACTAAAACCAATGAGAGGTAAGGTAGCGGGAATGGCTGAGATGACGCTCGAGGGTGTGGACGCTCGTCCCGAGGACTCCGCGTTTGCCCTGGGCCGCGTACATTCGATTGAAACGATGGGTACGGTCGACGGACCCGGCATCCGCTTCGTAGTGTTTGTCCAGGGCTGTCCCATGCGCTGCGCGTATTGCCACAATCCCGATACCTGGTCGGTTAACGGCGGCACGATGGTGACCGTCGAGCACCTGATGGACGAGTTCCAGAGCAATCATGAGTTTTACCGCAGCGGCGGAATTACGGTTTCGGGCGGCGAGCCACTTCTGCAGCCCGAGTTTTTGGCCGACCTGTTCCGTGCAATGCACAACAACCCCGATGGTCGTGTACATACCTGCCTGGATAGCTGTGGCTACGCCTTCGACCCTCAGCATCCCGAGAAGTTCGATGCCGTGCTCAACGAGACCGACATGGTTTTGCTCGACATCAAGCATGCCGACCCGGTCGAGCATAAAAGGCTGACCGGTTGTGACCCCGCACGCATCCTGGCGTTTGGCGATGAGCTGGCGCGTCGCAGGATCAAGGTCGTTATCCGCCACGTGGTGGTACCGGGCATTACCGACACGGTGGAGGAGTGCGAGGCGCTCGGTCGTTTAATCGCCCCGTGGCATAACGTGGTCGGCCTGGAGATGCTGCCGTATCACACCATGGGTGTCGTCAAATACGAGCAGCTGGGGATTCCCTATAAGCTTGAGGGCGTGCCCCAGATGGATACCGCGCGCATGCCCGAGCTGCGCAACGCCGTCATGACGGGCATGAAAAAGCGCCGCGCCGAACTCAAAAACGCCATCGACTAGCGAGCCATTTTCGCCCCCAAGGGCACTCATTGGGGACAGACTTAAATGAGTGCGCGATGGCATTGCGGGCGAGCATGTTTTGGTGCGCAACAAGGCAGGCTGGATTAGCGAGGATGGTTACTATTCGACATGCGATGCGGGCCTTATCGGCATCGATGGTCGTACCTATGTCATGAGCGTCATGACATCGATGCCGTGGGGCGACCGCTCGAGCGAGGTTACGGCCGTGATTGCAAAGGCTCTGTTTGATATGCGAGCTGCGCTGGCTTAGCGTGTTCGTTTGGCGAGGTCAAACAAAATGCTGGTACCATACCGTGGTTGAGAATTTCGTATAGGTTTGGGGAATGGTATGGCTACCATCGCGATTATCGGTGCGCTCGAAAAAGAGATCATGCAGATTAAGGAAGAGCTGAGCGACGTTTGCGAGGCACGGGAGGCAGGCTTGACCGTTGTGAGCGGCGAGCTCGACGGCCTGACAGTCGTCGCCACAACGGCGGGCATGGGCACGGTGAACGCCGCCGCTGCAACACAGCACCTCATTAGCAAGTATGCTCCGCAGGCTGTTGTGTTTTCGGGCATTGCGGGCGGTTTGAACCCCAAGCTCCATATCGACGACGTGGTCATTGGCAAACGCCTACGCTATCTGGATACCGATACCGCGCTTATCGCCGAGTCCGCACCGGGGCTTGAGGAGTTTGGTTCGACGCCCGCGCTGGTCGATATTGCCGTCGACGTGCTTGCTGAGCGTGGGTTCGTTGACGCTTCGACAAATGCAGTCGCTTCGAACGAGGGCACCAAACAGTTCCTGGTCGGCACGATTGCCACGGGTAACCGCTTTGTGACGGGCGCCGCCATGCGTAACGACGCTATCGAAGCGACGCATGCCGATTGTGTCGGCATGGAGGGCGCGGCGATTGCCCATGTCGCAACCAAAAATGGTGTCGATTGCCTGGTGTTGCGCGCTATCAGCGATAATTGTGACGAGGCGTACGATGCAATTTGCGACCGAGAGTTCGATCTGTTCGAGTACGCGCGTGTCGCAAGTAACATCACGCTCGATATCGTCCGCCGCATTGCCGCTGCGCAATAGCGCGCTCTTTTGTAAGAACCTACGACCAAGGAGTGTCCATGGCCGATTCCATTAACTACCAGCTTGCCAAGTTCGTCGCCAGCTACGGCAAGGTTTCGCAGATTCCCGAGTCCACCTGCCCCGAAGTGAGCTTTGTCGGCCGCTCCAATGTGGGCAAGTCGTCGATTATGAACAAGCTCTTTGGCCGCAAGAACCTGGTCAAGGTTTCGAGCACACCGGGCAAGACAAGCAACATCAATTTCTTCGAGGCCGACGACGTGCACTTCGTCGACCTGCCGGGCTATGGTTTCGCCCGTCGTTCTAAGGCCGAGCGCGACCGCTGGGCCGAGCTTATCGGCGACTTTTTCGACTCCGAGCGCAGCTTTAACTTGGTCGTCTCGCTGGTGGACATTCGTCACGACCCCAGCAAGCTCGATCATGACATGATCGACTACCTGCAGGGCAACGAGTTCAACTTTATCGTCTGCCTCACCAAAGCCGACAAGCTCAGCCGCACCCAGCAGGCCCGCCAGGCGGCAGCCATCAAAAAGCAGCTCAACGTCCCGGCCGAAAACGTAATCATCACAAGCTCCCAGACCGGCACCGGCATCGATGAACTCAAGCGCCGCATCGCCGAGGCCTGCCTCTAATCGGGCTGCAACCCCTCAAAAGCTCTCATCTATATCACCCCAGTGATAGTTATTGGTAAACTATCACTGGGGTGATATTTTTTAGGAGGTCGATATGGAGCTTTGGCACGGGTCGGAGGTTGTTGTCGAGCATCCATCGTTGGATAAATGCAGGCAATTCAATGACTATGGGCGCGGGTTTTATTGCACGCCACATGAGGAAATGGCAATGGAATGGGCATGCCGGACCGAGTCTGATGGCATTGCCAATCGATATGAGCTTGATTTAGATGGCCTTGCGATTTTGGATTTGGAATCAGGTGAGTTCTCGATTCTCAACTGGCTTGCAATTCTGGCGAATAACAGAGAGTTCAATGTTTCAACGCCAGTAGCACGCGAGGGGCTTCGTTATCTGCTGGATAACTGCCTGATTGATATTTCTCCCTATGACGTTATTCGAGGCTATCGTGCAGACGATTCCTATTTCTCGTTTGCAAGACAGTTTGTCAACGGCATGATCTCGCTCAGGCAATTGCAGCGCATTATGTTTTTGGGGGATTTGGGCATTCAATATGCGCTCATGAGTGAGCGTGCGTTCTCGGCGATTAAGTTCCGCGATTGGAAGCAGGCCTCGGGAGCTGAGTTTTATCCCAAACGATTTGAGCGAGAACAGAACGCTCGACGAAAGTACCTGGATACGGTAAACGGATTTGACTCTGATGGTGTCGACATTAGGGATTTGATGGCAGGGAGGGTTGATTTAAATGATCCAAGAGTTAACGGATCGTGGGCCGAGTAGGACATACCCCGTCTACTACCTTGAGGATGCAATGAACAACCTCGGCGACTGCTTTGACTATGCCGTTAACGATTATGGGGCAGAAGGATCGGAAGTTGCTGAACTCTTTTGCCTGAGCGGCGTAGCCCGCGAGTTCGAACGCGGCAACGCATGGGTCGTATCGGGAAAATCGGGCGTTGAGCTGTTTGCGCTCATTGCCGAAAGGTTCGGCTATCAATCAAGGCCGATGCCAAATCGAACCTACCGATTCGAAAAGACACCGGAATATTGGACAGGCTGGATATTGGCATACCTTCAGTGGCGCCTAGGAGAGTCTTTCGAAGATTTGCTGCATGTCGTTCCATTCGATGTGCTACGCAGTCTGTACTACCCCTGGCACGAAGCCTCAGAGGAACGTGTGGCGCGTCTTATTTGCGATATGGCGAAGAAAACACCTCGTCAAACTAAACTGGCGCAAGCAAGAAAGAGGCTCAAGAAAACCCAACAAGACCTGGCATACGAATCGGGCGTATCACTCCGCTCAATCCAAATGTACGAGCAGCGCCAGAGAAACATCAATGAAGCTTCGGTTACAAGCGTAAGAGCCATAGCAAAAGCCCTCCACTGCAACATCGAAGACCTCCTAGAACCAGTCTTCGAATACAAAGAAACCAGCGCCGCCTAAACCAAGCACACAGCCGATGCCCGCCTCTAGGAAGTGCTCCAGCCTAGCAAGAGCCCCTACCAATAAAAAGCAACTATCAGCCCGGCGACTTTCCAGAGCGTAGGTTCCTGTAGCCGCCGCCAGCGAAGTTAACGTAGGGGAGGCCAGGGGCTTTGCCCCCAAATCTTTCCGCAGGACGGCAGGACCCCCGCCGCACGAAGTGCGCAGCGGGGGTCCTGCCATGTCCGAGGACGATTTGGGGGCAAAGCCCCTGGCCTCCCCGGCGGGTATAAGGTACGGCGACTACAGGTATTCGATCTGGGCGCCTTCCGTGTCGCACGTCAGAATGTGCGTGTCGCATTTGGGGAACTGCTCGCGCAGCTTGACCTGCAGGAACTTGGCTACGATAGTGTCATCGGTTACAGCCATAAGGGTCGAGCCGGAGCCACTGATCCAGATGGTCTTGGCGCCGCCATTAAGGCAGGTGTCGCGCACAGCGTTGTAATCGGGAATCAGGCGGCGGCGATAGGGCTCCTGGATGCGGTCGTCGTTGGCGGCGGCAATCAGGTCAAGGTCGCCGGTCTCCAGGCCGCGCGTCATGCCGGCGATGCGGCCCATTTGCCATACGGCGGTGGAGAGTGGAATCTCCTGCGGCACAACCTTGCGCGCCTCGCTCGTATGCACCTCGTAGGGCGGAATCACGGTAATAAAACGCAAGCGATCGCTCACCTCGTAGCGCAGGCACTGGGGGAGCGAATCAGTCGGCGTAAAGGAGCAAACGGCACCGCCCAGGATGGCAGGGGCGACGTTATCGGGATGGCCCTCGACCTCGGTGGCAATGCGGACGAGCTCGGCACGGTCGACGGTGTGGCCCGTCAGCGCGGCGGCCGCCATGATGCCAGCGACGACGCAGGTGGAGCTGGAACCCAAGCCGCGAGCGACGGGCACGTCGGTCTGGATGTCGATGGCAACGGGGAAGGCCTGCTCGCCCCAGGCGGCCAGAGCATCGACAAAGCTCACATAGACCAGGTTGTTCTCGTTTTGGAACTCCTCGGGGCAGCCCGTGATGGTGAGCTTGTCGGTACGCTCGAAGGTGAAGTGCGAGTAGAGGCTGACGGCCATGCCGAGGGTGTCGTAGCCGATGCCTAGGTTGGCGCTGGTTGCTGGGACGGTGATTTTGATCATGTGGGTCCTCCTGGGCGGGTCTGGCCGTTTAGTTCGCTGCTCGGGCAGTCCTGGCTCGCTCGGAAAGCACATTAAGTGCTTTCCGGCTCGTGCGGAACTCGCGACGAACTAAACGGCCAGACCCGCTCGCATGCTCGTCATCATCCCGAAAGCTTAATAAAAAGAAGGTGCGCCGGCTTTCGCCGGCGCTTAATAAGGGGTTTAGTTGGTGCTCATTCGTTTTGCTGCAGACTCGACGTAGCTTGCCATCTCATCGACGTCGCAGACGTCTTCGAAGCGGACGGGCTTGGACTCGAGTTCGGCAAGTTGTGCCGGGGCGACCGTGTTGGTGGCCTGCTCGAGCACACGCATAGCCTCAAAATCATCCTCGGGAACGTCGAGGCCCAAGGCGTCGCAGCAGGCTCGCGGGAACTTGTAGGGGCTGGCGGTCGAAAGCAACACGCGGGCCTTGGCGCCCTCGGCGGGAGCGACCTGCTCAAAGACGTGATAGCCGCAAGCGGTGTGCGGGTCGATCACGTAGCCGTTCGCGTCCCAGCAGCTCTTGATGGCAGTGAGGACCTCGTCCTCGCTGGCCCAACCGCAACCAAAGACGCTCTGAATCTTTGCCAGCAGGTCGGCGGGAACTTCGTAGCGACCAGTCTGTGCCAGCTGCTCCATAAGGCCGGCAACGAGCTCGCAGTCGCCGTCGGACAAGAAGTAGAGCATGCGCTCCAGGTTGGAGCTAATAAGGATGTCCATCGACGGCGAGATGGTCGTGAAGAACGGGCGGTTACGGTCGTAAACGCCGGTGGTCAGGAAGTCGGTAAGCACGTTGTTCTTGTCGCTCGCCACGACGAGCTTGGCGACGGGCAGACCCATGCACTTGGCGTAGTAGCCGGCCAAGATATCGCCAAAGTTGCCGGTGGGCACACAGAACTCTACGGCGTCGCCAGCCTCGATAGCGCCGGCGCGCAGCAGTTGCGCATAGGCGGCAAAGTAGTAGACAACCTGCGGCACCAGGCGGCCGACGTTGATGGAGTTGGCACTCGAAAGCACCGTGCCGGCGGCTTCCAGGCGCTCGGCAAGCTCCTTATCGGCAAAGATGCGCTTGACGGCACTCTGGGCATCGTCGAAGTTGCCGCGGATGCCGCAGACGGCGACGTTATCGCCCTCCTGCGTGGACATCTGCAGATTCTGCACGCGGCTGACTTTGCCTTCGGGATAAAAGACGGTGATGCCCGTGCCCGGGGCGTCGGCAAAGCCGGCGAGTGCTGCCTTGCCCGTGTCGCCCGACGTGGCGGTGACGATCATGATGCGCTCGGCGCCGCCGTCTTTGGCGGAAGTGCGGGCCGTCAGACGGGGGAGCATCTGCAGGGCGACGTCCTTGAAGGCGCTTGTGGGGCCGCCAAAGAGCTCCATCACATAGGTCTGAGGGACGTCAGCGCCCGGTGCGGCGTCGAGTTTGACGAGCGGCGTGACCTCTTCGCTCGCGAACGTGCCGCGGTATGCCTCATTCACACAGGCCGATATTTCTTCGGTCGTGTAATCATTCAGTAACATTCCCAACACATCTTGAGCGATTTCAAAGTACGATTTATCTGCAAGCGAGCTGTTATCGACCTGCTGGGTGCCGAGCTCGTCCGAGACAAACAAACCCCCGTCGGGAGCGATGCCGGTACGGATTGCCACCTTACTTGAGCACGATAAAGTGCGTCCTCGTGTACTATGATAAGTTCCCATATAACACTGCTCCTCGGATGCCTTGGTCCCAATCGGTGAAACCATGGTATCAGAGCGCGCAAAATAGGTTCGCAGAGGCTTTTTAGAAAGGTAACCTCCAGCCCATGATTAAGATTGCCAAGTTTGGCGGCTCGTCTGTCGCCGACGCCGAACACTTTAAGAAGATCAAGGCCATTGTCGATGCCGACCCGGCCCGCCGTTTTGTGGTGGTTTCTGCCTGCGGTCGCCGTTTTAAGGGCGACACCAAGGTGACCGATCTGCTCTACTTGGTCAACGCGCACGTCAAGTACCACGTGTCGTGCGAGGAGCTGCTCGAGGACATCGGCCAGCGCTATTTTGATATCGCTGACGAGCTGGGGCTCACCTATCCCATCCGCGAAGAGTTTGCGGCCTTTGCCGAGCGTGCTCGCTCCGGTGGCTACTCTACTGAGGAGCTCGTAAGCCGCGGCGAGTACTTTACCGCTCGCCTGATGGCCGAGTACCTGGGCCTGCCGTTCCTGGATGCCGCGACGGTCGTGGCGTTCCATCACGACGGTACGCTCAGCATGAATCGCACCTCCGAGCTGGTGCAGGAGTACGGTCAGCAGGGCGGCTTTGTTATGCCCGGTTTCTACGGCGCGACGCGTGAGGGCCAGATCAAGCTGCTCGATCGTGGCGGCGGCGATATCTCGGGCTCGATTCTGGCCAAGTGCCTGGGCGCCGACCTGTACGAGAACTGGACCGACGTCTCGGGCTTCTATTCTGCCGACCCGCGTATTGTTCCCGAGGCTCAGCCCATTGCGCGCGTTACTTACGAGGAGCTGCGCGAGCTTTCGTACATGGGCGCAAGCGTCCTGCACGAGGAGGCCGTGTTCCCCGTGCGCGAGGCGGGCATTCCGCTGGTCATCAAGAACACCAATGCGCCGCAGGACCCCGGCACCATCATTAGCGAGACGGCTGATGAAGGCGAGGCAGAGCCCATCATTACCGGCGTGACCGGCAAGCGCGGTTTTGTCGCCATCAACGTGGCCCGCGACCGCACCAAGCCCCGCGTTGGCTTTATGCGCCGTGCGCTTTCGGTCTTCGAGCGCTATGACGTTTCCGTCGAGCATATGCCCACCGGCGTCGACCGCTTTGGCGCCGTGGTGCAGGAGCAGGATGTGCACGATTCGCTGTACTCACTCGTGGGCGACATCCAGCAGGAGGTCGAGCCGCTCGAGATCGAGGTCGTTGAGGGTCTGGCGCTTATCGCGACCGTCGGTCGTAACCTGCGCGGCCGTGCAGGTATCTCGGGCCATCTGTTTGGCATGCTCGGCCAGGCTGGCGTGAGCGTGCGTATGATTTCGCAGAGCTGCGACGAGATCAACATCATTATCGGTGTCGAGGAGAAGGACTTTGACCTGGCGATTCGGACCATTTACCGTGCCTTCTCCGACGAAAATGGCATTGTGAAGGTCTCCGACCTGGAGGCTTCCGCGCCGGTTGATCCCGCTCTGGCCGCGCTCAAAAAGTAGCGACTGCTCGGTAGATTTTTGGGTCATGTCAAAAAATCTACGGCGGGGCGTTTCGTTTCGGTTTCGTTTCGACGGGGCGGGTTTCGTGCCTGCCCCGTTCTTGTATACACTGGCAACAATAATCGGCCTGCTTGGCGTGCGGGCGATAGCCACAACCTTTAAAGGGGGAAGCATGAAACAGTACACGGTTGCTATTTTGGGCGCGACGGGAGCCGTGGGCACCCAGATGCTCGAGTGCCTGAACGAGCAGGAGTTCCCGGTCGGCAAGCTCAAGCTGCTGGCGAGCGCACGCTCTGCGGGCAAGACCGTCGAGTTCCGCGGCGAGCAGGCTGTGATTGAGGAGGCTTGCCCCGAGGCTTTTGAGGGCTGCGACATCGTGCTCGGCGCTGCCGGCGACGATATCGCCAAGGAGCTGCTGCCCGAGGCCGTCAAGCGCGGCGCCGTCGTGGTCGACAACAGCCATGCCTTCCGTATGGATCCCGAGGTACCGCTGGTCGTGCCCGAGATTAATGCCGACGACATCAAGTGGCATCACGGTCTTATCGCCAATCCCAACTGCGCGACCATTATCGGCCTGGTTCCCACGTGGCCGCTGCATCAGCTCGCTGGCGTGAAGCGCATGATCGTCTCGACGTACCAGGCGGCTTCGGGCGCTGGTGCCCCCGGCATGGCCGAGCTTGAGGCCCAGCTGGCCGCCCTGGGCCGTGGCGAAGAGATTCCCGAGCCGCGCGCGTTTGCCGCCCAGCTGGCGAGCAACCTGATTCCGCAGATTGGCGGCGTCAAGGAAGAGGGCTTTACCTCCGAGGAGATGAAGCTGCAAAACGAGGGCCGCAAGATCATGCACCTGCCCGAGCTGCGCGTGAACTGCACCTGCGTGCGCGTGCCCGTGCTGCGCTCGCACTCCGAGAGCATTACGCTCGAGTTTGAGCGCGACATCACGGTGGAAGAGGCCCGTGCTGCGCTGGCTGCCGCTCCGGGCGTCAAGCTGGTTGACGACATGAGTGCCGAGGATGCGCACGATCGCTTCCCCATGCCGATGGACACCTCCGACCAGGACCTGATTTGGGTCGGTCGCGTACGCCGCGACATCTCGAACCCCGAGGCCGCACGTGGCATTACCTTCTGGTGCTGCGGCGACCAAATCCGTAAGGGCGCGGCAACCAACGCCGTCCAGATCGCTAAGCTGCTCTGCGAGTAGCGGTGGACCTGTCCGGCGGGGGCCGGGCTTGGTTTTCAGAACGTCCTCGACCATGTGTGGCGCCTTGTCCTGCTCCTTCGGAGCTGCGGACAAGGCGCCACACTGGTCTGCGGAATGTTCTGAAAACCAAGCCCGGCCCCCGCCTGCGGTGACTCGGCTGCGAGCGGCCTGCGATGGGGCCGTTGCTGGTTGGGGCCGCTGGGCTGATGTGGGGGCACGTGGTTGTTGCGGGCCCTAGTCCCGGCGGCGGCCTCGGCGCTTCGCGCCTGCTGCCTGGGGTGACTTTGGGCTTGGTGCGAATTGAGGTCTAATACTTTTCCCGTGAAGTGAACGACCTTATTTGGACCCCCGAAGCATTGGCATTTTTTGATTGCTATGTCCTGCGGTTTTGCAGCGCGAATCCTGCGGTTTTGCGGTCTAAAGGTGTGGATGCTCCGGGACTTCGTTTTTACTCGTTCACTTCTCGGGAAAGTATTAGAGCTCGGCTGACAGGGGTACCGCTCTGGTGTCGATGCCCTGCGTCTTTTTCGCTTGATTAGGGAAAACAGTCTCGCTTAAGTAATTGCGAGCCCGCCCAGACGTATCTGCGGGGTTGTCTGTACAATTCGCGGTATTATGTTGCGGAGTTTTGAAGGGAGCCGCTGGTGGTCACGACGACGTTTGCTTCGCCTTTGGGCGAAATCTTGCTTGCCGCTGATGGCCGCGGTCTGACGGGGCTTTGGTTTGAGGGGCAGGAGCACTTTGGTTCCACGCTTCTTAAAGAAAGCGCCGAATACGTTGAGGGCACCGATGCAGTTTCGGGTGCCGGGGGCATGCAGACGGTAAATCCGGCCAATGGCGCGGCTTCTTCGGTGCTAGAGCGTTCTTGGGCTTGGCTCAACGCCTATTTTGCGGGGCAGGAGCCTCGGTTTACGCCGCCGTTGCATTTGATTGGCACGGCGTTTCAGCGTGAGGTTTGGTTTGAGCTACTTTCAATTCCGCGTGGCGAGGTCGCTACGTATGGCGAGATCGCCCAGCGTGTTGCGGCTCGACATCGTGTGCCGGGAAATGAAGCGCCCGTTGTATCTCCTCGCGCGGTGGGGGCTGCGGTCGCTCGCAACCCTATTTCGATTATCGTGCCGTGCCATCGCGTGGTCGCGGCCGACGGATCGCTCAACGGATACGCCGGTGGACTGGATCGCAAGGAGTGGCTGCTGCGCCTCGAGGGTGCCTATCTATAAGCTGCAGGCGGCCGCAACGCCCATGCGGCAAGCGCGCTCGCTGTACGGGCGTTGTTTTCAGGGCGAGATGTGAAGCCGCCCGTTCCTTAAGTCCGACTAAGCTATAACCTTGCTTTTTTAAATATGCTCATCGACCTGCTAAGGCAGCACTAAGGCGAGTGCGGGTGCGCTATTATCGGCGCTCACGGAGCGCTTGGTGTTCTTGGCATGCATGGACGAGGGCTCGGCGGGCTTTACCATGGCGTCGATCGATCTTTCGGAGGCGGTGAACAAGGCGGCGGCGCCGTTTAAGTCGGTGGTGGTCTCAGGCGGTAAGCGCCTGTCGACGTCGATTGCGACCGGCGTGCGGACCCATGCCGATGCCGCGGCGGTGGCGCAGGTGGTTGAGTTGCTACTGGACAACGCCACGCGCTATGCGAGCGAGGGCAGCGTGATTGAGCTGAGCCTGTGCGCCGTTTCGCACGGCAAAGGCAAGGGCGCCGCCGAGCTTGTCGTATCGAACGCCGTGGACGAGCTGCCCGAGGGCGACCTGGACCGATTGTTCGATCGCTTCTATCGTGCGGATGCGTCGCGCAGCTCCAAGACGGGTGGCTCGGGCGTGGGCCTGTCCGTGGTGCGTGCCATCGCCGAGGCCCATGGAGGCGCCGCCACCGTATCCGGTCACGGCAACCAGATCACCTTCACCGTTTGCCTTTAAAACCTGCCAAAAAGGAACAGGTTTATTTTGGCAGGTTTTATCTGGGGAAACGTCCGCAGGAGAGGGCATGGGCGGTGTGAACATATGCATCTCTACCTGCTAAAATATAGGCATCGTTATTCGGCTCCTGAGTGGAAAGGAGACGGTCATGCAGTACGAGATCGGCGGAGGGGCTTTCCCGGTTGTTACATGCAACCTTAGCGATGGCGAATCCATGATCACCGAAAGCGGCGCCATGGCTTGGATGACCCCCAACATGGAAATGTCTACCTCGGGCGGTGGCATCGGCAAGATGTTCTCCAAGGCTTTTTCGGGTGAGGCATTGTTCCAAAACATTTGGACCGCGCGTGGCGATGGCATGATCGCGTTTGGCTCCTGCTTCCCCGGCCGCATCGTGCCAATCGAGATCGGTCCGGGCAAGAGCTGGATTTTGCAGAAGCGTTCGTTCCTTGCCGCGGAAAGTGGCGTCGAGTTGAGCATTCACTTTAACAAGAAGGCAAAGGCCGGCGTCTTTGGCGGCGAGGGCTTTATCATGCAGAAGCTCACGGGCTCGGGTGTTGCTTTTGCCGAGATCGACGGCGACCTGGTTGAGTACGAGCTCGCTGCTGGCCAGCAGATGATTGTGGATACCGGCAACGTGGCCGGCTTTGAGGAGACCGTGAGCATCGACGCTCAAATGGTCAAGGGCGTCAAAAACATCATGTTTGGTGGCGAGGGCGTGTTCAACACCGTGCTCACCGGTCCCGGTCGCATCTGGTTGCAGACGATGCCCATTTCCAATCTTGCGGCAGCAGTGGCCTCGATGACCAACAACAATAACTAGTCCGCATAGGATAGCGCGCGGCGGGCTTACCCTGTCGCGCGCTTTTTTGCTGGCAAACGCCTCGCTTATAGAGTGTGGCTGCGCTGCTACAGCGAGCGTCGTCATCTCGTCACCCTGATAGCTTGCGGCAAGCGTGGCAATGAGGAGTGAGAATTTGAGTGCTCAGTCCCAAGGCATAATGGCGGCCATGCCAACAAGCAAAAACGAGTTGCCGGTGTCACGGAAAGGCAGGCGTCGGTCGATTCCACGTGAGACGGCTGTGCCGATCTGCACGGCCGCCCCTGCGCGTCCCGCGCTGCCCCCAAAGAGGTACGTTTCCCCATATAAAACCTGCCAAAATAAACCTGTCCCTTTTTGGTAGGTGGGAAATGGGTAATACTAAAGAGTTATCCGACCAGATGGGAATTAATCGATGGCCTATATCGAATTCAAAGACGTCATCAAGGCATACGGCGAGGGCGATGCCCGCATCCACGCGCTCGACGGCGCGAGCTTTACGGTCGAGCGCGGCGAGCTCGCCATCATTTTGGGTGCTTCGGGTGCCGGCAAGACCACGGCCCTCAACATTCTGGGCGGCATGGACACGGCAACTTCTGGCACCGTGACGGTGGACGGGCGTGACGTGAGCTCTGCCAACGAGGCTCAGCTTGTGGAATACCGTCGCGCTGACGTCGGCTTTGTCTTTCAGTTCTACAATCTGGTCCCTAACCTGACGGCGCTTGAGAACGTCGAACTCGCGGCGCAGATCTGCCCCGATTCGCTCGACGCCGAGCAAACGCTTCGCCAGGTTGGCCTGGGCGACCGCCTCGCTAACTTTCCGGCGCAGCTTTCGGGCGGCGAGCAGCAGCGCGTATCCATCGCCCGCGCGCTGGCTAAGAACCCCAAGCTGCTTTTGTGCGACGAGCCTACGGGTGCACTCGACTACAAAACCGGCAAGCAGATCTTGCAGCTGCTACAGGACACTTGCCGCAAGCAAGGCATTACGGTCATCATCATCACCCACAACTCTGCGCTGGCGCCCATGGCCGATCGCCTGATCCGCTTTAAGAGCGGCCGCGTGGAGAGCGAGACGGTCCAGCAAAATCCTGTGCCTATCGAGACGATCGAGTGGTAGCGCCCATGAATCAGGACCGCCAAAACAGTCAACGCCGCGACGCGCAGAACACGGAGCGCGAGCAGGATTTTACGACCTACCGTACCGCCCAAAGCTCAAACGATATGGTGCCGACGGTTTTTCGTCGTGGCATCTACCGCACGATTCGCGGCAGCCTCAAACGCTTCTTGTCTATCGTTGTGATCACCGCGCTTGGCGTGAGCGTGATGTGCGGCCTTAAGGCGGGCTGCGAGGACCTGTGTGATTCGGTCGACGCCTATTTTGACCAGCAGAATGTCTATGACATCAACGTGCAGTCGACCTATGGTCTGACCGATGACGATATTGCCGCGATCCAAGAGGTCGATGGCGTCGAGACGGCCGAGGGCATCTATACCGAGACCGCCTATACCGCCGTGGGTACGACGCGCGAGCGTGTCGTCGTACAGAGCCTCTCCAAAGAGAATATTGACCAACCGGTGCTAGTACGCGGCGAGCTGCCCGAGACTTCGGGCGAAGTGGCAGTGACCTCACGTTTTTTGAAGGCTTCGGGCAAGAAAATCGGCGATACGGTGAGCTTTGCCGCCAACGATGCGAGCTCGTCGAACCAAAGCGCCAAGGACCAGTTTGCCGATGGGTACTACACCATTACGGCTGAGGTCCTCGATCCCACTGATGTGAGCTCCGACTCGACAGTCAACGCCTTTCGCGCTGCTTCGACTGCGGACTACAAGTTCTACGTGAGCGAGGATGCCGCGACATCTTCTTCCTACTCCGCTGTCCACGTGGTCGTCGAGGGAGCCAAGAGCCTCAACTCCTATTCGGATGCCTACTCGGCAAAGATCAACAAGGTCAAGGGCAATATCGAGAAGATCCGCGAGGAGCGTGAGAAGGCGCGCGCCCAGGAGCTGACGGTCGACACACCGGCGAGCTTGGACGCAGCTGAGCGTCAGGCGAATATGGTCTTTGGGATCGAGCAGGACAACATCAATCGCATGGCCGAGGGCAGCGACGAGCGTGCGCAGGCGCAAGCCGACCTGGACCAGCGCCGTGCCGCCGCCGACCAGCAGTTTGCCGATGCCCGCGCCGAGCTCTCTGACCTGGGCGAATGCACCTGGTACATCCAGGACCGCGGCAATATCGCAAGCTACTCGAGCGTCGAGAGCGATAGTTCTTCGATCGAGGCCATCGCCACGGTGTTCCCGTTCATCTTCTTTATCGTCGCCGTGCTTATCAGTCTCACCACCGCCACCCGCATGGTCGAGGAGGAGCGCACGCTTATTGGCCTGTACAAGGCGCTCGGCTATTCACGCGGGCGCATCCTGTCCAAATATGTGGACTACTCGCTGTGGGCGTGTCTGATCGGTGGCGTGCTCGGCAACATCATCGGATTTGTGGGCCTGCCGCTGTTCTTGTTTACGGTGTTCGACGACATGTACTCGCTGCCCCAGATGCTACTTTCGTACGACATCGTGTCCTCGATCGTTTCGGTGGCGCTGTTTGCTGTGGGCGTGGTGGGAGCCACGATTATCGCCTGCCGCCACGAGATGGCCGAGACCCCTGCCTCGCTCATGCGCCCCAAGGCTCCGCGCGCCGGTTCGCGCATTCTGCTCGAGCGCATCGGCTTTATCTGGCACCGCATGGGCTTTTTGAACAAGGTCGCTGCACGCAACCTGTTCCGCTACAAAAAGCGCGCCTTTATGACCATCTTTGGCATTGCGGGATGCACGGCGCTCGTGATCTGCGGTATGGGTATCCGCGATACGTCGGTCGCGCTGTCGCCCAAGCAGTACGGGCACATCACGCGCTACGACTTGCTGGCGGTCGCCAACCCCGACGATTTTTCGCAGACGTGCGCAGCACTGGATGAACGCAGTGCAGCCAAGGATTCCAACGTGACCGTGACTTCGACGCTGCCAATTATGACAGACAACGTCACCTTTACATTTGGCGGTAAGAGCGAGACCGTGCAGCTCATCGTGATTCCCGACGACCGCACGGGTGACTTGGGCGATTACGTGCGCCTGGAGGATGAGTCCAAAGAACCGCTCGCCCTGCGTGACGGGGATGTGTATTTGAGCAAGAGCTCTCAGCTGGTGCTGGGGATCAAGCCGGGTGACACGGCTCACGTCCAGGATTCGTCGCTCAATGTTGCCAAGGTCAAAGTCAGCGACATCTCGCTCAACTATCTGGGCAATACGCTTTACATGACGCAGGGCACCTATGAGCGCGCGTTCGGTCGAAGCGCGCGCCTTAACGGCATCCTTGCGCTGCTTAAGGGCTCGTCGGCCGACCAGATTGCGTTTAGCAAGAAGCTTAAGAGCGACGGTTGGCTCACCATCTCGAGCACGGCCGAACATTGGCAGAACTACGAGGCGAACTTTGCGATCATCAATTCGGTCGTGGTGCTCGTGACTTTTATGGCGGCATGCCTGTCGTTTGTGGTGGTGTTTACGCTGTCCAACACGAATATCTCCGAGCGCGAACGCGAGCTGGCGACCATCAAGGTGCTGGGCTTCCGCCGTGGCGAGGTGCACCATTACGTCAACAAGGAGACGTTGATCCTCACGGCAATTGGCGCCGCGCTGGGCGTGCCACTGGGCGGCTTGCTGGCCGAGAGTTTTACGTACATTTTGCAGATGCCGTCGCTGTACTTTGACGTCGAAGTCGAGCCGCTAAGCTACGTGCTCGCCGTGGTGCTTTCCTTTGGCTTTACGTTTATCGTCAACCTAGCCACCAATCGTACCCTCAACAAGATCGACATGGTCGGCGCCCTCAAGAGCGCCGAGTGACCTGCCAAAAAGGGACAGGTTTATTTTGGCAGGTTTTATCTGCGCAAACGCCGGACAACCATTAGGTGGCCCGGCGTTTGCCCCGTTTTGCTGGGGATGTCTGTCGTTCAGTGCTCTTACTGGCCAATCCAGTGTTGCGCATAGCTCTTAATGTCCTCGGTAAAACCGTCAAGGTCGTCAAGGGTGATCACGCTGTCGATAAGCAAATTGGCTATCTCGCGGTGCATTGTGCTGCGGCGAATGTCGTTTGCAATTACGCCTGAGGACAGCTTGTCTCTATTGAGGCGCTCTTCTAGTGCCCAAAATCTACTGGACGCTTCACTGTCGCCGTTCAGTATCTCAACATACTGGCCGATGAGCTTTTCCATATAACGTTCTTGCCATTGAGGAAGCATTTTCTTAAACAGCTTCCAGTCGCTTTCGGCTACGTCGCGCATATGTCCTCCGCTCGTTAAACGGGCTTTTCCATTTGCCTTTCATTCTATTTGGTTTTCGCTCACAGGCGTGGATGAAGGGCTTTCTCCAGCCTTCGAGATTGGGCTTGAATAGGTCGTATGCCGCAAAACGGGCCTATCTACTACGTTTGCTACCACACCCTCGACCATGACAAAGATTATGAAATTAAAACCGCAGGTAGAGGGCTTGCAAATATTCGGAAAAGGCGGGTATGGTCGGCCCTCTCGAGTTAAACGTAGTAAATAGGCCCTTTTCTTGGCGCGTGGTCAGCTCAATGCTAATCTCCGTGCCGGAACTGACCCAGTTGTTTGTAGGTTGCGGTGATATACGGACTGTTTGGCGCTTTGGAGCTTCAAAACAGTCCCTATCTCACCGCAACTTAGGAGAAGGGCGGGGGTGGTTGGGTGCTGGTGGGTCGGAGCGTGTTAGGCCTGTTGGCGGTGCTTCCATTGTTTGCGGCACCAGCGCATGAGCGCTTTGATGACGGGAATCGTGATGAGGATGATCCATGCAGGATGGGGCTGTCCCAAACAGAGCCACATGTAGAGGAACCAAGCGATGGCGGCTGCCGGGTAGATGACCTCGATCAGCTTAGATAAGTGGCGTTGGTCGATAAAGTCGCCAAGCGCGTAATAGACGGGAATCAGAAAGACGAGGAAGAGTCCCGTAGCCCATGTGCCGTAGACAATGCCGAGCACCAGATAGGCGAGGGCGACAAGCGCAGGGAAGGGGAATTTGTTCCATGCACGTCCGACCTTGGTGTGGAAATGCTTGCCGTGATGGTCGAGCTTGTCGTGTGCTTCCTTCCAGCTGGAAAACGTCTCGCCGTCGATGGTGACGGTGCCGTCGTCATTGGTGCGTACGCTATGTCCATCGTCCTCAAGCGTATCGATATGCACGCCGTCCGGCCCCACATGCACCTCTTCGCCCTTGCGCTCGTTGGTCACATGGATGCCGCTCCAACCAACATGGACTTCCTCGCCTTTATTGGGATCAATGACGTGGATACCGCGCGCGAGGGAAATATCGACAAGTGGCTTATCGCTGCAATCAGCGTGTTCAGTAGAAGCCTCAGCCTCCTCAGCCTTATCTGAAGCTTTGGTGCCGGCGTTGCTGTTCTGCGCCTCATCATCAGCCTGCGAGTCGTCAGTGCTATCCACCGCCTCCCCATACAGCAGCTCATCCAGCGACACGCCATACAGCGCGGCGAGCGCAATAAGGTTATCGGTATCGGGAGAGGATTCGCTGCGCTCCCATTTACTGACAGCCTGACGACTCACACCCAGCTGGGCGGCAAGCGCCTCCTGAGAAAGCCCGGCAGCCTTGCGGCGATCGACGAGCCGCTGTGCCATCGCAAGATCCATGACAGTTCCTTTCATGTGGTGACCGTAATCGAATGAGCCGAGTATGCCGAGAACAACCGGTAGCGACCACCATTTCTAGTTAGAATCTGCCCCAACCCTACCGCAACTACCGGTAGCAACCCCTAACGACCAGCCATTTCAGGACAAATGTCAGTGCTACTCTCAGCTAAGAGCCTGCAACATCCCAAAATCTCAGCCCACGCACCCGCAGCAAGAAGACGAATAGCCTCGGCCTCCCTAGTTACCGCAGGAGGCCTCAGGGCTTACATCCCAAATCTTTCCGCAGGACGGAAGGACCCCGCCGCGCGAAGCGCACGGCGGGGTCCTGACATGTCCGAGGACGATTTGGGATGTAAGCCCTGGGGTCTCCGATGAGAGCAGTTTCGGCCGAGGCTATTCGTCGCCGAAGCTGATGCCCAGCGCCTTGGCCTCGCGCACCAGGTCGCTCTGGGGGTCGACATACTTGAGCTTGCCGGCGACCTCCTCGAGCGGCATGTGGCACATCTTGCCGTCACGCAGGGCAATCATGTAGCCAAACTCGCCGCGCAGGCAGCCGAGCGCTGCCTCGACGCCGCACTGGGTCGCAAAGATGCGGTCCTGGGCGTCGGGTTGGCCGCCGCGCTGCGTGTGGCCGGGGATGGCGACGCGGGTCTCGCGACCGGTCTTGGCCTCGATCTCCTTGGCGATGTCGTAAACGATCGACGGGCTCGTGCGCTCGGCAAGCTTCTTCTTGTATTCCTTCTTGGACAGCGCCGCGTCCTCCTTGGAGATAGCGCCCTCGGCGACGGCCACGATGGTAAAGCGGCTGCCGGTCTCCATGCGATGCTCGATGGTCTTGATGACGTTGTCCATGTCGTAGGGGATCTCGGGAATCAGGATGACGTCCGCGCCGCCCGCGACGCCGGCGTACAGCGGAATCCAACCGACCTTGTGGCCCATGATCTCGATGACAAACACGCGGCCGTGACTCGAGGCAGTGGTGTGGATGTCGTCGATGCACTTGGTGGCGACGTCGATGGCGCTCGTAAAGCCAAACGTCAACTCGGTGCCCCAGGTGTCGTTATCGATGGTCTTGGGCAGGGCGATAACGTTGAGGCCCTCTTCGCGCAGGCGGTTGGCGGTCTTGGTGGAGCCGTTGCCGCCCAGCATAAACAGGCAGTCGAGCTGCAGCTTATGATAGGTGTGGACCATTGCGGGCACCTTCTCGACGCCGTCGGCCTCGGGAATGTCCAGGCGCTTGAACGGCGTGCGGCTCGTGCCCAGGATGGTGCCGCCGCGGGTGAGGATGCCGCTAAAATCGGCGGGCGACATGACGCGGAACCTGCTGTAGATAAGGCCCTGGTAGCCGTCCTCAAAGCCATAGATCTCGATAGGTTCTTCGCTATTGGTCATAAGCGTTTTGACGATGCCGCGCATGGTGGCGTTGAGCGCCTGGCAGTCGCCGCCACTGGTAAGAAGACCGATCCTGAGCATGATGAATCCTTCCGGGCAAGTTATAACATGCGCATAAGTTTACCCCCGCACACTGTTGATGCGGGGGTAAAACGTGTTAGCTCAAGCGTATAGAAATGTAAGCAACGTCAGGCGAGCGTAAGGACGACGGTGCCAGCTCCTTACAGCGCGAAGGCGTCGATGTCGCCCCAGTGGCGGCGCAGCGTGATGGCGGCAGCGGGCTCGGTGTTGTCGAAGACGACCGACCACTGCGTGTTGCTGGTGATGTCTTCCGGATTGGGCTCTTGCGCCGCAGCGCGTAGGGCCTTCCAAGCGACTGCCTCGTCTTGGGCGCCGGTATGGGCGTCGAGGACATCGGCGATGGCGATGGCGCGCTCCTTGCCGTGGCCCAGCTCACCGTTCTTTTGGTTGGGAAGCACCTCGTCACCATAGCAGGCGTAGAAGTTCGTAACCTGGTGTACGGGAGTCGCTTTGAAAGCGCGGTCGGGGTCGCGCGGATCCCACTCCACCACCTGCGCGTCACCGGCGGCGTCGTTGATAAAGAAGTGGTAATCGCGTCCTGCCATGGCGTGCATGTCGTAGGCAGAAAGCAGGTTGACGGCCTCCTGCGTGGTAGCCGCGCGGTCGAGCACCAGGCGGATGGCGAGCGAAGTGTTGATGACGGGGCGCTGCGTGTCCTGGTCACAGGGTTTGGAATCCAGGGTGAGCACGGCAATGGACACACCACATTCGTTGATGCCGTCGAGCTGGGCAAACGGGCCCATGAGTGCGGCGGCGCGTCCGGCGACGGAGTCAAGCGGAGTGTTATCGCCCAGGTTATTGAGGGCGGCAAACCCGATGGAGGCATAGCCGTCGCGCGGGTGATTGCGCACCAGCAGCGCCGAGGTGTCGTCCTTAAAGTCGTAATTGCGACCGGTGCGCACGCGGCCTTCGGCATCTACGGCGACAAAAGCGCTGCAGGCAAACTGGGGCGCCTGGACATGTGCCGGCACACCGGGCAGCACCTGCGCCACCACGGCATCGATGTAGGCCTGGTCGTCGCGCACGCCAGCGGCGATGATGCGGTCAAGATCGTAGTCGTAGGCAATGTCGATTGCGTACAGGTCATAGCCATCCGCGTAGCCGGTCAAGCGTTTGAGCGACGCGGCGGACTTGATTTGCTTGTGATAAACGATACCGGTGGCAGCGGCAAGGCCGACGGCGGCTCCCGCGACACCGCAGGCGATGGCAATGTTACGTGGCTTCATGACGGCTCCTCTCGTCCTGTTAGCGCAATTGTCGCAAAAGGAGCGCGGGCATGATGGCTCAACTTGGTGAGCGGCGCGGAATTAAGCACGGAATGAAGAGTGCGACGCTGGCGTGGCGGGGTATGCTGGAGGGGACCATCAACCCAGCGAAAGGGGAGAGCATGACGGATCAGGAAACGCCCGAGCGCGCGCATGTGACGGCCGATGATATCGAGGCCGCCAACGATCTTATCGACTTTATCGAGGCATGCCCCAGCATGTTCCATACGGCGGCGACCATTATGGCCGAGCTCGACGAGGCGGGCTTTACCTACCTGCCCGAGAATGCGGCGTGGGACATCGAGCCGGGCGGGCGTTATTACACGCAGCGCAACACCTCGAGCGTTGTTGCCTTTAAGGTGGGCGAGGACCTGGCCGCGACGTGGGGCGAGGACGGCGTTGCCGGTGACTATCATTTTCAACTCACGGCGTCGCACAGCGATTCTCCGACGTTTAAGGTCAAGGCCGTGCCCGAGCTCGACGGCGCGGGCGAGACGCTGCGCCTGAACACCGAGGCCTACGGCGGCATGATCGACTACACCTGGTTCGACCGCCCGTTGGCGCTTGCGGGCCGCGTGTTGGTGCGCGAAGGCGACCGTATTGAGAGCCGCCTGCTCGCCACCGAGCGCGAGGTCGCTATCATTCCGAGCCTTGCTATCCATATGAACCGTGGCGTCAACGAGGGCTTTGCTCCCAACCGAGCCGTTGACCTGTGCCCGCTCATCAGCGCTGGCGACCTTAAGCAGGGTGACTTCGATGCCCTGATCGCTGACGAACTGGATGTTGAGCCCGAGCAGATTCTGGGCCGTGATCTGTTCCTGGTCAATCGTCAGGATGCGCGCATTTGGGGCTGGGCCGACGAGTTTATCTCGACGCCCAAGCTCGACGACCTGGCCTGCGCCTATACCTCGCTACAGGCATTTTTGGGTGCCGAGAACGCGCATGACGTCTCGGTCTTCTGCTGCTTTGATAACGAGGAGGTTGGCTCCGAGACCAAGCAGGGCGCCATGTCGACGTTCTTGGCCGACGCGCTGCGCCGCATCAACGGATCGCTGGGCTTTGATGACGAGTCCTACCATCGTGCGCTTGCCGCCTCGATGCTCGTGAGCTGCGATAATGCGCATGCCGTGCATCCCAATCATGCCGAAAAGTGTGACGCTCGCAACCAGGTGGTGCTTAACGGCGGCATCGTCATCAAAGAAGCCGCCAACCAGCACTACTGCACCGACGCCTTTAGCCGCGCGGTGTTCCAGGCTATCTGCGATGACGCCGACGTGCCCACGCAGGCCTTCGCCAACAAGAGCGACATGGCCGGCGGTTCTACCCTGGGCAACCTGTCGAACATGCAGGCGAGCATGCATGCCGTGGACGTGGGCCTGCCGCAGCTTGCCATGCACTCGAGCTACGAGACCGGCGGCGTGCGCGACGTGATGTACGCCATCCGCGCCCTCACCGCCTTCTACGAGCGCAACCTAACCATCAACGGCGCTGAAAGCGTGGAACTCTAAAACCTACCAAAAAGGGACAGGTTCATTTTGGCCGGTTTTATCTAGACAAATGCCGCAATGCCAACAGCTGGACAGAATTGTTAAGACACCGCGGGTTGAGCAAACGTCAGCGAGCGGTGTCCAGGGCGAACAAGTTGGCATGAAAAAGGCAAGGCATAGACCTTCTGGTCATGCCTTGCCTTTTGAATGACAAATTGTCGCCCTGGGCGGCTCGCAGCGTCGGCCGGTCCGCCGTTCGTTAGAACGGCGGAACCCTAGTGCTCGATCCAGCAGCGCAGGGTCTCGCCGGCCTGCAGGTGACGCAGATTCTCCGCGGCGATGTCGACGACGTTGTTGAGCGTGGCTGCCAGGTGGAACCAGCCGGAGACGTGCGGCGTGATGAGCATGTTGGGCGCATCCCACAGGGGGCTTGTCGCGGGCAGCGGTTCGGGGTCGGTGACGTCGACCGCGGCGCCGGCGAGATGTCCCGACTCCAGAACGGCAACCAAGTCATCGGTGACCACAAGGTCGCCGCGGCCGCCGTTGGCAAAGAAGGCACCTGGTTTCATCGCGGCAAAGAACTCGGCGTTCGCCAGACCGCGGGTCTCGGGCGTGCTCGGCATAAAGGATGCGACGATGTCGGCCTCTGCCAGGCGCTCAGGTAGGGCGTCCATGCCGTCCATGTCCTCAAACACAATGGGGTAGACGAGTGGATGGCGCTTGATGCCGCGGACGTGCGCGCCCATGCCGCGGCAGAGCGTGGCAAAGTGACCGCCGATATCGCCCGCGCCCAGCACCAGCACGTTGGCGTTTTTGAGCGAGGTAACTGGCCCCAAATCCTCCCAGCGATGTTCGCGCTGCAAGTCGTGATAGCCGGGCAGGCGCTTCATCATGGAAAGGACCATGGCAAACATGTGCTCGCTCACGGCCTGGCCGTAGGCGCCCACCGAGCAAGACAGTTTGGCGTCGGCTGGCACGGTGCCGGCGGCCAAGTAATCGTCATAGCCCGCGGTCTGTAGTTGCAGCAGCTGGAGGTGCTCGCATGCGGTAAGTAGGGCAGGGTCTATGTTGCCCAAGATCACGTCGGCGTTGGCGACTTGTTCGCGCGTGATAGCGTCGGCGCTCGTGTAGATAAAGTCCTCGCCCGGAGCGCTCGACTCAAGAATTGCGCGATGGTGGTCGTTGACGGGCAGCAAAACCAAGATGTTCACAAGTAGTCCTTTCCGCTTGACCCGCCAAAAAGGGACAGGTTTATTTTGGCGGGTTTTATCAGGCAAAACGTTCAAACAAAAACGCCGGATGCTAGACGAGCGTGCCCGTCAGCATCCGGCGCATCCACGGCTACCAGCTCAGCAGCTCGTAGCCGTCCTCGGTCACTACGAGCTGTACCTCGCACTGGGCCGAATCGCTGCCGTCCTTGGTGCGCACACACCAGCCGTCGCCCTTGCTAATCTTGATGTCGGGCGCTCCGGCATTGACCATGGGCTCGATGGTAAAGACCATGCCCGGAGCCATGATGGTGTCCACATCGGGCGCCTCGGTGGTAAAGCCTACAAACGGGTCCTCGTGGAACTCCTTGCCAATGCCGTGTCCGCCGTACTCGCGCACCACGCTAAAACCGGCGTCCTCGACCGTCTTTTGCACGGCCTCGGCCATCACGGACAGCGGTAGCCATGGCTTGACGGCGGCTAGACCCGCTTCCACGCTGGCGCGAGTGACGTCGACCAGACGCTGGCGCTCGGCAGAGACCTTGCCGATGCAGAACATGCGGCTCGAATCGCTAAAGTAGCCGTCCAAGATCGTGGAGCAGTCTACGTTGATGATGTCGCCCTCGTGCAGCACGTCCGTATCGCAGGGAATGCCGTGGCAGACCACATCATTGATCGAGGTGCACACGCTCTTGGGGTAGCCCTCGTAGTTGAGGTCGGCCGGCGTGCCACCGTGCTCGACGGTGTAGTCGTAGATCATCTGGTCGATCTGGTTGGTGGTCATGCCTGCGGCGATATGCTCGCCCACATAATCGAGCACGCCCACGTTGATGGCTGCCGAGCGCTTGATGCCCTCGATATCGGCGGGAGTCTTGTAGAGCGTGCGAGGCAGAACCTCCCAGCCTTCTTCCCACAAGCGCTCGAGGCGCTCATCAAAGGCGCTATGGCATTTCTTGTATTTCTTGCCGCTGCCGCACCAGCAAGCGTCGTTGCGGCCGGGCACGGGTCCTTTGTCATACATGGCTAACTTCCTTTCATTCGCAGCTAGTATAGCCCACCCACGCGGCCATAAAAGTTGCGGTGATATAGTTCCGATTTAAGCGGTTTAACAGCACAAATAGGAACTATATCACCGCAACTGATGGGGCGGGATGGCGGGCACTAGCTGCTGCGTGGTTTTGCTAGTAGCTCACCTGGCAGGGAATGCCGAGGGCTTGGACGCGCGCGGCAATGGCGTCGAGCACCTCGGGCGCCGCTTTAGCAAGGCCGGCGACCGGTGTCTCGCGCGCCACCGTGTAGATGGTCGCTTCTTGCGGGCGAATGCGCTCAAGCGACACGAGCCAGGGGGCAACGTACTCCTCGCCGGTGTTGTCGATGGGCTTGCCCTGATACTCACCGGTCAAAAAGATCGTCTGGATAATAACGTGACCGTCAAAGCTTTCGAACGTCTCAATCTGGTGCTCGACGTCGTAGGGGCCAACAGGCTGGTCGAGCAGCTGGATAAACGCCGGGTCGACGGTATCGAGCTTAAGAATGTTGTCGTCGACCATCATGAGCGCATCGTGTACCTGGGGACGGTCGGCGCGTGTGCCGTTGGAGAGCACGGCGATCTTGGAGTTTGGGGCAAGCTCGTCGCGCAGCGCGACGGCGCCGGCGATGGCCTGCGGAAACTCCGGCGCGGCGGTGGGCTCGCCGTTGCCTGCGAAGGTGATCACATCGGGGAGCTCGCCCTCGGCTGCCATCTCGCGCAGCTTTGCCTCGAGCGCGTCGAGCACCACGGCAGCCGTGTTATACGGCTCGTGGCAGGGGCGCTCGGCATTGAGGCCGTTTTCGCAGTAAATGCAGTCGAACGTGCAGATTTTGCCGCTGGCCGGCATCATGTTGACGCCGAGCGAGAGACCAAGGCGACGGCTGCGAACGGGCCCAAAGATGGGGCTGGCATTCAAAAACGTAGACATAGACATATGCTCCTCAAGACAATTGTGCCTAAGCATAGCATCGGCTCCGAAGCAAGGTGCGGGCTCTTGCTTTACAAGTTTCGTTTTTGCACGTCGCTCATTATGCCGTGCCATGAAAAGCCTCAGGTCGGGTACAGTTAATCTGTTAACAAAGCGTAAAGCAATGCGGGTCTATCCAACCGTACTGACGGGCAACTGGATGGGCATTGACGATGGGAACACAGTATGGATTTTACGGTTGAGAATGCGGGCACCACGATCGCCTGTCGCGAGTATGCCGGCCCGGTTGTATCGTCCGATACGCCCGCCTTGGTGTGCGTGCACGGCGCCTGCGTCGACGGCGTCTTCTTTGACGCCATCGCCCGCGAGCTCGCCTGTGACTACCGCGTCATTGCCTACGATCGCCGCGGTTGCGGCGAGAGCGGCGACGCTGCAGACGGACGCTACGACCTCGCCGCCCAAGCCGCCGACCTGCAGGCCGTTATTGAGCATATCGGCGCTCCGGCAAACGTGCTCGCGCACAGTGCCGGTACGCTGGTGACCCTGGAGCTTCTCCGTGCAAACCCCGCCATAATCTCGCGTGCGATTCTGCATGAACCCGCCGTGACGGATGATGGTGCCGGCCTGGGCGCGGCCCCAGTTTTGCTCGAGATGATCGCCGCGGGAAAGGTCTCCAGGGCATTACGGGCCTTCCTGGGCGCCATCGGCGATTCGGACCCTGAGGCCCCCAAGTTAACCGAGGCAGAAGCCAAGTATGCCCTGCGCAACGGCCGCAGTTTCATGGCGAACGAATACGGGATTACTATGACCTGCGTTCCCGATTGGGATAGCGTTCGCGCGTCAAAAACGGTGGCCGCCGTGCTCCTGGGCGAGCTCTCGATTGGCACGCCCCGCGAGGCTGGCACGCGAGCGGCTGCCGAATATCTCGATTGCCCTCTCGTGACGATCCCGGGCGCGCATAACGGTCTGCGCGATCGCCCGGCAGCGGCTGCCCGGGCTGTCCGTGGCATCCTGGGGCTCTAACACCCGCAATGGCCAAAGCAGGCTTCACCCGCAAACGTTTCGGCCGTGTTAACAAATGTGCTCAAAACCTCACGTCTGCGACTTCAATCGCGCCGCCTGCCAACTCATAAAAATGTAACAGCATTCACGTACTTACCTGCATCGACAAGGTGTTACCCTTGTAGCATTTGGAACCCACCGCTACCATGCGAAACTATCGAAAGGGCCCCATATGCTCAATAATCACGAGGTCAATCTAACCGACGAGGAGGCTGCCGCTGAGGTCGCCCGTGTCGCGAAGACCTACCCCGTGGTGCGTTTGCTGTCGGCCGATCAGATTAAGAGGGAGCCTAACTGCTTGCTCGCCGGCGATCGCTGCCCTTGTCTGCGTCAGTCGAGTCTTGAGGCCTTGGCAGACTCCGATGAGGTGTCGGAGCAGCTGCTCAATGATGGTACTGAGTACCGCGCTCGCCTGCGCCCTCTGAAGGTCGAGGGCGAGCCTCATGTCCTGCTGATGGTGCGTCCGATCGATGAGCAAGAGGCCGCAGAAGAGGACCTTGTCTACACCGACGTGCTGACGAGTGTGCGCAATCGCCGATATTACGAGGAAAAGCTCCGAAGCGTCCGCATGAATGCCGGCGTTGCGATGATCGACCTTGATGATTTTAGGGTCTTCAACGATACCTGTGGCCGTCATGCCGGCGACCTTGCGCTCGGTGCTGTGGCGACAGCCATGCGCAGCGGAATCCGTTCGACTGACGAGCTTGTGCGCTATGGCTGCGACAAGTTTGTGGTTGTCATGCCCAATATTCCCTCCGATGACTTCACCCGTCGCCTGCATCAGGTGTCCGATGCCGTTCGTTCCACGATTATTCCGGGCCATGAGTACGTGAGCTTGACGGCATGTGTTGGTGGTGTTCGCATTCATGGCGAGACGGTCGATGAGGGCGTTGGCCGCGCTGTCCAGTTATTGAGCCGCGCTAAGGCAAAAGCCGGTACGGTCGTGACCGACGCCGATTCCATCGAGGCTTTCCAAAGCGAAAAGCCTTTGGTGCTTATTGTCGATGACTCCGAGATGAACCGAGTCATTCTCAACGAGATGCTCAAGGACGAGTATTGCATCCTCGAGGCCGACAACGGTCGTACGGCACTCGACATGGTCGACCGCTATGGCGATGAGTTGTCGCTCGTGCTGCTGGATATTGTCATGCCGGGCATAAGCGGCTTTGAGGTGCTGGCCGATCTTTCGCGCCGATCGGGCATCGACAATCTGCCTGTCATCATGATTTCGAGTGAAGATTCCGATGATATGGTTCTGCGCGCGTACGAGCTGGGCGCCTCAGACTATATCAACCGCCCGTTTGACTCCCGTATCGTGCGCCGCCGCGTAAACAACACCATCCGCCTGTACGCCAAACAGCGCCGCCTGACGAGCCTGCTGTCCCAGCAGTACAACGAGCGCGTCAAGAACAGTCGCATGCTCATCGACATCATGGCTGGCGTCATGGAGCTTCGCAACGGCGAGAGCGGCAGGCACGTTACGAACATCGAGAAGCTGACCGAGCTGCTGCTTGGCTGTCTGGTCCAGCGTAGCGGCACGATTTTCCTCGACAATGAGGAACGCTCCACGATCGCCCTGGCTTCGGCGCTGCACGATATCGGCAAGATGTCGATTGACGATGCGATTCTCAACAAGCCCGGACGCCTTACGCCCGAGGAATTCGAGATTATGAAGACGCATACCACGATCGGCGCCGATATGCTGCTTGAGCTGGGTAGCCATCACGCCGGCAATGCGCTTATGGAATATGCGTACCAGATTGCGCGTTGGCATCACGAGCGCTGGGACGGCAAGGGTTATCCCGATGGCCTCAAGGGCGACGATATCCCCATCGCCGCGCAGGTGGTTTCGGTGGCCGACGTGTACGATGCACTGACGAGTGTGCGCGTGTACAAGGACGCTATCCCGCACGAGGAGGCAATCCAGATGATCCTGGACGGTAAGTGCGGCACCTTTAACCCGCTGCTGCTCGATTGCCTGCTCGAGGTGCAAGACCAAATTGCCGAGACGTTGGCACGCCCCGCCGACGTCGTCGCGTTTCCCACGATTTAGTTTGACCAAAGGAGTTTTTAATCCATGATTTCCATGCGTGAGGCGTATGAGAAGATCGGCGCTAATTATGACGATGCGTGCGCTCGGCTGATGGGCGAGGAAATGCTTGCCCGCTTTGCCCTCAAGTTTTTGGATGACGAGAGCATGGACAAGCTGGAGGCTGCCATGGCGGCAGGAGACGCCAAGGAAGCGTTTATGGCAGCACACACGCTCAAGGGCGTGAGCCAGAACTTGGGATTCGATAATCTGTACGAGCCGGCGGTTGTGGTGACCGAAGCACTGCGCGGCGCCGATGCCGTTGACGGCGCTCGCGAGGGAATGCATGCGTTGCAGCAGCAATATGCGGCTACGATGTCGGCCTTGCGCGAGGCGGCCGAGTAAGAGCTCGCGAGCTTTGATGACTATGAGAGTGGATAATCTCCCGTTTTAGGCCCGGTGGCGGCCTCAAAGTGGGAGATTATCCACTCTCGTTCGATACGTGTCCAAAAATCCACTCTCACCCCTTCTGATTAGTGAATTGCCTATGCACACTGTCGGGGCTTTCCGCATGCAATCCATATCGTTGTTCGATAAACTGTTCGAATAACGATAGAGTCGATGAGGGTGAGTGTATGTCCAACAGCGTTCAGCGTATGGCCAAGGCGGGCGAAAATATCAGGAAGTTCGGTTTTTGCATGGCAGCCGTTTTTGCAGGGATGCTTGTCGCTTTTGCCGCGTTGGTTGTTTACGTGATCTGGTATGCGGTTACAAACGTTGCTTCTGTCGATTCTTTCGGTGTCGTGACGCTTCTCGATGGCGGGTGCATCGTTATCCCAAGCGGACTGTGCCTGGCGCTCGTCGTGGGTATTTCGCTTGTCGTTTTGTGCGGGATCAGCCGTAACATCTCTCGGGGCGTCTCGCCCTTTACCAAGACGCATGTGCGGCTTATCCGTGTTCTCGCGCTTGCCTTTGCTGTTAACGCCGCGGTTTCGCTTGTTGGTGCCTATGGATCGGTCAATCTCACCATTGGCGGACTGGAGCTTTACATCGTGCCTCATTCCTTTGTTATTGAGATTTGCCAAGGCGCTACCTTTGATGCGGGGTCGTTTATCGGCGCAGTTGTCTGTTTGTTTATCTCGGCGATTTGGAGTTATGCCTCGCTGCTCCAAGAGCAGTCTGACGAGCTTGTGTAGGAGGAAACATGAGCTATCTCATCATCGAGCTTGAGACGCAGCTGCTTAAGACCGGAAAGACCAGTGCTGATCTGATTCGAGCGACGGGGCATACTCCGGCTAATATTTCAAAGCTTAGAAACGGAAAGATAAAAGCTATTCGCCTAAAGACGCTCCTCGATATCTGTGATGAGCTTGATTGTCAACCGGGAGATATTATTCAGCGCGTGAGCGAGAAAGAGCTTGAGGAGCTTATTGTCGAGCGTGCAAAAAACGTTGTGAGGCAGATGCGGGATGGCGGAGGCAATGAGGCATCGCTTCCGACATCAGTCTTTGCTGTCGATTTGAGCGACGAGTAGCTTAAGGCGAACAACTAAAACGAAATATCAGCGTGAAGGGACCCGTGTCTAACACGGGTTCTTTCTTTTAGATTATCTTGACAAATATGAGTTATCGAAAAACAATAACAACTATGGAAAACGATAAAGTAAAGAAGGAACGATATGAGCGGTTTTGCTATCAAGCGGAACGGGAGGCCAATGAACGCATCAACGATAAGGCTATCAAGGGTGTCAAAGCGCTACGGGAAACGGCGCGTTTTGCATGACGTTTCCTTCGAGGTGGATCAGTCTGAGCTTTGCGCCCTTGTTGGTGCAAACGGGGCGGGCAAAAGCACGCTTATTAAAATAGTGCTGGGCCTCTGTGAGCCATCGTCGGGGAGCGTGGAGCTCTTCGGAGGCAAATCAAAAAAAGAGCTTAGCCTGATGCGGACGCGTGTCGGCTATGTACCAGATTCCAGTGGAGCATACCAATCTCTCAGTGCGGTTGAGAATCTTCAAATCCGATGTGCGGAATGGGGGCTTGATGAGAAGCGTGAGATTCCTCGCGTTTTGAGCCTAGTCGGGCTGGATGCCGATGAGAAAAAGAGCGTGAGCAGTTTTTCTCTGGGAATGAAACGGCGGCTGGATATAGCTACAGCTTTGTTGGGTGACACTGATCTGCTTATTTTTGATGAGCCAGCAAACGGGTTGGACCCGCTGGGCATCGAGAGTATATGGGCCCTTATCGGTCGATTGAATCGAGAGCAGGGTAAGACCATGCTCATCTCTAGTCATGATTTGGATGAGCTGGCATCGGTTGCAACAAGCTGCCTGTTTCTTCATGACGGCGAACTGCTGAAAAAGGAATCGATGGACGTCATAAGGGATGAGGCGTCGTCCTTAAAAGAGTATTACAGGCGCTTGATGAAGGCGGTCTCGCTATGAAGCGGGCGATCCATCCCATAAAGGCGGACATGATGCGTTTACACAGGATGTTTCCGGCGCAGTTTTGTCTTGCGCTTATGCTGGCGTTCGGCCTTCTCTTCGGTGTCTTTCTAAAAAGCGGAACAACGTTGCTAGCCTTTGGCAATAGCGTTTGCGGGGAGGATATTGGATTCTTTTGGAATGTAATCGACTCTTCTGCGCCTGATGAGTCCCTTGTGCGCAGTGCTTTTGCCGGCACCTCTCTGTTCGTTCCGCTCATCGTTTGCCTGGCGATTTTACAGGAGCGCGGCTATGAAGAGGGATGCCGAATTTCTTCAGCAAGAGGTCTTGCCCGCTTTAACGGGGTTCTGGCACATGTACTTTCGTCTGCTTTAATAATCGGCGCAGCATATAGTGCGCTTTGCCTTCTTCTGTTTGTAATAGCGATAACACGTGGAGGGCAAAACTATGCGCATAGCATGCTGGCTGCATTTTTGCCCGCAATGATGATTAACGCCGTATTGGTGATATCGATTGCGCTGGAGACGGTGACCATCTATCGGATTACGGGCAGCGCTGTATTGAGCGGGGCTGCGATAGTTATTGGATTTGTCATGAGCTTGACGCTCTACGGAACTTACCTTCAGACGCCCATATCGTCCTTGCGATGGATTTTCCTTCTTCCGGGGCCGTACCTTGGAGTCGGATGTGCCCTTGGGTATAGCGATATGGGGCAGCTGACGCTTTTGGGATATGGCGTGGCAGCCAGTTGTCTATCGGTATTGATTTACGCTCTCTTGAGCTTTCGCGCTGGGGGTGTGCTCAATGGCTCGTCAGATTAAAAGACTTCTCCAGTCAGAATTGAAGCATGTGAGCAAATGGGCGTACGCCTTAATCCTGGTAATTTATGCGTACATGGTGATATTGCAGCTTAATTCTTTCCCGATGTGGTTCTGTAGCCTCCGTGAGAACAGTTTCTTGGGTTTTTTCCCAGACCCGACGCTTCGGCTATCGGCGGAGGATGTCCTTCTATTTGGCAATGCAGAGGTTTTTCGCGGTCTGCTGTTCAACGTAGCCCCGTTGGCCCATGCATTGTTCTTTCCGTTCATCGCGGCTTGCATTGTGCCGCGCTTTGTCAGTTCGGGCTTTGTCGAGGAACCGTGGGGGTTGTCGGAGGCTCGGGGAGGGAAGCGTGTGTGCGCTATCGTTGCGCGAGTGGTGCTATCTTCTTTTGCCCTTTTGGGCGCGTTTGTCCTGTCGAGTGTCGTTTTGTACTGTCTTAACTGCGCAATCGTTTCGGATGCTCAGCAGTATTTCAACCTGTATGTATTTTGCTATCGACTTGTTCTTGCTGCCGCTGCCTGCCTTGCATGCGTGGTTTCTTGCGTAATCGTTGTTTCCTATTTTGGGTCCGGCTTCGGTCCGATTGGCATGCTGTTGCTTGTCAACGTCGTAGCGATCTACATACAGGTCGGGGCCAATTCCATGCTTCCGCTTCCAGCCTCGATGCTCATGTGGATTTGCGGCGTGACCCCGTTGGGGAATGGTCAATGCATCTCGATTTTAATTGACTGCCTCATAAACGTAGCAAGCGTTTTTACCATTTGCTTTACTGTCGACCGATTGCGGTCGAGATTTCTCTGATTGTTTGTGAGGGATAATCATACCGAGCATATCAAATACAGGGGGGCGGGCACCGTGGCTGGTGTCCGCCCCCCCGGCTTAGGAGGCTTTAACCTGAGTGGTTCGCGAGCTAGCGGGCCTGCTTTACCTTGGCCGCTGCTTCGACAAACGACTTCCACAGGTTAAAGTCGGTTTCGAGCGTCTTCCACGTGTACTCGGGATGCCATTGCACGCCCAAGCAGAATGGCTGGCCTTCGACCTCGATGCACTCGGGAACGCCGTCGGTTGCCTTGGCGACCAAACGCGTGCTCTTACCCAGACGATCGACGCAGCAGTGGTGTGCGGAGTTGGTTTGGATCAGCCTGTGCCCGCCAACCGCGCGGTCGAGCAGCGAGCCCGGCACGACCTCGACAGGATGCACAGGGTCGTTGAGCACGTGGGTATGGCGCCACTGCGTGTGGCCCTCGCGCGCGCCCAGGCTCGGCACGTCCATGCACAGGGTGCCGCCGGTGGCGACGTTGAGCAGCTGCGTGCCGCGGCAGGTGGTAAAGAGCGGCTTTTTGGCGCGGAGTACCTCGTCGACCAGCTTAAACTCAAAACTATCGCGGATCTCGCAGCAGAGGGTGGGGTCGTAGGGTCGATCATCGCCCCAGCGTTTGGGGTTGACATCCGGGCCGCCGGGAATAGCGATACCGTCAGCGATATCGACGTAATGGCGGATGACCTCAATATCCTCGGTGATGGACATCTGCAGCGGCAGGCCGCCGGCGGCAAGGATGGCATCGACAAAGACACTTGCGATTTCCTCGTTGGGGGAGAGCGTCTCGCTTAAAAACGGCTTCGCCTCTTCCCAGCGCGGCGCGACGAGGATGAGCGGGCGGTCGGCGGGATCGACGTCGACGTGCGGGGTGTATGACGATGAAGTGCGAGTTCCGATCATGGGTGTTGCTTTCGAGTTTGGATGGTCATGGCGAGCAGATATGGCAATTGGGCTAGTGGCCCTTGATGGAGTTGAGGAAGTCTTGGGCGCGCTTGGTCTGGGGATGGTCGAAGAACTCGTCGGGCGTGCCGGTTTCCACGATCTGGCCGTCGGCCATAAACACGACACGGTCGGCCACGCGGCGGGCAAAGTTCATCTCATGCGTAATGACGATCATCGTCATGCCCTGCTGCGCCAAGCGCACCATGACCTCGAGCACCTCGTTGATCATTTCGGGATCGAGGGCACTTGTGGGCTCATCGAAGAGCATGGCCTTGGGCTGCATGGCGAGAGAACGGGCGATGGCCACGCGCTGCTGCTGGCCGCCCGAAAGCTGTGCGGGCACCTTATCGGCCTGCTCGGCAACGCCTACGCGGCTCAGCAGGTCCATGGCGCGCTCACGAGCCTCCTCCTTGGACACGCCCAGCACGTCGACCGGTCCCAGCATGACGTTCTGCAGCACCGTCATATGTGCGAACAGGTTGAACTGCTGAAACACCATGCCCAACTCGGCGCGCATGCGGGCAAGATCCTTGCCTTCCTGCGGCAGGGGCTCGCCCTCGATGAGGATCTCGCCCGAGTCGATGGTCTCCAAGCGGTTGATGGTTCGGCACATGGTCGACTTGCCCGAGCCCGAGGGGCCGATCACGACGACGACCTCGCCACGGTCGACCGAGAGATTGATGTCGTTGAGGACGTGCAGATTGCCGTAGTGCTTATCGACGTGTCTGAGCTCGATCAGCGGCTGATTGCCGGTGGAAGAGGTGCTCTGTGCCATGGTGCTCGGCTCCTTATGACTCGAAATGGTAAAGCGTTAGCGGATGATGGTCGCGCCGGTCTTGTGCGAAACGTAGACAGCGGCCTTGTTGATCGCGACGTTGATGAGGATGTAGATGACCGCGATCACCAGGTAGACCGACACGAGGGCGTCGTAGTTGGTAATGAGCACGCGGGCGTTTTGCATGAGGTCGGGGTAGCTCACCACGTAGGCGACGGTAGTGTCTTTGACTACGACTACAAGCTGCGAAATCAACGACGGAATGATAAACCGAATAGCCTGCGGCAATACGATTTTAAAGGTGATTTTAGCCTTGGAGAGACCGAGTGCCTGGGCAGCCTCGACCTGGCCGCGCGGCACGGCGTTGACGCCGGCACGGAAGATCTCGGCCAGTACACCGGCTGCGGCGAGCGCGACGGGAAGCGTGAGCATCCAAAACGACGGCAGCGCGATCTTGTACTGGGGCAGCACCAAAAAGAAGAAGTAGATGAACAGCAGGCTCGGCACGCCGCGGAAGAAATCGGTGAGCACGCGGCAGACCAGCTGCAGCGGCTTAATGTCGCTGGTGCGACCGAGCATAAGGGCAAGGCCGAGCACCAGCGCGATGGCGCCGGCGGTGAGTGCGACCTTAACGGTGCCCTCAAAGCCGGCAAGCAAGAACTTCCAGGTGGTGAGGTGCGTAAAGAAATACCAATAGTGAACCGAAAGCTGGCCGGTCACATAAAAGCGCTGCAACACAAGGGCAACGAGTGCGACGACGGCAACCAGCGAGATGGCGGTGCCGATGCGAGTCTTGGCGCGCATCTTGGGGCCGGGAGCCTCGTAGAGCGCATCGCGCATGGTGAGCGCGGGAGAGGAGTGCTTGCTCATCGGAGGATCCTCACCTTCTTATCGATATAGTTGCCAATGTGGCTCACCACAAAGGCCGTGCCCAGGTAGCCGAGCGCCGAGATAAAGAACGCGGCGACGCCGCCGAGCGAGCGCGTGTTGATGTAGCTCACCACGCCGGTAAGCTCTTGCGGCTTAAGCGGCACCTGGCTGCCCAAGGCGGTAGTGAGCATGACGGCGATAAAGAGGTTGGTCATGGGCAATACGCTTGAGCGCAGTGCCTGCGGAATCACGATTTTGGCGAGGATGCGGTTAAAGCCCATGCCGAGCGAGCGGGCGGCTTCGACTTGGCCGACGCCGACGGTGTTGATACCGCTCATAAAGTTCTCGGAGCCAAAGGCCGAGCCCAGCAACACCGTGGCGACGATAACGCAGGTGCGGTAGGGCAGAACGACCTTGAGCGGTGGCAGCGCATAGACGACGATGATAAGCAGCGCGATGCCGGGGATGTTGCGGAAGACTTGGACATACAGGTCGCCAAAGACGCGCAGCGGCTTGAGCGGCGACACGCGCATCACGGTGACGGCGACGGCCAGCACCATGGCGATGGCAAACGACTCAAGCGTCATGCCCCAGGTTGCTAGCAGCGCGTCGATATAGTTCTGGCCATAGAGCGACCAGAGCTCGGAGAGACTCATGCGGACCTCCCGCCGGTAAGGAAAGGGGCTCCCGTGTGTACGGAAGCCCCGACAACTCAGTGAAGAAACAGTTTAGCGCAATAAAGCGCATCGTGCGTTTCCATATGGTTTCGTTGCGGCCGTTACCAGGCTCGTTGCCTAGGCGCCGATCTCGGGCAGCTCGGGAACATTGGTGTCGCCCGTGCGGTCGCCGATGCAGATCTGCCACAGCTCGGTCCAGGTGCCGTCGTCCTCGATCTTCTTAAGGAAGTCGTTGACAAAGGCGACGCCGTCGGAATCGAGCGGCAGGCCGATGCCGTAGGGCTCCTTGTTGCCAAAGGGCTTACCGGCGATCTTGTACTTGCCGGGCTCGCGGACCAGGGCGCTCTGCTGCATGTTGTTGTCGATGACGTAGGCGTCAACGCGACCCTGCTGGAGTGCCTGACGGGCCTCCTCGTCGGTCTTGAACTCCTGCTGGCTGGCCTTGGGAGCGAACTCCTCCAGGATGGCGGGGCCGTTGGAGCCGGACTGGACGGCGACGTTTTTGTCGGCCAGGTCGTCGACGCTCTTGATGTCCTCGTTATCGGCGAGCACCAGGATAGCCTGCTGGGTGTAATAGTAGGGACCGGCAAAGGAGACGAGCTTTTTGCGCTCGTCAGTGATGGTGTAGGTGGCAAAGACGGCGTCGACCTGGCCATTCTGCAGGACGGACTCGCGCGTGTCGGAGGTCACCTGGGTGATCTCGACCTTGTTCTCGCCCAGAATGTAGTTGGACAGGAGCTGTGCGATACCGGCATCGAAGCCGCGGGTCTGACCGTCTTTCTCGTTGAGGAGGGAGAAGAGCGTGGAGGTCTGAACGCCACCGATCTTAAAGACGCCGGCGTCCTTGACGGCCGTGGCCCAGGTGCTGGCGGCGATGGCGTCGTCATCGGCCTTGGGGCCGTTGTCGACGAGCTTGTCGAATGCCTTGGCATCGAGCGTGGTGGAAGCTTCGGTATCTTCGGAGCTCTTGGAGGCGGCGGAGCCCTTGTCGGCCTCGGCGCTGGTGTCGGAGCAGCCGGCAAGACCAAGGCCGGCGACGGTTGCGAAGGTGGCGGCGACAAAGCCGCGGCGGTCGAGAACGACCTGCTGGGAGAGGTTCTTGCTCATGGTAGAACACCTTTCTCAATAAAATCCCTAGCGGTTGAGTAGAGTTATACCCTATCGCGCTCAAATGGGTCAACACGAAATAACTCAGAAACATACTTACCTTATGGGTTATTCTACCTACCAAAAAGGGACAGGCACCTTTGTGGTGGTTCTTGCAGATGTGGTGGCCTGTCTCGCTGCTTTGTCTCAATCTGTAACAGTTAGACGAGGAAATGGGTTCTACCTGTTACAGATCGAGATTTTCTCTTTAGGGGAATTCGAATGTCTCAATCTGTAACATCTGGACGGCCAGAAGGTCTCTATCTGTTACAGATTGAGACAAAGGTCAGGGACTAAGACGTCTTTTCTAGATCTGTAACAGTTAGACGGGAATTCGGGCCATAGATGTTACAGATTGAGATAATTGAGCTGTGAAAACAAAAACCTCCGCATGGGTGCTTTCCTTGCGGAGGTTTTCTTACTCGTTGAGTAGCCTTACGGCTTCGGCCGCCATGTTCTCGACCGTCATGCCGTTCTGAACGAGCAACTCTTTGGGGTCGTAGCGGTCGGGGAAGCCCTTGGCGATGCCGAAGGTGCGCGTGCGCACGGGCGTGCAGGCCAAATAGCACGCGACACGCTCGCCCCAGCCACCGTCCAAGATGCCGTCCTCGAGAGTGACGACAACGCGATGCTCGGCGGCAAGGCTGTCGAGGAACTCACGGTCGAGCTCGGTTGCATAGCGCGGGTTGACAAGCGTGGCCTCGATGCCGTACTCGGCAGCCAAGCGATTTGCCACGTGCTCGCCCAGCTCAAAGAAGTCGCCAAGTGCGAGCACGGCCACGTCGCGGCCCTGGCGCACCACGTTGTAGCGAACGGCGCTGTAGTCGGTGTCTTCGGCAGGCGCCAGGTCGGGGCGGCTTACCAGGCCAATGCCCGGTACACGGATCGCTACGGGATGCTCGCGGTGGTCGAGCGACCAGCTCAGCATGGACAGATATTCCTCCATGCAGGCCGGTGCCAAGTAGTGCATGTTGGGAAGACCGCCCAGCATGGAAATATCAAAGAACGAAAGATGCGTCTCGGATGTGGTGCCAAAGATCGACGCGCCAAATACAAGGGTCGTCGCCGGGGCATCGTTGAGGCACAGGTCGTGCCACAGTTCGTCGTAGGCGCGCTGCAAAAACGTGCCGTACACGCCAAAGACCGGCTTGGCACCGGCGCTGGCGAGCGCGGTGGCAAAGGTGACGGCGTGCTCCTCGGCAATGCCCACATCGACGAACTGTTTGCCGGCGGCAGCGCGAAGCTCGGGTGTAAAGCCCATGATGTAGGGCGTGGCGGCCGTGATGCCCACGACCTGCGGATCGTGCTCGATGGCGGCACTGAGCGCCTCGCCCGTAATGTCGGCATAGGTGCGCGGCGCAGGCTCGCTCGGATGGCCCGGGCAGAGCTTGCGCCCAGTCGCCATGTCAAACGGACCCACGTGGTGCCAGCGCTCGGGGTCGCTCTGGGCCGGCTCAAAGCCCTTGCCCTTGGCGGTGGAGACGTGCAGCACGATGGGATGATCGATATTGCGCAGTTCCTGCAGCACGTCGACTAGGGCCAACACATCGTTACCGGCGTCCAGATAGCGGTAGTCGAGCCCCATCGCGCGGAAAACGTTGCGCTCACAGGTGCCGTTGCTGGCGCGCAGCTCGGCCAGATTGCGATACAGGCCGCCATGGTTCTCGGCAATGGACTGGTCGTTATCGTTGACGATGATGATCAGGTTGCTGTCGAGCTCGGCGGCATTGTTAAAGCCCTCAAACGCCAGACCGCCCGAAAGCGAACCGTCGCCAATGATGGTGATGACGTTGTACGCATCGCCCGCCAGGTCACGAGCGTGCGCCAAGCCGCAGCCCAGGCTCACCGATGTGGAGGTGTGGCCCATGGCGAACAGGTCGTGTTCGGACTCGTCGGGATTGGCAAAGCCAGAGGCCTCGCCGTAGCGTGCCGGGTCGATATAAGTGTACGCGCGCCCAGTCAGCGCCTTGTGGGCATAGGTCTGGTGCGACACGTCAAAGACAATTTTGTCGGTGGGGGAGTTAAACACGCGATGAAGCGCAACCGTAAGCTCAACGACGCCCAGGTTGGGGGCAACGTGTCCGCCGACGGCGGCGGAGCTTTCGAGGATGGCGTGGCGGATCTCGCCGCAGAGCAGCGGAAGCTCGGCGCAATCGAGAGCCTTGACGTCCTCGGGCGTTGTCGTTTGCGTAAGCAGCATCGTTGTGGGTTACTCCATGCGAATCGTGCGCCGGCACTCCCTCGGCCGGCACAATTGCACAAGACAGTCTCGCACATTTTGGCGTTTGATATGTGACGGCGGCGCGGTAATTCGCCAACTGGTGGGGCAAAACGTTTTGTCCGATGCCATACTGATAAGTTCCATGATGATTTTATTCATTGCGTGCAGGCTGTGGCTTGCCGCCGAGCGCCGCCGGAAGGAGGCCGCATGTCCGATACCGTTCGTGCCGAGAAAATCGCGTGCGAAGTAGACCATGCTGCCCGTCAACTGGCACAGGCGGGCCGTCTGGACCTGACGCGCGAGTTTATCCAGCATGGCGATGTGACGGTGTATGCGCATGTGACCTCGGTGGCGCGGGCAAGTCTGTCATTTGCCGAGCGCTTGGGCCGTGCTGGCATTTCGGTCGACCGCGCCTCGCTGCTGCGCGGGGCCCTGCTGCACGATTACTTTCTCTATGACTGGCACGATCCCGACCCAAGCCATCGACTGCATGGCTTTCGGCATCCGTTTTTTGCCCTGGCGCGTGCCGAAGAGGATTTTGAGCTGACGTCGCGCGAGCGGAATATCATCGCGCGCCATATGTTTCCGCTGGTACCGGTGCCGCCGACGTGTCGCGAGGCATGGATTGTGTGCCTGGCGGATAAATGGTGCGCGCTGCGCGAGACGATTGCCGGCCGTCTGCCGCGCAAAGACAGGGCGGACGATGACGTGAGCAGCGAATCGAACGAAAAGAGGAGTGGGTAGACGGTGGGAACCGCGATCGACATGGCATTTGACGGCGCGACGCTTGCCGCCTGTCCGCTCTCGGCGCTGGTACTCTCGTTTGCCTTCTACGGTTTTTGCGGCTGGGTATGGGAGTCGACAGTCTGCGCCATGCTCAACCACGGACGCTTTGCCAACAGCGGCTTTTTGCTAGGGCCGTGTTGTCCCATCTACGGTGCGGGCGGCATTGCGTGCTGGTTGCTGCTGCGTGGAATCCCAGACGCTTCGAACCAGTTTGTCGCTGCCGCGCTCGTATGCAGCGTGATCGAATATAGCGTGGGCGTGCTGTTGGAAAAAACGACGGGTGCCCGGTTTTGGGATTACTCGCATCTGCCGTTTAACCTGCACGGACGCATCTGCCTGTACTGGGCCTGCGCGTTTGGCCTGGGTGCACTGTGCATTTGCCGTTTAGTGGAGCCGGCATTGCTGGGGCTGCTTGGCCATCTGCCGGTGCTGATTGTGCGGCTGTCCGCCTTTATCGTCGCGGTCGCGATGATGGTCGACGCGGTGTGCTCGTTGGCGAGCTGGCGGCGTCTGTCTGATCAGCTGGAGCGCGTCCGGGCCGACCTTGCCGACCGCATCAATGAGTCGCTTGCCGATGCCTCGGACTCAATGCTCGAACGTATTCCCGATTCTACGATTGACTCGGTGGCACAGACGCACATCCGTAGCCGTGCCGTTAACGCGTGGCTGGCCGAGCTGGGTGACGCCGCGCTCGATGCCCTGCGCGAGAAGGCTTCGATGCCGACGTTTATCTCGGATGGTGCTCGCGGCCTGGCGCTCGCTGCCCGCCGCGTTGCCGATGTCGCGCCGAGCATGCCGCGTCCGTCGCTCAGTCGTCGCCTTGCCGGCAAGCGCATGAGCCGTCCGGTGCCGAGTGTGTCGCTCAGCCATCGTGACCTGCGCTTCTTTAACGCCTTCCCGCGTCTGCGCATCAATCGCTACGAGGGCGTCATCCGAGCTACCGACCTCCGCGACCGAGCCCGCGAGCTGTTCCGGCGCTAGCCAGAGCGGAGCCAAGCGCGCCCTTCTCGTTCGCACGTTTCCCGTTCGTTTCGCGCCCGTTGCCGTGCCGTTTCCAAGATTGCGGCACCGTTTCCATTCGACAACGCAGCGTTTAACAACGCCGTATCTGGTCTACACCAGTTGGCCCTCGGCCGCATCATGAGCGCCGACAACGTTCATGCGACCAAGGGGGAGCGAATGTACGATACGGGATCGACAACGTTTATGCTCATCTGCACCATGCTCGTGTTTTTAATGACACCGGGTCTGGCGTTTTTCTATGGCGGCCTGTCCAGGCGCAAAAATGTCATCAACACCATGCTTATGTGCTTTGGCGCCATTGGCCTGGTTGGTGTGCTGTGGATTGTTGCCGGCTGGTCGTTGGCCTACGGTGGCGACGGTTCTAGCCCGTTTATTGGCGGCTTTGACCAGCTGCTGTGCCTGCCGGTGCTCAACCAGGTGCTGCAGGCGGCCGAGGGCAATGCTGCGGATGGTGCCGTCTACCCTCAGATCATCAACATCGCCTTCCAGATGGCGTTTGCCATGATCACCGCCGCTATCGTTACGGGCAGTCTGGCAGGCCGCGTTAAGTTTGGTGCCATGACGGCCTTCCTGGGCATTTGGCTGCTCGTGGTCTATGCGCCGCTCGCCCACATGGTTTGGGGCGGCGATGGTTCCTTTATCGGCGACATCATCGGCGCGCTCGACTTTGCCGGCGGCGACGTGGTACACATTTCGTCCGGTCTCACGGGCCTGATTCTCTGCTTAATGCTCGGCCGTCGTCGCGGCTTTGGCATGATGAGCTACCGTCCGCATAACGTGCCGTTTGTGGCGCTGGGCGCCGGCCTGCTTTGGTTTGGCTGGTTTGGCTTTAACGGCGGCAGCGAGTTTAAGGCCGACGCCGTGGCGGCGCTCGCCATCCTCAACACCGTGACGGCCAGCGCGGCGGGCATGGTCTCGTGGCTTGCCGTCGAGCGCGTGCACACCGGTCGCCCCACGCTGGTGGGTGCCAGCACCGGTCTGGTTGCGGGCCTTGTGGTGGTCACGCCGGGTGCGGGCTTTGTCGAGCCGTGGGCAGCGCTGGTCATGGGCCTGATCGTCTCGCCCGTCTGTTACCTGGCCATCAGCCATCTTAAGACCAAGTTTGGCTACGACGATGCGCTCGACGCGTTCGGTTGCCACGGTATCGGCGGCATCTTGGGCGGTGTGCTCACGGGCCTGTTCTGCGTGCCGGAGCTCTCGTGGACCGGTAAGGGCGGCCTGTTCTACACGGGCGACGTGTCGCTGCTTGTCTCGCAGATCTTAGGCATTGTGGTGACGGTCGTTATTGTGCTGGTGCTCGACTTGGTGATCGCCGCGGTGGTCAAGGCACTGTTCCACGGTAGCCTGCGCGTGGACGAGGCCGACGAGGCACTGGGCTTGGATGCGAGCCAGCACGGTGAGAGCGCCTATCCTTCGTTTAGTGGTCTGGACTAACAGTTTCAAACGTTCTGTCAGACCAACTCTTAAAGAGAGGAATTCACTATGAAGAAGATCACGGCAATCGTTCGTGCTGAGAAGCTCGAGGTTCTTAAAGACGCGCTGTTTGCTGCTGATGTTCGCGGCATGACTATCAACCAGGTGCAGGGCTGCGGCGCACAGCATGGCTGGAAGGAATACGTGCGCGGCAACGAGTTGCTTGTCAACACGATCCCTAAGGTGCAGTTCACCCTTATCTGCGCTGATGAACATGTCGATGGCATTGTCGACATCATCTGCAACGCCGCCCGCACCGGTGCCGTTGGAGACGGCAAGATTTGGGTCGAGCCGGTCGAGGATGTTATCCGCATCCGTACCGGCGAACACGGCCCCGCCGCGGTGTAGAATCGACCGTCTGCCATCCGCAACGTTAAAATGCTGCAATGAGGCACAAGGCTTGCGTTGCGGATGGGCGGATTATGGGTCGCAATAAATATCCCGAGGAGACGGTCGCGAAGATTCTCGACGCGGCACTGGAGCTATTCTGCGCACAGGGTTATGAGGGGACGAGCATTCAAGATATCGTTGACCGTCTCGATGGTATGACCAAGGGCGCTGTCTATCATCACTTCAAGAGCAAAGAAGAGATTTTCAACGCCGCGTTTGATCGGGCGATGACTCCGATTGTTGAGCGCCGCCGCTCGATGCTTGGCGTCGGTAATATGACCGGAGCCCAAAAGCTCAAGCGACTGTACGCTCCCGAGTCCGTTGTTCCACAAATTGAGCTATGGGCACGTATGCGTCCTGCAGCAGATCCGGTAAAAAGCTCGCGCCTACTGGCGATGCAGTACCAGGGCTCATTTGACGAGTCGGCCGATGGCTGTCTCTTGCCAGTGATCGAGGAGGGCATCGCCGACGGCTCCATTGCGTGCGAATGCCCGCGCGAAGCGGCGGAGGCCGTATCGTTGTTGGCGAATCTTTGGCTGCTGCCATTGTTCCGTCCGCTCGAGCCCAAGGAGCGAATGCTCGCTCGCGCACAATGTTTGGCGCAGATGGCTGCCGCGGTGGGGCTCGATTTGGGTAATGAAGTGCTTCAGACAACGGCGCAGATTTGGGACGTATGGGACCGCGCCGGGTGGTAATATAGATACCAACGGTATGTAATTGATTTGTGAGGGTAGCCACGGCTGCCCTTTTCAAGTCATTAAATACATACTAGTGGTATGTATAGGGGGTGGGCTTATGGCTGGGCTGAGAGACGTCGGTGTCTCGTTGAAATCAAAAACAGTGCGGTCAATCAGGCTCGCGGAACTTCTGGTTGCGCAGCTGTGCACGTATTCGATGCTGTCGGCGCTGTGCTTTGCGTATCCACTTTACTTGTTCGATTGCAGTGGATCGTCAACGTTATATGGCGCCGTCGTGGCGACGGCGTTCATACCCGGCGTACTCGCAACTCCGGCTGGTGGGATCTTAGCGGATCGGGGAAGACATCGCGAGGTCCTCGTGGCCCTCGGCATTGCTCTGATGACTGCATCACTGCTGTCTATCCCCATGAAGCGCTCGTTGCCTCTTGCGGTCGTCGTAGTAGCGATACTTTGTGTTCAATATGGTGTTCAATCGCTGCTAAAGCCAATGCTCCAAATTGAGACGGTGCGCATGGCGGGTGAAAAGAAGGTTGAGCGGGCCACTGCATTGGTTTCGCAGGTGACCATGGTGAGCAATATCTTGGGTCCTGTGGTCGGGACGGCAGTCTATGGGTGCTTTGGCATCGATGCTCTTTGCACAACCGCATCGGTGGCGTTTGCGATTTCAGCTCTCTTGTTTGGGGTCGCACTCAAGCAAAATGCCTCATCTGAAACGATGGGAGACGGTGCGACTCGTACGACATACCGAAACGATTTTTGGGAGTCGATTCGGTATCTGTTGCAAAATGCATCATTGGTCGCTGTGATTTTGCTTGCGGCCGTTTTGAACCTTGCGTTGGTTGGGCTAACGATTGGCGCTCCCATTATTGTCAAAAAGCATCTCGGCATGCAATCGTCCTGTGTTGGGATAGTTGAGGTTGCTATGGGCTTGGGTGGTCTTGCCGGCAGTGGCTTGGTCGGCATTTGGCCGCATCGCTTTTCTCTCAATGGCATATGCCGATATATTGCGATGATCTGTTTTGGAGTTGTACCGATTATTGTTACGCTACTGTTCGGCGCAGATGTATGCGTGTTCACCGTGTTTGCGGTTGGTTCGGCATGGATCATGGTGTGGGCAAGCATTGCGTCGGTTGAAATCATCGCGTTTGTTCAGCGGGTAGCGCCGGCTGAGCTCTGCGGAAAAGTGCTTTCGGTCGTTTACATGGTCCTTTCCTGCGCAACACCTATCGGCCAATTGACGTACGGGGTTGCATATGATCGATGGACACCGGCGATTGTATTCGCAGGCATGCTGGCGGTGCTGACGTTGACGACGGCTCTGTTTTATCGGCTGAAAAATCGCTTGCGGCGATTGTCTTAACGTGCTGGGGCACCGTTGCTTTGCGGAAGCGAATGTCCTGGCGCGTTGGAACACCCTTGCATGGGCATGCCTCTCTTTCGTCTAAAATAACGTGCAGACGAAGGAGAGGCATGCCCATGATCAAGATGTTCGCGAGTGACTTAGACGGAACGCTGCTTAACGCCCTGCACGAGGCAGATGGGACTATCCGCCGCGCCATTCGCGAGCTGACCGAGGCTGGCTTGCATGTGGTTCCCGCGACCGGACGCTCGACGCTGCCGATCGGCGAGCATGGCTTTACAGGCCTGGCGCTTGACGCCTGCTGCTCCAACGGATCCATCGTGCGCGACAGTCATGGCGAGGTGCTCAAAACCTGGACCGTCGACCCGCAGATCACCGAGGAGCTACTCAAGGAGTTTCCGGATATCTGCTTTGACTGCTCCACGCCCGACGGCATGTTCTCGAGTGGTTCGTTCGAGATGCACCAGGCGGGCTTTAAAAAGGACAGCCCCATCAAGCGTATCGTGATGCGTGGCATGCGTGCGCGTGGCGGCTATCACGAGGAACAGTATTTCGACCAGTCGATTAGCGACATCTTGCGCCACGATGTGTGCAAGATCAACTGCCGCGTGACCTCGCCCGAGCTGGAACACGACCTTAAGGCATATTTGGCCGAGAGATCGGACCGCGTGGTCAACGCGCCGTTCGATCCGGTGATGTTCGAGATCACGGACGTGGCATGCAACAAGGGCGAGAGCGTGGCCTGGCTGGCGGGCTACTACGGTATTGCCGAGGACGAGGTCGCGGTCTATGGAGACGGCGGCAACGACATCGCCATGCTCAAGCGTTTCCGCCACAGCTACGCGACCAAAAACGCAAGCGATGCAGCCAAGGTCGCCGCGAGCGCAACTATCGGCAGCTGCATGGTCCACGCCGTCCCCAAACACATGCTCGCCACCATGCATAAGCAGAGCTCCCGCACCATCATCGAATAATGTGACAAAGGGACTGCCCCCTCGTCACATTCCAAATATTGCCTTTACGTGTTGATGCACACGGTGTGCAATAATACTCGCACTGTGCAATAGCGCACAGGCTGAGTAACAAGGAGGACGCTTGTCCCAGCTCGAGAAATGCGATCGCCGGTCCCTTCGCTCGCAGCGTGCCCTTCGCCAGGCACTTGCCAGCGAGCTTGCCGAAAGCGGCGACCTTTCGCGCATTAATGTCGCGTCGCTCACCGAGCGTGCTGGCCTTACGCGCCGCACGTTCTATTCGCACTATCGCGATATTCCCGACTTTATCAATCAAATCGAGGACGGCTTGCTGGCCGAGATCCGTGAGCGCATTGAGCTCATCACCGCAGCTCAGCTGCCTGATCTCTATCACAACATCGATGAGCTCGAGCCGGCGCCCGGTTCGGTTGAGCTGCTGCGTTATCTTGCGGCCAACCGCGACTTAATCGGTGCGCTGCTGGGTCCGGGCGGCGACCAGGCCTTCATTAAAAGGATCATTGACACCGCGCGTGAGGCTGTGGTGCCGCGTGCGCAGACGGGCATTTTGGGCCTGGCGCTGGGCACGTTCTTTGACTACTACGTCACCTACGTCGTGAGCGCCGAGGTCGGCATGATTCAGCGCTGGTTTGAGCGTGGGCTCACCGAATCGCCCGAGGCCATGGCGCGCATTATGACGGTGCTCGCTTTTGTTCGTCCTGGTGACCTTTATGGCCAACCCATCGATATCAACGTGCCGGAATACGGCATGAAGCTATTGAACTTGCAGCTCGAGGACGCGGCCGACACCGCCGCAACCGTCGAGTCCAACAACTAAGAGGAGAGACAGATGAGCAAACTCGTCGAGGGCATCAAGGATCGTATGGTCGCTGCCGCACGTGAGGCCGCGCCCGCCGTGGTGGACGCCGCGCAGAAGGCCGCGACCGCTGCTGCCGAGAAGGTTGCCGAGGCAGTTGCCGATGCCAAGAACGCGGCAGGGGAGACGTCCGTAGCCGCCGAGCCCACGACCGCCGCTGAGCCCGTAGCCGCAACCGCCGCCCGGGCCCCCGAAGGCGCGATCTTCAACCCCGATAACGCCCACGGCAACCTGCACCTGGGCATCGACGTGGGCTCCACCACCGTCAAGCTCGCCGTGCTCAACGACGACAACCAAATCGTCTACGCCAAGTACCAGCGCCACCACACCGACGTCCGTGCCTGCGCCCGCGACCTGTTCGAGGGTGCTGCGACCGTGCTGCCGACGGCCCAGATGACCTGCGCCATTACCGGCTCGGGCGGCCTGCTGCTGTCCCAGTGGCTCGACCTGGAGTTTGTCCAGGAGGTCATCGCCAGCAAGCGTGCCGTCGAGACCCTCATCCCGGCCACCGATGTCGCCATCGAGCTGGGCGGCGAGGACGCCAAGATCATCTACTTCGACAACGGCATCGAGCAGCGCATGAACGGCACCTGCGCCGGCGGCACGGGCGCGTTCATCGATCAGATGGCAACCCTGCTGCACACCGACGCTAGCGGCCTTAATGAGCTCGCGGCCAACGCCACTACCATCTATCCCATCGCCAGCCGCTGTGGCGTATTTGCCAAGACCGACGTGCAGCCGCTGCTCAACGAGGGCGCCCGTCCCGAGGACGTGGCCGCCTCCATCTTCCAGGCTGTCGTGACCCAGACCATCTCGGGCCTGGCGTGCGGCCGTCCCATCCGTGGCAACGTCGCCTTCCTGGGCGGCCCGCTGCAGTACCTCTCCGAGCTGCGCCACCGCTTCTACCTCACGCTCAACCTGGACGAGGAGCACCGCATTGTGCCCCAAAACGCCCACCTGTTTGTGGCGAGCGGCGCCGCCATGGCGCACGAGTCCAACAAGCTTAGCACGTTCCCGCAGCTCATCGAGGCTATCGACAGCTTGGGTGACACGCAGGGTGCCGAGGTCGAGCGCCTGGACCCGCTCTTTGCCACCGACGAGGACTTTGCCGAGTTCAAGGGTCGCCACGACACCGAGGTCGTCCCCAAGGGCAAGCTCGACGGCTACACCGGCCGCGTGTTCATTGGCATCGACGCCGGCTCCACCACCATGAAGGCCGCGCTCGTAGGCGAGGACGGCCAGCTGCTGCACACCTGGTATGGCAACAACAACGGTGACATCCTGGGCACGGCCAAGGTCATCATGGCCGATTTCTACAACCACATTCCCGCGGGCTGCACCATCGGCCACGTGACCACCACGGGCTACGGCGAGGCGCTGCTCATCGAGGCCCTCAAGGCCGATTCCGGCGAGATCGAGACCGTCGCGCACCTGCGCGGCGCCAAGGCATTCCTGCCCGGTGTCGAGTTTATCTTGGACATCGGTGGCCAGGACATGAAGTGCCTGCGCGTGAAGGACGGCGTCATCGAGCACATTATGCTCAACGAGGCCTGCTCATCGGGCTGCGGCAGCTTTATCGAGAGCTTCGCTGTGTCCATGAACATGGACGTGCGCGCGTTCGCCGATGCCGCCATCCATGCCAAGGCCCCCGTCGACCTGGGCAGTCGCTGCACGGTCTTTATGAACTCGCGCGTCAAGCAGGCGCAAAAGGAAGGTGCCACGGTGGGCGACATCGCGGCCGGCCTGTCCTATTCCGTCATCAAGAATGCCCTGTTCAAGGTCATTAAGCTGCGCGACCCCAAGGAGATCGGCAGCCAGGTGATCGTTCAGGGCGGCACCTTTATGTCCGACGCCACGTTGCGCGCGTTTGAGCAGCTCACCGGCGTTCATGCCGTGCGTCCCGACATCGCCGGCTGCATGGGCGCCTATGGTGCGGCCCTGCTCGCCCGCGATCGCGCCGGCGCCGACGGCACCTCGACCATCCTTTCGGCCGAGGACATCGCGCACCTCACCGTGACGCAAAAGCATGTCCGCTGCGGCCGCTGCTCCAACAACTGCCAGCTCACCGTCAACGACTTTGGCGGCGGCAGGCGCTTCATTACCGGTAACCGCTGCGAGAAGGGTGCCGGCCACAAAAAGCAAAAGACCGAGGCGCCCAACCTCTTCAAAAAGAAGAACGATCTGCTCTTTAACCGCGAGGTGCTGAGCCCCGACGAGGCCCCGCGCGGCACCGTCGGCATCCCGCGCGCGCTCAACATGTACGAGAACTACCCCTTCTGGCACGCGTTCTTTACGCGCTTGGGCTTTAGCGTGCAGCTGTCCGACCAGTCGAGCAAAAAGACCTACCAGGCGGGCATCGAGTCCATGCCGTCCGAGAGCGTGTGCTATCCGGCCAAGATGAGCCACGGCCACGTGATGAACCTTATCGACCGTGACGTCGACTTTATCTGGATGCCGTGCGTGCGCTGGGAGCGCAAGGAGGACCCGACGGCCGGTAACTGCTACAACTGCCCCATCGTCATGAGCTACCCCACGGCGTTGGCGCTCAATATCGATGAGATTCGCGAGCAGAATATCGAGTTCCTGTACCCGTTTGTGCCCTATCACGATAAGACCGAGCTCAAGCGCCGCCTGTATCAGGTGCTCGCCGTCGACCGCGTGGCCGATGCCGAGGCTGGTCGCGGACGCGTGCGCGGTCCCAAGATCACGCGCTCCGAGGTCGATGCCGCCGTCAACGCTGCCTTTGAGGCCGACGCGCGTTTCCACGAGGACATCCAGACCATGGGCGAGGAAGCCCTTAAGTGGGTCGAGGACCACGGTGGCCACGGCATCGTGCTCGCCGGTCGCCCCTACCATAACGACCCCGAGATCAACCACGCCCTGCCCGAGCTTATCTCGAGCTTTGGATTTGCGGTCTTTACCGAGGATTCGCTCGCACATCTGGTGAAGCCCGAGCGCCCGATTCGCGTTGTCGACCAGTGGATGTACCACAGCCGCCTGTACGCCGTCGCCCGTTTTGTGACCATGCGCAACGATTTGGACCTGATTCAGCTCAACTCCTTCGGCTGCGGCTTGGACGCCCTGACCACCGACCAGGTGCAGGAAATCCTTGAGGCCAGCGGCAAGATCTACACCGTGCTCAAGATCGATGAGGTGTCCAACCTGGGCGCCGCGCGCATCCGCATCCGCTCGCTCATGGCGGCGCTCAAGGACCAGGAGGCCGAGCGCTTGGCCGAGGCCACGGCCGCGGGCGAGGCCTACGAGCAGGGCGATGCCGCGCCGGTGACGCCCTCCACGGATGCCCCCGCGTTCGCGAGTCGCAAGTACACGTTTGAGGCTCAGCGCGAGAGTGCTTCGACCGCGTGGCCCAAGGTGCCCTTTACCGAGCAGATGCGCGAGGAGGGCTACACCATTCTGTGCCCGCAGATGGCGCCGATTCACTTTGACCTGGTCAAAGAGGTGTTCCGCGGTGCCGGCTACAACTTGGAGCTGCTGCCCTCGACCGATCACGATGCCGTCGAGGCCGGCCTGCGCTACGTGAATAACGACATCTGCTATCCGTCGATTCTGGTGACGGGCCAGATTATGGAGGCCATCGAGAGCGGTCGGTACGACCTGTCCAAGACGGCCGTGGTCATCAGCCAGACCGGCGGCGGCTGCCGTGCCACCAACTACATCGCGCTCATCCGTAAGGCCCTGCGCGAGAGCGGCCACCCCGAGATCCCAGTAATCTCGCTTTCGGCCGTGGCGCTCGGCGAGGACAACCCCGGCTTTAAGATCACGCCGGCGCTGCTTAAACAGGCAGTCTACGCGGTGCTCTTTGGCGACGTGATGATGCAGATGCTCTATCGTTGCCGCCCGTACGAGGCAACGCCCGGTGCCGCCAACGCGCTCTACGAGGAGTACATGGCACGAGCCCGCAAGCTGGCGCCCAAGTTCAACCGTCACAACTACACCAAGCTGTGCCGCGAGGCCATCCGCGCGTTCGACACCATGCCGCTCGTGGGCGAGGGCACCAAGCCGCGCGTGGGCGTGGTCGGCGAGATCCTGGTCAAGTTCCACCCTACAGCCAACAACCACGTGGTCGACGTTATCGAGCGCGAGGGCTGCGAGGCTGTGGTGCCGGGCCTGCTCGACTTCTTCCTGTACTCCATGAGCAACGCCGAGCTGCAGAAGGACGAGTTGGGCAGCTCTGCCACGACGCGTGCGGGCATGCAAGCGCTTATTAAGCTCGTGGACTGGATGCGTACGCCGGTGGAAGAGCTGCTCGAGAAGTCCCGCCGCTTTGAGGCGCCCGAGCGCATCGGCACCATGGCCGACAAGGCCCGCACGGTGCTTTCGGTGTGCAACAACATGGGCGAGGGCTGGCTGCTCACGGCCGAGATGCTCGACCTGATCGATCATGGCGCACCCAATATCATCTGCACGCAGCCCTTCGCGTGCCTGCCCAATCACGTGGTGGGCAAGGCCGTGATTAAGGAGCTGCGCCGCCAGCATCCCGAGAGCAACATCGTCGCGGTGGACTACGACCCCGGCGCGTCCGAGGTCAACCAGCTCAACCGCATTAAGCTCATGATCAGCGTGGCCAAGGAGAACATGCGCGCCGGTAAGGGCTTTAAGCTCGAGAAGGTGGCGCCGCTCGCGATGGACGAGGTCACCGGCCAGATGCGCGCCCACGATGGCTGCGTGAGCTGCGGACCGGCCAGCGAGGAGGCCGTGGCATCGGTCGCTGAGCGCCTGGGACGCGGTATTAAGAAGTAACTGGCCTGCTTTGTGCTGGATATGAGACAAACGGGTGGTAGCCGTACCGGCTGCCACCCGTTTTTATTAAAGGCTTTAGCCTGTGCGGGGCGCGCAGCGCGCCGCAT
>NZ_QRJO01000010.1 GCF_003471585.1 Collinsella sp. AM18-10
AGATATATTGCCAGACCGGAGGGGCGCCGGGGGCGGGAATCGCGCACTCCATATTTTGTTCACAAATGAATAGGTCCCTCAGTCACGTCACTGAGGTTATAACTGAAGCATCAGCTTCTGATATTGGCGGTGACCAGCTGGTTTATAGATATTGAGGCATCGGTCATCTCTGGAGCGCCACTTTACTCCAAAAGCATCGGTTATTTGTTTCCCGTCGGTAAAAGGCAGGTTTTGTTCGCCAAGCGTTCCTATATATAGAAGTTCGGGTTCGAACCGTGCATCGGTAACAAAAAAGCGACCAGCCGGAGCCGATCGCTTTCTATTCTATGCTGGAGCATCCAGAGGGGTTCTTCCGAACTCATTTTCTCGCTGCCATTCATGCTTTCGAAGCATCTTTCTACAGCCCTCGTTGTCTATCCTCGTATCTCACAGGTCTTCCGGAAATTCACAAGCAGTCTTAGGGTCAATTTAGTTCTGCTTTCAGAGACTTGTTTGAGAGTTTTTAAAGACAGTTCAAAACAATAAGTGAGACACCATAAAGCAGAGCAAGATGAGCCGGATAGAAAATGTAGAAGAAATATTTGAGCTTCAGCCCTCGCTTGCCATTATAAAGATTGATAAGCAGCAACGAAACGACCGCGGCAGCAACATCAGGATTAAATATATTAGCTGTAGCAAACTCAAATCCGCCGCCAACTATATGGCATGACGAAAGGAGCACTGCGCATACTGCAGCAAAGAACATCTTGGCCTTGCTGTCGTGGAATAAATAGAATGCAGCCACAAGCAGAATGCCATACACACCGCCATCTAGTTTAGTGTATTCAGCTGCCAGTGCTGTCAAAACAATCAGAGCAGTTTCTGCGATGTACCTCTTCCATTTTGAAAGGCTTTGTATCTTTTCCAGAATTATCAAGAAGACCAAGCAAAGCAGGAGCTCACACATAACATTTTGTTGCCGAAGGTCGAATAGTTGCCCGGTTTGAACGAAATCGTATATGGGCTCCGCAATGATTGCGAAGACAAGCATATTTCGCAGGTACTTCTTTATGTCATGAGTATGCAAAAATCCCTCAACTATCAAAAAGCAAAATAAGGGAAATGCAATTCTGCCAAGAACATGAAGCACATCCGAAGCCTCGCTTAGAATCGCCCACTGTTCGTCTGATATCTGACTGTACGATGCGTGAGTCATGATTCCATTGGTCAGGACGATCCTGCTTACATGATCGAGAACCATCGAAATGGCTGCTATTATCTTTAATGTGCTGCCGCTAATTCCGTATCTATTTGTTTTCATTTCGTATTCCTTACTTTGGGTGGGCCGTCAGGGGTTCAGCCTGCGCCGCAGGCGGCCGCTGCGGCGCTTCGCGCCATGCGCGCTGCGCTGGCAAACGCTCACGCGTTTACTCAGCTCCGCGCCCTTTCGGGTTCGAACCCGCGTCGCGGCAACAAAAAAGCGGCCGGCATCCACCAGTCGCTTTTCCATTCTATGGTGGGCCGTCAGGGGTTCGAACCCTGGACCTTGGGATTAAAAGTCCCCTGCTCTGCCAGCTGAGCTAACGGCCCGCGGGTGGCATTGTACCACGGTCTGGGACTATTCCCAACTCCATTGGCCGTTCTGGAAAATCACAACTTCACGTCCATCAGGCGTAATGCCCGTAATATCGATGTCGTCCGTGCCAATCATAAAATCGACGTGCGTGCTCGAGACGTTAACGCCATGCTCCAGGAGCTCTTCCTTGGACATGTCATACCCACCCTCGATACATTCGGGGAAACCGACACCTAGCGCGAGATGGCAGCTGGCGTTCTCATCATAGAGCGTGTCATAGAACAAAACGCCACTTTCACGGATCGGCGTGTTCTTGGAGATAAGCGCGACCTCACCCAGATGAGCGGCACCTTCATCGGTGTCAATGATGCTCGCAAGCGTCGCCTTGCCCACGCGGGCATCGTAGTCCGCCACGCGGCCGGCCTCGAACTTAATCCAAAAATCGTCGACCTTGTTACCGTGGTGAATGAGCGGCATGGCCGAGTACACGATACCGTCGGCGCGCATACGATCAGGCGAGGTGAAGACTTCCTCGGTGGGAATGTTGGGGAAGAAGGGGTGTCCATCGGGCGTCTTGCCCTTGCCGCCGGCCCACTCGTGACCCTTCGTCATGCCAATCGTCAGATCGGTTCCATTTTCCGCGGTGTAATGCAGGCGGTCAAAACGATTGTCGTTCAGGAAACGCAGGTTCTTTTCGAACGCGGCGTCATGGAGTTCCCAGTCGCTCTCCGGGTCCTGGCCATCGGCACGAGCGGTGTGCAGAATCGCATTCCATAGTTTATAGATCGCAACCTCATCCGCATCGCCCGAGAACACCTCGCGAGCCCAGGCAACGACCGGCGCGCCGGCGATGCACCACGGGTTGATGTTGTAGTCCAGCCCACGGCGGAAGACCTTGCACTGCGTATTCCTTGCCTTGGAAGCCGCGGCGGGCTTGGCGGGGTCAATGCCCTTCAGAGCCGCTGGGTCCGCACCCTCGATAAAGATAAAGCAGGCGCCGTCCTGGGCCAACGAATCCAGCTGCATGCGCTTCCACTCGGGCGTCTGCTCAAAATAGCTTTTATCGACATGCTCGTACGTAAGCCTTGTCACGGCATCGTCAGCCCAAATAACCGTCACGTGACCGGCACCGGCGGCATAAGCCTCCGCGACCACCACGCGCGCAAACGGCGCGCACTCAACCGGAGACTGAACGACAACCTCCTGGCCGGGCTTGACGTTTACGCCCTTGCGAACAATCAGGCGCGCGTAGTTTTTAATCTTGGGCTCCAGGGCCTTCATACCCTCCAGAGCCTCTTCGACCGTCAGGGCAGCTCGAATCATGTGCCACTCCATCTATCTATAGAACAGTAAAAAGGCGCGCCGCAAAAACGACGCGCCTTATATCTTAGCGATAAGTATGCATGCAAACGCTACTTCTTCTTGGAGTCCTTTTTGTCCTCCTCGGCAGCTGCGCGCTCGATAAGAGCGTTGAGCTTATTCTCGGACATGCCTTCGGCCTGCGCGCGGTACATGTTGCGCAAGGGACGAATACGAGCGAAGTCATAGATAAAGTCACCTAGGATGATGACATAGGACACAACGATGCCAACCATCTGAACAGGACTGGACACCGTGCCGCCGGGAACGAAGTAGAACGAAACCCAAATTGCCACGATGAACACCATGCCGATAGCGAGCACGGCCCACCAAATACGGCGGCGCTTGGTGTAGTCCTCATCCTGCTTGAGAAGGATATTCGACACCGTGTAGATGCGATCCTCGCGGGCGCGCTGTTTGGCCTTGCGGGCGCGCTTTTCCTCCTTGGAAAGGCCTTCCAGGTTTTCGCCCTTCTCGAGCTCTTTACGGCGTGCCTTGGATGATGCCGGCACGACGTGAACAGAGCTCGCTGCCTGACGGGCGGGCTTAGCGGATGCGGCGGACTTGCGCGCAACCCCGGTAACCTCGCGGGATTGCGTGCGCTTGTTCGTGGCGCTGCGGGTACTCACTTACGCGTTCTCCTTCATGCTTGTGAACTGGGAGCCCGTGATGATTTGGAAGGCCTCGCGATAGCGCTCGGACGTGCCATCGATGACCTCGGCGGGCAGGTGCGGGGTCTCCCCCGTCATATCCCAGTTGGCCTTGAGCCAATTGCGGACGAATTGTTTGTCGTAGCTGGGCTGAATCTTGCCCTCCTCGTAGCTGGCGGCAGGCCAGAAACGGCTGGAGTCGGGCGTGAGGCACTCGTCGATCAGCGTAACCTTACCATCGATGACACCAAACTCGAACTTGGTGTCGGCGATGATGATGCCTCGAGTCGCGGCATACTCGGCAGCGGCCTTGTAAATCTTGAGGGACAGGTCGCGAATCTGCGCGGCGATGTCCTCGCCCACGATCTCGCAGCAACGCTCGAACGAAATGTTCTCGTCGTGGTCGCCGATCTCGGCCTTCGTGGACGGCGTGAACAGCGGCTCGGGAAGCTTGGAGGCCTCGGTCAGACCCTCGGGCAGCTGAATGCCGCAGACGGTACCGTTCTCGTCATAGGTCTTCTTGCCCGAACCGGTCAGATAGCCGCGGACGATGCACTCGATAGGAATCGTCTGGGCCTTCTTGACCAGCATGGCGCGGCCTGCGAGGTAGTCACGATACTCGGCAAACTCCTCGGGGAAATCCGCCGGGTCGATGGAAACGAGGTGGTTGGGAACGATGTCGGCAAACTTATCGAACCAGAATGCCGAGATGCGGTTGAGCACCTCTCCCTTAAACGGAATCTCGTCGGGAAGAATGAAGTCGAACGCAGAAATGCGGTCGGTGGCGACCATCAGCAGGTTTTCACCGGCATCGTAGATATCACGAACCTTGCCACGGGAATCCGGACGACGCTCCATCGTTGTCACGTGAGTCACTCCTTACCAAAATACGACAGTAATGCGGGTTCTTTCCCGCACGTTTTCGCAAACTCGGAGCGGCAGGGACGAAACCCCTCCTTCACCGAATAGCGAAAAGCTAGTGCTCCATTGTAGTAGATGCCGCGTCCGCCGTGTGCTCGCGAGGCAGATGAATCGTAAAAGTCGTACCCTTTCCAAGCTCCGACTCCACGGAAATGTAGCCATGATGGCGCTCGACGATCTGTTTAGTCACGGCGAGACCCACGCCCAGGCCACCCGCTTCGCGGGCGCGGCTGGCGTCGGCACGCCAAAAACGACCGAAGATGCGCGACAAATCATCCTTGGCGATACCGATGCCCGTATCCGAAACCGCGATATCGACGTGCTTGCGGTCACTGAGCACCGACACCACGACCCAACCCCCCTCGGGGGTATAGCGCATGGCGTTACTCAAAAGGTTGATGACGCATTGCGTGATCATGTCGGGATCTGCCTCGACAACGTCATCGTGGCCCTGCGTCTCATCCGCAAAGCGCAAGCGCAGGTCACGATCGGCAAACAGTCGCTCCTGGCCATTCACAATCGAACGCACAAACGGCACCATGTCCACCGGCTCCAGGTTGAGCGGCGCGGTACTGTTTTCCATGCGCGACAGGTCGAGCATCTGCTGCACCAGACGGGCCAGGCGGCGCGTCTCGGAAGCGACCGTCTCCAGATGCTCGTCGTCGGTGGGATACACACCGTCTTGCATGGCCTCGACCGTTGCAAGCATGGCCATGAGCGGCGTGCGCAGCTCATGAGCCACATCGGAAGTCAGGCGCTTCTCGTGCTTCATGTCCTTTTCGAGTGAGGTGGCCATCTCGTCGAAGGTCTCTCCCAGCTGATCGATCTCATCATCGCCGCGCAAGCCCGTACGAGCGGACAGGTCTCCATCGCGGATCTGCTTGGCGGTGCTGGTAATACGATGAATCGGCTTGGTGAGCATGCGCGACACGAGTGATCCGATAACGACCGAGATGCAGACGGCCACAACCGCAGCAAGGGCCATGGCATTAAAGGTCTTTTCTCTGAATGCTGAGTCTGCCTTGGTGAGCAGGGCATCGGAGCCAATCGCCCACAGCTTTACCTGTCCGACATGCTCCCCGGAAGACGTTATGATTTCGACGTTGGCAACGCTATCGGAGCCGGTGGGAGCCGACGAGACTGGACTATGCGATGCTTTTTTCCCGCTCGAGCTGCTCGACGGCGATTCACTCTCGCGTACATCGGCGGTCGCGCTTGCCGAAGGCCATGAGTCGTCATAGACGACAACGCCCTTTTTGTTGACGACCTGCATGCCAAGATCGTCGGACACCAGACTCGATGTCGCGACCGTGCGCAGCTCGCCCGCAGTCCAATTGCCGTTTTCCTCATACGACGTCGCAAGCTTTTCGGCAGCAGAATTGGCGATCTCGACGATATTGGAGCGCGTGTAATCCGAAAAGACCGTGCCCCACACAACAGAGACCACGCCCACCAGCACCAATACCGTCATGAGCGATGTCAGAGCAAAAGCAAGTGCCATGCGCGAGGGATAGCTCATCGTTGGCCGTGAATCGGAACGAGGCGTGTTCCAACTAGCCTTGGAACCCGCCTCGCTCTCCTGCTTGTGCTTTTGTCCGATTTCAAAGCGCGCAGGTGTCATATGTGATTTCCCTATTTCTCGTCCGACTTATCGGTCTTGGCCGGAGCCTCGAAGCGATAGCCGACACCGTGGACGGTGTAGAGCCACTTGGGCTTCTTGGGATCATCGCCCAGCTTGGCGCGAAGGTTCTTCACGTGGCTATCGATGGTGCGCTCATAGCCCTCAAAGTCGTAGCCGAGCACCTTCTCGACCAGCTCCATGCGGTTGTAGACGCGACCGGGGTGACGGGCAAGCGTGGTGAGCAGCTTAAACTCGGAAGCCGTCAGGTCGACTTCCTTGCCCTCGACCAAAATCTTGTGGCCCGAGATATCGATGACCAGATCGCCGAAGTCGAGTACCTCGACGGCTGGCTCGTCGGCCTGATGGGCACGGCGGAACAAGGCGCGTACGCGCGCGACAAGCTCGCGCGGCGAGAACGGCTTGATCAGATAGTCGTCGGCGCCGAGCTCAAGACCGATAATACGGTCCTCGATCTCGCCCTTGGCAGTCAGCATGATGATGGGGACATCCGAGGTATCGCGAATGGTGCGGCAAACGCGCTCGCCGGGGATCTTGGGGAGCATAAGGTCGAGCACGACCAGGTCAAACTGATGCTTCTCGAACTCCTCGATCGCGGACTGGCCGTCGCCGACACCCACAACCCAGTAGCCTTCGCGCTCGAGATAGGCAGCGACGGCGTCACGGATTGCCTTCTCATCCTCGACCAGCAGAATCTTTTTTGCATCTGAAGCCATAACACGGCCCCCCTGTCTCAATCAGCTAAGAACAAGCCCATTTTAACGCACCTGAGCCCGCCGGATGCCACTATGACGCGGCAGCTCGGCGGGCGGTACTCACAATTACAACGCGTTTATTCCCCTGTTGGCGCCTTTTTAACCCCTCTAAGCTTAAAGAGAGAATAGGCGTGCGGTGACCGTCTCGGGTATACCCTGGCTGTTGCGCACCGTGGCGTACGTAAGGAATGAGTCCGATTTTCCCGCCGTAGCTGGATAATCGCCATACTCCAGGGCTCGGTCGGGCGACAGAAGCGAGCCGTAGGTCTTAGCCGAAGTGTCAATCAAAAAATGCGACGCCTGGACTTTAACCAGGTATTTATTTTTCCTTCCCGCAACGCACGCGAGCGGCTCACGCGAAAGGAAGAGGTACGGCCCGCCCTCGTTACCGATATAGGTGCCCATATTGCCCAGGCTACCCACACCGTTATACGTCGCCTCAATGGAGAACACGAAGGTGTCGCCCATATACACGGCCTCGAAAGGCGAAACCGACGAAGGAAGCACCAGCTGAGCTCGCTTCGTATTGTTGCCGTCAGTCAGGTCGATCGCCGTCATACCGTAATAGACGCCCTCATCATTGTGCACGCGGGGCGAGATGGTCAGGATGCCGTCGCTCACACGCGGGGCGGATGCGAAGCGGCCCGTCGACTTCCAAATAGTCTCAGGCTTGGACTCGCTGGGCGACTGACGGTAGCAGTACGAATCGTTACTCGTCTTGCTGCCGCCGGACGAGGGCATCTTATACCAGATGACCGACGACCCATACGCTGTGAAGAGCGGCGGATCGTAATTTTCGCCACCGCGATCGAGCTCGACAGCGTTGCCGGTAAGGGAGGAGCCTGCAAGGTTTTGCGCATAGAGTTTCCAAGACGCATTGGCAAAGTTCATCTCGACCCACGCGAACACGCCATCACCCGCGCGAACGTCGTAAAACGCATAACCGGTTCCCTCAACGGGATCCTCGATAAGTGTGGTAAGCGAGCCATCGCCCAGGTTGAGCACACCAAGCGTATTGGCATGCAGGGCAGAAGCAGGCGCCATCATCGCGGCGGCGTAGTCGCCATCGCAGTAGTACAGCAGCGTGCCCAGCGGCAGCGTCCACGACGCCGCCGGCTCAAGATCGATATCAACAGCTTCGTACTCATCAGTGATCGAGACAATCTTCGAATCGTCCTTGATAACCTGCGGCTCGCCGGCGGCATCGTCGCTGGTGCCCGTTTTTTTCGAGCAACCGGCAAGCACCGTGGCAGCGCCCGCGGCAGCACCGCCGAGCACAAAGCCACGGCGCGATATTCCATTCTTGATGTGGTCGGCGATACCCATTAGGCGATCTCGGCGCGAGCGGCCTCGATAGCGCGCGTAAGCTGATCGGCGCAAGAGGTCTTTTTCATACCGCAGGTATTACCGGCGAGAACCTCGATTACGCGATCGGCAGGAGCACCCTCGACTAACTTGGAGATTGCCTTGAGATTGCCGTCACAGCCGCCGGTAAACTCAACGCCCAGCACCTTGCTGCCATCGTCAGAGAGATTGAGGTGAATATTGCGAGAGCATACACCCTGCGGCTTGTAGTCAAAACTAATCATTGAGATCCCCTCTCAGAAAGAAATTTCAGACGTCTATTATCCCCGCCTGGGCCGACTTATTATCGCAAGCACCGATTCAACATCCTACGATGCATGGACTCGCGGGGGCAAGATTAGCAGTCCGCACCCTGTGCGTGGACCGTGCGCTTCTCCCGATACATATTGTGGTCGGCGACACGATATACATCGGCCAGCGTATTTCCAGCCGTCTCGACGGTCGCCACGCCAATCGATGCGCTGACCGTCAGGGCCTCATCGCTTACCGCGGCAAGACCGAGACGAAGATCCTGTTCCAGCCCGAGCGCAGACTCGTTGTCAGTATGGGGGCAAACCAGCAAAAACTCGTCGCCGCCAAGGCGCATCGGCAGATAATCCGCACCAGCCACCCGCCGCAGCACGGACGCCGTCCGTCGCAGCAGTTCATCCCCCATCTCGTGACCATAGATGTCGTTGGTCCGCTTGAGATAATTGCAGTCCAACATAATCACGCTCACGGGCAAGTCCTCGTTTACCAGGCTATCTCCGCGCGATTCAAGATAGTTGCGGTTGCGAAGCCCCGTCAGTTTGTCTTGATATGACAGCTCCTCGGCATGCTTGACCATCGATATGTTGTGCGTCGCCACGACGACCGACTCCAGCCGGCCTTGCTCATCGCGATGCTGGGGGACAACCTGTAGCGAGTACCAAGCGCCTCGACAATCTCGCACCTCGGCAGCCAAGTACGGTACGCCCTCCATACGTTCACGAAGCGAACTTATATCTACGAGTCCCACAACCGCTTCGCGGCTTTCGGGGCTCACGATATCCCGGCAGACCGTGTCCATAAAGTCATATGCCTCGCTGTGCTCGGCAAATATCTTCGCTATCGCCGGCGACATATTGATCCCCTCGATCTCGAGGGTGTCGAGATGCAAAAGGAAGGTCGAATCGTAGATGGCGCTTATGGCATTGATAATGCCGAGCTGTTTATCCTTTTCGACCAAATTGCGGTGGTCAACGATATTTCGAGCCAACAGCACCACGACCCAAAACGCAAGATACACCAAGACGCCGACGGCGACAAATGAAATCCTGTCAGACATGACCTCAGATTTGGGATATAGCGCAAACAGGCGGTAGTCCTTATATGCCGCACGCACGGCATACCATTCGTCTCCTCGATATTCGATGCGCGTTAGGCCGTCGTCTTTCCACTCAACTCCTACGCTGGTGAGGAGTCGGGCGAGCGACACGTCAGCATCGGCACTGTTGGATGAGACAATCTCCGCATCCTCCATAACAAGCACCGTGGGACCCTGGTGGAAGGTACTGTTCGAAAGCACGTCGGCTATGGCATATGAATAGTCGTCCGCCGTATCGGAAACAAGTGAGCGGTATGCCAGGGCAACGCCGTCGCCATACGGAACAGCACAGACGGCAAAAACGACACCACGGCGCTCATCGACAGTTGAGTAGGTCACTTTGGAACCTTGATACATCGATGCGACCGGCGAACAGGCCAACTCATCTCGCCACAACATGAGCGGATCGCGACCATCGATGTCGTAGTGGGCAGCCATATGGCCATCGGAGTCCATGACCATCAGCCCCGAAAGGTTCTCGGCATGGACAAATTGCTCGATAAGATCGTCGTTAACCTCAACGCGATCAGAGGACAGGAACGTCGCAAACGATTCGACCGCGGCGAGCAAATCGTGCGTCGCCTCGGTTTTTCTCCCCTGTTCGTAGCGGTCATATTTTTCGCAAGCGTTCTCCAAAAACACCATGGTTTCTTGGCCAAACCCAAGCGTTTTTTCGAGGCAGCGATGGGTTCCAACCGTATACAACAGGCCCAACAAGACGGCGCTGACAATAACGCTGGCAGCTATGACGTTCAGAGTCTTTCGACTCATGCGGTGCTCATCAGTTGTCATGAATTTCCTCCTTGCCCGCCCGTCGTCGCTCCTGTCTTGTAATTGCCCACAATACGGTCAATCGTGCCATCTCGATCCATATCGAACAGCGCGGTATTGAGATCCTTTACGACCGATCCTTCATAGCTGTCATCAAACGCGACGCCCAGGTCAACCGTCATAACATTGTCGGCAAACACACGGTAAACGCCGGGATACTGAGCAACGAGTCGGTCAAGCGACTGGACATCCGCCATCCAGCAGTCAACGTACCCTTTGACTAGAGCGGCTTTGCAGAGTTCGGCAGAGCCATATGATTTGATTTGAACGTCCGACGAGACCCCCAGATCCCCCGCAAGCAATCGGCGTTCACTCACCGAACCCGCAATCACCGCAATGGTCTTACTTCCATCGAGATGTGCCAAGGACTTGATGCCACTCGTTTTCTTGGCGGCAACCGAGACCGTCACGGTTAGATACGGCTCGGTCCAGTAATACTTATCCTCGCGATAACAGGGAGAATAGTCACACCACAGGCAATCGATATCACCGTTTTTGAGCAGCCGGTCGCGATCGTTCCAGTCAATATCGACAAACTGTGGCTTGAGCCCCGCACGCTTGCAGGCCTCGCGGGCGATGTCGATATCGATACCGGCGTAATCGCCCGTGGTATCGACATACACATAGGGGTCGTTATCCGTAACGCCGATTTTGAGCACCGGGAGATCTCTATCGGCTTCATTCGAGGAGGAAGAACTGCTTCGAACGGTATACGTCAGGGCGCCCGCACAGACGGCAACAAGGAGTATGAGCGTAAACGAGACGATGGTGGCCCGCTTGATGCGTCTGGGCACGTGCCCCCTTTCATCGAAACAGCAGTCGGAGTTCATTTTATTACCCGGGCGCATGGGCGACAGTAAAAAAAGCGCCTCGCCCAAGACGGGCAAGGCGCCAAAGGTTGAAATGCATCCGCAAGCGGTCGAATTAGGTTAACCCTACTCGAAGCTCAGCTGCTCCAGGCGATCGAAGACCGTGTCGATGCGGGTGAGGAAGTCCCACGGATCGAAGATCTCGTCGAGCTTCTCCTGGCTGACGGTGCAGCGCGGATCGGCCTCGAGACGCTCCTTAAAGGTGGGGCCGGAGACACAATCCTGCACCTCGTGCCAGGTAGCCATGGCGTTTTCCTGCACGATAGCATAGGCATCCTCGCGGGTGATGCCCGTATCGACGAGGGCCAGCAGGACCTTGGAGGAGAAGATGAGGCCGCGAGTCTTGTTGAGGTTGGCCATCATGCGAGCCGGATACAGCTGCAAGCCGTCGATAACACGAATGAGGCACTGGAACATATGGTCAAGAGCGATGAAGCTATCTGCCTGGGCGACGCGCTCGGCAGAGGAGTGCGAAATGTCGCGCTCGTGCCACAGGGCGACGTTGTCAAAGGCGACCTGGGCGTTGGACTTCACGACGCGCGACAGGCCGCAGACCTTCTCCATGGTGATGGGGTTGCGCTTGTGCGGCATGGCGGAGCTGCCCTTTTGGCCCTTGCGGAAGGGCTCCTCGGCCTCGAGCGTATCGGTCTTCTGCAGGTTGCGGACCTCGGTCGCGATGCGCTCGCAGGTGGCCGCCGTAGTGGCAAGCACGCCGGCAAGGTAGGCATGGTGATCGCGGCTGATGACCTGCGTGGACAGCGGATCGTGGACCAGGCCCAAGTGCTCGCAAACGTACTCCTCGACGAACGGCTCGATGGAGCTGTAGGTGCCGACGGCACCGGAGATGGCACCGAAGGCAACATTCTTGCGAGCGTCCTCAAGACGATCGAGATCGCGCTTGAGCTCCCACGCCCAAGAGCCGAACTTCATACCGAAGGTCATCGGCTCGGCATGAATGCCGTGGGTGCGGCCGGCGCAGAGCGTATTGCGCTCCTCGAAGGCGCGGCGCTTGCAGATCACGCCGAGCTTCTTGACGTCCTCGATAATCAGGTCACACGCCTGAGTAAGCTGATAGCACAGAGCCGTATCACCCAGGTCGGAGCTGGTCATACCGTAGTGAACCCAGCGGCTAGGCTTGGGCTCGCCCTCGGGAACATCGGCGTCGATATATTCCTTCATGTTGGTCAGGAAGGCGATGACATCGTGGCGCGTGACCTCCTCGATCTCATCGACCTTTGCCTTCTCAAAGTTGGCGTGATCGCGGATCCACTGGGCCTCTTCTTTGGAAATACCGATCTTGCCGAGCTCCGCCTGAGCCTCGCAGGCCAGGACCTCAATCTCCTGCCAAATGGCGTACTTGTTCTCGAGGGAGAAGATGTGTCCCATCTCCGGGCGGGTATAGCGATCGATCATAGCGGCTCCTTTTTGGCTATTGGCACGTTGGTCGTAACCCAACCATTGTACCGTGCGCGGGTGCGAGTATGGGCTGCAGGCATTAACCTAACATTTTGCCGCAAGAGCGGCCATGAGGACGTCCGCGTATTTGCTTTGCAAATCCGCACCGGCTGCGGCGACACACCCGGACCTACGCCCATGCGCGGGCAAAATGGGTTGAATCCGACGCTCCCGAGGTCTCCCGTGCTCGGTGGAGCGGGCAACGGGACATCCGCGTATTTGCTTCGCAAATCCGCACCGGCTTCAGGCGGCATGTCCCGGTCCGGGGAAGCGGCGTTAACGTCGGTTGAATCCGCTTTTCCCAAAATCCGCCCTGGTCGATGGAGCGGGCAACGGGACATCCGCGTATTTGCTTCGCAAATCCGCACCGGCTGCGGTCGCCTATCGGCGACCTTGCCTGCTCGCTATAAACGCTTCGCGTTTATTTAACGCTCGCACCCTGGCGGGTTCGAGTCCCGGCACTTTATTGAAAAAAGCACGGCACCGTGATGGTACCGTGCTTGTGCTTTTTACTGGAGCGGGCAACGGGACTCGAACCCGCGAGTGTCAGCTTGGGAAGCTGATGCCTTACCACTTGGCGATGCCCGCTTGTGTGTTGGCTAGTATAACGCGGTTGTCTTGTTCGATACAAGGGTGTCGATGCTTGTTTTAGCTGTGGAGAGTTGTTTGAAAACTGCGCCAATTGTGGAGATGAGGACCTTTGTCTTTCTTTCCTTACTATCTTTTACCTGCGCCTTTATCTAATTGTTGTATTTGAGCTCGATTTGTCAGAAATCGGGCAAGCTTTTGGTCAGCTTCTGGTACTTACCCGCATGAACCATGACGGTAGCCTCATCCCAAGCGCCGCGGCCTCCCCGTGCGGCGCACGAGGGATAAGGAGCAGCCATGTCCAACGCACCCACGCACTCTGTCCACAGCGCAATCGCAACAGGTCCGCTGCTCCTGCTCCTCTTTTTTCTGATCGGCTGCCTGGCCCCAGGGGCCGCACTCGCCGTCGACGGGAGTGACGCCCTTAATTTCCGCACCATAAGCGACGGTTGCGGCCCCTTCGGTGTCGGTAAATACGAGGCACAGGACACTTCGATTTCGTACTGCATGAATCAAGACTGCCCCGGTCCCAGCAAGCCGGGAGGACCATGGCGCACATATGACCAGGGCTGGACATGGCTCGATGACGAATTTGCCGCCATCGTCTGTCACGGATACCCCTCCAGTACATCCTTTGGCGGCCACAATCTGTCGCCCGATCTCGCCCGTGCCGCCACCCAGATTGCCGTGTGGATGCTCAACGGAACCACGCGCGCCGACGGCACCTATTCGTATACAAATAGCAAGGGAGTTGCCAGGAGCGGTAGGTTTTACGAAAACGCCGAAGCCGTAGCGGCTGCACGTTGGCTCTACGACAGCGCTAAGTCCGGATCCATTAAGGCGGCCCCACATCGAGCCAGGCGTTATCACGGACCGGTCTCGAGCGAGGGTCGACACCAGGACATGCTCTATGTTTTGCCCGCCGTCTCCGTATCTTTCCAAAAACAATCGTCCCAGGCTGACATCACCGCCGGTAACGGCACCTACAGACTCGGTGGCGCAACCTTCGATATCTTTGAAAGTGCGAGCGATGCACGTGTCGGCACTATCCAGATGGACGAAAACGGGCGTGCACAAGCAACGCTTTTGCCCAATACGGCATATTACCTGGTCGAAACCAAAGCCCCGGCAGGCTATATCCCTCGAGGCGACCGAATAGCCTTCACCACACAAAACAGCGGCGGACATGTCACCGTCAACGAGCAGCCCGGCACCATCACTTTGCGTATTGCAAAAATCGATGCCGCCACGGATGCCGGCGCCCAAGTTGGGGCGTCGCTTGCGGGCGCTGAATTCACCTGCGTCTCGCAATCAACTCCCGGCTGGACTCGCACCCTTACGACCGACGAAAACGGACGGGCGATCCTCAATGACGTTCCTCTGGGCACCTTTACCATCTATGAATCGAAAGCACCCGAGGGCTACCTGATTTCAAACGACTGTTGGAGCTACACCGTCGGTGCCGAGCAGCTCGGAGATACGGGCATCGTTGAGCTCGAAATCCGTATTCCCAACACCCCCATCGCCTTTGACCTTGAAATCTCGAAGTTTAAGGACCATGGCGATAACGATGAGTCCGGCCTTGAGCAGCCGGCGGGAGGCGTCGTTTTTGAAGTTGTCAGCAATAGCTCCCAACAAGTCGTCGGCACGTTGACCACAAACGTTTACGGCTTTGCCTCCACCAAAGACCAGCCCGAAGCGTGGTTTGGAGCAGGCAAGCGACCCGCCGGCGCTCACGGTGCCATTCCCTACGACCGCGCGGGCTACACCGTTCGCGAGGTCGTAGAAACGGTCCCTGAAGGATTTAAGCAAGCAGGGGAATGGACCATCACGGCGGAGCAGACCGCAGACGGCGCCGAGCTTCAGTACATCATTGACAACCACGCCCTATCGACACACCTTCAAATCGTAAAGCGCGATGCTCAGACCGGCGGCACCGTACCACTTGCCGGCTTTACGTTCCAGCTGCTCGACAGCCACCACGAGCCCGTCTCGCAAACATGTTGGTATCCGGCCCACAATGTAATGAATACCTTCACAACCGATACAACCGGCGCCGTCACGCTGCCCGAATCACTTAATCCCGGAACATACTACGTGCACGAGACATCGGCCAAGGAACCGTATCTGCGCGGAGAAGACCTGGAGATAACGATTCCCGCCGACAGAAATCTGACACCGGTCGCCGTCGCCTCGTTCTATGACGACGTCGCAACCGGAAGCATCGAAATCATTAAGACGGATGCTGTAGATGGGCGCACCCTCGCTGGAGCCACGTTTGACATCCGCGCTAGCGGCGACATCGTGCGAACCGACGACAGCATCGTCGCCCTGGATGGCGAAACCGTCGCCACCGTTACAACCGACGAACGGGGGTATGCGCGAGTCGACCATCTTTCGCTGGGATGCGGTACCGCCACCTACGAGGTCGTCGAGACACAAGCGCCCGAAGGCTATCTGCTCAACCCAACCCCACATACTGTGAAGTTGTCGTACGCTGACCAGCAAACGCCCGTGATCGAAATGCACCTTGACGTTTCCAACGACTACACCAAGATCGATGTCTCCAAAGTCGACGCATGCGGAGGCCAGAAAGTGACAGGCGCCGAGCTTGTCCTCTGCGACTCCAATGGCAACGAAATCGATTCTTGGACTTCATCCGGCAAACCGCATCACATTGAGCACCTTTCACCCGGCACCTACACCCTGCGCGAAACGATGTCTCCGCGTACCTACGACCTTGCTGAAGAGATAACGTTTGAAGTAAAGGCCACGGGAGAAGTTCAAACCATAGCCATGAAGGATACCCCCATCGAGATCAGGGGAAGCGTCGATAAGCGCCAAGAGATTGCACAGCCAGTCACAAGCAAACTCGTTGCCAACGGCGACGGAAAAAACCGAGCCAAAGCACGGGCCAATACGCAAGGCGCCTTCTCCTATACCATCGACGCCAAAAATGAGTCGAGCACCTGGGTCGACGAGTTGACCATCACCGACGACCTTGAGTGCGCCAAAGATGGCGCAGCGAAACTTGTTGCCGTTGAAACCCCTATTGCGGTCGGTGATCTAAACGGGCTGTGCAACGTGTGGTATCGAACGTCACCGGCAGGAACAAGCGATACGGAAAAGCAGGTCAATGCAACGCTTGACGACGGGCACAGCAATCCTTGGCTCGAAACGGAAGAGGTTACAAAGCTGCTGGGCGACGATGTGCGTCTCGTCGATTACGACGGGTGGCACCTATGGAAAGCGGATATCCCGACGGCAGAGTCCGTCACGCTCGATACGAAAGATATCGATCTTACAGACGACGCCGTCATCACGGGCATCCGTTTTGAATACGGTGCGGCAGCCGCCGACTTTACGACCAGAAGCGAGGCGGGCTCTTGGACCCGGGATGACCTTAAAGACGAACACGACGATCTTGACGATGCCAAGGCGGCCCTTAACTCGGATGCCCGAGGCGCAGTCGTGCACATGCAGGCAACGTCGGCTTACACACCCCAAACTGCACTCACCAACAGCGCACGCGTCGATCTTTGCCGCAACGGCGGCGGCGATAAACTTGAGTCACATGACGAGGACAGTGTCATTCAACGCTGTACCCTACCGCAGGACCTACCGGCAACAGGATCAGCTCCCATCGCCGCTTGCATCACCGCGCTCCTGACCTCGGGTGCCGCAGCCCTATGGTTCGCTCGCCTTAGGTCAATCCCAAAGAAGCGCTAGAGCGATGAAAAAGCGGGCGAGCCAGTCCCCCGGCTCGCCCGCTTTCAATCATTTAAATCGCCGCATCTACTCTGCAGACGAAGATCCACCATCAACGATTGCCTGCTCGGACTCAGGAATCCCATCGGCACCCGTGCTCTGTTCTTGCTCCACCTCTTCGCTGATTGCGGAGGCGGGGGTCGAGCCCTTCGCGCCCACGATGTAGGCAGCTCCAAACCCTAACGCAATGGCAATCAAGGTCAAAATCACGTAGACAGGCCAATGGCGCTTAATATACGAAAACACGTTGACTCCTTAGAGCTCCGTCTACGAACGGCGGATAACCTCGGTCACGACCTCGGATACCGTGGCAATGTTCGTCGGGTTGACATTGTGGGGCAGGTCGTCCTCGGTACGAGCGCAAGCCAGACGCGTGCCGTCCACGCCGGCGATGGTGAGGGCTCGGCGGCTCGCCTCGAGCGCGGCGTAGGCATCGGTCTTGGCATAGGGCATCTCGAGCGCGCCACAATCGACATGGAACGACTTGCACACCTTGCTGACCAGGTTCATGATGCGGCGATCGCCCTTGAGCAGCTGCTGTTCGCCCTCAACCGTCACCACCGAAAGCCTACCGGCGCCGACGGATTCAAGATTGATGAAGAAGACGCCGCGGAGCTTATCGCGATGCGAAGCCAAGAAGGCCTTCATACCGGAGCCATCACAATCCGAGGCGCCCGTTGCCACAAACCAGATATCGTGACCGAGCAGCTCATCGTCGCCCATAGAAGCGACAGCCGAGAGCATATCTTCGGAAGAAGCGCCGTCGGAAGACGTAGCGCCGCCCTTCCAGCCATCGTTATCGTCCTCGAAATTATCCCACGAACCGATGCCGCGACCGGACTTCTTGGCATCGTAATCGTCTTCGACGCCCAGCCAGTCACTCATGCTGTCCTGTTCGTTTTTCTTTTTACGACCGAACAGGCCGCCCAGGCCGCGCTTGCGAGACTTAGGTGCCGCAGGGGCGGGAGCCGAAATGGTCTCGATCGGCTGTGCGCCCGACGCAACGGGCATAGGAGGCGCAACGGGTGCCGATGTGGGTTCGGGACCCTGAGCGGTAGCAAAGGGGTCGTTGACCTGTGCGGAGGGATCGGGAAGGTCGAACAGCGACGTGCGAGACGCAACGTTTGTCTGCTTCATCGACGGCAGCGACGGATCGGGGACCGAAGCCAGCGGAGACGAGGAGGGTGCAGGCGACGGTGCCGACGCCGGATCGGGAACATTCATCTGCGGACGCGGCGATGCCTGGGAGGAAATCTGGGCCATAAGGGAATCGACCGTTTCGTCCTGGGTGGGAGCAACATCGGCAACCGTGGCACCGGAACCACTCGGGGCCGGCATGGTGAAAATCTGCGTGGAGTAAGGCCTCGACTCATCTGTCTCGGGGGCCTCGGAAACCGCAGGCACTTCCTCCTGCTCGACCTCGGTCGAATCATCTTGCTCGGCTGCCGCGTATTGCTCTTCGTCACAGTTGGCCTCGACGGGCTCGTCCTCGGCGACATCTTCGATTTCGGCTGCGTCAATAGGCTCGTCATCGTCTGCCGCGTCGCCCTGCTCATCGGAAACAGGAAGGGGCTCGGCAATCGCGGTGCCTTGCTTTTCAAACGTTATCGTGGAATCGAACTGCGCGGCATCAAACGACATGGTGCTATCGACGTGCTGCTGAGCCTCAAAGGACGTCGTAGCTTCGGCAGCGTCGACGGGCACGGACTGCATAGCCTCGTTCTGCTCGAGCTCTTGCGCCGCGCGCTCACGTGCCGCCTCGGCTGCCTGCTGCTGAGCGATAGCCTCCTGCTCGGCAGCCTCGCGTGCGGCAGCGCGCTTCTCCTCGAAATCGTCGACAAATTTCTTGCCCTTTGCAAGCGCACCCTTAAAGAAGTTGGAAGCACTGGCGCCAATCGAAGAGAACGCGGATGCAATATCGGCATGGGGCGTTGCCGCGGGAATCTCGGCCGAGAAATCAGTATCGCTCTCGTAAGACACGCGCCTCGGCTGTTCAACGTAATCGTCGTCAGACTCGTCCGTAACGTCTTGCGCCGGCGCGGCGGGAGCCAAAATGTCCAGTCCTGCCGCGGGATCGATCGCGGACACCGCCTCGGGCTCGGCAACGGCAGCGGTAACCGCGGCAGACTCATCATCCACGGCGACAACGGGCGCAGGTGCAGTCACGACGGGGGCAGGCTCGGGCTCAAACGTCGGCTCCTCGCCTTCCTCGTAATCGAGCGTGCAGGACTCGGGAAGCATTCCGAGCGCACGGATGGCATCCGAACCAAAGCGGATGTTGCCGGCGGCATTGCGATAGAGCTTGGGCTCGGGCTCGGCCGCGACAGGCTCCTCCGCCGGCTCGGCAGCGGGAACCTCGTCATTGAACTCTTCGGCCTGGACAGCCTGATTCTGATCCTCGGGCACGATGGCGCCAATCAGCGTCTCGTCGGCAGACGCACCCTCAAAGCCCTCGATCTGCTCGTCGAAAGCCTCGCCCTGTTCGGGCTCGGTCTGAGCGTCGGAAGCAATCGGCTGGCCGAACTCGTCCTCGGCGTAGGTAGGCTCTTCATACTCGATGGTGTTGCCGTAGTCGTTTTGCTGTTGGGCCGCGGCATACTCCGCCGCTGCGCGCGCCATTTCCTCGGCACGACGCTTCTGCTCCCCAAAATAGGTATCGAACGGAACATCGTCGGGAAACTCGTTTTCGCCCTGGAAGGGAGCAACGTTGTCCATAACGCCGAGCATAGCGGCGACAGAAGACTTGTTGCACACTGCGCCGGACGTATAGGGAAGCACAAAACGGTTAGAAATGATGTTTGCCGCGTTGGCGAGCGCAACGAGGGAAGCGAGGATCGCGACAATCCACAGCAGAACCTTGAGCGCGCCGGGGAGCGGCAGGATACGCAAGATGGCAACGGCAGCAGGGGCAACCGTGGCAACGGGCAACAGCTTGGCGATGAGCGCACGATACGAAGCATAGGGCTCGCGGGCGAGCAGCTCAGCACGGGGAGAGTCGTAGTGTGCGACAACGACCACCGGGCGGTTGCGCGGAGACGCGAGCGGGCCCGAGGCCTTGTGGTAGGCGATGACATTTTGGCTCACGCCCGTCTTGCCCAGGCGCGAAACCACGGGGTGGCCCGTGCGCTCGAGCACGTAAAGAACGGCGCCGACAATGGCCAGCAAGGTGCCGACCAAGCCGATGCCGCCACCGATGCCCATCAGCAGGGCGCCGGCAAACGCAAGAATACCGGTAACGGCAAATGCCAACCTGCTGGGCGCCGGGGCATTGAACTCCTGAACCTCGGGATCAAAGCCGTGGTTGCGGAAGATCTGAGCGATATCCTCGGCAGCCAAGCGCTCTTCTTCGCTGCATGCCGGCGTGATGCCGGTGTTCTGCAGCAGGTGGTTAATATAGTTCTGGGTGTTCGCCATGTGCGCTCCACATCCATAATCCGACAAATAGGCCCAATGCATGCACATTAGAACCGTATATAGTCGAAAGTATACCCCGAGCGAGCGCAAACGACCGAATTCGGGCCATCTTAACGCCCCGAGCGGACAAGGATATAGCCTAATCTCCATATCGGACTAAAATCATGGCAGCAAACCACCTTCTCATGCGAGGACTCTATGACGGCAAGCGACGCGACCGCGACAATTAAAAAGGGGAATTCGGAGCCCAGTTTCGATAAAACGGCTCAGCGCATCCTCAATCTTTTCTTTGTGCTCAACAGCTCCCCCGAACCGCTGACGACCGAGCAGATCGTCTTGGATTCTGACCTGGGATATGGCTCGGGCAATATCGACTCGGATAAGCGCAAGTTTCGGCGCGATCGTGACAAACTGCTCGAACGCGGCATCTTAATCAAGGAGGTTCGCCCCGCCGGCGCGCAGGAGACCGAGGAAAGCTCATGGACAATCGACCGCGAGCACACGTTTGCGGCAGGCGGCCTCATCACCGCAGACGACGCCGATATCCTGCTCAACGCTATCGACCAGACAATAGCGGCCGGCTCATCCACTTTTGCCGCGCCGCTTGCCGATATTCGTTCCAAGATTGCCTACCTCACCGGCAGGACGACGGCGGACGAAGCACCGATCCGCCGCTCTCCCACCGTCGATGCGGTATGGAGCGCCTTTGCCGAGCGATGCGCGCTGCGATTTTTATATCAGAACGGACGCGGTGAGCAGAAAGAGCGTACCGTCTGCGTCTACGGCATGTTCGAGCGCGAGGGCGTTGCGTACTTCTGCGGCCTCGACAATGCCACCGACGACATCAGGACATTCCGCTGCGACCGTATCGTTCGCGCTTGGCGTCCTTCGAAGGCCTACGCCATCCCTGCAGACTTCAATCTCAACGACTACTTGTTCTTTGAATTCGATTTTGCCGACCGCCCGCCCGTTGCGGCTACGTTCTCGTTCGCCCCGCAGACGCAGATCGATATGATCAACGGCCTCACGCGCGGGCGAGGTGAGCTCGCACACACCGATTCGGGATGGACTTGGACCGTTGACGTGCGCGATCTTGAAGCCGCCGCCTCATTTTGCATGGCCCACGCCATGGACGGCATGAGGCCCATGGCCCCCAAATCGCTCAAGCAGGCGTGGAACCACCTCATTGAAAGGACGGTGCACGAGCATGCCCGTGCGTAAACTCACCAGCGAGCAGAGGCTCTCGCGCGCCATCGACATCATGGAGGCCCTCTACGCCGCCGGCGAGAGCGGCATGACACGAACCGAGATTTACAGTCGCTTTGACATCACGGGGGCGTCGCTCGACGAGATTCTCGAGATCGTCTCGACGCTCGCGGACCGAGAATCGGGTGCGCGTATCATCTGCGAATGCCACGGCGAGCGCGTGGTCCTCACCGGTGACGCCGGGCGTGTACTACCGCTGCGCCTGAGTGCCGCCGAGGGCGCTGTGCTCAACCACGAACTTGAATCGTTGGGGATCGAGCCCCAGGCGGCGGCTCGAATTCGACATGCTCTTCTACCCGAAGAGCTCGGCTATAACCAGCACGTCTTTGACACCGTCAACCACGGGTCGCACTGGCAGCAGCTGAGCTGCGCCATTCAGGACGGCGTTCGCTGTCGCATCTCGTATCGCTCGATGGACGATGCGCGGCCACGCGAGCGTCTGGTCGACCCCTTGCGCATTACAGCAAACGGCGACCAAACATATCTGATTGCCTGGGACATCGCGGTCGATGAGCAGCGCACCTATCGCATGGATAAAATCGAGGGACTCGCCTTGACGGAAGACTCCGTCGTGCCTCACGCACCGGACGTTGCATCCCTCCACGATTCCCTTGCCCGGACGCAGCGTAGCGCAAAGCTCTTGATGCCATTCGATATGGCGGAGCATCTGGACTGGGCCGGCATCACCCTAATCGAACGCAGCGGGACAGACATGGCAACGGTAACCGTACATTACGGCTCCGAGCGTTGGCTGCTGAGCCAGATAATCGCAGCGGGCGGAGCCATCCGCATCTTGGATGACCCCGCCCTGTCAAAGCGTCTGTGCGATATGGCAAAAACCCTCGTCTGTCCGCTTTAGCGCCGCCGCTCGTGGCGTGCACGCCACAGCTGTAGATAGTGCCCGATCTGTGCCGATTCGATGCGCTGGTAGGAGCTCGTGGGCAGCGACGTTAAGAACTTCTTGCCATAGCCCTTCGTCACCAGGCGAGGATCCGCCAAGATCAGCACACCGCTATCGGTCGACGAGCGAATCAAACGCCCCGCGGCCTGCTTAACCTCGAGCACCGCCTCGGGCAGCGAATAGCGCGCCCATGCGCGGTCTTCGCGCAGGTTGCGCTCGCACGAGAGCGGGTCCGTGGGGCTCGAGAACGGCAACTTGGGAATGATGACGCAGCGCAGCGTCTCGCCGCTGGCATCAAACCCCTCCCAGAAGGCCTTGAGCGCAAAAAGCGACGAGGCCGGTTCGTTGATAAACCGGTCGCGCAGGCGACGAGGAGATGAGTTGCGCTGCTGGCAGTTGAGCTCCAGACCCGCACGGGCCATCTTGGGCTCAACGCGGGCGTATAGGTCCTCCATGTCGCGCCGATTGGTGAACAACGTGAGCACCGATCCGCCCATGGCAAGATGGGCGTCGACCAGTACGCGCTCGAGCGCCGTAAGATAGCTCTCACGATCGCGCGGATCGGGGATATCGCCCGCAACGACTACAGCCATGTTCGAATCGAAGTCGTAGCTCGAGTCCAAGTGCAGCGATGACGACGTTGAAGCACCGATGCGATCAAGGCCGACCGCATGGTTAAAGTGCTCAAAGCTTTTGGACACCGTCATGGTCGCCGAGGCAAAGATAGCCGTGTGAACCTCGGGTAGCCACTCGGTTGCCAAAGCCTCGCCAATGTCGATGCGCTCTGCGGTCATCGACTCTCCGCCGGCACGAAGTCTGCGATTGACCTGCAGCGAGTACACGTAGTGTTCATCGGTGCCATCAATGATGAGTTTGAGGTTCTCGGCCAGCTCGTGCAGGCGGCGCGAGATATCACCCAGGTCGACAACAACCTCGGGCTTGTCGGCGGCGACGGCTTGCACCAGCGCGTCGACGCTCTTGTCAGCTTGTTCCAATGCGTCGATGCCAGTGTAGGCCGACTGTAAGAAATCATGCCAGTCGTCTGATTCGCGCAGCTCGGGGCCAATCCATAGATTGGCATTGTCATAACCCCCACGCGCACGGCGGCCGAGCTCGCGAACGCCATCGAACACGTCGGCGATTGCCATGCTCGCGCGGGCAACCGTCAACGTCGCCTTGGCAGTAAGGCCCAGATAGAGCGTAGAGCCCTCGGAGGTTGCCAAATCACGGGAAACCTGGCTTAGTGCGCCGGTGCTCGAGCCACCCAGGCGCTCGAACAGGACGCGTGATTCGTCCGCCGACACCACGCGCGCCCACTGACGGCGCGCCTCGCGCTCGATGGAATGGGCCTCGTCGATTACCCAATGACGAATCGGAGGCAAAATCCTGCCCTCGGCCGCGACGTTACGGAACAGCAGGGAATGGTTGGTGACCACCACATCGGCATGCGCCGCACGACGGCGGGCGCCGTGGACCAAACATTTATCAGGGAAAAACGGGCAGAGGCGACGAGCACACTCGCGCGAGGCCGTCGTAAAGTCGGGACGGTTGACGCTGCGCCACCGAATGCCGAGCGAGTCGAGGTCGCCATCGGCCGACTGACACACGTACGCCATGATGACCGCGACTGCCGTAAGCGTGTCGGCAGGATCACGCTTAGTCGTAATTTCGACTTGGCCGCGGCTCATGCGCTCAAGCTTGCGCAAGCATGGATAGTGGTCATGGCCCTTGAGGGCGCAAAACGATAGGCCTCCGTCCAGCTGCTCAGCAAGTTTGGGCAGCTCGTGATACATGAGCTGGTCGGCAAGATTATTCGATTTAGTCGCGATACCCACCGTGATGTTGTTGCGGCGCGCGGCCTCGGCAAAAGGCACCAGATAGGCCATCGATTTGCCGACGCCTGTGCCCGCCTCAATTACACGATGAGTGCCCGTGACCAGCGCATCGCGGACCTCGAGCGCCATCGCGATCTGCTCATCACGCGGCTCGTAGGTGGGATACATGCGATTGACCAGGCCGCCCGGGGCATAGTCCGCCTCGATTTCCTCGCGGCTCGGCATCTTAAGGACCGGTAGCTCGTCCGCATCAACGCGATCATCGGCCCGATCGGCCTTGAGAACGTCGGCGCGGGCGGCGCTGAGAGAGAAGATAGAACCAGGGTTCTGCCCTGCCAAGAACGAGAAGATAGGACGATAGGACCAAGGCACGTCCGGATGCATGTCGGCTAGGCGCGCCATAAGGCCCTGGGGCAAGTCGGTGAGCGCCACGAGCAACACGCGCCATACGCCACACAGGGCGTCGACGTCGGCATTGGCACGGTGTGATACCGAGTCGCAGCCAAACAGATCGGCCATAAAAGACAGCTTGTGAGAGGCCAGGCGCGGAAGCGCGATGCGCGACAGCGCCAGCGAATCGATCCAAATATCGCTCACGTTGACGCCGCCTTTGACCGACTCGATAAACGAGCGGTCGAACGTGGCGTTATGTGCGATCACCGGGCAGCCACCGACAAAATCGGCGAGAGCGGCGACGGCCTCAACCGCCGACGGGGCATCTGCCACATCGGCATTTGTAATGCTCGTGAGCTCGGTAATCTCGGCGGGAATCAGCTGCTTGGGATGCACGAAGGTATCGAAGCGATCGACAACCTCGCGGCCCGAAAGGCGAGCCGCCGATATCTCGATAAGCTCGTTGTCCTGCACCGAAAGACCCGTGGTCTCGGTATCGAGGACGATAACATCTTCCTCGATGAGACCAAACGCTTGGGTTTTGGCGCGCTCGGCAAGCGTGGCATAGGAATCGATGACAAACTGCGGCGTTCCTGACGAAACCGCGTCCTCGATTAGCATGCAATGCCCGCTCGACGAAGGCCCATACGGATCAGGCTGTCACAGACCTGCGGGAACGTCATGTCGTCGGTGTGGCGGATCTCATCCGGATACAGCGACGTATCGGTCATGCCGGGAATGGTATTGGTCTCGAGGATAACGGGGCCGTCCTCGCTCACAATAAAGTCGCTGCGCGAGATACCCAGGCAACCGAGGGCCTTGTGAGCGGCACAGGCAAGTTCCTGAGCGCGAGCGTAATTCTCGGGTGAAATCTGCGCCGGAATGCGATGGATATCCGTAGGGTCGACATACTTCACGTCCAGATCGTAGAACTCGCAGTCCTCGGGCTTACGAATCTCGACAATCGGCAGGGCGCGTACGTCATCTTCGCCGTATACGCCGACGGTGATCTCGGTACCATCGATGCACTTCTCGACCAGCACTTTGTCGCCGTACTCAAACGCCTTGGCGATTGCCGCGGGCAGCTCGGAGGGCTCATGGACCAGGGAAATGCCATAGCTGGAACCGTTGACGGCCGGCTTCACAAAGCACCGCTCGCCACAAACCTCGACGATATGATCGATATCGACTTCATCGCCCACCTCGAGCGCAAGGCCGGGGGCAATGGGAATGCCCGCCTTGGCGTATAGGAGCTTAGAGACCTCCTTGTCGGCACCGCAGGCGCTGGCAAGTACGCCCGAGGCCGTGTAGGGGATACCCAGGGTCTCCATGGCACCCTGCATGGCGCCATCCTCACCGCCGGCGCCGTGCATGGCGATAAATGCCACATCGAATCCGCCGGTCGCCATGGTTACCATAAAGTCATCAGCGGCCGTGTCAAGCAGCTCCACCGAGGTGTAGCCGGCTTCCTTCAGCGCCACCACAACGTTCTTTCCCGAATCGAGCGAGATCTCGCGCTCGGCGGAATGACCGCCCGCCAAGACCGCTACGTGCATGTTCTCTAGGCTTTTACCCGGCATGGGCAGACTCCTCCTCTATAATTTCTGCAGCTGATACCATATTGTAGCGATACCCTCTACGTTTCCCCAAAATCGAAAGGCTTCCATGAATCCCAGGACTAAATCTCAGGACATTCGCGACTTGAGCCAAAACGATATTCGCGAGCTCGTGGCCGAACTTGGCCAGCCCGCCTTCCGCGCGAAGCAGCTCATCGAATGGGTCTTTGAGAAGAACGTTTGTTCGTTTGACGATATGACCAACCTTCCCAAGGCTTTCCGTGAGCAGCTTAAAGAGGCTTTTGCCTTTGATACACCGACTGAACTCACCAAGCAGGTTTCCAAAGATGGCTCGCGCAAGTATCTGCTCGAGTACCACGATGGCATTTCCGTCGAGACTGTCGGCATGCCCCGTCGTAACAAACTTTCCGTCTGCGTTTCCACCCAGGCAGGCTGCGGCATGGGCTGCGCCTTTTGCGCTACCGGTCTCAACGGCCTCAAGCGCTCTCTGACCGCTCAAGAGATCGTCGACCAGGTGCTTCATGTATCCAACGACTTTGGCGAGCGTGCCACAAGCGTTGTCTTCATGGGCCAGGGCGAGCCGTTTGCCAACTACGACGAGGTTCTCAAGGCATTGCGTATCCTCAACGACCCCGATGGTATCGGTATCGGCGCTCGTCACCTCACCGTCTCTACCAGCGGCGTTATTCCCGGTATTCGCAAATTTGCCGACATCCCCGAGCAGTTCACGCTTGCCGTTTCCCTGCATTCCGCCATCCAGTCGACGCGCAATAAGCTCATGCCCGGTGTTAAGAAGTACACGCTGCTTCGCCTTCACGAAGCGCTTCAGCTCTACACCGAGAAGACTGGCCGCCGCCCGACCTACGAGTACGCCATGATCGAAGGCGTCAACGATACGAATCCCGAGATGCAGGCACTCTGCGACTTCTGCGAGGGAACGCTGTGCCACGTTAACCTGATTCAACTTAACGACATCGAGGGCAGCCCGCTCAAGCCGTCGCCGATTCATAAGGTTGAGGATCTTCAGCGTCGTCTTGAGTCCCGTGGCATCGAGACCACGATTCGTAACTCCCGTGGTAACGATATTGACGCCGCTTGCGGACAGCTGAAACAGCGTTTCAAAGTTCAGAAGAACGCATAGGGGAGTCGCACTCCAAAACGTTTCATGTGAAACATCGAACGGCCCCTGTTGCAGGATATGCAACAGGGGCCGTTTCATTTATTGACCTCAATTTTGGACCGCTGCTAGCTTTCCCATTTTTTACGGACAAAATAAGCGGCCCTTGTCTCATGAATCAGACAAGGGCCCCTCAAAATATGCAGGGTAATTGTTAGGTACCTAATAGCCTACATTTTCCCATTGGTTGCTAACCCAACCTTGATTAATCTTAGGATTTTTCGTTACCTGAGCAGTGCGCATGGCAACATCTTCTGTCATAACATCCATTTTCTTCTTGGAAGTATCGACAATATCTTGCGCGCCACGAAGCAAACGACCTCGAAGTTCATCGTCTGTCGCGATCTTATAGCCAGCAAAGGCACCAGCCGCGACAGTCGTCACCAATGCAATCGCAGTTAAAATCTTATTCCTCATCTTGGCCTCCTTGATCAAACTGAATCATTTCACCAAGAATACGAGAGAGCTCTTCCTCGTCTTTAAACTCAATCTCAATCTTATTCTTTCCACGCGAGCTCTTCACGCGCACGTTGGTATTAAATACCTGACGAAGTACACGCGCAGCCTTTTTAAAAGACTGAGGCGTAGCAGGCCTCGGCGTCTTAGGTGTCTCTCCGGCAGAAAACAATGGAGCAAGATTTTCTGTCGCTCTTACGGAAAGGCCCTCTGCAACAACCTTCTCTGCAAGTCGAATTCGCGCGTCCTCATAGGGAACTGCAAGAATCGCACGTGCGTGACCAGCAGTAAGTTTACCCTCAAAAATCATCTGCTGAACTACTTCGGGGAGATCGAGAAGGCGCAGCGAGTTTGTAATTGCAGAGCGTGACTTGCTTACGGCCTTCGACAACGCCTCCTGGGTCATACCGCTAGCATCGATGAGCTGGCGATAGCCCTTAGCCTCTTCGACGGGATTCAGATCAGACCGCTGAAGATTTTCGATAAGAGCAAGAGCCAGCATCTCTTCATCATTAACATCTTTAATGATGACAGGCAGTTCCTCAAGACCAGCAAGCTTTGACGCCTGATAACGACGCTCACCAGCGATGATCTCATAGCCGTTTCCATGCTTGCGAACCAAGAGCGGCTGCAAAACGCCATGTTCTTGGATTGACTCGCTCAACTCGCGAAGTTCAGTTTCATTAAAGTGAACTCGCGGTTGATTAGGGTTGGGAACGATATCCTCAATAGGTAGTTTTGTTTCAGATGCGGCATTTGAAGCAGATGCAGCAGAACCACCGGTCTCATACTCAGCCTCTGAGACCAAAGCATTGAGTCCGCGTCCCAATCCACCACGTTTCTTTGCACTAGGCACGCTTGATCACCTCTTTTGCAAGGTTCATATACGCTTTTGCACCCTTGTTTTGAGGTGCATAGGTAATTACCGGTTCTCCAAAAGACGGAGCTTCAGAGATTTTAACCGTACGGGGGATCAGTGTCTTAAACGCCTTATCACCAAAGTACGATTGAACTTCCTCAACAACCTGATTCGACAAAGAAGTACGTGAGTCATACATGGTCATAAGCACGCCATAGGTGTCTAAGCCCTTGTTCAGACGTGATTTGACCATCTTCATTGACTCAAGCAGCTTCGTAACGCCCTCGAGTGCGTAATACTCACACTGGATTGGAATCAAAACGCTATCTGCTGCGGTCAAGGCATTGATAGTAAGCAGGCCGAGCGAAGGAGGACAGTCAATGAAAATAAAATCGAACTCGTCCTGAATCGGCTCAAGCAAATCTTTGAGGCGGGTTTCACGAGCAATTGCGCTTACGAGCTCAATTTCGGCACCTGCAAGCTGAATCGTAGCTGGAATTACGAATACCTTTTTGCAATTTGTATCAAGAATAAGCGATTCTGCCGGCACATCATTCAACAATGCATCATAGATGCAGTGATCGAGGTCTTCTTTTTCAATTCCAAATCCACTGGTGCTGTTTCCCTGCGGATCAAAATCGACAATCAGTGTCTTACGACCCTGCTCACCCAGTGCTGCTGCAAGGTTTACAGCCGTCGTTGACTTACCGACGCCGCCTTTTTGATTGATGATTGCAATGATACGCGTGTCTTTTGCGCTCTTAGAACGCTTAACGTCGCGAAATCCCACGGTCCCTCCTGGTGTGTATTAAAGCTGTCAAACGGAGGATGTTTCACGTGAAACATTCCGATTCGATATCAACCGCCATGTTTCACGTGAAACACTGCAAGTTGTTAGTATCCATTATGTTTCACGTGAAACATCTAGGCAAGCGGATTCTTCTTTGCCATGCCATTTGCACGAGGCAATGAAACGGATGCTGGATGACTCTTCTTAAGAACAATGAACTCCCTGTGGCCCAAGCCCTCAGGCAAATCGATTGCGTCATTCAGAAGCAAAGTGAAGCCGCAAATCTTAGCTGCTGACATGCCGGAAGCAAGCTCCTCATCCGAAGGATTACCCTTGGTGATAACAAATAGACCTCCATCCTTGAGGAACGGAGCCGCATACTCAACAAGAATCGGTAGAGGGGCCAGTGCGCGGGCGGTTACGACAGAGAACTGCTTCTTGTGGCTTCGAGCATATTCTTCAAGACGATCATGAACGGCATGAGCATGTTTCAATCCAAGAGCATGGACAAAAGAATTGACAGCATCAACCTTCTTGCCAACAGAGTCAATATAAGTAGCTTTACGATGCGTGGTTATGGTTAAAGGAATACCGGGGAAGCCCGCACCTGTTCCCATATCGAGCAAAGCTCCCTCAGGAGCCTTATTGATATAAGGGAGCAAAACAAGAGAGTCGAGGATATGTAGTACCGCAGCATCTTCTATGTTAAGAATACGGGTGAGATTGGTTGTCTTATTTGTTTCCAGAACCAAATCCAAATGCTGAATACATTTCCTCAGCTCAACATCAGTTACGCTCAAGGAATACTCTTTGCAATAGGAAGTTAGACGACTCAACATCTCGTCAGCCTGCTGATCAGTAAGTACTAACAACGAAAGCTCCTTTCTGACAAAAATCAGTGTATCGAGAACTTTTGACAAAAAAAGGGGACGTGGAAACCACGTCCCCTTAAGCATAAGCTCGAGTAGATTATCGAGCAACAATCACCACATGGCGATCGGGGTCAGAACCCTCAGAATGAGTATCGACGGCGTCATTGCCACGAAGTGCAATGTGAACCAGTCGGCGCTCGTAGGCATTCATGGGCGGAAGCGAAACACTCTTATGAGTGCGGATGGCACGCTCGGCAGCAGACTGAGCCATGGAGGCAACCTTGTCCTGACGGCGGCTCTTGTATCCCTCGACGTCCACTACAACCGGATATCTAAAGCCGAGCTTGCGGCTCACCAGCAATGAGAACATAACCTGAAGGGCATCAAGGGTGCGACCATGACGGCCAATGAGAACAGCAAGGTCGGGAGCCGTTACATCCAGAATCAGCTCACCCTCGTCGCCCTCATACTCATCGATAGGAGAGTTGGCGGCATCGAAGTGCGAAAGGATGGAACGCAGGATGGAAATCGCGACATCGGCAATGGTGTCGAGCTCCTCGTCGGTCAGCTCTTCACCGGCCTTGTAGCGCTGTGCAATCTCGGGATAATCGCCCGCGACCTGCGGGGCAACCTCCTCAAGCATATCCTCGATGATCTCTTCAGACATAACGTACTCCAAAAGTTAGGTACCTAAATAAGATTGATATCCCGCTACTTCTTCTTGTGCGGGCGCGGCTTCTTCTCGCGACGAGTGACCTCAACCTGCAGCGGCGCGTTCTTAAGGCGCTCCTCCTCATCGGCCTTCGCCTTGTCGATGACCTTCTGCGTCACAAAAATCTGCTGGATAACCTGCCAAGCAGACGAGACGTCGTAGTACAGCAGAACACCAACGGGAAGGCTCCAGCCCATCCAAAGCATCATGACCGTCATGACAACGACCATCATACGCATGCTCTGAGCCTGCTGGCCGGTCTGGTTGCGCGACATATAGAGTTGCGGAATCAGGGTCAGGACAGCGAACAGGATCAGGCAGACCAGCGCAGGCAGCGCGACCATAAAGCCATCGGCAAAGGAGGCACTCGGCGTGGTGGTCAGGTCGGGCAGAATATTAAAGAACGAGAACGTGCCGTCGTTAAAGTAGTCCGGCAGGTTACGCAGCAGCGTAAATAGGGCGAACAGGACAGGCATCTGAATCAACAGCGGCAGACAACCAGCCATCGGGTTGAACTTGTTCTCGCTGTAGAACTTCTGCATTTCCTCGGCCTGACGCTGGGGATCGTCGGCATAGCGCTCCTGGATCTCGAGCATCTTGGGCTGCAGCACCTGCATGCGTGCCGTCGACTTAGTCGACTTGAGCATAAGCGGCGTCAGCAGCAGACGGATGATGACCACCAGGATGATGATGGACAGGCCCCAGTCGACCGCAAAGGTCTGGATGAGCTTGAGCAGCTCGAAAAGGATGTTAACGATCCAATCCCACATGTAAGTTTTCCTCCGATAGCGAGTGCCCGCTAGGGCACAGGGTCATAACCGCCGACGTGCAGGGGATTGCAGCGAGCGATGCGCCTCACGGCAAGCCAGCAGCCTCTCAAAACACCGTACTTCTCAATCGCCTGGACGGCGTATTGCGAGCACGTTGGGTAATAAATGCAGGCGTCAGGCAATAAGGGCGAAATAACCTGTTGATATATGCGAATAGGAGCGATGGCAACACGTCGCAAAACGTGATTGCTCATCGCTCCTCCCCGGCAACGCCGGCGCGTTTCATAAGCGAACGCAATGCATTGTCCATCTCCTGAGGCGAAGAAACCCTCGTCTTGGGGGTTGCGAACAAGATGATGTCATAACCCGCAACGGGAAATCCACAGCTGCGGGCGGCCTCGCGCATCACACGCTTAGAACGGTTGCGCACGACAGCACAACCGAGCCGTTTAGCACCAACGAAGGCGACCCTTCCGGAGTCGCCTTCGCCAACCGATTCACATATGGTCATTCGAATCAGAGGGTGATTGAAACGACGCCCCTGACTGAACACATGCTCGAAATCTTGCCGAGACTTAATAGTCTTCATGCGAGATGTGTGTATCGCTGCTAGACAGTGAGACGCTTGCGGCCCTTGGCGCGACGACGGGCGAGCACGGCACGACCACCCTTAGTGGCCATACGGGCACGGAAGCCATGGGTCTTGGCACGCTTACGCTTATTAGGCTGATACGTACGCTTCATCTTAAGTTCCTCCTGCTGCATTTCGAGTGTCCGCGGGGGCGCGGACGCAGATATAGACACGTGAGCTTGAAGATTGTAGGGAAATCAATGTTCAAATGTCAAGAAATCAAAGGTAAAAGGTTACGCAGTTCACACGGTTCCCCCATAAGCCGAGCTCGATTTAGCGGTTCATGGCAACTTTTCACGATATTTCATCGAGTTTTCAACAGGTCATGTTGGCAATGTTGAGAACTTTTCGTCCATTTTCCAAAGTTTTCAACAGGTTTTGAAAAGTTGTCGAAAGATGAGAAACATTGCACGGTGAGCTACTATTTGTTCGAAACCTTTTGAAAGATTGCGAGCGGCATGTCTGACGACTTTTACACCATGGTCGATTCCGGAGACCCGGCACCCGACAACGAGCACATCACCGGCGTGCGCGAAGAGCGTGAGGAAGGCGAGCAGACGACCACGCAGGCGCCAAAAGCCATGTACGCCGCGCGCATCGCCGTCTATGACGACATGCTGTCGACACCACGTGTGATCGTCATTGATCCGCAAGATGTCCGCACGTATTTGGAAGAGACGACCAACACCGTCTACCGGTGCATGAAAGAACAAGGTGGCCATATCTCGCTCATGGTCATCCGCGAGATTGTCGAAAACTTTATCCACGCACACTTTGCCGAGCCCATCATCTCGATTCTGGACGGCGGAGACACCATCCGCTTTGCTGATCAAGGACCCGGCATCGACGACAAGGAGCGCGCTTTCGACTTTGGCGTTACCAGCGCAAACAGCAAGATGAAGCGCTATATCCGTGGAACCGGAGCAGGGTTTCCCATGGTGCAGGAGTATTTGGAAAACGCCGGCGGGGCCGTGTCCATCGAGGACAACATGGGCAACGGCACCGTGGTTACGGTAAGCCTGGATCCTAAACGCGTGCAGGAAATCGAACGCGCCGGCGGGCGCGGTGCTGCCGTGCGGCCCGAGACGGAGCAGCCCGCATATCCCCTGCCGGGAGCTTTTGCGCAGCAGCCCATGGCAACGCAACAGATGCAGCCCCGCGTGGGACAGATGCAGCAGCCCGGAATGCTTCCTACACAAGAGTCCCAGGCGGCGTCGATGTCGATGCCGCCAAACGTGCCAGAGGCCATGCCGCTGGCGGATCAGGATGCAGCAGCAATGCAGCAGGCGACGGGGGCACCGGGTGGCCAGCAAATGGGATATCAGCCGTACCAACAGGGATATCCATATCAGCAGATGCCGCCACTGGGGTATGGCCAGCAGTTCCCACAGCAGTGCCAGCGGGGATATCAGCAGCCGTACCAGCAGATGCCGCAGCAGCAGTACAACCCCTGGGCCCAGCAGATGACTCCGCAGCCTTACCAACAGTGGCCTCAAAGTTTTCAACAGCAAATGCCGCCGATGCAGAGTTCTCAACAATCAGCAGCTCAAATGATGTATCCTAATGCAGCAAATCAGTATGCGCAGCCACAGCCGGACGTGTTCGTAAGCGATCGCGGCAACGCCGCGCTGGGCTATCTGGCGCAAAATCAAGCGTGCGGTGCAACCGATCTGGCGAGGGCGTTTGGAAACTCGGCCCCCACTTGGTCACGCACGCTCAATGACTTGGCGCAGGCCGGCTTGGTCATCAAGCATGGCCAGAAATACCATCTGACCGAACTCGGCGCCGCTCGCGTGCGAGCTCAGAGCTAAAGAACGGGAGAGACAGTGGACGAGGAAGCAAGCATCATCCTGGGGGATGCCATCGCCTTTTGCCAGCGCGACGGCCAAGATGCACGCCTCATCAACATGCTGGGGCAATCGCGCGCCATAAGCCTGACCGAAGATACGCTCACGATCGAGGCCCCCTCGCGCTTTGCCATCGCGCAGCTCAAAAAGCATCAGCCGACTATTGAGGCCTATCTGGAAGAAATCGCCTTTGCACCGATCGCGCTCGACATCGTGGCACCGCAAGGCGCAACGGCCGAATCTGCTGCCGCGACGGCGCCCGCCACGGCTCCCGCTGCTTCCCCGGCGGTGCCGGCCTCCGCAGGCGACGTGCCGACAATCGAGCACCAGCACGGCGATGTTTCCCGTGAAACCATGGCACCGTTGCCGACCGCCGCTGCGACGTCAACGAACGCACCCGTCACGCACATGCCTATCGCTCACGACGCAGCGGCGGGCGCGGATTCGGGCATTGCAATCAAGAACACGCTCTCGGCCGATGATTTTCGTCGCATGATGAACCAGATGAAGGGCGGAGCGCCGACTAAGTCCACGCAAGCTGCGACCCCCGCTTCACCCATGCCAGCACCGACCGTACCGGCCGAGCAGAATGCGGATGGAGCCCCGCTCGCCGCGAACTCAAAATTTACCTTTGAGAACTTTGTCTACGGCCCCGAGAACAGCCATGCCTATCGCTCGGCACTCAAGTTTGCCGCCCTCGCGGACGAGCGCGGCACGTGCACATCACTGTTCATCTACGGCAAATCGGGCCTGGGCAAGACGCACCTGCTGCTTGCCATCAAAAACGAGCTCGCCGAGAAGTCGCCCGAGATCAAGGTCAAGTATGCCAACTCCCAAGCATATCTGGACGACCTGATGACCGAGTTCGACCGCCAAAAGAAGAGCAACGCCCCTATCATGCAGGCATACCACGGCGTGGACGTGCTCATCATCGATGACATCCAAAACATCATCGGCAAGCGCGCGAGCGTGGACTACTTTTTCCAGCTCATGGACGAGTTCATCCGCAGCAACAAGAAGGTCGTCATCGCGGCAGACCGCGCCCCCAAGGACCTGAGCATGGACGAGCGTCTGACCAGCCGCTTCAACGCCGGCATGCTCTGCTTGGTCGCAGAGCCCAGCTACGAGATGAAATACAAGATCTTGCAGCGCTATTACGAGAACACCATCGTCGCCGCTCCCGAGGCAAGCGACGACTCGCTGCTGGCGGCCTATGGGGGCGACGGCGGGCACCTGACCGACGAGCACTTTAAACACATGGCCGAGGTCTCGGGCACCAACATCCGCGAACTCGAGAGCTTCTGCGAGCGCTGCGCCGGCGAGGCGGGCGACCGCGAGCGCGAGGGCGGGGAGCTCACCTTTGACGATATCGACGCCATCGCCAGCCAGTACTTCGACACATCGGCCAAAAAGATCAACGTCCAGACGGTTCAGTCCGTCATCGAAGAGCAGTACGGCGTGACGCACGAGGAGCTCATCGGCCCGCGTCGCAACGCCAATATCGCCAAAGCACGCCATATCGCTATCTACCTAGCCATCGAGATGTGCGAGATGACGACCACGGCGGTGGGCGCCGAATTTGGCAACCGCAACCACTCGACCGTCAGCACAAGCTACAAAAAGGTCCAGAAGATGATCCAGGAAGACCGCACCGTCACCGAAGACCTCAAGTCGCTGCGCGATAAAATTACACTGCGCTCGTAGGGAAATAGAGACACCTGTTGAAAACTTGTCGAAACCACGGGCATAAGGTGTCTAAAACCCAACCCGCGGTGATGAAAAGTTTTGCGCAGGTTTTGAACGTGGAAAACCACCCCCGTTGCACACAGGTTGCTGTCGATTCTCTTTTTGGGTCTGACCTGCGTCTTTGAGAGTAATCAACAGTTTCGTCAGTGCTATTACTATTATTAAGATATTTATATCTATAGAAAGGTATTAAAGATGAAGTTCACCGTCAGCCAGAGCTCGCTTACACAAGCCATCGGCGTCGTTATGAAGGGTGTCGCTTCGGCATCCACCCTTCCCATCCTGTCGGGCGTGCTCGTCAAGGCGCAAGACGGCATCTTGGAATTCCAGACCTCTAACTACACCATCTCGATCCGTCATCGCATCGCGGCGCATGTCGAAGAAGAGGGCGAGATGGTTATCCCCTGTAAGATGCTCTCCAATATCACCAAGACCCTCCCCGATGCCCCGGTCACCTTTGAGCTGTCCGAGCGCCAGGTGCTGATTGGTTGCGAGAAGAGCTCGTTCCGCCTGAACACGCTCGATGCCAATGACTTCCCCGAGTTTCCGGCCTATGCCATCGAGAGCGCCGTGGAGCTGCCGACCGATATCTTGTCCGAAATGGTCGGCCGCGTGTGGCGCGTCACCTCGACCGACAAGGCCCGCCCCATCCTGGGCGGCGTGCACATGAAGGTCGAGAACAACACCGTGCGCCTGGTGGCGACCGATTCCTTCCGCTTGGCCGTGTGCGATACGCAGGTCGAGACCTCGACCCTCGAGGGCTCCTTTGAGCTCAACGTTCCGGCTGACGCCTTTAACGACGCGCTGAACATCATGGCCAGCCAGGCGACCATCATGATCGGGGCTACCGACACCCAGGTTGTCTTTGAGGCCGGCAACACCACCTACGTGTCGCGTCGTATCGAGGGCGTGTACCCCAACTACAAGCAGCTCATCCCCGATTCGTGCGTGACGAGCGTCAAGATCGACGTCGCCGCCTTTAACGCCGCCCTCAAACGCGTGGCCGTCATCGCGAGCGCCAACCCCGCCGTCAAGTTCGAGATCGATGTCGAGAACGGGCAGATGGGCCTGTCCTCCATTTCCAATGACCAGGACCTTGCGCAGGAGACGATCGATGTCGAGGCCGAGGGCGAGTCGGGCACCATCGCCTTCAACTACCACTACATCTTCGGCTGCCTCAATGCCCTGTCCAAGGAGAAGGAGATCACGCTGGAGCTCAAGAGCTACTCGCAGGCGGGCATCTTTAAGTCCTACGACAAGATCAACTACCTGTACCTAGTCATGCCGGTCCGCATCTAGCGCTGCGCCATGACCATGTTCGCCCGCGATCTTTCCGTCGCGCACTACCGCAGCTTCGATAGCTACTGTCTTGCCCTGGACGAAGGCGTGACGATACTTGCGGGGCCCAATGCGGCAGGAAAGACCAATCTCATAGAGGCGCTGCAGCTGCTGACGAGCGGCGCCTCGTTTAGGCATCCGACCGCAGCCGAGCTCGTCCATGACGGCGTGGGCTCGTGCAAGGTCGAGCTGAGACTCGAGGGCGACGGCCGCGTGCTTGATATGGGACTGAGCGCGGAGGACGGTAAGCGCTCGTTTAGCCGCAACGGCAAGAGATGCTCTGCCGCCGGTGTGCGCGGGGTTCTGCCGAGCGTGCTGTTTTGCCCCGACCATCTGGACATGGTTAAGCGGGGCGCCAGTGTGCGCCGCGCCGCCCTCGATGACTTTGGCATGCAACTGAGCGCACGCTATGCCGATCTTGCGAACACCTATGGGCGCTGCGTGACCCAGCGTAACGCCCTGCTCAAGGAGACCTGGTGCTGCCGCGAGATGCTCGGCGCGTGGAACGAATCGATTGCCCGCGCGGGCTCGGCCCTGCTCGTGCACCGGTTGGCCCTGCTCGACCGGCTGGCGGGCCATGTGCGCGCTGCCTACGGGCAAGTAGCGTCCGGTGAAGCCGCCAACGTGTCCTATGCGTCCACGCTGGGGGATTTACCCCAGGTCGAGGATCGCGAGGAGCTGAAGGGCTGGGCGTACGAGCGCATGCTGACCGCCTTTGATGAGCACGCCGACGAGGAAATTCGCCGCGGCGTGACGTTGGTGGGACCGCATCGCGACGAGATTGAATTTACCGTGGCGGGTCGCTCCGCCCGTTCATTTGCCAGCCAAGGACAGCAGCGAACGTTGGTGCTGTCCTGGAAGGTGGCGGAGGTGGCCGTGGCTCGCGATGTCCTGGGCACCGCCCCACTGCTGCTTTTGGACGACGTGATGAGCGAGCTCGACGGCGAGCGTCGCGGTGCTTTCCTGCGGCTGATCGGCGATGATATCCAGACGGTCATAACCACGACCAACCTGGGATACTTTACCGATGACCTGCTTGATCGAGCCAAGGTGGTGAGTATGGGTGAGACGTGCTAATTACGAGCGCGAGAGCGAGACGGTCGCCTTCAGTGGGTTTTTGAACGCAGAGCGCCAGCGCATCCTGGCGGCTGCAACGCCTAAGCGCCGCGCGCAGATGGAGGCTGCCGAGGAGTCGCGCGCGGTCTATCGCGCGTGGAACGCGGTGTGCTCGGGCACGCGCGAGGGGCGGCATGTGACGGGCCTGCGCTACCTGCCCGAGTCCAATGAGCTGCTGGTATATCTCGACTCGCCCTCGTGGACGCAGGAAATGACGCTGCTGCGCGAGATCATCCGCGCGCGCATGGAGCGCGCCGGTGCGCATGTGGACGGCCTGGTGTTCAAAACCACCGCGCCCGGTCACACGCCACCCGCCGCCAAGGAGCGCCTGCGCCCGGCGACGACCGAGCGCCCGCCGGCTCCGCACGCCGACCTAAGTGAGGCCGAGCGCACCGAGATCGAGCGCCAAGTGGCGCCCATCGAAGACCAAAAACTGCGCGAGGCCCTCGAGAATGCCATGAGAGCCAGTGCCGAGTGGGCCAAGGGCGTGCAAAGCAAAAAAGAGCCTTAAATCGCATCTGGTGGCCTTGTAGAGCCAAATACCCTCGTTCCCGAGGGTATTTTTTTACGATAAACTAGTAAGGCTGTACACATTTTCTTGACTGAAGGAGGACGTGTGGCAAACGAAAACGATTACGATGGCGGCGAGATTAAGATTCTCGAAGGTCTCGAGGCCGTTCGTAAGCGCCCGGGCATGTATATCGGCTCGACGAGCGCCAGCGGTCTGCATCACCTGGTGTGGGAGATCGTTGACAACTCCGTCGACGAGGCCATGGCCGGTTTCTGCACCGAGATCCAGGTGACGGTCCACGCCGACAACTCCATCACGGTCGTCGACAACGGGCGCGGCATCCCGGTCGACGAGCACCCTGTTAAAAAGATCCCGACGCTCGAGGTCGTCATGACGATCTTGCACGCCGGCGGTAAGTTCGATAACTCGGCCTATAAGGTCTCGGGCGGCCTGCACGGCGTAGGCATCTCCGTCGTCAACGCACTGTCCAAGCGCGTGGTCGTTCAGGTTCGTCGCGATGGCAACACCTACGAGATGGAGTTCTCGCGCGGCAAGACCGTCAAGAAGATGGAGGTCGTGGGCACCTCGGATTCGACGGGCACCACCGTCACCTTCTGGCCCGACGACGAGATCTTCGAGACCTGCATCTACGATTTCGATACGCTGCACAACCGTCTGCAGGAGACAGCGTTCCTCAATAAGAACCTCAAGATCGTGCTGACCGACGAGCGCGAGGCGACTCCCCACGTGGAGGAGTTTTGCTACGAGGGCGGCATCGTCGACTTCGTCAAGTTTCTCAACGAGGGCAAGGACGTCCCTGAGGCCTTTAAGGAGCCCATCTACATCGAGGGCAAATCGGATCCGGACGCGCCTGTGGCCAAGATGGGCGAGGTTGAGGTTTCCCTGCAGTGGAATAGCGGCTACGGCGAGAACGTCATGTCGTTCGCCAACGACATCTACACTCCCGAGGGCGGCATGCACCTTGAGGGCTTCCGCACCGCGCTCACCCGCGTGATCAACGATTACGCACGCAAGCAGAACCTGCTCAAGGAAAAAGATGCCAACCTGACCGGCGACGATGTGCGCGAGGGTCTTTCGGCCGTTATCTCGGTCAAGCTGCCCGACCCGCAGTTTGAGGGCCAGACCAAGGCCAAGCTCGGCAGCTCCTATATGCGTGCGCTCACGCTCAAGATCGTGACCGACGGCCTCGCCGATTACCTCGAGGAGCATCCCAAGCCTGCTCGCGAGATCGTCAAGAAGGCGCAACAGGCCTGCAAGGCGCGCAACGCCGCCCGCAAGGCGCGCGAGGCGACCCGCCGCAAGAGCCTGCTCGAGACGGCGTCCCTGCCCGGTAAGCTCGCTGACTGCTCGGTGCGCGATGCCGAGCTGACCGAGCTCTTCATCGTAGAGGGTGACTCGGCAGGCGGTTCGGCCAAGGACGGCCGTCGCCGAGACATCCAGGCGATTCTGCCCCTGCGCGGCAAGATTCTGAACGTCGAACGCGTTGGTGACCATCGCGCGTTCTCGAGTGACACCATCCAGTCGCTGATTACCGCGATCGGCTGCGGCGTCACGACGAGTGCCGGCGACGGCGGCGACTTCGATATCACCAAGGCGCGCTACCACAAGATCATCATCATGACCGATGCAGACGTCGACGGTGCGCACATCCGCATCCTGCTGCTGACGTTCTTCTACAAGTACATGCGTCCGCTGATCGATGCCGGCTACGTCTATGTTGCCTGCCCGCCCATCTTTGGCATTAAGGTGCGCAACAAGATCCACTACGTGTATCCCAACGGCCGCCAGCCCGAAGACGAGATCCTGCGCGACACCATCCAGAGTCTGGGCCTGAACCCCGACGATAACGACGAAGACGGCAAGGCCAAGGATGGCAAGATCACCAAGAAGCGCAAGGGCTATACCGTCCAGCGCTACAAGGGTCTGGGCGAGATGGACCCCAAGCAGCTCGCCTCGACGACGATGGATCCCAAGACCCGCATCCTGCAGCGCGTGTCGATCGAGGATGCCGTGGTGGCAGACCGCGCCGTGCGCGAGCTGATGGGTTCCGAGGTCGGCTATCGCCGCGAGTACATCGAGAAGCACGCGCATGATGCGCGCTTCTTAGACGCCTAACCTGTTCGGCTTTCCCAGCCACCGCACCTTCGCCCTCAATCGTCGGTCGCGTACCCAAGTACGCTTCCCTCCTCTTTCGAGCGAATCTGCGGCACCTGGAAAAGCCGTCTCCGTGGCAGGGAACTAATGGACCACGCAAACCATGAGGAGGTAACGTGGCAGACGATATCAACAATAACGAGGGTATGGGCGAGGCCGGCGATGCCGGCATGCCCGACGATCTGAAGCGCCTGCTTGCCCGTGCTGAGCAGGGCGAGGACGGCGATCCGGATGCCTATAACCCCGATGCCGATGATGACGAGGAAGAGGACGACGACGGTGAGCTCGAGGAGAGCTTTGGCGAAGTCGATCGCGGCGCCTCGGCCGGCGAGGATATCAACGGTGGCCAGCTCCAGATTTCGGAGTTTGGCCGCGAGATGAAGCAGTCATTTATCGAGTATTCGATGTCGGTCATCACGGCGCGCGCCCTGCCGGACGTGCGCGACGGCTTAAAGCCGGTGCACCGCCGCATCCTGTATGCGATGAACGAGAGCGGCATCTACCCCAACCGCCCGCACAAGAAGTCCGCTTGGACGGTCGGCGAAGTTATCGGTAAGTACCATCCGCACGGTGACTTCGCGGTCTACGAGGCAATGGTTCGTCTGGCGCAGTGGTTCTCCATGCGCACGCCGCTCATCGACGGCCACGGCAACTTCGGCAACATCGACGGCGACGGCGCCGCTGCCATGCGTTACACCGAGAGCCGCCTGGCAAAGCCCGCCATGGAGCTGCTGCGTGACCTGCAGAAGGATACCGTCGACTGGCAGCCCAACTACGACGAATCGCTCGCCGAGCCTCAGGCGCTGCCTGCGCGCTTCCCCAACCTGCTGGTCAACGGCAGCCAGGGCATCGCCGTCGGCATGGCCACCAATATCGCCCCGCATAACCTCACCGAGGCGATCGAGGCAACCTGCTACCTGATCGATAATCCCGACGCCACTGTCGACGAGCTCATGCAGATCATGCCCGGTCCGGACTTCCCCACCGGCGCTATCATCATGGGCAGCGCCGGCATTAAGCAGAGCTACGAGACCGGCCGCGGCTCCATTACCGTGCGCGCTAAGGCTCATGTGGAGTCCACCAAGACCGGCCGTAGCCGCCTGGTCTTTACCGAGATTCCCTACATGGTCAACAAGGGCACCCTGCAGGAGAAGATCGCCCAGCTCGTCAACGACAAGCGCATCGAGGGCATCTCGGATATGCGCGATGAGTCCAACCAGAAGGGCATCCGTCTGGTCATCGAGCTCAAGAAGGGCGTCATTCCGCAGGTCGTGCTCAACAACCTGTATAAGTACACCTCGCTGCAGACGACCTTTGGCGCCAACAACCTGGCGCTTGTCAACGGCGTTCCCAAATGCCTGAGCCTGCGCGAGATGCTGCAACACTACATCGACCACCAGGTCGACGTCGTCACCCGCCGCACTCGTTTTGACCTCAAGAAGGCCCAGGCGCGTGCGCATATCCTCGAGGGCTACCTGATGGCCCTCGACCATATCGACGAGGTCATTAGCATCATCCGCTCCTCGCAGACCGACTCCGAGGCCAGCAGCCGCCTGATCGAGCGCTTTGGCTTTACGCCCGAGCAGACCACGGCCATCCTCGAGATGAAGCTGCGCCGCCTGACCGGCCTGGAGCGCGACAAGATCCAGGAAGAGCTGGACGGCTTGCGCCGCGCCATCGCCTACTACGAGGACCTGCTGGCGCACGAGGAGAAGATTCTGGGCGTCATCAAGGAGGAGATGCGCGAGATCTCGAAGAAGTTCGGCGATAAGCGCCGCACCGAGATCAGCCAGGTTGAGAAGGATCTGGACGTCGAAGACCTCATTGCCGACGAGGACATGGTCGTGACCATCACCCACACCGGCTATGTCAAGCGCATCCCGGTGGCTGCCTACCGCGCCCAGAAGCGCGGCGGCAAGGGCGTGTCGGGCGTCAACCTCAAAGAGGACGATGTCATCGATGAGATGTTTATCGCGTCCACGCACGAGTACGTGCTGTTCTTCTCGAGCAAGGGCAAGGTCTATCGCCTGAAGGTGCACGAGCTGCCGGTGGGTACGCGCCAAGCGCGCGGTACCGCGATCGTCAACCTGCTGCCCTTCGAGGAGGGCGAGAAGATCGCGAGCGTCATCAGCTGCCGCGAGTTCCCTGCCGACGAGTATCTGATGTTTGCCACCAAGAGCGGCATGGTCAAGAAGACCGTGATGAGCGCATATGACCGCAGCCGTCGCGACGGCCTGATCGCTATCAACCTGCGTGACGACGACGCGCTGCTGAACGTGCGCCGCGTGCGCGAGGGCGACAAGATTATCCTGGCCACCACCGCGGGCAAGGCGATCATGTTCTCCGAGGAGCAGGTGCGCGCCACCGGCCGCGATACCAGCGGCGTTCGCGGTATCGGTATGAAGGACGGCGTGAGCGTTCTGGGCATGGAAGTCACTAACGGCAACGGCGATCTGTTCGTCATCACCGAGCGCGGCTACGGCAAGCGCACGCCGGTCGCGGACTACCCGGAGCAGAATCGCGGCGGCCAGGGCGTCTACACCATCCAAATGACCGAGCGTAAGGGTAACCTCGCGGCCATGAAGACGGTGGGCCCGCAGCACGAGCTGTTCATCGTGACGGAGGGCGCGACGGTCATTCGCGTCAAGACCGACGAGATCAGCCAGACCGGCCGCGCCACCCAGGGCGTCAAGATGATGACCGTCGACGACAACGACCGCATCTGCGCCGTAGCCCGCATGACGGCCGCCAAGGAGAAGCCCGAAGGCGAAGCCACAGAAGACGGCTCTGCCCCCGAAGAAACCCCTGTCGATCTAGGCGACGGCAACGACATGCCAGAGGATCTCCTAGACGAGTAAGAGGAACTAGCTGGTAGAAAATATCAGACCCCATATATCGGCGGTCGGCGCACTGCGCGCCGACCGCTTTTTTGACAATCTTGAACCTCGCGTCGGCCCCGGCTGCCCGGCGGCATGCGAAGTCGATCGCGAGTTCCGCACGAGCCGGAGAGCACTTAATGTGCTCTCCGTGCGAGCAGGACTGTCCGAGCAGGCGACTTCGCATGCCGCCGGGCAGCCGGGGCCGACACCCCTCAAAGATTTTCAAAAAAGTTGTTGACGCGCGCGTAACGACTCGTCTAATATATCCCTTGCGCGATGGACCTGTAGCTCAGTTGGTTAGAGCGTCCGGCTGATAACCGGGAGGTCACAAGTTCGAATCTTGTCAGGTCCACCACTTTCTTTCGCAATAAACACCCCAGCGAGAGCCGAGTCGCCGCTGGGGTGTTTATTACTGTCTCCGTGGGGGTTTAGCTCAGCTGGGAGAGCGCGGGCTTTGCAAGCCTGAGGTCAGGGGTTCGATCCCCCTAACCTCCACCATGATGGACCTGTAGCTCAGTTGGTTAGAGCGTCCGGCTGATAACCGGGAGGTCACAAGTTCGAATCTTGTCAGGTCCACCATCAAAACTGTGAAGAGCCCTGGGGCGTTGCCTCGGGGCTTTTTTCTTGTCTGCGATAAATCTCATTTTGGTTTTGTGTGCTGTGCGAAAGATTGGGTAGTATAGCTATTCAATGCGGCGGGCTGCCGCGTGTTAACCGCTACGTACCGGAGGTGTTCCATGGTTCGTGTCGACATAGAGACCATCGTCATGGCCGCCGGTCCCGTGCCATCGCTTATCGTGCTTCGTGAGCGCAGCAGCAAATCGGACTCGCCCGCGCCGCTGCGTTCCCTTTCCATTCAGACTGGTTCGTTTGAGGCTGCGGCAATCAGCCGTGGCATCGATAGCGGCCGAGCCGAGCGCCCGATTACCCATGACCTGTTGCTCGATACTGTTGGCGCCCTGGGCGCCAAGCTCGAGCGCATCGAGATCGTTCGCGCCGAGCCGCCGGTGTTCTACGCGACGATCGTCGTACTGGCCGATGGTGACGAGTGCAAGATCGACGCCCGTCCCAGTGATGCCATTGCTCTTGCCGTGCGCAGCAATGCCCCCATGTTTGTGGAGGACGACATCATGAATCGCCTGGGCACTGTTTCTACCCACGCCGAGGAAGTCGACGACGAGCAGGAGTTCGAGAAGTTCGACGAGTTCGTCCATACGCTCTCCCCCGATGATTTCTAAATGCGGGGCGGCCAGGATGCGGAGTGTTCGCTGATGGCCGGCGGTATGTCGGCCGAGGCGGCTGCGATCGCCCGCGAGGCCCAGATGCGCTCGGAAGCATCCGAGGCGGCCCGCCTCGCCTATGTGACACAGGCCCGTACGCTTCGCGAGCGCCGCGGCTCGTTTATCAAGATGGTTGTCATCTCCGCCCTTGTCGCGGCAATCTGCTCGCGCCTTCGTGGTACAGTTGGTGCGCTTGGGTTTTCGATCTCTACGGGCCTGGTGATCTGGGGCGTGGTCGACGCGGTAATGCTGACCAGTCAGATCAAGGTGCTCGACAAGCGTGCGGTGGATATGATGCACGCCCGCGACGCTGCCGCCAAGATCGCTGCTGAGGCACAAGAACTGTAACGACGCCGGATTCGATGGGAAGGTCTAAAGATGGCACAGGATATGCAGGACGCCGGTAACGTCTCCGCCGAGCTCGACGCCATGGTGTGCGATCTGATTGGCGCCTTCTTGGACGACCTGGCCGCGGGCGAGAACCCGGGCGTGGTTGTGGCAATTGAGGACGCCGCTTCCAACCGTTATCTGGCCGCACTCGACGAAGATGGCGAGGAGGCATGCCTGGAGGCTGCCACCAACTTTATCTCCGAGCACAAGATGGGTCTTAAGGACGAGGGCCTGGGCCGTATCGCCCGCTATGCCATCGGCTACACCGGCTGCGTCGAGATTGACGGCGGCTATCACGATGCTCTGCTCGTGAGCTTCTTCGAAACCACGCTCGAGAGCGGTTTTTCGGCATACGTGCTGTATGAGGGCATGGGTGCCGGCGATGGTTTTATGTGGAGCGACCCTGAACCTGCAGGTGAGGAAACCCCTCTTATCTAAAATCGCTAAAATAAACGAGTTTTCGGTAAAAGGCTCAATATTCCCGCTGAGCGTTGTATCGCTGGGCGGGCCGCATACGCGTGCCGTTTGTATATGGATAGAAGATAGGGGAACTACATGCGCGTAGACAATCTGAGGAACATCGCCATCATCGCCCACGTCGACCACGGCAAGACGACGATGGTTGACAAGCTCCTGCGTGCCACGGACGCCTTCCGTGCCAACCAGCAGGTCGAGGACCGCGTCCTGGACTCTAACGACCAGGAGCGCGAGCGCGGCATCACGATTCTCGCCAAGAACATCTCTATCGAGTACAAGGACGTCAAGATCAACGTCATCGACACCCCGGGCCATGCCGACTTTGGCGGCGAGGTCGAGCGTGTGCTGCGTATGGCCGACGGCGCCCTGCTGCTGGTCGACGCCTTTGAGGGCCCCATGCCCCAGACCCGCTTTGTGCTGCGTCACGCTATCGACACCGGCCTCAAGATCATGATCGTCATCAACAAGATCGACCGTCCGGGCGCCAACCCCGAGAAGGCCTACAACGACTGCCTCGACCTTATGGCCGACCTGGGCGCTACCGACGATCAGCTCGAGTTTGCCATGGAGCACGTCATCTACGCCAGCGGCGTCAACGGCTTTGCCCGTCATGATCCCGAGGACGGCAACATGGACATGTACCCGCTGCTCGATATGATCATCGACGACATGCCCGCGCCCGAGGTTGACGAGACCGCGCCCCTGGCCATGCAGTGTGTGACCATCGACCACTCCAACTTCGTTGGCCGCATCGGTATCGGTCGCGTGTACTCCGGTACCATTCACCAGGGCGACCAGATTCTGGTCGTCAAGAACGACGGCTCCAGCGCTACCGCTACCGTCAAGCAGCTCTTTACCTTCGACTACCTGGGCCGCACCGAGTGCCAGGAAGTCGGCGCTGGCGACATCGCCGCCGTCGTGGGCATCGACCGCACCGATATCGGCGATGTTTACACCGACCCCGAGAACCCCGTCGAGCTCGAGCCCATCGAGATCGACCCGCCGACCCTGTCCATCGTCTTTGAGGCTTCGACCTCCCCGCTCGTCGGCCGTGACGGCGACATTGTGGGCGCCCGTCAGCTCAAGGAGCGCCTGTTCAACGAGGCCGAGAACAACGTGACCATGAAGATCGAGGAGCTCGAGGACAAGAGCGGCGTCGAGGTCTCTGGCCGCGGCATTCTGCACCTGTCCGTCCTGATGGAGTCCATGCGCCGCGAGGGCTTTGAGTTCCAGGTCGGTCGTCCCCGCGTTCTGTTTAAGAAGGACGAGAACGGCAACAAGATGGAGCCCGTCGAGCAGGCTGTTGTCGAGTGCCCGGACGAGTACTCGGGCAAGGTCGTCGAGGTCTTCGGCACCTCCGGTGGCATCATGACGAGCATGGATACCTCGGGCATCGTGACGCACCTTGAGTTCAAGATTCCGACGCGCGGCATCATGGGTCTTAAGAACCGTATCATGAACGTCACCCACGGCGAGGGCGTGTTCTACCACACCTTCCTGGAGTATGGCCCCTACGCCGGCGAGATCGGCAACCGCCAGAACGGCGCCATGATCTCCATGACCACCGAGAAGGCCGTTGCCTACGCTCTGGGTACGCTGCAGGAGCGCGGTCAGCTGTTTGTTGAGCCGGGTACCGAGTGCTACGAAGGCATGATCGTGGGCGAGCGCAGCAAGGCCGGCGACATGGTCGTCAACATCGCCCGCACCAAGAACCTGGGTAACCAGCGTTCCTCGACCTCCGACATCTCCGTGCAGCTGGTGCCGCCTCGCACCTTCTCTCTGGAGGAGGCGCTGGAGTACATCGCCGACGACGAGCTGGTGGAGATTACTCCCAAGAACATCCGCCTGCGCAAGCGTCTGCTCAACGCCACCGACCGTAAGAAGGCAGCCGTCCGCGCTGGCCAGGTCAACAAATAAGCGCTGGGCTTTATAGCGACTAACAAGAAAGGGCGTCGACCGCGATGGTCGGCGCCCTTTTTGGTGCAAGGGGACAGGTTCGTTTGCACCACAGCTGGGGCGACTATCCCTCCGATCGGCCTTCCAGTCAAAGTTAAATTGTTTAAACATATACATAATTTCACTGAATATAGCCGGTATGATACAAAACTGTTAACAGGTAAATATCAACTGGTATTAAATTAAAAGACCTCTTTACCTGCGGTTTACATGACTGGTATCTATATTGTATTTTATGCATTGTGGCATAGACGAACCGTCTTAGAAGTTGCTCCCCAGTGGGTTCTTGCAATGCGCTAGGTAGGTTCTCGTTGATGTTGGGGTTTGTGTTCGGTCCGACGATTCGCCGTATTCCACAACGTGTTGTAGGAATTAGGGGACAACTATGGACGCACACCGCTCACGGTCGCTGGGTATGGCGGCCCTGATCTTCATTTTGATTAGCCTCACCGCCGCAGTTTTTCACGGTGCAGCCCCAGTGCGCGCCGAGGATGCGACGACGCCGGCGCCGATTGAGATCAACGGCGATACGGCAACGGTTGAGGTCAAGCTGTATACCGATGAGAACCATAATAAGCCTTTGGGTGATACTGCCGTAACGTCTACTTCGAAGCTCTACGGAGCTTTTTCGGCACGGTTCATAAGTGATAAGGCGCCTACGCCTCGGAACTACATCGCTGTCTACGAGCTCCCCGATACCATAGTCATTGACAAAAACGCCGGTGGCGACCTCATGGAGGGTCCGGAGGCTACTGCCGAAAAGGCTGGTACGTGGGAGATCAAGGACAATAAGGTCATTTTTACGTTTGACAAGAGCTGGCTCGACAAAAACCCTGCGGAAATTTTTGTCGGAGCCAATTTTTCATTTGAGTTAGCAAATAAGAACGCTGGCTCGGACAGCAGTACACCTATCAAGTTCCCCGGTGCGGGATCAATCAATATTCCAACTACGGATGGCGCCGTCAAAGGGGAGAAATCAGGAGCCTTCTCCCAGGGCGCCGATGGCGTGGCCAAAGTTACGTGGACCGTCAAGCTTACCGTCGAATCGTATGCAACGAATGTCAAGTTGACCGATACGCTGGGCGCTAACTTCGACTTTGTGGATGGCAGCTTCACGCTCGATGGCAAGAAGCTCGGTCCGCAGCCGACGGTCGACGGTCAGACTGTGACCATCGACAATCTGGGCAACCTTTCCCAGGGGAAGCACACGATTACGTATGAGACGGTGCTGAAGAGCGGTGTTTCCGCGGGTAACGGCGAGTTTGTCGACGAGCAGGACGCATCCAAGAACACGGCAACGTGGGAGTGGGGCAGCTCGAGCGATCGCCAGAGCGGCTCCGTGACTGCTGCTCCCAGCAAGTTTCGCTATGACATGATCAAGAAGTCTGACGGTTCGGGCTCGCCCTCCGATATCTCGTGGACTGTCGCACTCAATCAAGGCGAACTCAAAGTTGATATGAGCGGCTATATGTTCACTGACCGTCTGGATGATAAGCAAACGTATACAGGGGGCTACACGGTTTACAAGGGCAGCTCCGGGTCGGAGGTTCTTGCGACCGGCGCGCTCGATCCGTCGCAGAGCTCGTTTTCTTACACGTTCCCGACCGACCTTGCCGACAAGCACGCCACCTATCGTATCGTCTATCACACCAAGATGAACGACACGAGCTCGTACGACACCGTGCGCAATAACGCGACTATCGAGCGCGAGGGTTCCGTTTCCGGCGCCAGCGAAGGCCAGTTCACGCCGCAGCTGGTCGGTACGCCGATCACTAAGAGGCTCGTGAGCTCCGATGAAGCCGCGACGACGGGTAGAGCGACGTGGGAGACGCGTGTCGCGCTTAAGGCCATTGTTAATGCGGTCAATCCTGGTTTGGTGACGGTGAAGGATACGTTTCAGTCGGCCTGGTCGCAGAATCTCGGTGTCGACGAAGGGGCCATTACCATCAAAATCGGCAAGACCGTGCTGGTGCGGGATGCCGACTGGAAACTGACGGCAAGCTGGCCGGTCGGCGGAACAAAGAGAAATTTCAATCTTGATATATATGTTAACGACAAAGTGAAAGCCGCCCTCGAGAACGAGGACTACGCCGTTATCACCTATGCCACCACATCAGATGCGCTGTCGGGCTGGTACTCAAACTTCGCGTCGGTCAGCGCGACGGGCCTGAATCTTCAGTGGCCGTACACCGACCTCGTCATGTACGTTGTCAACCAAGAAACGACGCCTGCGGTCGAGAAGCCGGAGGCGGAGTCGAAAGTGTCTTGGGACGAGGACTTCGACTGGGGTGCCGTCGACGGCTCGGACGAGAAGGGGGCCTGGGTCGTCGACTGGACGGTGTACGCGAATCGCCAGAAGGGTAATAAAGACGCAAATGGCGAATTCGAGTACTACGGTGCCGGAAAGCTTAACGGCGCGCCGCTGAACATAGTCGATACCCTCCCGGACGGCATGAGCTATGTTTCGGGCTTCGCAAAGTACACGCTCGTGCGGAATCCCTACGATCAGCATACGGGGCTTCATCGCGGAAGCGAGGCCGAGACGGTCGTTGATGATTGGCAGCTTGCCACCGACAACGTCAGCAGCGATGGCAACACTGTCGCCTTTTCTATTCCCACGACTGAACTTGGAAGTTATGCCGGCTACGCAAAGCTAACGTATCGAACGGCGGTCAAACGCGGCGAGCTCGATACCTCCAAGAATGAGGTGAAGTTCATCAACTCGGCAAGCGCAGTGTCGGGAAATAAGGAGTTCAAACCCGGTAGCGGTACCGTCACCATCAAGAACAACGTCATCAAAAAGACCGGTGAGCAGGTCAGTAGTAGCAATCGAATAAAGTACACCATTCTTGTTAACGAATCTGCTGTTGCCCTTAAGAGTGGCACTGACTTCCTTGAGCTCGTCGATACCATGGATGCCAAGTGCACGCTGGTGCCGTCGATGCTTAAGGTCTATGAGCGGGTGAATGGCGCCTGGTCACCGCTGACTGATAAGGACTATTCGTCGAAGATGGAGCAAGTCAATGATGAATCTGGCTCGCGTACGAAGTTGACTCTTGAGGTGCCCGACGAGAAATACCTCAAGGTCGAGTACGAGGTTATCCCGACCGGAAACCCCGGTGAAGAGGTGTCTCTTTCCAATACCGCCAAGCTTACGGGTGTGACGGAAGGCACAGCGATTGACGAGCGAATATGGACCATCCAGAACGCTTCCGCTAGTGCGGGTGGCAATGGTTACGGCATCACGATGACCAAGTACGACGCCCAGCAGGTCGGTGCTACGCTCAAAGGGGCGGAGTTCACGCTCTACAGCGTGAATATGGACCAGGTTGCAACGGCGGGTATCGAAAACGCAAGGACTGAGTTTGAAACCGCCACGACCGACGACAACGGTAGGATCTCGTTTGGCGAAGAAAAGAAGGCGATGGCCAATTGCGAGCTCTACCAGCTTGTGGAGTCGAGGGCACCCGATGGCTACGCTACGGCAAACCCCATTTGGATTATGCTCAAGGGCAATGCGGGTACGGAGGAATATCAGAACAAGCTTGAAAAGGCGAGGAGCGTTGTCAAAGACGCGGAGATTGTCGGCGATGCCAAGAAGGACGAGATCTGGGTCTACGACAATCGTTTGACGGGATCAGCGGTTATCCAGGCAAAGAAAAGACTTGAAGGCGGGACGTTCAAGAAAGGACAGTTCTCGTTTGCGCTTAAGGATGGCGACGGTAAGGTGCTCCAGACGGTGACCAATGATGCCGCGGGCAACGTCTCCTTCAACGTCGACTACAACAAGGCAGGAACCTATACCTACACCATTTCCGAGGTCGAGCCCAAGGGTGCCGTCGACCATGTTAAAGATCACATCACCTATGACACGACCCCGCGCAAAGTCACGGTTAAGGTAACTAATGGCGCGGACCAGCTCAACGCCGTAGTTACCTATAACGATAGCTCTCAGGACCCACCGACCTTTACCAACACGTATTCGACCACGCTTCCCGAGGCAGGCGGTGCTGGCCTGACTATGACATATCTGGCTGGCGCTTCGCTGCTGTGCTTTGCCGCGACATGGATGCATGCTCGTCGCCATCGCGATCAAGGTCGAGGTGGTAGCCGTGAGTAGGCTTAACCGCCGCTTGTTGGCTGCCGCGACGATAATCATGGTCGCTATTCTGTCTTTCGCGATTGCCCCTGGGATGGCTCATGCTGCCGATACCGGTGCCATTACGGTGGACGGTACGGTTGCGACGCGGTATGACGCGTACCAGCTCTTTTCGGCGACCGTTGTCGACGACGCCGATACTGACCAAAAAATTGCAACTGACGTAACGTGGGCGAATGATGCCGTTCGCCAGGCCGTTCTTCCGGTGCTTCATGATGCGGGGCTTGATGGCTCGGCATCGACGGCGCAAGCGGCTGCCGAATGGATGAATGCTGACGGGCATATGACGACCGCGCTGACGGCAAAGCTTGCCCGCGCGATTTGCAATGTCGGCGCAACTTCCGTGGGCCTTAACGCGAGCACGGCGGCCGAGCTGCCCTGCGGCTACTGGCTCATCGTCGCCGACGACGACGCCATCGCCCAGGGCGAGGCCGGCACCGCGCCGATCATGGCCCTGGTCGGCGGCAGCGCCGTCACCGTCAAGCCCAAGGCGGCGACCCCCAAGGTTGCCAAGCATGTGCTGGAGGACAGCACCGCCGCATGGCAGAAGGCCGCCGACGCCACCGTGGGTGACGACCTGTACTGGCGCCTCTCGGCCGCGGTCCCGGCGGGGCTCACGGCCTACGACACCTATGCGGTGCGGTTCGTCGACACCATGAGCGCGGGGCTCGACCCCTCCAAGGCGGCCGCGAGCGTGCGCGTGTACGTGGCGGCGGGCGCGGACGGCGGCTTTGATGCGGTCGCATGTGAGGGCGGCAACGTCAGCTCGACGCCGGCTAAAGGGTGGACAGACATAACTTCACGGTGCAAGGTCTCGGTCGAGGGCAATGCCTTCACCGTGCGTACCGGCGACCTCATCGCCGCGCTCGGCGGGGCCGACGCCTTCACCGCGGGCGCCCGCGTGGTCGCCGTGTACAATGCGCCGTTGGGGGCCAACTGCAATCGAGGTGCCACCAAGGGCAATCCCAACGAGGTCTACCTGCGTTACCCGCGATCTCCCCTCGCCGACCAGTCCGGCGATGCTGGATTTACCCGCACGCCGAGCGATGACGCGTGCGCCTACACCTGGGGACTCAGTCTGATCAAGCGCTCAAGCTCGGACGATAAACCGCTCGCGGGCGCCAAGCTGCGCATCATCGATGACCGCGGGCGCATTCTAACGACTGACGGCTCGTGGTCGACGGATGCCGCCGCGCACGTCACCACGGGCGCGGACGGCCACGTGGAATTGACCGGTGTGGACGCGGGTGTCTACACCGTCGAAGAGGTCGCGGCTCCCAAGGGATACGCCGCCTTTGAAGGCAAACGTACGGTGACGGTTACGGCCGAGGGCCTGGACGTTAAACAGGTGACGGCCGCGAAGCCCAAGGTGACCGTGTCGGCCGAAAGCCCTCTGCGGGTTGATACCGCCGATGCCGGGACGGGTTCGATTGAGCTGTCGGTGCTCAACACCCCAAGCAAAGAAGCAAGTCGAGGCTTTATGCCCTCGACGGGAGATAGAGCGTTGGTGCTGGTGGCGGCTTTGGCTGCCATCGGAGTGGCGGCTATTGTTGTCGCGCTCGTCATCAAGCGGGGAGGAGGTCGCCGTGAAAAATAATTGTCCCCCCCCCTTTGCTCAATGGCGTACTGCCTCCGTAGCGAGTGACGCGCAGGTCTACCGACCTGATGATCATTGGTTTTGAAAAAGTTACTAGAGAACCCTCCAAGAAAGAGGACCAAACATGAAGGCAACCAAGAACATCGCACGCCTGGCAGTGACAGCAGGCCTCACAGCAGCGTTGAGCTTCGGCGGCGTCATGGCCCCGGTGACCATGGCGTTTGCTGAGGTTGGGTCGACGGTCCCGGCCAACAGCATCAAGATCAGCCCCTCCAAGGGCAATGAAACCAACAAGTACAAGGCGTACCAGATTTTCAAGGCCAATGTTGTCGATGAAAAGGATGGCAAAGTCGTTTCGAATGTTGATTGGGCGAGTGGGAAGGCAGAGCAAGCGGTTCTCGGCTACCTTAAAACGGTGACCGGGTCCGGCATTACTGATAGCTCTACCGCACAGAATGTCGTCGATTATCTGTCCAAATGCACCTCTGGAACTGGCAGCACAACTGCTATCACGAATGACAATCTGTTTAACGGATTGGCAAAGGAGGTCGAAAAGAGCGTGGATCAGACGAAGGGATCCTTTGGCGCTGGCGATGTTTTTACGCCCACGGATGGCGAGGGCAACGTCTCGCAAGGATACTATCTCTTTGTGACCGATACGACCTCAATTGCCGGGGACGATACGAAGGATACCAGTACGGCCACCTCGCCGATTTTCGCCATTGTAGGCGCTCGAGGTGTTACGGTCGACGAGAAGACCAACATTCCTACAGTCAGCAAGGCTGTCATGGATGACAAGGATCAATCTTGGGAAACAGGGGCCAAAGGCGACCCCAATAAGGCCGCTGACTCAGCTATGGACGATTGGGTCGATTATAAACTCGTCGGTACGGTTGCGAGTAATATCGACACCTATAGCGACTATAACTACCGCTTCACGGATAAACTGCCCAAGTCCATGACGCCCAAGTTCGTTGATGACAATGAGAATAATGTTCCGGATGTCACGGTTAAGATCGGCAACCAGACCGTTAAGAATGATGACGAGCATGGCTACACTAAAAACTTCTCGAATACCAACGAGCTTACCGTTAACTTCAAGAATCTTAAGGATTGCGTTGACGCTAAAGGTGCCCCCATTACCGTCAACGCTGACTCGAAGGTGACCGTCGAGTACAAGGCCAAGCTCGACTCCTCCAAGATTTTCGACAGTAATAATGTCATTAAGGATGAATTCGAGGGTCTCATCGGCAAAGCCCAGACTAATACGGTTAAGCTAACTTATTCTAACAATCCGCATATCATTGATGGTGTTGGCACTACGGTTGTGCACCCTGCCTACGACTACACCTATGGCATCGATGTCACCAAGGTGGGCAGCGATGTGGATGGAAATGGTAAGCATCCTGCCCTCCGAAACGTCGAGTTCACTCTGCAGGAAGTTGTTAACGACAGCGTTCAAGAGCAATACATCGATGCTAAGGGCGTGAAGCACAGCAAAGATGAGAATGTCACGCTCAAGACGAACCAGGATGGCGAGATTAACGTCGTGGGTCTTGATGAAGGCACCTATATCCTTAAAGAGGTTAAGCCGGCGCCTGGCTACAATAACTCCGCTTCCAAAGGTGTCACGTTTACCATTGCCCGCGGGACGCTTAAGCAGGATGGCTCCGCAGTGACTCCCGACAAGGATTCTGCCAACGTTACTGCTGCTGATGGTGTCATAAAGGCCGATTCTGCCGCCGTATCTACCGGCAAGCTCAGCTTTACCATTATCGACAAGAAGGGCTCTGGCCTCCCACTCACCGGTCTTAATGGCGTGACCTTTACTTGGATCGCTGGTGGCGCGGTGCTGTGCATTGGCGTGGCGCATCTCATCCGTAGTCGTAAGCGCGACGACGGCTCTGAGGAGTAGTTGTTCGCCTCGACTATCAATACGAGACATGAAAAAGCGGGGCACCCGGTCGAATGTGATCGGGTGCCCCGCTTCGTTTGTTGGTGCAAAGTAACCTGACCCCTTTGCACCACCACAAAGGTGCCTGTCCCCTTTGTGGTGATTGGCGGCTAAGCGGTGGGGAGTCCTGGCGTGTTGGAGGTTTGCTGCGGCTTGAGGTGGGCGTTGCGCCAGATGATTTGGATGATGTAGCCGAGTGCAAAGACGAAGGCCACGCCGCTGATGAAATCGCCTACGAGGGGGATTGCCGTAAGCGCGCCTGCGATCACGCCGCCGGCGGCTGCCATGGCGTAGCGGTTCTGGTTGTGTCCGACCATGCGGGCAATCGCGCACCCCGCAAAGGCGCTCGACACCAACGTGATGCCGATAACGCCGCACAAGAGGGTTCCGGCAAGCGGCAGGCCAGCGATTGAGATAATTAGCAGTAGGACGGCGGGGACGATAGCAATCGTGCCCAGAAGGCCGCTCACCCACAGGGGCGTGGGGCGCTGGTGGAGCATTCCGGCGGCGCTGGCGGTCGCGCGCGGAAAGACGAGCTCGAGCAGCAGAGCGACAAAGCAGGTCGAGAGCGCCGCGGCGACGATGCCGCCGATGACATCGTTAACAGTGGAAGTATCCTCGTTCTCGGTGCGGTCGATCTTGAGCGCGCCGACCTCGGCTCCCGCAGCGCGCTCGGGGTCCTCGGAGACGTGCGCGTTCACGGTGCCGGTGATGTGGGCGTTTTTGCCCAGGATGAGCTTGTCGGCCCAAACCTCAACATCGCCCTCGACGGTGCCATCGATGGTCACCGTATCGCCCGCAAGCGCTGCCGACTTGGTAGAGCCGCGCAGGGCAACCGTCTCGCCTATCGCATAGAAACAGTTGGCAGTGCTGTCGGAATTGAGCACGACATGCTGGCCGGCAACGGTCACGCTGCCATCAACCGTAGTCTTGGCAATGTCGATGGTGCGCGCCGCCAAGCGGACGGCGCCGCCCACCGTGCAGTCGCGGATGGAGAGGCTCTCGCCTGCTGCAATTATGTCGCGGCCGATGGACGCATCGTCCAAGTTGAGGGCCTGACCTGCCCAGTACAGGTCACCTTCGACGCCGGACGAATTGGCGTCATTGTCGGTCGCAAGTACGTTGCCTGCGGTGTCTGTGCCGGCGAACGACGCCGTGGGAAGCGCGGTGATCGCCAGCGCGATGAGTGCGAATAGGATGGTGATGCGGCCCCACGCTTTACAGCGCTGGGTCGACGGGAATTGATTGCGGGGCATAGTGAATCCTTCGTTAGATGCTCGATATGCATCTAACAGGGTACCCAACGCGTGGGCGCTCTAAAAGAACCTCTCGGTTGTATTTCGAAGGATGAGCCCGCGCAATCTACTTTTTGCGGTGCAAAAAGCGCGCGATGTCCTCTTCGGTGGGGCTTTTGATGTCAAAGCGCAGCGAGAGCCAGCGCAGACCCATGGTCACGACAACGCATACGACCAGCGCGGCGACATTGCTCATGATGCCGCTCATAACGAGACACACATAGCTTGTCGATCCGGCGATGGCGGCGATGGCGTAAAAGTTAGTACGTTGGAAAATGCCCGGAACCACGCCCATAAAGCCGTCGCGCAACATGCCACCGCCCACCGCGGTGAAAAAGCCCATCATGATGCACACCGCCGGCGCAAAGCCGTAGACCAGCGCCTTGTCTGCTCCAGTGGCGGCGTAGATGCCGACCGAGATGATGTCGAGCAGGGGAATGAGTTTTTCGGGCTTGTCGACGATTGCCGGGAAAATATAGATGATGGCTGCCGTGGCAATGGAAAGCGGCAGCGCCATTGGCTGGTTGAGGATGTAGACGTTGCCCACCTGCAGCGTCATGTCGCGTAAAAGACCGCCGCCCAAGCCACAGACCACGGCGAGCGCAACTGCACCCACCAGGTCGAGTTTGTGCTCGCGCGCGACCAACACGCCCGAGATTGAAGCCGCGACGACGGCGAACATTTCGAGCCAAAACGGGATGGCGACCATGGCATCCGTGGCGTGTGAGGTAACGGTCATAGCGGCGACGACGGGCAAGATGGGGTCCTTCTGATTGCGAGTTTAGACAATGCCCGTACATAGTACATGGTTGACGGGTCTGGCGACCCTATTGCTCGGTAAACGGTCGGGACTGGATGCGGGCGTGGCGTTACTGGAATGCCAGGGATCCAAAACATGTACGTCACCCTCCAAAAACGACATTTTTCGACATCTTTGGAGGATGACGTACATGTTTGGATTGAGCTCACAGCATGAGTGAGTTGATTTACTCACATCCGGTATATTTCCCCACTTCAACGGACATAAGAGTTGGATACTGGCTCAGAGCGAGAGGCCCTCAATGGATACCCCTGTTCTCATTTCGCATAAAACCGCATGGCTTGTCCATCATGCACCCCAGAATTTGGTTCAGTCTCTTGCGCGGCACGACTACCAGATAGGCGCACAAGGCATCTCCACCCAGCAACGTGTTGCGCGCATACGACAGGCCCTTACCGACTGCGGCATTCCGTCCGATATGCTTAAGACTATCGATATCGCGGTCGTATTCGAATTTGAGCGAATTCGTACCAAAGGCGTCGTCTGCCACATTCTTGGACAAAATCTTCCCTACGAGCATATTAACGAGTTGACGCCCGGAATCTTCATCACCGACGAAGCCTTCACCTTCGTGCTCGCTGCCGAGTGGATGGATAGGATCGAATATCTCGAATATGGCTATGAAGTTTGCGGCGATTATCGCATGAGGCTCAATCCCGCCGACCCTTATACCGAGCAACCAGCCACCACCTCCAAGGATGAAATAATCGAACTGCTCGATCGGCATCCCGGCAAACCCGGTGCCACACGTGCACGGCTCGCGCTCAGGCACATCTACGATTGCTCGGCCTCGCCTATGGAGACCGCTTCGGCAATCGCCCTCTCGCTCCCAACAAGCGAAGGCGGCGTTGGCATCCGAGGTATCGAACTCAACAAACCGCTCGAGATCCCTCAACGTCTCTGGCATTGCGCCAAAGCTCGAACACTCAAAATCGATGCGCTCGTTACCTACAAGCGCAGGGAGCTCGGTATCGAATATAAGGGCGGCTTTCACGATGAGTTCGAACGCAAAGGAGCAGATGCGGAGCGAGAGGCCGTTCTCTCCCAAATGGGATATCGAATCGTTACGCTCACTTCGGCTCAGTTCGGCAGCCAGCTCGCCTTTCACCGCGCCATGAACAACATTCGCGAAGCACTCGACATGCCTCGCTGTACCGATACCGGGCACCAGCGAGAGCAAAACGAACTACGCAAGGCGCTTATCCGCAACTGGAAAAGCATGCGAGACGAAGAGGTGCCTTCCGAATAGTGCCACTCCCGTGAGCTCAATCCAAACGTGTACGTCAGCCTCCAAAGATGTCGAAATATGTCGGTTTTGGAGGCTGACGTACACGTTTGGGGAAGCGTGGGATCGAGACGTATCTCGATAACAAAAAAGCTCCCGTTGTTGGGAGCTTTCTCAACCAAAATGGCGGAGGAGGAGGGATTCGAACCCTCGTGACCTTATACAGGCCAAACGGTTTTCGAGACCGCCGCATTCAACCACTCTGCCACCCCTCCGCGTGGGGTAAAAACAAAGCAGGCTCAAAGGCCTGCTTTGGAATTAACTGGCGGAGAGTCAGGGATTTGAACCCTGGAGACGCTTTTGACGCCTACACGATTTCCAATCGTGCTCCTTCGGCCACTCGGACAACTCTCCGTTAAATGCGAAAGTCAGTATACACGAGGAATCGCAAAGTGCAAACAGAAAACTTGGCATTTTTTGAAACGCTTGGCTTCGTGACGGGATCTAGGAGGCCAAAAACGGGCTCTGACCAGCATGGCAGCATGCAGCAAATTGTTCAAAATAGGTATTTATAAACGACGTGGCAGCAATTTTAAAAATCTTTGAACGGTGTTGTGAGCCACTGGTATGCATTTTGCGACCACAGCCTTGCAATTGCTGACCTGCAGTTTGATTTGGTTTGTCCCCGTGGCGCCGTATCTTGTCCACAGATCCGTCAAGCATTTGGTCAGCATTTGGTTGGAAGACGCATGAAGTGCCGTGTGAGTATGGACATATGTGGAGGTCATGAGGTTGTAGCTGCATATTCTTGCAGCCTGGGAGGTTGAAAGATATTATTACCAAGTCTTTTCCTGCTTCAGGCGCACCTTCACGACCTGAAGCCACATTTGCCCAGAGGAGGTGACAATATGAAGGCTTATGAACTGCTGTTCTTTGTTGACCCGTCGCTCGACCCCGAGACTCGTCTCGCTGTTATGAAGCGTATCGATACCACGATCGCTGAGGGCGCTGGCAAGGTCGACTCCGTTGACGAGTGGGGCAAGCGCAAGCTCGCCTACGAGATCAACGACCTCACCGATGGTGACTACACCCTCATCAACTTCCACGCAGATCCTACCCAGATCGCCGAGCTTGATCGCGTCCTGCGCATCACCGACGCTGTGGTCCGCCACATGATCGTCCGTCGCGACGACCAGGAGTAAGACTGTCGTTTTGGACTGGGCTTGTGCCCCAAGAGGAAGTAGTGAGTTATGAGCATCAATCGAGTGAACATCACCGGTAACCTCACGCGTGATCCCGAGCTGCGCGCCACCGCCGGCGGAACCCAGGTTCTGTCCTTTGGCGTCGCCGTGAACGATCGTCGCCGCAACCCGCAGACTGGCGAGTGGGAGGACTATCCCAACTTTGTCGACTGCACTATGTTCGGCACCCGCGCCGAGGCCGTGAGCCGTTTCCTGGCAAAGGGAAACAAGGTCGCGATCGAGGGCAAGCTGCGCTACAGCTCTTGGGAGCGCGATGGTCAGCGCCGGAGCAAGCTTGAGGTCATCGTCGATGAGATCGAGTTTATGAGCTCCCGTGGTGGCCAGGGTGGCTACGATCAGGGCGGTTACGCCCCTGCAGCTCCCGCGCCCGCAGCACGTCCTGCCGCACCGGTGGCTACGCCGCCCGCGGTCGACGTCTACGATGAGGACATCCCGTTCTAAGGGTTGTTCACCTATTTTTGAGTGAGAGGCGGCTTCGGTTCGCCGAAGTTGCCAAACGAAAGGTATTTTGACATGGCTAATGATTTTTCTGCACGTCAGCCGCGTCGTAAGTACTGCCAGTTCTGCAAGGAGAACACTGAGTTCATCGACTATAAGGACACTCAGCTTCTCCGTAAGTACATGACCGACCGTGGCAAGATCAAGCCCCGTCGCGTCACTGGCGCTTGCACGCAGCATCAGCATGACATCGCCAACGCCATCAAGCGCGCCCGCGAGATGGCTCTCCTGCCGTACACCGTCCCCGTGGTTTCCTCTCGTGGCAACCGCGACCGCGGCTAAGAAGGGAGACGCATCATGAAGGTTATTCTTCTCGATGAGATCAAGGGCAAGGGCGGCGAGGGTGACGTCGTAGAGGTCGCTCAGGGTTACGCTGAGAACTTCCTGTTCCCCAAGAAGCTCGCTGTTGCCGCCACCAAGGGCAACCTCAAGCAGCTTGACGAGCGTCGCAACAACATCGCCAAGCGCGAGGCCGTCCGTCTGGCTACCGCCAACGAGACCAAGGCTGCCTTCGAGGGCAAGACGGTCACCGTTGACGTCAAGGTCGGCGACGAGGGCATCCTCTTTGGCTCCGTTACCGCCGCTATGATCGCTGACGCCATCAAGGCTCAGCTCGGTATGGACATCGACCGCAAGCGCGTCGAGCTCGGTAAGCCCATCAAGGTTGCCGGTGCCCACACCGTTGCCATCTCGCTGTACCGCGAGATCAAGGCCGAGGTTGTCGTTCTCGTCGGCGTTACCGCCGAGGAGCTCGCTGCCGAGGCTGAGGTCGAGGAGGCCGCTGAGGTCGCCGAGGCCGAGACCGCCGAGGTCGAGACTGAGGCTGCTGCCGAGTAGCATTTGCTGCAACGCAACAATCTTGTTCTAAGAAGGGCGCTCTGGGAAACCGGGGCGCCCTTTTTGTTTTTTGCGCTGAGTGAGTGTCATGGTGAACGTTGCGTCGAAGTCCTATATACGGGACCGTTCATCCGTTTCGTTCGGTGATGATTGGCGGCGCGTGGCCCGTTTTGGGACCGTGGCTGATACTATGGATGCTCGCAAGCGATATGAATGAGGGTGCTCATGGCATACGACGATAGGGAGACGGGGCTGACGGTTGAGGACCGCGGCTCCAAGTTGGGTCTCCCTCAAAACCAAGATGCAGAGGCCAACGTACTGGCCGCTATGCTGCTATCGCCCGAGGTGGTCGAGGAGGCCCAGGTCGAGCTGCAGCCCGATGACTTCTACCGGCCCATCCATAAGACCATCTATACCGCGATGGTCGATATGTACAACAGTCGCATTCCCATCGACTCCATCTCGCTGATCGATTACCTGCGAAGCATCAACAAGCTCGATGCTGTGGGCGGCGAGGCGTACATTTTGGAGCTGATGGGTCAGACCCTGTCACTCGTCAACTGGCAGCACCATGCCGCCATCGTTCGCCGCGATTCGATGCTGCGTGAGTTGATCGGCGCCACCAACGAAATCAACGCGCTGGCATATAACGCCCCCACCGACACCAAAGAGGTCGTGGAGCTGGCCGAGAGCAAGCTGCTCAAGGTCACGGCGCGCGAGGTCAAGTCGAGCTACAAGACGCTGACCGAGTTTATGGTCGAGGCCTATAACGAGGCCGAGGAAGTGTGCCAGGCCGGTGGCCAGGCTGCGGGCGTGCCCACGGGCTTCCCGTCGCTCGACCGCATGCTCATGGGTTTCCGCGAGGGTCAGCTCATCATCATCGGCGCCCGTCCTGCTGTAGGTAAGACGTCGTTCGCCCTGAATCTGGCGCTCAACGCTGCCGCTGCTGGTTATACCGTCGGCTTCTTCTCGCTGGAGATGTCGGGCAAGGAAATTGCCCAGCGTCTGATTTGCGCCTACGCCATGATCTCGATCAGTGACTTCCGCATGGGCCGCATTAGCCCCGAGCAGTGGGCCAACATCAACGAGGCCACGCAGACCTTGTCCAAGCTCGATATTCTGATTGACGATACGCCCGGCACCACGGTGACCGAGATCCGCGCCAAGAGCCGCCGCATGCTCCATAACAAGGAGAAGGCCATTATCATCCTGGACTACCTGCAGCTGGTGAGTCCTCCGCCGGGACGTCGCTCCGAGAGCCGTACCGTCGAGGTCTCCGAGATGTCGCGAGGTCTGAAGATTATGGCCAAGGAGCTCAAGATTCCGCTGATCGCGCTGTCGCAGCTGTCGCGTCAGGTTGAATCCCGTACCGGCAAGCGCCCGCAGCTGTCCGACCTGCGTGAATCGGGCTCCATCGAGCAGGACGCTGACATTGTTATGTTCTTGGACCGATCCGCCGACGAGGCCGAGGCCTCGCGTGACGATCGACCCGACGAGGGCGTTACGCGTATCGTCGTGGCCAAGAACCGTTCGGGCCCGATCGGTGACGTCGACCTGATGTTCCTGCCGGCATCCACCAAGTTCTATGAGCTTGATGGGGCGCATACCGAGGAGTAGGACAGGCGCCCGTTGCACGGGTATACTGGGAATGTTTTGTGCTTCTGCGTGCCGGCGTGGTGCGTAGACAGTCCATGAATGTAAGGAGTAAACATGCCGTCAACCGTTTTGGTCGGTGCCCAGTGGGGCGATGAGGGCAAGGGTAAGATCTGCGACCTGGTCGCCGGCGACTTCGATGCCGTCGTGCGCTACTCGGGCGGCAACAACGCCGGCCACACCATCGTCGTCAACGGCAAGAAGTACGGCCTGCACCAGGTGCCCTCCGGCATCATGTATTCCGACCATGTGTCGGTGATCGGTAACGGCTGCGTCGTCAACCCCAAGGTTGTCCTTGAGGAGATCGACATGTTCGAGGCCGACGGCATCACCACCAAGAACCTCAAGATTAGCGGCAACGCGCATGTCATCATGCCGTACCACATCGACCTGGATGGCGCCTTTGAGCAGAAGCTCGGCAAGAAGAACATCGGTACCACCAAGCGCGGTATCGGTCCGTGCTATCAGGACAAGATGGCCCGCATTGGCCTGCGCATGCAGGATATGCTGGACGAGACGCTGTTCCGCGACAAGCTGGAGACCGCTCTCGCCCGCGTGAACCCCGAGCTCGAGCTCATCTACAACCTGCCCACCTACACCGTGGACCAGATTTGCGACGAGTACCTGCCGATGGCCGAGCGCCTGCGCCCCTACATCACCGAGACGAGCCTGCTGCTCAACAACATGATCGATGAGGGCAAGGACCTGCTGTTTGAGGGCGCCCAGGCGACGCTGCTCGACATCGACCACGGCACCTATCCGTACGTGACGTCTTCCAACTGCACCGCCGGCGGCGCCATCACCGGCTCCGGCGTGGGCATGAAGAACGTCGACCGCGTGCTGGGCGTCATGAAGGCCTATATCACCCGCGTCGGTTCGGGCCCCATGCCCACCGAGCTTTCCTATGAGTCCGAGGCCGGCCACACGCTGACCGAGGAGGGCTATGAGTACGGCGTGACCACCGGTCGCCGTCGTCGTTGCGGCTGGTTTGACGGCCCTATCGCCAACTATGCCTCGCGCGTCAACGGCCTCACCGACATCGCCGTGACCAAGCTTGACGTGCTTTCGGCTTTCGACACCATCAAGGTGTGCGTGGCCTACGACGTCGATGGCGAGCGCTACACCAGCGTGCCCGAGCATCAGGTGCGCTTTGAGCATGCCAAGCCCATCTACGAGGAGCTCCCCGGCTGGAAGTGCGACATCACCGGTTGCCGCAGCTTTGATGAGCTGCCGCAAGAGGCTCAGGACTACGTGGCGTTTATCGAGGATCTGGCACACACCCGCGTGACGTTTATTGGCGTTGGCGCTGGTCGCGAGCAGATCATCAACCGATTCTGGAAGTAATCGGGACTATTTGGTTATTGCGATATACCCCTTTGCAGCCCGGACGGGCGGCCGAGGGGTATATTTGCTTGCAAAGGGCTCGCGCGGAGCGGGCCATTCATCCATAGAGGAGGCACCCTTGAAGGCGGACACTCAAACCATCGACATCCTGTTGTTGGGCAGCGGCGGCCGTGAGCATGCTTTGGCAGCTAAGCTCGCGGCATCACCGCGCGCCGGCAAGCTCTACATCGCGCCGGGCAACGGCGGCACCGCGAGCTGCGGCGAGAACGTTGTTCTCGACGACTGCGATCCTGCGGCCGTGGCGGCGTTTGCGCAGAGCCACGGATGCGGACTCGTGGTAATTGGCCCCGAGGCTCCGCTCGTGGCGGGCGTGGCCGACGCCGTGCGCGCGGCAGGTATTCCCTGCTTTGGCCCGGGTGCCGAGGGTGCCCAGATGGAGGGTTCCAAGCTGTTCTCCAAGCAGCTCATGGAGCGCGCCGGTATCCCGACGGCAGCCTATGGTTCGTTTACCGACGAGGCTTCGGCTCTCGCCTACGTGCGCGAGCAGGGCGCTCCGCTGGTCGTGAAGGCCGACGGCCTTGCCGCGGGCAAGGGAGTTATCGTGGCGACCGAACTTGAGCAGGCCGAGGAGGCCGTGCGCGAGTGCTTTGGCGGCACCTTTGGCGATGCCGGCAACACCGTGGTTATCGAGGAGATGCTCGTTGGTCCCGAGTGCTCGCTGCTCGCCTTTACCGACGGCAAGACCGTGCGCCCCATGGCCACCTCGCAGGACCACAAGCGCGCCCTCGAGGGCGACAAGGGCCCCAACACCGGCGGCATGGGCGTCTACAGCCCGGTGCCCATCGTGACCGACGAGGAGCACGCCACCATGGTGGCGGTCATGGAGCAGACCGTTGCCGAGCTTGCTGCCGAGGGCATCGACTACCGCGGCTGCCTGTATGGCGGCTTTATGCTCACGCCTGCCGGCCCCAAGGTGCTGGAGTTCAATGCCCGCTTTGGCGACCCCGAGACGCAGGTCGTGCTGCCGCGCCTTAAGAACGACCTGGTTGAGGTCATGCTCGCCTGCGCCAACTGCGAGCTCGATCAGATTGAGCTCGACTGGCGTGACGAGTGGGCTGTGGCCGTTGTCCTGACGAGCGCGGGCTATCCCGGCAGCTACGAGAAGGGCAAGGTCATCACTGGTATTGAGGATGCCGAGGCCATGGAGAACGTGACCGTGTACCACGCGGGCACCGCCGTGGTGGATGGCCAGCTCGTGACCAACGGCGGCCGCGTGCTTGCCGTAACCGCTCTGGGTGACACGTTCGAGAACGCTCGCAACCTTGCCTACGAGGCCTGCGAGAAGATTGATTTTGAAGGCAAGACCCTGCGCCACGACATCGGCCTGCGCGCGCTGCGCGGCCGCGACGCCTGGGATGCCTAAAATCCGAGAGGAATGAGACGGATGGACGAGAAGAACGAAGAGCTCGTGGATGCGCAGATCGTTGAAGAGGACAGCCGCATGTATGGGCACGCCGAGGGCGAGCCCGGCGGCGAGGTCGCTGACGAGCCGGCGCTGGTGCTGGGCGACGACGACCCACACGATGCCGAGCTGCACGAGAAGATTCTTTCGGAGGAGTGCGCCTGGAAGGGCAAGATCCTCGACGTCCACCGTCTTGAGGTTGAGCTGCCCAACGGTCGCCGCAGCGCCCGCGATATCGTTCGCCATCCGGGTGCGGCGGCCGTTGTGGCGCTGACCGAGAGCGGCAAGATCGTACTGGTGCGTCAGTACCGCACCGCTATCGACCGCGTGACGGTCGAGATTCCCGCCGGCAAGCTCGATCCAGGCGAGGACCCGCTCGATTGCGCCAAACGCGAGCTGCATGAGGAGACGGGCTTTAGGGCTGGTCGTATTCGCTTTTTGACGTCGATTGTCACGTCCTGCGGTTTTTGCGACGAGATCATTCACATCTACTTGGCTACCAAGCTCGAGTTTGATGCGCCCAATCCCGATGATGATGAGTTCGTCAACGTTGACCTGGTGCCGCTGCACGAGCTGATTGACGCCGTGCTCGACGGCAAGATCGAAGACGCCAAGACCGTCGTGGGCGCCTTGGCCTGCGATAGCATCGCGCATCGACTTGGTGGAGCCGAACTGTAACGAGCGGGATGGCCCTTGGGTCATTTAGCCAACTTTGTTGAAGCGGGGTTATGACCTCGCTGGTTTGTGTAAGTCAGCGAAAGTGCTTCATTTGAGACAAGGTGGCCTAAAAGAGGAGGGAAGCGTATGGATATACGCGACCGACGATTGAAGGCCAGATTGTCCAAATGGGGCACTTGCAGCGTCGAGACGAAACGCGGTTTGGTAAAACCGCGTAAGGTGATTATGCTGAAGAGGTTTCTTTCTTACTACGAGCCCCAGATGGGGCTTTTTGTTGCTGATACTGTTTGTGCTCTGGTGCTTGCCGCCATTGACCTTGCGTTTCCTATTATTCTGCGCAATTTGACCGGTGGGCTGTTTACCCAGGGTCATGCTGCCATTATGCAGGCGCTCGGCATGATCGCGGTGGGCTTGGTGCTGATGTATGCCGTCCGCTGCGCCTGCCGCTATTTTGTGAGCTATTGGGGCCACGTGATGGGCGCGCGCATGGAGTCCAAGATGCGCGAGGACCTGTTCGACCAGTACGAGCGCTTTAGTTTTGCGTACTTCGATCGCAACAGCTCGGGCGACATGATGAGCCGCGTGGTCAACGACCTGTTCGATATCTGCGAGGCGGCGCACCACGTGCCCGAGTGGATCATCATCTGCGGCATCGAGATTATCGGCTCGTTTGTGATCCTCTTTACCATCGCCCCGGTGCTGGCGCTCGCCATGGCTGTGGTGACAGCAGCGTTTGCGGTCATCATGTTTTGGCAGAACATGCGCATGCGCGAGGTCTTTAGCGACAACCGCAAAAAGATCAGCGGCATCAATGCGCAGCTGCAGGATTCGCTGGCGGGCATGCGCGTGGTCAAGAGCTTTGCCAATGAGGAGACCGAACGCTTCAAGTTCCGCGCCTCCAACAATCGCTATCTTTCGTCCAAGGAGAACATGTATCACGCCATGGGCGTCTATACTGCGACGTATGGCCTGCTCTCGGGTGTGCTCTATGTGATCGTGGTACTGCTGGGCGGCTGGCTGGTCGCCCAGGGACGGCTGCAGGCGGTCGATATGGCGACCTTTGCGCTCTATATTTCGCTGTTCTGCACGCCGCTCGAGACACTCGTCAATTCGGCCGAAACGTATCAGAAGGCCATCGCCGGCTTTAAGCGCATGGACGAGGTACTCTCGACCGCGCCGGATATCCAGGACAAGCCGGGCGCCACGGATCTGCAGGTGACCGCCGGCGCCGTGGATTATCACGACGTGTGCTTTAACTACGAGGATGTTGAGCTGGGCGAGGGCGATGCCGACGAGCGTCCCGTTATCGACCATATGGATCTGTCCATCAAGCCCGGGCAGACCATCGCTTTGGTTGGCCCTTCGGGCGGTGGCAAGTCCACGACCTGTTCGCTGCTGCCGCGCTTTTATGACGTTGCTGCCGGATCCATTAGCATCGACGGTCAGGACGTGCGCGATGTGACGCAGCAGAGCCTGCGCCGCGCCATCGGCCTGGTACAGCAGGATGTCTACCTGTTTGACGGAACAATCGGCGAGAACATCGCCTACGGCAAGCCGGGCGCCACGGCAGAAGAGATCGCCGGAGCCGCCCGTCGTGCCAACATCGATGCCTTTATCGAGTCGCTTCCACAGGGTTATGACACCGTGGTGGGCGAGCGCGGCAGCCGTCTTTCGGGCGGACAGAAGCAGCGCGTTGCCATTGCGCGCGTGTTTCTCAAGAACCCCAAGATCCTGATTTTGGACGAGGCGACGAGTGCTTTGGATAACGAGAGCGAGGAGGCGGTGCAGGAGTCACTCGAGGAGCTGGCACGCGGCCGTACCACAATCATCATTGCCCACCGTCTTTCGACCATTAAGCATGCCGATGAGATTGCGACCGTTGAGCATGGTCGCGTTGTGGAGCGTGGCACGCACGAGGAGCTTCTCGCCCGTGGCGGCACCTATGCCCGTTACTATCGAATGCAGTTCGAAGGTGCGCGTGCGCACGAGCTCGACTGATTGATATGACAGGAAGTTTATGGCTGACAAGAACCCTTTGACTCCGGAAGAAGTGACGGAGTTATTCTCCGAAATCGATGCATCCGGCGTCTTGGATCCCACGCTTGCCAAAAAGCGAACCGAGCGCATGCGTGAGAAGGAGGCTGCGGCCAAGCGCGGTGACAAAGCGGCGCTAGCGCAGCTGCGCAGCGAGGACCGCGCGAGCCAGGCAAAACATATCGACCCGCTGTCCGAGGACGATCCTTCGGGCTCGCAGGTGAGCCATACCATTACGAAGACCGCGATGGCCGTGGTCATCGGTATTCTGGTGCTGATCGTGGGCATGCAGATCGGCTACGGCGTGATGCGTCGTCTGAACACCGCCAACCTGTCCGAGAGCGTTTCGGTGGATACCGTCTCGACCGCGCTCAAGGGTGGACTCGAATGGGGCAACGGCTTTACGCAGTTCCCGCTCGATTTTTCTGTCGATGAAGCCGATGAGCGTACGGGCACGGTCGAGGTGACGGTGTTGGACACATCGTCTGCCAACGAGCTCGAGCTGCTGTCCAATGGTCAGATCCAGGCCGCGGCGCTTGCGACCAACGCGCTACTCAACGATAAGATCGACCGCGTGGTGTATAACGTTCACGCCTATATCGACGAGGATAGCAACATTCAGCACGATTCCTTCTTTGGCATGTTTCCCGCCCAGGGCCACCAGAGCGCCATCCTGACGTTCGTGTGGACCAAGAGCTCATCCAACGCTACGAGTATCGACTGGAAGATGCGCATCGTGAGTATGGATGACACTATCGCCGAGCGCATTCAGAAGCAGGTGAACTCGGTGTCGTCGTTGATTGAGGACCCGGTGGTGAGCCAGACCAAGATTGACGAGGAAAAGGCCGAACGTGACCTGGAGCATCGTCTGCATGGCCGCGAGATTTTCCGCGGCGGCAAGCCCGACCGAACGCCGTCCGAACTGCTGGAGTAGGACAAGAAAAAATAAGAGGCCATTATCCCGCGTGAGCCACAAGCCCACGCGGGATAATTTTTCTGGGACGGGGATTAAATAAGGCTCTGTTAGACCAGGATTGAC
>NZ_QRJO01000011.1 GCF_003471585.1 Collinsella sp. AM18-10
GATGATGGGGCGGAATGTCAATCCTGGTCTAACAGAGCCTTTTTTAATCCCCATCCCAGAAAAATCATCACAGAAAGGACTACTGCTGTTGAGCGCGGCGGGCGGCACGGCGGGCTCTTGCCTCTTGAATCTCTTCGAGGTGAGCAATGATCTCGGCAGCGCTTTCCTCGATGGCTTTGCCGTCGGTACGTACAACAAAGCAGCCTAAGCGCTTCATGAGGGCACGAGCTTCCTCAAGCTCGCTGCGCACGCTCTCAGGCTCGGCATAGGAGCCGGCAACGGCACGGGCGTAGTCATCGCCCAAGCGGCTATCGCGAATCTCAGAAATAACGTCGACGGTCGAAATCAGGCCGAACAGGTGCATCGGGTCAACCTCGTAAATCGACTTGGGCGGCTCCATGCCATGCGCCAGTGGGACATTGGCGACCTTGTAGCCCTGATAGGCTAAATACATCGACAGCGGCGTCTTGGATGTACGCGACACACCCAGCAGCACGATATCGGCACCCGACAGATCGTCGCAACCACGACCGTCATCGTGCTCAACGAAATACTCCATGGCCTCGATACGATGGAAATAGCGGTCATCGGTCTTGTGAATCACGCCCGCAACGCACTTGGGCGGCACACCGATGAGCGACGACAGCACGGCAAGCGTCGGGCCGATCAGGTCGACCGAACGGATATGCAGCATACCCAGGTAATCGAGCACGCGGGCGCGAAGCGCCGGATCGACAATGGTATGGAACACGGCGACATCGCGATGGTCGGCATCGACGCGCGGCCCCACAAATGACTTGACCTGCTCCACCGAGGTCACCTTGGGCAGGCGCAAAACGCGAAAAGCCCCTTCATCAAATTGCCCGGACGCCGCAAGCACCACCTCACAAGCGGTATCGCCGAGCGAGTCGGAGATAACGATAACGGTGGGACGAGCGGTGACCGGGCAATCCATGCGGGGCTCCTTTTGCGCTTATGCGCAGGCTGGCTTACTTTTTGCGGGCAAGCTCACCGATGTTGGCAATGCCGGAGAAAACGGCCTCGAAGCGGTTGAGCAGCTTAAGGCGATTATCGCGAAGCTGCTCGTCCTTGTCCATGACCATGACCTCATCGAAGAAACGGTCGATGGGCGCGCGCAGGGCGGCGAGGGCGGCAAATGCGGCCGGGTAGTCCTCGGCAGCAAGGGCGGCATCGACGGCGGTCTGAGCAGCCTCGGAGGCGTCGGCGAGCGCAAGCTCGACCTCGCCCATCAGGCTGCGGTCATACTCCGCACCCAGCTCGGGCTTGGAGATATGCGCGGCGCGGGCATAGGCGGTCGCCAGGTTGTCGAACGTCTCAGCGTCGTTCTTGCGGGCCTCGTCGAGGGCGGCGCAGCGGGCGAAGAAGACGGACGGGGCGATGATGTGCACCGCGGAGACGGCGGCGACGGTATCGGCCGGAATCTTTTCGTCGCGGGCCATGCTCACCAGGCGGCCATGGAAGAAGTCACGAACCTGCTGGGCGACCTCGGCGGCGTCGAACTCAATGCCCTGCTCACTGTAGAGTTCGAGGGCAAAATCGATGAGCGACGTGGGGTCGATCGGCAGACGGTCGCGCAGGATGTTGATAATGCCGATAGCGGCACGACGCAGCGCGTAGGGGTCGGAGGAGCCGGTCGGGGGCTCGCCGATGGCAAAGATACCGGCGATGGTATCGAGCTTGTCGGCGCAGGCCACGATGCAGCCAGCGGTGCCCTCGGGCAGCTCGTCACCGGCAAAACGGGGACGATAGTGATCGCGAATAGCATGGGCGACCTCGTCGTTCTCCCCCATCGCGGTCGCGTAATAACCGCCCATCACGCCCTGCTGGCTCGTGAACTCGACGACGGCGTTGGACACCAGGTCTGCCTTGCACAGGTGTGCGGCGCGAGCAGCGTCGGCGGCAAGATGGGCGCCCAGGTGAGCCTCGCGGGCGATAGCGAGCGCGAGCTGCTCGATGCGCTCGGACTTGGCGAGCACGCTACCGAGCTTCTCCTGGAAGGCAACCTTGGACAGACGCTCACGGAACTCGTCGAGGGAGATCTTCAGGTCCTCCTCGTAGAAGAACTTGGCGTCGTCCAGACGGGCGCGCACGACGCGCTCGTTGCCGTCGATCACGCGCTCGGCATTCTCGGGCTTGCTGTTGGAAACGACCACGAACTCACGCGTAAGCTTACCCTCGCCGTCATAGATCGGGAAGTAGCGCTGGTTGGTGAGCATGGACTCGCAGATGATCTCGTGCGGGACCTTGAGGAACTCCTCATCGAAGGTACCGACGAGCACCGTCGGCCACTCGCAGAGGTTGATGACCTCCTCAAAAACCTTCTTGGGCGTGTCGACATGGCAACCGGGGCGAGCAGCCTCGACCTCGGCGATACCGGCAAGGATGGCCTCGCGACGGCGCTCGGCGGAGAGCACACCAGCGTTCTCGAGTACCTGCTCGTAGACGGCGGGGCTGACGACCACGTGGTCACCGGGGCCAAGCACGCGATGGCCGCGCGTGGTGTTGCCACTCGTCACATCGGCAAACGACACGGGCACAACGTCCTCGCCCAGAAGGCAGCAGATCCAACGCACCGGACGAACAAATGTAGCGTGCTCGTGACCCCAGCGCTGAGAGCGGTAGTTGGGCCACTGCAGGCCGGCGATGGTCTTCTCGCACAGAGCGGTCAGAATCGGCGTAGCCGGTGCAGACGGAATGTTCTTCTCGGCGAACACATACTCGCGACCGTCAGTGTCCTCGCGACGGACCAGGTCCTCGGCAGCCACACCGCACTTGCGGGCGAAGCCTTGGGCGGCCTTGGTGGCGTTGCCGTCGGCATCAAAGGCAATGTTTGCCGCAGGGCCGCGCTTGACCTCGTGAACCTCATCGGTCGCGGTGGCGACGTTGGCCACGAGCGCGGCCAGACGACGCGGACTCGAGATCACGCGGACCTCGCCATGGGCCAGACCGGCCTCGTCGAGGCCCTTGGCGATCATGGTGCCAAGCTGCTTGACGGCATTGTTCAGCGGTGCGGAGGGCATTTCCTCCGTACCGATCTCAAACAGGAAATCCTTAGCGTCTGCCATGGCTTACGCCACCTCGCCTTCCTGGTCGGCATTCTCGTTGACTCCGGCGACCTCGGCCATATAGGCCTCGCAGCACGCCTTGGCGACGGCGCGGACGCGCAGGATGTAGTTGGCACGCTCGACCGCGGATAGTGCGCCGCGGGCATCGAGCAGGTTGAAGGCATGGCTGCACTTCATGACGCAGTCGTAAGCGGGCAGCGGCAGCTTGCGCTCAAGGCAGGAGTGGCACTCGGCCTCGTAGTCGTCAAACTTCTGACGCATCATCTCGACATTGGCGACCTCAAAGTTGTAGGCGCTAAACTCACGCTCGTTCTCCAGGAACACGTCGCCATAAGTCATCGGCGTGCCGTCGGGCAGATAGCTCCACACCAGGTCGTAGACGGAGTTGACGCCCTGGGCGTACATGGCGATACGCTCCAGGCCGTAGGTGATCTCGACGGGCACGGGGTCGACCTCGATGCCGCCCACCTGCTGGAAATACGTAAACTGCGTGACCTCCATGCCGTTGAGCCAGACCTCCCAGCCAAGGCCCCAGGCGCCCAGCGTCGGGCTCTCCCAGTCGTCCTCGACAAAACGGACGTCATGGTCGTTGGGGTCCAGGCCGATAGCGGCAAGAGACCCCAGGTAAAGCTCCTGGGCGTTAACCGGCGACGGCTTGATGAGCACCTGGAACTGATAGTAGTGCTGCATGCGGTTGGGGTTCTCGCCGTAGCGGCCGTCGGCAGGACGGCGGCAAGGCTGAGCGTAGCAGGTGCGCCACTCGGCGGGACCGAGCGAGCGCAGCGTGGTCGCGGTGTGGAAGGTACCGGCACCGACCTCGGAGTCATAAGGCTGCATAATAACACAGCCCTGCTCGCCCCAGTACTGCTGGAGGCGCAGGATGATGTCTTGGAAGGAAAGCGATGAAGCGTTCATGCCTCTAATATCCCCTCGTCGAAACGATTACACGGTTAGGTACTGTACTATAGCGGTTTTTAGTCGATAGTGCCGATGCGGTTGAGCGGCCAGTAGCGCACAAGCGCCACGGCGATCAAATCAGAGCGATCGACGGGGCCAAAGTAGCGCGAGTCGGCAGAGTTTTCGCGGTTGTCGCCCATCACCCACACGCACCCGTCGGGAACGGTGTAGGGATAGCTTACCTGAGCGCCGGGAGCTTGGGCCGAAAGCGGCCAGCTCATGCCGGTCGTATAGCCCTCGTCGAGCGCTTGACCGTCAACGACCACCTTGCCGTCCTGAAGGTCGACCGTCTGGCCGGCCGTGGCAATAACACGCTTGACGAGAACATCGTGCTCGGAGGTGCCATCGGGGTTGTGGAACACCACGATATCGCCTTGGCTGACGGGCTGGCCGAGCTCAAGGCTCACCTTTTGCGCCAGGATCTGGTCGCCGATCTCGATCGTGGACTCCATGGAGCCGGTGGGCACCACAAAGGGTTCAACCACAAAAGAGCGAATCAAGAAGGTAGCGACCAGTGCGATCGCGACGACCGCGATCCACTCAAACGCACCCTTTAGCACGGAATGCTGCGATGGAACCATTCTCACTCCTTGCTCTGCGAATACGACGCGTCCAGAATGTCCTGCGCGTATGCGCGCTCCTCGGGCGTAAGCCGCGCCGTCTCGATCAGGTCGGGACGCCAGCGGCAGGTGCGCTCGATGGCATTCTTACGGCGCCAGGCGTCAACCTTGGCATGGTCACCGCTCACGAGCACCGGCGGCACGCCCTCGCCGTTGAACTCGGCGGGACGGGTGTACTGCGCGTACTCGAGCAGGCCACCGTCCTCGGCAGTCGAGAACGACTCATCGACGTTGCTCATCTCGTCACCAAGGGCGCCGGGAATCAGACGCACGACGGCGTCGGCAACGACCATGGCGGGAAGCTCGCCGCCCGTAAGCACGTAGTCGCCGATCGACAGGCGCTCGTCGGCATACGCATACGCGCGCTCGTCGACGCCCTCGTAGCGGCTGCATACAAACAGTAGACGCTCGCTTTTGAGCAGGCGCTCGGCCACATGCTGCGTAAAGGGTTCGCCGCAGGGCGTAAAGAACACCACGGTGGGCTTGGGGCCCTCGGAGCTAATAGCCTCGATGGCCTCGGCGATGGGCTCGACCTTCATGAGCATGCCCTGCCCGCCGCCGTACGGCTCGTCATCGACGGTACGATGACGGTCGTGCGTCCAGTCACGCAGGTTGTAGGCCTTAAAATCAAAAAGGCCGGCCTTGCGGGCGCGGCCCAAGATCGATGTGGACATGACGGGCTCAAACATCTCGGGAAAGACCGAAAGGGTCTCGATCAGCATGTTGTCCTCCCTACTTGTCCATATCGATCAAACCGTCCATAACGTGGACGGAAATTGTCCCCTGATCGGGAAGATCGAGCACAACCTGCTCGATCACGGGAATCAGCGCCTCGCCGTACCGATCGCCCTCGACAACCCAAACATCGTTGGCGGGCGTCGACATGATCTCGACAATCGTGCCGAGCGAGCCAAAGCGCTCGTCAACCACCTCGCGACCCATCAGGTCGGTATAGGCGGCGTCGAGCGAATCGAGCTCAAAGTCGTCACGATTTGCCAGCACGTAGCATCCGGTGATGCCCTCGGCGGCCGTCAAGTCGTCAATGCCCTCAAACGAGACCAGATCGCCATCGCCCGTATCGGTGACGGATGTGACCGTGCAAAAACGGTCGCGCTTGAGCGCCGGTGGCGTCAAGGCGACGCGCATACCCGGCGTCAATACAGAAGGAAGCCCCCGCAGCGGCTGCGCGAGGACCTCCCCCTTCCTTCCGTGCGGCTTGACCACACGGGCGATGTTTTTGTACTGGGACCTCAAGGTCCTAGCCCAGAACCTCTACCTCGACTGCAGTGTCGAGGCGAGCGGCCAGTGCACGGGCGAGCGTGCGAATGGCCTTGATGGTACGGCCACGACGGCCGATGACCTTAGCGACGTCATCCTCGGCAACCGAAACCTCAATCGTGGAGGCGTCGTCACCGTCGATGACCTCAAGGCTCACGGAATCCGGGTCGTCGACGATCTGAACAACGAGATATTCGACGAGATCGGCGATGCGATCTGAGAGCATTGCCTCACCCTCGAGCTGTGCAGCGTCAACCTCAGGCACGATTTACTCCTCGGCGCCCTCAGCGGCCTCAGCGGCAGCCTTAGCGGCCTCGGCCTCTTTGGCGAGCTGCTTCTTGGACTTCTTGACGACGGTCTCGGTCTTCTCGCCCTCGTTGGCGGCCTTGACCAGAGCAGCGACAGCGTCGGTGAGCTGAGCGCCCTTGGACTGCCAGTCGGCGATCTTCTCGAGATCGAGGTTGATGGTCTTGGGGGCGGTCATCGGGTTGTAGCGGCCAACCTCCTCGATGATACGACCGTCACGCGGGGCGCGGGAATCGGCGACGACGACACGGTAGTACGGACGCTTCTTAGCGCCGTGACGAGCAAGGCGAATCTTGACTGCCAAAGGAAACTCCTCCAACCAAGCAGCTTTAGGCTGCAACTACAAACAAACAGTTGAACATAATACGCCATCGACGCGGGCAGGTGAAGTCCGTGAGACCAACTTCTTCGGTGTAGTCGAAGGCAAATCCATATCTTAGACAAGAATTCGCGATTTGCAAGCACATCCACGCACCCCACATGAGCTGCGCGGTATACTCATGCCATGAAAAGACGCGAACATACATACGGTTATGAAGATGCTGCGGGCGTCACGCCGCCGCCCTGGACGGGGCCGGCGGTGGGCCTCATGGATCTCGATGCGTTTTTTGCGAGCGTGGAAATGCTCGACCATCCCGAGTGGCGCGGCAAGCCACTCATCGTGGGTGGCGATGCCGATTCCCGCGGCGTTGTATCCACCTGCTCATACGAGGCGCGTCGCTTTGGCGTGCACTCCGCCATGCCCTCGGCCGAGGCACGGCGCCTCTGTCCGCAGGCCATTTGGACGCATGGGCACTTTGATCGCTACCGCGAGGTGAGCGCGCAGGTCATGGCGATTCTTGCCGAAGAGACGCCGCGCGTTGAGCGCGTATCCATCGACGAAGCCTTTATCGATATCACACCGGGTCGTTTTGCGCCCGAGGACCCGCTGCTGGTTGCACGGCGCATAAGCGACCGCGTGGCAGCGCTGGGAGTGACCTGTTCCATTGGCGTGGGCTGCAACAAGACGGTCGCAAAGATCGCAAGCGAGCGGGATAAGCCGTTTGGGCTGACCATCGTGCGCCCCGGAACCGAGCAGCGCTTTTTGGCCGCGCTGCCGGTATCTGCCATGAGCGGCATCGGGCGCTCGGCCGAGGAGCGACTGCGCCGCATGCGCATCTACACGCTCGGCGAGCTGTCACGCGCGCCGGAATCCACGCTAGCTGCAATTTTTGGCGTCAACGGCGAACGCATGCGCCAGCGTGCGCTGGGGCTCGAAATATCCGAAGTAACAAGCCTCGATGAGGAACGCGAGGTTAAATCCGTGAGCAATGAGCGCACCTTTGCGAAAGATTTGACTGAGCGTGGGGACATCGAAGCGGCGATTGCGCTGTTGGGAGAGTCGGTTGGACGCCGCCTGCGCCGTCAGGGACTGACGGGCGGCACGGTAACGCTCAAGCTTAAGTATTCGTATGGCAGCGGACGCACGGCGCAGCGGCGGCTTCCCCACCCCACCGACGACGAGAATATCTTTGTGGCGGTTGCGCTCGAACTGCTCGACAACATCTGGCAGGAAGGCATGCATGTTCGCTTAGCAGGCATCGGCATGAGCGACTTTGACCATCAAGGCGGCATCCAGACCGACCTGTTCTGCGAAGTCGACGACCGCGGAGCCCAATCAAGCGACCGTCGCGACCTCTCCGTCGCGATCGATGCCGTCCGAGACAAGTTCGGCGACACCGCCCTATCTTTCGGCCGCCAATCCCGCTTCGACGATTAACCGCCTTTGGGCAAAAAGAAAGCCGGGCAGGTGCGGAAAACCGCAACTGCCCGGCGAAATGCGCGAGGCTAGCTAAAAGCCCCATATTAAATGAGCCACTAGAGGAGGTCGAGGGGGAGCTGGGGGGCGTCACCCCAGAGCTTTTCTAGGCGGTAAAAGTCGCGGGCTTCGGGAGTGAAGACGTGGACGACAACCGAACCGTAGTCCATGAGCATCCAGGTCTTCTGCTCGCGGCCCTCGATGGAGAACGGATGCTCGCCGCAAGCCTCGGCAACCTTCTCCTCGATCTCGTCGACAATCGAATCGACCTGGCGGTTGTTGGTACCGGTGGCAAGCACAAAGTAGTCGCACACGTCGGAAAGCTCGGTCAGGTCGAGCACCTGCACGTCCTCGCCCTTCTTGTCGTAGGCGGCCTGCGCGGCGGCGCGGGCGACATCCTCGGCGGCGACACCGCTCGCGGACAGCGAGGCGGCGGTGCGGTCGGACGTGGCAACGAAACTCTTGTGCTCCACACCTTCAAGAATCTGCTCGTCAGTCATGGTCTCGTCGGCCATGGAATACCTCTTTCTAGACACACCCGAGCTAGCGCAGCTGGGCGTAATGGTTGTAAATCGTAATAGCCGTGGGATAAAGATAGCGCCCGGACTGGATCACATAGACCAGACCCTGCGCAAAACAGGAGAAGAACAACTCATCGAGCGAGAACTTCCCCACCATCTTGCGCAGCGCATGGGCATAGTCGCCGTGACGGTTGGGCTCGATGGCATCTGCCACAAAGACCACCATATCGAGCGGCGTCATGTCGCAGGCACCCACGGTGTGACGGTCGACAGCCTGGAAAACGGCCGGTGACAGCTCGGGAAAAAGCTGCGGAAGCTCATAGGCGGCAACAGGGCCATGCAAAAGCGGCGTCGCGGCGGAAGGAGAGCCGGCAACCTTGATGCCATAGTGAAGCGCGCGGGCCACGAGCTCGTCATCGGAAAGAACCTTGTCCCAGTCGTGAATTAAGCCGGCGGCAGCCGCATCAAAGCGGTCAACGCCGTAGACCTCGGCCAGATGAAGTGCGGTCTCGGCAACACCCAGCGAATGCACATAGCGCTTGCGCTTATCTTTCATGCGAACATCGAGCAGCTCTTGAATGCGCTTGAGCAGCGCGCGCTCATCGCCCTCAAACTGATCCTCTACCGACAACGTAGCCCCCATCACTCAAAATCTTCTTGGCCCAAATCGGCATATAGCCTGCGCTTGCGAATGTAGCCGAGCACGGACTCGCTCGTAAGATAGCGCACGCTCATGCCGCGGGCAACTCGCTTACGAATGTTCGTCGAGCTGATCGCCAGCGCCGGAATCTGAATATAGCGCACGTCGAACGGCAGCCCCGACTCTTTGATTCGGGCACGCGCCGTATCGATATCAAAGCCCGGTCGCGTCGCCGCAATAAAGGTAGCAAGCTCAGCGATTCGTTCGGCATCATGCCAGGTCACAATATCGATAATCGCATCGGCGCCCGTAATAAAGTAGAGCTTTACCTGCGGCGGGTAAAAATCGCGAAGGGCATGAAGCGTATCGGCCGTATAGGTTACACCCGGACGGTCAATCTCGAACCGGCTCGCCAAAAAGGCCGGGTTCGCGGCGGTGGCGAGGACCGTCATGGCATAACGGTCCTCGGCAGGCGTAACCGGCTTGTCAAGCTTAAAGGCGGGAGAGCCCGCCGGCATAAAGAGCACAGCGTCCAAGTCGAGCGACTCGCGCGCCTGCTCGGCAGTCACCAGGTGCCCGTAATGAATCGGGTCGAATGTGCCGCCCATAATGCCAAGCCGAAACTCCTTGCCCTCTTTTATGGGCAGCTCGGGCAAACCGATTCCACCGCGCAGCGACATGGCTTACTCGCCCTCCGAGGTCTCGGCATCGTCCGCGGCATCCGCCGCATCGATAGCCTCGACGCCCTCATCCGCAGCATCGGCCACGTCAATGGCCTCAACGGCAACGTCCTCGCCAGCGTCCTCGAGCTCCTCGTACTCCGAGAAGTCCTCAGCGCCCTCAAAGTCAAAGGCGCGCTGGCAAATGCGGACCTCGTCGCCCGCACGGCAACCGGCCTTCTCGAGCGCGTCGTCAACACCCATGCGCGCAAACTTGTGCTGCAGGTAGATGACGGCTTCCTCGTTTTCCCAGTCGGTCTGGATAACCATGCGCTCGATGGCGCGACCGGCCACGCGGAAGGCACCGGGCTCTTCCTGAACAATGCGGAAACGCTTCTCGCGCTGCAGGCGACGGCGCTCCCACTCCTCGTCGCGAAGATCGACCGGCTCATCGGAGACCGCCAGCTCGGCGCGCAGCTTAGCCACCTGCTCGCCCACGGCAAGCATCAGCGTGTTGAGGCCGGCGCCCGTCACGGCGGACACGGCAAAGAACATATGTCCATCGTCGAGCGCGGCGCGCTTAAGGTCGGCAATCTTGTCGGCCGTGCCCGGCGCATCGCACTTGTTGGCGACGACGATCTGCGGACGCTCCGAAAGCTCGGCGCCATACTGCTCGAGCTCACGGTTGATGATACGGTAATCCTCAACCGGGTCGCGATCCTCAAACCCGCCCGTCATGTCAACGACATGCATGATGAGCGCCGTGCGCTCAATGTGGCGCAGGAACTGATGGCCCAGGCCCTTGCCCTCGCTTGCGCCCTCGATCAAACCAGGAACGTCGGCAACGACGTAAGAATACTCACCGGCACGCACCATGCCGAGGTTCGGCACGAGCGTTGTAAACGGATAGTCGGCGATCTTGGGACGGGCGGCACTCATGCGCGCGATGAGCGAAGACTTACCCACCGAGGGAAAGCCCACGAGCGCAGCATCGGCCATAAGCTTCATCTCAAGCTCAATCCAATGCTCCTCGGCCGGTTCGCCCAGCTGAGCGAACGCGGGCGCGCGGCGCACCGACGTCACAAAGTGCGTGTTGCCCAGGCCACCGGCACCGCCGGGCGCCACGACAACGCGCTCGCCATCATGCACCAGATCGGCAATCTCGAACATCGGGGTCTGCGTCTCGGGGTCGAGCTCGCGCACCACGGTACCCATGGGAACCTTGAGAATAAGGTCCTCGCCGCTCTTACCGTTACGACGGGCACCCTGCCCGTGCGTGCCGCGTTCGGCGCGGAAGTGATGCTTAAAGCGGTAATCGATCAACGAAGACAGCTGAGCATCGGCCTGGATGACGACATTGCCGCCACGACCGCCGTCGCCGCCATCGGGGCCGCCCTTGGGGACAAATGCCTCGCGCCTAAACGACATGCATCCGGCTCCGCCGTCGCCGCCGCACACGTTAATGCGGCTGATATCGGTGAACTGTGACAACAGAATCGCCTCCTACAAAAAGAGGGAGACCCTTGAATCCTAAAACTCAAGTGCCTCCCACATATGTGCTCTATGAAGGGTGAATTACGCGTTCGCGAGCGGGCGTACGCTGACCCTGTGCTTGATACCCTTGTGGAACTCAACGGTACCGTCGACCAGCGCGAACAGCGTGTCGTCCTTGCCACGGCCAACGTTCTCACCCGGGTGGATGTGAGTGCCGTGCTGACGGACGAGAATCGTGCCCGTGGTTACCGTCTGGCCGGCATAGCGCTTCGTGCCAAGGCGCTGACCGCGGGAGTCACGGCCATTACGGGAGGAACCGAGTCCTTTTTTGTGTGCCATTGTGTATACCTACTCTTTCGTTACGAGTGTAATCTACTCGGCGACGGGAGCCTCGGCAACAGCCTCGGCCTCTGCCTTGACAGCCTTCTTGGCGCGGGACGTAGCCTGGACCTTCACGATCTTCAGCTTGGTGAGCTGCTGACGGTGACCCTTCAGACGACGATAGCGCTTGCGCTTGTGGAACTTGAAGACCAGCTGCTTCTCGCCCTTGAACTGCTCAACGATCTGAGCGGTAACCTTGGCCTTGGCCAGCTTGTCGGGATCGGTGACGATCTTCTTACCATCGTTGAGGAAGATGACCGGCAGGGTGACCTTGTCGCCCTCATTGCCCTCGATCTTCTCGACGGTGATGACATCGTCGGTGGCGACCTTGTACTGCTTGCCGCCCGTGTTAACGATTGCGTACATGTTTACTTGCCCTTCATGCATCAGTTAGTGCAACAGTCGAATATAGTAGCAGGCGAAAATACCCCCGTCAACGAGTATGTGGAGCAAATCCACAAGTTCGCACAGGTATGGGGCTGACGAGTCGGCCCTCGTTGTCCTCGCATGCTTGATTCTGACGCTCGACATCGTAGGAGCAGATGGTCACGAGGTCTTGCATACCGGTGGAAACAATAGGTGCATCCACGCCCGGGGTCAAGCCCTGCAACAAAACATCAGCAGCAGAAAGCAAAATTTCCGGACGCATGGAGCCCTCGTTGTCGGCATGGGTGTCGAGCATGAGCACCAAATGGTCCGGGCGCTCCCCCGCCGTGAGCTCATAGCCCACGAGCGTGTGATCCAAATCCAAGCGCTTGCTCTTTTTGCCGCGCGCGTAGTCGATGCCATGGTCCGCGCGCAGCGTGTCGATCGCACGACGCACCTCGTCGGCGCTTACGGGCGCCTCGGGATCCAAGTGCAGGTCGATGCGATACGACAGACGCGTGAGTTGCGCCGTCAACGCCGGCGTGCGCACGTCGATATACGCCGCCTCGATGGGCGCCAGATCGGCCGGAGACGCCGCAGCCAGGCGCCCAAACGCCTCGTCGAGCGCCACGAACTCGGTCATAAACAGGTCATACCACTCGCAGATCGACGACGTACCCACCGGTAGCGCCGAAGAGAAGCCCACTCGCATGTGCGGAGAGAAGCCCTGCGTGACGGCATAGGGAAGTCCCGCACGGCGCACGATGCGCTCAATGGTATGGATTACTTCGAGATGGCCCAGGTACTTAAGGCGATCGCGCTTGCCATAGCGAACACGAAGTCTAAAGAGCGTGGGGTTGTCGGTCAGGCGCTCACTCATGCGCGATCACCCATCAATACATTCTTGGCGTGGAGCGTGGGGCAGATTCCGCAGCCGGTGCACGACGTGCGGGTGCAGTCGGGAGTCGTGACACCCTCGAGCGAGCGACGGTACTCGCGCTCGAGGAAGCCGCGCGTGCAACCGGGGCTCACATGCTCCCACGGCAGACGCCAGTCCAACTCGTAGGGCAGGTGCACGAGCTCATTGAGGTCGATGCCGTTTTTGGCAGCAGCCTCCTTCCAGTTATCGAGCGAGAAATGCTCTACCCAGGCGTCAAAGCGAGACCCCGAGCGCCAAGCATCGATGATGACGGGCGTCATGTCACGACCGGCGCGGGAGAGCGCGGCCTCGACGAGCGAGGTCTCGGCATCGTGGTAATGCACGCGTACGGCGCGATTGCGCACGCTCGTGATGAGCAGCTTTTGGCGACGCTTGACGTCGTCATAGTCGAGCTGCGGGCACCATTGGAACGGCGTTGCCGCCTTGGGAATAAACACCGAAACTGAGATGGACACCGAGATGGAACCGCGACGCGCCTTGGGCACCACGGAACGGCCAAGCTCCAGCACGTGATCGGCCAGGTTGGCGATGGCCACGATATCCTCGTCGCGCTCACCGGGAAGACCCATCATAAAATAGAGCTTCATGCGGTTCCAGCCTGCCTCGAAGGCCGCCTTGGCCGCGCGGTCCAGGTCCTCCTCCGTCACGTTCTTGTTGATGATATCGCGCATGCGCTGGCTACCGGCCTCGGGGGCAAACGTCAGGCCGCCCTTCTTTTCACCGGCGACCGACTCGGCCATATCCACGCCAAACGAATCCAGGCGCTGCGAGGGAATGGATACGCGAATGCCCGTATCTTCCAGACGGCGGTTAAGGCGACCGAGCACATCGCGGATGCAGGAGTGATCGGTGGTCGAAAGCGAGGTAAGCGACACCTCGTCATAGCCGGTCTTTTCCAGACCCTGAATCACCGAGGACACGATCTGATCAGCCGAGCGCTCGCGCACCGGGCGATACGTCATGCCAGCCTGGCAAAAACGACAGCCGCGAGCGCAGCCGCGCAGGATCTCGATAGACAGGCGATCGTGGACGAGCTGTGCGTAGGGCACGCACGACTGCGACAACGGATTGGTAGCGCCAAAGTCCTCGACGACGCGCTTGTAGACCACCGGCGGCACGTCCTTACCCTCGCGCGGCACGATATAGCCGTGGGGCGAACAAGGCTCGTCGTGGCGCACCTCGTACAAGGACGGCACATAGGTACCGGCGACCGTCGCGAGCTGCTCGACAATCTGGACGCGCGGGACGCCCTCGTCACGCAGGCGGCGATGCAGCTGACAGATCTCGAGCAGCGACTCCTCACCCTCGCCGATGAGGATGGCATCGAAGAAGGCCGCGTACGGCTCGGGGTTGTACACCGAGGGGCCGCCGGCGATGATGATGGGGTCGTCTTCACCTCGGTCGGCCGCTAACAGCGGAATGCCAGCGAGATCGAGTGCCTCAAGGAAGTTCGTCACCGCCATCTCGTGCGGCACATGCAGGCCGACGATATCAAACGAAGCGACCGGCGCTGCACCCTCGAGCGAGAGCAGCGGAATGCCTGCCTCGCGCATAGCGTCACCCATATCGGGCCACGGCACATAGCCACGCTCGCAGGAGATGCCCTCGGCCTGGTTAAGGATGTTGTAGAGGATGGCGATACCCTGGTTGGGCAGACCAACCTCGTACACATCCGGGTAGATCAGGCAGCAACGGTAGTCGGCATCGGCCTTGGAAAGTGTGCCCCACTCGTGATCGATATAGCGACTCGGCTTTTCGACCTTGGCGAGCAGCGGCTCAATTAAATGAAAACAGTCTTGATACGGAACGCGCAACGGAAAACCCCTAAGCAGCGAGATCGGACGCGTCTTGGTAGGACGCCATAGGACGGGTAGCGCCCGCGACCGTGGTCACCAGATCGCGAACGCGGGAGAACGTGGCAGTGACCACCTCGTTGGCACGGCTGTAGTCGACATCGCGCTCGTAGAGCGAAACGAGCGCACGGCCCATGCCATAGGTGCCCGCGGCAGCAGTGAGCGCCTTGACGGCAAACCCAATATGCGGCGTCTGCTTGACGAGCGCGCGGGTGACCGCGCGGATCACAAGACCGCCGACAAGCACGCCCGCGACCTCGTAGCCGCGCTCAGGCTTAATGCCGCGTCCAAAGACGGCAGCGAGCTCAAAGAGCATGCCCACCTGCGCCAGCGCCATAACGGGATAATCGGCGCCCGGCAAAAACACCAGCGCACCGGTCGCCATATTGGTGAGCGCGCACGAGGTGATGATACGATTGGCCGCCGCGATGCGCATGAAGGCAAAGTTCGCCGCAAAAGCCGTTTCCTTTTCGGTGCGATCGAGAATCCAGCGGGCAAGCGTCTCGAGCAGATACGTCTTATCGGTTGCCGCTACCACGCCGAGCACAGGCGTGGACTCCTCGATAAACGGCACCTCCACAGCAGACTCGGCAAGCACGCACACGGGGGCGCCGGCGATCACGAGCTCCTGCACGGCACTCTCCAAGCGGTCGGAGCCGCACGAGAGCACCAGCACCACATCGGTATCGGTCTTTGGAGCAATTCGCTCCTCCCCCAGACGCTCGACGCGCACAATGCCCGAGGTCGTCTGCGGTACAAAGGCGTCACGCACCGTCTCGGCCAGAAAGCGCGAGGCGGACGAATCCAAATAGACCGAGACGCGCACCGGCGTATCGGAATCCTTCTTAACGGACGCGCCCATCTTAAAAGCGCGGGTCAGCTTATCTACGGGAATTTTCATAGCAAACCCCTCCAGCGGTTACGCGGCGCCCGAACGATGCCGCCATATGGATTGTACGATACCCACCGTCAGCAGCTGAATCATCATCGAAGACGAACCGAAGCTAATAAACGGTAGCGGAATACCGGTAATCGGCATCATGCCGATGCACATGCCGATGTTTTCGAAGGTCTGGAACGCCCACATGCCAACGATGCCCACACACGATAGGCGCAAGAACAGCGACTCACACTTAAAGGCGACGCGAATCGTCGAAAAGATCAGCAGCACGTAGAGGCACAGGAGCAAAAAGGAACCGCAAAAGCCAAAGGTCTCGGACAGGAAGGCGAAGACGAAGTCGGTGTGGAACTCGGGCAGAAAGCCGCCGGCCGACTGCGTCGCATGGCCCAAACCCTTACCAAAGAAGCCGCCCGAGCCAACGGCGATAAGCGACTGCTGCAGGTTGTAGGCATCGTCCGAATCGGCATTATCGGGGTCGATAAAGACCGTCAGGCGGTTCATCTGATACTGCTTGATGAGCACATCGTGGCCGAGCAACGAATCAAAGACCGAATCGAGCGCCAGGACGAGGGCCACCAGGCCCACAAGCAGGGCCAGGGTCGACAGCACCCATTCGCGGCGCGCACCGCTCATGCAGATGACGATGGCGCCCGAGACCAGCACGACCAGGCCCGAGCCCAGGTCGCCCATGGCAACGACGGCCAAAAACGGGATGGACAGCATGCCGCAGAGCTTGACGTAGTCGCGAACGGTATCGATGCGGCCGTTATACTGCGAGCCAAGCGTGGCGATAAAGAAGATGGTGATGAGCTTGGCAAGCTCAACCGGCTGGAATGTCAAGCCGATACCGGGAATCTTGATCCAGCCCGTCATGCCCAGACCGCCCGTATAGGACAGGCCCGGAATCTTGGGCGAGAAGATCACGATCAGGTCGATGACGAGCAGCGCCGTCGAGAAGTTAGAGATGCCGCGCAGATCGGTACGCCAGACGAGCACCGCAAGCACCGCGCCAATGCCAATGCCCAGCAGGTGGCGCGAGAATGAGGCGTCGGCCTTAAACTGTGACGCCGACCAAATAATGATGGCGCCATAGGCAACGAGCGCGACGGTAGCCAGCAGCACACCGATATGCACCTTTTGGCGAAACGTACCGCGCGAGGCCGAAAGTTGCTTGTTGACGCGGTCCAGGCTGCTGCGAGAGCCGGTCTTGGTTGAACGGAACAGATCCGCCGGAGAAAAATCCATCGCAACCTCCTATCGAACCGAAGAATCGCCCGAGGCCGAAGAGGTATCGGGCTCGTCATAAATCGCGCCGAGCACGTCGCGCACGACATGCATCGCGGTATCTGAGCCACCGCCGCCCTGCTCCAGGACAGTAGCGATGACATACTTGGGATCATCGGCCGGCGCATAGGCGCAGAACCACGCGTATTCGTCCTCGCCGCTTTTCTCGCCCGTGCCCGACTTGCCGTATACCTGCGGCGTCAGGGTGCCAAAGTGAGCCGCCAGGGACGTCGATGCCGTGTAAATCACGTCGTGCATGCCGTTGCGAACAAGAGCCAAATCCGAATCGCTGTTGATCTTGGCCTCCAGGCGCTTCTTCTTGCCCTTGCCGTTGTACTTATAGGCATCGCCGTCGCCATCGCGCGACACGGCAGACAAAAACACGTGAGGCACGTACTGTTTGCCGCCGTTGGCAAGGCCCATGTAGGCGCATGCCATCTGCAGAGGCGTCACCAAAATGTCGCCCTGGCCGATGGCGATGTTGGTCATATCGCCGGCATTCCACTTGCGGTCTTCGGCAGAGGCGTCGGTAAAGTACGACTCTTTCCACTCGGCATCGGGAATACGGCCCGCGCCCTCACTCGGCAGATCGATACCGCAGGTCTTGCCTAGGCCCCAGCGACGAAAGACCTCCTGCAGCCCCTCGGAATGTTGCTCGTCATAAAAGAACGCCTTGCCCATGTCGTAGAAGACGGGGTCGCACGAGTTGGCGATACCCGACTGCAGCGTCATGGTGCCGTGGCCAGACGTCAACCAGCAGCGCTTGCCCCAAGCCTTGCCCAAGCCCGTCCAATAGCCCGTGCAGTTGGTTGTCTGTGTTGAAGTGTAGGTTCCAAACTCAAGACCGGCCAGTGCCGAGAGCGGCTTGATGGTCGAGGCCGACATGTACTGTCCGCTAATGGCGCGGTTGAGCAGCGGGTGCGAACCCTTGTCATCATTGAGCTCGGTCCACACGTCATTTGAGACGCCGCCGATAAAGACGGAAGGATCGAACTTGGGCTCGCTCGCCATGCCCAGGATCTCGCCATTGTTGGGATCGAGACACACCACAGCGCCGTTGCCGGCATTGCTGTAGCCAGTGGTCTTGGCAAGCTCGATGGCGCTCGCCAGCGCCGTCTCACAGGCCTGTTGGATCTTAAGGTCGAGCGTGAGCTTAATGTCGGAGCCGGCCTTGGCGGGCACGGCGCCGGCCTGACCGGTCACATTGCCCGAGGCATCGACCTTGACGGTCTGCTCGCCACGAATACCCTGCAGCAGGTTTTCGTAGTAGCTCTCAACACCCGCCTGGCCCACGATATCGCCCGACTGGTACGTAATCCGGCCAGCAGAAGCATCATCATCGCCAGAGGTTTTCTTATTCTGGGCCTCGAGCTGCTCGGAGGTAATGGTGCCGGTATAGCCCAAGATATGGCATGCCGTCTCGCCATATGGATACTGGCGCTCGGTACGCTCGGCAATCTTGACGCCCGGGAACTCGCCGGCGTGCTCCTGAATATAGGCAACCGTGGAGCGACGGACGTCCGTCGCGATGGTATGCAGGCTCTGAGCACCCTCGGAATTGTCCTGAATATTGCGCAGAACCGCCACGTAGGGCATACCGAGCACGTTGGCAAGATGGCGAACCAGAACCTCATCCTCGGCAAGGTCGCGGTAGGCCACGACAGCAAGTGAGGGACGGTTCTGGACAAGTGCCACGCCATTGCGGTCGAGGATGCGGCCGCGCACAGCGGGTGTGGTAACGGTGCGCGTCTGATTGCTATTAGCCTGCTTTTCGTAATAGTCCGACGAGACCATCTGCATGCCCCACAGCTTAACGGCAAGCGCCGCAAACATCGCGCCCACACCCGTGGTGAGGATGGAAAAGCGGCCCTTAAAGGCGGTCGCCGCGGTATTGCCCTCGCCCTCGGTGGCGCGCGGGGCCGTTCCATGCTGCGTATCGTAGGTAAATCGGGAATCGCCACGACGCATGATGACCAGCGCGACCACGATGGCCACGACCAACACGATACCGGCGATAATAACCGTCAACTGGGAAGACATCTACGGGCCTCCCCTATTTGAGCTTGCGAGTCTTGGGCTTAAAGCGCATACCCGTCTGGCGTCCGCCACGTGCGGAGAATCCATAGCCGGACTGCGGCACGACGCCGGACATCAAAAACGGAATGGCAACCAGACCCGTCAGGATCGAAGACGGCAGCGCATGACCGAAGATCGCCACGACAAAGCTCGTCTCCAAACCCATAAACAGCAAGATGATGCTGTAGATCACATTAATGACGAGCGCAAAGGCGCCCACAGTGATGCCGCGCGCACTCGGGGTACCGCTCGTTTGACCGGCAGCGCTGTGCACCAGGGCAAAAGAACCCACGGTCAGCAGGAGCGACATAACTCCCACCGGCACGGCAGCGGACAGGTCATAAAACAAGCCGCTGCAAAAACCGCACACGACGGCACGGGTCGGGTCGCCCGAGAACACGCTTAGGCACACCAGGATAATCATGAAGTTGACGCGACCGCCCGCAATGGAGATCTGCGGTGCCAGGCCTGCCTGCAGCAGCACGCACACGATGGCGGCGATTACAAACGTGCGGGAGCTCATCCCCTGCTCGTGTAGATCCATGGACATGCCCCCTATTCGCTCGAGCCGGAATCGGTCGTCTCGGACGTGTCGGAACCGTCATCCGAGCTCTCGTCCTTCGTCTTGGTCGCAGCATCGCGCGACGTTCCCTGCGGCGTGCTATTAGCGGTGCTCACGTCCTCATCCGAGGCCGACTGTTCGTCGGTCAGCGAGGTGATGACCAGCACTTCCTCGTTGTTCTCGGCCGTCGTCTGGGCGCGTACCACAATGGTGTAGTACACGTCGTTTGCCGATTTCTCAACCGACGAGACGGTGCCGAGCGGAAGGCCCTTGGGGAACACACCGCCAATGCCCGAGGTCACGATGATGTCGCCAACCTTAACGTCGGAGTCGACGCTCACGTACTCAAGACGCAGCGTGCCGTCAGCCTGACCCTGCAGCATGCCCTGGGCGCGCGTGTCCTGCACCATAGCGGACACGCCCGAGTTCTCATCGCCGATCAGACGCACGGTGGACGTCTTGGCCGAGACTTCGATAATCTGTCCGATAACACCAGCCGAACTCGTCACAGGCATGTTGATGGTAAGCCCGTCGGCAGAACCTTTATCGATGGTAACGGTCGAGGTCCAGGCATCGCCCGAAGCGCCGACGATACGAGCTGCAGTGGACTTGAGGTTGTAGGTCGACTGCAGACCGACCAGACCCTCCAGTCGCTCGGCGGTCTTTTGAGCCTCGGAGAGCTCGGCAACCTTGGAGGTCAGCTCCTCATTTTGCTTCTTAAGCTCGTCAAGCGTGTCCTGTGACGCCGTAAGGTTAGAGAACACGTTACCGATCGCATTGAAGGGAGCCGCCACAGTCGAGCCCAGAAAACGCACCGGCGAGGTAATCGTCGTCATGCCCGAACGAACGGCATGAATCGGCCCCGTCTCGCCCTCACGAATATAAAACGTGAGCAGCAACACCGAAATCAGGCTGAAAACAATCAACGGGCGCATACCCGTTGATTGTCGCTTGGTATTCAGATTTGTGGAGAAACCCGAAGATCGTGCCAAATGGAATCCACCTTTTGGAAATTAAGCATTGGTCTGGACGAAGCCGCCATCAAACGCATTGGCCTCGAGCACGCGGGCACAGCCGTTAACAACGTTATCGAGCGCCGTGGGGCTGACGTTGACCGAAACGCCGGTCTCATCGCGCAGGCGCACGTCGAGACCGCGCAGCAGCGCGCCGCCACCGGTCAGCAAAATGCCGTAGTACATAAGGTCCGAGGCAAGATCGGGAGGCGTAGCGTCGAGTGCGTCCTTGACGGCCTTGGCCATCTCGTCGAGCGGCTTGTTGAGCGCGCGACGAATCTCCTCGCTCTCGATGCGCACGGTCTTGGGCAGACCGGTAATCACGTCGCGGCCGTTGACCTCGACGTCGAGCTCATCCTTGAGCGGCACGGCGGAGCCGACCTTGATCTTGATGTCCTCTGCCGTACGCTCGCCGATGGCCAGGTTGTAGGCATCACGAACGTGCGTGAGGATGGCCTGATCGAACTCGTCGCCGGCAATACGGATGGACTGCGAGACGACGATGCCGCCCATAGCGATAACGGCAACCTCGGTGGTACCGCCACCGATGTCGATGACCATGGAGCCGGTGGGTTCCTCGACGGGCAGGTCGGCGCCGATGGCAGCCGCCATGGGCTCTTCGATCAGATAGGCCTGGCGGGCACCGGCCTGGATCGTGGCCTCAAAGACAGCGCGCTTCTCGACCGACGTGACACCGGAGGGAACGCAGACGACAACACGCGGACGTGGAGTCCACGGATAGCGCTTCTCGGACGCCTTGTCGATAAAGTAGCGAAGCATGGCCTCGGTAACATCGAAGTCGGCGATGACGCCGTCCTTCAGGGGACGAACGGCCACGATGTTGCCGGGCGTACGGCCGAGCATGCGCTTTGCCTCGATACCGACCGCCAAGATGCGCTCGTCGTTCTTGTCGATGGCGACAACAGAGGGCTCGCGAATGACGATGCCCTTGCCGCGCACGGAGACAAGCGTATTGGCGGTGCCGAGGTCGATGGCAAGATCGCCCGCATAGCTACCGAAGAACATATCCATCAAAGAAAACAACGCAACTCCTGATGTGTTGGATGATTGCTGGAAAACTACTAGCTCATCATACTAGCGCAAGCCCGGCACCTCACTTGCGGTGAAGCGCCGGGCAAAGCTAAATCCCATAAGGTCACTACTGGTTGTCAGCAGCCGAGAAATCCATATCAAGCGAAGAAACGGCCCAGCCGATATGGTTGTCGGAGCGCACGAATTTGACGGTGTACTCCTGCTCGCCGCCCTTGGACAGCGATGCCCTCACCTTGGCGGTCGTCTCGGTCATGGACTGATCCATGCCCTCGACGGACACGGTGGCACCCTGCGGAATCGAGGAGATGATCATCGACTTAGCGTCCTCGGACAGGCTCGAGGCCAGGCAAGACTCGGCCTTTGCGGCGTCACCGTCGCCGGCAGCCTGGAACAGATCGGTAACGACAGACTCCTGAGACGGGAAGCCAAAGCCGCGCGTGTAGGCAAAGCCCAGACCGCCCGCGGCGATCAAAATGAGCAGAAGCAGCACGATGAAGACTTTAAGACCCGTGTGGCGATGGCGACGACGGACCTTGGCCTGCTTACGATCCTGACGGTCCTGCTGGACCATCTCGGACTCGGACAGCGTAAAGAAGCCGGTGTCCGAGGGATCGGGCATAAACTGACCGGTCGCGCCGGTAGGATCGAGCGGATCGACGGCAGAAGCGTCCATCGCGGGCGCCGGAGCCGTGGCCATGGCCGTCTGGGCAGACAGCGCGGCAAGCGAATCGTGCACGCGGGCAAGCTCGTCGGCCTGCTCGGAGGTGAGCTGGTAGATGCCATCGGCAGTAGCGGCGTTAAAGGCGTCGAGTGCGTCGGAGGGACGGCCGGCGGCAGAAAGCGCCTGACCCATGCCGGCGTTGAGCGCACGCGTGTCGTCGCGGGGGCCGGCAAAGTCGATAGCCGTGCGGTAGGTCTCCACGGCATCCGCCGGACGGCCGAGCTTAATGAAGCAACGACCGAGCTCGCCGAGTGCGGCGGCAGGAGCCGGATTGGCGCCGTCGATGGCAGCCTGACGGAAGGCGGTTCCTGCGTTGGCATAGTCGCCCGACTGGAACAGCGCATTGCCCAGGCCCAGATAGGCCTTGAACGGCGTGGCATAGGAAGCATCCTGCGTAGCAGCAGAGAACGCCTGAGCGGCCGTCGTGTAGTCGCCCACGGCGGCAAGCGCCTTGCCGCGGTTGGTGAGCAGCGCGCCGCGCTTGCCGTAGGTGCCGTCGTTGAGGGCGGCGGCATAGGCCTCGGCGGCCTCGGCATACATGCCCAGGTGCATCAAGGCGTTGCCACGAAGGTGATCTGCCTCGCCCATAATCTCATCGGGAGTCTTTGCCGCCCCAAGCATCTGGGCTGCAGCGGAAAAATCACCCGCGCGGTAAGCGGCGCGGCCCTGTTGGATCAGCTGGCTATTCAAGGAAGTCCCCTTTACTCGTGAACGATCTCGATATGGACGATCTCGTCGCCGGCACGCAGCTGCGAAATCACATCGAGACCCTCGACCGTGGTACCAAAGACGGTGTAACCGGAATCGAGGTTATGCTGGGCACCCAGGCAGAAGTAGAACTGCGAACCCGCGGAATCAGGATCCATGGAGCGCGCCATGGCAAGGGCGCCATCGACATGGCTGTTGCGCGGATTAGTGGCAAACTCGCCCTTGATGCAGTAGCCGGGGCCACCAGTACCGGGCATGCCGTCGGGGCCCTCAAGGCCGGCAGCGACGTCGGCGCCGGACATGTCGCGGGTATTGGGGTCGCCGCCCTGGATGACAAAACCGGGCACATAGCGATGGAACTTAAGGCCATCATAGAAGCCCATCGTTGAAAGCTCGCAGAAGTTCGCGACATGAATGGGAGCGCCCTCGCCGTCAAACTTGACCTTGATGGTACCCTTCGACGTCTCGATTACGGCGCACTCGTCGCCGGCAAGCTGATACTCGGGCGTGTAGAGCTCTTTCTTAAAACCAAACATGTGGTTCCTTCCTCGTGCGTTTAAAGCATATTTGTACGAATTGTAGCAATAAGCACAGGCTTACATCAATTGCGCACGTAGGTTATGCCGACTATGGCGAACTAATTTTAGGAACGCTGCTGCGGCCTCCAGGAGCCCACATTGGCGTCGTACTGATTCAGCGCGCTGTTGCCGCCCTGTGCGATGGGCGCCAGGATCTCGCTTTGGTGGGAACTCATCGACTCGCCATCGGGAATGGCCAGCGAGATATCCCAGCTCTGGCAGATCACGTCAACGCGCTCATACATCCACTCGGCAAGCTGCTTTAAGTGGGCGATGTCATCCGCATAGACCGTATCGTCCTGTACTTTCAGGTTGTTAAGCTCATCTTGCGTCTTTTTGATCTGGTCGCGCAGGGCGTAGGCACCCTGCGACAGCTCCTGACGGGTGGACAGCGGCGTTCGGAGATAGCCGTTGTTAAAGGAATCGATGACCTCGCCGATCTGGTCCTCGTCAGCGTAGGACACGATGGTCTGATACAGACCGTCGAGCCTGGTATAGAGCTGATCATCGGTGAGCACGGTTTCTTCCTGGACCACCTCGGCAGAATCGTCCTGCTTGGTATCGTCCTCAGTGGCCTCGCCCTTTTGGCGCGTGGGGAAGGTGGTCTGTGCAGCTTGGCCAAACTGGTCGTAGAAGCCGGGCATGACACCCATGGGATCGGTCGTCACGAACCAATAGGCACCGCCGCAAACGACGGCAAGGACCGCGATGACGCCGAGCGGCTTGGGGATATGACGCTTATGCTTGTGATAGGCGTCCTCGTCGGGGTGCACCTTGCGCTTGGGTTTTTGAGCATCGTCATGCAGGGAAACGGGCGTGGGAATATCGACCTTGGGGATACCGAAATCCTTATCGAAAGCCGGCAGCACGCAGGTCTCATTGGGGTCGGCGGCGTCCGAAAGCACCGCAGCGGCAGAGGCCGGCGCATGCGGCACCTCGGTATCGATCTGCTCTTGCGTTAGGCGCGGAAAGCCCGCCGTGCGGCCCGCTGCCAGGTCGGATGCTGCCGCGTCCTCGGAGAGGATACCCGGAGCGGGGCGTCCACATTTGGGGCACGTACGATCATGCGGAGAAAGACGGGCACCGCAGCCCTCACAGAACACAAACTCGGTGTGCTCGGGACCATCGCCCGGACCCACATAGGCGTTGCAGTAGGGGCAGAACGAGGCGCCGTCCTCGATAGTCTTAAGGCAATGCGGGCAGATCACGGCATCCTCTTTTCGAAGCAATTCAAACAATCGAGGTTAGAGCATAACATCGCCACGGCCCCACAGGAGCAAGGCACCAATTCAACATCGCCAGGGCGCGTAGCTACTTCTTCTTTTTGCTTGGCATCGAAACTTTGATGCCTTGGGCGGACTTGGTTACGCGGGAGCGCTTGGCGCCCGTGGGCTTCTTTTTCTTGGGCTGGGCCTGGGCCACGCCCTCGAGTGCGCGGGCCTCGGCCTCACGAACGGTGCGAGCTTCGCGGCGCTGCGCCATGTCGGCGGCGACGCGCTTGGCAAAACGCTCCGCCGTCGAACCCGTCGAGCTCACCTTGCCGCCACCGCGACCCAGGCGGACGCGAACACCGCGGCCAAAACCAGTTGCGGCATGACGACGACGCGGCTTGAGCGAATCCATCATCGTGGCGAGCTTAAAAAACACCGAGCAGGTAAAGACCACGACGGCAGCCAAGATAACCATCTGGCCCATTGTCAGGTTGGCAATAGACAGCAGCTCCGGGAATCCGATAACGCCCACCAGGATGCCGGCGACTACAAACACAAAGAGCACCACACGTAAGGGCGTGAGAGGCTGCGAGATGCGCCAGATCAGGCTGACGCTCGCCGCGCACGACGTAAGCAGGCACATCGTAGACAGCGTGAGCTGGCTAAAGCCAAACACCCGCGCCACAAAGATATCGAGCGCTGCAGCCAAAATGACCGCAATCGACGCCGGCAGTGCCCGCTTGAGCACGTTCGTCAGGAACGATCCCTTCACGCGAGCATTGTTGGGCTCCAGGCCCAACACAAAGCCCGGCGCGCCAATACAGAAGAAGTTAATGAGCGTCATCTGGATGGGCTCGAAGGGGTACGGCGGCAGCGCGATGCACAGCGCCGCCAAGCCCATCGAGAACAGCGTTTTGGTCAGGAACAGCGCCGCGGAGCGCTGCAGGTTGTTGATGGAGCGACGGCCCTCGGCCACCACGGCGGGCATCGAGGCAAAGTCGTTGTCGACGAGTACGATCTCGGCCACGTTACGCGCGGCGTCGGAGCCAGCCGCCATGGCGACGGAGCAGTCAGCCTCCTTGAGCGCTAGCACATCGTTAACGCCGTCGCCCGTCATGGCCACGGTGTGCTCGCGGCGCTTGAGTGCCTGCACGAGCTCGCGCTTCTGCTGCGGGGTCACACGACCAAAGACATGGTAGCGGTCCACTGCGGCATCGAGCTTGGCCGGCGTATCGAGCGTCGTGGCGTCCACATAAGCGTCAGCCCCCGGCACGCCCACCACGCGCGCAATCGACGACACCGTACGCGGGTCGTCGCCACTGATCACGTTGAGGGTCACGCCCTGCTCGTTAAAGTACCCGATGGTCTCGGTGGCCGAGGTGCGGATCTCGTCGCGAATGGTCACAAAGCCCACGGGCTCGGCCTCGCCCACCATATCGCCATCGGGCGTAAAGCCGTCCACGCAGGCCACCACAAGCACGCGGCAGGTGTCGGCAAGTTCGGCCACGCGGTTCTCGACCTGCGAAAAGGCGCGCTCTGAAAGCACAAATTGCGCCGCGCCCATCACATAGGAGCCCTGCGCAAACGAGGCACCGCTCCACTTTTTGGACGACGAGAACGGAATGACCGACAGCGGCTCAGACACCTCGACCGGGCGGTCGGCGTAGTAGTTGAGCAGCGCCTGGCAGGTCTCGTTGGCATCGGCCGAGGTCGCACGTGCGACGTTAGCCAGAGCAAAATCGAGCACCGTGGTATCGACGGGAACGGCGGCGTCGCCCTCCCCCGCACCCATACCCTCGACCGGCAGCGGATAGGTACCCTCGACCTCCATGCGGCCCGACGTGATGGTGCCCGTCTTGTCCAGGCACAGCACGTCGACGCGCGCGAGCGTCTCAATGCAGTAGAGCTGCTGCGCGAGTACCTTGCGGCGGGCCAGGCGCACCGTGGCGATGGCGAGCACCGACGAGGTCAGCAGCACCAGGCCTTGCGGGATCATGCCCAGCAGCGCGCCCACCGTGGACAGCAGCGCCGACGAAGGCACATGACCAGCCAACAGCTCGGAGAAGCACCACGAAAGCGCGCTATTGCCTGGGGTTCCCGCGGCATCCCACAGCTCGCTCACGCTCGAGGCAAACAACGCCAAACCGAGCGGGATCATGATGATGCTCGCAAAGCGCACGATGGCGTTAAGCGCGTTCATGATCTCGGAATTGACCTTTTTGACGTACTTGGCCTCGTTATTAATTTTGGCCACGTAGTTGTCGGCGCCGACATGGATCACGCGGGCGCGCAGCAGACCCGAGTCGATAAAGCTGCCGCTCATGAGCTCGGAACCGGGCTGTTTCTTAATAAGATCGCTCTCGCCCGTCAGCAGGCTCTCGTTCACGAGCGCCTCGCCCGAAACCACCACGGCGTCAGCGGGGATCTGGTCGCCGCGCCCCAGGCGGATGATGTCGTCGAGCACGATCTGGTCCAGGTCGAGCTCCACCTCGGAGCCGTCGCGCACCGCGATGGCCTTCTTGGAGGTCAGCAGCGTGAGCTTATCGACCATCTTTTTGGAACGCATGGACTGAATGACGCCAATAGCGGTATTGAGGAACACCACGAACAGGAACGTCAGATTCTTAAACGAACCGGTCAAAATGACCAGGAACGCCAAGATCACGTTGATCAAATTGAACAGCGTGCAGAGGTTCTCGATGATGAGCTCCTTGACCGACTTGGTCTTGAGCTCCATGTTGCGGTTGATCTTACCGGCGGCGATGCGCTCCTCGACCTCGGCGGTCGAGAGTCCGCGCTCGATATCCGTTGCTGCCATACCACGTCCCATCACGTCGCGTCGGTATAAGAAAACCGCCCGGACCATGCGAGGTTCGGACGGTCTCACGTTCGATGGTGCCCCATGTTGGATTCGAACCAACGGCCTTCTGCTCCGGAGGCAGACGCTCTAATCCCCTGAGCTAATAGGGCCAACGCTTGGCATTATACCCAAGTGCACCACGGGCTATCAAAATAAAAGAAAAAGCTTTGCAATTCCGAGGAAGACGCGGCTCAACGGCCCACTTTAGAAGGCAAAAGCGAGTCAGATAGTATAAACTCTCATGCACCATATGTACACGGCTCGCGATGCGGGCCGTTTTTGCAAGGGTTATCCATCGAGGTGAGAGGCACACCATGATTGCAATTTTAAAAGAGAGCGCCAGCGACGAGGCCGTCAGCCATATCGTCAGCTGGATTGAGAAAAAGGGCCTGAAGACCGACGTCTCGCGCGGCGAGAACGAGACGATCATCGGCCTGGTGGGCGATACGACCAAGATCGACCCATTCCTGCTCGAGTCCATGGACGTCGTCGAGCGCGTGCAGCGCGTCTCCGAGCCGTTCAAGCGCGCCAACCGCAAGTTCCACCCCGAGGACTCCGTCATCGACTGCGGCCACGGCGTACATGTAGGCGGCGATCAGTTCCAGGTCATCGCCGGCCCGTGCTCCGTCGAGGGCGAGAACCTCATCCGCATCGCCCGCCGCGTGAAGGCCGCCGGTGCCACGATGCTGCGCGGCGGTGCCTACAAGCCCCGCACTTCCCCGTACGCCTACCAGGGCATGGGCCCCGCCGGTCTGGACCTGCTGTGCGAGGCGTCTGCCGAGCTCGACATGCCGATCGTCACCGAGATCATGGACCCGCGCGACGTGCAGGTCTTCCTGGACAAGAAGATCGACGTCATGCAGATCGGCGCCCGCAACGCCCAGAACTTCCCTCTGCTCAAAGAGGTCGGCAAGACCAAGACTCCGATCTTGCTTAAGCGCGGCATGTCCGGCACGATCGATGAGCTGCTCATGGCCGCCGAGTACATCATGAGCGAGGGCAACGACAACGTCATCCTGTGCGAGCGCGGCATCCGCACCTTCGAGACCCGCACCCGCAACACCTTCGACCTCAATGCCGTGCCGGTGCTGCACCACCTGTCGCACCTGCCCGTCGTCGCCGACCCCAGCCACGCCACCGGCTACACCCGCTACGTTGAGCCCATGGCGCTCGCCGCGACCGCCTGCGGTGCCAACGGCCTAGAGATCGAGGTCCACGACGAGCCCAGCCGCGCATGGTCCGACGGCGCTCAGGCCCTCACCCCCGATCAGTTCGACGACACCATGCGCCGCATCCGAGCCATTCGCGAGGTTGTCTGCCATGAGACCATGGAGTAGCCCATGGGTACAGTGAGAAACGCGCGCGTTAACCAGGGCGGCCCCAAGTGCGCCGGCATCGTCGGCCTGGGCCTCATCGGCGGCAGCTTTGCCCGCGGCTATGCGCAGGCGGGCGTCCGCGTGCTGGCCTGGGACCCCGATGACGATGTCATGACGGCCGCCAGCATGGGCACTGTCGCCGGAGAGCTTAACGACAAGACGCTCGGCGAATGCGACATCATCGTCCTTGCCTGCTATCCCGAGGCATGCATCGAGTGGCTCGAGGCGCACGCCCAGGCGCTCGCCGACGCCACCGACACCGAGGCCATCATGGGCCCCGTGGTGATCGACACGGTGGGCGTCAAGGGCATCGTGTGCGAGCGCGCCTTTGAGCTAGCCCGCGAGCACGGCTTTTACTTTGTGGGCGCGCACCCCATGGCGGGCACGCAGTACTCGGGCTATGCGCACTCCCGCGCCGACCTGTTCCAGGGCGCCCCGCTCGTGCTCGTACCGCCCGCGGTGGACGATGCGCTCAAACTGGAGCTTTTGGGCCAGGTGCGCGAGATGGTACGCCCCTTGGGCTTTGGCAAGTTCAGCGTGACCAGCGCCGCCGAGCACGACCGCGTCATCGCCTTTACGAGCCAGCTCGCGCACGTCGTTTCCAACGCCTATGTTAAGAGCCCGACCGCTCAGGTCCACCACGGCTTTTCGGCCGGCAGCTACCGCGATCTCACCCGCGTGGCGCACCTCAACCCGCAAATGTGGTCCGAGCTCATGATCGACGACGCCGACGCGCTCGCCTTTGAGATCGACCATCTGATCGAATCGCTTGGCGCCTACAGCCGTGCGCTCAAGGACCGCGACCAGCGCTATCTGGAGAATCTCCTTGCCGAGGGCGACCGCATTAAGCGCGCACTCGACGACGAGGCCTCCCACTAGACAACCCATCACGCCAGGTCGAAAGGACCGAAGCTTATGGCGATTACCATCGATATCGACACTGCACGCCCCTACCAGGTGCATGTTGGCACGTTTTTGCTGGAGCAGGCGGGACCGCTCGTGCGTGCCACCGCCGGCGGCACCAAGGCCGTCATCGTGACGGACACCAACGTGGGCCCGCTCTACCAGATGCCCGTTAAGCAGAGCCTGGAGGCGTCAGGCTACGAGGTGAGCATCTGCACCTTCGAGGCCGGCGAGGCCCATAAGCGCGCCGAAACCTATGTTGCCATTTTGGAGTTTGTGGCCGAGCACGAGCTTTCGCGCTCCGACGTGATCGTGGCACTCGGCGGCGGCGTCGTGGGCGACGTGGCGGGCTTTGTGGCCGCCACCTACATGCGCGGCTGCAAGTTTGTGCAGATCCCAACGAGCCTGCTCGCCATGGTGGATTCGTCGGTGGGAGGCAAGACCGCCATCGATCTGGCTGCCGGCAAGAACTTGGCCGGCGCCTTTTGGCAGCCGAGCGTGGTTATCGCCGACGTGGGGTGTCTGGCCACACTCACGCCCGAGCAGTTCGCCGACGGCTGCGGCGAGGTCGTCAAGCACGCCGTGATCGCCGACCCGGAGCTTTTCGCCGAGCTGGAGAAGACCCCGCTCACGCTGGAGCTGCTCAACCGCGATGTGGCCCGCGTAGCACTCATCATCGCCCGCAACATCGACATCAAGCGCGCCGTGGTCGTCGCCGACGAGCGCGAAACCAACCAGCGCAAGCTCCTCAATTTTGGACACAGCGCCGGGCACGCCGTCGAGGCCTGCGAGCACTTTGAGCTCGGACACGGCAACTGCGTTTCAATCGGCATGGGCATCATCACGCGCGCCGCGGCCCTGCACGGCACTTGCGATGCTGCACTGCCCGATCGTATTGAGGAACTCTGCGCCCGCCATGGCCTCAAGACCCGCTGCGACCTAGATGCCGATACCGTCTTTGCCGAGGCGCTCCACGACAAGAAGCGCGCGGGTGACACCATCGATCTAGTGATTCCGCACGGCATTGGCCGCTGCAGCATCGACCGCACACCGCTTTCCACTTTCCACGAACTCATTGCCGAGGGCCTCGGCCAGAAGGGAGACGCATCCGCATGCTAGCCCGCATCACCCCGTCCCCGCTCAAGGGCACCGTTCCCGCCATCGCGTCCAAGTCGATGGCGCATCGCCTGATCATCTGCGCTGCGCTTGCCAACGGCGAGACACACGTCACCTGCAACACCACCTGCGCCGACATCGAGGCTACGGTGCGCTGCCTTACGGCCCTGGGTGCTCGCATCGAGACCGTCGAGGACGGCTTCCAGGTCCACCCCACCATGAAGAGTGTTGAGTTTGGCCTGCTCAAGGCCCTTGCCGGCAGCACGCTTGACTGCGATGAAAGTGGATCCACGCTCCGCTTTATGTTGCCCGTCGCCTGCGCGCTGGGCGCAGAAGCAACTTTTGTGGGTCAGGGGCGCTTGGGCGCCCGCCCGCTCTCCCCGCTCTCGAACGAGATCATCGCCGCCGGCTGCGACCTACAGGGTCTGGGCGGTTTTCCGCTCAAGACGAGCGGCCGCATGCGCCCGGGCACCTTTGTGCTTCCGGGCAACGTGAGCTCGCAGTACATCTCGGGCCTGCTGCTGGCAGCCCCGCTGCTGGCCCAGCCCTCCTGCGTGCAGGTAACCGGCCTCATCGAGAGCCGCCCCTACATCAACCTGACGATACAGGCCATGAAGGCCTTTGGCGTCGAGGTCAACGTCGAGCGCATTCCGGCCAAGGACGGCCAGCCCGAGGTCACGAACTTCCGCGTGAGCAGTGGCTCGTACCGCACGCCCGGCAGCGTGGCCGTCGAGGGCGACTGGTCCAACGCCGCCTTTTGGCTGTGCGCCGGCGCCATCGGTACCGACCCAATCACCGTCGAGGGCGTGTCGCTAAGCTCCGCACAGGGCGACCGTAACGTGCTTGCCGCGCTTTCGCGCTTTGGCGCCCGCATCGTGCGCTCCACCAACGCCGCCACCGTGCAGTCCGACAAGCTCGCCGGCTTTGAGATGAGCGCCCACGACATTCCGGACCTGGTGCCCGTCATCTCGGCCGTGGCCTCGCTGGCACAGGGCCGCACCTTTATCCGCGATTGTGCCCGTCTGCGCATCAAGGAATCCGACCGCTTGGTCACCACCACCCGCGAGCTCACCGCGCTGGGCGCGCAGGTGCGCATTGCCGGCGACGACCTCATCATCAAGGGCGTCGACGCCTTTACCGGCGGCGAGGTCGATTCGCACAACGACCATCGCATCGCCATGATGGCCGCTATCGCCGCGAGCCGCGCCACCGGCGAGGTCGTGATCCACGGTGCCGAGGCCGTCAACAAGTCCTATCCCGATTTCTTCGACCACTACCGCCTGCTGGGCGGCAAGGTCACACTCGAGGAGGAATAGCATGTCCTCGACCTTTGGCAACGTCTTGCACTTAAGCATCTTCGGCCAGTCGCACTCCCCCGCCATCGGCTGCTCCCTCGATGGCATCCCGGCGGGCATCGCTGTTGACCAGGAGCGGCTGCAGGCCTTCCTTGACCGTCGTGCCCCCGGTCGCGACGAGACCGCGACCAAACGCCGCGAGGCCGACGCCGCCCACATCATCGCCGGTGTGGTCGATGGACATACCACGGGAGCACCCATCGCCGCGATTATCGAGAACACCAACACGCGTTCAAAGGACTATTCCGAGCTGCGCCGCAAGCCCCGCCCCGGACACGCGGATTTTCCGGCGCGCGTGAAGTATCACAACATGCACGATGTCGCTGGTGGCGGGCATTTCTCCGGCCGCCTGACGGCACCCCTGTGTATCGCCGGCGGCATTGCGCTGCAGGCACTCGAGGCCCGCGGCATTAACGTGATGGCGCACGTCGCGCAGATCGGCGGCATCTCCGACCTGCCGATGGACGATATGGTCTATCGCGAGGCCGACCGCAAGGCGATCCTAACGAACGATCTTCCTTGCATTGACGCCGCCGCAGCCGGCCGCATGCGTGAGGAGATCCTAGCCGCGCGCGACGAACTCGACAGCATCGGCGGCATCGTGGAGTGCGGCATTTACGGGCTTCCCGCAGGCATCGGCGACCCCATGTTCGACGGCATCGAGAACCGCATCGCGCAGATCGCGTTTGGCATTCCCGCCGTAAAGGGCGTGGAGTTTGGCATGGGCTTTGCCGTGGCCGCCATGCGCGGCAGCGAGAACAATGATCCGTATCGCATCGATGCCGAGACCGGCGAGATCGAGGTCGAGTCCAACAACGCCGGCGGCATCCTGGGCGGTATTTCGACCGGCGCGCCCGTCATGTGGCGCATGGCCGTAAAGCCGACGCCCTCCATTGGCCGCGAGCAGCAGACGGTGGACATGGACGCTATGGAAAATGCCGAGCTCTCGGTCCACGGCCGCCACGATCCCTGCATCGTCCCCCGAGCTGTCCCCGTAGCCGAGGCGGCCGCCGCCCTTGCCATCTGGGACGCCCTCCTCGAAGACGCCGCCCAGCGCTAACTACCCACCCCTCAACATCCCCCGACACGTGAAAGGGGTCTCCATGGACCTTGCTGACATCCGCCAGGCCATCGATGGCATCGACACCACGCTCCTCAACAGCTTTGTCGAGCGCATGGACATTGCCACCGAGGTCGCCAAGTCTAAAATCGAGATGGGCAAGGCCGTCTTCGACCCCGCCCGTGAGCGCTCCAAGCTCAACAATCTCGCCAGCCGCGTGCCCGAGCGCTACGAGGCCCAAGCCATCACCCTGTTCCGCCTCCTCATGAGCATGAGCAAGGCCGAGCAGCAGCGCTACATCAACGAGCTCAAGGGCATCACCGTCTCACAAAAGGCCCACGCCACGGCTGCAGCCTTTGACACGCCTTTCCCCCAGACGGCTAGCGTCGCCTGCCAGGGCGTCGAGGGCGCCTATAGCCAAATTGCCGCGTGCAGGCTCTTCGACGTGCCCGACATTGCGTTCTTCGAGACCTTCGAGGGCGTTATGCGCGCCGTGCGCGACGGCTTCTGCGAGTTTGGCGTGCTGCCCATCGAGAACTCCACCGCCGGCTCAGTCAACGCCGTCTACGACCTGCTCGCCCAGTTCGACTTCCACATCGTGCGCTCGCTTCGCCTCAAAATCGACCACAACTTGCTCGTCAAGCCCGGCGCCAAGCTTGCGGACGTGCACGAGGTCTACAGCCACGGCCAGGCCATTGCCCAATGCGCCGGCTTTATCGAGGCGCACGACCTGCACGCCACCAAGTACCCCAACACGGCCATGTCGGCCGAGATGGTCGCCAGCTCCGAACGCACCGATGTTGCCGCGATCGCATCGCGCAGCTGCGCCGCACTCTACGGCTTGGAGGTGCTGGAGCCCAACATTCAGGACTCGGACAACAACTACACGCGCTTTGTCGTCATCAGCCGCGAACCGCGCGTCTATCCCGGTGCCAACCGCACCTCGCTTATGATCACCACGGCTAACGAGCCGGGCGCGCTCTATCGCGTACTCGAGCGCTTCTACGCACTCAACATCAACCTCATTAAACTCGAGAGCCGCCCCATCCCCGGTCGCGACTTTGAGTTTATGTTCTACTTTGACCTGGACTGCCCCTTTGGCAGCAAGGCCCTCGACGACCTGCTCGACTCGATCGACGACGTATGCGAGAGCTTCACCTACTTTGGCAGCTACACGGAGGTGCTCTAGATGACCGATACCGCCGCAACCCGCCCCTACGGCGTGCTGGGCCGTGTGCTGGGCCACAGCTACACGCCGACCATCTACAAAGAGCTCGCTGGGCTCGAGTACGTGCGTTTTGAGCGCGAACCCGAGGACCTCGCGGCCTTTATGACGGGCAATGAATGGGAGGGTACCAACGTGACCATCCCCTACAAGCGCGCCGTTATGGAGTATCTGGACGAGCTGAGCCCGCTCGCCGAGCGCATGGGAAACGTCAATACCATCACGCGCCTGCCCGACGGCCGTCTGCGCGGCGACAACACCGACTACTTCGGTTTCCAGTGTCTGGTCGAGGAGCTGGGCGTTGAAGTTGCCGGCAAGAAGGTCCTCGTGCTTGGTGCCACCGGTGGTGCCGGCACCACGGCAAGCATGGTGCTCGGCGATCTGGGCGCCGCAGTCGTGCCCGTGGGCCGCACGAGCGAGGTCAACTACGGCAACATCGCGCAGCAGTCCGACGCCGCCTTGCTCGTCAACTGCACGCCTGCCGGTATGTTCCCCCACTGCCCTGACGCGCCTTGCACACTCGAGGGGCTCGATGCGCTCGAAGGCGCTATCGACATTGTCTACAACCCCGCCCGCACGGGCCTGATGCTCGAGGCTGAGCGCCGCGGCATCCCCTGCATCGGTGGCCTACTGATGCTCGTGGCCCAAGCGGCACAGGCCGTCGAGCGCTATACCGGCCAAGTCACCCAACGCAAGCGCATCCTGGACGTAACGGAGCACTTGTCACGCCGCGAACAGAACATCGCGCTGATCGGCATGCCGGGTTCGGGCAAAACCCGCGTGGGCGAGCAGATCGCCCTGCTCACGGGTCGCGAGCACATCGATCTGGACCGCGCCCTCGAGGAGCGCCTGGGGATGCCCTGCGCCGACTATATCGTCGAGCGCGGCGAGGCGGCCTTCCGCGAGCAGGAAACGGCGGCGCTGGCCGACATCTCCAAGCGTAGTGGCCTGGTGCTTTCCACGGGCGGCGGCGTGGTCACGCGCGACGAAAACTATCCGCTGCTGCACCAGAACAGCCAGATCGTGATGCTCAACCGCAAGCTCGAGGAGCTCGCCCACAAGGGCCGCCCCATCACCGCCCGCGACGGAATCGATAAGCTGGCTGAACAGCGCATGCCGCGCTACCGCGCCTGGGCCGACTACATCATCGACTCACGCGACTGCGCCGCCAACACCGCGGCTACCGTCCTCGACACCCTTCCACCAGCCCTCTAGCAAAAACCACCACAAAGGGGACAGTGCACCTTTGAGGTGGTTTTCCGTTCCGCCTCACCGCCCGCCCAACCACAAAGGAAACAACCATGAAAGCATTCGTCATCAACGGACCCAACCTCAACATGCTCGGCATTCGCGAGCCGGGCATCTATGGCAGCGACAACTACGACCGCTTAGTGCAGATTTGCCAGGAAGCGGGCGCTGCACAGGGCTTCGACGAGGTCGATGTCTTCCAGTCTAACCACGAGGGCAGCATCGTCGACAAGATCCAGGAGGCATACGGCAAGGTCGACGGCATCGTCATCAACCCGGCTGCCTACACGCATACGAGCGTCGCGATCCTCGACGCCCTCAAGGCTGTCGCCATCCCCGCTGTGGAGGTCCACATCAGCGCCGTCGAGACCCGCGAGGACTTCCGCCAGGTGAGCTACGCACGCCTGGCCTGCTTCGCCACCATTACGGGCGAAGGCCTGATGGGCTACGCCCACGCGCTGGAACTGCTGAAAGAGTATCTGCTACACTAATCCATGGGACTAAATAATCAGGTTTGTTTGTCCCAAAGCTTAAGTAGCTGTCCAATTGACATACAAAGGAGCATATCCATGTCCCAGTACGATTACCTAGTCGTCGGCGCCGGCCTCTCTGGCGCCGTCTTTGCCAACGCCGCCAAGCGCGCCGGCAAGTCGGTCCTGGTCATCGACCGCCGCGACCACATCGCCGGCAACATCTACACCGAGGACGTCGAGGGCATCCAGGTCCACCGTTACGGCGCCCACATCTTCCACACCTCCATGAAGGACGTCTGGGACTACGTCAACCGCTTCGCCGAGTTCAACAACTACGTCAACTCGCCGGTAGCCAACTTCCACGGCAACATGTACAACATGCCCTTCAACATGAACACCTTCGCCAAGATGTGGCCGGGCGTCGTCACGCCGGCAGACGCCAAGGCCAAGATCGCCGAGCAGGTAGCCGCCGAGAACATCGGAGAGCCGCAGAACCTGGAAGAGCAGGCGCTGTCCCTTGTGGGCCGCGACATCTTCGAGACGCTCGTGAAGGGCTACACCGAGAAGCAGTGGGGCCGCGACTGCCGCGACCTGCCCGCGAGCATCATAAAGCGCCTCCCCTGCCGCTTTACCTACGACAACAACTACTTCAACGACCGCTACCAGGGCATCCCCATGGGCGGCTACACCAAGATGGTCGCCAACATGCTCGAGGGCGTCGAGGTGCGCTGCGGCGTGGAGTACAAGGAGCTGGCCGCCGCCGAGCCCGATATCGCCGCCAAGACGATCTACTGCGGCCCCATCGACGCGTTCTACGACTTTAAGCTGGGCACGCTGGAGTACCGCAGCCTGCGCTTTGAGACCGAGACGCTCGACGAGCAGGACCACCAGGGCGTGGCCGTGGTCAACTACACCGAGCGCGAGGTCCCCTACACGCGCATCATCGAGCACAAGCACTTCGAGTTCGGCACGCAGGACAAGACCGTCATCACTCGCGAGTACCCGGCCGACTGGAAGCCCGGCGACGAGCCCTACTACCCCATCAACGACGCCAAGAACGAGGCCCTCTACAAGCAGTACGAGGAGCTGGCTGCGCAGGAGGGCGACGTGGTCTTTGCCGGTCGTCTGGGCGGCTACAAGTACTACGACATGGACAAGGCCATCGCCGCAGCCTTCGAACTCGTCCGCAACGAGCTGGGCGTGGAACCGACTAAGGCGTAGGGAGCTCGACGACTCGAGACCGACAACCAAATTCGCAAGAAGCAATAAGCCCGGTGCAGCGATGCTACACCGGGCTTATTGTTGAGGGAGAACTGCACGCCCACATGCAAAAAAAACAAAGACCCGGCATTAAACCGGGTCTTCAAAAACTCTATTGGTGCTCCATGGCGGATTCGAACCGTCGACCTTGGGATTAGAAGTCCCCTGCTCTATCCAACTGAGCTAATGGAGCGTAAAGCCGGGCATCCAAGCGGGTGCAAGTTCGCACGGCAAATAAATTATAACCTACTTGAACTGGTCGTGGTACGCCTTGCAGACCTCGTCCACGGGACCATCCATGCGCAGGTCACCCTTCTCGATCCATACGGCACGTTGGCAAATGCGCTCAACCTGCTCCATGGAGTGAGAAACGAACAAGACCGTGACGTCGCCACTCTCAATAAAGTGCTGAATACGGCGCTCGCATTTCTGCTGGAAAAAGACATCGCCAACAGAAAGCGTCTCATCAACGATGAGAATATCGGGCTCGGTAATCGTAGCGATAGCAAAGGCGATACGCGCGACCATACCCGACGAGAAGTTCTTCAAGGGCATGTCAACGAAGTCTTTAAGCTCGGCGAACTCAATAATCTCGTCAAAACTAGCGTCGATAAACTCCTTGGTATAGCCAAGCAGCGCACCGTTCAGATAGATGTTCTCACGAGCCGTAAGCTCCGGGTCAAAGCCAGCACCAAGCTCAATCAGCGGCGCAATATTGCCGTGAACCTTAACCTCACCTTCGCTGGGCTCCAAAACGCCAGCGATGATCTTGAGCATCGTAGACTTGCCGGAACCGTTAGTACCAACAAGGCCAATGACCTCGCCGCGATGCACATCAAATGAAATGTGCTTAAGCGCACGGAATTCCTCAAAGAACAGCTCATGTTTTGCGAGCTTAATAAAATACTCTTTGAGGTTCGTAAGCGACTCGGACGCCATGTTAAAGATCATGGTGACGTCTTTGACCTCAACAGCAAGGGGCTGCTTGCTGTAATCAATAGCAGATTCAGTCATGAGCAGCACTCCTTAGATGTAGAGGATAAACTTGTGCTCGGTCTTGTGAAAGACGGCGTAACCAATAGCAAGAGCAAGAATAGCCCAAACAACACACAGCCCAAAGGTAAGCGCAGAAGGCACGGTATTAAACAGGAAGATATCACGCATAAACTGGAGGTAGTTGTACATGGGATTCACAACCACAAGGACCTGGATCCAATGTGCCATTTGGCTAATGAAGTCGGTTGTCCAGAAAATCGGCGTCAGATACATCCAGGCCGTGATAACAACGGTCCACAGGTGCATAACATCGCGGAAAAAAACCGCCAGCGCAGACAGCATCATGCCCAAGCCCATGCAGAAACACATGAGCAGGAGCAAGCAAACCGGCAGCAGAATTAAATGCCAGGTGGGAAGCACGTGGAACCAAAGCATAACCAAGGCGACGGCAACCAAAGAGAAGGCGAAGTTAACGAGCGAGAACAGCACCTTCTGCACCGGAAAGACCCAACGGTGCACCTTAACCTTCTTAAGCAGAGAGGAAGCCCAAATGATGGACATAAGCGCTTGGTTCGTCGATTCGGACATGACGGAGAACGTAATGTTACCAACAATCAGATACAACGGATACATTTCGGGCGTAATTGACCCATTGCGGCTCTGGCCAAAAATCGTCGAAAACACGATCGACATAACAATCATCATCAGCAGCGGGTTAAGCACGGACCATGCCACACCCAGAACACTGCGACGATATTTAATCTTAAAATCTTTGGTGACAAGCTGCTTAAGAATGAACTTGTCCTTTTCAAAATCATTTTTAGCGTGAGAGGCCGGTTTAGCCACCGCTTTCTGACTCTCTACGTTGTCAGCCACGGACCATCTCCTTGTCTCGTAAAACATAACAGTGGAAAGTATAGCCCTCCCACGTTGACGATAACTCACCGCAACAAATCTGGAGAACTAACCCATATCTAATCAAAGGGGCAGGCGATAGGTATACTTTCGACCCGTTGATTCATTAAAGGAGGTCCCACATGGACTATTCGAATACCGCCGTCATAATCCCCTGCTACAACGAAGCGCTGACGATTGGCAAAGTTGTCGACGATTTTCATCGAGAGTTACCCGGTGCAACCGTCTTTGTATATGACAACAACTCGTCTGATGGCACTTCACAGGTCGCCAAGCAGCACGGGGCTACGGTGCGCCACGAGCCTAGGCAGGGCAAAGGCAACGTGTGCCGCCAAATGTTCCGTGATGTCGACGCCGAATGCTATCTAATGGTTGATGGAGACGACACTTACCCCGCCGAGGCGGCAAAGGCGCTTTGCGATCCCATCCTTAACGGCGAAGCCGATATGACCGTTGGCGATCGCCTGTCAAACGGCACCTATGCCGAAGAGAACAAGAGGGCCTTCCACGGCTTTGGCAACAATCTTGTTCGCGCCATGATCAAGTGGATTTACGGCTACAGCTTTGACGACGTGATGACCGGCTACCGAGCCATGAGCAGACCCTTCGTCAAGACCTTCCCCGTTTTGAGCGAGGGCTTCCAGATCGAAACCGAGCTCTCCATCCACGCTGTCGATCACCGCTGGCGAATTAAAGACGTGCCGGTGGAGTATCGCGATCGGCCCGCAGGCTCCGAGTCCAAGCTCAACACCGTTAGCGACGGCATCAAGGTCATCGCAATGATTGGAACGCTCTTTAAAGACTATCGTCCGCTCAAGTTCTTTACCCTTATAGCGCTCATCTTCGCCATCATAGGCCTTGCCCTCGGAATTCCAATTGTTGCGGAGTACTTCCAAACCGGCTTAGTCCCCCGCTTCCCCACGGCCATACTTGCGGCCTCATTCATGTTCCTGTGTGGGTTGAGCCTAGCAACGGGACTAATCCTCGACTCGGTTGCGAAGGTCGAAAGAAAACAATGGGAGCTACAAGCCTATAAAACCTATTCAAAATAAGAAGAGGTCCGGACTTAATCCGGACCTCTTCTTATTTCAGACCTAAATACTGTTCCCAGAACTCTCGCGAAGTCATGTACGGCATGGCATCTTTCCACGCCCCCCTGACGCTCTTGCCTTCTTTACGATATCGCGTCATCAGTTCGTGCTCTCGGCGCCGAATACTCTTGAACCGCAATCGATCCATCGTACGGACCGACCCCTTCTCGCGAGTCGGATCCAGAAAGACCAACGTCATGCAACGCGTCGAGTTGCCCTCAAGCGTACAGCTGCCGTTCTTGACCACATAGCCGGGCTTTCCGCGCAACAGCGCATCGGGAAGATAGTGCTTGTCGTAAGGAATAGATCTCCAGTACTTCATAAATTTCGAAGGATGGAATTCCAGATTAACATTAGCGAGCACTTGTTCCGTAACCCCAGCCTTGCGAAGAAGCTCTGGATCCATTTCGGAAACAGGAATCAGCTTTTCGTTTAACTTACCCTTGCCGATCATCGTCGCGGCGCCATCAAGCTTCTGGAGATACTCAGGGCCGCGCAGATAGTCCTCAAAGCCGTCAAGGATAAACTCAGCAGCCTGATAATCCATATCGCGCAAATTCTGACGTACCCCTCGCTGAATACGAAGGACAAACATCTTCTCATCAGCACAATCATCGAGAGCAATCATGGCACAGAAGTTGCGGAAATATTGATAACAATCCACCGAAGCCCTGAAACGCCCCTCAAAGCTTGCATGCCACACACAAATGCAATTCATGGTCATGTAGACAGGCTTATTGCGCATGCCAAACTCAACGTCGTCACAGCGGATAAAGAAAGGCATGGGAAGACCGTTCTTTTCGATAGCCTTCACCGGAATACAGCTATACCACCAGGCTCCGTAAGCCTGGTCAACCTCGACGTTTGTGCGTTCATTTTCGAGGATGTCAGCCAGCTTGCCAACATTCAAGTCCTCTTTTACGCGACGATAGGCACCAGTGGTCGCCACATACGAAACATCCTCGAACTGACGAGTAGGGTCCTCCATTGAGAGCATGGCGCCGTTAATAAAGGCATCCTTATACTTGCCTTTAGCAAGAGAGAGGAGATTGAACGTGCGGATCAAACTCTCGGGCATAATAGAGACATCGTCATCCATCAAAATGATGTGAGTGTACTGATCAGGAGTTTCAGTAGCCGCCATCATTCCACGTGCGAATCCTCCCGAACCGCCCGTGTTGGGGTTCGGGAGCACGGTGACCAGATCATCGGAAAGCGATGCAAAATCGAGCGTCTGCCCATTGTCGACGACAAACATGTGGAAGTGGTCGCGAATAGGACCGTCCTCTTTGGAGATGCCCGCTTTAACGAGTTCAATATTCGGAAGAATGTACTGCTCATTCCTAAATGTAGTAGTAGAAAGAGCAAGATTGATCTGGTTAATTGAATCCTCAGGAACATCAGTCAGATAAGAGGCGTTCAAGAGGCCTACGGAATAGCCCTCATCACTCTCAATCCTAAAACCGATCAAGTCGTAACCGGTTGTATCGATATCAATATCGAGAACGCAAGGAACAACTTCATCGCCATCAAAAGGATTCGATTTAAGCTCGACAGGATTCAGCTCGCTAGATCTCACTCCATGAACGACAACCCGGCCCCTGCCAAATAAAGCCATATGCAAGACAACGCCGTCAACAGATGCATACTGATGCCATTTGCCAGCAGATAAGCCATTCACATACGTCAGAAAGTCAACATTTCCATTGATATGAAGTGAATGAAAATCGTCACTATATGAGGTATCACCGGAGAGCACGCGATAGTAGAGTTCGGGAAAATCCTTTGCATGCTTTTCAACTTCAAGTACAACATTCGCAAGTTTAAACTGCATTTTAAATACCTTAATCAAAGCCGTTGTAACTACTAATTACATTCGTCGACAAACTTTGCCATCGCGGAGCGAACATCGGGATCAGACAAAACATCCTTTGCAAAATGATCATGCCCACAGATGTCCATTGGCATGTAAGGCCATCCAGGATAGCAATCATCAGCGACCCTTTCCGCTTTCGCGGGAACCAAAAAAGAGAAGCTGTCAAACGGATGCTTTCTTACGGGAAGGATATCGTTGCGGTCCCAAATTATTTTACGTTTAGGGGCATCAAAAATGTTATCAATCGCGTATGCAAAATCACCACGAGACTCATCGGTTAACAAACCTAGATCATGAGCCTTTTCGTTAAACGAATCGAATACGCTCTGGACAAGATCAATCTCCGCAGAAGAAACAACTGTTCTCTGAGCTTCCAAGTCAACATCTCCGCACTGCACGCTAAGACCACTGTGTGGATGAACCATCCAAGGATTATCTTTCCAAAAACTAAACTCACGTTCATTTTTGTCAAAGAAATCCATAAGCTCAATTCTGAGTTGCCTAAGTTGATCGTTCGCGCGCTTGGAATTCTCGGCCGCCCGGTCGTAAATCGAAATGTCCACAAAACAAGGTATAAGCGAATTAGTTGAACAAAAGCGAACTTGACGACACTTTACAAACCAGTCATATACGAGGGTGATTTGATATTCAGGGTCGTCTATTAAAGCGGCAGTGAGCTTATCCACATCGGACCTAAGCATGCAGATATCAATATCGTCGTCCCAAGGAATAAAACCCGATCGAGACAAGGTGCCAACAAGAGAACCATAAGAAAGCCAGTATTGAATATTATTGGCAACACAAATCGCGTCTAGCTTACTCATCAAGGCCGCGTTTGCCTGCTGCATCAATCGAATATCACCCTCGGCGTCGGGTAATGCATCAAAGATTTTGCAACGGAGCTCAAAAGGGGTGAGATCGGGGTACGCACGTCGCGCTAACAATTCAAAGCGAAGCCTCATTTGTTCTGACAGACTTTGTTGGCGTTGCTTGAGCAATTCAATTTCTGGAAATAGCCGAGTATCGAATTTGTAATTGATATTCATATTGATACCGTTATCGGCCTGCTCAATACGTGCGAAAACCTCGTCAAAACGACGGTCCATATCCTCATGCATAGCATGCAACGATCGGGATGAGCCAGGGAGGATCTTTTTAATAGTAGAAAGCAAGGACATGGCTTAACCTTCGCAACGACAAACAATGAACGAAGCACAATTATTCATATGATACAAAAGAATGAGTGGGTCCCACCTTGAAACCCACTCACATGAAGACTAATCCGACGCCTCTTTCAAATACTGTTTCCAGAAATCGATCGAAGTAAAGACATCTCTATACGAAGCGTATTCGGTATAAATCTTATCTTTGTTACGCTTGAATTCCTTCTCGGCTTTACGAAAACGACTCCAAACCTCTTTGAATCGCTTCTTATCCATATGTCTAATGGCACCCTTTTTATTAGGCATATCTACCACAATAAGCGTGTCAACATCCCTGATTTTACCTGCAGGATAAACCCATCCCGCAGCGTCGATGACAGCAACTTTGTCTCTGCGCTTAGCGGAGTCGTTAACAAAACGGTGGCCATTAATGGTCAGATAATCCTTAAATGCCTGGAGCCTAGACCTGTCGCCCCCAAGGCTCAAATTGCCAAAAGTCAGTTGCGTCAAGTCGACACCCAGTTCTAACGCCTGAGGGATGAGCTGCTCGATGGGAATCAACTGTTCCCTTTCACGATTTGCCGCCATAAAGCGGGATTCAGCGACAGGATGAGAAATCCACTCGGGACCTCTCAAAAAATCTTCAAGACCTTTTACGGCAAGAGCAGCTTCATCGTAATTAAATTTCTTCAAGTCGAGCTCAACTTCACGACGAATCTCATAAAGAAAATCAGAGAGAGGCGCAGCGCCAGTTGTCGCCTGACTGATTAGCGTATTTCGGCTTACCTGATAACGCTCCACGGCAGCACTATACTTAAACTTAAAGGAATTATGCCAAACGCAAATACCATTCATGGACATGAACTTGGGCTTGCAGCGAAGCGCGTACTCGGCGTCATCCGAACGAACAAATAAAGGCAAAGGCAGCCCCTCGCGCTCAATCGTTGCGGTAGGTATAACGCAATACCACCAGCCAGCATACTGTTGGGCAGTGTCCTCATAAAGGCCAGTTGGGGCCTTATATATCTCGGTCTCAACGACATCATGAAGTGAGGTCATATAGCCTGCAGGCTTAAGGGGAGAAAAAGTTCCCTTAGCAGTAAAGAACCCTAAATCCTCGGTACGCAAATTGGGCTCTTCCAAGCTCATCATGGCACCCGATAAAAAGGCCTCAGCATATTCTTCTTTGAGAAGAGAGAGCAGGTTGAAAGTGCGGATAAAACTCTCGGGAAGAACCTCGACATCATCGTCCATCAGAAGAACATGAGTCGCTTTAGGATTCTGCTCAAGTGACTCAATCATCCCCCGAGCAAAACCACCAGACCCGCCAACATTAGGATTTGGATGAACAGTAACACGCGATGAATCCAGGTTTGCACTATTCAGCGAACGGCCATTATCAATAATGTGTACGTGGAAATGATCAGCAATCTCTTCATCAGAATCAAGAATGTTCTTTTGTAAAAGAGATGCGTTACGGACAATATAGTCTTCTTTTTTAAACGTAGTAGTTGCAAGCGCTAGCTCAACTGGATGAATATCCAGTTCTTCACAATCGCAATAATAATACGCATTCCGAATATTAACAGGGCCTTCAGTACTGATATTAAAAGCGTGCAGAATCTCTCCCTCACAAAGGGAGAGTTCGATTTCAGCTGTACTCCATTCATCGGATCGTTGCAAACTAACCGCAGAGCCATCAATTGTAGAAGGATTCCAAGAATAATTATTTGCATACGTCTGCTGAAGCGTTAAGGCGGAGCCGCAATACTCGATATGAAGATAAAACGCCTTTGCAGTAGTGTACTTTCGCCACTTATAAATGGATAGCGCATTAAAATATGTTGTGAAATCAACATTGGTCGATTTCATGATTTCAATAGCGTCATTCGAAGTTGGAATAACAAGACCCTCCGTTGCCCTATAGCAAAGCAATGGATACTGCAACATCGCATCAGATCCGTTAAAAATCAAATTTGCAAGTTTAAAATGCATTGAAAACCATCCAAAAAATTCCTGGTGCAACTTGGCAAAATGGCATAAATGCCCATGGCATTGTTTGCATTCTCACTGATTTTAAGAATGCAAACAATGTACTAAAGGCATCTAATCAAAATGAAGTTTTAGCTCTTCCTCCCAGTCGGGCATTCGGAAGCCGACCGACTCGAGCTTGGAAAGGTCGAGCGCGGAGTGGACCGGGCGCGGGGCGATGGGGCCCTCGGCACTCGCGTAGTAGTCGGCGGTCGAAACCGGCACGACCCTGTCGCCGTTGCCGTTGGCGGCCTCGAAGACGGCGCGGGCGATGTCCGCCCAGCTCTTCACGGCGCCGGAGCCGGTGCAGTCGTAGGTACCGTAGGGGGCGTGCGTCCCCAGCACGTGGAAGATGGCCTCGGCCATGTCGCGCGTGAAGGTCAGGCGGCCCAGCTGGTCGTCGACGACCGTGACCTGCGCGAGCCCGTCCTCCGGGTCGGCGACGCGGTCGGACAGGCACTTCATCGTCTTGACGAAGTTGTGTCCCTCGCCGATGACCCAGGAGCTGCGCATGATGTAGTGGCGCGGGCACCCGGCCACGGCGATGTCGCCGGCGGCCTTGGTCTGGCCGTAGACGGACAGCGGGGAGAACGGCTCGTCCTCGTCGTGGACCTCGGCCGTGCCGTCGAAGACGTAGTCGGAGGACACGTGGACGAGCGTGATCCCGTGCCCGGCGCAGACGCGGGCGAGAAGGGCGGGGCCGGTCGCGTTGGCCTTCCAGGCGATGACACGGCCCTCGGGGGTCTCCGCTTTATCCACGGCCGTGTAGGCGCCGCAGTTGATCACGGTGCCGTAGAGCGACCAGTCGTACTGGGAGTAGGCCTCCGGGTCGGACATGTCGAAGGTGTCGATGTCGCAGAAGTCGAAGTCCTTGGCGACGCCGCGCTCCTCGGCGAGCGCGCGCACCGCGCGGCCCAGCTGGCCGTAGCAGCCGGTGACGAGGGTGCGCTTCGGCGCCATGGGGACGACGTCCCTGAGCATCGGGTGGTTGAGGTCGGCCTCGGAGACGGTGGCCTGGTCCAGCGGGATCGGCCACTGGATGGCGAGCTCGGGGTCGGCGAGGTTCACGAAGGTGTAGGTCCTCTTGAGCTCGAGCGACCAGTGGGCGTCCACCAGGTAGGTGTAGGCGGTGCCGTCCTCCAGGGCCTGGAAGGAGTTGCCCACGCCGCGCGGGACGTAGATGGCCTTGGAGGGGTCCAGGGTGCAGGTGAACACCTTGCCGAAGGTCTCGCTGCCCTCGCGCAGGTCCACCCAGGCGCCGAAGACCGAGCCGCGGGCCACGGAGATGAACTTGTCCCAGGGCTCGGCGTGGATGCCGCGGGTGACGCCGCGGCTGTCGTTGTAGGAGACGTTGTTCTGGACGACGCGGAGGTCCGGGATGCCCAGGGCGCACATCTTGGCGCGCTGCCAGTTCTCCTTGAACCAGCCGCGCGAGTCGCCGTGGACGGCGAGGTCGACGACCATCAGGCCCTCTATGCCGGTCTCGGCGGCGGAGAGGTCCTTCTCGAATGCGATGTCTGCCATAGATCTATCCCCTCCTACTGCCCCTGAGCCCTATACCTGGCCTCGGTGGCCTCCTTGGCCGGGCGCCACCAGGACTCGTTGGCGACGTACCAGTCGATCGTCTGCCTCAGGCCCCCGGCGAAGTCGGTTTGGGCCGGCCTCCAGCCCAGCTCGCGCTGGAGCTTCGTGCTGTCGATGGCGTAGCGGCGGTCGTGGCCGGGGCGGTCGGCGACCCAGTCGAAGTCCTCGGGGTCCTTTCCCATGGTCTCCAGAATCATGCGCAGCACGGTGATGTTGTTCTTCTCGCCGTCGGCGCCGATGAGGTAGGTCTCCCCCATGCGGCCCTTGGTGAGGATGTCCCAGACGGCGCTGGAGTGGTCCTCGGTGTGGATCCAGTCTCGGACGTTCTCGCCGCGGCCGTAGAGCTTGGGGCGGACGCCGTCGATGATGTTCGTGATCTGCCTGGGGATGAACTTCTCCACGTGCTGGTAGGGGCCGTAGTTGTTGGAGCAGTTGGAGATCGTGGCGCGCAGGCCGTAGGTGCGGGTCCAGGCGCGCACGAGCATGTCGGAGCTGGCCTTGGTCGAGCTGTACGGCGAGGACGGGTGGTAAGGCGTCTCCTCGGTGAACTTCGCCGGGTCGTCGAGCGCGAGGTCGCCGTAGACCTCGTCGGTGGAGACGTGGTGGTAGCGGACGCCGTACTTCCTCACGGCCTCCAGCAGGCGGAAGGTTCCCTCGACATTGGTGCGCAGGAACGGCTCGGGGTCGGCGATGGAGTTGTCGTTGTGGCTCTCGGCGGCGTAGTGCACGATGGCGTCGTGGCCGGGGACGATCCTGTCCAGCAGCTCGGCGTCGCAGATGTCGCCCACGACGAGCTCAACGCGGTCGGCGGGCAGCCCGGCGATGTTCTCGGGGTTGCCGGCGTAGGTCAGCTTGTCCAGGACGGTGACGTGGACGCCCGGGTGGTTGTTCACGACGTAGTGCACGAAGTTGCTGCCGATGAAGCCGCAGCCGCCCGTGACGATGATGTTCCTGGGCTCGAAGAGCTCTTCAGACATGTTTCTATCTCCCATTGGATCGGATTAGTACTCGCGCGGGCTGTTGACGATCTCGCCGGCGGCGACCTTCTTGAGGTGCCGGCCGTAGACCGACTTGCCGTAGGCCCTCGCGGCCTCCTCGAGCTCGGCGGTCGTGATCCAGCCGTTCTCCCAGGCGATCTCCTCGGGCACGGACACGGGAAGGTCCTGGGAGTGCTCCACGGCGCGGACGAACTCAGCGGCCTCATGCAGGCTCTCCATGGTGCCGGTGTCGAGCCACGCGTACCCGCGGCCGAGGGTGACCACGGACAGCGTCCCCTCCTCCAGGTACATCCGGTTGAGGTCGGTGATCTCCAGCTCGCCTCGGGCCGAGGGCCTGACCTCGTGGGCCTTGGCGGCGACGTCGCCCGGGTAGAAGTACAGGCCGGTGACGGCGTAGGAGCTCTTGGGCTGGGCGGGCTTCTCCTCGATGGAGACGGCACGGCCCTCGCCGTCGAACTCCACGACGCCGAAGCGCTCGGGGTCGTCCACGTGGTAGCCGAAGACCGTGGCGCGGCCCGACTCGGCGTTCTGGACGGCGCGCGTCAGGTGGCGCGACAGACCGTTGCCGTAGAAGATGTTGTCGCCGAGGACGAGGGCGCACGGCTCGCCGTCGATGAAGTCCTCGCCGATGGTGAAGGCCTGGGCCAGGCCGTCGGGGCTCGGCTGCTCGGCGTAGGAGAGGTTCACGCCGTAGCGCGAGCCGTCCCCGAGCAGGCGCTCGAAGTTGGGCAGGTCGGTCGGCGTGGAGATGACCAGGATGTCCCGGATGCCCGCCAGCATGAGGGTGGACAGCGGGTAGTAGATCATGGGCTTGTCGTAGACCGGCAGCAGCTGCTTGGAGGTCACGAGCGTGAGCGGGTACAGGCGGGTGCCGGACCCGCCGGCGAGGATGATGCCTTTCATTCAATCACTTCCAAAGTCAGTGAACGGAAAAATAAATCCGTTTAGCAATGTTCCTGATTGAGAGCGACAATTTACGAGCGGTTAAATCAACCGACGATATATTGATACCATCGAGTGAACAGATTGCTCGCACAAAATCAAACTCATCGCGTTTCAATTGCTCTTTTTTATCCTTAAAAAGTGAGTTCGTAGTAGATTCGTTACACACTCTAAAATAGGAATAAATTGAGTCTAGATAGCAGACATCACCATTAAGTGATAGACGAATCCAATACTCCCAATCAGGGGAGTAACACAAAGAATCATTAAAGGGTCCAACCTTTTGCCAGCAATCTCTACGAAACATGACATTAGAAGGCTCTCCATAAATATTATGAGTTCGAAATGTCTTGCGGGCAAAATCAGAGCCTTTTAAAACCATATCCCGCTTAAAAGGTCTCCTCTTCATTGTAATGGCACCATTCGAGTCAATAACACATGAAGCGCTGAAGCAGAGGGAGCACTTTGGATTAGCATCCAGTGCTGCAACCTCAGACTCAAGAGCCCCGGGTAACAAAATATCATCCTGAAAGAGGAAATGAATATACTCGCCAGAAGATTTCTCAATGGCATTATTCCAGTTTCCAACAAGACCGAGATTACTGGCGTTTCTAAAAACCTTAATTCGAGAATCCGTTAGCTTGGAAACAATCTCAAATGTTCCATCAGTTGACTGATCATCGAAAATTAATAATTCGAAATCGCGGAAAGACTGGCTTAACACCGAATCAATTGCCTTCAAAATGTACTTAGCACCATTAAAACAAGGCATCAACACACTAACTTTAGGCATCCTTGTCCTCCTTATCGGACAAAAATTCCTCAATAAAATAGCGAGGACGATGCTTCGTCTCCATATAAGTCTTTCCAACGTACTCGCCGATGACACCCAAAGCCAAAAGTTGGAGTCCGCCAAGACACCAAATTGACATAATAATGCTTGTCCAGCCAACTTGTACATCGCCAATAAAATGACCAATTAAAAGATATACAAGTGCAAATAAACTAAAAATAGAAATGATTAAACCGGTGAGAGTAATTATCCTAATCGGTTTAGTACTAAAAGACGTTATACCTTCAAAAGCAAATGACAACATTTTACCGAGCGTGTATTTAGATTCGCCGGCAAACCTTTTCCCTCGCGAATAATAGACGCAGCAAGATTTGAAACCAACTAAAGGAACCAAACCACGAAGAAATAGATTAACCTCACGGAATTGAGACAATGCAAGAACAGCACGCTTGGACATCAATCTATAGTCAGCATGGTTATAAACAGCATCGACACCCAGCGAAGACTGTAAGCGATAAAAAGATTGTGCGGTAAAACGTTTTAGAAAGGAATCGCTAGAACGATCATTTCGTACACCATATACAACTTCATAGCCTTCGCGAGCTCTTGAAACCATTTCATCAAGCGCATTGATGTCATCTTGTAAATCAGCGTCCATCGATGCTATTAAATCAGCAAACTCCGCTGCCTTGTGTAACCCAGAAAGTAAAGCCTTCTGATGGCCACAATTCCTAGAAAGCTTAAGCCCACAGAATAAGGAATTAGATTGATGAAGACTTTCGATGATCTCCCAAGTCTTATCGGATGACCCATCGTCAACTAACAAAACCTTACTGTTCGCATTAATCTGAGACAATTTTACTAAAGTGGAAAACTTCTCAAAAAGCCTTTTAGAGGTTTCCCGCAAAACGCTCTCCTCGTTATAACAAGGAACCACGAGATAGAGAATCGGCAATATGTCCATCTTTGTCATGCAAGCACCTATCACTTAAATGCCCAATACTTACTTAAAATATAATTAAGAGGATAAGTTACAAACAAGTTAAGCAGTGGACCAAGAATAGAAGAAATTCCAAGCACACTAACCCAAAAGTACAAAAGGATGTTGTTGATAATCAATCCAGTAAAAGCACTCGAAGCAAGCAGCTTGGAAAAACTTGAAATAAGTGAACTCAAATCCGATCTCTCATTATCAAAAACAAATTTATTGTTCCAATAGAAGGAATTGATGACACCAGCAAAATATGAAACTATATTGGCGACAATATAGTTCACTCCAATAAAAAGGAGTGCCGCGTAGACTAAGTAAGAAACGATTGTATTTGAAAGTCCAACAATCGAAAACTTCAGAAATTGAATCACCGAATCTCGTTTCATTAAAGACCCTTTTCCCACTGTTATCTATAAAGGACATAAACAAAACAAGAGGTTCCATCATCGATTTGAGTATATCCGGGCAGTTTTTTAAAACCACTATATCCTAGTTCATCTTTCAGTTGAGAAAGAACCTCTTCTTCGCAGTCGTGATTATTCATGTAAACAACCAGATCATCAGAATCAATATAATTTCTATCGCAAAAACTGCTAATAGCTTTCTGATCAGGAATCAGCGCATGAATGCGAGACAATTTGGCAACTTCTAATAGCTTCGCAGTGAGCTGATAGTAATCATAAGAGACAAAGAGCCCCGTTGAACCCGCGTACTTCTCTACTGCGGCTTCATTGTCAGCAGATTTCGGATATAAATACAAAGCATTGGAAGAAAAGAAAACAGAATCTGCAGCAATAATTGCGCAAACAAATACAACAGAAACTAAAATAGTGCCCCGAAAATTGAAATCAGTATTATTTCTATAGCGAATTTGCAAATATCTAAATAGATACAAGAACATTCCAAATCCAAATAACAGTAATCCTGGATATGCTAAGCATATGTATCTTGACGAAGTAAAAGGAGATACATAGCAAGCTGTGACGTAAAAAACAAGGGATGAATTAAATAATAAAACTATATAAATCGACTCAGGATGCTCACGATTAATTTTTTTATTCCATAGTAAGTAGAAACAAAGGGCAATTGACAAACAGAAGCTGGCAATCAAAAGAAGCCTTGATCCGAAGAACAAATCAACGGACGACGAACCTAGAAATTGCCAAATTCGTCTAAGTAATACCATTACCCCTGATTGCGATGAGGCCGATTCGACATAGTGATTCCCAAACATGTTGCTTAATGCTGGAGGAAATATGATAAATGACAGACAAACCGATAAGACAATCGTGACTCCATATTTAAAGGAGAACATCCACCCTTTTCTTGCCCAAAAATAAATACTAAAAAAACAGGAAACAAAAAAGAGATAAATATAGAAATAGAAGTGGGTTAAAAACCCCAATAAAGAAATAACAAATAGGCGGAAATAAACCGATCGATTGGCGAAAGCAACATTAAACATATCGTATAACGTATCAAGAAATGCTAGGGCAAGTGTCACCAATAACAGATACATTCGAATGTAGGTCACTAGATTTAACGCTATGGGACTGAAAGCCCAAAGTGCCATTAAAATTAGAGCGACTGGCTTACTCTGAAACACTTTGTAAGAAAGCTTAAATAAAAATACTAAACTGAGTGAATAGAAACATAGATTAGGAACCAAGCCAAACCATTTGCTAAATTCATTCGGAAACAGTGAGCAAACGGTATGAATAATGAAAAAATAGAGAGGAGGATGTGCGTCATTACTCAGATTATATAAAACCGAATCAAACCGAAACACATGCCCTGTATCAACTGTCAAATAAGACTGAATGAACGTAGGATCCATCCAGTTGGCATCCATATTGTTTTCCCAAAAAATATGTGGAAAATAAAAACTATTCGAGAGGCCGAAAGTCCACAGCTCGTCAACATGAAACCCTGTTTTCAAATTGCAATAATAAATTGCGACTAATAACGCAGCCACAAACATTACAGCAAATAAAACGCCATAAGACTTGCATCGTTTTGCACATGAATTCATAAACGAGTCCCTACAATTAATTAGTAGCTAAACTAAAGGAGTTTACGAAAAATCATAAACTCCTTCAAGATTAAACTAATACAGTTGGACTAAACCACTGAATTACTGCAATAGCGGATAGATGATAGACTTACATCACTTACTATTTATCAACCAACTTAACCTCAAACGCTTCCATATGCAGGGCTTCTCCAGTCGTACCTGCGCACTCGCCCGATTTAACCCAATCGAGCCAACCCTTGCCCTGCACATGCGCCCTATAAACAACGTCATAATGCTTGGAGAGATCACCCGTAAGCTTAATTTCTACAGCTTCAATAGAAAGAGACTTACCCGTGGTGCCGGCCAGCTTGCCGTTCTTGACCCACTTTTGCCAGCCGATATTCTGAACGTGAGCTCGATACTCGATGTTACCGGAATACCCAAGGTCGGGCTTGCTAATCGTCAACGCCTCAATAGCAAGATTTCGACCAGTTGTGCCCGCCGTCATGCCCTCATAAACAGGTTCCTGCCAACCAAGGTTTGAAACATGAGCCTTAATCGAAAACGTTCTCTGAATAGAAGGCTGATTCGTATCCCCTGGAGCAGGCGAACCCTTTTCAACCAAAACGACCTGGTATGCCTCGAGCCTCAAGCCAAACCCAGTCGTTCCGGCAACCTGATCATTGCAGGCCCAACCAAGCCAGCCCTTGTCCTGAACATGAGCACGATAGTAAACGTCATAACGATTAGCCTTCTCACCAGTAAGTCGAATTTGAATAGCCTGGACAGACTTGCTCTGACCCGTAGTACCGGAAACTTCTCCCTCTTTCACATAATCTTGCCAACCGTAATCGGAAACATGCGCCCTGTACTCCAAGCTGCCATCGTAGGGAGCATTCTGCAGGTTGAGAGTAATAGCCTCGACGGCTTTGGACTGACCAACGGTGCCAGAAACACTTCCGCCCTTGGAAGCCGACTGCCAACCGTCATTCGAAACATGCGAAGTTGCCAACACATCAAGCGAGCCTCGTGACACCTTGACGACGTCGTAGCCAGACTCACCCTTTTTGAAATAAGTCAAAGCACCGCTATCGTGCGAATAGATAGCGAAGTCGTAATTGGTCGTAGCAAGTATGGCATCCGAAAACTCCACGAGATAACAGGAGTCACCTTGCATGCAAAGGGACCTGATAGCCGCGTCTGAGTCCTCAGTAATAGGCGAAGCAAACCAATCCATAATCGAATAATCGATAGCAGCGCCGGGCTTCAACGCTTCTGACTTCGTAGAATTCCAAAGTCCACCGGCAGCATCGGCACTAGCCGAGTTATACGTGCTAGATCCATAGCCAGACAGGCCAATCTCCGGATTAAAGAAAAGGATCAGCTCTGCAGCAACAGACGAATCGACATCGGTTATACCAAGACGGTCAAGCTGCTCCTGCTTTTGGGGATACATGCCCGTCGGTGTGTTCGGATGCCCCTTGTAATAATACAAATAGTCATCGCCATAGATAACTTCCGTCAAGTTGGCATAGTCGTCAAAATTCTGCTCATAAGAAACGTACGTTCCAAGCAGCATCATTACCTTTTTACCCTGTTGAGTCGCCGCATCAAAATAACCATCATTAAAGTTGTAGAGGGCCTTAAACGCTTGGACCGTATCTTCTCCCCTAATCTGCAGGCTCGTAAGCATGCCCGAAACGTTCACCTTCTTAACGTTAGGATCGGATGCAATCTTATTCGCAAAGGCATTATTGTCACCACTCGTAAACAGATTAGTTCGAGTCATCCACCACTGAGTGCCAGGCTCAATACTGAGCACAGCATACATAGAATCCCAGTGGTCGTGATAATCGCTATACGACTTTGACACCTCACCGGTTTCGTATTCCTCATTCTTGGCAGCGTTCCATAAAGCAATCAGTTCCGCTTGCTTAGAATCTGGATCCTTAACGTCGAAGGCCTCGTTGGTAAATACATACGTGGCAGATCCATCGGACAACAGCCGAATGGAGTATTGGCCAGTGGGAATCTTATTGGCGTAAATCATCCTATGGATCAACGAGCAGGTGATGTCATTGATATACAGATTGAACTTTGCCTTGGGGTTGATCTTGAAGAGAGCAGCGACATAATCCGCGAACGCCTGATAGCTTGAACTAGAAGCATTCTCCTCATGAGTCAGATACGGAAGGCCATACATCCCGGATGGAAGCGAGCTCCAGTTATAGGCATTTGGGCGATCGAGCATTACGATTGACGGAATGGTCGTTCCAGCAGAAGAGGTGCTGATGTCCCAGAAAGATAGCGAATAGAGAACAACGGGGAAAGAAGCACTCAAAGGGGCAAGGTTGTATTCACTCGCAGAAATGCCGATTGGCTGATGGTCCTCATGAACGATATTTCCGTTCTTCAAATACTGCAACGTAACGTCAAACGGACCATAATCGTTAAATTCAATTTCGCTGGAGCTGGAATCCAAATCTCCGAGTGCAATCGTACTTGAAACGGAACGGGTGACCTTCCCTCCATACGACATGGAGCCCGCCACCCTTATCGAATCAGCGATGCCGAGTCGTTTTATATCCTCGACCTGCGGAATATTCAGGGTTACTTTAGTCGTCTCCCCAACCTGAGAAAGAGAGCAATTAAAGACATACGGGACATAGGCACCAGCGGTATCACCGGGCGCCGCATCACCCTTCTTTACAATGACGATCTGTATTGCTTCAACGGCATAAGACCAACCGGTGGTTCCCGCAGTCGACCCATTTGAGGCCCAACCAAGCCAACCGAAATTTGAAGCATGAACGCGATAATACAGGTCATAAGAAGCTGCCCTATCACCCGTCAGCTTAAGCTCGACGGCTTCAATCTGAAGGCCCTTTCCCGTTGTGCCGGAAATAGCTCCGTTGGAAACCCAATCCTGCCAGCCTTCATTTTGCACATGCGAGCGGTATTCGATACCAAGGTCCTCTGAATTAGGAAGAGAAACTCTGAGCGCCTCAAGCCTACGAGACTGGCCCGTTGTGCCAGAGATCGAACCATTCGATGTAAACGTCGACTCCCAGCCAATGCCAGAAATATGAGATTTATAGCTGACATCCGGGATCTCCTCTTTGGACTCCACGGCAGTATCGATCGAAGGCGCTGATTCATCGGCTACAACAGCAGTTTGATCCGAAGAGTCTGATTGGGCCTCTGGAACGGATTCATATTCGTTGGTACCAACATTTTGATCCGCCCAACAAGCCAAAGGGCTCAAAAGCAGCATCGACATGAAGCAGGAAATCAGAACAACAAATGCTCTAAATTGCCTTTTCAAGAGAATCGCCTCCTAGATAGACAGCCGTCAGTAACCATACTATCGGGAGTAGGCTTCATTATTGCCACCAATTAGGTGAACGAAGAAAAAGGAGCCCATCTAAAGGAAAGGGCCCTTTCCCGTTGCCAAGACTACGGCAACAGGAAAGGGCCCTCCAACAAACTCTCGGCGTTTACGGGAATAACTAGTAGATTACCACCTTGGTAGCCAGAGGCACATTATCCCAAATCCATTTAGCGCGATCGATAGGCAAACGCACGCAGCCTTGTGAAATATGCATTCCCATCCGGCCGTCCATGGGATTAAAAGTTCCCTGGTAGTACGGTATTGAATGGAACAGATAGTCCCCGTAAAACTGCGTATAGTAGTAGCAGGTATACCCATGCCCAAACGAGTAGCCCTTGCCGGTGACGGTATACTCACCCGTAGGCGTTGGAGTACTAGGGGCACCAGTAGAGCAAGTCCAATATTGAGCATAACTCCACGACCCGCGCTGTCCACGAAAAACTCCAAGGCGGCATGCTTGCCTGTCAACAGTAATGAGCCAGTTTGTATTGCTCGAATATCTATTAGCCCGATTAAGCACGGTCATCATGTCCGCAGGCAGTAAGGGCTGATCGGTAAACGGGCGCCCAGTAGGACCGGGAGCACCAGCGCCTTTGGGAACAATCTTCACTTGAACCGACTCGACTCTGCAGCCTATCGTAGATGTGCCCGCAGGCTGCCCGTTTGAAGCCCAATCGAGCCATCCGAAGTCTTGGCAATATGCTCGATACCAAACATCAAAGTAGTTCGATAAATCACCGGTCAACCTGATCTTAAGAGCCTCGGTACGCTTTGCGCGGCCTACCGTGCCAGCGACATTCCCATTGGAAGCCCAGCCTTGCCAACCCACATCCTGCACATGAGCAGAGTACTCAATACCGCCCGATACGCTACTGGAAACACTTAGCTTCAGTGCCTCAATCGCAAGTGATCTGCCAGTCGTACCCGCAACACCGCCATTACCAACAGGATTCATCCAGCCAAGTGTGGCGACATGTACTTGAAGCGTCAGAGCTGGCGCCGAGATCAATGCGAGCTTAGACGAAGTGCCAGGATCCCCGCCCTTCGCCACAAGCTTAATTTGAACAGCTTCTATCTGGATATTAAGCCCGATAGTTCCGGCGGAATCGCCGTTTTTGGCCCAACCCAACCAGCCATAACCAGCCGAATGAACTCGATAGTAAATGTCATATTGATTCGCGAGGGGACCATTTAAGCGCAGTTCAAGAGCCTGAATGGCCAATCTTTGTCCAACGGTCCCAACATAACCGGCAGACTGCCATTCCTGCCAACCAATATTGGCAACATGGGCCCTCGCCTCAATAAGAGAGCCATCATCCACACCGGCAAACGACACGTTTAAAGCTTGAAGCGGAAGCGATTTTCCCGTTGTGCCGGCATCCTGCCCATCCAAAACAGATGGAGACCACCCACGGTTAGCCGAATGGGCCTGATATATAACGTGGGCGCAATCGACGGAAGTATCGGAAACAAATGCTCCGTCCGTTATCCCGGGAGCGCCGGCGCCTTTACTGACAATCCTTACTTCGACAGCCTTAAGGAATGAACCCGATATCGTTGCCCCCGCATCCGAGCCATTGCACGCCCAACCAAGCCATCCTTTTTTGGAGTCAAAACATCGATACCAAACGTCATAGGCTTTAGACAAATCTCCAGTAAGAGCCAATCTCACCGCCTTTAAAACACGCCCATCGTTTTTAGAGTTAAGCGCAGCACCGCCAGAAACAGCACCGCTCCATCCGCCAAATTCAAAGAAGCCGGAATAGTCAATTGAGCCTAAAATCTCTTGATTATCAAACGAAATGGAGAGCGAGGTTAAAGGTTCAGAGCCGTTCTCGGAGCCAAATAGGATTGATTTGCCTTGTACGGAGCCCAGGCTTTTACCGTTAAGACCAAGCGAGCTCCCGCTTAGAACATCCGTAGCTCCAATGAAATGGTTCGACGTATCGCCGGGAGCAGAGCCGCTTTTTTCGACCAATAAAATCTGAACACCCTGAATGGCGGCACCCTTCCCCACCGAGCCCGCAGGAGACCCGTTAGACGTCCAGCCCAGCCATCCGCCCAATTTGGAAGCATACACACGGTACCAAATGCCATAAGTTGCAGATATCTCGCCGTTCAGCTTAAACTGAACGGCCTCAATGGACCGAGACTGCCCGGTCGTGCCAATGACGCCTGAAGACCAGCCTTGCCAACCAATGCCAGAGACATGCGCACGAGAGGAAATGGAGCCTCCGCGATCATACCAATTAACGCTGAGCGACAGCGCCTCAATTGCATTTCTTGAGTCAATAACCCCCGATGTCTTTCCGTCCGCGACAGCGCCCATCCATCCAACATTAGAGACATGAGATCGATAGGAAACGGTAGGCGGTTCCTGAGAATGATCCCTAAAGGCATCGCCTCGCGTTGGCGCATCTTGAGCATTTTTTGGAAGCACCTTAATCTGAATAGCTTCGATCTGATAAGCATAGCCCTGCGTTCCAGCAGGCTCACCATTTGAGGCCCAGCCAAGCCAACCAACATTTGCAGAATGAACACGATACCAAATGTCATACGAATCAGAAAGACCGCCCGACAAAGATAGCTTGATCGCCTCGATGGCTCGCGACTGTCCAACTGTTCCAGATGCCTGCCCGTTACCCACCGGCTGAGACTCCCAGCCGATCCCGGAAATGTGAGATTGGACCGAAATGCTGTCATTCCCCAGCGGGGTGCCATCCTGTGAAAGCAAATTAATCTTGAGGGCCTCGACGCGCTTAGCACGGCCTGTAGTGCCCGCCGTCATTCCATTTGAAACGGGAGCTTGCCAGCCAATATCCTGTACATGAGTCTGGTATGAAACAGAGCCAAACACAGTGGATACATCATTTTCGGGTTTCGCCGAATCAGTTGCATTGGAGGCAGGCTCGCTAGAAACGGATGAGGGAGAATCATTGTCTGACACAGTCGGCTGCTCGACTTCAATCCCATGCTGTTCGTCATTTAAGACAAAGCTCTCGTCTTCCGAGCTGCTGGCAGAACTATCGATATAATCAGTGGATTCCGGTTGCACAGGTAAAGAATCAGCCCAGACGGAAAGGGGCGTCAGAAGACACTGAAGGATCAGTAATGGCGTCATTGCCGTTGCTAGCAGTCGTTGCGTCTTTTTCATTCGACTCCCCCATCAATCGACCATCTTTAGCATCATTATTTATCGTTTCGGCAATTGCTTAAATACCGAAAACGCGAATGGCACTTAAATAGAAACGAACGGACCGTTGCAAAACGACCCGTTCGTTTAAATCAGAGGATCTACCAGAACCTGTGTGAAGACATGACCTTCGATCAACTATGCAAGCGGCACGTTGTCATACCAACCCCATTTTGGCTTATATGAGGTGGAATAATAATTCAACCAGTACGCCATATCGAGCGTCCTGATCCGACCGACATTATCCATAACCTGGTTATTACCGATGTAGAGACAAACGTGACCGTAAATTCCGCCCATATATGTATGCGTATGCGAAGGAACGGCAATGACCATTCCAACCTTCAGCTGAGAATAATCGGTATATTTACAATAGTCCCAGTAGTAATCGCAGGCGTCCGTATGAACATTCCTAAATCCGGCACGCTCATAAATATCTGCAATCCACTCAGAGCACAAACCAGGACCAGGAGAGGGTACCTGTCGAGCAAGCTCTACAATCTTCTTCTGCATTGGATTTGCAAGCGTAAAAGGTTGCCCAAGCAAACACGGCGAAATGGTAGTTCCGGGTGCATTGGCACCTTTTCTTGTAAGGCGCACCTGGACGGCCTGAACGTGCACCCCATAGCCGGTACTGCCGGCAACAGCACCATCTTTAGCCCAACCAAGCCAGCCGACGCTATCAACATGAACCCTATACCAAACATCGAAGTAAGATGCCAAGTCACCTGATAGAGAGATTTTGATAGCCTCAACCGAATTGGACTCAGTGGTAGACGAAAGCTGTCCTCCGTTTGATTTGCCAGAAGTCCAGCCTACATTTGAAAAATGTAGTTGATAATTAATCCCGCCGGCAACAGATGAAGTAGTTTTAGCCGAAAACCCGGTGATGGGAATTCCCTGACCAGTTGTACCGGACACCTCTCCGGCAGAAACAGTATTCTGCCAAGCACCTTTCACCCGAGAGGAATACGTCACCGTAGGTATTTCAAGATGAGAATACCCCGACGTATCAGGATGGGAAGCGCCCTTCTTAATGAGCTTAATCTGAATAGCTTCGAGGGAACACGACATACCGGTGGTGCCGGCCTCCTCGCCGTCCTTGGCCCAGGCCATCCAGCCGATGTTGGAGGCGTGGACGCGGTAGTAGACGTCGTAGTCCCTGGCGAGGGAGCCCGTGAGCCTCAGCCGCACGGCCTCGACGGCGCGGCCCTGTCCGGTGGTGCCGCCCTCGGAGGCCGAGGGGGTGTCCCAGCCCTGCCAGCCGATGCCCGAGACGTGGGCGTTGATCCGGACGGAAGAGCCGTCCGAGTAGTCGGAGCTGTCGAGCGAGAGCTTGAGGTCCTCGAGGGCGAGGCCGCGGCCGGTGGTGCCGGCGGTCCCGCCGTCCGAGACGGCGCCCTGCCAGCCCACGTTGGAGACGTGGGCGCGGTAGGTCAGGGACATGGGCTTCTTCTTGAAGGCGTAGTCGACGTTGGCGCCGTCGGACGAGGGGGCGGCGTCGCCCTTCTTGACGAGCCTGATCTGGACGGCCTCGACGCTCCTGCCGAAGCCCGTGGTGCCGGCCTCCTCGCCGTCCTTGGCCCAGGCCATCCAGCCGATGTTGGAGGCGTGGACGCGGTAGTAGACGTCGTAGTCCCTGGCGAGGGAGCCCGTGAGCCTCAGCCGCACGGCCTCGACGGCGCGGCCCTGTCCGGTGGTGCCGCCCTCGGAGGCCGAGGGGGTGTCCCAGCCCTGCCAGCCGATGCCACTTACATTTGCGTTAATTTGCACAGAGCCATCTTCAACGGGATTCAGGATGCTGACCTTAAGATCCTCCACTGATTTAGACTGCCCCGTTGTGCCAGCTGTAGACCCGTCGCGCTTGCTGCTCATCCAGCCAATATTCGAGACATGCGCCTCATACTGAATATGCATCTTGCTGTCGTCTACGTTCAAAAAAGAACCGTTGAAGCAATAGTTCATGTCACAGCGTCCGTTAACGCCCGGGACATTGCCGCTGCTTGAATACTGCCAGAAACTGTAGCTGCCAGCATAATCGCAACGCCAATTATATTGAGCGACCCAATGGTCATAACCGCTCAGAGACGGACTATCCAAGTAGTTGTTGAGCCAGTTAAGGTTCGCATAGATACCCGACTTAAAGCCAACAGCCTCCATACGGTTGCAAAAAGCCTGCGCAATCTGGGCGAGCTTATCTTTGCTGAAATTTGGATCCTGCAGGATATAGTTATCCTCAAGATCGTAATAAACGGGAAGCGACGGATGATGGCCACCGAGCCAAGCAAGTGTCCTGTCTGCCTCTTTATTGGCATCCTCTACAGAACGGGCATAGGAGTAGTAATACACACCATAAGGAATACCGAGGCGCTCACATTCAGCAGCATTCCTCTCAAAAGAATCGTCAGGTTTTCCGTAAACAGGTCCAACCTTGAGAATGGCAAAATCAATCCCAGCGGCCTTAACCTTATTCCAGTCGACAGTCCCTTGATGATTGCTGACATCGATACCACGCGCAACGGCACCATTTGGCAAAGCATCGTCAGACAAAGACTGCACATCGATGTCGTCGCCGCCCGCATTGATGAGGACACCGTTTTCATAACGCCAAGAGTTAGGCTCTAGGGAGTCGGATTCAGAGGAATCTGTCTCGATGGAAACATCGTCCGAAGCCTCACCATCAGAATCATCAGTGCCCGGCTCATCAGCACCAACCCCAGCCTGATCGTCGGAAATAAAGTCTGAATCCTCGTCAGGACGAGCAGCATTTGCATCGTCGCCGTACCATTCGGTTTGACCTTGGGAATCCGAAGCATCAACCTGTGTTCCCTGGGAAATTTCATCTTGGGATCCGCGCTCTTCAGACGCTTGAGATGTCGATCGCGAGATAGTGCCAGATTCAGCTAACAGCGCATAAGCACAGTAAGGCTGAGCGACTTGCGACCAAATCATTACTAGCGCGCAAGCCAAAACCGCATACGCTTTTAGACGTTTCATGTATATCCCCCAAGATAACAGCTGGATACAGCGACACAATCAATGGTTATATTACCGCACTTCATAGAACACTTTTTGAGCTTGGAAAAGAATGCCACCGACACAAAAAGAGGCGCTCCTATTACGGAGCGCCTCAATAGGCTCTATGCAAAAGGTCTTGCGGCACCGATCACACGACCGGGAGCGTTAACCGAACGTTCGGTAACTCCAATTCCCGGCCACGAATCAATAATTCGACCGTTTCCGATATAGATTCCAATATGACCCTGGTAGTAGACCACATCTCCCCTCTGCATGGCAGAGGTGCTAACCGGCATAAATGTGTTGTTGCGATACCAATTCATGGAGTTATAGGTTTGCTCGGGCAACCAACGATGGTTATAGGGGTTATACCAACCCATATCCATGCCAGTCGCATACAGACATTGCAGTACCAAGCCTGAGCAATCAACCGCATCTCCCGGCCAAGAAGACCAAGGCTCGATATAACGAGTTCCAATATATTCACGAGCACGCTGGATAAATGCATTAATGCAGTCCTGGCGCGAAGCGTTATAAGAAATACGGGAAGGCGTGACGTACGTAAAGTATCCGGTGCAATACGAAGGAAGCTGCACGCTGTTGCAATTAACCTTTGGATAAGAACCGGGGGTCTGATATCCCATATATCGATAGGTCTCAAAATACGAATCAAACGTAGAGCCCGGTGCGGAAGCGCCCTTGGGGACAATCTTTACCTGTAAGGCCTGAACAGGAATGCCAAGCTTCGTGGTACCCGCCGGTGATCCATTTTTGGTCCAGCCAAGCCAACCATAATTTGACACATGGACGCGATACCAGACATCAAAGTAATTGGAAACCTCGCCAGTCAAGTTAATCTTGACGGCCTGGATTTGCTGTCCTTGGCCAACAGTTCCCGATGTAGCCCCATCTGAAACAGCAGATTGCCAACCGATATTGGATACATGAGCGGAATACGAAATGCCGCCGCTCATGGAACTATCGGAGAGCGACAGCTGCATGGCTTCTATGGCGCGGCTCTGTCCAACGGTACCAGCGATCTCGCCGCTGCCAACGGCCGCTTTCCAGCCAAGACCGGAACAGTTCGCCTTAGCCGAAAAACCAGGAAGCTGAATCAACGCAGCATGATCCTGAGCGGGAGCATCGAATGAACCTTTAGCAACCAACTTAACTTGAATTGCTTCAGCCTGCTTAGACAACCCAACGGTGCCAGCTGCAGCATCATTTTTAGCCCAACCAAGCCAGCCATAATCCGCCGCATGAATACGGTAGTAGATATCGTATTTTGAGGCGTCGTTGCCGGTCAGTCTTAATTTAACCGCCTGAATTGCGAGACCCCTGCCAACAGTGCCAGCATAGTCAGCACCCGAGACGTATGGCTGCCAGCCGATATTCGCAACATGTGCCGACACTTCGACGGAGGCATCGATGCCCTGAGTTGCAACATACAACGCCTGCAGGGAGCGGGACTTGCCCGTCTGGCCGGCGGTTTCACCGTTGCCAACAGGAGCCAACCAGCCCGCAGAAGCAACGTGCGCCTGAGAAACAAGACCAATTCCAGACGTTTCGATAAACGCATTGGCAGTGGAGCCAGGCGAAGACTGGCCCTTACTCACAAGCGCAATTTCAATGCCGCACAAACCGGAAGAGCCACCAGAAACGCCACATGCCTGACCATTTGACGTCCAGCCCGTCCAACCATTACCGGAATCGCATGCTCGATACCAAATGTCGTAATTGGCAGCGAGCTGGCCGCTCAGCGACAACTTAATCGCTTTAACAGGAGCTCCTGATACTGCTATAGCAGCACCGCCATCCGTTGACGAGGCGCCCCAGCCTGAATACCCATCCATAACGGAATAAGAAATAGACCCGTTATCAGTTTGACCGGCAACGCTCAGGACAATAGAGTTCAGCAGCTTAGCGCCATTGCCTCCGATCGTGGCCTTTTGACCGGAAGAGGAGCCAAGACTCTCCCCAGAAACGGCCGATCCGGAAACCGTAACAGCATCTGGATCGCCGATAAAGACCTTATCCGATGAACCGGGCGCTGGTCCGCCTTTCTCGACAAGAGCCGCTTTGACGGCTTCGATAGCCCTGCCCTTACCGGCAGAACCAGCGGCAGCACCATTGCAGGCCCAATCGAGCCAGCCTATGCCTGACACATGAGCGCAATACCAAATGTCATATTTCTCGGCCGCCTCACCGGTCAAACGAATCTGGACGGCCTCAAGCCGCTGCGCCTTACCAGTCGTGCCGCAGCGCCCCGCAGACCACTGTTGCCATCCAATATTCGACACATGACCACGAAGTTCAATGGCGCCGGAATGACCATACCAGTCAAGCTGGGCCTCGAGCGCTTCCATGGGAAGGGCCCTGCCAGTCGTCCCTGCAATAGACCCGCTCCCTACGGGGGACATCCATCCTATATTCGCCGTATGCGAGCGGACAGAAATCGAAGCGGGATCATCAACACGATTCTTGAAGGGCGTGGACGTGTCGCCCGGGGCGGGTTCGCCCTTGGGCAGGACCGCGACCTGGACGGCCTGGACGGCGCGGCCGTAGCCCGCCGAGCCGGCGTCGGCGCCGTCGCACGCCCAGCCGAGCCATCCGAACTCGGCGGAGTGGACGCGGTACCAGACGGTGTAGCGGGCCGACAGGTCCGCGGACAGCCTGACCCTCAGGGCCTCGACGGCGCGGGACCGGCCGGTGGTGCCGGCGGTGCCGCCGTTGCCGACGGCGGCCTGCCAGCCGACGTTGGAGACGTGGGCCTCGACGGATATGGCATTTGCAACCTGCTCTTGAGAGGAAGCCCCGTCCACTTCGAGTGAGATTTTCAGTGCCTCAAGATTCAAGCCTCTACCCGTCGTTCCGGCAGTCTTGCCCGAACCAACTGGATTCATCCAGCCGATATTCTGCACATGGGCAGAAACGCTTACGTTTTTGACGGTCAGCTGATCGCTTAAAGCTGAATCATCAGCAACGACTTCGCCTGCCTCTTCGGATGAAGCCTGTTGCGCGTCTTGAGGCTTGCTAACCACAGGTGAAGCATCCAATTCTTGTCCCTCAGACACTGACCTGTCTTCGATAGCGGTCGAGTCATCAGAATAGAAATTTGTTGAGTCAACAGATCCGTTAATTAAATTATCGGCATATGCAGCGGTCACAACCCATGTTTGACTCACGAGCAACACGACAGCCATGAGAATAGAAACGGACACATCAAAGAGACGTCTCACGATTCCACCTTCCTTCATCTATTAACGAACCTACTTAAGAACAACCGCTTGGGCTCCCCGTTGCGAGTATAGCGAAGCGATGCGTTCAGCAGAGTTAGAGACATAGCCAGAGAGCGAATCGGCAATGTAAACGGTACCCAGGGAACGATTAAAGCCTCTTAAAACAACGGTATGAGAGTTGGTATACGTTCGATAAATCCTTCCGCCATATGCCTGAGTCGCATAGCATCGACCCAAATTCTGCATGCCTATCGTCGACCAGATAATAACGGGATGTCCGGCTTCCAAATAGGAATAAAGATCATAGAAACCAGTGCCCGTGACGTCATACGCCCGCAAGCTGCTTCCACGACTAATCAAAAAAGAATTAGCCGTGTTGGTCAATCCAGGAGCGGATATGCAGTTTCCGTTCGAAGCGCTATGCGGATTACCCCAAAACGCCGTAACAAAATCCCAACTGCTCTTAGGCATATACGCATCTGCAATGACGGTTTTGCCCAGCCCAAATCCGTAATAGTTGAGCGCATTAGTCAATGCAACGGACTCGCAACCAGTAGGAAGCTCGGGATTCTGCATTGTGCAAGGAACGTTGAGGACAACCGAATTCGGGTGCAAGGGGCGATCCCTGTACGCGCCCTCCGTGGGGCCCGGCGCCGCCGAGCCCTTCGCGAGGATGCGGACCTGGAGCGCCTCGACGCGGTAGCCGATGCCGGTCGTGCCGGCGCGGGCCCCGTCGCTGGCCCACCCGAGCCAGCCGTAGTCCTGCACGTAGGCGCGGTACCACACGTCGTAGTACTCGGAGAGGCCGCCGGTCAGGCGCATCTTGACGCACTCGGCCGCCCTGCCCTGGCCGGTGGTGCCGGCCACGGCGCCGTCAGAGACCTCGTCCTGCCAGCCGATGCCGGAGACGTGGGCGCTGTAGGACAGGCCGCCGGAGACCGGCGAGGAGACCTCGGCCGAGATCGCCTCTACGGCGCGGGCCTGGCCGGTGGTGCCGGCGGTGCCGCCGTTGCCGACGGCGGCCTGCCAGCCGACGCCCGAGACGTGGGCCCTGAGGCTGAGCGAGGGGACGGAGAGCTCGGCGGGGGCGCCCGACGATGGGGCGTCGCCGCCCTTCTCGACGAGGACGACCTGGAGCGCCTCGGCCTGGACACCGAGGCCCTCGGTGCCCGCGGCCTCGCCGTCCTTGGCCCAGCCGAGCCAGCCGTAGCCCGCCGCGTGGACGCGGTACCAGACGTCATAGGAATCGGAGACGGGGCCGGAGAGGGACACCCTCACGGCCTGGACGGCGCGGCCCTGCCCCACCGTGCCGGCGTAGGAGGGGGCGGAGGCGGCGTCCTGCCAGCCGATGCCGGCCACATGGGCCGCGACGGAGACGGAGCTCCCCTCGCCCGCCCCCTCGAGGGAGGCGCGCACCGCCTGGAGCGCGAGGCCCCTGCCGGTCGTGCCGACGTCCTCGCCGCCGCCCACCGCCTGCAGCCAGCCGCGCTCCGCGACATGGCCCTGCAGGACGAGCGCCGGGCCGGAGGCGGCGCCGGAGACGAAGGCCCCCTCGGTCGGGCCGGGGGCGGCGCCGCCCTTCGCGACGAGAGCGACCTGGACTGCGGTGAGGCCCGAGGCGCCCGACTCGACGCCGGAGGGCTCGCCGGAGCTCGCCCAGCCGGTCCAGCCGCGCGCGGAGTCGCAGGAACGGTACCAGACGTCGTAGCGCTCGGCGAGGCCGCCGGACAGCTCGAAGCGGACGGCCTTGAGCTGGAACCCGCCGCCCGTGGCGACGAGCTGCGCCCCGTCGGAGCTGGACTCCCCCTGCCAGCCGGAGCCGAGCAGGAGGCCGCGGTAGCCGACCGACCCGTCGGACTCGAGGTTGTCGACAACGGCAGCGACGGAGCCCAGCACGGGCCCCTTCTCGGAGCCGAGCGTCAGGACCCCGCCGGAGAACGACGAGCCCGCCGGCGAGCCGGAGACGGAGAGGGCCGAGCCGGACAGGCGCTCGCCGGCGCCGCGGAAGGCGCCGCCGACCGGGCCCGGCGCGGCGCCGCCCTTGGGGACGAGCACGACCTGGACGGCCTGGACGGCCTTCGACAGGCCCACCGTGCCCGCGGACGCGCCGTCCTTGGCCCAGCCGAGCCAGCCGTAGTCGGAGCAGTGCACGCGGTACCAGACATCGTAGGACGAGGCGGCCTCGCCGGAGAGCCTGAACTGGAGCGCCTCGACCGCCAGGGAGCGCCCGGTGGTGCCGGCGGCGCCCGAGGTCCAGCCCTGCCAGCCGACGTTCGAGACGTGGGCCCTCACCTCGAGGGAGGAGGAGCCGTGCCCGTACCAGGACACGGAGCCCGAGAGGGCCTCGAGGGCGCGGCCCTGCCCGGTGGTGCCGGCCGCGGCGCCGTCCGAGACGGCGCCCTGCCAGCCGATGCCGGCGACGTGGGCGCGGTAGGAGACCGAGGGGGGCTCGGAGGACCTGTCGACGAAGGGCGTGGACGTGTCGCCCGGGGCGGGGTCGCCCTTGGGCAGGACCGCGACCTGGACGGCCTGGACGGCGCGGCCGTAGCCCGCCGAGCCGGCGTCGGCGCCGTCGCACGCCCAGCCGAGCCACCCGAACTCGGCGGAGTGGACGCGGTACCAGACGGTGTAGCGGGCCGACAGGTCCGCGGACAGCCTGACCCTCAGGGCCTCGACGGCGCGGGACCGGCCGGTGGTGCCGGCGGTGCCGCCGTTGCCGACGGCGGCCTGCCAGCCGACGTTCGAGACGTGGGCCTCGACGGATATGGCATCGGCGCCGAGGGGCTCGCCGGTCGACGCGTCGGACAGGACGAGGCGCAGCGCCTCGAGGGGGAGCCCCCTGCCGGTCGTGCCGGCGACCCCGCCGCCGGCGACGGCGCCCATCCAGCCGATATTGGAGACGTGGGCCGAGTACGAGAGCGAGACGGGCGCGGCCTCCTCGGCCCGGGCGGGCTCCGCCTGGCCCCCGCCGGCCTGTGGGGCCTCGGGCTGGGCGGCGGGCTCGCCGTAAGCCGCGGGCCCGCACAGGGCCAGGGCGGCCGCGAGCGCGAGCGCGACGACGGCCCCGGAAACTCGTTTCATGGAGCGCTTCATGGAAAATCCCCCTAATCTAGCAACGGTTTAGAGTCTACTAGATTGGGGGGACGCGAGCCAAGCC
>NZ_QRJO01000012.1:0-54824 GCF_003471585.1 Collinsella sp. AM18-10
CACATGTGCGGGTGAATGTGGGAGGTGTTCGGATAAAGTTGCCAATCAAGGTTCGTTTGAAAAACCATCCCGCCAATGCCTTATCTGTATAGCCCAAATGAGCCGAGCTGCTAGAATATCGAACTGTATGGATAACTATCATTCAACCGTTATGGGAGGATACGTGAACCGCACCAAAATCGCGCAGCTCTATGCCGATGCCGAGTCGCTCGGTGGCCAGACCGCCACCGTTGCCGGCTGGGTCAAGTCCGTCCGCGACATGAAGAACTTTGGCTTCGTTACACTCAACGACGGCAGCTGCTTCCGCGACCTGCAGGTCGTCATGAACCGCGAGGCGCTCGACAACTACGACGAGATCGCCCATCAAAACGTCTCGGCCGCCCTCATCTGCACCGGCACCGTCAAGCTGACCCCCGATGCGCCCCAGCCCTTCGAGCTTTCTGCCGCCTCCATCGAGGTCGAGGGCACGAGTGCCCCGGATTACCCGCTGCAGAAGAAGCGCGCAACCGTCGAGTTCCTGCGCACCCAGCAGCACCTGCGCCCGCGCACCAACCTGTTCCGCGCCGTGTTCCGCATCCGCTCTGTCGCGGCTGCCGCCATCCACCGCTTCTTCCAGGAGCAGGGCTTTGTCTACGTCAACACCCCCATCATCACCACGAGTGACTGCGAGGGCGCCGGCGAGATGTTCCGCGTGACCACGCTCGACCCCCAAAACCCGCCCCTCACCGAGGCCGGCGAGGTCGACTGGAGTCAGGACTTCTTTGGCAAGCATGCGAGCCTCACCGTTTCCGGCCAGCTCAATGCCGAAAACTTTGCCATGGCCTTTGGCGACGTGTACACCTTTGGCCCCACCTTCCGCGCCGAAAACTCCAACACCACGCGCCATGCCGCCGAGTTTTGGATGATTGAGCCCGAAATGGCCTTCGCCGACCTCAACGACTACATGGACAACGCTGAGGCCATGCTCAAGTACGTCCTTAAGGACGTCATGGCCACCTGCCCCGACGAGCTCAATATGCTCAACAAGTTTGTGGACAAGGGTCTGCTCGAGCGCCTAGACCATGTCGCCAACTCCGACTTTGCCCGCGTCACCTATACCGAGGCCGTCGAAATCCTGGAGCAGGCCGTCGCCGCCGGTCACAAGTTTGACTATCCCGTGAGCTGGGGCATCGACCTGCAAACCGAGCACGAGCGTTTCCTGACCGAGGAGCACTTTAAGCGCCCGACCTTCGTAACCGACTACCCGGCCGAGATCAAGGCTTTCTACATGCGCATGAACGAGGACGGCAAGACCGTCGCCGCCGCCGACTGTCTGGTTCCCGGTATCGGCGAGATTATCGGCGGATCCCAGCGCGAGGAGCGCCTGGATCTGCTCGAGGCCCGCATCAAGGACCTGGGTATGAATCCCGAGCAGTACAAGTACTACCTTGACCTGCGCCGCTACGGTTCCTGCAAGCACGCCGGCTACGGTCTGGGCTTCGAGCGCTTGGTGATGTACCTCACCGGCGTGGGCAACATCCGCGACGTCCTGCCGCACCCGCGCACCGTGGGCAACGCCGACTTCTAATCGTCGGGCACTAGCTCGCGTCGCCACGCGCAACGCTCATCGCACAAGCGCCTCTCGACATCGGCCGAGAGGCGCTTTTTTCAACAGCAGCCGTCAAGCTTTTGGCAAGGTTTTGGTCAGTTAGGCAGGGTTGTTGAAAACTCGACCCGCCGTTTGCCGGCAACCATCGACCGTCCAAGGCGCCACGTGTCCTTGGCCAGGTTCCGCGCCCTAGGCTCTGATCTGCCATCACCAAAAAGAAAGGACGTGGGCACTATGACCGAAGCCGTTGTTGAAAACTACGAGACCACGACCAGGGGCTCCGCCTCGATGGCAGCCTATCGCGCCGTACGCATCCTGCAGCTTTTGAGCGAGAACACCGGCGAGGACAAGGCGCTGCTTTCCGACGAGCTGGTCGAGCTCCTCGCCCATCCCGACGACCCCGCCCGCATGCCCATCTCAGCGGCACGCCGCAGCATCTATACCTCGATATCCGCACTTCGTCACGCCGGATACGAAATCGACTATAAACGCGGCGTGGGCTATCGGCTCCTCACCCGCCCGCTTGCTGACGAGGAGATCATACGGCTCCATGGCATGGTCATGCGCAACCGATCGACGCCCATAGCCATTCGAAAAAGCATGGCGCAGCACCTGGTCGCCATGGCGAGCGCCGATGTTCGCGGCTATCTCGATATGCCCGAACCGACACCGGCCGCCAACGACGTGCCCATCAAGACAGCGCGTCCGCACGCCAAGCGTATCGACACGTGCGAGCTCGTCGAACAGGCCATCGACCATGGAACAACTGTCAGCTTTGATATCTCAAACGTCCTGACCCGAGGCGAAACCGAGGTGGTGCGGATGACGGTCCGGCCCTTTGCCATCAGGCAGCGCGATGGCGTCTCGTATCTGCTGGGAACGGTCTACAACACCCGAGGCGCCGACGATACCCTGCGCACCGTTGAGGTCAGCCGCATGAGAAACGTCAGCACGCGTTTGCTCGACGGCAAGAAACTCTTTGCCGCGCTAGACGAAGAAGACAGCCCCGCGCCCGCAGCGTAAGCCGCAGCGTAAGCCCCGTTACCGTCCGTCGTTTCTCAGCACCGCCCATCCGGTTCAGTATTAAAAAACCCGCCAGGTTATTGTAAAAATGGACATCGGCGTTACTATAGTCCCACTTGCACTTTTTCCTAGTGCAGTGTTTCCAGCCATTTTTACACTGGGGGTAATGATATGAAGGGCATCACCATCAGCCGCAGGAGCCTTCTTGTCTCCGCTGGCCTGCTCGCGCTCGCTCCGCTCGCCGGATGCGGCGGCAACTCTGGTTCCGGCTCCGCTGCCGCCGGTTCCGACTACACCATCGGCGTTCTGCAGCTCACCGAGCACTCCGCGCTCGATGCCGCCAACGACGGCTTCGTCAAGGCCATCAAGAAGAGCGGCCTCAAGGTCAAGATCGACCAGAAGAACGCCCAGAACGACCAGTCCACGTGTAAGTCCATTGCCGACAAGTTCGTAGGCGACGGCGTCAACCTGATCTACGCCATCGCTACGCCCGCCGCGCAGGCTGCCGCCGGCGCCACCGCTGATATCCCCATCGTTGGCTGCGCCATCACCGACTACGCCGCTTCCGGCCTGGTCCAGGACAACGACAAGCCCGGCACCAACGTCACGGGCGCTTCCGACCTCACCCCGGTCGCCGAGCAGCTCGAGATGATGCAGAAGGTCCTGCCCGACGTTAAGAAGGTCGGCCTGCTCTACTGCACCGCCGAGTCCAACTCCGACGTCCAGATCAAGGCCGCCAAGAAGGAACTCGACAAGCTGGGCCTCGAGTACACTGACTTCACCGTCTCGAGCTCCAACGAGATTCAGTCCGTCGTCGAGTCTGCCGTGGGCAAGGTCGACGCGCTCTACTCCCCCACCGACAACACCATCGCCGCGGGCGCCTCGCAAGTCGGCCAGATCTGCAAGGAGAACAAGCTCCCCTTTGTGACTGGCGAGGAGGGCATGTGCAAGGCCGGCGGTCTGTTCACCCTCTCCATCAACTATGAGGACCTGGGCTACGCTGCAGGCGAGATGGCCGTCAAGATCTTGAAGGGCGAGGCCAAGCCCGAGGATATGCCGATTGAGCAACTCTCGAGCAAGGACCTGGTCGTCGTCAAAAACGACGAGATGGCCGAGGCTCTGGGTATCGACCTTTCCGCTCTGGACGCGTAGCGCCATGCGCGGTAACGCGTCTAGGGCCCGCACGCGCGCCACTACTGCGTTATTCAATATCTGAGTCATTGGGGCGAACGCTAAAGACCGGCGTTCGCCCTGCTTGTTTCAGGTAAAACAAAACGTCTGTCCACCGCTCTTTTATGCATTGGTACCGCTATTATGGAAAATCACGTGTCCACCCTATCCTAGGAGGTATGAAGCATGCTCATTGCATTGCAGGGCGCCGTTTCGCAGGGCGTCCTCTGGGGCATCATGGTGCTCGGCGTGTTTATCACGTTCCGCCTGCTCGACATCCCCGATATGACCTGCGACGGCAGCTTTGCCCTCGGCGGCTGTGTTTGCGCCGTGCTCATCGTCAATAACAACGTCGACCCGCTGCTCGCCGTGCTGGCCGGCATGTGCGCCGGCGCCATCGCGGGCGCGGTCACGGGCATCTTGACCACCGTTTTTGAGATTCCTGCAATCCTCGCCGGAATCCTTACGCAGATCAGTCTGTGGTCCATCAACCTGCGCATCATGGGCAAATCCAACACGCCCATCCTTGCCAAGGGCACCATCTTCTCATCCGTCAGCCACATGACGGGCCTGCCGCAGTCCACCGTTGCCATCATCCTGGGCATTGTGCTGGCCGTGGCCATCGTCGCCATCCTGTACTGGTTCTTTGGCACCGAGATCGGCTCGGCGCTGCGTGCCACCGGCAACAACGAGTACATGATCCGCGCCCTGGGCGTCAACACCAACTCCACCAAGATGATTGCCCTCGTGCTCTCCAACGCCCTTATCGGCCTTTCGGGTGCGCTCATCTGCCAGAGCCAGAAGTACGCTGACATTGGCATGGGCACCGGCGCCATCGTTATCGGTCTTGCCGCCATTGTTATCGGCGAGGTGCTCGGCCGCCTGCTGCCCGGCGGTCTGACGCAGTTTAGCGTCCGCCTGGCCTCCGCCGTCTTTGGCTCTGTGGTGTACTTCCTCATTCGCGCCATCGTGTTGCAGCTGGGCATGGACGCCAACGACATGAAGCTGCTCTCCGCCGTAATCGTTGCCGTGGCCCTGTGCGTGCCCGTGGTTTGGGAGCGTTATAAGCTCCGCAGCTCCTACACGAGGGGAGATGAGGCAGATGCTTAAGCTCTCGCACGTCAAAAAGACCTTTAACAAAGGCACCGTCACCGAGAAGCGCGCACTCACCGGCGTCGACCTTACCCTGAATGATGGCGACTTTGTAACCGTGATTGGCGGCAACGGCGCTGGCAAGTCCACGCTGCTCAACATGATCGCCGGCGTATATCCGCTCGATTCGGGCGTTATCGAGCTCGACAGCACCGACATCTCGCGTCTGAGTGAGTCGCAGCGCGCCAAGTACCTGGGCCGTGTGTTCCAGGACCCCATGCGCGGCACCGCAGCCGACATGCAAATTGCCGAGAACCTGGCCCTCGCCAAGCGCCGCGGCCAGCGCCGCGGTCTTTCGTGGGGCGTCACCAAGGCCGAGAAGGACGAGTACGTTAAGCTGCTCAAGCGCTTGGACCTCGGCCTGGACACGCGCCTCAACGCCAAGGTCGGCCTGCTCTCGGGCGGTCAGCGCCAAGCACTCACCCTGCTGATGGCCACGCTCACCAAGCCGCGCCTGCTGCTGCTCGACGAGCACACGGCGGCCCTCGACCCCAAGACGGCATCGAAGGTGCTCAATCTGACCGAGGAGATTGTCGACGAGAACCACCTGACCACGCTCATGGTCACGCACAACATGAATGACGCCATCCGTCTGGGCAATCGCCTGATCATGATGCACGAGGGCCACGTTATCTACGACGTGGCGGGCGACGAGAAGAAGTCGCTCACCGTCGCCGACCTGCTGCAGAAGTTCGAGGAGGTCTCGGGCGGCGAGCTCGCCAACGACCGCATGCTGCTGAGCTAAAACCTGCCAATAAGGGACAGGTTTATTTTGGCAGGTTTTATCTGCGCAAACGTCAAAACCGCCGCAAAGGAACAGATACCTTTGCGACGGTTTTCGCATATCATGTCGATAATCCAGCGTCAGCAGGAACCACTGGTTAAGAACTAAGGAAACTGCCATGAGAAGACTCCTTCCCCGTCTTGCTTGACCGCCGCACTCCTTGCCGGCGTGCTCGCCGGCGGCCCAGCTTACGCCACCGCGGCCACCCCATCTCAAGTTATCGGCCCGTCCGATGTGATCGGACGGGCTTTTTGGTGGGTATCATGGTTGGACGATCATTAGGAGGTTTCCCTACATGGAATTGTTTGAGCCGATTCTTCATTTCTTTGCACAACGATGGGTCCACAACATCATCTGGGCAGGTATCTTGGCCATCGGCACCGCCGTTGCCGCCAAGGTCGCGTCCAAGACCCTGCGCCACCTGCTTAACCGCGACGATAACCCACTCCCTTCATCCAGCATCTTCATCAACATCGCGCGCGCCGTCATATGGACGATCGGCGGCAGCTTTATCCTCGACAACTGCTTTGGCATTAACGCAAACGCCCTCGTCGCCGCTCTTGGCGTCGGCGGCATCGCCATCTCGCTCGGCTTTCAGGACACGCTGTCAAACCTCATCGGCGGCATGCAAGTGACCTTTATGGGCATCATCAAGCCCGGCGACAATATCGAGGTCGGCGGCGTGTCGGGCGTGGTCCAGGACATCACTTGGCGCCACACGACCATCGAGGACGCCTGCGGACAGACCATCATCGTCCCCAACTCCAACATCTCCAAGAACACACTCGTGCACCTCATGCCCTTTGGACGCGTTGTCGTTCCCGTCGCGGTGAAGGACACGTCAAAGTGGGACTCGCTCGATGCGCTGGCAGACGAGCTCGCCTGTGCCACCAAGGTCGCCGTTTCACCCATCTCGGGCTTTGACAAGGAACCCTACGTGCTCTTTAGCGAGATCGGCGACTTTGGCATTAAGGGTAAGATCATCTTTATCGTCAGTGACGACAGCACCACCTTTACGGCAGCCGACGCCTGCATCCGCGCCATCGCCCCCATCATTGCCCAACCCACCAAATAAGGACAGGTTTATTTAGGCTGGTTTTATCTGGGCAAATGAGCGGTTTATTTCTCAATGGCCCAGCCGCCCTTTACGAGCTGCCCCTTTTCGAGCGACCGAGACGATGGTACCATGGTTCATATAGTTGTTTAAACGACTAAGGGAGCAAAACTATGGAAGAGGCCTATCGTCAAGCACGCAAGCGCGGCGAGCAAGGACGTCGACGCGCCATTAGTCAAAGCGAGCATCCGTATCTCACGGACCTCGATAGCTTGGTTTCCCAGCTCCCCTTAGGCCAGCGAGAGAATGTCGGCCTGAGAGATATTCCGCTCGAAATGGTCGTCGGCACGGTTACCAAGGGCCGTCAGTCTGCCTTTTCGTGCAACTTTATGCCCCTGCTGCCGTTTAACACCGAGTTCGCCCGCAAGTGGTCCAACCTCTACGACATCCAGGTGACCGAGGGCTATCGCGACCCCATCATCGTCACCGAGTTCATGCATCGGTTCTACGTCCAGGAGGGCAACAAGCGCGTCAGCGTCCTCAAATTCCTGGACGCCCCGACGGTTTCGGCCAAGGTCACCCGCCTCTACCCCGGAAAATGGGATTCCGTCGAAAGTCGCCTGTACGGCGAGTTCTGCGCGTTTTGGCGCGTCTGCCCCCTATACGAGATCGAGTTCTCGCGCGAGGGAAGCTATGAGACGCTCGCCAAGATGCTCGGCCAGGACCTTGTCGAAAAGTGGCCACAGAAAAAGGTCGACTACCTGCGCCATACCTTCCTACTCTTTAAACGCGCCTACCTGCGCGCCGGCGGCGACCATCTGGACATTACGCCCGCCGACGCCATGCTCGTCTACCTCAACGTGTACAACCAAGACCGTCTACTGGATACGCCGACGGATATCGTCGTAAACCGCCTGTGTAAGATTTGGCGCGAGCTGGTCATTGCCGGCAAAAATAACGAAGACAAGGTCGATCTTGTCGAAGCACCGAGTGTCGATGAGGAAGAGTCGCCCGCTAAGTCCACCTCCGGCGTGCTCAACTTCTTTATGGGCAAGACCGTCTATTCGGCGGCCAACCCCCTGCGCATCGCCTTTATCCATGAATTCCCCTGCGCAACGTCGAGCTGGGACAGTCTGCACGACCAAGGGCGTCAGTATCTCGATGAGCACTTTGGCGGTATCGTGCGCACCGAGGCGTTCGAGGACTGCCACGATCCGGACGTGTTCTACGCCGCCGTGGAAACGGCTGTCAAACATGGAGCTAACGTCATCTTCTCGACCTCGCACCGCCTGATGGAATACACGCTCAGGGCTGCCGTTGAGTATCCCCAGGTGCGATTCCTCAACTGCTCTATCGGCCTTCCCCACCAAAGCGTGCGTTCGTACTTTGGCAAGATGTACGAGGCCAAGTTCCTCCTGGGCGCCCTTGCCGCCAGCATGGCGGACAACCACCGCATCGGTTACCACGCGTCGGTCTTCGCCTCGGGCGCGCTCAGTGAAATCAACGCCTTTGCGATTGGCGCCTCGCTACTCGACCCCCGCGCGCAAGTTATCCTGACCTGGGGCGATGTGCCCGCCGGAGGCCTTGCCGAGGCCATGTGCCGCGAAGGCGTGAGCGTCATGACCGGCGCCGATATGTCCAAGTCTCTCGAGGACCCCACCGCCTACGGGCTTCACCGTCTGGTAAACGGCAAGGAAGTTACCGGTATTGCTATGCCGGTATGGAACTGGGGCCGTTACTACGAACTCATCGTACGCAGCCTACTGCACGGCACATGGGACGAGACCGCCGATGACCAGCAGGTGCGCGCCGTCAACTACTGGTACGGTATGAGCTCCGGCGTCATCGATATTCGCTACGCTCCGGGCCTACCCTATCAGACGCGCAAGCTTGTTCAGCTCCTCCGCAATGGCATCGTCGAGGGCTCCATCAATCCATTTGGCGGCGAGCTTCATAGCCAAGACGGCGTGGTGCAGATCGAGGGCTTTCCCCCGCTGCCGAGCACGCAAATCGTCGAGATGGACTGGCTGGCCGACAACGTTATAGGCTCGATTCCGCAGCTCGATAACGAGCCGGAGGTCCGTGCCCTATGAATATCCTAGCCATTGCCGATGTAGAGGAGCGCTGCCTGTGGGAATGTTTTCGCAAGGAGCGCTTTGAGGACGTTGACCTGATTCTATCCGCAGGCGACCTGGATCCGGACTATCTTGAGTTTTTGGTCACTGTCATCAACAAACCGCTTGTGTACGTTCGTGGCAACCACGACGACCGCTACGCGCGCCATGCACCGGGCGGGTGCATTTGTGTTGAGGACAGCGTATATGTGTACCGAGGTATTCGCATTGCGGGTCTGGGCGGTTCCATGCGCTACCGCGACGGCGCGAACATGTATACCGAGCGCGAGATGGCAAAACGCATGCGCAAGCTATCGCGAAAAATCGCACTGGTAGACGGATGCGATATTCTACTTACCCATGCACCCGTCGCAGGCATGGGCGACCTGGACGACCTGCCGCATCGAGGATTCGAGTGCTTTAATGCGGCTCTTGAGTCTTGGGGTCCCGACTATATGATTCACGGGCATGTGCACCAAAGCTACGGCCCCAACTTTCAACGCGAGCGCCAACACCCATGCGGAACGAAGATTGTCAACGCCTGCGGCTATACCAAGATCGAAATTGACGAGGCGCGCTACCCCACGCGCGGTTGGAAGGCCGCTTGGCTCAACTCGCAAACCATGCGCCGCGAGCTCAAACGCCACGAAGCAATCGAGTCTTCAACCGCCAGAACCCCCTGGTAACTGCCAACAACCACCACGAAGGGGATAGGCACCTTTATGGTGGTTTTGCTGACTCGTCCGACCTGTCCATCACGGTGCTTGTGTAATTAACGAGAACACTCATTGTTTTGTAAGGACGGCGCTCGCGTGCCGTCTTTTTTTGTCAACTTATGCAGTCTCGACCGTGTTGTATGTAGAGGGACCTCGCGAGACGCCTTCCCTATATCCACCACGACCAATTGGAGGTGACACTATGCCTGCACGCCGTAACCGCAATAGCACGCTCCGATGCGATGCCGATCAGATCGAGCGGGAAGCAAAGCGCTTGGTCGACACGTATTCCGACCTCATCCTTCGATTGTGCTATTCGGCCCTTGGATCCGCTGACGACGCTCAAGACATCTGCCAGGACACGCTGATCAAGATTCTCCAACGCACTCAACCGTTCGACTCGCTCGAACACGAACGTGCTTGGGTGATCCGAGTCGCACTGAACGCATGTCGCGATATCGGCCGTACGCACGCGAATCACCCGGTTGTCGACCTCGATTCGCTCCCCGATTTCTGCGCACCCGTAACACATACCGAGCAAGAATTCGCGCAACGCGACTGCGCCATTCTTTCCGCTGTCACGGCCCTGCCTCAAGCACAGCGCATCGCCATCTTTTTGCACTACTACGCAGGCATGAGCATCAGGGAAATCGCAGACGCCGTTCACGCGACGCCAGCTGCAACCGCCCAGCACCTTAGCCGCGGACGTGCGTCACTTCGGCTTTCCTTGAAAGGAGACCACAATGACTACGAATTCGAATGACTATCGCCACGCCCTGGAGCACATTTCGTTTACCGATAATGCGAAGCAGCACATGGCAAACTCGATTGCTCAGTCCGTCGCCTCAAGCGATGCGGCGACCGCTCAAAGCAACTTTAATGGCACGCGACGCAAGCCGCGCATCGCCCGCCATCCCGTAAGAACAGTCGCTCGCATTGCCGCTGTAACGGCAGTCCTCGCTATCGTCATTGGAGGCGCTGGCACGGCTATGGCAACAGGCGTCCTGCCGCTTCCTTCTGACATGCTTTCCGACATCTTTGACGGACCTGCTTCTCAAACCGAGATCATCGACCGTATTGGCCGGCCCGTCGGTGCTAGCTGCTCCAACAACGGAGTCACCGTGACCGCCGACGCCATCATGGGCGACAAGGATATGGTTACCATCGCCTATACGCTTACGTTCGACGATCCCGCTGCCCTGAAAAAGCTTTCCGAGCCGGGCGAGAACGGAACTATCGCCGGAAGTGTCGATGGAAACGTATACGTTGATGGCGAGCATGGCGGCCAAGGCCAATCATGGCTCATTGACAAGAACCCCAATGACTCCAGCATTCAATACTTTGCACAGTTCAGCGTTGAATCACCCGGCCTTATGGGCAGGACCGTCCGCACGCATATCAACTCTCTCGTTGTGCCACGTGCTGGCAAAGAGCTTCCCGAGTATAAGAAAATACTTACGGGCCCATGGGATCTTAAGTTCCAGCTGAATTACGAAGATACATCCGTTACGATTCCCGCGCCCAAATCGGTCAACTTTAACGGCACCAAGGCGACGATTCAAGAGGCCACCGTATCCTGCGTTGGCGTTTCAGTCCGCTACAACATAGATCGTTCCATCGAACACGACAACAACAGCGGCAAGATGTCTCAAAACATGGAGGAGTCCATGGATGCCGTTGGCAACATACCCCTCATCGTGACGTTCAAAGACGGTCATGTTGAGGACGCAACCAGCCACAGCGGCTATTTCGCAAATAAACTGGATAACGGCACCACTGATGTCCACAAGACCTGGCCGTTCTCGCAAGTTTGTGACACAGACAAGATTGCAAGCGTACAAATTGGCGATACGGTCATTCCCATGAATTCGTAACGCTACGCGGCTCGTATATGCACCCGGTTCCGCACTTCGCGTCTAAAGATGCGCTGTCATCGAGCAGCGTGAGCGCAAGGCCGCCCGTATGGTCGGCTGGGAACACCTCGTTGCGCTAAAAACCACCACGAAGGGGACCGGCACCTTTGTGGTGGTTTTGCTGACTCGTCCGACCTGTCCCAACGGTTTGTCTCAATCTGTAACAGGTAGGGCCCAAATAATCGGTTAGCTGTTACAGATCGAGACAGACCACGGATGCTCGGCCGAAAATCTCAATCTGTAACAGGTAGGAACGATTTTGCCCCTTAGATGTTACAGATTGAGATATTTGACAGCTTGAATCGGCATCGCCTACAGCGCGGCGACGACCTTGTCGCCCATCGTCGTGGTGCCGAGGATCTTATCTGCCGGGGTGTTGACATCGGCGATGTCACGGGTGCGCCAGCCCTCGTCGAGCACGCGCGCCACGGCGCTCTCGATCCACGCGGCTTGCTCGCCCATGTCGAGCGCGTAGGTCAGCAGCATCGCCACCGACAAGATTTGAGCCAGCGGATTGGCCACGCCGAGCCCCGCGATGTCAGGAGCGCTGCCAGCGCTCGGCCCAAACAGCGATACGCCATCATCCAGCGAGGCAGAGGCAAGCATACCGAGCGATCCGGTAATCTGAGCCGCCTCATCGGACAGGATGTCGCCGAACATGTTCTCCGTCACCACGACGTCAAAGTCTGCCGGTCGACTGATGAGCTGCATGGCGGCGTTGTCGACGAGCAGGTCCTCAAGCTCCACGTCGGAGTACTCCTCGTCTTGCACGCGATGCACGATCTCGCGCCACATGCGGCTCGTCTCCAGCACGTTGCGCTTATCAACGCTCGTCACCTTGCCGCGACGTTTGCGCGCCGCCTCAAATGCCTGGCGCGCAATGCGCTCAATCTCGTACTCGCGATACTCCATCACGTCGACCGCACGCTGACCGGCCGCACCCGCAGCGCCCGCGCAGGTCACGGATGCGGGCGCCAAAGTCCCACGGCATGTTGTAGCCCATCGTATCGGGGATGTTCACGACCGTGGCACCGGCCTTTACGGCCGCCTCGATAATGCGCACCAGAAACTCCTGATCGGAGCGGCCGGCATCCTCGGCATAAAACTCAACATCGTCAACGAACTTGCGAGCATGTTTGACGGCATGGATCGCTCACTCAATTGCCCTTTCCTCAGTCATATGGAGCTTGTCGCGCAGGTGACTGGTGCTCACACCCAGCCCTGTATGGATACGGGGCCTCTGGGCCGTTTTGAGCGCCTCTGCAGCCACTTCGATATCCCTGTCGACAGCGCGCGTCAGGCCGCATACCGTGCATCGGTCGCCCGCAATCTTGCCAATCTCCTGTACGGAGCGAAAGTCACCAGGACTCGAGATGGGAAAGCCCGCCTCGATAACGTCCACGTTCATGCGCACCAGCTGGCGGGCGATGAAGAGCTTTTCCTCGGTATTCATGCTGGCGCCCGGCGACTGCTCACCGTCGCACAGGGTGGCGTCAAAGATTGTGATTTTGCGGCTTATATGTTCCTCCTGATTGACCGTTTTATGACAGATGGCTTTCAGGAGAGAGAGAAGGCCTAGAGATAGAAAAATACCCGTGTCGCTCATCACGCCTGAAAGCGGCAGACGATAGCGCACCCGGGTACAACAAATCGTTATAGCGAGATTACAACCCTAGCGCGCTATCCAATCTAGTAGCGCTAGGCCTAGGAGCTGTTGCGTGTTCCTAAACATGTTGGGCTCCCTTCGGCCTCGGGTAGTACTACATCGCGCTAAAGTACAACACAAGTAAAACCACCACAAGGGTGCCTGTCCCCTTCGTGGTGGTTTCGTTGACTCAAAAGCAAGAGACCCGGTCCTGCACGAGGCAGAACCGGGTCTCTTTAGCAATGCTTGCTTTGCTCAGGCAGTAACTGTTAGTTACTCAGCCAGGAAGTCGCGCTGGATAGCGGGATCGACCTTGACGCCAGGGCCCATGGTGGAAGACACGGAGATGGACTTGACGTACTTGCCCTTAGCAGAAGAGGGCTTGACGCGCAGGATCTCGGTGTACAGGGCAGCGTAGTTCTCGACGAGCTGCTGCTCGGTGAAGGACTTCTTGCCCAGGGGCACGTGGCAGATGCCGTAGCGGTCGGCGCGGTACTCAACGCGGCCAGCCTTGAGCTCGGAGACCATCTTGGCGACGTCCATGGTCACGGTGCCGAGCTTGGGGTTCGGCATGAGGCCACGGGGACCAAGGATCTTACCGATGCGGCCAACCTTGGCCATCATGTTCGGCGTAGCGATAGCAGCGTCGAAGTTGATCTCGCCCTTCTGGATCTGGGCGACGAGCTCGTCGGAACCGATGATGTCGGCGCCGGCAGCCTCGGCCTCACGGGCCTTCTCGCCCTCGGCGAAGACGGCAACACGAACGGTCTTGCCGGTGCCGTGGGGCAGGGAGATGGAGCCACGGATGTTCTGGTCAGCCTTACGAGTATCAATGCCCAGACGGAAGTGGGCCTCGACGGTCTCGTCGAACTTGGCGGTGTCGAGCTCCTTGATGAGCTTGGCAGCCTGAAGGGGGGTGTAGAGCGTGGCGCGGTCGATCTTTTCGGCAGCGGCGTTATAGCTCTTACCATGCTTAGCCATGTGCATTACCTCCTGTGGTTAAACGGGCGTGAGCCCTCCCACATCGTATCGTGTGCCCTATTGCACACATTTAACGGGCGCCCCGGTCGGAGCACCCGTCGTTACCATAAGAAATCGCTACTCAGCGATGGTGACGCCCATGGAACGGGCGGTACCGGCGATGATCTTCTTGGCGGCGTCAATGTCGTTGGCATTGAGGTCCGGCATCTTGATCTCGGCGATCTTGGTGAGCTGCTCCTGGGAGAGCTGACCAACCTTGTCGGCCTGGGGCTTAGCGGAACCAGACTTGAGGTTCAGCTCCTTCTTGATGAGGTGAGCCGCCGGCGGGGTCTTGGTGATGAAGGAGAAGGACTTATCCTCGTAGACAGTGATCTCAACGGGGATGATGTCGCCCTTCTTGTCCTGCGTCTCGGCGTTAAAGGCCTGGCAGAACTGCATGATGTTCACGCCAGCAGCGCCCAGGGCGGGGCCGACGGGAGGAGCGGGGTTAGCTGCACCAGCAGGAATCTGGAGCTTAATGACGTTGGCAACCTTCTTCTCAGCCATGGTCATTCCTTTCGAATCACGAGTGTGAAGTACTTGCTATATCGTAAGCACGCACGTGTTAGAAGCACTCCTGAGATGAGCAGTCACAGAAGAAGCACGCTCGCGCGAACGGACGAAAACTTAAGCGATGACAGCGACCTGGTTAAAGTCGAGCTCGACCGGCGTCTCGCGGCCAAAGATCATCAGCGTGACCTTGAGCTTGCCAGCCTCGGTGTTAACCTCGGAGACCTTGCCATCAAAGTCGGTAAGCGGGCCATCGGTGACGCGGACGGACGTGCCGACCTGAATATCGACCGAGGTGCGCTTGGGCGAATCGCCCTTACCGGGACGACGAGTCATCTTGTTGTACTCGTCGCGGGAAAGCGGAGCGGGCTTGCCGTTGCCGCCCAGGAAACCGGTGACGCCAGGCGTGTTACGAACGCACGTCCAAGCATCGTCATCCATCTCCATGCGGACCAGGACATAACCCGGGAAGATCTTAGAATCCTTGGTCTCGCGCTTGCCACCCTCTTTAATCTCGGTGACGCGCTCCATAGGAATCTCGATATCAAAGATACGGTCCTGCATGCCCATGGTCTCGATGCGATGCTCGAGATCGGACTTAACGCGGTTCTCGTATCCAGAGTAAGTGTGAACGACGTACCAACGCTTAGACATGGTTTAGCCCCTCAATCCAGAGAACAGAGCAAGAGCCTCGCCAAAGCCAGCATCGAGCAGAGCGATGACGACGCCGACGACGATCAGAGAAGCGCAAACGACGACAGAGTAGTTCACGAGCTCCTTCTTATCGGGCCACGTGACACGCTTCATCTCGGACTTGACCGAAGCGAAATACTTCTTGGTGCGGGCGAAGAAACCAGGCTTCTCGTTCTTCTTGGACTTCGCAGCCTTCTCGTTCTTCTTGGCAACGGCCTTCTTGGCCTCAACCTTGGAGTTGGCGGCAGCGTTATTGGCAGGCGCCTGCTGCTGTGCCTTCTTCTTGTTCTTCTTGTTGGCCATTTGGGTTACCTCCGCGCAATGCGCTTATACATGAGTAAACCGTAAGCCCCCAATTGGGAGCTTACGGAATAATGACTGGCACGCCAGGAAGGACTCGAACCCTCAACACTCGGTTTTGGAGACCGATGCTCTACCAATTGAACTACTGGCGTATATGACTAGAGACTAGCGAGTCTCTTTGTGCAACGTGTGGTGACGGCACCAGGGGCAATACTTCTTGATCTCCATACGATCAGGCATGTTCGACTTGTTCTTGGTGGTCGTATAGTTGCGGCGCTTGCACTCAGTGCACGCAAGAGTAACTAGAGTACGCATTTATCCTGAACCTTTCATTTCCGCCCCGTACGGGCACGAGATGGTACTTTATCAGCTCTATGTAAGTGCTGTCAATGAAAACCTCGAATCAATTGGTTCTCGGTGGATCCATTCATATTTGGAACACATCAATGAAGCCAGCGAAATCTAATCGATCCCCCACGCTCGGCTTAAGGGCGAGCGAAGCGCAATCGGCAGGGAACAAGCCCCGCGTAGAAAAGAACCCGGCACCCTAAAAGTGCCGGGTTCTCTAAGTCAGCTAAATCAAAGAGCTAATTTACTCAATGATCGTGGAGACGATGCCCGAACCGACGGTGTGGCCACCCTCGCGGATAGCGAAGCGCAGGCCCTCCTCCATGGCGATCGGGTGGATGAGGTCGCCCTCGATGGTGATGTGGTCACCAGGCATAGCCATCTCGGTGCCCTCGGGGAGCTTGACCGTACCGGTAACGTCGGTGGTACGGAAGTAGAACTGAGGACGATAACCATCGAAGAACGGGGTGTGACGGCCGCCCTCCTCCTTGGTCAGAACGTAGATCTCGCCGGTGAACTTGGTGTGCGGGGTAACCGAACCGGGCTTGCAGAGAACCTGGCCGCGCTCGATGTCCTCGCGCTTGATGCCGCGGAGCAGCAGACCGACGTTGTCGCCAGCCTCGCAGAAGTCCATGGACTTACGGAACATCTCGATACCGGTAACGACGGTGTTCTGGGTATCCTTGATGCCGACGATCTCGACGGGCTCGTTGAGCTTGAGCTCACCGCGCTCGACACGGCCGGTAGCTACGGTACCACGGCCGGAGATGGTCATAACGTCCTCAACGGCCATCAGGAACGGGAGGTCGTTGTTACGAGCAGGCGTCGGGATGTACTCGTCGACGGCCTTCATGAGCTCGCGGATAGCGTCCATCCACTTGGCGTCGCCCTCGAGAGCGCCCAGAGCGGAACCACGGATGACGGGGATGTCGTCGCCGGGGAAATCGTACTCGGAGAGGAGCTCACGGGTCTCCATCTCGACGAGGTCGATGAGCTCGTCATCGTCGACCATGTCGCACTTGTTCAGGAAGACGACGATGTAGGGAACGCCAACCTGACGGGCGAGCAGGATGTGCTCGCGGGTCTGAGCCATGGGGCCGTCGGTAGCGGCGATGACCAGGATAGCACCGTCCATCTGAGCAGCACCGGAGATCATGTTCTTGACGTAGTCAGCGTGGCCCGGGCAGTCAACGTGAGCGTAGTGACGGGCAGCAGTCTCGTACTCGACGTGGGAGACGGAGATCGTAATGCCGCGCTCGCGCTCCTCGGGAGCCTTGTCGATGTTCTCGAACGCAGTGAAGTCAGCCTTGCAGCCCTCGGTCTCGGAGAGAACCTTGGTGATGGCAGCGGTCAGCGTGGTCTTGCCGTGGTCGACGTGACCAATGGTGCCGATGTTAACATGCGGCTTAGTGCGCTCAAACTTCTCTTTGGCCATAAAGCCCTCCTCTTAACAGGTCGTCCCCGGACGGGACTTTGCCTTTATACCATAGTGGCCTCTCAACATACTATTGAGAAGCCACCGTGTTACCTATGGTAGCGGTGACTGGATTCGAACCAGTGACGCCACGGGTATGAACCGTGTGCTCTAACCAACTGAGCTACACCGCCGGATGGAGCCTGCAACCAGACTTGAACTGGTGACCTCTTCGTTACCAACGAAGTGCTCTACCGACTGAGCTATACAGGCACTTGACGGGTGGGAGCTATAGGATTCGAACCTATGTAGGCAGAGCCAACGGGTTTACAGCCCGTCCCCATTAACCACTCGGGCAAACTCCCAATCGTTCAAGTATCCGCAGGTCCTTTGGTCTTTTGGACCGCCGCCCCCGCGAACGAAAAAGATAATACGATGCAACCTTGGGGGCTGTCAACGAAAACCTCTAGATACACGGTTCCGGGCGTATCTATATAGCCGTGACCTGCGGTTTTGTTGAGTTTGGATGTGAAGGACGGTGGTTTTGGATACAGCGGTGACGTTTCCCAAGGTAACACTTTGGTGTAGTGGAGTACACCTTCAGGATCGAACTTCGATAACAGCCTATTTGCACCTATATATAGGTCGAGATCGGGCTTCCGCGGCAGATTCGAGCGTGGATTTTCTTCCGTTTGAAATCGAGCGTGGACAATCTCCCACTATTGGCGTGCCCCCAAGGCCAAAGTGGCAGATTATCCACGATCATTCACTAAGCGGGAGATTTTCCACGCTCGTACGTTCGATAATCCACGCTCAGGGGGGCAGCCGAGCTCGACACGGCTTTTGTCTCGATCTGTAACATATAGAGAACATTTTCTCCCCTATCTGTTACAGGTCGAGATATTACGCAGAGACCTCCGCTTACGTCTCATTCTGTAACAGTAAGAACGGTTTTCAGCTTCTTCGTGTTACAGATCGAGATGTTATCGGCCGTCCCTTGGCAATGTCTCGATCTGTAACTATAAGGAGGGTTTTCAGCCCGCCCGTGTTACAGATCAAGACAAACCTGAAGCCTGGTGGAAGTCAAACCCGCTGACATGTCAACATAAATAGAAACGGGCCCTGTCCCATATAGAAACAGAGCCCGAAACTCTCATGGAGCCAGTGACAGGAATCGAACCTGCAACCCACTGATTACAAATCAGTTGCGCTACCGTTGCGCCACACTGGCACACTTGGCGCTTTCGCGCGAAGCCAGTTAAGAATAAAGGAATTGCGGACGAGGCGCAACAGGCCCTTCACCCGACCACATCTCAAAACTATTCGCCAGAACGAACAGTTTTATCCGTTCGCCAAAACCAAAAACTATTCGTTTTGGCGACGGCAACCCACAGTCCATTGATTACAAATCAACGGGCCGGCCAATTGGGAAACAGGTCTCTATGGATAATCCCTTACCGTCCGCGCAGGGCCTTGAGCTTGGCCAGGGCCTCGGGGCTCAGGCGGCTGCCCAGAGTCATCTTGATCTGCGGAGCTTCCTCTGCCTCGTGAACATCGTTATCGATCTGTTTGATCTCGTCCACCAGCATGCGGCTCGAGATGCGCGTAACGCCCTTGCCCATGACGACGGCCTGGATCGTGCCGTCGCTCGATACCACGGAGCACGCGCGACCTTCCTCACGCGCTTCGATGCAGAGCTTTTGCACTACGGTATCGGCCGATACGCCCGTCGGCGAGAACTCGATGCGCACGCCGCGGGCCGGCAGGTTGGGGCGCTCGCTGGAGATATTGCCCGCGCCGTCAAACACGATTACGGCCTCGTAGCGGCCCTGGGCAAACGCGGCAACGTCGTTGATGAGGGCGGTGCGCGCCATATCGTGAACGTCGCTGGAATACGGATCGTCAGAATGGTCGTACACGAGCTTTTCGTAGCGCGGCGTGCAGTGGATCACGTTGTAACCGTCGACCACCAGCAGCTCGGGTTTGCTGGAGTGCACCGTCGAGACTGGGTCGGCGATAGCCTGCGCAAACGCATTGCCGCCCACGCCGTAGGTCGCGGCCGAAACAATCGGCTTGGCCGAGCCCTCGCCAAAGCGCTTGGCCTTGGACTTGGCGCGGTTCTTCTTGGACATGCGCTACTCCTCCCCCATGAGCTCGCCGGCGTTGCGGCGCAGCCACTCAAAGCACAGCGCCGTGGTCGCCTGGGCAACATTGAGGCTCTCGGTCATGCCGCGCTGGGGAAGCTTGGTCAAAAAGTCGCATTTCTCGAGCACCAGGCGCGAGATGCCGTCGCCCTCGGAGCCCATGACGAGCGCCACGCGGCCCTCGAAGGGAGCATCCCAGCAACTGCCTTCGGCGTGCTCGGAGGCACCGCCCACCCAAAAGCCAGCGGTCTTAAGATCGTCGAGCGCACGGGCGATGTTGGGCACCTGCGCGATAGGCAGATGCATGACGGCGCCGGCTGAAGTCTTGTAGCTGCCCACGGTCACGCCGGCGGCGCGCTTGTTGGCAATGATGACGCCGGCCGCGCCCACAACCTCGGCGGAACGCACGATGGCACCAAAGTTGCCGTCGTCAGTCACATGGTCGAGCACTACGACAAGTGCCGGGCCCTCACCTGCGCGGTCGAGAATATCGGCGACATCGGCATAGGGGAAGTTGCCAACCTCGAGCGCAATGCCCTGGTGGGCGCCATGGCTCGACAGCGCATCGAGCTGCGCGCGCGGCACATACTTAATGCGGACACCCGCGGCGTTGAGGTCGTCGACCAGGCGCGACAAGGCCGCATCGCGCTCCCCGCCCTCGGCAATGAGCGCGCACTTGATGGGAAAACCAGTGCGTAGCGCCTCGGCGGCAGCACGACGACCTTCGATAAACTCGCCCTTGGGAACCTGGATAGCGTCGCGGTTACGATCGCGTTGCGGACGTGCGGCCTGGGCGCGATCGCGCTGGCCCTTGGGAGCGGCAGCGCGGTCGTTGCGGCGAATCGGACGCGAGCCAGAAGCAGTCTGCTTGCCGCCACGAGGCGCACGCTTGCGATTGTCGGCCATAAAACGGCCTCCTTTAAAAAATTATTCAAGCAAGACAAAAGAAGCGACCGCTTAAGACGAATAGCTCAAGCGGTCGGTACGGGTTTTCCAAGTGCCCGAGATTGCCGTGAAAGAGGAGCGACGCGTACTTGAGTACGCGAGCGACGGTTTGAACGGCAAGGTCGGGTGCTTGGGAAACCCGCGGGGATTAGAGAGATTTGATACGGGTGCCGGCGGCAGTATCCTCGATCGTCAGGCCCAGGTCCTTGAGCTGGCCGCGGATGGCGTCGGCCAGATCCCAGTTCTTGGCGGCACGGGCCTCGGCGCGGGCCTCGAGAATCTTGGCAGCAGCCTCGTCCACGTCGTCGCCCGTATAGGCAACCAGACCGGCGGCAACGCCCAGCAGACCCAGCGGCAGCTCGACCTTGGGCTCGGGAAGCTCAACACCAAACGTATCGAGCAGCTCGACCAGCATATCGGCGGCGGCCAGGGCAGCGGCCTTGTCGGCAGCGTCGCCCGCCTGCTCCAGGTACTGGTTGCACTCGGTCACAAAGCCAAAGACGGCACCCATGGCACCAGCGGTGTTAAAGTCGTCGTCCATGCACTCCTTAAAGGTGGCACGGGTCTCGGCGGCCTTGGCGGCAAACGCCTCGGATGCTGCCTCATCGGCATCGGCCGTCGCATGGTTCGCGGCCCAGCGCAGGTTCTCGACCGTACCGGCGATACGCGTGAGCGAGTTCTCGGCACCCTCCAAGCGCTCCCAAGAAAAGTCGAGCGGCGAGCGATAGCTCGTCTGCAGCATCAGCAGGCGCAGGGCGGCAGCGGAGTGCTGCTCGAGGACCTCGGCCAGCGTAAAGAAGTTGCCGAGCGACTTGGACATCTTCTCGCCGTCTACCAGCAGCATGCCCGTGTGCATCCAGGTGTTGGAGAAACCCTGGTGCCAGGCGCAGGTGGCCTGGGCGCACTCGTTCTCGTGATGCGGGAAGGCAAGGTCGGAGCCGCCGCCGTGGATGTCGATCGGGGTGCCCAGGTAGCGATGCACCATGGCGGCGCACTCGGTGTGCCAACCGGGACGGCCCTCGCCCCAGGGGCTCGGCCAGCTGGGCTCGCCGGGCTTGGCGGCCTTCCACAGGGCAAAGTCGAGCGGGTCGTTCTTGTCCTCGTTCTCCTCGATGCGCGCGCCCACCATAAGGTCGTCGATGTTGCGGCCCGAGACCTGGCCGTAGTTGGGATCGCTGCGCACGGCAAAGTACACATCGCCGTTATCGGCTGCGTAAGCGTGGCCCTGCTCGATAAGCGTCTTGATCATGGCGATCATGGGGCCGATCTCCTTGGTGGCGCGGGGGCGCACATCGGGATCGAGCACATTGGCGGCACGCATGACGCCGATGAACTTGTCGGAGAACTCCGTCGCGACCTCGGCGGCAGTGCGGCCCTGCTCGTTGGCGCGCTTGATGATCTTGTCGTCGACATCGGTGAGGTTCTGGGCGAACGTGACCTCGTAGCCGCTCGCGATAAGCCAGCGACGAATCACGTCAAAGCTGATGAACGTGCGGGCATTGCCGATGTGGATGTTGTCGTAGACCGTGGGGCCGCACACGTACATGCGGACCTTGCCGGACTCGATGGGCTGGAACTCTTCCTTTTTATGGGTAGCGCTGTTGTAGATACGCATTCGTTACTCCTTAACGGTTTTCTGTAGCAGGCAGACGGCCCAGGCGCCGATTCCCTCGCCCTGGCCTTCCCAACCGAGCTTTTCGGTCGTAGTGGCGGCGACGCCCACGTTTTCGACGTCAACGCCCAGGGCATGGGCAAGGTTGGCGCGCATGGCATCGCGGTGCGGGGTGATCTTAGGTTGTTGACAGGCAATGGTGCAGTCGGCATCGACAAACTCAAAGCCCAGCTCGCGCGCATAGTCCATCACGCGAGCAAGCAGCACCATCGAGTCGGCACCCTCGTAGGCGGGGTCGGTGTCGGGGAACAGCTTGCCGATGTCTCCCCCGCGGCAGGCGCCCAGAATGGCGTCGGCCAACGCGTGCGCGAGCACATCGGCATCCGAGTGACCCAGCAGGCCGCGCTCGTAGGGAATGTCGACCCCGCCGATGATACATCGACGCCCCTCCACCAAACGGTGGACGTCGTAGCCGTGGCCAATGCGCAGGTTACTGAACATGGGGAAGGTCCTCTCCCTCGGCCATGCGGCCAAGCAGAATAGCGGTTACAGGACGCAGGTCCTCGGGCACCGTCACCTTAAGGTTATCGCGCGGGCTCTGGACGCAGCGGACGCGCCCGCCCATGCGCTCGACCAGCGATGAATCGTCGGTACCGATAAAGCCCTCGGCGATAGCAGCGGCGTGAGCGCGCTTCATGGCGTCGACGCTAAAGATCTGCGGCGTCTGTGCGGCCCAATAGAGTTCGCGCGGCGGCGTCTCGACGATATTATCGCCATCGACGATTTTGAGCGTGTCGATCGCGGGCTGACCGCACACGACACCGTCGAGGGCGCGGTCGCTCACGAGCACGTCGATAGCGTGATCGATCGCCTCGGTAGTAATGAGCGGACGAGCGCCGTCGTGAATGGCGACATATTCGAAACCCGCCGGAACCGCATGCACGCCGGCACGGGTGGAATCCTGACGGGTATCGCCGGCGTCGGCAAAGCTGATGGGCGTGTCATAGTCAAACGGGTCGATGGCCAGGCGGCGCATCTCGGCACGACGCTCAGCAGGACACACCACCACGATGTGGCCGACCTTGTCGCTCCGATCGAACGCGCGGATGGACCAGCTCATAAGCGGACGACCCGCTACATTGACGAGCTGCTTGCCACCGGGGTTACCAAAGCGCTGGCCGCTGCCACCGGCAACGACCACGGCGCATACGGGCGCCATTATGCGTTCCCCTGTTTGGTGCCCTTCATGCGGTACAGGGAATCCGCAAGAATGGCAGGGTTGTTGACGCCAAAGTCGCCCAGGCGCTCCGGATCCTCGCTGATGTCGTCCATGAGCTCCTGCAACGAGCCGTACTCGTCGACGATCTTCTCGGCCACGCCGTCGCGCACGACGGACACGCGCGAAAGCGTGCGCAGGCCCAGTGGCGTCATGACGGAGTCCTCGTCCAGGTCGTCGTAACCCAGAACCGCCGCCACATGCTGTGGGTCGGACAGGTCCTTAGGTGTCATACGGCTCAGGTTGGCGCGAATCTTCTCGGCGTTGGCCTCAGAGGAATCACTTGCGTAGTCGCGGATCATCAGGTCGTATTCGGTATCCATGCTGGAGCCGGCGAGCTGCTCGAGCTGCATCTGCACGAGCTTGCCCTGGTTGCCCAGCTTGACAATGCAATCCTTAAGCTCGGTCTTTGCCTGCTGCATGATCTCGAAACTCGAGAAAATGCCGGTGATGTCGGCGAGCGTAACGTAGTCATCGAGCTCGAGGGCCGTCAGACGCAGCAGGGAGCGGTCGAGCGACTGACGGGTGGTCTGAAGCGTGGCGACGAGCTGGTTGACCGAGCTCATGATGGTGGTGACAGGCTGAATCTCGTAGCTCTTACCGTGGACGTACACGTTGACGACGGCACGACGAGCCGAAACCGAGATCACGATGGCATCGGTGAGCACCGACATGCGAGCGGCGGTGCGATGACGCATGCCCGTCTCGCTCGTGGCAAGCGAGGGATCGGGATTGAGATGGAAGTTGGCGCGCAGGATCTGGGTGAGGTCGCCGTCGATGACGATGGCGCCGTCCATCTTGGAGAGCTCGAACAGACGGTTCGAGGTGAACGAAATGTTGAGCGGGAAGCCGTCGTTACCGGCAGTGAGCACGTTTTCGGTGTCGCCAACGCAGATAAGGGCGCCCAGGTGACCGGCGATGATCATGTCGAGGGCAGTGCGGATCGGCTGACCAGGTGCCGTCAGGCGGATGGCCTGTTCCATACGCTTTTGCAGCTCGTTCTTATCCAAGGCATCGCTCCCATCGTATACGCTCCATAAACGCTAAATAGTTTCTCACGGTTTGCCCCCGCGGCGCTCGCGAAATCCGATGCTTACAGAATGAGCGAACACCGCTAAGATAGCTAATTTGGGACGGGCTCTTTTGACTACCCACTCAACCATGTGCCAAGGATAGTCTTTTTGTTGCTCCCCCAAGAGGTACACGCGGGCCCGCCCGCAGAGAGGGAGCCAGACTATGGGACTCGCAGAGCTCGTGCTGCTCGCCGTTGGCCTTTCGATGGACGCCTTTGCCGTATCCATCTGCAAGGGCCTTGGCATGAAGAAGATCAACCTTAAGGTCGCCGTAGTGCTCGGCCTGTTCTTTGGCGGCTTCCAGGCCGGCATGCCCGTGATCGGATGGGCGCTTGGCAGCCAGTTTATGGGCATCATCGGCCCCATCGACCACTGGATCGCCTTTATCCTGCTCGCCTTCATTGGCGGCAAAATGCTGTGGGAGGCCTTTACCGAGGACGAGGATGAAGGCGACGGCAAGGATGCCGAAAAGATTGACCTGGGCGAGTACATGATCCTCGCCATCGCCACCTCAATCGACGCCCTAGCCGTTGGCATCTCATTTGCCGCGCTCTCGGTCGACATCATGCCCGCTGTATCGCTCATCGGCATCACGACCTTTATCTTCTCCGTCGCCGGCGTAGTGATCGGCCACACCTTTGGCGCGCGCTACGAAAAACCCGCCACCATCGTGGGCGGCGTCGTGCTTATCCTCATCGGGCTCGAGATCCTGCTTGAGCACCTGGGAATTTTGGCGCTGTAACGCCAAACACAATCGCTCAAAACTCAACGCCAGTACAAGGCCTCATACAGAGTTTTGCATGAGGCCTTTTCGTGCGGACTTTTGCATGTCATACTGATATGCAAAAGTCTGCACGTTAGGAGATCGCTGTGGATACCCTTCCCATCACCACACCGCGTCAAGCTGGCATCTATGTGCGCCAGGCACGCGAGGCTCAGGGTCTCACCCGTGCCGCCCTCGCCAAAAAAGCCGGTGTTTCGGAGCGCCTGCTCGCATCGCTCGAGCTGGGCGACGCCACTGGCATTCGACTCGACAAGCTGCTGACTGTCTTTAACGCACTCGGCATAGGCCTCTTTGCGCAAAGCGATAACGACTCCATCGCATCGCCCTCCGAACATCCAACGACGATAGCGGACCTCCCTATCGCGAACTCGAATGCCCTGCCAAAGCCAAGCGTAGGCAGACGACCCGCTCGACAAGGAGCGCCATCTTCCTATGGTGCCTTGCTGGCCCAAATCGCAGCCGAGCAAGGCCTTACCGACACTTCAGACCTCTCCTTTGGCTGTAAGGTTGTGAAATAAATGGCAGAAATGGAGCTTGCGACCCTCATTTGTGGCGAAATCGCAGGCACTCTCCGGCAAGACGAGCATGGACTCTGCAGCTTTGTATACGCCCCAACCTATCGCGGGGCACCGCTATCGCTAACAATGCCGCTTTCCAATCGCACGTATGGCCATAACATCGTCCGCCCGTTCCTATTTGGCCTTTTGCCCGACAGTCAAGAGCAGCGTCGCGCCATTGCCACCGAGCATGATGTTGCATCTAACAACCCCGTCGCCCTCTTGTGCCATATCGGTCTTGACTGCGCGGGGGCCGTTCAGTTTTGTCGAGCCGATCAATTAGACGCCGTCCGTGGCAGGGTCTCCGCATACCGCCCGCTTACCAATTCTCAAATCGCTCACAAGCTTAAAGCAATTCGCGATGACGAAAGAGAGACATGGATGGGCTCCAACGAAAGCTGGTCCCTGGGCGGCAACCAAGGCAAATTTGCACTAGCTTGGCATGATGGCCAATGGTACGAATGTCTAGGGTCATCCCCCACTACCCATATCTTCAAAAATGGTGTCGTCGGGTTCAAACATCAGGCCTTAAACGAATTCGTCTGCATGAAAACGGCTCGGCGTGTTGGCATTCCAACTGCCAACGTCTCCTATTGCACATTTGAAGACGAAGCCGCACTCGTCGTTGAACGATACGACAGAATGGTCAATAACAGCGGAAGCATCGAAAGGCTGCATCAGGAGGACTTTTGCCAGGCGCTCGGTGTATTGCCAAGCCAGAAATACACCGCCGACGGAGGACCGACTACACGAGACATCCAAGAACGACTGATTAACACAGTCCCCCACCACATGAATCTTGTGCTTTTTACCTATATGTTGTTCTATAACGCCATTATCGGAGCGCCTGACGCACACGCTAAAAACTACTCGCTCATCCTAGGCAAAGGCACAAACGCGGCACTCGCACCCATGTACGATGTCGCGTCGGGTTTGGCGTATGAGCGCATGCGCCGCCGGGCGCGCCTTGCCATGAGCGTTGGCGGCGAAAATCGAGTGGGGCGCATCGGTCCAGGCGCTATCCGCCGATACCACGGTATGGGCGACCCCGCGCTGGAGGCGGCGCTCACCGATGCCGGGCTATCCGAGAAGTTTTGCTTTGCGACCATGATGGACCTCGCCTACGAGGTGCCCATTTGCATGGAAGAGATCATGGACGAATACGCCGACCTGCCCGGCATGGCGGACCTGCGCGAGCACATGCTCGGCCCCGTCCGCGAAAACTGCCAGCGCACCCTCGACCTCATCAAGGCGGATATGGGCTAGGCGCCAATCAATCCACATTTCTTAAAAGAAGAGGGGGGCACCCGTCGCAAAAGTTCGGATGCCCCCTCTCGTAATGTCATTTGCAATCCGCTAGCACGTGGCTCGAACTGCTGCTAGCGCGACCCTTACGCGGCAAGGCGCTTGAGGACGTCGATGAGCAGCTCGTAGAAGCGCTCGGCAGAAGCGAGTTCCATGCTCTCGTCCGGGGTGTGGACATCGGAGAGCGTCGGGCCCACGGCGATGGCGTCCAGGCCGTGCAGGGCCTCAGCAAACAGGCCGCACTCAAGGCCAGCGTGAATGGACTCGATGCGCAGCTCGGAGCCAAAGAGCTCGCGATAGCTCTCGACAAAAACGTCGCGGACCGGCGAATGCTCGGCATAGCTCCAGCCGGGATACTCGAACTCGAACTTGGCGTCGAAGCCCAAGACATCGGCCAGCGTCTGCAGGCGGTCCTTGAACTCGTTCTGCAGCGAGGTGATCGAGGAGCGCGGGGACAGCATGATCTTGACCTGGTCGTCGGAAGTGGCGACCACGCCGATGTTGGAGGAAACCTCGACGGAGCCGTCAGTGGCGACGTTGCGGCGAATCACGCCGTTAGGGGCAAGACGCAGGGCGCGGATGAGGGCAAGCGCGGACTTCTGATCCATGGCCTCGACCTCGGCGTCGTCGGCAATCTCGACGGTGCAGGTAAAGCCGGGGTCGAAGACCTCGAGCTCGGCAGTGACGTCGGCGATGATGTCCTTTGCGATCTGGGCCGCGGCCTCGGCGGCAGCGTGGTCGGCGTAAACCAGCTCGGCCTTGCACTCACGGTTGATGGCGTTGTCCTTAGTGCCGCCGTTAAAGCTAACGATGGCGGGCTCGCCGGCGACCATCAGGCGGTCGATGATGCGGGCCATGATGAGGTTGCCGTTGCCGCGCTCCAGGTTGATATCGTTGCCGGAATGACCACCCAGTAGGCCGGAGATGTCGAGCGTGAGGGTGCTGCCGGTCTTGTGCTCGCGCACGATGGGGCAGGTGTAGGTAACAACGACGCCGCCAGCGCAGCTGACGGTGGCAACGCCCTCTTCCTCGGAGTCAAGGTTAATCATGGTGCGGGCGCTAATCTGGGACTTGTCGAGCGTCTCGGCGCCGACCAGGCCAGTCTCCTCATCGGTGGTGAATACGCACTCGAGGGCGGGGTGAGCAATCGAATCGTCGTTGAGCACAGTAAGCATCAGAGCGACAGCAATACCGTTGTCGGCGCCCAGGGTGGTGCCGTTAGCGGTGAGGACGCCGTCCTTCACGACCAGGTCGATACCGTCGGTCGTAAAGTCGTGCTCAACAGAGCCCAACTTGTCGCACACCATATCGATGTGGCCCTGCAGCATCACAGTCGGGGCATTCTCGGCGCCGGCAGAAGCGGGCTTGCGAATGATGACGTTGTAGACCTCGTCCTGGTACACATCGAGGCCGCGCTCCTTGGCAAACGCAACCAGGAAATCGCTGATGCCCTTCTCGTTGCCAGACCCACGGGGGATCGCGCTGACCTCCTCAAAGAAATGGAACAGCTGGGCGGGCTCGTAGCCGGTGATCTTGTAATCCATGGTGCCTCCTTGGCGCAACTGGTTAGACAGTAAGACATGCGCCTTGTATATTCCCAGACTTTGCGTGCATAAACCAGTCGAAAACGCCGAGCGCCCTCGCATCATCGGCTAACGGCGGGGAAACGCCACTTTATTAAGATAAAGCAGGCTAGACGGGCCGTGCCGAAGGGGCGTTGGACCCTTCAACCAACCTCAACGCCTGTTGAACATTAATGCATACACCATTGGTATGTTTAATAAGATTCTTGTCCTCCGTCACAACGTAATCGGCATCAATGCGATTGGCGACGCCCAGCATCAGGTCGTCCTCAAAGTCGTTGTGATGATACTTGAACACAAACGAATCAAAGACCTCGTCTGCACCGACCGGCGCGATGAGGGCGAGCTCGCGCATCTGCCGAACGCATGCCCAGGCCGTTTCGTCCGCCGCCGCAATGGCGTTATCGCTCAGTGAGCCAGTCTTTCTTCGGCACTCCTGCTTGATTGCCGCCGAGACAAGATATGAAACGTCTTTGACCGAAAGCGACGAGGCAAACAGGGCAATCCGCTCCGAGGCGTCGGCAATCTCGATCAGATGGACGACATTTGCCGTACGGTCGGACCTGCCAGAAAAATAATCCATCCATACGTTGGTATCGATTAACAGCTTGAGGACGCCTTCTGTGCTCATAGTTCCACCCACTCGGGATAGCGCTCCGCCATGGCCTCCTCATAGAGGTCGTCATAGTCTCCCGAGAACTCAGGGATGGGGATGCCGTATTTGAGGCACGAATCGCGAACGATATGGCTGCCTTGCGCGGCCCTTGACTCCATGCGCTGGGGCTCCACTCCGTCAGAAACCGGAGCCGCCGCGTCTCCCTTCGAGGGCATGCGTCCGTTAACGACCAGATACTCCCAAAGTGTCCGAACGGCTTGTGACGGCGTCATGCCAATATGCGCCAGAACGGCATCTCCGGCTTCTTTGAGCTGGCGATCTATGCGCACGTTCATCTGAATAGATTTTTTATCGAGCAATTCGGCTTCCATGCCTCATCCTTCAGGTTGCTATACATCATCCTGGACTTAGTATAGCATCCATAAGAGCGCAGCAATGCCTTACCGGGAGGTGTAGTGGCTTACATTTTCCCGGTAAGCACCAACCTCGAACAGCTTTCCACCATGGCAGAAATTAAGACTCAAATGGGCTAACCTTCCGGCGTCTACAGCTCAATCACTTCGTCGCAAGCCTCAAGCAACTCGGGATCATGCGAAACAACAACCACTATATGATCCTCTTTCTTCTGTTGCAGAATATCAATGAACGCTGACCTACTCGCTCCGTCAAGCGCCGACGTCGGTTCATCGAATAACATGACGGGTGAGTCCTTAAGCAATACACGAATAATCGCAATCTTCTGCTTCTCACCACCCGATATATTATGGTTTTGCTCGTCCAGCACCCCATCAAGACCATTGGGAAGTGTTGAGACCAGTTTGGTCAGACCAAACTGGTCTACAAGTCGCCCGACTTCAAGAATTGGACAATTATCGCCCGCGAGTAGCGTCAGATTCTCTCTGAGTGTTCCGTTAACGATATCAGGTTCTTGCTCGGCAATACCAACGACATACGAGCGTAGATTTATAGAATCAATCTGGCTCAAATCAACCTCGTCATAAGCAATAGTCCCAACGCAATCATCGGGATATAGACCAGCTATGCCATCGAGAAGCGTGCTTTTCCCGCTTCCGTTTGCGCCCGACACGCCGTATAAGACTCCTCGATTAAGCGAGATGAGCTCTGGATAATCTATGATTCGATCGGTATCAGGGCGACAAATCGACAGGCCCTTGCACACAAGTGAAACAGGAGAACCAATGCGGACAGAACCGTTCGCCTCTTCATCCATTGCCCAAAGGCGCTTAAGGCGTTGGGCGCTCACCTTGCTCGCCTGGTAGCTTTTGCCCCAAGAAAGCAAGTTCACCAGAGCAGAATTGGCGCTCGAATAATAGCTCAATGCCGTCAGCAGAAAACCAACCGGCATTTTACCTGCGACAATCTCACAGCCTCCAATCGCGAGCAAACAGAACTGCGCAAAGGAAAAAATCAACTGATTCGCAAGTTCGAACCGTGATCCGGCTTTTTGGTTAGCCAATATAGCTGGATAAAGACCATCGAAAGCCTTCTGCAGCCTCAAGGAATAGAAATCAAATAATGAATGGCGACGAAGAAAGGAGACGCTCTCCAGCTGGCTCTGGAGAGTCCCATAGAAAGCAGCGGTCTTTTCCTGAAACTCAAAGCCTCGATTGAACAGCAGCCCGCTAAACAATCGATAAACTACTGCCCCCGTAACGATGCAGGCTAGACAGGCAATCGCCATCGCAATGTTTATATTCATCAACATAATCAAGGAACAGATAATCGTTGCAACACCGCCAATGATATTTGACGCCGATGTTATTCCGAATATTATGAGGTCGTTTGAATCGTGATTGATTTGCTGATTATAATAGCCCGCATCAAATCCGATGAAAAACTTCCGGGGCAAACGCTTGACGTGTTCAAGTGTGTCAGCGTTAAGTTGATATCCCGCATGCGCTTGAAGGTCGACATAGATTAGGGAAGTCCAATAGGCCAACACCGACCCCACAATGGCGACCACGCCAATCGCGAAAATACATAAGACTAGCGTCCGCAAACTAATACCGAGGACATTTTTTGCCGCCAGCACATTTACAGTCAGTCCCAACAGATATGGTTCAGCAAGGCTGCACAGCTGAGACAAGACATCGAGAAGCAGATAGACATAAAGCCTTGGCTTATGGAGGAGATATATCTTCCAAAATCTAAACATCGTGATTTGCCTCATGCGAATACTGATAATTACAAGCCAACCGCATTCTCTGCCTGGCATTGAATTTAACGCTCGCGCATTTTCTCTGGCCCTCCATCGCGGCGTGGGGACATCCGCCCATACAAGCCGGAAACATTACACACTCGCCACATACTGGGTCGTTTGGTAAATACTCCATCCATTTCAAATAGTTCGAATTAGCTTTCACACCTTCTCGAACATTTCCAACGGCGCACTCGCCCTTGCCAACCTCATCCCAACATTTAAAAAGTCTACCAAGCGGATCGATGACAAACGAATTAAGGGAAACCGCACAGCAGACGCCTGGTTCATACGGCGTAAACGGAATAACGTTGAATCCGCGCTCGCTAGCTTTATCCATAAAGAACGTTTCAACTTGAGAGAATCCACGCTGAGAAAAACAATGAATGTCATTTGAGCAAGTATCGTTAACATTGTCGACCGCAGCAAGATAAATCGCGACTTTACCGCGAAGCCCTTTAGCGTCAAGCTCGTCAATCAACGCATCGACCTCTTTGCTATTGGACTCATCGACATTCACGCGAATGGTAATCTGAAGAACATCGGCACATGAGATTATATTGTCGATAATGGCATCATATGTCGGACGACCGTCGGCCGGGACCCTCCGCGTATCATGATCCCTCTTTGAGCCATCAATAGTGATTTGAACCGAACCGATCTGACAATCAGCAAGCTTCTGAGCAATTTCTCGCGTCAGGAGATATCCGTTCGTTACCATTCCGGCAGAATAAGTAGCGCCTGGCCTAATCGCCCCTCTCAGTTCTTTTGTCAGTCGCTCGATCATGTCCACACAGAGTAGGGGTTCGCCTCCATACCAGTCAACGTGAAGATCGTTGATCCCGGGATAGCCGGAACGCACGAATTCTGCGATATCCGTCATTGTCTCTTCTGACATAGTGGGGTGCGAGCAGCCCTTTTCATAGCAGTAGGGACACCTAAAATTGCATGCCAGCGTTGGAGCAATCGTCAGTCCTAAATAGTCATTTGCAAACCTTGCCGACAAGCTCTCAAGCATCAACGTTCGCCGCTCGTCAACATCGTCATCTACCAACATGCCACCCAACTTAAGGGTCTCTTCGAAATCACCATCCAAGGCGGCGGCACCCTTGCGATATAAATTCAGCTCATTCGTGTGCGCAGCGTCAAGGTCGAGAACGCCACCAGATTGGGTATTGTAGATAGTGATACCGTTCACATCATTCTCTTCAATAACGTTAAATTCAGACTCTTTCATTTATATGCTCCGTTTTCTGATAGCACCCTTGATAGCCCAACAAAGTCCGAGGATGACAATGGGAACGACTGTTGCCAGCGCTACAAATAGCAACGTCCCCGGCACGATGAATTGAATTGGTCGCGGGGACGCAAGGGTCGCCAACCATGTCAAGTGCAGTGGCATATTTGGATTCCCGTACCCCAAATAAAGCAGCAGGATGATGAACGATAGAACAAACGCGCCATTTCCAAAGAGTGAGATGGCCAGGACGAGCAGCAGGCATAACGTTGTGCAAATCAAGGCAGCAAGAGACAGTCGAAGAAGAAACTCTCCGATCATATCCATCGTCATTCCTATGCCACTCGCGCTTTGGACCGCACCAACGAGTATCGAAAAGAGAACAAAACCACCGACAAGCGTGACAATCGAGACAAGAGTCCTTGCAACCAACAACTGTACTGTTTTCATTCCCCTTGCATAGGAAACAAGCCATTGAGATCCCGTTATCGGAGTTCGAAACGCATAGCCGATGACGAGAACAGCAACAATAGGAAAGAACAGAGAATGGGCAAGCGGTGCCACAGCGGAAAGGTAGCGAGCTCCATCTTTAACGAGGTCTCCGGGAATTCCCACAAAACCATATTGTGGGTTTGGAAAGAAGCCCATAACACCGTCGCCAAGCCAATCGCTCGTTCCGTAGGCTCTCCATGGTTCATAAGACACAGAATAAAGCAATGCGAGCACGAAACCTGCCGCAATCAGCAGAAGAGGCGCTTTGCTCTTCATAACTCGATAGGCTTCAGCCTTAATCATATCTTCGCAGCGCATTTCTACCCCCTCCTCGCTTTGATTCCCATGACCCCGAGCTGCAACGAAACAACGGTGCAAATAACAGAGAAAAGAATGATCTGATTAATGGCTAGGCCTTGAAAGCACAGATTTCCAAGATGGCGTAAGTATGGTCCGACTGAGAGCCACCAGGGAATTTGCGTCGATGCGTGATTGGAAAAGACCACCAGCGTATATTCATCGGAGGCGAGCAGCGTCCCGACCAACACCAACATAATGCTAAGCGGTGCATTTCTAAGTAAATAGAAAACTGCCATCGACTGAGCTACTAATGCAGCCAAAATAGCATCAATCAAAAGCAACACGGGCAGGTATCTATCAAGAAACACCCGCCCATCCACATAGCAGCCAAGCGGAGATTTGAAGAGAGTGAATCCCGAAAACAGGTTGAACGCTGTTGAAGTTGCAATCGTCAGAACAAGCCACTTTGCGACAACGGCCTTTGCTACACCCGTCCCTTTTGCATACGTCACTTCAGAAGACCTGCTTTGATAATCCATGGCGCAGGAAATAACAATGCATCCGGCTAGAACGAAAAACCACTCGTAGGTCATGAATAGTGCCGTCCGAACCGCCGAACCAGCTGGGTCAGTCTTGTCGAGGATGTTTGCAAAGAAACCAATCTGTTTGCCGACTCCCCCTAAATCAGATGTTCCATAAGTCCCATACATATTTGGATTACAGACATCTTTAACAATCCAAATTCCCCAGATCAACAACACGAAAAAGGCTGGATTTCTGAGCAACCGACGGGCTTCGCATCTAATCAGTCGCAGAAGTTGCATTATCTGCCTCCCCGATCAAATCCAAAAACCGCTTTTCCAGACTTCGGTCTTTGTAGGAGTTTTCTTCCTTAACGAGAAGTCTGCCTCGATGGAGAAAAGCAAAAGATGTCGCAACTTTCTCCAATTCATCTAGGTTATGGCTTGAAATGAGCACCGTTTTATCCCGTTTGTCCTTCAACGACAGCAGGAGATCACGCACCTCAATCACACCCACTGGATCGAGCCCGTTTATGGGTTCATCCATGATGAGTAGTTGCGGGTTGCCCAGAAGAGCCGTTCCGATATCCAGGCGACGCTTCATGCCGAGCGAGTATTGTTTTACCGATGCATCCGCCGCATTTTCTAGGCCAACGGCAGCGAGCACTCGATTAACTTCACTTTTCGGCAGCCCCCACTCGATACAGCGTGAGATCAAGTTTTCTCGACCGGTTAAGTTCAAGAATGCCCCACAGCCGTCGGGGACGAATCCGATATTTCTGCGTGCTCTTGCCAGACCTGTTCTCCCAGACTCGCCGAAAAAACTGATTGAGCCTTTCGTTGCTTTAAGCAAGCCAAGAAGAATATCAATCAACGTACTCTTCCCCGCGCCGTTCTCCCCAACGAGAGCGCACACTTCGCCCTCATCTATATCAAATGAAACATCAGACAACGCCCAGTTTTTGCCGTAGCGCTTTGATAGATCCTTGATTGAAATCGCATTACCCATGTCTCATGAACCTCATTAAAAAGGCAGCGCGGTCGACGGATGGCAGTTATCGACCACGCTGCTTACCCTCTGCTGTCTTAACCAGCATTAACGTTCACGTTGCTAGAAATGAACATATACGCCAAAACAGCTACAGCGCGAACACGGGTGGTAATTGCGGCAGCCACCACCGCCACCCTGCACGTTGCTACACGGATCGATTACCCAGTTCATAATTACCTCCTTTCGATTTATCGTCTGTTTTAATACTCCGTTATCGTATATCGATAACCTTATGATTTCAAGAACTATTTTCAAATAAATTAAGGCTCCTACCGATCGTTTGCGGTAGGAGCCTTGCATGCATACGTGTTTGTCTTCTTATTCTGTTTTGTTATTCCTTAGAAAGATCTACTACGTAAACCTCTGTGGGCAATATCTCGGAAGGGTCGGGATTGCGTCTTTGCAAAATCTTATTCCGCGCGCGCGCGATGGTAAGTTCCTCAAGTTCTATTTCACTCACGCGACGGATCAAATCTCCCGGCTGACAATCCAACTCAACACAGATATCGAGCAATGTCTTCAAGCGTATGGCCTTAATTTTTGCATTACGGATTTTAGAAATGTTAGCTGGCGTATGCCCAGTCGCTCTTATTAGATCGGCATTTGTTTTCCCGGTCTTGAGCAAAAGTGTCTCAACCTCAATAATGAGATAATCCATGGTCAATCACCTAGACCAAATCATCGGACTGGGACTGCAAAAGCGCCCCATAGCGCCAGAAGATCGACAAAGCGAAAGCAACCATCATTGCAATGATGGATCCCACATCCAAAGTGATGCCCGAGTCACCAATCTGAAGGAGAGCGGAATTCATACGACAGCTCAACATACAATTACCCATCATTATTTTTAAATCGCTGCCAATCTGTAGAGAGCCCATCACGGCATTGATTGCAAATAGGCAAGCAATAACGGTAATCATCCGTGCATGTCGAATAGTAAAAGGCGATTGACGACGGGCGACATCGAAGCTGATGCTTAACAATGTGAACTCCCCTGCAAGGAGCAAAACCGCCCATAGCGCCAAGTTTGGGAGCGCGATGCTGCCGCCCTTACCAAGCTCAACGACCCCCTCGATTACCACTGCGCCGTTCAAAATACTTTGGCATGCAACAACAAATGCCGAACCAAAGACGGCGATGGTAGCGATGGCTATAAGTACCAGCACGGCACAAAGAACCATTCCGATTTTTCTCATGTTATCGAACGACATCTCAATTCTTTGAGCGCTATTCGCCATAGTAACTCCTTTTGCCATCCAGCAGAACTTTTTCAATTATTTTATCGTTACCGGAAACTCTTCTCTACAAGAAAAGGGGCGCACCTCCATCGGAAACGCCCCCCCATCATGCAAGGTTATATTCAATCCCTACAGCGCACCAGAGCCGGCTTGCATCATACCGCCGGGGCCCGAGGTCACGCCGCCGCTCACGGGCGCGGCGTTGCCAGTGTGCGGTGCCGCCGGGGCGGTATCACCACCGAGCGTGCCCGCCGGACGCGGTGCCGGGATCTCGCCCGTACCATGGCTAAAGACAAACTTGCCGTCGGCCACATCGCACAGGACGGTATCGCCACTGCCCCACTCGCCGGCCAGCAGCTCCTCGGACAACGGATCCTCAATGAGCTTTTGGATGGCGCGGCGCAGCGGACGCGCACCGTTGGTGAGGTCGGTGCCCTCGGCCACAATCTTGTCGTAGGCCGCATCGGTGAGCTTGATGTTCATGCCGTTGGCAATCAGGCGCTGGCGCAGGTCGTCCACCAGCAGGTGAGCGATCTTGGTCAGGTTCTCGCCCGAAAGCTTCTGGAACACCACGATGTCATCGATACGGTTGAGCAGCTCGGGGCGGAACAGGCGCTTGAGCTCGCCCATCGCACGGCCGCGGATCTCGCTCGACGTGAGACCCTGCTTGCCGGTGGTGCCAAAGCCCACGCTCGCATCCTGCGCGATCTCGCGGGCGCCCACGTTGGACGTCATGATAATCACGGTGTTGCGGAAATCGACCGTCTTGCCCTGGCTATCGGTCAGGCGGCCCTCCTCCAGCACCTGTAGCAGGATGTTGAAGATATCAGGGTGCGCCTTCTCGATCTCGTCGAACAGCACGACCGAGTACGGATGACGGCGAACAGCCTTGGTGAGCTGGCCGCCCTCGTCGTGACCCACGTAACCCGGAGGGCTACCGATAAGCTTGGAGACCTCGAACTCGCTGCCAAACTCCGACATGTCGAAGCTGATGAGCGCGTCCTTGCTGCCAAAGAGATACTCGGCGAGCGTCTTGGCAAGCTCGGTCTTGCCCGTGCCGGTGGGGCCCAGGAAGATAAAGCTGCCGCCGGGGCGGCGAGGGTCCTTGAGCGGCGAGCGGCTGCGGCGCACGGCCTTGGCAACGGCCTCGACGGCCTCGTCCTGGCCGATAATGCGGGTCTTGAGCACGCTTTCGGCCTGCAGCAGGCGACGGCTCTCGCTCTCGGTGAGCGAAGACACCGGCACGCCCGAGGTCACGGACACGATGTCGGCAATCTGGGAGATATCGATGGTGAGCGGACTGGCGTCGAGCTCGGCCGTCCAGGCAGCCTTGGCCTCGGCGAGCTCAATCTCGGCGGCTTTCTGCTGCTCGGTGATCTCGGCGGCCTTGTTCATGTCGTCGCTCTCGGTGGCCTCCTGTGCGGCAGCCTTGAGCTCCTCGATGCGATGTTCGGCCTCGCGCACCGGCTCGGGCGCGCGGTTGGCGGCAATGCGGGCGCGGGCACCGGCCTCGTCGATGAGGTCGATGGCCTTATCGGGCAGGAAGCGGTCCTGAATGTAGCGGTTGGAGAGGTTCGCGGCGGCCTCGATAGCACCCTGTGTGTAACGCACATGGTGGTGCTCCTCGTAGCGCGGCTTGAGCGCGGTCAGGATCTTGACCGTGTCCTCGACGCTCGGCTCCTCGACATCGATGGTCTGGAAGCGACGCTCAAAGGCCGGATCCTTGGTGAGGTACTTACGGAACTCCTCGGCCGTGGTGGCACCGATGATCTGAAAAGCACCGCGCGCGAGCACGGGCTTGAGCATGGAGCTTGCATCGATGGATCCCTCGGCAGAACCGGCACCGATGATGGTGTGCATCTCGTCGATAAACAGGATGACGTCGTCGGCTTCGGTTGCCTCCTGGATCACGTTCTTGAGGCGCTCCTCGAACTCACCGCGATACTTGGCGCCCGCGACAAGACCCGGCAGGTCGAGCGTCCAAATATTCTGGTTCATGAGGTTCTCAGGCACGTTGCCGGCAGCGATCTGCTGCGCCAGGCCCTCGACGATGGCCGTCTTGCCCACACCGGGGTCACCCAAGATAAGCGGGTTGTTCTTGGTGCGGCGCGAAAGGATCTCCATCATGCGCTGGACTTCCTTTTCGCGACCGATCACGGGGTCGAGCTCGCCATCGCGTGCTTTCTGCGTAAGGTTGGTGGCGAACTGCTTGAGTGTATCGGTGCCGCCCCCCTTTTGCTGCGAGGCGTCCGAACCGCTAAAGAACGGCAGGCCCGCACCGGGACGCCCGGCACCGGCGCCGGCGAGCGGACGCTTCTTGTCCTGATCCTTGGCGGTAAGCTTCTCGATGGCTTTTTTTATGGAAGCGGACGACACACCCAGGCGCATGAGGATGTCCATGGCCATGCCGTTGCCCTCTTCGACGATACCGATGAGCAGGTGCTCGGTCGACACATAGGTCTGGTTGTTCTCGCGTGCCACGCGGAAAGAGCGCTCCATCACGCTGATGACGAGCGGCGTAAAGGCGAGCTTAGCGGCCTCGGTCTCCTCGCTGGGCTCGGGAACGGTAGTCTGGACCTCTTTGAGTGTGTCCATGATGTCGTCGTAGGCGATATCGAGCGAGCGCAGCGCCTCGGCGGCAATGCCCTCGTCCTCCTTGGCGAGCGCGAGCAGCAGATGCTCGGTACCCACCTTATTTGAATGAAGATCGAGCGCCTCCTGCTTGGCCATGGACATGACCTTGCGCGCGCGATCGGTAAAACGGTCTAACATGCTAGTTCCTCTTAGACGAGCTAGTTTTTCAAACGCAAAGCGCCGCCCCGCGGCAGCGCTTTGGTCTCTTTACCCATATGGAGTATATGTTAACCGTTGGGGCCTTTTCCACGTGCAGCCATACGACAACGTCTACAAAAAAGGAATCGCTCCGGTCTGTTTGGGGGTCTGGTTTTAAGCGTTGCCTAGCAGGCAGGCTCGGAGTCCATGCGCTCGGAAATGTTGGCAACCTCCTCGGCAACGGGAGCGCCCGGCATATGCACGAGCTCCATATGCTGCTCTTCAAAGACGGTTCCCATGGGGAAAGCGCGGCGGAAGGCAAAGCGGGCAACCGGACCAGCCACCAGCAGGTTCCAGGGCAGGGCCATGATAAAGTTGCGCGGAATGTTGACGAGCCACATCATCGGCAGCGCCTGCAAATTGGCAAGCGGGCCGCCGGGCATATGGAACAGGCCTTCGCAAGCGCCGTAGAGCGACATGATGACGACCATGGGAACGACCATGCAGGAGCTGACGGCGAGCGTCATGGCAAGCGACGAGCTCTTGCCCGGCTTGACCAGGAATTTAAAGGCGAAACCCTTGGCAAGGGGGCTGGCAACAAACCAGTCGCAGCACATGGCAAAAACGTAGGCAACGGGGAAGCCGAGCCACGCGGCGGCAACAACCTCGCCGTTGATGGCCCCATGCTGTAGGGCGACGTTGTAGATACTCATCCAGAGCACCATGCAAAAGCACATGATAAAGGTGAACAGCAGGCTCTCTCGTTTGTTGATAGGCATAAAGGGCATGGTCCTTTCTGTGTTGTGCCGCGGCACCACGCAACAAAAACGGGCGGGCGAGATGGAGCTGTTGGAACTTCATCTCGCCCGCCCGTGATACGTGCGTCTGCGACTACTTATGTGGTGGAACTACCCTAACACGAACGGCACGCGCTTCGTAAGCGTTGAGTTTATGGAGATGCGAGGCACAGTTGATCCGTTGGGACGTCCTCAACGACTAATTAGCTGGTGTGGCGCCAGCGAGGGTCGGTGAGGGTGCGCGCCACACCCAGGCCAACAGGCAAAAACGCCACGATGAGCACTGCACGCACAAACCAGCCGAGCATATTGACCGTGTCGAAGGTGCACATGTAATACATCGAGCGATACAGATACAAGCCCGGCACCATAATGACAATCGATGGCACCGTGAGGGCGATACGTGGGTAGGTGAGCTTGATTTCGGCTAAGCTCGCGAGCAGTCCCGATACCAGCGCGCCGATAAACGCTGCTGCCTCGGGAGGCATGCCCGCGCTCAGGCCCAAGAAGGGAAGCAGCGTCGGCGCATCGACGAGCGTAAGGCGCAAGGTATTAGACACGGCGCCGATGAGCCCTGCCGCCGCCGCCATCTTTACCGGACTGTTGAACATAACCGAGAAGCCAAATACGCCGATAAAGCTCATCAGCATGCGCAAGAGCGTAAGAGCCAACGGTGAGAGACCAAGCGGGGCAAAGTCATCCGGCGCCAGTCCCACACACTCGGCAACCATCCAACCTACGAGGGTCGCCATCACGATAATTGACACAGCATACGAAAGACGCTCGATGCCGCTTCGCATGTCGAGCTTAGCGATGTCGAGGCCTGCCGTAATGAGGGGAAAACCGGGAATCACAAAGAGCATGGCGCCGATATAGCCTTCTTGGTGCGACATTGCCCCTGGAATGACCTGGCCAAGGCCGAGCAATGCCAGCAGATACGAAACGCAAGCGAGCGCAACGCCGATCGTCAGCGCGCTAAACTGGCCAAGACCCTGCTTGAGAATATGGGAGCGAGCAAAGTTGCCGACACCGGCGCCTACGAATGCGCAGGCCATCTCGATAGGACCGCCGCCGAGCAAAAAGACGAAGGCGCCGCAAGCACAGGCTGCCGCAAGGCCCTGTTGCCAGGGAGAGTAATCGGGCTTTGAGCTCTCAACGGTCTTGAGCATCTCGTGGTACTCGTGCACGGTAAACCGGCGTCCGTAAATCTCGATTTCCTTTAGGAAGCTCTCCATCATCCAAATGCGATGAGTATTGACCCCCGTTGTGGGTAGGCTGACGACCTCGTTAAAGCAGTGGCCATCTTCGATGCAGGTGCACTCAAACGACAGAAGACTCAGGTCGACGTGAATCGTGACGCCGAGTACGGCAGCAACACGATTCATGGTATCGCGCACGCGCCAGGCACCTGTTCCGCTTGCCAGCATGAGCATGCCGGTGCGGCAGATAATGGATGACTTATCGGTGAGCGGCGCATCGACGGCAAGTTCATCGCCTGCCGTCACGATCTGGTGCCAGTCAGTTTTCATATGGAGTGCGCCGGCACGAGCGCCGTGGTGCATAGGGACTCTCGAAAGCAGCGAGTCCAGGCGCGAAGACTGTGGGGGCTCTGCTGATTCGACCTCGTCCTCGTCGGGCCCTTCATCAACAAGGTCGAAAGCATCGAGCGCCGCCGGCTCGCGACGATCGATCAATTCCTCGTCCTCATCATCAAAATAGTTGAACTGATTGAGCATATCCTCTTCGATTGCACGATCGCTCGCGTCGTCCATACAGACGCTCCCTTCCTACCGACTAACCCCCATCCTAGGCAGCGACGGCTAAAGGAAACATAAAAGAGACGACTGTCATGCATGGAAGGCGTAAACCCCCAATGCACCGGTAGACCCTAGGCGGCTAGGACCGTCCCCAAGTGCCGGCACAAGAGGAACGTCCCTAAGTGCCAACCAGGGCAACGCCGCAGGTAGAGGACGGACAGCGAAAGCCCGCCAGAGCGAGCAAGGTCCTTTTGGGGCGAGATGACACCATAGGTTGAGCATTAGTCAGCGAGCGGGTCGCATTTGAGACAAGGTGACGTGAAACGAAAGGGCGCTGACCTTCTGGTCGCGCCCTTGAAGTTGAGCGTCAGATTGTCCAAATGCGGCCCGCGCAGCGTCGAGCCGTTACGCGGTTCGTAGAACCGCGTAACTAGTTAGTACATCTTTGCGCCGGCGGGGATGGAAGCGTCGAGCTGGATCAGATTGAGACGCTCCTCGCCCTCCTCCTCGTGGATAGCGCTGATGAGCATGCCGCAGCTGGGAATACCCATCATCTTGCGCGGAGGCAGGTTGGTGATGGCGAGCAGAGTCTTGCCGACCAGGTCCTCGGGCTCATAATAACCGTGAATGCCGGAGAGGATGGTGCGGTCGGTGCCAGTGCCGTCGTCGAGCGTAAAGTTCAGCAGCTTCTTGGACTTCTTGACGGCCTCGCACGCCTTGACCTTCACAGCGCGGAAATCGCTCTTGGAGAAGGTATCGAAGTCGACGAACTCCTCAAACAGCGGCTCGACGGCGATCTTGGAGTAATCAACCGTGGGCTTGAGCGGCTTGACGAACGGGCTCGCGGCGTTGCCGGCCTCGGCAGCCTTGGCGGCAGCGGCACCGGACTGGAAACCCTTCTCGGGCTTCATGTGCGGGAACAGTAGCACGTCGCGGATGGAAGCCTGGTTGGTGAGCAGCATGACCACGCGGTCGATACCGATGCCGATGCCGCCCGCGGGAGGCATACCGTACTCGAGGGCGCGCACGTAGTCCTCGTCGTACTCCATGGCCTCGTCGTCGCCGCCAGCCTTCTCGGCCATCTGGGCGGCAAAGCGCTCGGCCTGGTCGACCGGGTCGTTGAGCTCGGAGAACGCGTTGGCGTACTCGTGACCGGCGATAACCAGCTCAAAGCGGTGCGTCAGGCGCGGATCGTCCTCAAAGCGCTTGGCAAGCGGGCTGACCTCGATGGGGTAATCGCACACGAACGTGGGGTTGACGATGGTGTCCTCGCCCAGCTCATCGTAAATCTCGGCGATGATCTTGCCAGCAGTCCACTCGGGCTTGATCTCCAGGCCCTTCTCGCGTGCTGCGGCAGCGAGCTCCTCGACCGGCGTGTCGATGGTGACCTGCTTGCCGAGCACGTCGGAGACGACGTCGGTCATGGGACGGCTGGCCCACTCACCAGAAAGGTCGATGGTCTGGCCCTGGTACTCGATGACCTCGGGGTTGCCGATGGCCTTGTTAGCCGCCTTAATGACACCCTGGGCGAGCGCCTTCATGCCCTCGAGGTCGGAGAAGGCACGGTAGGCCTCCATCGTGGTGAACTCGGGGTTGTGGGTAAGGTCCATGCCCTCGTTACGGAAGATGCGGCCGATCTCGAACACGCGCTCAAAACCACCGACGATGCAGCGCTTGAGGTGCAGCTCGGTGGCAATACGCAGGTAGCACTCCTGATCGAGCGCGTTGAAGTGGGTAATGAACGGCTTGGCCGTGGCACCACCCTGGATGGTCTGCAGGATGGGGGTCTCGACCTCCATGTAGCCGTCGGACTCCATAAAGCGACGGAAGGTGGAGAGAATCTGCGAACGCTTACGGAAGGTCTCGCGAACGTCGTCGTTGGCGATCAGGTCGACATAGCGCTGGCGATAGCGGGTCTCCTTGTCGGAAAGACCGTGGAACTTCTCGGGCAGCGGACGAACGGCCTTGGAAAGCAGGGTCGCGCTCTTAGGGGCAACGGAAAGCTGGCCGCGCTGGGTGCGCACAACCACGCCTGTCACGCCCAAGATGTCGCCCAGGTCGAGGGACTTGAGCGTATTCCAGGCAGCCTCGTCCATGTCGTTGATGCGGCAGAACAGCTGAATCTCGGCAGTCGCATCGCGCACGACGATGAACATGATCTTGCCCTGACCGCGCTTGGCGACCACGCGGCCGGCGATCTTCACGACGTCCTCGGTGTCCTCGCCATCGGCAAGCTCGGCGTACTTAGCCTCGATATCGGCAACGTAGTCCTCAAGCTCAGAGTGCTCGGGATAGGGGTTCTGGCCCGCCTCGAACAGGGCGGCGCGCTTGGCCAGGCGTGTGGCGCGCTCGTCGTTGAGCGTCGATGCCTGATCTGCGGCGTTCTGGTTCTCTGCCATAAGTTAGCTCCTCAAACTAAAACGCTCCCCAGGATTCGGTCCCAGGGAGCGAAAACATACCTTTACGCGGGACCGTGGTCTAGCGTGCAATCTTGGCGATGGTGTAGACGCGAGTCTTGCCGGAAGGCGTAACGACCTCGACGGAGTCGCCCTCGCCGTGACCGATGATGGCGTGACCGACCGGAGACTCGTTGGAAATCTTGTGCTCGAGCGAGTTGGTCTCGGTGGTACCGACGAGCGTGACTTCCATGACCTCACCGTTGGGATCAATCAGAGAAACGGTAGAACCGATGGAGACGGTCAGATCGCCCGTGGTGGCAGCAACCTGAGCGTTGGCGAGGATGGCCTGGATCTCGGCAATACGAGCGGCGTTCTGGGCCTGCTTGTCCTTGGCGGCATCGTACTCGGAGTTCTCCGAAAGGTCGCCGAACGCGCGGGCTTCCTTGATGTCCTCGACGATCTCCTTGGCGTAATCGCCCTCACGCCAAGCGAGCTCCTCGACGAGCTTCTGGCGGCCCTCAGCGGTCAGTACGATCTGGCTTGCGTCCATACGGATATCTCCCCAACTCTGATCAAACAATCAACTGTCAACAAAACGAAAAAGACCGGCTAGCCTGCGGGCAAGCCGGTCAGGTGCTCACCCCAAAGGGATGGGACTACTCTGCGTCCGCGTCGCTGTCCTCTGCCTGCTTCTTCTTGGCAGCAGCGAGCTTGGCCTCGAGCTCAGCGATCTCCTTGTCCTCCTCGGACTGCTCGACCACGACCTCCTCGGCCTGCTTGGTCTCGGCCTTATCGTCGCCCTCCATACCCTCGCGGATATTCTTGACGGTAGAGCCGAGAGACTTGCCGAGCTTCGGCAGGTTCTTGGGCCCGAAGATAATCAGGACAACGACGAGAATAATGATGAGCTCAGGAGCCCTCAGTCCAAACATGTAGACCTCCACAATACAGCGAGACAAGCTCGAATGAGTATACCGCGGGTATCGCGGTATCACAACAATAGCTAAAAAAAGGGACCGCAAGAAGCGGTCCCTCCTCATGCTCTGGTCGGGTTGACTGGATTTGAACCAGCGACCCCTGCGTCCCGAACGCAGTGCTCTACCAAACTGAGCCACAACCCGTTAGCTCGACTATAGTAACAAAGATTTCCGTCGTGTGCTAGAGAAATTTTTACTTCTTTGGCACTTCGATGCGAACCGTGTTGGGAATGAGCTCCGTCGCGCAGGACCACCAGCCGTTTTGCTGGGCAGCGTCGGCAAGCCTTTCGGCCGTGGCGGCGGTGTCGCAAATGGCAAATGAGCAGGCACCCGATCCGCACACATCTACAGCAACGGTGCCGTCCTGTTTACGCAGCCAATCGAGAACCGTTTGTATCTGCGGCTCCATCTGTGCGGAAATGACACCCAGGTTGTTATGGATGAGCGCATATGCCGTCTCGGCATCACCAGCATGCAAGGCAGAAGCCATCGCGCCGGGCTTGTCTGCAGGCACCGGAGCCTCGTCAAAACGTCGATAGGCTTCAATTGTCGAAACGCTTGCCTCGCGCGGCTTGACCAACACGACGGGCGTTGCGGGCAGCGCGGGATACTCAGTTGCCAGCACGTCTCCCCCACCTACGTAGAACGCAAGGCTCGCGTGCAAAAAGAACGGGACGTCAGCACCAATACCCCGCGCAATGTCGTCGAGCGCGGGGTCGGTGCGATCAATTCCCCAGAGCTCCGCCAAGGCGACAATGACCGCGGCCGCATCCGTCGAGGGGCCGCCCAAGCCGGCGCACAATGGAATGCGCTTCTCAATCGTCACGCAGATGTTTGCCTCGCGACCATAATGCTCGGCCATAGCAACCGCAGCCCGATACGCCGTATTCTTTTGCATGGGAAAATCTGATGCCGGAACCGTCTGGACGGTCAGCGCCTGCGCCGGCGCGACCGTCACGGAATCGGAAAGACCGACGGCTGCCATCAGGGAATCGACCCTGTGGTAGCCGCGGTCATCGCGCTCGGTATGAACCCCCAGGTAGAGGTTAATCTTTGCCGGCGCGGAAAGAGTCAGGGACCGATCGGTCACCGTTAGTGCTCCTCGAGCTGATTGCCGAGCGGGGTAAAAATGTGCTCACCGCTCTCGGGGTCGAACAGCTCGACCTGACCGGTGAGGACATCGATATACTGGTAGGACTGACGCGACTTGCGCCCGCGGCGCTCGTCGACCTCGACGATAAAGACGGCGGGGTGGACGCTCTTGATGGTGCCCATGCGCTCGACGACGCGGGTGCGGCCCATGTTGGCCTTCACCTTGACGCGATCGCCCACCATATCGGTCAGCTTCTCGTGGATGTCGTCGACGTGATTGACTTCCATCTCTTCCATGAACAGGGCCTCCAGAAGGTGCAATTCAAAAAGGGGATAATACCCCTAACATAGACAAAACTCTAATACTATAGCACCCTGCTGCCGCCATACGCAAGTAGCTAATTTGGCTACTTACAGATTGTCGGTATCGAGGACGATGGTGAACGGACCGTCGTTGACCAAGTCGACTTTCATATCGGCGCCAAAGATGCCGTGCGCCACGTGTTCGACATCTTTGCGAACGAGCGTCAAGAAGTACTCGTAGAGCTCGTTGGCAACATCGGGGGCGCCGGCATCGGTAAACGATGGGCGGCGGCCGTGACGGCAATCGGCGAACAGCGTGAACTGCGACACTACGAGAACCTCGCCGTCGACATCGGCAAGTGCCAGGTTGGTCTTGCCGTTCTCGTCCTCGTTAATGCGCAAGCCGCGGAGCTTGCCCCACAGCTTATCAGCCTCGGCGCGCGTGTCGCCGTGGCCCACGCCCAACAGCACCAGATAGCCACGCCCAATTTTGCCCACGTACTCGCCGTCGACCGTCACGCCGGCGTTGAGCACGCGCTGAACCACCGCACGCACGGCCTACTCTTCGCCCGTCAGTTTGGCGGATAGGTGCTCGAGCGCATGGAATCGATGGCTGATGGCGTTCTTCTCGTCCGCCGTGAGCTCGGCCATAGTCTTGCCCGGCGTATCGACCGGCAGGAACAGCGGGTCGTAGCCAAAGCCGTGATCGCCGCGGCCCTCGTGCGCGATAACGCCCTCACAGGCGCCCTCGCCATAGGTGACCAGGCCGTCCGTATCGATGAGCGCAACGACGCTCATAAAGCGCGCGGTGCGGTCCTCGTCTGCCACGCCTTCCAGATTCACGAGCAGCTTGGCATTGTTGGCGGCATCGTCGCCGTGAACGCCCGCGTAGCGCGCGCTATACACACCGGGCTCACCGTCCAGCGCGTCGACGACCAGGCCCGAATCGTCGGCGATGGCCATGAGCCCCGTCTCTTCGACGGCAGCCTGCGCCTTGATGATGGCGTTCTCCAAAAACGTCGTGCCGTTTTCCTCGGGGTCCTCAAAATCGCCCAGCTGGCCGAGCGCCACAAAGCGAACCTCGGGCATGACCTTGCCTAAAATGGCCTCGATCTCGGTGAGCTTATGGGCGTTGCCCGTTGCCACGACAATGGTCGCCGCCGGGTCGAGGGTGTCGATGTCGATCTTCTCTAGTGCCATGACTGGCCTCCTTGTCTCTATAGCAATGCCGCCCAAGGGAAACTGGCCTCGAGCCCTCTCCCCTCCCTGGCGACAGAAACCTTATACTTCGACGTTTTCCCAGATAAAACCTACCAAAATTAACATCCCTTTTTGGCAGGTTAGGCGATGGCTTGGCGCTGAAGCTCGATGAGCTCGGCGATGCCTTTGTCGCCCAGGTCGAGCAGGGCGTTGAGGCGCTTACGGTCAAAGGGCGCCTGCTCGCCGGTGCCCTGGAGCTCGATCATCTCACCGGTGTCGGTGGCGACGAGGTTCATGTCGACTTCGGCATGGCTGTCCTCGGAATAATCGAGGTCAAGCAGCGTATTGCCGTCGACAACGCCCATGGAGATGGCGGCCACCTGGCCGGTAAGCGGGATGCGCTCGATTTTGCCCGCCTCGACCCACATGGCGAGGGCGTCGTGCAGCGCCACCCAGGCGCCGGTAATGCTCGCCGTACGCGTACCGCCATCGGCCTGGATCACGTCGCAGTCGACGGTGACGGTGTACTCGCCGAGCGCCTTCATGTTGACGACGGTACGCAGGCTGCGGCCAATGAGGCGCTCAATCTCCATGGAGCGGCCCTTGCGGTTGGCGTGCTCGCGCTTGCAGCGCTTGCCGGTCGACGCCGGCAGCATGGCGTACTCCGCCGTTACCCAACCGGCCTTGGCGCCCTTGCGCCAGCCCGGCACGCCCTCCTCGATGGTGGCAGCGCACAGCACGCGCGTATCGCCGAACTCGGCCAGGCACGAACCGTGGGCGTGCTTCATGACGCCACGGGTGAGCTTAACGGGACGCAACTCGTTGGCGGCGCGGCCGTTGGCGCGGTTGACCTGCATGTACTCCATAGAAAGATCCTTTCGGCAAAAGGTGAAGGTGGGTCTTTGGTCGGTGACCTTATATCTATTTCAGTTCGTCGATATCGATATGTTCAATGCTCTTGAGCGGCTGACCAAAGATAAAGCTGCCCGCCACCGCAAACTCGGCAATGTTATCGGCCGTCGTGGCAAAACGATGCTGCGGCTCAGCGGCGTCGCCCGCCAGCTGCTCGCGGCGCATGAGGATATCGGTCAGCTCGCGCGTGGTCTCCTCGGCGGAACTTACGACGCGTACCCCAGGCCCCAGCGCATGGCGGATAGGTCCCACCAACAGCGGAAAATGCGTACAGCCGAGCACCACGGTATCGATACCGTGGTCGCGCAGTGGCTCAACCGTGGCACCCACCAGCGCACGCACGGCAGGCGTATCGAAGATGTCCTCGTTCTCAAGCCACTGCTCTTGCAGATGCGCACCCGAGGCGAGCTCGTGTTCGACAACCTCGACAAAGCTCGAGGCGGGGCAGCCGTATACGTCGACGCCGGCATCTAGATCCTGAATGGCGCGCGTGTAGGCGCCCGAGCGAATGGTGAGGTTGGTGGCGAGCACGCCCACGCGACGCGAACGGGTGCTGTTGATTGCCGCACGGGCACCCGGCGCGATCACGCCGATCACGGGAACGTCGAGCACCTGCTGGGCCAGACGCAAGGCCGCAGCTGTCGCCGTGTTGCAGGCGATGACCATAATCTTGACGTCGTGCTTCGACAGCCAACGGCCCGCCTGCAACGCAAACGAGCGCACCTCATCCTCGGTACGCGTGCCGTAGGGGCAGCGCTTGGTGTCGCCAAAGTAGTAGACGGACTCGTGCGGCAGCGCCGTCGCGATGGCGCGCGCAACCGTCAGACCGCCCAAACCAGAATCGAACACGCCAATCGGGCGCGTGTCGCCTGCCGGATTCTCGATATCGGACATTACCTCACCAGCCTCTCTCGAAAAGACATGTCCAAGTGCGGCGGCGGCGCGCTACGAACGCGCCGCGACCAGCAGCTCTGCCGTCGCCGCCCAACCGTCGACAATTTTGCCACGCGTAACGAAAGCGTTCTCGCAAGCAGCCAGGAACTCGGGCGCGCCGGCGCTCGTCAGGCCATTCTCGACCAGGCAGAACGTGCCCACGTGATCGGCCATGTAGAAGTCGGACTCGGAATCGCCGAGCGCGAGCGTCTCCTCGCGCTCGATCCCCAGGTGCTCGCAGAAGCGCGCAATGGCGACGCCTTTGTTGAGGCCCGCGGGGTTGATGTTGAATGCGCGACCGTCCTCGACGCGATCGAGCTCGAGCGTCGTCGGCTTGGACAGATGCGTCAGGTGACCGTTACAGGCCCACACCAGGCCACAGCCGGCCTCGTCGAGAATGGCCTGCGCCTCGTCATCGGGGATGTCGCCGCGCATGCCGACGGTAACCTCGCGGTACTTGTAGCCGGTCGACATGTCGTTGTGATACTCGATCTTGTGCGGCCAGCGGGCGAGGATCTTCTCGCACACGCCAGTCTGCTCGATCACCTGGTGCGGCGTGAGACCGCAAGATGGGTCGTAGGGCATGTCGCCGGTCAGATACTCCCAATCGTTGGCTTTGAGGTCGTACATGACCAGGCCGCCCATCTCACCAATGTAGGAGTTGAGGCCGAGCACGCGCGCGTCCTCGTGGATCATGGTACGGTTGCGGCCCGAGGTGGGAACCACCTGAATGCCAGCGCGGGCAAGTGCCACGACGGCCTCGACGAGTTTGGTCGAGGGGTTACCGTCGTTGTCGCGCAGCACGCACGAGCCGGGCGCGAGCATCGTGGCATCCAGGTCGGTAAAGACGTACTTGACCTTGGCCAAGCGCTCGCGCATCTCGCCCGAAAGCTCGGCAACGGTCGGCAGGGTGTTGTGGGACATGGTTACTCCGTTTACGTAGAAGGGTTTGGACTTGGACGGCATGTTTTGATTGAGGGAACACGCTTATGGCGACAGCGCACTCAGGGCGCCGCCGCCATCATGGTTCATTAGTCAAACTGGGTAACATCGATCAGGCGATTGGCCAGCGAAAGGTCGCTCTCGATGGGCACGAACTCGTCGCCCACGTGCATGAGCTCCTCGTCACCCTTTGCCAGCAGCAAGACAATGGTGGGAGCATCGGGGTTGACGTACTCCTCGCGCGCCGCCTTGAACGCCGCATGCACAGCGGCTTCGCGGTCGAGGATGATCTTGTTCGGCGTATCGTCGGGAACATGCTCGGCAAGCTCGCGACAGACCTTCATCGGGTCCTCGTGAGCCGGGTCCTCGTTGGCAAAGATCATCAGGTCGGAATATGGTGCGGCCTCGCGCGGAAGCTGCTCGCGGCGCTCCTGCGCCTTGCCGCCGGCAGCGCCAAACACTGCAATGACTGGGCTAGCGGGAAACGCGCGCTTGACCGACGAGAAAAGCGAACGGAACGAAAGCTGGTTGTGCGCATAGTCAACGACGCAGATCACGCGGCCGTCCTTCGACTCCACGACCTCCATACGGCCCGGTACACGCAGTTTGGAGAGGCCCTTCTTGATAGCCTCGATACCGATGCCGATCTCGCGCGCAGCGGCGATAGCGACCAGCGCGTTTTCCACGTTAAAGTCGCCCGCGATGCACAGCAGGACCTTCTCCCCCGCCTCGGACTCGTCGGCACACAGGCCATGCAGGTTAAACTCGATGTTAAAGCCGACCATGCGCACATCGCTCGCCCACAGGCTTGCCTCGGGATGCTCGACGCCAACGGTCACCAAGCGCTCGGCCGTCGACGCTGCCTCCAACACACGGTCAACCTCTTCGGTGCCCAGATTCACCACGGCGGTCTTCGCCTGGTCAAAGATCCTGAGTTTGCTCTCAAAATAATCCTCAAACGTGGGGTGTTCGATCGGCGAGATGTGGTCACGGCCGATGTTGAGGAAGCACGCCACGTCAAACGGCAGATTCTCGACGCGTTGGTACTTGAGCGCCTGGCTCGAGACCTCCATGACCATGGACTGGCGACCTGACGTGCGGCAGTTGGCGATATGGCGCCAGACCTCGGGGGCCTCGGGCGTAGTATTGGTGCTCTCGTAGCACTCGATGCCATCGTCGGTACTCACCGAGCCGATCATGCCGCAGGACTCGCCCGCTGCCTTGATGATGGACTGAAGCATAAAAGCGGCCGTGGTCTTTCCCTTGGTACCGGTGATGCCCACGATCTTGACATCGTGGTCGGGACGGTCGTAGACCTCCGGCGGCAACAGGGCCATGGCCGTGCGAACGCTATCAACAACCAGCATCGCAGCACCGCTCTCCTGCGCCAGCGGCTCCAGAGACTCGACCAGCGACTCCTCGCACACAAATGCGACGGCGCCCGCATCGAGCGCCATGCTCAAAAACGCGGGCTTAAAGGCAGCACCTTTGCAAAAGAACACGTCACCTGCCGAGACCGCGCGCGAATCAAACGAGCAGCCGGTCACGGCACGCTCGTCAACCTGCTCTGATGCGCGCAGCTTACCGCACACATCGAGAAGCTTGGCAAGCGTATCGACCGTGGTCACGGTCGCGGAATCCGAATGGTGCATCTTTCACCTTTCTCAGCCATTTGGCAGGGACGGTTTTTATAGTAACTGAAACGCACCCACGCAAAAACGGCTCCCGGAGGAGCCGTTACGCGCAGGCGTTCGTAAGCCGAGGCTAGGCAGCCTGAACAGCGGGCTGGTCCTCGTCGATAAAGAAGCGCTTGTACCACACCAGGAACACGAGCGGCGTATAGATCTTGCGCTGGAAATCGCCCTTGCCCGCAAAGTGCAGATCGAGCAGGTGCATGAGCTCGTCGGTATCGAAGAACTCGCTTGCCCACGGCGCGGTGAAGTACTCCTTGACATAGTCGTACCACTTTTGCTCGCGCAGCCAGTAGACAATCGGCACCGGGAAGCCCACCTTGGGACGGGTGGCCCACTCATCGGGCAGCGACTTGTTGGCAGCGTGGCGGAGTACCTGTTTGTTGCCGTTCTCGTTGATGCGGTAGCGGTCGGGAATGTGCTCGGCGAACTCCATGACTTTGCGGTCCAGGAAGGGCACGCGCAGCTCCAGCGAGTGCGCCATGCACATCTTGTCGGCCTTGAGCAGAATGTCGCCCGGAAGCCACATGTTCATGTCCAGGTACTGCTTCTTGACCAGCTCGGGCTGACCCTTCACGCGCGCATAGATGGGAGCGGCAAGCTCGAAGGCGCCATCGCCGGTGTTGTACTCGGGCTTGAGCACGCTGTCGACCTCGCGCTCCGGCCATACCAGAGCCTGTCCCAGGAACGACTTCTCGGGGATCTCGGCACCCTTGACCAGGAAGTTATGTCCCTTGAAGTACGGCATATGCAACGCCAGGTTACCGAGCGCGCGACGGATGGGCAGCGGCACCATCTTTTTGTACTTGCGGACCGGGACCGTGTCCTCGTAGTAGGCGTAGCCGCCAAAGAGCTCGTCGGCGCCTTCGCCCGAAAGCACGACGGTGACGTCCTTGCGGGCCATCTCGGCCAAGAACCACAGCGGCACGGAAGACAGGTTGGACTGCGGCTCGTCCATGTGATACTGGATGTCCTCGAGCGCACCGAAGAACTCGTCAGCGGTAATCATCTTGCGGACATTCTCGACGCCGAGCTTATCGGAAAGCTCCTTGGCATAGTTGGTCTCGTTAAAGTTCTTGTAGTCAAAGCCCACCGAGAAGGTCTTGTCGGGCATGAGGCAAGCGGCAATATAGCTGGAGTCGACGCCACCGGAGAGGAACGACGCGACCTTGACGTCGGCGATGCGATGGGCCTCGACGCTCTCGTGCACGACCTCATCCAGCTCGTCGACGTACTCCTCGAACGGCTTCTCGACGGCAGAGTAATCGCAATCCCAGTAGCGCTCGATGTTCATCTTGCCGGTCGGGATATCGACGGTAAAGTAGTGCGCCGGCGGCAGCTTGTAGACACCCTCGAAGAAGGTCTCCTCGGTTGCCGAATACTGCAGCGTCATGTACGGACGCAGGGCCTTTTTGTTGACCGCCTTGTGGAAGTGCGGGTAGTCCAGGAAGCTCTTGATTTCGGAGCCAAAGAGCACGCCCGGCGCGCCGTCGCCCGCATCGGCCATGGGATAGTAGTAGAGCGGCTTGATGCCAAAGATGTCGCGGGCGCCAAAAAGCTTGTTCTTCTTCTTGTCCCAGATGACGAAGGCGTACATGCCGCGCAGGCGATCGAGTACGGCCTCGCCCCACTCCTCGTAGCCGTGCAGGAGGCTCTCGGTGTCGGCTCCACAGTGGAACTTATAGCCCTTGGCCTCGAGCTCGGAACGGAGTTCTTGGAAGTTGTAGATCTCGCCGTTGAAGACAATGACGACGCTACCGTCCTCATTGGCCATGGGCTGAGCGCCGGCCTCGGTCAGGTCGAGGATCGACAAGCGGCGGAAGCCGAGGGCAACGCGGCCGTCGATAAACTGGCCGCCCATGTCGGGACCACGATGGACGATGCGGTCCATCATCTTGGTGAGCACCTCGGATTGGTTATCCGTCCCACCGACAAAACCGACAAAACCGCACATATACTATCCCCTCTGCTGTTGCTGGGTATCAAATCGAATCAGTAGCTTTTGAGTATACCCGAGGGCGTAAAGAGGGGCGGAATGTTCAGGCAATCTCAACTGAATCAGCTCCGCTGTGACACGCGGGTTGATTTCCGATCTCAGCCGAACACATTGAGCAAATAGGCCGTTCCCGCACCTAGCCGAACGCCACCGCTGCCCCTCCCGGGGCCCGGGGGCGCCGTTTTCCCAGTTGAAGGAACGGTGGAGATGTGTTTCGATGGGTCCGGTGGCCATGCTCCGCCCACCGCCCGGCGCCTCTTCCCAGACTCAGCCGGACGGTCGGTCAGTCTATCCCGTTTTCCCTTAGGCTAGGACAGCGGGGCATCGCCCCTTTCCGCGCGCGCCCGCTCGATGAGCCCCGGCGTCAGGTCGAGCTCGTCCATGGGCACGTCCTCCACGCCGTACGCCTCCAGCAGCGCCGCCGCGTCGTCGCCGAGCAATTTCGATGGGTCCGGTGGCCATGCTCCGCCCGCCGCCCGGCGCCTCTTCCCAGACTCAGCCGGACGGTCGGTCAGTCTATCCCGTTTTCCCTTAGGCTAGGACAGCGGGGCATCGCCCCTTTCCGCGCGCGCCCGCTCGATGAGCCCCGGCGTCAGGTCGAGCTCGTCCATGGGCACGTCCTCCACGCCGTACGCCTCCAGCAGCGCCGCCGCG
>NZ_QRJO01000012.1:54834-56104 GCF_003471585.1 Collinsella sp. AM18-10
GCCGTACGCCTCCAGCAGCGCCGCCGCGTCGTCGCCGAGCATCGCCCGGAAGGCGCGGGCGGGCGTCGCGAAGCCGAGCGCGCCGCGGGGCTCGGAGTTCACGTGCGACATGGCCAGCGCCAGGTCGGCCGGGGCGAGCCGGTCGAACCTGATTCCGGCGCCCTTGGGCAGCAGCTTCCTGATCTCGACGTGGTTGCGCTCGCAGGCGCCCTTCTGGTCGCTGCGCCCGGGGTCGCAGTAGAACAGCCTCGTCTCGCCCGGCCCCTCGCCGAGCAGCGCCGCGACCGCCGTCTCGTCGGAGAACTCGGCGCCGTTGTCGGTGAGGACGGCGCGGAACACGCGGCGCGTCCCGTCGGCGCCGAGGATGGCCCGGACGCCCTCCAGGGCGCCCGCGACGCACCCGGCGGTCTTCTCCTCCAGCGGCAGCGCGAGCTGGAGCCTGCTGGGGCGGTGAAGCAGCGTGAGCAGGCAGGCGGAGTCCTCCCGGGCCCCCTCGACGGTGTCCATCTCCCAGGCCGCGGCGCACGCGTCCTCCCCGAGGGCGAGGAACGCGGCGTACGACCTGCGGGCGGAGTGGCGGGTCGCCGCCCGGCACGCGGCGCGCTTCCTCGGCCTGTAGCCGACCTTGCGCCTGAGCTCCATGTTGGTCATGCCGTCGTAGCCCGCCGAGACCCAGCGGTAGATGGTCGACGGCGACAGGTCCACCGGGCCGCCGTTGCGCGCCGCCATCTGCTCGGGCGACAGCCCCCGGCGCAGGCAGCCCCTTATCGCCTCCAGCCTGGCCGCCGCGGCGGGCTCGTCGGCGTCTATCCCGCGCCTGGACGAGACGAGGACCGAGTCGGCGCACAGCTGCGCGGCCCGGGCCTCGTAGAAGACGTGGGGGCGGCGCTTGCAGCCGATCGCGCGGTACCGGCCGCACCCGTTGCAGCAGCGCGGCCACGCCGCCAGGCGCGGGCAGGCCGCCGACAGGTCGGCGGAGGCGTCCACGCGCTCGCCGCGCCTGGCCTTCGGCGCCGTCACGAACCTGTGCGACGCCACCTCGGCGCTCACCGTCGAGGGCGACCTGCCCAGCTCCCTCGCGATCTCCCTGCACGACGCCCCGCGCTCCAGCATCCTCTGGACCGTGTCCCGCTCGTGCCTCGTGAGCCTTCCGTAGGCCCTCGGGACCGCCCTTGCGGAGCCCCTTTTCTTCTTTCCGGACATGCCGTCCTCCGATCTCCCGGGGCCGGCCGATCCGGCCCTCAGGGTATCGGGTTCCCACATTCATCCG
>NZ_QRJO01000013.1 GCF_003471585.1 Collinsella sp. AM18-10
ATGATGGGGCGGAATGTCAATCCTGGTCTAACAGAGCCAAACGTTTTGCCGCTGGGGTGTCGATATAAAAATGGTAAAACTGCAAAACCGTTCGCCGAGAAGATGAAAACCCGCAGCTCACGCCTTGATAAACGTAGGTAAAGTGTTTAGCAGTTTATCGGCCGTATGCTAACGAAAGGAATCAGGCAGATGGCAATCAAGGTGTTCGCTGACGGTGCAAACCTCGAGGGCATGCTCGACATGTACGAGAACGGCAACGTTCAGGGTTTCACGACCAACCCGTCCCTTATGAAGAAGGGCGGCGTGACGGATTACCGCGCGTTTGCCAAGGAGGTCCTGGCCCACATCACCGATGTGTCCGTCTCGTTTGAGGTCTTTGCCGACGACGTCGAGACCATGGAGGTCGAGGCCCGCGAGATCGCTACCTGGGCCGAGAACGTCTACGTCAAGATTCCGTGCGTGACTACCAAGGGCGAGTCCACCGCCGAGCTGGTGCGCAAGCTTTCGGCCGATGGCATCAAGGTCAACGTCACCACCATTTTTACGCCCGAGCAGGTCGATGAGATGGTCGAGGCCGTTGACGCCGAGACGCCGTCCATCATCTCGCTCTTTGCCGGCCGCATCGCCGACACCGGCGTCGACCCCATTCCGTTTATGACGGAGTCGGTCAAGAAGGCCGCCGCCAAGCCCAGCTGCGAGGTCCTGTGGGCATCCACACGCGAGCTCATCAACATTTACCAGGCCGAGGCCTGCGGTTGCCAGATCATCACGGTGCCCAACAGCATCCTGGCCAAGCGCAAGAACATCGGCCGTGATCCGTACGAGGTCTCGCTCGACACCGTGCGCGGCTTTGCCAAGGATATCGCCGCTTTGGGCTTCCATATCTTGCCGTAACGCGAACACTGGCTGCGCCGCGGGTTGTTCGCCCCGGCCTTTCCTTTCCCTATCGCTCACGCGCTTCGCGAGGGTCGCGCTAGGCAAAGGAAAGGCCGGGGCTGCCGACACGAACCCGTCGGTAGGTCCTGAGCTGAATCGCTACCTTTATTCCGATGGGGGTCGACAGTGCTACCCCGCCAACTGTCTCGGGCAGTAATGGGGCTGGGCTCGGATGGCAACGCCGCGTGCCACTGGCGGCTTCGTTCGCCGGATGACGATTCGTGTTACGCGGCCGGCGTCACCTCGGACGGCGGCGTGGGCTCCGACGGCATCGCGTGGACAACGCGGTACCGCATTATGGATCAACCTGTAATCTAATGATCTTCTAATCCATATCTATCAAGTATCGAAAACGATCCGGCCCCGAGTTGGCAGTCATCGCCAAGGCAAAGGACCCTGCCGGCTATGTGTTCGGGGCGACGCGCAAGTCGCCCAAGACCCTTCGATTATCCCTTTGTTCCGCGCATGCAAGATCTCATGCTTGACGTGGTTGAACAGCTCTACCGGGCAAACGAGGTCTTTGCGGCTCGTGCCCATAAGTGTCCCACCAACAGAAATCGAGATATTCGGCCTCAGAGTGCCGTCAAGATTGCCAATATGGCTGAAAAACGTCCCGTACCGCACCTCTGCGGGTGCAGATATGGGACGTTTGTGGAATATCTGATGCCTATTTGTTGAGCTTGCACTTTGAAGAAGTGTTATCGCGGCCCAGCGAGGCCGAATATCTCAAAAATTGCAGGTGATGATTAGCGGAAACGGCGTCTCGCACTTCGGGATATCGCCAAATCGTTTTAGAAGGAGAGGCGCTCGGCGGAATGGGGCCCGCCGAGCGCCTGCAGCGGCTTATTTGCCCCGCACCATGGTGAGGGAGATCTTTTTGCGGTCGCGATCGACCTTTTCTACCCATACCTTCACCGTGTCGCCGACGCGCACCACGTCGCTGGGGTGCTTGACGAAGCGGCTGGCCAGCTTGGAGATGTGCACGAGGCCGTCCTGGTGCACGCCCACGTCGACGAAGGCGCCAAAGTCGACGACGTTGCGCACCGTGCCCTTGAGCTCCATGCCGGGCTCCAGGTCGTCAATAGAAAGTGCCGAGCGGCTAAAGACCACCTCGGGCGCGTCGTCGCGCGGGTCGCGACCGGGCTTCTTGAGCTCGTTGACAATGTCGATGAGCGTCAGGGTGCCACAGTCCAGGTCGCTTGCCAGTGCCGAAATGCTGCCCAGACGGCGCTCGATGTCGGGCACGCCGCCGCGGCTGAGCTCGCTTGCCGCAACGCCGGCCCGCTCCAGGACGGCCGTGGCCACCTCGTAGCTCTCGGGGTGGACGCTTGTCGCGTCGAGCGGGTTCTTACCGCCGCTGATGCGCAAAAAGCCCGCGGCGTTGAGATATGCCTTGGGTCCAAGTTTGGGGACCTTCTTAAGCTGGCGGCGATCGGTAAAGGCGCCGTTTTCCTCGCGGTACGCCACGATGTTCTTTGCCACGCTCGGCGTGATGCCCGATACGTATCCCAGCAGGCTTGCGCTCGCGGTGTTGACGTCGACGCCCACGCGGTTGACGACGTCCTCCACCACGTGGCCCAGGGTGCGCGAGAGCTCGGCCTGGTCAAGGTCGTGTTGGTACTGGCCCACGCCGATGGACTGGGGCGGAATCTTGACGAGCTCTGCCAGCGGGTCCTGCAGGCGACGGCCCAAGCTCATGGCGCCACGTACGGTGACGTCCAGGTCAGGATATTCCTGGCTGGCGAGCTCGGAGGCGGAGTACACCGACGCGCCGGCCTCGTTAACGATGGTGTAGCGAAGGCTGGACGCCTGCTCGGCAATGAACTCCGAGACGACTTCCTCGGTCTCGCGGCTGGCGGTGCCGTTGCCGATGACGATGGTGTTGACGCCGTCCTTTTTGACGAGGCGGGCGAGCTCGCGCTTGGTGCCGGCGACGTCGTGGCGCGGCTTGGTGGGGTAGACCACGCCGTGGTCGAGCAGCTTGCCGGTCTCGTCCATGACGGCGACCTTGCAGCCGGTGCGGTAGCCCGGGTCGAGCGCGAGTACGCGGGCGCCGCGCACGGGGCGCGCCGAGAGCAGGCCCTCGAGATTCTTGGCAAAGACGTTGATGGCCTCGGTCTGGGCGCGAACGGTGAGTTTGGCGCGGGCCTCGCGCTCCAGCGAGGGAGCCATGAGGCGTTTGTAGCCGTCGGCGATGGCGGCATCGAAGATGGGAGCAAACACGCCCTGGCGTCGGGGCCAACGGCTGCTGAGGCGCGCCGTGGCGGCAACGCCGTCGACATTCACGCGCACGCGGAGCTTGCCCTCGCGCTCACCGCGGTCGATAGCCAGCACGCGGTGGTTGGGTATACGGCGCAACGGCTCGTCATAGCTGTAGTAGGGCTCGTAGGGGGTCTTCTCGGCGGGGTCGGTTGCCTCGACGACGATGTCGGCGGTGTTTTGCGTAAAGGCGCGCACGTCGGCGACGTTCTCGGGGTCCTCGGCTACCGTCTCGGCCACGATGTCAGCGGCGCCAGCGAGCGCCTTCTCGGGCGTGTCGAAGCCGGCCTCCTCGTTGACGTATGCCGCGGCGGCGTCGAGCGCGCTGCCCTTGGCCGAGGCCTGCATGATGACCATGTTGGCAAGCGGCTCCAGACCTGCCTCGCGGGCCTTCTGCGCGCGGGTCATGCGCTTTTTACGGTAGGGCTTATAGAGGTCCTCGACACGCTGGAGCTGCGTGGCCTCGCGAATCTGCGCCTCGAGCTCGGGCGTGAGCTTGCCCTGGGCGTCGATGAGCAGGATGACGTCCTCTTTGCGCTGTTCAAGATTGCGCAGGTAAGACAGGCGCTCGTCGAGTGCGCGCAGGGCGACGTCGTCCATGCCGCCCGTTGCTTCCTTGCGGTAGCGCGAGATAAAGGGGATGGTGTTGCCCTCGTCGATGAGCTTGACGGCCGCCTCAATGTTGGCGGCCTTAAGGTTGAGCTCGCGCGCGAGCTGGGCGATAAGATCCATGGGACTCCTTGCGTTTAAGGTGCGTTTGCAGCACAGGGCTACCAAGGATACCACCTGCCACTTCGCCCAAAAAAGACTGTTTTGGCGCGGAACCACGAAAGCGGCCTATCTACTACGTTTGAACCGTGTGGGTCGACCATCCCCCGGTTTTCCGAAAATGCGCAACTCGTCTACCTGCGGTTTTTATTCCGCGAAATTTGGCATGGTTGAGGGCGATCGGTTAAACGTAGTAGATAGGCACATTTCGTGGCGAACGAACCAAGCTGAGGCGCAAAAAGGCCCCCCGCCTCAGAAAAATCGTCAGCGAAGTAGCAAAATGCTCCGCGGGCAGGAGGCTGCTCGCGGGGCAAAGAAGAGGGGCTTATTTGTGGCGGACCGAGGGACTCGGCATGGGGTTTCTGCCGCGGCCGCTCTTAAGGCATTACAGCTCGACGAGCTGACCGGTCTCGGCGGCCTCCTTGATGGCGTTAAGCAGCGTGAGCGTCTTGACGTTGTCGGCGGGGGTCACGACGGGCTCGACCTCGCGGCGGACAACCTTCACAAAGTGCTTGAGCTGCATCTTGTGCGGCAGTGCCGGGTCGACAGCCGGAATCTCCATCTGCAGCGGCTTGTGCCAGTTGGAGGCACCGTCGTAGGAGAACTGGTGCAGGCGGGGCAGCGAAAGGGCGCCCTTGGTGCCGCCAATGAAGTAGGCGTCGGCGTCGAAGGGGCGGTACTGCGGGTCCTCGCGAGCAGTCGCCTCCCAGTTCCAGGGGCTGGCGGTGGCATCGGAGATGGTCATGCTTGCGAGCGCGCCATCGGCAAAACGGACGTTGACCACGGCGGAGTCCTCGGTCTCAAAACCGCGGGCGGCGCTGGACTGCATACCCTGGACGGCAACGGGCTCGCCCAGCAGATAGCGGAGCAGGTCGACGTCGTGAACCAGGTTAACCAGGATCGGGCCGGCACCCTTTTTGCGGCGCCACTCGACATCGAAGTACTCGTCGTTCTTGTAGATCATGTAGTGGAAGCTCGACACGGTGAGCTTGCCCAGCTCGCCGGACTCGATGATTTCCTTGGCCTTGTTGACGAAGGGGTTGTGACGACGGTGCTGACCCACGAGCACGGGCACGCCGGCGGTCTCGGCCTCGGCGGCGAAGGCCTGGGCATCCTCGAGGTCGTTGGAGATCGGCTTTTCGACCAGCGGCACGATGTTGCGCTTCACGGCCTCGCGGGCAACGCCCAGATGCAGGTCGTTGGGCGTGGCGATGATGACGGCTTCGGGCTTGACCTCGTCCATCATCTGGGCGGGATCGGTGTAAAACGGCACGCCGGCGGCCTCGGCCGTGGCGCGGGCGCCCTCAAAGGCGTCGGCGATGGCGACGAGCTCGGCCTCGGGCTCCTCGGTGACAAAGCGGATGTGGTTGCGGCCCATGGCGCCGGCGCCGATAACGGCAATGCGGACGGGGTTGAGCTCAGACATTTCGACTCCTTAATACTGGTGACCGGTGGAATGCGGCAAGAGGACGGCCCTTGCCGCGTCAAGCAAAACTAGGCGGACTTCTTCTTGCTGTCGGAGACCATCATGTAGACGGTGAGCACGACGGCGATGGCGGCGATCACAGTGGCGCCGTAGAAAGACTGCTGGTAGGCGGCGCTGCCGGCCTCGGCGTGATACAGCACGGCAGTGATGGGCTGGCTGATCCAGGTGGAGGCGGCGTAGCCCAAAAACATGATGCCGTAGTTGACGCCGATGTTGCTGGTGCCAAAGGCGCCACCGGTGAGCGGCGGGTAGATGACGAGCAGGGCGCCAAAGCTAAAGCCGAGCAGGGCGAGCGCCACAAAGAACATGCTCTGCGTAAAGCTCATCGACATGATGACGAGGGCGACGATGGTCACGACAAGGCTGATGAGCAGCGACTTGTAGGCACCGATCTTGTCGATGATCTGGCCAAAGGACAGACGGCCGACCAGGTTGGCGCAGGTGTTGACGGAGACCACCACGCCGCCGAGGGCGACGGCCGCGGCACTCGTGGGGTCGGCGAAGAGCTGGACGGCGGCGATGGAGGCAACCTTGCCCACGAGCAGGGTGCCCGCGGTGGCGGCAAAAGCGAAGGTGACGATGAGGACCCAGAAGCGCGGGGTCTTGACCATCTCGCCCGGGGTGAGGTCGCCGAAGGTGCCGGCATGTGCGCCACCCTTGGGGGCCTCGAAGCCCTCGGGCAGCCAGCCGGCCTCGGGGGCCTTCAGGAACAGGGCGGAGGCGGCGATCGTCACAAAGAAGATAACGCCGAGTGCCTTAAGGGCGCCAAAGATGCCGAGGCTCGGGATGAGCAGCGAGGCGAGCACCGGGGACAGCACGGCGGGGCCGGCGGTCGAAGCGGCCAGGGTGATGCCGGAGGCCAGGCCCTTCTTGTCGATGAACCACTTTTGGCCGGTGGTGAGCGCGGGGTTGTAGCCCAGGCCGTTGCCGATGGCGGCGACGAGCGAGAACCACAGGTAGAACTGCCACGGCTCGGTGACGGTGCCGGACATGAACCAGCCCACGCCGTAGCACACGGCGGCGGCGATTACGACGTTGCGGGGGCCGATCTTATCGGAGATGCGGCCGGCGAAGATGCCCGTCACGGCCATGATGGTCTGGAAGACCGGGAAAGCCCAGGTAAGTGCGCTGGACCACTCGGGGTAGACGGCGAGCAGATTCTTGGACACGACGGAGTACAGCGCGATGGAGCTGATGAAGAACATGGTGACGCACGCGGCGGAAAGCACGACGGCGCGACCCTTGTTGGAGTTGTTGGAAGCCATTGGACTCTTTCTAATCGATACGGGGGAGGGGAGGGGCAAACGCCGCTGAGGTGCTTGCCCCGCGCCCCTTTCTACCGGGCTGGTTTACTGGTCAGTCGGCTTTGCGACGCCGGACTCATCGGACCAGAGCTCGACGCCCTTGTTCTTGAGGTAGTTGTCGGCAAAGGCGCGGCGGCCGCCGGGCTTGGCGGTGAGGTCGCCCATCATGTTGGAGAAGCCGCCGTCGACCTTGATGGCGTCGCCGGTGGTAAAGTCCGAGCGCTTGGACGCCAGGAACATGACGGCGTTGGCGATATCGCTGACCTCGCCGATGCGGCGCGTGGCGATGAGGCGGCTGCGGCTCTTCTCGACCTCGGGATCGGCGTAAAAGCTTGCCGACATGGGTGTCTTGACAAAGCAGGGCTCGACGCAGTTGGAGCGGACGCCGTAGGGGCCCCACTCGGCGGCGAGCATCTTGGACATCATGTTGACGCCCGCCTTGGTGGAGCTGTACACGCCCGAGAACGTCTCGGGGGAGTGGCTGGCAACGGTCGAGATGTGCACTAGGCGGCCCTGGCCGGCCTTGATCATCTCGCGACCAAAGCGCTGCGAGGTGATGAAGTAGCCGGTGAGGTTGACGTTGAGCACCTGCTCCCAGTCGCTTAGCGGCAGGTCCTCCATGGCGGCGAAGCGCAGGATGCCGGCGGTGTTGACGAGAACGTCGACGCGGCCGAAGTTGGCGATGGTGGCGTCGACGGCAGCCTGAACCTCGGCCTCGTCGGTGGCGTTCATCTTGTAGCCCTCGGCGTGGATACCAAACTCGGCGGCGAGGTCGGCGGCTGCTGCCTTGACCTTCTCCTCGTCTAGGTCGAGCAAGACGACGTTGGCGCCGTTGCGGGCGAACTCGCGGCAAATCTCGGCGCCCATACCGCCGAGCGCGCCAGTCACGGCGCAGACATCGCCCTCGAGCTTAAGCCAATTGCTCATAGGAACTTCCCTTCTTGTGCCTCCCTGTGGGTCGCTCCCATTAACCGACCCACGTGGTTTTCGCTGGTTATCGTATGCTTAGCGTTCGCGCAGGTGAATTGCATATTTGTTAGAATGGCGTTAACCGTAGGTTTACACTGTGCATTGAGGTTTGTTCGCAATTGAGCGTGTGACCTGCGAAAACGACCCCCTGCGGCGCTGTGGGCCCGCGCGTGCGAAAACGGGAGATTGACGTGTACGATCGACGACTTGACGCTATTTCGGCCGCCGCGGAGCTGGGAAGTTTCTCGCGTGCCGCGGCAAAGCTGCGCGTGTCGACCCCGGCGCTCGTCAAACAGGTGTCGGGGTTCGAGGCCGAGTTTGGCATCACGTTGTTCGAGCGCTCGCACTCGGGCGTCAAGGTGACGCCGGCGGGCGCGCTGTTGGTGGACGACGCGCGCTCGATTATGCGCCAATCCGAGGATGCGTTGCGCCGCGCCCGGCGAGCGGCGGGCGATGGCGGTGCGGTGCGCCTGGGCGTATCGATGATGTGCCCGGGGCGCCACACGCTCGCGCTGTGGCCGCAGGTGCACGACATGGAGCCGCGCTTGCGTTTTGAGATTGTGCCGGTGGGGGACCTTTACGATGAGCGCGAGACCGTCATGCGAGGTCTGGGGCGCGAGGTGGATGTGGTGCAGTCGAGTTTTTCGACCCCGCGCTGGGGTGATGCCTGCCAAAAGCTCCGCATTGTCAACGTGCCGTTTTATATCGACCTGCCGCGCACGAGCCCGCTGGCACGCAAGAACCGTATTTCGATCGCCGACTTGGAGGGTATGCGTCTGCGCGTACTGCGCCACGGCAACGACGCCATGGACAGCCTGCGCATTGACCTTTTGGCCGACGGCGGCGTGGACGTGATCGACGTGGATAGCTTCGACTTTGCGCTCTTTAACGAAGCCGAGGAAAAGGGCGACGCGGTGCTCACCTGCGGCGCATGGTCGGGTGTGCACCCGGCCTTTGTGGGCGTGCCGTTCCTATGCGGCCGCGAGGTGCCGGTCTTCTTGCACTACCCGCTCGAGCCCACCCTCCAAGTACAAAAATTCGTCAACGCCATGGCCCAACTCCTCAACTAGCTCATTTGGCGCGGGTAGTCTTTTTGGGACGGGGCTTTTTTAGCTACTTTCGCCGCCCTGCCTGCGCACCCTCAAAGTAGTCAAAAAGCCCCGTCCCAAAAAGACTAACAAAACGAGGCCCTGGCCAAACGGCCAGGGCCTCACTAACTTTTATTCCGTTCTAAACGACGGGCTGACTGCGCGCAGGAGGGCGCCCCGGGGACGGGCGGGGTATTTCCTCCGCGCGCAGTTTCGCAGCGCAGCGAGAATGTTTGAGCGCGGAGGAAATACCCCGCCCGTCCCCGGGGAACCCTCCGTCAGTAACCGTTCCTACTCCAGCTCAAACGCACCCGTGTACAGCTGGTAGTAATACCCGCGCTTGGCGATCAGCTCGTCGTGGTTGCCGCGCTCGATGATGCGGCCGTGGTCCAGGCAGATGATCGCGTCGGAGTTGCGCACGGTGGACAGGCGGTGCGCGATGACAAACGTCGTGCGGCCCTCCATGAGTTTATCCATGCCCGCCTGCACGATAGCCTCGGTGCGGGTGTCGATGGAGCTCGTTGCCTCGTCCAGAATCATTGCCGGCGGATCGGCGACGGCAGCGCGGGCGATCGAGATCAGCTGGCGCTGGCCCTGCGACAGCTGGGCGCCGTTGCCGGTGAGCATGGTGTCATAGCCGTCGGGCAGGCGGGTGATAAAGTCGTCCGCGCCCGCGAGCTTGGCCGCCGCGATGCACTCCTCGTCGGTCGCATCCAGGTTGCCGTAGCGGATGTTATCCATCACGGTGCCGGTGAACAGGTTCACGTCCTGCAGCACGACGCCCAGGCTTCGGCGCAGGTCGGCCTTGCGGATCTTGTTGACGTTGATGCCGTCGTAGCGGATCTTGCCGTCGGCGATGTCGTAGAAGCGGTTGATGAGGTTGGTGATGGTCGTCTTGCCGGCACCGGTGGCGCCGACAAACGCGACCTTCTGGCCCGGCTTGGCAAACACGGACACGCCGTGCAGCACCTCGTGGTCGGGCGTGTAGCCAAAGTCGACGTTGTCCATGACCAGGTCGCCGCGCAGCGGTACGTACTCGATCTCGCCGGTTGCGCGGTGCGGATGTTTCCATGCCCACATGCCGGTGTGGTGGTCAGCCTCCTCGAACTCCCAAGTCTCGGGGTTCACCTGTGCGTTGACGAGCGTCACGTAGCCTTCGTCGGCCTCGGGCTTCTCGTCGATGAGCTCAAAGATGCGGTCGGCGCCGGCGAGGCCCATGACCACGGCGTTGATCTGCTGCGAGATCTGGCCGATCTGTCCGCAGAACTGCTTGGTCATGTTGAGGAACGGCACCACGACGGCGATGGACAGCGCCATGCCCGAGATGCTCAGGTTGGGCACGCCCAGTGCCAGGAAAATGCCGCCGGCAAGGGCCACCAGCACGTAGAGCAGGTTGCCCAGGTTCATAAGGATGGGCATGAGGATGTTGGCGTACATGTTGGCCTTTTGCGAGACCTCGAAGAGCTTCTCGTTGCGCTCGTCAAAATCGGCCTCGGCGGCAGACTCGTGGCAGAACGCCTTGACGACCTTCTGGCCGTTCATGACCTCCTCGATATGGCCCTCGACCACGCCGAGCTCGGTCTGCTGCGCAATGAAGAAACGCGCGGAATTGGAGCCGAGCAGCTTGGTCATAAAGGTCATAAAGGCGACGCCGGCGATGATGACCAGGCACATCCACACGCTGTAGTACAGCATGATAAAGAACACCGTGACAATGATGATGATCGTCATGAGCAGGTTGGGCAGCGACTGACTGATCATCTGGCGCAGCGTATCGATGTCGTTGGTGTAGTGGCTCATGATATCGCCGCGCTGGTGCGTGTCGAAGTAGCGGATCGGTAGGTCCTGCATGCGGTTGAACATCATCTCGCGCAGCTTCTCGAGCGAGCCCTGCGTGACGATAGCCATGGCGCGGTTCCAGAAGAGCGAGGACAGGACACCGACGCCGTAGATGCAGGCGAGGGTGGTCACGAGCTGCAGAATCTTGGGCTGTGCGGCTTCCCAATCGCCCGACTGCCACGATTCGCTAATAATCTGCAGGGCGCTCTGCAGGAAGGTCGCGCCGATGGAGTTGATGATGGCGCAGAGCACCACGCCGGCGACGACAAGGGGCAAAAGCACGGGATAGAAGCCAAAGAGCGTCTTGATGAGGCGCGACATGGTGCCGCCCTTGCGGTTGAGCGCGCGCTCGGCGGTCGTTGCCTTACTCATGGGCCTCGCCTCCTTCCTGGGTCTGAGCTTGCGTTGCGGTCATGTCGGTGTTGTCTGCCGCCGTGTTCGCGTCGCCAGAGACGTCGTCGGCGTCTTGCGTACCTTCGGCAGACATCTTGTTTTGCGAGGTAAAGGTCTCGCGGTAGATCTCGCTCGTCTTGAGCAGCTCTTCGTGGTTGCCGATCTGTGCGATGCGGCCGCCCTCCATGACAATGATGCGGTCTGCGTCCTGCACGGAGCTGATGCGCTGGGCGATGATGAGCTTGGTCGTGTTGGGCAGATAGCTTGCCAGGCCTGCGCGAATCTTGGCGTCAGTCTTGGTGTCGACGGCGCTGGTGGAGTCGTCCAGGATCAAGATCTTGGGGCGACGCAACAGGGCGCGTGCAATGCACAGGCGCTGCTTCTGACCGCCCGAAACATTAGAGCCGCCCTGTTCGATCCAGGTGTCGTAGCCCTTGGGGAAGCTGTCGACAAACTCATCGGCGCAGGCCAGATGTGCCGCCTCGCGGACTTCCTCGTCGGTGGCGTTCGGGTCGCCCCAACGCAGATTCTCGGCGATGGTGCCGCTAAACAGCACGTTTTTCTGCAGCACCATGGCGACCTGGTGGCGCAGTGCGTCCAGGTCGTAGTCGCGCACGTCCATGCCGCCCACGCGCACGGTGCCTTCGGTGGCGTCGTACAGGCGGGCGATGAGGTTGACGAGCGTGGACTTGGCCGAGCCGGTGCCGCCGATGATGCCGATGGTCTCGCCGCTCGTAATGTGCAGGTCGATATCGTCGAGCGCCTGGCGTTTCGCATGCGCGGAATACTTAAAGCTCACGTGGTCAAAGTCGATGGAACCGTCGGCAACCTCGAGCACGGGTTCGGCGGGATTGGCGATCGTGGGCTCGGCGGCCAGCACCTCGGCAATGCGGTGTGCCGATTCGTCGGCCATGGTCACCATGACAAAGATCATCGACAGCTGCATCAGGCTCATGAGAATCTGGAAACCATAGGTAAAGGTCGAGGAGAGCTGGCCCACGTCGAACAGCGTGCCCTGGCTTGTGATGATGAGCTTGGAGCCCAGGTAGATGATGACGACAAACGCGCCGTTGACGCAGATGTTCATCATGGGGTTGTTAAAGGCGAGCAGCTTCTCGGCGCGGGTGAAGTCCATCTGGACGTCGCGTGCGGCGGTCGCGAACTTCTCCTTCTCAAAGTCTTCGCGCACGTAGCTCTTAACCACGCGCATGCCGGTGACGTTTTCCTCGACGGACTCGTTAAGGGCATCGTACTTGTGGAACACGCGCGAGAAGATGGGGCGCACCTTAAAGATGATAAAGAACAGTCCAAAGCCCAGCAGCGGAATGATGACCAGGTAGACCATGGCGACGCTGCCGCCCATGATAAACGCCATGGTAAAGGCGAAGACCAATACCAGCGGCGCGCGCACGGCGATACGGATGATCATCATAAAGGCCTGCTGAACGTTGTTGATGTCGGTGGTCAGGCGCGTGACGAGCGATGAACTCGAGAACTCATCGATGTTGGCAAAGCTGAACGTCTGGATCTTGTAGAACAGGTCGTGACGCAGGTTCTTGGCGAAGCCGCAGCTTGCATGGCTGCAGGTGACGCCGGCCGCGGCGCCAAAAGCAAGCGACGTCAGCGCGATGAGCACCAAAAAGCCTGCGGTGGGAAGCATCTCGGCTACGGTGGCGCCGTCTTTGATGGCGTCGATCAGGTTGGCGGTGATAAATGGAATCAGCATCTCGCAGAGCACCTCGCCAAGCACGAGCAACGGCGTGGCAACGGTGACTTTCATATAGTCGCGGATGCTGCCCATGAGGGTTTTAATCATCCAGTTCCTCCCAGGTTACGCGGATTTTATCGAGCATTTCGGCGAGGTCCTCGCGCTCGTCGTGGGTGAGCGCGCTAAAGGCCCGTTCTCTAAAGCGGATGCGGGCCGCCTGGTCGATGCGGGCGTTTTCCCGGCCGGTTTCGGTCAGGCGAATGGTGAGTTGCCGTCGATCCTTGGGGTTACGGCTGCGCTCGATGAGGCCGTTGAGCTCGAGCTTGGACAGGATCTCGGAAAGCGATCCCGGCTTGAGGTCAAAGTGCATGCCGAGCTCCTGCTGCGACATCTCGCCGCCGGGTTGCTTGGCCAGCAGGCAGATGATGGGCGCCTTGCCGGATACGCCTCCGCCATGAAAGTGCATGTAATGGCCGCAGAAGCCAAGCCCGTTAAGGATGCGCTTGGCAAGTGCATCCGATTGCGATTGCGCCTCGGGCGAATCTGCAGGCTCGATGGGGTCGCCGCCCGGCGTATGGGGGCAGAGGTCGATGCATTCGTCGCACATGGTGTTGCTCCTTTCTTTAGTTAGGTAGAGAAATTGTTTTGTACCTAAGTGATTCTAGAGGTACCTAACTGATTGTCAAGGTACCGAATCGATTTTGTGGCAGTGCTGGGGTGCCGGTGCCAGGGGAATCTTGGACAGTCTTCGCAGCGTAGATTCAGCGGGCCACGGCGTATCCCGGAGTTTTCGATAGGTTCATTAAGGGGGCGAGACTGGCAGCTGCCGGTCTCGCCCCTTGGCTTTCCGAGACTTAGAGCGGCTCGTCGCCGGTTCGGAGGATGGCGAGATATGGCTCATATGAAAACGTGCGGTATCGTTTCCTGCTCGTATCACGTTGGACAAGAATGCCCCAATCGGTAAATTGGGATATAAGGTTGTTTGCGCTCGATCTGCTAATCTGCATTCGTTCAGACACAAAGGCGGTGTCGACGATCGGATTGCCCTCGAGAAGGTCGAGTAGCATAAGGGCGTTCGTCGTAGCCCTTCCCGCCTTTTCGCGAATCAGCCTTTCGGTTTCCGAATGGAGGTCGACAAGCTTCCGCATCGAATCCCGCGCCTCGCGTGCGCTTGCAAGCAAGCAGGTACTGAAAAACGAAACCCATCCCTCAAAATCGCCTCTCTGCCTTACGCGCATAAGCCAATCGTAGTATTCGCTCCTGTGTCGTTTGAGTTCATACGAGGGGTAGATGACCGGCTTGGTGAGCGCCCCATCATGTATGAGCGAAAGGAGGATGAGCAGACGCCCGAGGCGTCCGTTGCCGTCGAGGAACGGGTGCGCGGTTTCAAACTGGTAGTGCACCAAAGCGGCCTTGATGACTGGATCGATGTCGTCACGCTCGTTGATGAAAAGCTCGAGGTCGCCAAGTGCCTCCTTCATATCCTCCGTGTTGGGAGGGACATACGGGGCCTCATTGAGCGTGCAGCCGTTTGGTCCGACCCAGTTCTGAGTCGTCCTGAACTGGCCCGGCGTCTTGTCGGAGCCTCTGCCATTTCCAAGCAATGTGGCATGGACGGATTTGAGCAGCCTCATACAGAGTGGCAGTTCCTCCATGAGCGTGGTCGCCTGCTGCACCGCTCGAGTGTAGTTGACGACGTCGGTTAGGTCCCGGCTCGCATTGGATTCGTTTGACGGGTCAAGAACATCATCGAACGTACATTGCGTACCCTCGATTTGAGAGGACAAGAGCGCTTCCTTGCGAACGTACATAGAAAGGTACATGTCGATGTTCGGAACAAAGCGAGACATGCCCTCAACCTCGCCGAGTATGGCGCGGCAATCGGAGACAAGCCGCATGGAATCAGCGGATAAATTGATTGGAAAGAATGAATCCATATTGGCGGGTCTAAACGAATCATAGGCGAGGGCTCCTGAAAGGTTGTGCCTGACGTTTCCCTGTCGTCCGGGTGTGATGGGTGCGAGCATCGTTAGTGTCCTAAGAACAAATTTGAGCCAAAACTTGTTCTTAGAATTTTATAGCGCCTTCTAAGGCCAAGTTTCTGCAATAAGAAGCGTCAGAAAAACTCTAAGAACAAAATTACGCCCAAACTTGGTCTTACATCCGAAGGCAAGACTTAGATTGCACTGCGCTACACTTAGTCGCATTATGGCGACATCGCGCCGCGCCCGACCCAAGGGGGACACTCATGAAGAACACTCAGCTGCTGCTGATCAACGATATGTGCGGCTACGGCAAGGTCGCGCTCTCGGCCATGCTGCCGGTACTGTCGCACATGGGCTATCGCATCCACAACCTGCCGACGGCGCTCGTTTCCGATACGCTCAACTATCCCAAGTTCTACATTCACGACACCACGGAGTACGTGCGCCAGAGCCTCGCTATCTGGGAGGAGCTCGGCTTTGAATTTGATGCTATCTCGACCGGCTTTATCGTGACCGAGGAGGAGACGCGCATCATCTCGGACTTTTGCCACCGCCGCGCTCAAAAGGGCACCAGGGTGTTCGTCGATCCCATCATGGGCGATAACGGCAAGCTCTATGCCGGCGTGCCCGAGTCGACCATCGGACTCATGCGCAGCTTGGTCGAGTGCGCCGACTACGCGGTGCCCAACTATACCGAGGCGTGCCTGCTCACCGATACGCCTATCGCCGAAGAGATTACGGCCGATGAGGCCCGCACGCTCGTGGACGCCATGCTCGCGTTGGGCACCAAGTCGGTTGTCATTACGAGTGCGAAGGTAGATGGGGCGAGTGCCGTCATCGGCTACGACCATGTGGCGGGGGAATACTTTGAGATTCCGTTTGAGCTGATCCCGGTGTACTTCCCGGGTACGGGCGATACGTTCTCGGCCGTGCTCATGGGCCGCGTGATGAACGGTTGGAGCCTCCAGTGTGCCACGGCCGATGCCATGCGTGTGGTGGCCGAGCTTATCGAGCGCAATGCCGACCAAGAGGACAAGTCGGCTGGCCTTCCCATCGAGGCCTGCCTGGATGTGATTGACCATGAGTAACGCTGACGAGGGCGGCGCCAAGCCTGCAGGCGAGAGCAAGCCGCTCGGCGCGCCGCGTGGCAAGCGTCCGCGTATCCGCATTAGCTGCGTGGACCAGTTGGGAACGTGCCGCTGCCATCATGGTCACAAGCCAGGCGATGTCTTTGACTTTGACCGAGACCGCGGCAAGATGTGCGCTATGGCCTGCCATGTGGGCTTTCCTTACATTGACATCTTGCGTTACGGCGGAACCGTGCCCGGCAACGAGCCCGGCACGGCAAAGTTCTGCTGCCCCGAGGTCGATACATTGAACGTCTGGCTCGCCGAGATCGTCGACGAGTAGTCGAGCGAGGATTTTCTCCCGCCGAGATAATGAGCGTGGATTTTTCCCGTTTTGGACGCAATTTCGCGCTCAAAGTGGGAGAAAATCCACGCTCGATTTGTATATGGGAATCCCGATCTCGTTTATGCCCGTGCTTAGGCGTTATCGTCGTTGTTCTGCGTGCGAGTAAGGTCAAATTTCTGCATTTCATCCGATTTGTGGCTCTAAAAACTCTGCATTTCATCGATTACAGCTGCTCGAGCATAGCGGTGCAACCGGCGAGCACGTCGCGGTAGGTGGCATCGAAGTTGCCGGTGTACCAGGGATCGGCCACGTCGCCGGGGCGCTCGGTCCAATCGAGCAAGCGCGTAATCTTGCCGTCGGGGTCGTCGTCAAAGATGCGACGCAGACCGCGCGCGTTCTCAGCATCCATATAGACAATGCGATCCCAGTTGCCATACTCCGCGCGCCGCACCTGACGTGCGCGATGTGCGACGACGGGAATCCTGACTTCGCGCAGCTTGGCGACCGTGCCATGATGCGGCGGGTTGCCGATCTCTTCGGTTGAGGTTGCTGCAGAATCGATGACAAACTCGCCCGCGCGTCCAGCGCGGCGCGCTAGCTCGGTAAACACGGACTCAGCCATCGTCGAGCGACAGATATTTCCACAGCAGATAAAAAGAATGCGTTGCATGAGCGGTTTCCTTTCTGGGCGGTCGCGCGGGGCTTACAGGCTGCCCTTGAGACAGTTTGCTCCGATAAAACCCGCTGCGTACAAGGGGAGGTGGCGCAGCTCGCGCCCGTCATCAGTTTCGCTGCGGGCAAAATTGTTCTCGGACAAAATGTAGGCATATGGCGACCGGGCTTTGTCCATAAACGACCCGAGGGTTCTTGCGCGCACGTTGCGTGCGGACTTTACCTCGACGGGCACAATTTCCATACGGTCGGTCTGAAGTAGAAAATCGAGCTCACCGCTCGTCTTCCAAGACGACGGCGGCACCCAATAGTACGTCCGCAAACCATTGCTCGAAAATGCCTGCATGACCGAGTTTTCGGCCAGGGCACCTCGAAAGTCGGAAGACAGTGCTATGGCGGAATCCTCTTTGAGGTCGAGCCAGAGCCGCGGGTTGATACCGAGTTTGTAGAACATGAGGCCCGTATCGAGAAGATAGACCTTAAAGAAACTTCCGTCTTCGTCGTCGAAGGGAACGAGGGGAGGTTCGATGCCTTCGGTCAGGTTGTTGACCGATATGATGGCGGCGCCTTCGAGCCAGTCGAGCGGCTCGATAAGCTTGGCGCGACGGCCTCCGCGTTCGACCTCGGAGTACTTGAATTTCTTTGTGGACGATCTCAGCAACTGGGACGGAATGGAGCGCCATACCTTGCGCGCCGCCACGCCACTGATCCCGTTTTCGGGGTCGGTCATATCGGCGGTGTAGGTCTCGTCGATTTCGCGCTGCTCGACGCGCGCGTCTTCGATGGATAACGTCTTGCGATATGCGTTGACGGCGGCGGGCATGCCGCCCACGACCTGGTATCGATGAAACAGGCTGAGCGCGGCTTGGTGCGCGGCGTAAGCATCGAGCGTGCCGGCGTGGGTACGAACAGCATCGGCCATCTGCTCCTCATCGAGCGCCCAGAGAAACTCCTCGAACGACATGGGATGCATGGTCTCTTGACGAACGCCGCTGGGAAAAGGCAACTTGCGCTTGCGCGTGGCGACACCGAGTTGGCTGCCGGTCGCGCATATGCGCCAGCCCGAACCCGAGAAAAAGCGAAGCGAGTTGAGCGCCCGTTCGCAGAGCTGCACCTCGTCAAACAGGATGAAGGCGGTTTCCTTGCGAATGGGGGTGCGTTTATAGTCTGAAATTCGCGCCACGATGGTGTCAACGTCGTCGGTGGGACAGTCGAACAGCGGAGCAATCAGTTCAAGATCGGTCTGAAAGTCGAGTTTGACAAACGCATCGCCGGCGATTCGCCTGCCGATTTCCTCGGCAGCGTACGTTTTGCCTACGCGTCGCGCACCACGGATGAGGAGGGGGCGTGAGGCGTCCTTTGTCGCCCATGATTCGATAACGGATTCGATTGATCTGCGCATGGGGCCACCTTTCCGATTTCGTGTACTTCAGATACATAGTTTAGTACGATTTCGTGTACTTAAAATACACGAAATCGTAGAAAAGCGTGTATCTGAAATACACGAAATTGCACTGCCGGAGCTTGCAGGCGGATAAACACTACTAGTATGGGACGGTTTTCACTGGTTGCTCGCCACCTTGGGCTGTGTTCGTCCCTATGCCTGCATCCGGGGCTGTGCTGATTGACGACGGCGCTCCCAGCGGGCGAGCTTGATCGTCACTAGCGCAAGCGCCCAGGCTACGAGCGAGAACGCAGCGCCCACGGCACCCACGTACGCAATGCCAATTCCGTTTACCACGGCGCCGCCCACTGCGGTGCCAAACGAGATACCGACGTTAAACGCCATGGGCTCAACCGAACTCGCGAGCACCATCGACTTGGGATGGCGGCTGCGCGCCACGTCCATAAAGTGTGTGATGCACGACACCGAGAACAGGTACATGAGCATCGCCAAGCTAAAGACAAAGACCAGCGCGAGCGGCATGGTGCCGCCCACAGCAAACAACCCGAGTAACGCCACAGCCTGCAGCACAAACGTCACGAGCAGCGCCTTCATGCCAAAGCGCGCATCAATCCATCCGCCCAGGATGTTCGAGATCAGGCAGAACGCGCCGTAGGCCATGAGCGTGGTGCTGGCTTCGACCGTGCCCATGCCCAGCACCTGCTCCAGATAGGGCGTCACATAGCCGTAAAACACATAGACCGATCCCACGCCAAACAAGAAGATGAGCATGCCGGTGATGATACTCGGTTCGCGCAGCAGACCCGCCTGTTCGCGGAAGGTGGCGGGTTCGTCGGTCTGTCCGGCGCGCGGCATAAACACCACGAGCGCGGCGCAGATCAGAACGGCAAAGGCCAGCGTGCCGTACATGGCAACGTGCCAGTCGAGCGTGTCGGCCACAAACTTGCCGATCGAAGTGACAAAGACCATTGCTACGGAAAACGCACCATATACCACCGAGATGGCAAGCGAAGTTTGCTGCGGGGACAGCAGCTCGGGGATGTACGTCACGCCCACGGCGAGCAGTGCGCCCGAGACGGATCCCAGGACAATGCGCGAGATAAACAGTACCTGGAAGTTGGGCGCCAACGCCATGACCAGATTGCCGAGCACAAAGATAATGCTGTAGCACACGAGCAGCTGGTAACGATGGAAGCGCCCCGTGCTGAGCGCAAGCACCGGCGTCGCGATAGCGTAGACCAATGCAAAAACGCTGATGAGCTGGCCCGCAGTGGCAAGCGATATGCCGAGTTCCGTCGCCAAGTCACTTTCGATGCCGATGACCACGAACTCCGAGCAGCCGAGCGAGAAGCCCAGCAGCACGAGCAGCGCCAGGCAGAGCTTGGTGCGCGCGGGGGAGAGCGCGGCGGCGGTTGACTTACTTTTAGGCGTGGTGGCGGCGGTCAAGGTTGTCACTCCAATGTCGCATGAATAAGCGGGATTCAATCCCTGCAACTCTAACAGAATGTGTCAGGTGCCTGCCCCCTTTGTCGCAGGCTGCGCTTGCCTGTATAGTCGCAATACAGGCGAAGATGGTCTCAGGTACATCGCGGGCGACAGGAGATCCCATGGGTATGCACACGACAAAGGTTGCAGTGGGCGAGGGCAAGTTTGCGCTCGAGGCCCAGCTGACGGTGACACCGCGAGGCATGGCGGTGTACGCCTGCTCGCCGGAGTTCGCGCACCTGGGCGCCACGGCGCAGGCCATTCCGCGCCCCGAGCCCGGCCGCACGGCGACAGTGAGCATCCTGGCTGTTCCGTGCCATCGAGACGAAATTCCGGCGCACGATATCGCGGCGGCGCTGGCCACGCGCTTTGGCGTGCCGGTCGTTGCGAGCACGGGCTTTCATGTTGAACAGGCGAGCGGGGGCGACCTGCAGCGCGTGCTCGACACCACCAAGGAGCTCATCGCCGCGCTCGAGGAGGCCGCAGCCCGCATTCTGCGCGCCGGCTGGGATGAGGGCGGCGCGGGCGCCGAGGTCGTGGCGGTCAATGCCGCGACCGGCGAGACGCTTAGCCCCGTCGACCGCATCGATGCCCATGCCGGTGAGGGCATTCTGCATCAGGCATTTCTGACGCTTCTGGTCGAGGGCCAGGGCGAAGACGCACGCCTGCTGCTCTGTCGTCGCAGTCCGCTCAAACGCCTGTGGGGCGGGGTGCTGGCCGATAGCTGTGCCGGCCATCCGCTCCCCGGGGAGGACGTTGTCGCCGCGACGGCGCGCCGCATCAACGAAGAGCTCGGCATCACGCGCGCACCCGACCAGCTCAAACACCTCGGTCACGTGACCTACCGCGAGGACCACGGCGACGGCCGCTGCGAGTGCGAATGGTGCGAGGTCTACCTTGCCCATGTTGAGCCGGGCGAGCTGCATATCAACCAAGAGGAGATCTCGGAAGTGCGCCGCGTGGCCCCGTCCGAGCTTAAAGGCTACCTGCAGGGTCACCCCGAGCAGCTGGCCCCCTGGCTCCGCGAGGCCCTCAGCGACCCATCCATCCGTACGGATCTCGCTATGTGAAACAAAAGACAGTCCCTTTGCCACATCCAAACCGTCACAACATTCGATGAAAATCTCGAAATCGAGGAAAAGCGTCGAATGTTGTGACGGTTTTTGCCCAGAGGATCGCTTCTCATCCAAAAATCCCGCTTGACTGTATTGCCACAACACAGCGCAACGTAAGGGGTGTCCGATAACGGGCGCCCCTTTTTAAGTGGCAACGTGGCCGCGAATCCGGAGCGCCCCCAACAAGAAAGGTGGGGAGATGGAAGCGGAAAAGAAGGCGTTTAAGATCACCAAGCGCGAAATTGGCTTTGTGCTGGGTATCGTTGTCTTTTTGCTGGTGAAGTTTCTTCCTTTGGCGGAGCTGAGCTCGACGGTCGAGCTCACGGTCGGCGCTCAGACCTGTCTGGCACTGACGCTCGCCACGGTGGTGTTCTGGGCATGTGGCGTGGCGCAGCCGGGCTTTGTGGGCCTGCTCTACTGCGCGCTGCTCGTTCTGTTCAAGGTGTGCGTGGACGACACGGGCGCCGCGAGCATCTCGGCGACAGTCGCCTCCACGTTTAGCTCGTGGACCAAAGCCACCATGTGGCTCGTCATTGGTGCCTACCTCATCGCCAGCGCGGTCAAGGAGTCGGGCCTGGGCGAGCGCATCGCCTATGCGTTTATGCTCAAGTTCGTGCGCGATGCCAAGTCGCTCATCATCTCAATCTTCGCGCTCACCTTTGTGCTGTCGCTGCTGATCCCGCATCCGTTCCCCCGCGCCTTCCTCATCCTCGCCGTCGTCTCGGTCATTGCCGAGTCCGCCGGCTACGGTGACGACGACCGCGGCAAGCTCGGCTTCCTCGTGTTTGCCGCTGCTGCCCCGGGCTCCATGTTCTTCCTGACGGGCGACTCCACGCTCAACCCGCTCGTCGCGCAGTACAGCGCCGAGGCCGGCGGCATGAGCCCGTCCTTTGTCGACTGGTTCCTGTACATGAGCGTGCCCATGCTGGTCGCGCTGCTGTGCACCCTGTTCCTGGGCCTCTTCCTCTTTAAGCCCAGCAAGGAGCTCGTCTACGATCGCGAGCAGATCGTGGCCAAGCAGGCTGCGCTCGGCAAGCTCTCCGTCAAGGAGATCCGCACCATCGTGTGGCTTATCATCGCCATCGCGCTGTGGCTCACCGTCTCGGGCGATTACATCGGCTGGGTCACCCTGGCCATCGGCGTCTGCCTCGCCATGCCCATCATCGGCGAGGTCCTCACCCCCGCCAGCTGGAATGCCGTCGACATCAAGTCCCTCATGTTCCTGACGGCCGCCATGGCCGTGGGCTCCGTGGGCGGTGCCACCGGTATGAACGCCTGGATCGCCGATGTTGTGCTTCCCAGCTCCGTGCCCGAGAACATCTTCCTGTTCGCCCTGCTTGTCGCCGCGCTTTCCATGATCATCCACATGTTCATGGGCTCGGTCATGGCCGTGCTCGGCGTGTGCGTGCCGGCGTTCATCAGCTTTGCGGCCGGCTCCAGCGTGAGCCCGCTCGCCGTGGCGCTCATCGTCTTCACGTCCATCAACATCCACTACATCCTGCCGTTCCATAACCTGCCGATCCTTATCGGCGAGGGCAAGGACGCTGGCGGCTACACCTCCAAAGAGGCTATGCGCATGGGCATTCCCCTCACTGCGGTCGTCTTTATCGTCGTGCTGGTCGAGGCCGCCTGGTTCCACCTCTTTGGCCTGATGTAAGCAGTCGAGTGCTTGGCTGTAATTAGCCGAGTGCTTGAACTGCGAGTGCCCGAGCGCCCCATCTATGAGCGCTGCGGCCCCATTACGTTACCAAGCCGGCGGCACTCCCGCCGCCGGACACTCTCCCGAAAGGAGCACGCTATGTCCACTACCGATGCTTCCCAGATCCACGATCTGCGCTCCGCGCTCGACTTTTTGCGCGAGATGCCGGGCCAGCTGCTCGAGACCGACACCCAGGTCGACGCGGACGCCGAGGTCTCGGGCGTCTATCGTCGCGTCGGTGCCGGCGGCACCGTTATGCGTCCGACCAAAGAGGGCCCGGCGATGGTCTTCAACAACGTCAAGGGCTTTGACGATGCCAAGGTCTGCATCGGCATGCTTGCCAGCCGCAAGCGCGTTGCCGCCCTGCTCGACCTCGACGAGGAGCACCTGGGCCTCGAGATCGGCAAGCGCTTCGAGAACCTGATCGCGCCCGAGCAGATCGCCGAGGGTGCGCACGTCGACTGCCAAGAGGTCGTGTACAAGGCGACCGACGAGGGCTTTGACCTGCGCAAGATCGTTCCCGCTCCCACCAACACGCCCGTCGACGGCGGCCCCTACATCACCATGGGCCTCGCTTATGGCACGAGCCCCGACGGCTCCCAGTCCGACGTGACCATCCACCGCTTCTCCTGCGTCGACAAGGACAAGCTTGCCATGTGGATCACCCCGGGCAGCCGTCACCTGGGCGCATTCTTTGACGAGTACTGCCAGCGCGGCGAGGACATGCCCATCTCCATCTCCATCGGCCTGGACCCCGCCGTGTACATGTGCTGTGGCTTCGAGGCGCCCACCACGCCGCTCGGCTTTAACGAGCTGCAGATCGCCGGCGCCCTGCGCGGCCACGCCGTCGAGCTTGCCGACTGCGTCACCGTTCCGCAGAAGTGCATCGCCAATGCCGAGTATGTGCTCGAGGGCTACCTCATGCACGACGAGACCATCAACGAGGACGTCAACGGCCACGGCTACGCCATGCCCGAGTTCCCCGGCTACACCGGTGGCGCCAAGGTCTGCCCGGTGATCAAGATCACCGCCGTCACCACGCGCGTCAATCCCATCATGGAGAGCTGCATCGGTCCCTCGCACGAGCACGTGTCCATGGCCGGCATCCCCACCGAGGCATCCATCTACAAGATGGTCGAGACCGCCATCCCGGGCCGCCTGCTCAACGTCCACGCTGCCCCCTGCGGCGGCGGCAAGTTCGTTGCCATCATGCAGTTCAAGAAGTCGAGCAAAAATGACGAGGGCCGTCAGCGCAACGCCGCCATGCTCGCCTTCTCGGCATTCTCCGAGCTCAAGCACGTCATCCTTGTTGACGAGGATGTCGATATCTTCGATATGAGCGACGTGATGTGGGCCATGACCACGCGCTTCCAGGCCGACGTGGACCTCATCACCATCCCCGGTTGCCACTGCCACGTGCTCGATCCGTCCAACGACCCCGCGTTCGACCCCACGATCCGCGAGCACGGCATCGCCTGCAAGGCCATCTTCGACTGCACGGTTCCGTTCGACCTCAAGAAGAACTTCATCCGCTCGCAGTTCATGGAGATCGACAAGGACAAGTGGGCCAAGGAGATTGCTTTCTAGTAAGTAGCCCTACCAAGTAGTCAAGGAGTTGTCATGCCTGAGTCTTCTGTCCGTCCCCGTCGCATCGTCGTTGGCGTTTCGGGCGCCAGCGGTGCCGCGCTGGGCCTTGAGTGCCTCAAGTGCCTGCGTCAGGCCGGTGCCGAGTCGGCACTTGTCGTCACCCGCGGGGGAGAGATCACCATCGAGCAGGAACTCGGCATGACGCTCGACGAGTTTGCCGCGCACGCCGATGTGGTCTACGACAACAAGAACATCGGCGCCGCCATCGCAAGCGGCACCTATCCGGTCGACGGCATGATCGTGGCGCCCTGCTCCATGAAGACCCTCGCCGGCATCGCGAGCGGCTACAGCGAAAACCTGTTGCTGCGCGCGGCCGACGTACAGATGAAAGAGCAACGCCGCCTGGTGCTCATGGTGCGCGAGACGCCCTTCAGCGCCATTCACGTCGACAACATGGCGCGCCTGGCGCGCGTATCGGGCGTCATGTTCATGCCGCCCATGCTCACGTTTTACAACGGCCCCGCCACGCTCGACGACGCGGTGCATCACATCGCCGCCAAGGCGCTCGAGGCCGTCGGCGTGTCATGTGCAAACTATAAGCGCTGGTCATAGGCGTCTTTAGGGTAGGATACGAGTAGTGTTTGAGCCCGCTGCCCCTGTGGGCGGCGGGCTTTGTGCGCAAAAAGGATGTGTCGGGAGGACCTATGCAGACGGGCATGTATGCGATTAGCGAGATGGCGAGTTTGTTTAACGTTTCGCGCCAAACGCTCATCTACTACGACAAGATCGGCCTGTTTAAGCCCGCGGTGGTTAACGAAAAGGGTTACCGTTTCTATTCGCCCACGCAGATCCCGCTCATGCGTCTGATTTGCATGCTGCGCGACCTGGGGCTCGAGCTCGACGAGATTGACCGTCTGACCTCAACGTTCGACATTGGTGAGATGACCGACCACCTGCGCTCGCGGGTGCAGGCGCTCGATGAGCAGATTGCCGGGCTCAGAGCCGAGCGCGCGAGTGTGCAGGAGCGCCTGAGCTTTTACGACGAGGCGGTTTACTGGCGCGAGCGCGAGGACAAGCCGGAGCTCAAGCAGTTCGAGCGCCGCTTCGTGGTCTTTGAGGAGTTCCCGGCCGATATCGAGCGTGGCCGCTCGATGCTGCACCCCACGCTCATGCGGGCAATCCTGCGCATGCGCACGTTGACGGGCACGCGCCCCATGCGCGGTTGGGGCGCCATGCTGCGTCGCGAGGCGCTGCATTCCGACGATCCCATCGCCGGCGCTGGCTCCTTTGCCGTGCTGCCGCGCGGTGCCGAGGAGCTGCTGCCGAGCGACGCTGCCGAGCTGGCAGAGATCGGCATCGAAGTGCTGCCCGAGGGCACATACCTGTGCATCAGCCGCTGGGGCATGCCGTACGAGCCCGAAGGCATCCGCGCCATTGTGGCCTGCATGGACGAGCACGCGCTCCAGCCCGTTGGCAACGCCTTCGACTTTTGCTACCTCGATACCACGAGCTATGACGAGTCCCACCAAGAGGACTTCTGCTGCATCCAAATCCCCGTCGCCCTTCAGATGTGACAAGGGGACAGTCCCTTTGTCACATCCACGCCCATTTCTTATAAACTTGCATTATTTGCAAGTTTCTAAGGTGGCATCTTATAAACTTGCAAATAATGCAAGTTTATAAGTTTTCATGTCTGGACGGGCGCTAGGGAGACTCTATGAACATCGTTCGCCGAAGCCGCTATCTTGATCGACTCATTGCTTTTCAGGATACCGACCTCATCAAAATCGTGACGGGTATACGCCGTTGCGGCAAATCCACGTTATTGGACATGATGAGGGAGCACCTGGCGCAACAGGGGGTGCCGGCCGAGCGTTTGCTGACCTTTAAGATGGAATCTCTAGAGTATGCGGGGATTACAGATTACCTGACGTTTTATCGCATGGTTCGGGAGCGCGTTGACGGTGTCGATCGCCCCTATCTGTTCTTTGACGAGCTCCAGAATGTCGAGGGCTGGGAAAAGGCGGTTAACTCGCTCCGAATCGATTTGCCGTGCGATATCTATGTCACGGGCTCCAATGCCTTTTTGCTATCGAGCGAGCTTGCAACGCTTATCTCGGGCCGGTATATCGAGGTCAAGATGCAGCCGCTCACGTTTGGCGAGTATCTTGATTTTCGCTCGATTGATGCGGTCGTCGCCGAAGGGCTTAGCGAGAGGGCCGAGCTCGTTTCCAAGACGGGCGATCGCCTTAATTCAAACACCGTGCTCGAGCAGTACATAACCTATGGCGGCATGCCGTTTCTGGCTCATGACGAGCCGAGACGCGAGGCGTGCCGCGACTACATCCGCAGCCTCTATCAGACGATTGTCGCGCGCGATATCCTATTGCGCGCGACGCGTAGAGGTCGCGGAGCTATCACCAAGCGCGACGTTCTCGAGCGGCTTTGTGCGTATCTGGCAGACAACATCTCCAATCGAACCTCGGTCAACAAAATCGTAGGGACGCTCAACGAATCGGCGGGCGGTAAGACCAACGCATCGACGGTGTCGGCGTATATTGACGCTCTGGAAGAGACGTACCTGTTTACCAAGGTAAAAAGGTATGACGTCAAGGGGCGGGAGCTTCTCAAGACAGGCGGTAAATATTACATAGCCGATACGGGAATCCGCAGCTATCTTGACGGATATAGAGGCAGCGATAGCGGAAGGATGCTCGAGAACGTTATCTACAACCAGCTTGTCTTTGAAGGATACGAAGTGTTTTGCGGCCATCTGCGCGCGGGGGAAATTGACTTTGTCGCAATCGGCGAGGGATCGGACCGTAAATATATCCAGGTTACCGAACGGATCGATGCCGAGGCGACCAGAGAGCGCGAGCTGCGACCGCTCAAACTAAACACGCTGGGAAAAATCCCTGATTCGTACGAGAAGATCCTGATCGTCAGGGATGGTGAGCATCCAACAGACATCGACGGCATCAGAATCGTAGGGGCGGTCGACTTCTTGCTGAGAAACAAGATCGCCCACGGCTAAACGCAAAATGTGACAAAGGGATAGTCCCTTTGTTACATTCCATGCGAGCCGCCGTGCCATCTGGGGGTATAAGGCTGGCAAGTGTTAATTTGCGAGGCTTAAGGGGCGCCCCGTATGGATATCGATAACTTTGAATGGTGGTATAGCGAGGGCGAGGCTCCGGACGAGGAGTGGGACGAGCCCGCGCCGCGTGACGTGTCGAGCGACGAGGACGAGACCGGCAACGATACCGCTGTCGAGCCTGAAGCCGCCTCCGATGCCGCCGAGCCCCTGACCTTTGAGCAGGCTTGGGCCCAAGCCGAGGCCGATGAGGCTAAGGCCGATGCCACGGCCACACTCGGTGAGCCGGCGGACATGTCCATCTCGCCGGCCAAGACCCCGCAGCCGCGCCATAACATCGACCCCGGCAGCACGGCATCCTTCAGCATACTCGACGTGCCCGCGCAGGGTGCCCAGGCGCCCGCCCCCACGCATCGCCCCAACCTGGCTCGCGAGGAAGACGCGGCCCGCCGCTCACCACTCGGCCCCATCCTCATCGCCTTCATGGCCGGCGTCATCGCTTGCTCGGCAATTGGAAACGTCTGGAGCCATGTTGAACAACAGCGCAAAGACGCCGCCAAGGTCGAGATGTCCGTCGAGCAATCGCTCAGCCGCACGCGCTCGGTGCATGTGTCGGTCGAGGTTAAGGACGGCGCGACGTGGGATACCGCGCGCGGCGATAGCCAAATGCTCGTCCATATCGTGGGCCGCACGCTCAGGGGACAAGCAATCGACGAGTATCAATACGTCAATTCCGAAGGTGACGGTATCGAGCTCAAGCCCGGCGACTACGAGCTCACGGTTGATGAGCCGCCCGTCGCCACCGACGGCACGCGTTACCGCGCCTCAAAGCGCATGGTTCCGGTGAGTTTTAATTCACGGGCGCCCGATACGGTCGATAGCACGCCGCAGGGCGGGTTTGACCTTTACGCTATTGCTCAATAACTGCGCCTGACGCTCAACCCCGCCGCCAAGAGTGGGACAATAGCCCTCGATACTGTTGTTTACTTTTGGAGGAAGTAGCATGTCCACCGTCACTACCATCAAGCGCGGTGGCCTCACCGCGGCCATCGATTCCATGGGTGCCCAGCTCACGAGCCTTGCCCTCGACGGCAACGAGTATCTGTGGCAGGGTGACCCTGCCTTTTGGGGCAAGCATGCGCCGATTCTGTTCCCCATCGTGGGATCGCTGCGCAACAACACGGCAGCGTCTGCGGCCGGCACCTGCGAGATGCCGCGCCACGGACTCGCGCGCATTGTCGAGCACAAGCTGGTCGAGGTCTCCGAGGACGGCTCGTCTGTCACCTACGAGATCACCGACACGCCCGAGTCGCTCAAGGCTTTCCCCTTCCACTTTAAGCTCAACATGACCTATGCCCTAACCGGCGACGCCACGCTCACGCAGACCTTTGCCGTCACCAACACCGGCGACGTGGACCTGCCGTTCTCGGTGGGCGGCCACCCTGCATTTAACGTGCCCGCCCCCGGTGCCGAGGACGAGACGTTCGAGGATTACGAGCTGGCATTTACCGAGGCTTGGACCAACGAGGCCCCCATCATCACGCCCGATGGCCTCATGACGTTCGAGGGCAGCTACAAGGCGCCCGATAACTCGGACGTGCTGCCCATCACGCACCGCAGCTTCGATAACGACGCCATCATGTTCACCGATACTCCGGGCTCAACGCTCACGCTGCGCGGTCGCAAGTCGGGCCACGGCGTCAAGATCGACTTTGAGGGCTTTAAGTACATTGGCGTGTGGTCTGCCGCCAACGACGCTCCGTTTGTGGCGCTCGAGCCCTGGACCGGTCATACCACCATGGACACCGAGGACGATGTCTTTGAGCACAAGGTCAACACCATTACGCTGGCCCCCGGCGCTACCGATAAACGTAGCTTTAGCGTAACCTTGCTCTAGAGGTTCCGCCGTTCTAACGAACGGCGGATCGGTCGACGTTGCGCGTCGCCCAGGGCGACAATTTGTCATTCAAAAGGCAGGGCATGACCAGAAGGTCTATGCCTTGCCTTTTTCATGCCAAGTGGTACATGGGGCAGGCTGCTTTGCGCCAATCGTCCTCGTGTGTCTATTAATTTTTCGCGCACATGCCGCGCTGCTGGTTGCGGGCGTATATCCTGTCTTATTGTCAGCAAAACGAAATTGGGAAGGCACCAGATGCAATCTCGACAACAGCGCGACGCGCATCCACAGCCGGTATGCAGCCGTCGCATCTTTTTGGGTAGCGCTCTCGCTGCGAGCGCTTCTGTCGTCGCCGGCGCGCTTGCCGGCTGCCAGCGCCCGTCCACGCTCAAGGTGGTCCAGACCACCACGGGCGGCGGTCGCGACGACCTATCCGATTCCGTGATCGGCAAGGACAAGATCCGTATTGGCATGGAGGCGGCCTACGCCCCATACAACTGGCAGGTCTCCGAGGCCAGCGAGTACACCATCCCCATCGACAACGTGCAGGGCGCTTACGCCGACGGCTACGACGTGCAGATCGCCAAGATTGTCTGCAAGGCCCTCGGCGGCGAGCCCGTTGCCGTCAAGCAGAGCTTCTCGGGCCTCATTGATTCGCTCAACAACGGCCAGATCGACCTTATCATCGCCGGCATGAGCGCCACGCCCGAGCGCGAGGAGTCCGTCGGCTTTTCCGATCCGTACTTTATCGGCTACTTTGGCCTGTTCGTAAAAGAGGGCTCGCCCTACCAAAACGCGACCAAGCTCAGTGACTTTAGCGGCGCCACGGTGCTCGGCCAAAAGGATACGATGCTCGATACCGTCATCGACGAGATCCCGGGCGTCGTTCACAAAAATCCGGTCGATTCGGTGCCCACGGTGTTCTCGAACCTGCTGCAGGGCACTTGTGACGCCGTGACCTACAACACCGAAAACGAGAAGGGCTATATGGCCCAAAACCCGGGCATCGTGCCCATTCGCTTTGCGGAGGGCGAGGGCTTTAAGCAGGAGGTCACGGCGAATGTCGGTTGCCGCAAGGGATCGGACAAACTGCTTAAGCTCATCGACAAGACGCTCAAGGGCATTAGCCAAGAGGAGCGCGACCAAATGTGGGACGCGTGCCTCGACCGTCAGCCGGCATAGGGAGGCAGCATGAAAACCATTAATCGCCTGGCCTCCTTTATCAAGGCCGACCACCGTTATGTATACCTGGGCACGAGCGTTATCGCGGCACTCGGCCTGGCGTTTAGCCAGCGCAACCCCACGCCGCTGAGCTTCTTGGCGCCTACGGGCGTGTTCCAAGACTGCCTCTGGGCAATCCTTTGGGCCTGGCTCGTCGTGTCGGCGGCGGCGCTCGTCACCAAACTCATGCACTGGAATGACTATCGCGAAACGTCGCCGTTTGCTTCCGAGCGCTTTCGTCGCAGCGCGCGCCAGGGCAGCTATGTCGTGGTCGCCATTGCGGCGATCTTCTTTATCGACCGTTGCGTCATGTCGTTTATCGACCTGGTGCGGGTGAGCATTGTCTCGGACTCCAACCCCAGCGACTTTTTGTCGAGTCTGGTCTACATGACCTACAAGAGCGGGGACTTCTTTATCCGCGGTATCGAGATCACCATCGCGCTTGCGACCTTCGGCACCGTCATCGCCTTTTTCCTGGCGCTGCTCTTTGTGTTCCTGCGCATTCAGACCTTCGACCGTGTGGACAACGATCTCACGCGCTTCTTCAAGAGCATCGGCCGCGGCTTTGCGACCATCTACTCCACCATCGTGCGCGGCACGCCCATGATGGTCCAGGGCCTGCTCATCTATTACGCGGGCTTCACCGTTTTGCGCGGCATGGGCTTCGAAACCGCCCAGGCCAACCAGATCTGGAGTACCTTCACCGCCGGCCTTGTCACCATCTCGCTCAACTCCACCGCCTACATGATGGAAGTTTTGCGTGGCGGCATCGAGTCCATCGACCCCGGCCAGGCCGAGGCAGCGCGCTCGCTGGGCCTGTCGCAGTGGCAGGCTATGCGCAAGGTCGTGTTCCCTCAGGGTATTAAAAACGCGATCCCGGCGCTCACCAACGAGCTCATCATCAACATCAAGGACTCGTCGGTGCTCTCGGTCATCGGCGTGTTCGACCTCATGTACGCCACCACCACCGTCGCCGGCGTGTACTACCGCCAGATGGAGGTCTACTGCGTGGCGCTCGTGGTCTACCTGATCCTGACGCTCGTGGCGAGCCGCCTGCTCGAAGCCTTTGGCAAAAAGCTCGGCGCCGAGGCCCCGGCAACGCTGCCCAGCTCCAATTAGGCTCAAGACGAGGAGAATCATCATGGCAGATACCGCCACTACCAGCACCACGGCCGCCGCACAGACCAATGGCCCGCTCATCCGCGTCGAGGGCCTGCGCAAGAGCTTCGGCTCGCTCGAGGTGCTCAAGGGCATCGACCTGTCCGTTAACCCCGGCGAGGTCGTCACCATCATCGGCGCCTCGGGCTCGGGCAAGTCGACCTTCCTGCGCTGCCTCAACCTGCTCGAGACCCCGGACGCGGGCCACATCTGGTTCCACGGCCAGGACCTTACGGCCGAGCGCTGCAACATTAACAAGCTGCGTGAGGACATCGGCATGGTGTTCCAGGGCTTTAACCTGTTCAACAACATGGATGTGCTCGACAACTGCACGCTTGCGCCCGTCACGCTCAAAAAGATGAGCAAGGCCGAGGCCGAGAAGGTCGCAATGGAGCATCTGACGAGTGTGGGGCTCGAAAAGTTCGCGCACGCCGCCGTGGGTCGCCTGTCCGGTGGCCAAAAGCAGCGCGTGGCCATCGCGCGCGCCCTGTGCATGAATCCGCAGATCATGCTGTTCGACGAGCCGACTTCGGCACTCGACCCCGAGATCGTGGGCGAGGTGCTCGAGGTCATGCGCAAGCTCGCTGCCGACGGCATGACCATGGTCGTCGTCACGCATGAGATGGCCTTTGCCCGAACCGTATCCGACCGCGTGGTCTTTATGGACAAGGGCGTGGTACTCGAGGACGCCGCGCCGGCCGAGCTCTTTGGCAACCCCAAACACCAGCGCACTCGTGAGTTCCTCTCTCGCTATCTCGAGGACAAATAACCGACCGCAAACGCTTACGTTGCAGGGCCGCTCCCGTGGGGCGGCCTTTGTCGTCACAATCGAAAGGATGTCATGGCCGAGGTTTGGCGCTTCTTTGCGCATGAGGACGATTTTGCCGATATAGACGAGGCCGGCGCGTGCGAGCGCTTGGGCCGCGTGCTGTCGTTTCCGACCATCTCGAGCATGGATGCCGAGGCGGTGGATTGGCAGCCCTTTGACGACCTGCGCGCGTATATGCAGCAGGCCTGGCCGCGCGTGTTTGCGGCGGGCGAGGTCGAGCTTATCGATCATTCGCTGCTGGTGACGCTTGGCGGTTCCGACCCCGCCCTCAAACCCGTCATGCTCATGGGCCACATGGACGTGGTCCCCGTGGTGCCGGATACCGAGGCCGACTGGACACATGCCCCCTTTAGCGGGCACGTGGACGACACCTACATCTGGGGCCGCGGCGCGATCGACATGAAAGACCAGGTCGCAGGCATTCTCGAGGCTGTCGAGTATGCGCTGGCGCACGGTTGGCAGCACGAGCGCACGCTGCTCCTGGCCTTTGGCCAGGACGAGGAGACTACGCAGTACGGAGCAGGCGCCATTGGCCGTGCGCTCAAGGGGCGCGGCATTGAGCTTGAGTACCTGATCGACGAGGGCGACTACCGCATCGTTCCGGCTGCCGAGTACAGCGCGGGCGAGGGTTGGCTCATGCACGCCGACCTGGCTGAGAAAGGTTATGCCGACATTGTGCTCAAGACAAAGAGCGCGGGCGGACATTCTTCCAACCCCTACGGCGGCACGTCGCTCGAGGTGCTCAGCCGTGCCATCACCGCAATCTGCGATATCGAGTGGCCGACGCGCGTGACCGATCCGCTTGCCGCCCAACTTGTCGAGTTGGGGCTCTACACGGCCGATGAAATTGCCGCCAACGGGGACGCCATTGTCCGTGATTGCCTCGCCAGCAAAAAGCTCTATCCGCTGGTGACGACTACCTGCGCGCCCACGCAGATCGAGGGCGGCAGCACCGGTGCCAACGTGATGCCACAGGACATGTGGGTCAATATCAACTTCCGCATGCTCGAGGGCACGGGCGTGGCCGATGTCGCTACTCGCTGCCGCGAGGCCGTTGCCGCGGCGGGCCTTGCCGGGCGCGTGGAGGTCGAACTCGGCCCCGGCAGCTCCGAGCCTTCGCCGTCTCCGCGTGTCGGCGGGCCGGGGCTCGAGGCCGTCCGTGCCATCGCCGCCCACTATTTCCGTGATCCAAAGGGGACGGAGGAAAATGGATCATCAGCGGCGGGCGGAGCTCCTATCGGCATTGTTCCCTCGACCGTGATTGGTGCCACCGATGCTGCCAACTACCAGCGCATTTGCTCTGAATGCATTCGTTTTTCGGCGTTTGTGGTCGACGATGACGAGTGCGACCGCGGCGTCCACGGCACCAACGAGCGCATTACCCGCCGTGCCTACCTCCAGGGCGTTCGCTTTTTCATCGCTCTGCTTCAAACGCTCTAGAATGTGACAAAGCGACAGTCCCTTTGTTAGCCGTTGGGGACGTTCTTAAACGACTAGTCGTAAAGGAACGTCCCTAACGGCTACGTCCGCTCATTCCGTGCGGGTTATATGCAGGTTTGTCTGCGCACGCTATCATGTATGGGTTAGACCGCAACTATGTACCTCATACGCGAAGGGATGCGCATGTATCTGAAGATCGACATGTTCTAGCTGGGCTTACCCCCGCAGTGGCGCCATGCGCCCCATCAACTCTGCCGATTTTCATCTTCACGCATATAAAGGAGTCCCGCCATGCGCGACAAGCTCGAAAAGATCATTAAGGCCTACGAGGAGCTCGAGAAGAAGCTTTCCGACCCGGCCGTCGCCTCCGACATCAAGGAGTTCACGCGTCTCAACAAGGAGTACGCGCACCAGTCCGACCTCATTGCTGCCTCGCGCGAGTACATCGGCGCGCTCGACGACATCGAGGCTGCTAAGGAAATGCTCCACGATACCACCGATGCCGATGAGAAGGAGATGCTCCAGATGGACATCTCCGAAAACGAGGCCAAGCTTCCCCAGCTCGAGGAAGATATCAAGTACATGCTCATCCCGAGCGACCCCAACGACGACAAGAACACCATCGTCGAGATCCGCTCCGCCGCCGGTGGCGACGAGGCGGCCATCTTCGCCGGCGACCTGTACAAGATGTATCAGCGCTTCTGCGAGTCGCGTGGCTGGAAGACCACCGTGCTCGATTCCAGCCCCAGCGAGGCCGGCGGCTTTAAGTCCATCGAGTTCAAGGTCGAGGGCGACCGCGTCTACTCCGTCATGAAGTTCGAGTCCGGCGTGCACCGTGTCCAGCGCGTTCCCAAGACCGAGTCCCAGGGCCGCATCCAGACCTCCACGGCAACCGTCGCCGTACTTCCCGAGGCCGAGGAGATTGACGTCCAGATCAACCAGTCCGACCTGCGCATCGACACCTACTGCGCCTCCGGCCCTGGCGGTCAGTGCGTTAACACTACCTACTCCGCCGTGCGCATCACCCACCTGCCCACCAACACCGTGGTGCAGTCGCAGGAGCAGCGTTCCCAGATCCAGAACCGCGAGGTCTGCATGCAGATGCTGCGTGCCCGTCTGTACGAGATGGAGCTCGAGAAGCAGCAGGCAGAGCTCGGTGCCGAGCGCCAGAGCCAGATCGGTCACGGCAACCGTTCCGAGAAGATCCGTACCTACAACCAGCCCCAGGACCGCGTGACCGATCACCGCATCGGTTTCAACTCCACCTACAACGGCGTCCTTCTGGGCGATCAGCTCGGCACCGTCATCGAGGCGCTCGCCGCCGCCGAGCGTGCCGAGAAGCTGGCACAGGCAGTTTAAGTTACGGCGTTTTACCAAACGCCGTAACGGCTCGACGCTGCAAACGCCCCTAAGCGGCAATCTGACGTTCAATTTCAAGGGCGCGACCAGAAGGTCAGCGCCCTTTCATTTCACGTCACCTTGCTCGCTTAGGGGCGTTTTCGCTGACTTATGCTCAACCTGCGGCGGAGCACTCATTGGGGACAGACTTAAATGAGTAGTCGTTGGGGACGTTCTTGAATGACTAGTCGTTTAAGAACGTCCCCAATGACTAGGTTGGGCACATTGCCTTGAGATGTTATTCAATCGGCTTTGATAGTTATTGAGCCGTTCACCTGCGCAAAGCAATGATCGGCATGCGTCTGTCGCCGAAAATATTGCTCGAAAAATCGTCCAAGAAGTCGCGGGGCCCTTTTTGGCGCGTCGCTCGTCAAGCGATGTGGCAAGTATTTGGTTAGATATTGGTCAGCTTACGGGCAACCTTGCCAAAAGCTTGACGAATGCAAATCTAGACGTCGACGAATGAACACTTTGAGCGAGCCTGGTGCAAAATTCTGGGCTGATTCTCGATAATCGCCTTTAATCGCCCCTTGCCAAGCGCTGGCCTCGCTTACAATCTGCTCCGACATTCGCGCGCCGTCCGGCGCTTAAGAGGGGAGGGCCCCATGGCAAACGAGATTTGGACCATCAAGCGTTGTCTCGAGTGGACCAAGGAGTACCTGGCCGAGCGCGGCGAGGAGCATCCCCGTCTTTCTGCCGAGTGGCTGCTGTGCGCGGCCACGGGCCTGGCGCGTATCGACTTGTATATGCGCATGGACGAGACGCTTAACGCAGCCCAGCTCGAGACCATGCACGCGGCCGTCGTTCGTCGCGCCAAAGGCGAGCCGCTGCAGTACATCACGGGCAGCACGCAGTTTCGCATGATCGACGTCGCGTGCGCCCCCGGCGTGCTCATCCCGCGCCCCGAGACCGAGATGCTCGTCGAGGAAGTCCTCAATTATCTGGATGCCGAGGTACTGAGCCCCGAGGCCGCTGCCCGTCAGCGTGTTGAGCTGCCTTGGAACGATGAGGTCGAGCAGGCCCGCAAAGCTGAGGCGGCGCTGGCCGACGAACGCGCGACCGCCGAGCGCCGTGCTGCCAACCTGACGGCCGCCGATGAGGCTGCGCTGGGTAGCGACGTGCTCGGTAGCCGCGCCTATGCCGAGGAGCTTGCCGATCGCGAGGCCGAGGAAGCCGCCGCGCAAGCAGCAGAAGCCGAAGCCGCAAAAGCCGCCGAGCCCGAGCTCGACGAATACGACATCGCCATCGAGGGTGCCGACCAGGAGACGGCTTTAGCTCAGGATACCGCTGCGCCTGCCCCAGCCGGGCCCTGCACTGCCCGCGTTCTCGAGGTCGGCTGCGGCACGGGCTGCATTTCGCTCTCCCTTGCCTGGGAGCGCCGCGGCCACGTTACCTGCACCGCCACCGATATCGAGTCGCGCGCCATCGATCTGGCCACCAAAAACCGCGACGCCCTCGGCCTCACGGCAGATGAGGTTGCCTTTAGCCTCACCAACCTGGTGAGTTCCATTCCCCGCGAAGAGTGGGGCACCTTTGATGTGCTCGTCTCCAACCCACCTTACATCCCGACCGACGTCATGCGCTCGCTGCCGCACGAGGTCAAGGACTTTGAGCCCGACCTGGCGCTCGAGGGCGGCGCCGACGGCCTCGATATCTTCCGCCGCCTGCTCAACGCGGCGCCTTACATGCTGCGCGCCGGCGGCCTGTTTGCCTGTGAGCTCTACGAGGGTACCCTCGATGCCGCGGCCGAGCTCTGTCGCCAGGCAGGCCTTTCGGACGTACGTATCGTCCATGACCTTACCGATCGCCCCCGCATCGTCCGAGCCATCGTCACCGAGCCCAAGCAGCGCCAGTAATATTTATTAACTGGTTAACAAAAATTATTAATTAGTTTATAATTAGGACGGCTGAAAGAGGTCGGTCCATGCAACCTCTTACCTTTCGGGAAATCATTGCCCTACTCAAGCACGATGGATTCGTGAAGGTCGCGCAAGTCGGTAGTCATGCTAAGTATGTTTCTAGCGATCGTGTTGTCACCGTGAACGGCTCTGGTGGTGATCGACCAAAGAAGGGCACGTGGGCAAGTATTCGTCGCCAAGCTGGACGGTAGTTGGAGGCAAAATGAGGCAGCGATTTACCTATGACTGCGTTCTCATAAAAGAAGACGACGGTTACTGCGCCAGCTTCCCGCAGATTCCCGGCGCCTTTGCCGATGGCGATACGCGCGAAGAAGCGATTGCCCATGCCACCGAGGCACTGATGGCGTTTTTGGCCGACGACCTCAACAACGGTTTGACTCCGGCAGGGTACGAACGCTCGGCCGAGGTCGTGGCCCTTTCAGTCGAAATCGACCACGAGGACGCTCGGGAAGCGGCGTGCCGAACATTTAAAGACGCAGCGCTGGACCTCAAAGTCTCCGCTCCGCGGATTACCGCGCTGGTCAAAGCCGGAAAGCTCGATGTTGAACTCGTCGACGGCCGTCGGATGATAACGATAGACAGCATCGAGCGTTACGCCGCCCAAGAACGTCACGCCGGCAGGCCAAAGAAGTTCGTCGCAGTCCAATAACCCCCTCACTTTCACCGACTACTAGAGCCGCTCACCAAACCAACATGCGCTCTGGGCAAATAGGTTGAACGTTTCGTGCGAGAATGCCCCACAGTAAACAAACTTGCACCAGAGCGTAAGGGGCTGGCATACACATGCAGACGGTCTATCGGGTATACGAGGGAACGCGCGAGCCGCATCGGCTTGCCGTCGAGCGCACGGCCGAGGTGCTCGGCCGCGGCGGCCTGGCTTTGATCCCGACCGAGACCGTCTACGGTGTCGCCGTGGCAGTCAACGCCTTCTCGGACGCCGTGCCCCAAGATACAAGCGAATTCCCATCGTGGCCGCGCGATCCGCAGGCTGCCGTCAATGGCGCCGCAGTTCCTGCGCTCGGCACCGGCTATCGCCGTATCTTCACTCTCAAGCAACGTGAACTCACGCAAACCGTCGCTTGGCTGGTCGATGGCGTCGAAGCACTCGACCGCTATGGCGTGGATATCCCGGAAGATGCCCGCATACTCGCGCGACGATGCTGGCCGGGAGCCCTGACTATCGTGGTCAAGGCAGCTCCCTGCGTGCCGACCTTTATGCGCGCTGCCGACGACACGGTGGCACTTCGCGCTTCGGCCTCGCCCGTGGTGCAGGCGCTCATTCGCGCCTGTGGCAGCCCCCTTGCCTGCACCAGCGCCAACACGCATGGCGCGCCCGCGCCGGCAAGTTTTATCACGGTGGAGGGTCGCATCCTGGAGGGGGTCGATGTTGCCGTCGACGCCGGTGAGACCCCGTGTCGCGACGCCTCGACCATCGTGTCGTTTCAGCACGGCGAGCTCCAGATCCTGCGCCAAGGCGCACTTCCCGCATCAGAGATCGAACGGGTCCTGTCCGACCCGATGCAATAGAAAGGTTTAAGCGATGTCGTTGAATCTGGGCAGCCTGGGCATGGAAGATGCCTCGTTTGACTTTGGCGGTTCCTACATCATGGCGCTCGACTGCGGCACCACCTCGGTACTTGCGACCATCGTCGACGAGTACGGCTGCATCGTCGCGCAGGCACGTCGCAGCGTCAAAACCAGCTTTCCGCGTCCCGGCTGGGTGGAGCAAGACCCCATGGCGGTCCTTGCTAGCCAGATCGCCGTCATGATGGAAGTCCAGTTTAAGAGCGGTATCCACTCCGACCGCATTGCCGCCATCGGCATCTCCAACCAGCGCGAGACCACGGTGGTCTGGGATCGCGTGAGCGGTCAGCCGATCTATAACGCTATCGTATGGCAGTGCCGCCGTACCGCACCTCTGATCGACGAGCTTGTCGAGCAGGGCGCAGAAGGGCTGGTGCGCTCCCGCACGGGACTCACGCTCGACCCGTATTTCTCGGCCTCCAAGGTGCAGTGGATTCTCGACAACGTCGACGGCGCACGCGAAAGCGCGGCGGCGGGCGACCTCATGTTTGGCACCATCGACACCTGGCTCATCTACAACCTCACCGGCGGCCAGGTCTTTGCCACCGACTACACCAATGCCAGCCGCACGGCACTCTTTAATATCCATACGCTCGATTGGGACGACGACCTGCTGGCACTCTTTGACGTTCCACGTTCCATGATGCCCGAGGTTCGCTGGAGCTCGGGCGACTACGGCCGCGTCGCGAGCGACATCATGACCAACATGCCGCCCATCATGGGCGTGGCGGGTGACCAACAGGCGTCGCTGTTCGGCCACTGCTGTTTCCGTCCCGGCCAGACCAAAAACACCTATGGCACGGGTTGCTTTATGCTCATGAACACCGGCGACGAGATCGTCGAATCCAAGAATGGCCTGGTCTCCACCATCGGTATCGCTGCGGACGGCAAAGTCAGCTATGCGCTCGAGGGCTCTATTTTTGCCGCCGGCTCAACGATGAACTGGCTTCGCAACAACATGGGCATCATCTCGAGCGTGAGCGAGTCGGCACAACTCGCTGCTTCGATTAGCGACAACGAGGGCTGCTACTTCGTTCCCGCCTTTGCGGGTTTGGGTGCTCCCTGGTGGGACCCGCATGCTCGCGGTATCGTGTGCGGTCTGACCGGCGCCTCGAGCCGTGCGACCATCGTACGTGCCGCCTGCGAATCCATGGCATATCAGAGCTACGACGTGCTGCGCGCCATGGAGCAGGACGTGGGGCTTTCGATTGAGCGCCTGTCTGTCGATGGCGGTGCCTCGCGCAACGAGTTCATCATGCAATTCCAGGCCGACCTGCTGGATATCCCCGTGCTGCAATGCGAGACGGTGGAGACCACGGCAATCGGTGCCGCGTACTTGGCGGGTCTTGCCGTCGGCTATTGGGAAGACCTGGAAGAGCTGGAGCAAAATGCCCAGATCGTTAGGACCTTCCTTCCCCACATGTCCGCCGAGCGCCGCGAGCAAAACCTTGCGGGCTGGCGTGATGCAGTCAGGCGCTCGCTCAGCACCTCACAGTAGGGCTGCGATGGGCTGCTCGATACAACAAACCGCTAAACTAATGCATGGCGTGCGGCGGCAACATTGCTGCGCGCCTTGTCAGCAAGGCCGTTTTGCGGCCGCAACGAAAGGGGCAATCAATCCATGACCGTCACCTACGATGCGTCCCGTGTGACGCTTGTCGATCACCCGCTCGTCCAGCACAAGCTGTCGATCCTGCGCGACAAAAACACCGGCACCAACCAGTTCCGCCAGCTCGTGCGCGAACTCGCGCTTTTTGACGGCTACGAGGCCATGCGCGACCTGCCTATGGAAGACGTCGAGGTCGAGACCCCCATCACTACCGCCACGTTCAAACAGCTTGCCGGCAAGAAACTCGCCATCGTGCCCATCCTGCGTGCGGGCCTTGGCATGGTCGACGGCATCCTCGACCTGGTGCCCTCCGCTCGCGTGGGTCACATCGGCATGGAGCGCGACGAGGTCACCCACGAGCCGCACGAGTATTACTGCAAGATGCCCAAGGATATCGACCAGCGCATCTGCCTGGTCGTCGACCCCATGCTTGCCACGGGCGGTTCGGCCGAGATGGCCATCAGCTACCTGCGCGAGCGCGGTGTCAAGGACATCCGCATGCTGTGCATCGTCGCGGCCCCCGAGGGCCTCAAGTCGCTGACCGAGAAGGACCCAGATGTGCATATCTATACCTGCGCCATCGACGACCATCTCAACGAGGCTGCCTACATCGTTCCCGGCCTCGGCGACGCCGGCGACCGCATCTACGGCACGCTCTAGTCGCTGGGCTAAACGGCCGCGGCTGCAAATACGAAGAAACGGTGCGCGCGGACGAACAAAAGGCGACCGCGCGCACTCCTGTTAACGGACGTTTTGCCCTGCAGGGTTCGAGAAAAACGTATTACCGTACCTGCGGCATAAAGAAGGTCTTAAGAAAACGAACAGGTGCGTATTAACCGATGCTTTTTCGGTTGTACTTTAGCGATTGGCTCGTACAATAGTCACCAATGTTTGGCGGGAACTGTTCTGTGAAGCGTTAAAAAGGAAAGTGAGGACGCCAGTGTTTCAGATAGCCGATCTGCTCGCTATCGTTGCAGGCGCCATCGCGGGCGCAATTGCCTTCCTTCCCTTTGTCTTTACGCTCAAGCCGGTTCTTGACGATAAACAGAATGCGGACATGCTCAAGGGTATGGTGAGTCTGGCGGTCTCGGCAATCGCCCTGCTCGTCTTTACCTTGGTTGTGTTTGTGTTGTTCGGAGAGGCATTTCGCATGTTCCTCCTGGGCGAGGCGATCGGCTTCGTGGCCTTTATGGCCGCCTGCGCGGTTCGTGTCGCCAAGGCGCTGCGAGATCCTCATGAGGTCGAAAGGTAAGTCGTGGAAATTTTTGAAAAGCTGCCTGATGAGATTAATCATCTGGTCAGCGAGTTCAGCTCCACCCCTGTCGTGGGCGATCTGAGCTGCGGCATCACGCAGTACTCGTTTTGGCTGATCGTCTCCACGATCGTGCTCCTGATCGTCCTGGCCGTGTTCAAGAAGAAGCAGACCCTGGTTCCCAAGGGCTTCTTCGTCAACGGTTTCGAGTACATCATCGAGTACGTCGAGAACGATATCGGCAAGGGTGTCGTGGGTGAGAACTGGAAGAAGCACTTCCCGTTCCTGTGCTCGCTTTTCCTGTTCATCCTGATCAATAACATGATCGGCCTGATTCCGGGAATGAAGCCCGGCACCGGCGCAATCGGCTCCACCGCCGCACTCGCCATTTTCGCCTTCGTGTACTTCATCTACTACGGATGCAAGGCTCACGGCGTGATCGGCTACATCAAGAGCCTCGCCCCGCAGGGCGTGAGCTTCCCGATGAACGTGCTCGTGTGGGTCGTCGAGCTTTTCTCGACCTTCCTGCGCCTCATCACGCTCGCCGTCCGTCTGTTCTGCAACATGTTCGCAGGACACGTGGTCATGGGCTCGTTCGCCATCATGGCGAGCATGTTCATGCAGCCGCTGCTTCAGCAGGTTTCCGCGGCCCACGCCGTTGGCGCCCTGCCTTCGCTGGCCTGGCTTGCCATCCTCATCCTGATCTATGCGATCGAGCTTGTGGTCGGCGCCATCCAGGCTTACGTCTTCACGGTCCTTACCGCCGTGTATGTCTCCGAGGCAGAGGAGGTCGCGGAGGAGGAGTAGTCTTCCGTTCGCGCCTTAAAGGTAAGGTAATTCGTTAAACCGCCGGTGCCCGTACCCATGGAGCCCGGCAGTTATAAAAAGGTTATCCTGCGTGAAATAAGACACGCACGACAAAGGAGGAATCGTGGGAGTTATCGGTTACGGTCTCGGTGTTATCGGCGCTGGTCTTGCTATCGGCCTGTCTGCTCTGGGTGCTACGGGTGCTATGGCCCGTCAGCCTGAGGTCCAGGGCCGCGTGTTCACCGTCTTCATTATGGGCTCCGCCTTCGGCGAGGCTCTGGCTCTGATCGGCTTCGTTGTCGCGCTGATCGTTAAATAGCACGGAGCGTCAAGTATGAATCTTTCATCCCAGAAGAGCGCGATCGCACTCTCCGCGTCCGCGGCCGCGCTGCTCATGCCGGTTTCCGCGTTCGCCGAGGACGGCGCTGCCGGTGCGGACATCCTCATCCCTAAGATGGCGGAGTTCATCCCGGCGCTTATCGCCTTCCTGATTATCTGGATCGTGCTGGCCAAGGTCGCCCTGCCGGGCATCATGAAAACCATGGAGGAGCGCGGCAAGAAGATCGAGGAGAGCCTCGACGAGGCCGAGAAGACCAAGCAGGAGGCTATCGCCAAGCGCGCTGAGTCCGACTCGATCGTCACCGACGCTCGTCGTCAGGCTGCCGACATCGTTCTCGAGGCCCGTAAGGACGCCGAGTCCGAGCGCGCCCGTATCATCGAGGCTGCTCACAAGGAGGCCGAGGAGATCATCGCCAAGGCCCATACGACCGTCGAGGACGAGCGCAAGTCCATTTACGCCGGTGCCGCGAGCTCCATCGCCGACCTGTCCGTTGCCGTCGCCACCAAGATCGTGGGCGAGGCACTCGAGGACGATGCCGAGCAGAAGAAGCTCATCGAGCGCTACATCCAGGAAGCAGGTAGCCTGAATGCCGACTAGCCGCTATCAGGACAAGGTGCTCGAGACCTACGCGCGCTCCCTTCTGGAAGCCGCTAAGGCCGAGAACCATGTGTTCGAGGACCTCGAGATGATCGAGCGCTTGGCTTCTGCCAGCCCCGAGATCATCGCCGTGCTCGACACCATGTCCAAGCGCGACCAGCTCGACCTTCTTCCCAAGGTGGCAGCTGCCTTTAAGTATGTTGCCGAGGAAGACGAGGATGTAGTGGGCGTGACCGTCACCACGGCGATCCCGCTCGACGACGAGCTGCGTCAAACCATCACTAAGAAATGCGAGCAGGACTTCGGCCGCAAGGTATTCCTTATCGAGCAGGTTGACCCGTCTATCGTGGGCGGCCTGGTGCTCGAGGCCCGCGGCGAGCGTCGTGACATTTCCGTCAAGACGCAGCTGCGCATCGCGCAGGAGACCCTCGCAAACTCTGCTAATTCGTACGGAGGTGAAGCCTAATGTCCGAAACCCTCAATGCCCAGGATATCGCCAAGAAACTGCAGGAGCAGCTCACGAGCCTCTCCGCGACGGTCGATACGCATGAGGTTTCAACGGTCGACGAGGTAGGCGACGGCATCGCGCGCGTCTCCGGCCTCAAGAGCGCCATGGCAGGCGAGCTTCTGGAGTTCAAGAGCTCCGATACCGGTGAGACCGTCTTCGGCCTTGCCCAGAACCTTGACCGTGACGAGGTCGGCGCCGTTCTGTTCGGTGCCGTCGACTCCATCAAGGAAGGCGACGAGTGCCGCACCACTGGCCGCATTATGGATATCCCCGTGAGCCGTGCCATGCTCGGCCGCGTCGTCAATCCGCTCGGCCAGCCCATCGACGGCCTGGGCGACATCGTCGCCACGCACCGTCGCCCCATCGAGTTCAAGGCTCCCGGCGTCATCGATCGTACCCCGGTGTGCGAGCCGGTTCAGACCGGTCTGCTCGCTATCGACTCCATGGTGCCTATTGGCCGCGGTCAGCGTGAGCTCATCATCGGCGACCGTAAGACCGGTAAGACCGCCATCGCCATCGACGCTATCCTCAACCAGCGCGGCAAGGGCATGGTCTGCATCTATGTCGCCATCGGCCAGAAGGCCTCCACGGTTGCCAACATCCGCGAGACCCTCGCTCAGCACGGTGCGCTCGACTACACCATCATCGTTTCGGCCACCGCTGCCGATTCCGCCCCTATGCAGTACATCGCGCCTATGGCCGGTGCCGCTATCGGCGAGTTCTTCATGTGCAACGGCGAGGACGGCAAGCCCGCCAGCGAGACCAACCCCGGCGGCCACGTGCTCGTCATCTACGACGACCTGTCCAAGCAGGCTGTGGCCTACCGTCAGATGTCGCTGACGCTGCATCGTCCGCCCGGACGCGAGGCCTATCCTGGCGACATCTTCTACCTGCACTCTCGTCTGCTCGAGCGTGCCGTCAAGATGTCCAAGAAGAACGGTTACGGCTCCATGACGGCACTGCCGATCATCGAGACCCAGGACGGCGACGTCTCGGCCTACATTCCGACCAACGTCATTTCCATTACCGATGGTCAGATCTACCTGCAGTCCGAGCTCTTCTTCCAGGGTCAGCGCCCGGCAGTCGACGTGGGCATCTCCGTGTCCCGCGTCGGTGGCGATGCGCAGACCAAGGCCATGAAGCAGGTCGCCGGCAACCTCCGTCTGGACCTCGCTTCGTACCAGGAGCTCGCCGGCTTTACGCAGTTCGGCTCCGACCTCGACGAGGCTACTCAGAAGCAGCTTACCCATGGCGCTCGCATGACCGAGCTCCTGAAGCAGCCGCGCTACAAGCCGTTTGAGGTTGGCGAGCAGATCGTTACGCTGTTCGCTGGCAACGAGGGCTTCCTGGATGACCTGGAGATCGCCGACGTGCTGCCTTTCCGTGCCGAGCTCATCGAGTACATGGACAATGGCTTTGGCTTGCTGCTCGACAAGGTTCGCGCCAAGAAGATCGATGATGACACCAAGGCTGAGCTCTTGCGTGTTATCGGCGACTTCAAGCAGCAGTTCATGGCCAAGCACCATTCGGATGTTTCTGGATCAGAGGAGAACTAAGCCCCATGGCCAACCTTCGCGACATTAAGAAGCGAATCTCCTCGGTTACCACGACCAAGCAGATCACGCGCACGATGGAGATGGTCTCTACGGCCAAGATCCGTCGTGCCCTCGATCGCTCCAAGCAGGCCGAGCCCTATAAGGAGGCGCTGACCGACGTCATGTTGACGGTCGCCGGCGACGCCTCCTGTTCGGGCACCGATCCCATGCTGCAGAAGCATGAGAGCGTCAAGCATGGCCTGATTGTCGTTATTGCCTCGGACCGCGGCCTTGCCGGCGGTTTCAATACGACGGTGGAGCGCACGGCCGAAAAGCTCGCCGCTTCTTGGGCGAACGACGGCATCGAGTGCGAGATCATCGCGTGCGGGCGTAAGCCGGCCACGTATTTCCGTGACCGCGCAAACGTTGTCATGCACTTTGAGGGCAACTCCTCTGAGCCCGATTTCAATCAGGCCCGCATGATCTCCTCTCATATCTGCGATGCGTATCGTGCCGGTGAGCTTGACCGTGTCGAGCTTGTCTACCACCACGCCAAGAACCGCGTGGATCAGGAGCTTCGCGTCGAGCATCTGTTGCCGCTCGACCCCGAGATGATCGCTATGGCCCACGGTCCGCGTAAGAACGAGACCGACGCCCCTAAGCGCATCTCGTCCACGTTCGAGTTCGTGCCCTCTCCCGAGCATGTTCTCGGCAAGCTTGTGCCGTCTTATATCCTGACGGTCATCTACCAGGCCCTGATCGATTCGGCGGCTGCCGAGCAGGGTGCACGCCGCAAGGCCATGCACTCCGCGACGGAAAACGCCACCGCGATCATCTCGACCCTTACCCGCACGTATAGTCGCGTGCGCCAGGCTTCGATCACGACCGAGATTAACGAGATCGTCGGCGGAGCCTCAGCATTGGAGGAACAGTAATGGCTAATAACACCGTAAAGCTTGCGGTCGAGGAAGCCACCAAGAAGACGACTGCCGGTGATGGTCGCATCGTGCGAATCATCGGCCCTGTCGTTGACGTCAAGTTTGACGGCGCGGTGCCCCCGATCTACAACGCGCTCACGGTCGAGGCCGAGACCCCGATCGGTCATCTGAGCACGATCCTCGAGGTCGAGAGCCAGCTTCCGGGCGGCGTCGTCCGCACGGTCGCCATGTCCTCGACCGACGGCCTGCAGCGCGGCCTCATCGCCACCGATACCGGTGAGCCCATGAAGATGCCCGTTGGCCCCAAGACGCTCGGCCGAATTTGGAACGTCATGGGCAAGCCCGTCGACGGCAAGCCCATGCCCGAGGTGGAGGAGTTCTACCCCATCCACCATGCAGCGCCCCGCTTTGACGAGCTCACCACCAAGACCGAGATCTTCGAGACCGGCATCAAGGCCGTCGACCTGCTCGAGCCCTACATCCGTGGCGGCAAGACGGGCCTGTTCGGCGGCGCCGGCGTCGGCAAGACCGTTCTGATTCAGGAGCTTATCAACAACCTCGCCCAGGAGCACGGCGGCACCTCGGTGTTCACCGGTGTCGGCGAGCGTACCCGCGAGGGCACCGACCTGTTCCTCGAGATGAGCGAGTCTGGCGTTATCGACAAGACCTGCTTGGTTTATGGTCAGATGAACGAGCCGCCTGGAGCGCGTCTGCGCATCGGTCTGGCCGGCCTTACCACCGCTGAGTACTTCCGCGATCGTGGTCAGGACGTCCTGCTGTTCATCGACAACATCTTCCGCTTCTCCCAAGCGGGTTCCGAGGTTTCCGCACTGCTGGGCCGTATGCCGTCCGCCGTTGGTTACCAGCCCACACTGGCTACCGAGATGGGTGACCTCCAGGAGCGCATTACCTCGACCAAGACGGGATCCATTACCTCCGTCCAGGCTGTCTACGTCCCCGCAGACGACCTGACCGACCCGGCGCCTGCCACGACGTTTACGCACCTCGACGCCACCACGGTTCTTTCGCGTAGCATTTCGTCGCTCGGCCTGTTCCCGGCTATCGACCCGCTCGCATCTTCCTCCGACGCTCTCGATCCCTCGATCGTTGGCGAGGAGCACTACCGTGTCGCCGTCAAGGTCCAGGAGCTCCTGCAGGAGTACTCCGACCTTCAGGACATCATCGCCATTCTGGGTATGGACGAGCTGTCCGAGGAGCAGCGCCTTACGGTCAACCGTGCCCGTAAGATTCAGCAGTTCCTCTCGCAGTCCTTCCACGTCGCCGAGAAGTTCACCGGCAACCCCGGTGTCTACGTCCGCGTCGAGGATACCGTCCGCTCTTTTGCCGAGATTGTCGACGGCAAGGCCGATGACCTGCCCGAGCAGGCTTTCCGCTATGCTTCCACGATTGAGGACGTGCGCGAGCGCGCCCGCAAGATGGGGGAGAAGTAGGTTATGCGTATCCGCATCGTGTGCCCCGTGAGCTGCGCCTATGAGGGCGACGCTGCGTTTGTGTCGATTCCGTCCACGGATGGCGAGTTTGGCGTCCTGCCTGCTCACTCCAGCGAGATCTGCACGATCGACCGCGGTTACGTTCGCGTTTCCGATAAGGCCATGGGCACTGTCGACCACACGTTTGCCGTGGCCGGCGGCTATGCCCAGGTTGCGGACGATGTCGTGACCGTTCTCGCCGAGCGCGCTTGCGATTTGGCGACCGTCGATGCCGACAAGCTTAAAGCTGATATTCAAGGTTTTGAAGAGAAGCTGGGTAATTTGTCGGAGGATGATGCACGCCGCGCCTACCTCTATAATGAAATCGCATGGTGTAAGCTCAAGCTTGCCCAATAGTCAAACGATTTAGCGTTCGACCATTTGCGAACACATCATGCCCGGGATGGCCCAGCCACCCCGGGCATGCTTTTTGAAAGGGTAGACCTTGGATATTATCCGCGTTGAGGGTGGCCACGCCATCGGAGGCTCCGTGCCCGTCTCGGGTGCCAAGAACTCCGCGCTCAAACTCATGGCGGCAACGCTTCTGGCGCCGGGCAAGACGACGCTGCAGAACGTGCCCGATATTTCCGATGTCCACGTGATGGGCAAGGTGCTCAAGGGCATGGGCGCTACGATCGATGTTCTCGACGAGCACACGCTCGAGATTGATACCTCTCAGGTCGATTCATGGGAGGCCCCCTACGAGCTCGTTGCCAAGATGCGCGCTTCCACCGCCGTCATGGGACCCCTGCTGGGCCGCTTCCATCGCGCCAAAATTGCCATGCCGGGCGGCTGCAACCTGGGTGCTCGCAAGATCGATATGCACATTCTTGGTCTTGAGGCCCTGGGCGTCGAGTTTGATACCGCCCACGGCTATATCAACGCCAGCGCGCCTCAGGGCCTGCGCGGCACCACCGTCACGCTCGAGTTCGCCAGTGTCGGTGCGACCGAGAACCTCATTATGGCATCCGTGCGCGCGCAGGGTACCACGGTTATCGACAATGCCGCCCGCGAGCCCGAGATCGTCGATCTCGCCAACATGCTCAACGAGATGGGCGCCAAGATTGTTGGCGCCGGCACTCCCGTCGTGACTATCGAAGGCGTGGAAGAGCTCCATCCTGTTACCCATCGCGTAGTAGGCGACCGCATCGAGGCCGGTACCTTTATCGTTGCCGGTGCGTTGATGGCCGACGATCGCGGTGTCGATGTCACGGGCTTTTGCCCCATTCACTTGGGCATGGTGCTCAAGAAGATGGAGTTCATGGGTATCGACTGCGAGCGCGTCGAGGATGGCGTCCATGTGAACCGTGCCGAGCGTATCAAGCCGGTCGACATCCAGACGCTTCCGTTCCCCGGTTTCCCGACCGACATGCAGGCGCAGATTATGGTGCTCTCCGCCCTTGCCGACGGCAGTTCCGTTATTACCGAAAACATCTTCGAGAATCGCTTTATGTTTGCCTCTGAGCTGGTGCGCATGGGTGCCGACATTCGTATCGAGAGCCATCATGCCATGATTCATGGCGTCAAGGGCTTCTCGGGTGCACAGGTTACCTCGCCCGATCTGCGCGGCGGAGCGGCCCTCGTCGTAGCGGGCTTGATTGCCGACGGGACGACCGAGGTTTCGGCTATCCATCACATCAAGCGCGGCTACGAGCATTTTGTCGAAAAGCTGCAGGCGCTTGGCGCGCATGTCGAGCATGCTACCGTCCCCGATCCCGTCATCTACTAATACAGGTTGCCTATGTTTAATAAAAAGCCCCTCGCGGATACCACCACTCGAAGACCCTCAACTGGTGCGCAGGCCAAGATCTACAGTCGCGATAACGTGGCTCGTTATTCCGAGCGAGCTCGCCAACGTCGTCGTAGCCACACGATTCGTCACGTCGCGCTCATTGTCGTGCTTGGCGTGTTGCTGAGTGCCACTACCGCTGCCGGCCTGTGGTTTGCCACCATTATGGGCAAGCTCGGCGATTCTAATGTCATTACCGACAATCTGCGTCGGGTTCTGGTTGACACCGATGAGGCAAAGGATCCGTTCTACGTGCTGCTTCTTGGCACCGACGGCCGTCCGGGCGAGGATACGTATCGTGCCGACTCGATTATCCTGGCACGCATCGACCCCACGCAAAAGCAGGCGACGCTCATTTCCGTTCCGCGCGACACCAAGGTCGAGTACAAGGGCGAGACCATGAAGATCAACGCCTGCCATACCGTTGGCGGCGCCGAGGCCATGGTCGAGGCGGTCAACGAGCTGTGCGGTGTTCAGATTTCCCACTATGCCGAGGTCAGCTTCGACGGTATGCAGGCGCTGATTGATTCGGTTGGCGGTATCGACATTAACGCAACCGATGATGTTGACGACCCCGAGCACCTGGATATTAAGATTACCGCTGGCCAGCAGCATATGGACGGTGCCACCGCCCTTACCTATGCCCGCTGCCGCTACACCTATGCCGACGGTGATTACACGCGCATGCGCCACCAGCGTCAGGTGCTTGGCGCCCTTGCCAACCAGATTCTCAATAACTTCGATGCCACGAAGATCTTTGGCCTGGTTAATTCGCTGTCCGATATGCTCGTAACCGATATGAGCGTTCAGGATATCGTGGCTACGGTCAATGCCATGCGCGGTATGGATGTCGACGGTATCTACTCGGCCAACCTGCCCTCGTACGCCGACGACAGCACCATGATCGACGGTGTGAGCTACGTCTTTGTCTACGAGGACGAGCTCAAGGAAATGATGGCCCGTGTCGACGCCGGCAAGGATCCCAAGGGTCCCAACACCATGGGTCTTTCCGACGGTTCCAGCTCTACGATCGGTGACCTGAACAACAACACGTCTGACGACTACGCAAACGGTACCGCAACCTCATCGGTCAGCTCTGACGATTCTGATGACTCAAGCGATTCGAGCGATTCGGACTACTACGAAGAGCCCACCGGTGACGGCAACGGTTACGAGGCCAACTATTAGGGTTACGCGGGCTTACCAGCCCGCGTAACCGCTTGACGCTGCGCGGGCCGCATTTGGACAATCTGACGTTCAACTTCAAGGGCGCGACCAGAAGGTCAGCGCCCTTTCGTTTCACGTCACCTTGTCTCAAATGCGACCCGCTCGCTGCCCGTCCTCAACCTGCGACGTTAGTCATTGGGGACGTTCTTAAACGACTGGGCAAAGGGGACACTCTTGATGCACTTGGCACTTGGGGACGTTCCTTTTGTGCCGGCAGTTTGGGACACTCCTTGCGTTAAGAGGCTGGCGTGCGTCAACCTGTTCTCATTGCGGCAAAAAATCGCCCCGTTCTCGGTTGAGGACGGGGCGATTCGTCTTTTGGACTTGTGCAGCCAGGCTTATGCAAAGCGGGAGACGAGCTCCTGGAGCACGTCGGTCATCTTGACGAGCGAACTGACCGGGACGAATTCGTTGACGCCGTGGTAGCAATAGCCGCCGGTGGAAAGGTTGGGGCAGGGCAGACCGCGGAACGACAGCTGAGCGCCGTCGGTGCCGCCACGAATCGGCAGCACTTGGGGCTCAACGCCGCAGGCAAGGTAGGCTTCCTTGGCAACATCAATAAGCTCGGGAAAGTCACAAACGATCTCGGCCATATTTCGATATTGCTGCTTAATCTCGACCGTCACGCGCTCCTCACCCAGACGCTGGTTGAGCATCGAGGCGGCGGCATCAATAAGGTCGAGTTTCTGCTGGAACTTGGCGGCGTCATGGTCGCGGACGATGTAGCGCGCCGTGGCGTGGTCGACGGTTGCAGATACACCCTCAAGGTGATAAAAGCCCTCGTAGCCTTCCGTATACTCCGGGCGCTGCACGTAGGGGAGCAACGCGTTGAAGTCGCAGAACAGATTGCCTGCGTTGACCATACGGCCCTTAGCGTCGCCCGGGTGGATGGACTGGCCCTCAAAGCAGACAGTCGCCTCGGCGGCGTTAAAGCACTCCCACTCCAGCTCGCCGATGGGGCCGCCGTCGACCGTGTAGGCGTACTTGCAGCCAAAGGTATCGATATCCAGCAGCTCGGCTCCGTGGCCGATCTCCTCGTCAGGGCAGAAGCAAATGCCGAGTGCGGGATGGGGCAGAGAAGGGTCCTGAGCGATACGCGCGACAAGTGACATGATCTCGGCGACGCCTGCCTTGTCGTCCGCGCCCAGCAGCGTGGTGCCATCGCTGCAGACCAGGTCCTCACCCGCGAGGTCATTCAGGGCGGGAAGCTTGGCGGTACTCATGGCAACGGGCTTACCGTCAACCGTGCCGCAGACCAGGTCGCCGCCTTCGTAGTGTACGATGTGCGGCTTCACGCCGGCGCCCGGTGCAACTTCGGTGGTGTCGAGATGGGCGATCAGGCCCAGGGCGGGCTTGTCCTCAGCGCCCGCACTTGCGGGGATATGCGCACAGACATAGGCGTGCTCGGTCACGTGGGCATCTTCCGCACCAAGCTCGCGCAGCTCTTCAGCCAGCACGTTGGCAAGGTCAAACTGAACGGCGCTCGAGGGTACCTGGTCGCAGTTTGCATCCTCGGACTGCGTGTTGATCTGGACGTAGCGCAAAAAGCGCTCGAGAACATCGGGGTTCGTGGTGGTGTTTTCCATAAAGACCGCTCCAATCTTGGTCGTCGTGTGCAACAAGAACTCTAGCACGGTATGCCACGGCATACCGCGACGCTTGGATGGGGTAGAATCAGCCATTGAATGCAGAAGGGACGGAAGATCATGGATACGACAAATAGCTCGCGCGAACTACATCTGACGGTGGCGAACGAAGACTACTTGGAGTGCATGGTTCGCATTGAAAGCGAAGAGGGGGAAACCAACGGCGTGCGATCGGTCGACATCGCGCAGCGCCTTGGCGTCTCCAAGGCATCGGTCAATAAAGCGGTTTCGGCGCTCAAGGCATCCGAGCTTGTCGAGCAATCGCACTATGGCAAGGTAATCCTGACCGATCGTGGCCGCGAGGTTGGCACGGCTATCTGGTACCGTCATCGCCTCATCCGCACGTTTTTGGTTCAGGAGCTCGGTGTCGAATTTGAGCGAGCCGATTCCGAGGCCTGCATGATGGAGCATGCGCTATCCGAGGACACGATGAGCCGCTGGCTCGCCTATCTCGAAAAGCAGGGAATCAGCGTCGAGGAATAGCGGGATATATATGGATACGAGTTATTACAACCGCTTTGGTGCCGAGGAACTTACGCGCCGCTTGTCGAGCGAGACCTTGTTGGCGCAGGGCCCCATGGGCAGTGTTCTGTTGAGTGAGTACGATGCCGCCGATATTCCACCGGCGTTTTGGAATCTGGCAGAGCCGCAGACCGTTTCTCGTATCCATCGCTTGTATGTCGCCGCCGGCGCGCAGGTACTCATTACCAATACCTTTCAGGCATCAAGCTATGCCCTCACGCACGACCAGATTGCGCCGTCCGTGGCGGAGGTCAATCGCGGGGCCGTCGACGATGCCCGCCAGGCGCACCCTCAGCTGCTGCTGGGCTCGATGGGTCCGATCGGTATTGAGTGGTTTGCCGAGGACTCTGCCGAGTTTCGTGAGATCCGAGGCATTGCGCGCGAACAGGCGCACGCCTTACTCAATGCTGGTGTTGATGGTCTGCTGATCGAGACGGTGACGTCTATCCGTAATTTGCAGCCCATGCTTGCCGGCGCTCGAGATGCCGCTGACGGCATGCCTGTCCTGGTGAGTTTTGTCGTTGATGACAAAGGCGACCTGTTGGGCGATGGCCTCAATATCGAGGCAGCCGTTTTGTACGCCGAAAAACACGGCGCAAACTCGGTTGGTGTTAATTGCTGTTCGCTTGCGGCCGCGAACGCGGCGGTGCCCAGGATGGTTGCATCGGCGACTACTCCCGTCACGGTGCGTCCCAACGTGGGCGATCCGGTCCAGACTCAGGATGGCCCCGTATGGCACGAGAACCCCGAAGCTTTCGCGCGCGCATGCATCGAATGGAGACATGCCGGTGCCGCAATGGTGGGCAGTTGCTGTGGAACCACGGCAATCACTACGGCAGCGATGGCCGAGGCGCTCGATATATAAAGGGCAAAACCGCTCCATACGGGGCGGTTTTTTATTGCTTGCATGTCCTCGGCAGCATTTGCCCAAATGGTGAATGCTGGTGCCGGCAGGTTGCCGAGTGTGTATCGCGGGTATACCTCATGCGTACCATGATCCAAACACTGTGAGGTGTCTGCGCGTGTGCGCGATAATTCATTTTGGAACTGACGGTTGGCGCGCTCGCGTCGATGAGGACTTCACTGCCGATAACGTTGCCCGTATCGCCGATGCCGTCGGCGAGTTGTGGCAAAAGACCAATCCGGGCAAAACGGTATATATAGGGTTCGACACTCGGCCCCTGGCGCGCGAGTTCGCTGAGCTTGCGGCGGGTGTGCTAGCAGCGCACGGGCTAGACGCCGTGCTCGCTTCGCGACCTGTTCCGACCCCTGCTCTTACGTGGGCGGCGGCTTATGACGGTGAGGCGTGCGGCGCGCTCATGGTGACGGGGTCCCATCATCCGCAGGGTTATCTGTGTCTCAAGATTCGCATGGGTGACGGCTCGACCGCCAACCAGGATGTCATCGAAGAGCTCGAAGAGACCATGGCTCCCGAGCCAATGGGGATCGAGGGGCAATATCGCACCGCGGATATCATTCCTGACTATATGCAAGCGGTGGCATCGTTTGTCGATGCCGAAGCCATCCGCGCCGCGCACCTGCGCGTGGTTGTTGACCCCATGGGCGGCGCAGCCCAGGGCTATCTAGCCGACTTGCTGCGCGAGCTTGGCGTTGAGGTGCACGAGATTCACGCCGGGCAGGCGCCTGACCAAGAGGATATCTGCCCCGACCCCGTTGAGCCGTGGGTGGACGCTTGCGAGCATACGGTTATCGAGGACGGAGCTTGCGCTGGCCTGGTGACCGACGGCGACGCCGACCGTATCGGCGCGGTTGACGAGCGCGGCAGATATATACATCCGCATCAGATCATGGCGCTCGTTTTGGGCGACTTGGTTCAATTTCGTAATTTGGAGGGGCGCGTCGTCGTCAATCTTTCGTGCTCGACGCTCGTGCGTCGCATTGCCGAGGCGCTTGGCTGCCGCGTGACCGTCAAACCAGTCGGTTTCAAATATATAGCGGCAGAGATGAAGAAGGGTGGCGTCCTCATAGGCGGCGAAGAAGCCGGTGGTATCGGCATCGCCGCGCATATGCCCGAGCGCGATGGAATCCTCGCCTGTCTGATTCTGTGTGAGCTTATGGCAAAGACGGACGCGCCTTTGGGCGTTCTGGTCGACCAACTCGAGGACAGTTTTGGTAAGACGAGTTACGGTCGACGCGATTTGCGCCTTGAGGCCGAAGATGCCGAAACGTTACGAACCCTGCTGCCGGGCGTAAACCCCAAGTCGATTTGTGGCAAGGTGCCGCAAAACGTTAGTCATATGGATGGCTTGCGTTTAGCATTCGAGGATGACACGTGGCTGCTGGTCCGTCCTAGCGGGACCGAACCAGTGGTGCGCGTCTACGCCGAGGGGTTCTCGGTGGAAGAGCGTGATGAGTTGCTCGATGCTGGCTGTGCTTTAGCTAGGGGAACGTATCCGCTTTAACCATGAGACTGCCTTATATAAAGAGATGCTCGGCGAGCGGTAGTTAACGGCTGGCAAACGTTAGTCGGATCCCAAATTGTGTAGGAAATGTGTACGCCCAGATTCCCGCCCCCGGGGGCCCTCCGGTCTGGCAATATATCT
>NZ_QRJO01000014.1 GCF_003471585.1 Collinsella sp. AM18-10
AAAGGGGCGATGCCCCGCTGTCCTAGCCTAAGGGAAAACGGAATAGACGGAACCGACCGTCCGGCTGAGTCTGGGAAGAGGTGCCGGGCGGCGGGCGGAGCATGGCCACCGGACCCATCGAAACACATCTCCACCGTTCCTTCAACTGGGAAAACGGCGCCCCCGGGCCCCGGGAGGGGCCGCGGGGCGTTCGGCTAGGTGCGGGAACGGCCTATTTGCTCAGTGTGTTCGGCTGAGATCGGAAATCAACCGGCCCATACTCGCGCTGTGCAATGCTGTCAGGCTGCGTTGTCCGGCGCGGAAGCTCGCGAATCGGCTATTATTTGTTTAGACAACTTGAGTTGTAGAGGAGTGACTGGCGATGGTGCAGGGCGCCAAACATATGAAGAGCAATAACGCCGCGGACAACGGCGGCTCAAGCCCTCAGCCCAAACCTCAACCAAAGTCCAAGCGCCGCCGCAAGCGGCTGCCGCGCTGGGCCGATCGGCTCATCACCATCGTCATCATCCTTATCGGCGTGGGCCTTATGACCTGGCCGTGGATCTTGGACCGGCTCGAGGCCTCGGGCGTGTTCAACCAGATCAGCACCGTGTCCAGCACCGTGGACGCGCTGTCTGCCGAGGAGCGCGAGCGCATCTTGCTGCAGGCGCGCTCCTATAACGAGCAGCTTGCCGGCGAGGCCACCGAGCTTCCCGCCGACCAGATCGAGCCCTACGCTCAGCAGCTCATCTTTGACCGCGACCCCATGATGAGCTGGGTCGAGATCCCCTCCATCGATGTGAGCATGCCCATCTACCACGGCACGAGCGAAGAAGTCCTCATGGCGGGCGTCGGCCACCTGGAGGGCACGAGCCTGCCGGTGGGCGGCACCTCGACGCATTGCGTGCTCACCGCGCACTCGGGCATGCGCAACCTGAGCATGTTCGACGACATTCACTCGCTGGAGCCCGGCGACCTGGTGCTGCTGCACACCATGAACAAGACGCTTGCCTACAAGATGGTGGATTCCGAGGTGGTGCTGCCCGAGGAGATGGAGTCGCTGACCATCGAGCCCGGCGCCGACAAGGTGACGCTCGTCACCTGCACGCCCTACGGCGTGAACGACCATCGCCTGCTGGTGCATTGCGTGCGCACCAAGTACAACAAGAAGGACGTCGACAAGCAAAAGTCGCTGGCCGGCCGCCACTGGGGCAAGCGCGAGTTTGCCGTGCTCATCGTGGTCGTAGCCATTGTGCTGTTGCTGCTGGACATCGTGATCCACGCGATCCGCAAGCGCCGCAAGACCAAGGCCTCGGCATAAGACATTCTCCAGAACCACCGCAATGGGGACAGGCACCTTTGTGGCGGTCGGGACTTCCAAACCATCACAACATTCGATGAAAATCTCGATTTTGGCGAAAAGCGTCGAATGTTGTGATGGTCTTCGTTGTGGACGGCGCGGTTTTCGTTATGGGCGAGACGGTTTTCGCTACGGACGGTGCGGTTTCGCTGCAGAATCGCCAGCCCATTACCTGCCAGCCCGCCGCCCCCGTTACGTTTTCGCTGCATTTAGGTAAAGCGCCTGCTCCAAGCGGCGTTGCCTTGTATACTAGAGCGGTTTATCTGTTATGCGGAAGGGAGCGCCTATGGCACTCAGCGAGAAAGACGTGCGCGGTATCGCCGAGTACGCAAAGATCGCACTGACCGATGACGAGCTCACCCAGATGACGTCCTACATGAACGACGCCGTCCAGATGCTCGAGCCCGTCTTGCAATATGACTTGCCCGACGTGGAGCCCACGTTCCATCCCATCGGAAGCCTGTCCAACGTGATGGGCGATGACCTGCGCGAGCCCGAGCGCGACCTGCCGCTCGACGTCGCGCTCGAAAACGCCGGCAGCGCGCGTGAGCGCTACTTCCGTGTGCCGTCCATTTTGGGAGAGGGGGAGAGCGAGTAATGGCGCTAAGCTTCGATTCCCTTACCGCCGCCCAGATCGCCGCGGGCGTTGCCGCCGGCGACTTTACCGCTACCGAGGTGGCCCAGGCCTCCCTTACCGCCATCGAGGCGCGCGAGGGCGGGGTCCAGGCATTCCTACAGGTGGCGCCCGAGCTTGCGCTCGAGGCCGCTGCGCGCGTGGATGCCGACCGTGCCGCTGGCAAGCCGCTGCCTCCGCTCGCGGGCGTGCCGCTGGCCATCAAGGACAACATGAACCTCGTGGGCACGCGCACCACCTGCGCTTCCCGTATGCTCGAGGACTACCAGAGCGTCTACACCGCTACCTGCGTTCAGCGCATGCTCGACGCCGGCTGCCTGCCCATGGGCAAGGTCAACATGGACGAATTTGCCTTTGGCAGCTCCACCGAGAGCTCGGCGTTCCACCGCACCAACAATCCTTGGGATACCGAGCGCGTGCCCGGCGGCTCCTCGGGCGGTTCCGCTGCTGCCGTCGCCGCGGGCGAGGTCGCGCTCTCGCTGGGCTCAGATACCGGCGGCTCCATTCGCCAGCCGGCGTCGCTGTGCGGCGTGGTGGGCTTTAAGCCCACGTATGGCGCCGTGAGCCGTTACGGCGTGGTTGCCTTTGGCTCGTCGCTCGACCAGGTGGGCCCCTTTGGCCGCACGGTCGAGGACGTCGCGCTGGCCATGAATGCGCTTACCGGCGCGGGCCACGATCCCTACGACTGCACCAGCCAGGATTGCGCCGTCGACTTTACCGAGCATCTCAACGACAGCATCGAGGGCAAGCGCGTGGGCATCATCCCCGCATTTATGGAGGCCGAGGGCCTGACGCCCGAGGTCAAGGCCGCTGTTCAGCGCGCCGCCCAGGAGCTGCAGAACCAGGGCGCCGAGCTGGTCGAGGTCGACCTGCCGCACCTGGACGCCGCCATCGCCGCCTACTACGTCATCGGCCCGGCCGAGGCGTTCTCCAACCTGGCACGTTTCGACGGCATTCGATACGGCTATCAGGAGGAGGGCTGCGCCAACCTGTCCGACCAGAGCTCGCTCAGCCGTGCCCACGGCTTTGGTGCCGAGGCCAAGCGCCGTCAGATGCTCGGCGCCTACCTGCTGAGCTCGGGCGTGTACGACAAGTACTACTACGCCGCGCAAAAGGCCCGTACGCTCATCACGCAGGACTACGACGCCGCGTATGCCAAGGTGGACACCATTCTCATGCCCGCCTCGCCGCGCACGGCTTTTAAGTTTGGCGAGATCAGCGACCCCACGCAGATGTACCTCTCCGACCTGTATACCATTTCGCTCAACATCTGCGGCAACGGTGGCATTTCGGTGCCGCTGGGCCTGGGCGAGGATACTCAGCTGCCCGTTTCTGCCCAGCTGGTGGGACCTGCCTTTAAAGACCGTCAGCTGCTTACGTTTGCCCGCGCCCTGGAGCGCGGCTTTGCCGATGCCGCCACGGGTGCGCCCGCGCTTTCCGTCGCGCCCGATTTTGCCGGGAAGGGAGGCGAGCTGTAATGAAGGAGCTTTCCGAGGTCCTGCAGGATTGGGAGGCCGTGATCGGCCTGGAGATCCACACCGAGCTCACCGCACTCGATACCAAGATGTTCTGCAACTGCAAGCTCAGCCACGATGACGAGCCCAACGCCAACGTGTGCCCGGTGTGCCTGGGCCTGCCCGGTGCCCTGCCGGTGCCCAACAAGCGCGCCATCGAGAGCATCGTCAAGGCTGGTCTCGCCACCAACTGCGAGATTCAACGCCACTCGATGTTCTACCGCAAGCACTACTTCTATCCCGATATGGCCAAGAACTTCCAGACCACGCAGGGTCCGGTCGCCTTTGCCATGTACGGTCACCTGGACCTGGACGTGACCGGTCGCGGTGCCGCCGAGCGCCCCGACTGCGCGTTTGGTGAGGCCGAGGCCCAGAGCCTGGCGAGCGCCTCGGCCAACGCCGAGGGCCTGTCCACGTCCATGACGTCGACCATGCGCGAGGGCAACCAGCGTGCCGGCCATCTGGCCAGCTACGATGCGTCCAACCTGCAGATGCCCGAGCGTCGCGAGGACGGTTCCTACACGGTGCCCATCCGCATCCTGCGCATCCACATGGAGGAGGACGCCGCCAAGATGGTCCACGTGGGCGGCGCCGAGGGCCGCATTACCGCCGCTGCCGAGTCGCTCGTCGACTACAACCGCTGCGGCACGCCTTTGATTGAGCTCGTGACTGAGCCCGATCTGCGTACGCCCGAGGAAGCGCGCCTGTTTATGGAAAAGCTCCGTCGCATCTTTGTGACGCTGGGCATTTCGGACTGCTCCATGGAGAAGGGTTCCATGCGCTGCGACGGCAACGTGTCGCTGCGTCGCCGCGGCGAGACCAAGCTGGGCACCAAGACCGAGCTCAAGAACCTCAACTCGTTTAAGAGCCTGCATGACGGCCTTGCCTACGAGATCTGCCGTCAGGCCGAGGTGCTCGAGGAGGGCGGAATCATCTATCAGGAGACCCGCCACTGGGAGCCCAGCCGCAAGCGCACCGTGGTCATGCGTGTGAAGGAAACGGCCGACGACTATCGTCTGTTCCCCGATCCCGATCTGGCGCCGTTCGATCTGGACGACGAGTTCATCGACCGCTGCCGTGGCGAGATTCCCGAGCTGCCCGATGCCAAGCGCGCCCGTTTTGAGACCGACTTTGGTATTAAGGCGGCCGATGCCGAGCAGATCGCGGGCGACCCCGAGTTTGCCGAGTTCTTTGAGGCTGCCGCTGCCGGTATGGCTGGCAAGGAGGCCCAGACGGTCGCAAACCTGCTGGTCAACGAGATGATCGCCTACCTTAAGAGCGCAGGCGTGTCGCTCGCCGAGTCCGGCATCGCGCCGGCTCAGGTAGCAGCGCTGGCCAAGCTGCTGGTGACCGATGCCATCAGCTCCAACCAGGCGCACGAGGTCTTTGAGGCCATGCCCCAGACCGGTGACGATCCCAACAAGATCGTCGACGAGCGTGGTATGCGTCAGGTGAGCGATGCCGGTGCGTTGCAGCCGATCGTGGACGAGGTGCTGGCTAACTGTGCCGATCAGGCGCAGCAGTATCGTGACGGCAACCAGAAGGTTATCGGCTTTTTGGTGGGCCAGTGCATGAAGGCGAGCCGCGGCAAGGGCAACCCCAAGCTCTTCAACGAGTTGCTGAGAACGTCGCTCTCGTAGCTGCGAGGCCGGGGAAGCCCCGAGTCGCCGGGGTATTTCCTCCAAATTTCAAACAGTCCTATGCAAGACGAAGGCCACGTTTAGTGGCCTTCTTTGCATGCGGAACTCATTTGGAGCAAACACCCCGGCGACTCGGGGCTTCCCCGGCCAGACGACTCGGCCGTTCGGGTCAGGCGGGGCTGAATGGAATAGAGTGAATGGGCGTGCCGTCGGCACGCCCATTGTTTTGAAGGGAACTCATTGAGAGGCAAGGCCCTGCGCCCGGCCCCTCGGTTCCGTAACGACTCGGCCGTTCGGGTCAGGTAGGCTGAATGGAATTTGGTGAATGAGGGCGCCGTTGGTGCCTTCATTCTTTATATATGTTGGGAGCGCCAAGCGGTGGGGGTGGTGCCGGTGTGTTGCTTGAAGGCTTGGGCGAAGGCGGCCTGCTGAGGGTAGCCTAGACGCTCTGCGACCTGCGCTATCGTGAGCGAGCTATCGGCCAAAAGGTCCTGTGCTCGCTCCATACGGCGTCTGCGGATGTAGGCGCCCAGGGACTCGCCAGTTTGGGCCTTAAAGGTGGCGCATAGCTTGGAGCGGCTCGTGTAGAGCCTCTCGGCCACCTCGTTGATACCCACACGTCTGCCTTTGTCGAGCGCGCGCTCAATCATTGCCGTTGCTTCTTCGGCAATGGTTATGCTGGCGCGTGTGTCTGCCGCCCGCCGCGCCTGCTTGTGGGCCGCGCGCGAACAGGCGAGCTCCGCGACCATGGTCTCCACGATGCCTTGCATATAGACGTGTCCGCCTACGGTGCGGGCGCGGTCCTCGTTAATCCGGCGCAGCGTGTGGCAGATGGCAGACGTCGCCTCCTCGTGCCACGACTCGGCAAACGCTTCAAAGACTCCCACGAACTCAGTGGGATACCGATGCTCCAGCTCGTCAAAATACCCGGGCAAAAAGAGCACCGAGCGCGAGTGATAAAGCTGCCCTGCAAACAGCGGACTTAGTTCCTCGCCGCAGCTATCTTGGATAAAGCTGCACACCGCGCTGTTCGGCCACGGTCCATGCAAGGGTTTAAGGTTCGCAGGCGTTATGCCAGCCTCGGGCATGCATATAAGTGTGGGCGCGCTGACCTCGCTCACGCAGGCGTACGGTTCGGGTGTGTATTCGGCCAGGTACATATCGTGCATCGGGGTAATGAAATGCTCCATAACGATGCAGGCGGGGGAGAGAGGCATGATCCATGCGCGTCCGTGCGCCCGATCGTTTGCCACCTCGCCGGTAAAGACGGCGCCCTTGCCGGTAAGCTCCAGGCCAAACTGCTCAAACTGCGGTGCGTAGAGCTCGGTTATGTCGGTCGCTGCCCGCCGTATTTGCAAAAGCGTCCCTTTCCTTTGCAGAAACGTCCACGCATGGCTCGATTGTGAGCCATGGCTAACACATCAATGATAAGTTCATTACGGTTAACTCTCAAGCCGTTAGAAAGGAATCTCATGGCAAAGGGATCAAAAAAGGAAGGCGGCGGTATCGGCGAGCTGCTTGCATATGCCGGCGACCGTAAATTCCTAACATATTTGGGCATGGCCCTCTCGGCGCTCTCGCAGCTGCTGAGCTTTGGCCCGTTCGTGTGCATTTGGCTTGTCGCGCGCGATCTGATCGCCGTGGCGCCTAACTGGAGCGAAGCCTGCGGCATCGCGACGTATGGCTGGTGGGCCGTGGGGTTTGCGCTGGCAAGCATCGTGGTCTATTTCGTGGGGCTCATGTGCACGCACCTGTCTGCGTTTCGCTGCGCGTCCAATATTCGCAAGACTACGAGCGAGCACCTGCTTAAGCTGCCGCTTGGCTACTTTGACACACACGCCACCGGTGAGCTGCGCCGTATCGTAGACGGATGCGCCGCCTCCACCGAGACCCTGCTCGCGCACATGCTACCCGATATCGCCGGCGCCACCGCCATGGTCGCAGGTCTGCTCGTGCTGCTTTTCGCCCTCGATTGGCGCTTGGGCGCCGCATGCCTTATCTCGGTCGCCGTTTCGCTTGGCGCCATGGCCACCATGATGAGCGGCAAGGGCGCCGAGTTCATGAAGGCCTACATGGGCGCGCTGGTCAAGATGAACAAGACCGGTACCGAATACGTACGCGGCATTCCCGTGGTCAAGGTGTTTCAGCAGACGGTCTATTCCTTTAAGGCGTTCCACGACGCGATCGCCGAATACGCCGACATGGCACAAAGCTATGCGGGCACGTTTTGCCGAGGTCCGCAGGTACTCAACCTTACCGCGCTCAATGGTCTTGTGACATTCCTGTTGCCCGTGGCGTTGCTGTTGGCGCCGGGCGAGACGGACTTCGCGCATTTTATGGCCAACTTCACGTTTTACGCGATATTTTCGGCCGTGGTACCGACGGCCATGACCAAGCTCATGTTTGTGGGCGAGGCCTCTCAGATGAGTGCTGATTCGCTGGCTCGCATTCGAAGCGTCATGGATTTCAAGCGGCTCTCCGTGCCCGCGCAACCCAAGCACCCCGCTGGCAGCGATGTGCGCTTTGAGGACGTGAGCTTTACCTACGAGGGCGCCGAGGCGCCTGCCGTCAACCATGCGAGTTTTAGCGTTCCCGCAGGTAGCACTCTCGCGCTGGTGGGTCCTTCGGGCGGCGGCAAGTCAACCTGCGCAAGCCTGATTCCTCGTTTTTGGGATGTTTCCGCAGGTCGAGTGCTCGTAGGTGGTGTGGACGTTCGCGATATGGATCCGCACGAGCTTATGGACCAGGTCGCCTTCGTGTTCCAGACCAACCAGCTGTTCCGGCAAACACTTGCCGATAACGTGCGCGCCTCCAAGCCTGGAGCCACTGACGACGAAGTGCGCGCGGCCCTCTCCGCGGCCCAGTGCGACGATATCGTGGCCAAGCTCCCGCAGGGCATCGACACCATGCTCGGCGCCGGCGGGGCGTACCTTTCGGGCGGCGAGGTCCAGCGCGTGGCACTTGCCCGCGCGATCCTTAAAGACGCGCCTATCGTGGTGCTCGATGAGGCCACGGCGTTTGCGGATCCCGAGAACGAGGCACTCATCCAGCGCGCCTTTAGCAAGCTGGCGGCGGGTCGCACGGTCATTATGATTGCGCACCGACTCTCGACTGTAGTGGGGGCCGACAAGATCGTGGTGCTCAACCAAGGTAGCGTGCAGGAGACTGGCACCCATGCCGAGCTGCTGTCCCAAAACGGCCTGTACGCCAAGATGTGGGCCGAATACGAACAGGCCGCGAGCTGGAAAATCACTGCTACCGCGGATGCCGCCGTCACGAAGGGAGGCGAGGCCTAAATGTTCGCCTCATTCCAAAAGAAGTATTTCCTATCCGATAAAGGCGTCGCCGGCGTAAAACGCGGCATTTTCTGGACCGCGCTCACCAATCTCATCATCATGGCCGGCATGGGCTTTTTATTCCTGGTCATGGCCGGCTTTGTCGAGCATCTCGCCAGCGGCGCCGACCTGCCGGATGCCCTGCCGATTGTGGGCGGCCTCTTGGTCTTTTTCGTGTTGCTCTTTGCCTCTAACTGGCAACAGTATTACTACACCTACTGCATATTTTACGAGGAGTGCGGCAAGCAGCGCATGGAGATTGCCGAGCGCTTGCGCAAACTGCCGCTGTCGTTTTTTGGTCGTCGTGATCTGGCTGATTTAACCGAGACCATCATGGGCGACGTTCAGGCCATGGAGCACGCCTACAGCCACGTGCTGGGAGAGCTTTGGGGTGCCATCATCGCAAGCGCCATTATGTTCGTGGCGTCGCTGTTCTTTTGCTGGCAGCTGGCGATCGCGGCGTTTTGGAGCGTTCCCGTGGCCTTTGCCGTGCTGTATCTAACACGCGGCCCCATGACCCCGGTGTTCGATCTCGTGCGCGCCGAGAAGGTCAAGGTTACCGAGGCGATTCAAGAGACGCTCGACTGCGTTCGCGAGATCCGCGCCACCAACCAGGAGGCTCATTATCTTGAGGGGCTCAACGTCGTGATCGATGCCGAGGAGCGCGAGACCACCAAGGGCGAGCTCGCCAATGGGCTTTTGGTCAACTCCGCCTTTGCCATCCTGCGTCTGGGCATTGCCACCACGTTGGTCACGGGCGCCGCGATGGTCGCCTCCGGGCAGGTCGACTTTTTGGTGATGTTTGCCTTCCTGCTTATGGTGAGCCGTATCTATGCACCCTTTGACCAGGCGTTAATGTTAATGTCCGAGCTGTTTGCCGCCGAGTCGTCTGCCAAGCGCATGCGTTCCATCATGGAAGAGCCTGTGGCGCGGGGCAGCGAGAAATTTGAGCCCGTGGGCCACGATGTGGTGTTCGATCATGTGGCATTTGGCTATGGTGCGGGCGAGGACGGCCGCACCGGCGAGAAAGTTCTTACCGATGTGAGCTTTACCGCCAAGGAAGGCGAAGTTACGGCGCTGGTCGGTCCTTCGGGCTCCGGTAAGTCCACAGTGAGCCGCCTGGCCGCGCGCTTTTGGGACGCCACCGAAGGCACGGTCACCGTGGGCGGCGTGGATGTTGCGAGCGTGGATCCCGAGGTGCTGCTGCGCGACTACGCCATTGTGTTCCAAGACGTGCTGCTCTTTGACGACACGGTGATGGGAAACATCCGTCTTGGTCGTCGCGATGCCACCGATGAGGAAGTGCTTGCTGCCGCGCGTGCCGCCAACTGCGACGAGTTTGTGAGCCGCATGCCGCAGGGTTATGACACCATGATCGGCGAGAACGGCTCCAAGCTGTCCGGCGGTGAGCGCCAGCGCATCTCTATCGCCCGTGCGCTGCTCAAAGACGCCCCGATTGTGTTGCTGGACGAGGCAACAGCGAGCTTGGATGTGGAGAACGAGACCGTGGTTCAGCAGGCGCTCTCCCGTCTGCTTGCAGGTAAGACGGTTATCGTTATTGCCCACCGTATGCGTACGGTGGAAAATGCCGACAAAATCGTTGTACTCAAGGATGGTGTGGTTGCCGAGCAGGGCACTCCGGCGCAGCTCAAGGCGGCAGGTGGAGAATTCGCCCGCATGGTGGCGCTGCAAAAGGAAGCAGCTACCTGGCAGTTGTAAGAAGGGGCAAAGGGACAGTCCCTTTGTCACATTGACAATCGGTTACTCCGCATCGTTAATTTTCAAAAGGTTAGCCATGGCTGACCTAGATAGTTAGATAAAATTGAGATATTTCAAAAGCGTGCTCGAGCAAACTTGTTTACTCGGGTGCTGAGGCACCATGCCGCGTCCAATGCGGCAAAAGGGAGAGACATCATGAAGAAGTCCACGTTCAACACCCTGCTTGTTGGTGGCGGTTTTCTGCTTGGTACGGCTGGCATCAAGCTGCTCACCAGCGCTCCGGTAAAGAACGCCTGCGTGCAGGGTATCGCGTGCGGCATGCGCATCAAGAACGGCTACCAGGACATGGTCGAGCAGGCCAAGGCTAATGTCGACGACATGGTTGCCGAGGCGGCCTACATCACCCAGAGCGAGGCCGCTGCTGACGAGGCAGCCGAGTAACGCTCCCAGGCACAAACTATGAGATTCTCGATTATCAGCGAGATCCCCGGCAGGACCCGTCTTCAATTGGCGGGTCCTGTGCCAGAGAGCGATCTCGATGCACTTCTTAAGCTCAGCGGCGATATCGACGGCGTGCGCAAGGTGCGCGTCTATGGCCGTATTGGCCAGTTAGCGCTCGAATACGACGAGCCGTGTCGCGATGCCGTGCTGGCCGCCGTCGGTGCGCTCGACGCTCAGGCCATTGCCGACGCAAAGACGGGTTACGTGATGCAGCTTGAGCCGCGCAAGCACAAGCTCGTTATGGATCTTGCCATGCTTGTCGGCGCCCACTATGCGCGCCGATGGTTTTTGCCCACGCCCCTGCGTGCGGTGTTTGTCGTGGCCGGTTACATGGCATTTTTGCGCGCTGCCCTTCATGAGCTGGCGCAGCCGCGCCTGACCGTTCCCGTGCTCGACGCTTCGGCCATCGGCATTTCGTTCGTCAAGCGTGATGTCGACACCGCGGGCCAGACAATGTTCCTGCTCAACGTGGGCGAGCTGCTCGAGGACTACACCCGCGCCATGAGCGAAAACGAGCTCATCAACTCGCTGCTCGATGTACCCGACAAGGCGCAAAAGGTCGTCGGCGATACCGAGGTAAGCGTTGCCGCCACCGAGCTTGAGCCCGGCGACTTGGTGGCCGTGCGCACTGGCATGTCCATTTGCATCGACGGTGTCGTCGAGCAGGGGAGCGCTATGGTCAACCAGGCGACCCTGACCGGCGAGCCGCTGGCCGTTGAGCGCAGCGTGGGCGACGACGTGTTCGCCGGTACCGTCGTGGAAGACGGCAGCATCTTGGTGCGCGTGCGCGCCAACACGGCGCAGACCAAACTGCGCTCGATCGTCTCGCTCGTGCAGACGGCCGACTCGCTCAAGTCCGAGGGCCAGTCGCATATGGAGGACCTCGCCAACAAGATCGTCCCGTGGAACTTCCTGCTCGCGGGCCTGGTTGCGCTCACCACGCGCAGCCTTATCAAGACCTCGGCGGCGCTGATGGTCGACTACTCGTGCGCACTCAAGCTCACGGGTTCCGTCGCCGTCATGACCGCCATGAGCGATGCCGCCAAGATGGGCGTCATGGTCAAGGGCGCGAAGTACTTTGAGTCGTTTGCCAAGGCTGACACCATCGTGTTTGATAAGACCGGCACGCTTACCGAGGCACAGCCGCGCCTGGCTTGCGTGCTGACGACAGATGGCTGGAGCAAGGACGAGGTCCTGCGCCTTTCCGCTTGCTTGGAGGAGCATTTCCCGCATCCGGTGGCGCGTGCCGTGGTCAACGCCGCCCTCGAGCGCGGGCTCGAGCACCGCGAGCGCCATGCCGCGGTCGAGTACATCGTGGCGCACGGCATCGCTTCGTCCATCGAGGGGCGTCGCGCCATTATCGGTTCGGCGCACTTTGTATTTGAGGACGAGGGTGCGCAGCTCGAGTCCGACATCAAGGAGCAAATCGAGCTCCAGATGCAAGGCCTGTCGCCGCTGTATCTGGCGGTCGACGGCAAGGTCGTCGGCGTGCTCGGCATCGAGGATCCGCTCAAGCCCGGCGTCCGTGAGGCCATCGCCGACCTACATGCGCTGGGCGTCAAGCATGTCGTTATGCTCACGGGCGATTCGGAGCGCACGGCCGAGCGCATTGCGCGCGAGGCGGGTGTCGACGAGTTTAAGGCCGAGCTGCTGCCCGAGGACAAGTACGCCTATGTGGAGCGCATTAAGGGTGAGGGGCGCCACGTTGCCATGGTGGGCGACGGCGTCAACGATTCGCCGGCACTCGGTTTGGCCGACGTGGGGCTGGCAATGGGTGGCGGAAGCGACATCGCCAAGGAGGTCGCCGATATCATCCTGACCGACACGGATCTGGCCGCGATCGTGCGTTTGCGCCGCATGAGCCAGGGCCTCATTGATCGTCTGACGAGCTCCTACTCTAAGGTGATGCTTACCAACTCAGCGCTCCTGGCGCTGGGCATTACCGGCGCGATTACCCCGCAGACGTCGTCACTGCTGCACAACGGCTCGACGATTGCCTACAGTCTGAGCAACGCGAAGGCTTACCTGCGTTAGCGTTTTCGATTGAGTAAATGGCCTGCACCCTGACGACACCGCAGCCGCCAGGGTGCAGGCCTTCTTTTGTTTGACGAGATGTTAGCTCGGATATATGCTCGTGCTAGCAGAGCTAGCAAATGCTGAAGGTGAGGTTGAGATGGCTACCGTTGGCAGCATGGCGCAGGTGAATGTTCGCGTAGATCGCTCGGTTAAAGAGCGCGCCGAGGAAGCGCTGCGGCTTTCGGGCGGAACGCTGCCCGAACTCATCAAAAAGGTGGTGGCCAAGGTTGCGCAGGGTGGCGGGCAGTGCGAGGAAGTGCTTGCGGCCGTCGACGACCGGCAGCAGACCGTCGCGCCCGATACGCCGTTCGCCGCATCATGGGCGGCGGCGGATCAGCTTTACACGGACCTGGGCATCGCAACGTCGCCCGTATCCGACGATCGCGATTGGGACACAATCTATTCCGAAGCCATGGACGAGTGCTATCGCCAAAAGGGGATGATCCTGTGAGCGGAGCCCCTCTTAAGATCATGGTGGATGCCAACGTTTGGGTCGATTCGTTTTGCGCCGACCATGCCGAGTCGCTCGCTGCTCGTGCCTTTATTGGGCAGGCGGCGGAGGCAGGGGCATTGATGTTCTTTCCGGTGCATATCGCCAAGGACGTGCTGTACGTTGTCCAACACGAGCTGAAGCGTAGCGTTCTTGCCAGTGGGGGAGCGCTCGACGAGGCATCTGCCCGTGCAATTGGCGATGCGGCGCTGGCGTTTGTTCGGAACATGACCGAAAACGCCACGGCCGTGGGTGCAGATGCGTCGGACCTTTGGCTGGCCGACAAATACTTAGCGCTCCATCGCGATTACGAGGACAACTTGGTACTCGCCGCATGCAAACGCGCGCAGGTCGATTACTTGGTGACCAACGATCGCAAGCTGCTCGAACATGCCGATCTTGCAGCAAAGACCCCGCGCCAAATGATGCCGATTCTTGCTTTGGCCAAACGCGGCAGCGCGGTTATCGGTTGACGCGAACTGTTTGCGGGCCCCTTGGACGACGATGCGCCAAGGGGCCCGCGTCTGCTATTTACAAAAGCTCGGCCTTGATGGCGGGACTTTCTGCGAGCTGCTCGGCTGCCTTTTCGTCGGAGCTGTCGAGTGCTGCCAGACTGCGGTAGACCCACTCGTTGACCTGGGTGTTCTTGACGCCTGCGGTCTGCATAAGGGCGCCTACCTCGCGGATTGCTGCGAGCAGATCGGCTTTGGGACCCGCGAGCTCGACCTCGATGCCGTGGTAGGCGGTCACGCCACGGTTCTCGCTCACGTGGTCGATAAAGCCCTCGACGGTCTCAAGCTGCTGGGCGAGAGCTGCATCATCGGCAGCGTCCAGCGCGACGAGTGCGTTCGATACCGTGAGAGCGGGATGTCCGCAGGGGACAAAGCCTTCGATGACATCCATGGCTTCGGTAATGGTTGAGCCCAGGCCTGCGAGGGCATTGACGAGTTGCTGCTTGGTATCCATAACGGTCCTTTCGACGGGTCAATTTTGCTTGGCGAAAATATACGTGACGCGATCGGTAACAAAAGTGCGAAGTGCGGCGCACATTGGGGTCTTCACAGCTCGTGCATAGAACAGCTGTCCGCTTTCAGAACGTGGTAAGATAACACTCCACAAGCGGGGCTCGCCCCGTATGTTCCTTGAAAAGTCGACGGTTATCGGGTGTTTGCAGGCCCGATACCATCCAGACTTTCCCAACATTCGGGGGCGACTGGTTTCGACACGATAGCTCTGAGAGAGGAAGCAAGCCGAGGTCTCCTCGCCTCGTTAAACAGGGGTACCGTCAAATTGAATTGACAACAACTCTTCTTTTGAGCCTATGGCTCTCGCTGCTTAATTTATAGCGGCGCGTCAACCCGGTGATTTCCCCGACACCGGCGCGACGTCATTTTAGGGGAATGCTCCTGCGCACGTAATCGGTATGGCGCGGGCTAAGACCGAACCGATTAGGACGCCGCGAGCGTGTCGCTGCGCGCAAAGCGTCCGAGACTAAACCAGCGACTGAGCTTGGAGATGCCAATCAGGGGGCTTTCGTGGACCGGAGTTCGATTCTCCGCGCCTCCACCAATAGTTACAAGCAGGTAGAGAAGCGTCTCTGCCTGCTTTTTTATTACATATAGATACCGCGGAGAATCGAACTCTGTGCAGGGCGCGGGCGTAAAGAAAACGCGTAAGCGTTTTTAGCCCGCGGGCGAGGACGCCGGCAGGCGGCCGAAGCCGGTGCGGATTTGCGAAGCAAATACGCGGATTCTCCGCGCAAAGCCTCGACTGGATATAGATTCGATGCCGACCGGATGACAGCCTGCCGTGTCCCGCGCGGACGGATCCCCTCCACCCGCGGAGAATCGAACTCTATGCAGGGCGCGGGCGTAAAGAAAACGCCTCAGTGACGCAGAGTGGGACGCGCTTTCCCAATGGCAGCCCAGGCGGAAAGCCCATCCCGGAATCCGCGCTCAGACTGGGACGTAGTTTCCGGATGACACATCAAGCGGAAACCGCATCCCGGAATCCGCGCTCAGAACGGGACGCGCTTTCCCAACGGCGGTCCAAACGGAAAGTTCATCCCGGAATCCCGCCTCAAACTGGGACGCACTTTCCGCTTCACCTGCCGCCTCGAAAAACCTGCGCGCCCTCCATCCCAAAACTGGGTAGAAGAAAGTCAAAACGCAATCGCAGGAGGTCAATATGACTGCAGAAGATAAGGCAAAGAACGCCGGCAAGGTCGCGCTCGTCTTGGAGGGTGGCAGTTTTCGTGGGCAGTTTACCGCCGGCGTGCTCGACGTTCTCATGGAGGCCGGTGTCGAAATTCCGGCGGTATATGGCGTATCGGCCGGTGCGCTCAACGGCGTCAACTACAAGTCACACCAGATCGGTCGCGTCAATCGCATCAACCTGACCTTCTGCAATGACAACCGCTACATGGGTGCCGCATCCTTCGCATCCACGGGCTCCATCGTGGGTTACGACTTTATCTTCAACGATATCCAGGACCGCCTGGATCCCTTTGACAACGAGGCGTTCGACGCGAGCCCCATCGAGATGTACGCCGTCGCGACGGACATGCTGTTTGGAACCGCTGCCTACCTGCCGGTCAAAAGCGCCGTGCTCGACCTCGATGCTGTGCGCGCCTCCACCTCGCTGCCGCTGGTGACGCCGCCGGTCGAGATCGACGGGCACAAATACGTCGACGGCGGCGTGGCCGATTCGGTTCCTATCGAGCATGTGCTCGAGGAGGCGGGCTTCGACCGTGCGGTCGTCATCGTCACCCAGGACCGCTCGTACGAGAAAAAGCCCTACGAGTTTATGCCTGCCGCGCGCGCCCGCTATGCCGACTACCCCTACCTGCTCGAGGCTATCGAGACGCGCCACGACCGCTATAACCTCCAGCGCATGCACCTGTGGAAGTATGAGCGCGAGGGCCGCGCGCTGGTCATCGCTCCGCAAAAGCCGGTCGAGGTCGGCCATGTCGAGCACGATCCGGCAAAGCTTTTGGACCTGTATATCCAGGGCCGTCAGGAGGCAAAGCGCCTGCTCGCGGAAATCCAAGAGTTCGTTGAGCGCTAGCGACGGCGAACCCTCAAAAAATGACAACAGCCAAAGAGCTGGAAAATCACGGCTCGTGGATGACATGTGCAGAAACTCTGGTCGGAGCCAAAATACCTGTTGACTCGTACGGCGAGCGGGGTAATATGGACGGGTTACTTGCAGAGCCCCGTGAATCTCTGTAACAACACGTACTGTACATGGAGGAGTCTAAGTGATTTCGAAATCGACTCACTACGCCAAGCAGGGCGAGGTCCAGCGCAACTGGGTTCTCGTCGACGCCGATGGTGCTGTCCTGGGCCGTCTTGCCACCCAGATCGCAATGATCCTGCGCGGTAAGAACAAGCCCCAGTTCACGCCCAACAGCGACTGCGGCGACTTCGTTGTCGTCATCAACGCCGATAAGGTCCAGCTTACCGGTAACAAGGCCGACACGAAGACCTATTATCGCCACAGCGGCTACAACGGCGGCCTCAAGGCTGAGAGCTTCCGCCAGGCTATGGAGAAGCACCCGGAGAAGGTCATCGAGCGCGCCGTTCGCGGTATGCTGCCCAAGACCACCCTCGGCCGTGCCCAGATGACCAAGCTTAAGGTCTACGCTGGTGCCGAGCATCCGCATGCTGCCCAGAACCCCACGAAGATTGAGCTGGAGGCTTAAAGATGGCTGAGAACACCGTTGTCTACCAGGGTACCGGCCGTCGTAAGAACGCCGTCGCCCGCGTCCGTCTCGTCCCCGGCACCGGCAAGGTGACCATCAACAAGCGTGACGCCGAGCAGTATTTCGGCCGTCATCAGCTCGTTGAGAACGCCCTTGCTCCCTTCAAGGTGACCGACACCGCCGGTCAGTTCGACGTTATCGCTCTGTGCGATGGCGGCGGCATCTCCGGTCAGTCCGGCGCTCTGCGTCTGGGCATCGCTCGCGCTCTTCTGAACGCTGGCGACTACCGTGCTGACCTCAAGAAGGCCGGTTTCCTTACGCGCGATGCTCGCGTGGTCGAGCGCAAGAAGTACGGCCTCAAGAAGGCCCGCCGCGCTCCCCAGTTCTCCAAGCGCTAAGGTTTTATCTCCTTTCGAGATACAATGTACAAGCGGGGCCTGCCGATTCCTCGGCGGGTCCCGCTTTTCTTTTTCGACTAGGGTGGGCGGTTGCATATCGCCTGCTAGGGAAGGAGCGATCCTATGCCCCAGAACATCTTCGGTACCGACGGCGTCCGTGGCGTCGCCAATGCCGACCTCTCGTGCGACCTTGCGTTTCGCCTGGGCCGCGCGGCGACCAAGTTTCTTGGTCCGGATATCTGCGTCGGCCGCGACACGCGTCTTTCGGGCACCATGCTCGAGAGCGCTCTGACCGCCGGCATCATGGCCGAGGGCGGCCGTCCGCACTGCTGCGGCGTCATCCCCACGCCTGCCGTGGCGCTGCTCACCGTCCAGAACGAGCTCGACGGCGGCATCGTCATCTCTGCTTCGCACAATCCGCCGGAGTTCAACGGCATCAAGTTCTTTAGCCGCAAGGGCATGAAGCTTCCCGACGCGGTTGAGGAAGAGATCAGCGCCTGGGTCATGTCCGAGGAGGCCATGGCTGCCGACACGTTGCCGACCGGCGCCGGCGTGGGCCACATTATCAAGATGAAGGACGCTCGCAAGGCATACGTCGACCACGCCATCGATACGCTTGATGGCCTGAGGCTCGATGGCCTAGTCGTTGCCGTCGACTGCGGTCATGGTGCTTCCTGCCAGACTACGCCCGCCGCGCTGCAGCGCCTGGGTGCCACGGTCCATGCCATCAACACCGATTACTGTGGCACTGACATTAACGTTGAGTGCGGCTCTACGCACCTTGAGCCCCTGCGCGAGCTCGTGCTGCGCACCCACGCCGATATCGGCCTGGCCCACGACGGCGACGCCGATCGCGTGCTGTTCGTGGACAGCGAGGGCAACGAGATCGATGGTGACTACATCCTGGCTATCTGCGGTTCCGACCTGGCCGCTCGCGGCAAGCTCGCCAACTCCGAGATCGTCTCGACCGTCATGTGCAACCTGGGCTTCTCCATCGCTATGAAGGATCAGGGCTTCGAAATGGTTCAGACCGCCGTGGGCGATCGCTACGTTCTGGAGCGTATGCTCGCGGATGGCGCCGTCATCGGCGGCGAACAGTCCGGCCACATCATCTTCCTGGAGCACAACACCACCGGTGACGGCCTGGTGACGGCTCTTCAGCTGCTGGCCGTGCTCAAGCGCACCGGTCGTACCCTCACCGATCTTGCCGGCATCATGAAGAAGTACCCGCAGGTACTCGTCAACGTGCATTCCGACAACAAGGCTGGTCTGGACGATTGCCAGCCCATCTGGGATGCTGTCGCTGCTGCCGAGAAGGAACTTGACGGCCGCGGTCGCATTCTGGTGCGTCCGAGCGGTACCGAGCCGCTGGTCCGCGTTATGGCCGAGGCCGAGACGCACGAGCTGACCCAGCGCGTTGTTGACGACATCGTCGAGGTTGTCAAGCGCGAACTTCCCTAATGGTCAAAAACGAGTGCCAAGTGGTAAACTGTTAAGGCTATTTTGGTCGATTGGTATGTCCGAGGGGGAGCATGTTCACTAAAGTCCTAAGGTCTTTTGGTATGCGTGGTCGAGTCCTTACGCTGGATGCTCCCATCTCGGGCGACGTCATTCCGCTTTCCGAGGTAAACGACCAGACATTTGCCACCGGCCTTTTGGGCCAGGGCGTGGCGATTCAGCCTACCGGCACGCGTGTGATTGCACCGGCTGATGCCAAGGTCGAGGCCATTTTTCCCACGGGACACGCTGTTGCGCTTAACACGGTCGATGGCTTGGACGTGCTCATCCACGTTGGTTTGGACACTGTTCGGCTTGAGGGCAAGCACTTTACCGTACATGCGCAAGTGGGTGACATCGTCCATAAGGGCGATGTGCTCATTGAGTTCGATCGCGAGGCAATTGCTGCCGAGGGCTACGATGTGACGGTTCCCATCTTGGTGTGCAACTCCGTTGAGTTCTCGAGCATCAAGGGCTCCGTTGGCGTGCATGTCGAAGAGATGGACCAGCTCATCGTTGCTCGCGAGCGCTAGCAAGTGCACGTGGCCATTAGCCTACAATTCAAACACGTTTATGGAGGGCGCCCTTGAAAGAGGACGCCCTCCGTGGCAAGATGGGATTTGTCCGAAGCTAAAAGGCTTCGGGTCACCGTGGACGGGCAGGGGCCTCGACGCGGCTAGACACGAGACACATACATTACGCGACCTCGCCCTGGTGGCCGCACACGTTGGTTGCGGCCGACGCGGGCCGCGGGCAAGTGCTTGTAAGGGGAGCCTTGCCTCTCTTGTACGAGAAAGGACGCGTAATGAAGATCATTAAAGCTAAAGACTACGAGGATATGAGCCGCAAGGCAGCCAATATCATCTCGGCGCAGGTTATTCTCAAGCCCGACTGCGTGCTGGGCCTTGCCACCGGCTCCACCCCGATCGGTGCCTACAAGCAGCTCGCTGCTTGGTACGAGAAGGGCGACGTCGACTTTGCCGAGGTCAGCACCTACAACCTGGACGAGTATCGCGGCCTTTCGCACGACGATCCCCAGAGCTATCACTACTTTATGCGTGAGAACTTCTTCGATCACATCAACATCGACCTGAACAACACGCATGTGCCCGACGGTTCCAACCCCGACGCCGCCGCTGCCTGCTCTGAGTACGACAAGATCGTCGCCGCCGCCGGTTACCCGGATCTGCAGCTGCTCGGCATTGGCAACAACGGCCACATCGGCTTCAACGAGCCCGATGACCACTTCTCCAAGGGCACGCACTGCGTCGATCTCACCGAGAGCACCATTCAGGCCAACAGCCGCCTGTTCGACAGCATCGACGACGTTCCCCGTCAGGCCTACACCATGGGCACCCAGACCATCATGTATGCCCGCATGATCCTGGTCGTCGCCAACGGCGAGGCCAAGGCTCAGGCCGTGCATGACATGTGCTATGGCCCGGTTACGCCCGCGTGCCCGGCTTCGATCCTGCAGCTGCACACCAACTGCGTTGTCGTTGCCGACGAGGCCGCCCTTTCGCTCTGCGAGTAGCGCGAATCCTGCACCTCGACATAGCCTTGCCTAAGGCCTCCGCTTTGCGGGGGCCTTTTTGCTATCCCTTTCCGCCCGCTTGACCAAAATCTTGCCGCAAGCTTGGCGAATGCCGGATGCCCAACAGCTTGATTCATTCCATACCAGATTCTATGCAAAAATGCCACTAAAAGGTCGTAGACGGTAGCGGGTGCTAGGCGAGTTGAATGACATGGCTGAACCTTGTTCATTTGCGTTACACTGCCGCTTAGATGGGACAAGCTGACAAGCTCATTTACCTGCTTAAAGACCGATTAGTCGGGGGATTAATAACAATCGGCCCTTGCTGTACAAAAACTTGCCGCTTGCGTACCAAAAGACAACCTAAAACACAAGGCCGCTTTATTCATGGCGCGGCCTGTATGGTCTTGCGGTTACAGTGTCCATACGGTCGAGTTGAGGAGCGGGCATGGTAAACGATTTGAGCAGTATAGACGGCCTCGAGCTGATGCCGCTGGGCGGAGGCTATATGGTGCGCCGCGAACGCTTGATGAATGAGCTTATAGCCAAGGGCCGAAAGGCCGGCATCGTGGTTCTTTATGCGCCCGACGGGTTTGGGAAGACCTCGGTGCTGCTGCAGTACACCCATGAGGTTAAATTCGACCCGACGCGAGGCCCCGTGCGGATTATCGAGGCCGATCGCGCCATTGGGCGCGAGGTGTTTATGCAGCTCGAGGTGGTTACCGAAGAACTCAAAGACAAACCGCACTCCCTTATCGCGATTGATAATGTGCCAAACCTCGATCAGCACGATACCGAAGACCTCATCGACAGGATTCGCGGCCTGCGCGCTATGGGGGTAGGGGTCTTTATCTCCTGCCGTCCTTCAAATCGTCAGCTGATTCACGGGCTGGGCGATTCGGTTAAGATCAATGCGCAGATGCTCAAGGTGCATGCCTATGAGTATTCGGCGTGGGCATCGGCGTTTTCGATCAGCACGTCGCTCGACTTTTATCAGCTCACACAGGGCGTGCCCGAGCTCGTTTCGGCATTGCAGACGGGTCTGTATGGCCAAGGCGACGTAGCCGGACTGCTCGAAAACGAGATTGTCAACGTATATGGCGCGGCACTTGCCGATCTGGCTTCGCTCGACAATAATGCGCTGTTTTGCGTGGCATGTCTCATGATTTTGATGGGCGAGGGCAATATCGCAGAACTCGAGGCCTGTGGGGTGAGGCTGTCGATGGTCGACCAGTCCTACTTTGTACGCGACTACCCGATCTTTGGCTTGGATCCCGCCGAGCGGAGTTTTACGTGTCTGGGCACGGAGGATAACGGACGCTTGCGTTTGCGTAAGTTGGTGGCCGAGATTCGCCCCGAACTTGTTCCGAGGGCAGCCCGGATTTTGCTTAAGGCGGGCCGATGCGATGCGGCGATGGGCCTGGCGGACGCCTTTTTGGACCGTGAGGCGGTCCTTGAACTTGTTGGGCAGTATGGGGTCGATCTTGCTCTGACGGGGCACGGGGCCGATATCTGCCGAGCAGCGCTGGGCACGATCGATGCCGACGATCCGGCTCCAGAGCCAACGCCTGCCGAGGCGCTTGGCGTATATCTGGCAGCGGTCAGCGTGTCCAATACAAAGCTCGCTCGCTATATGGCATCGGTTATCGAGCGCGGGGGCGAACGGGCGGCCTGCGAAATAGGCCCTGTTTCATGGAGGGTGGCCCAGACACTGACGGCTGTTTGCTATGGGGACAACGGGCTTGGGCTTCCTGCGAACTTGGCCGTGCCAGAAATCGAGACATCCCACACCGCACTCGACATGTTGTCTGCGCATATCGAGGTCAAGCGCTGTCTGACCGAGCGGGGAGATGACGGCGGCGTTCTACAGCAGCTCAAAACGAGCAAGGCCTACGACTGCGAGCTCGACATTGCGGGGATTGTTATACGGGCCGATAGCATGCTGGTGGAGCTCTTTGATGGGTCGTTCGCGGGAACCGACGAGCGCGACGACGAGATGACGGTGGTGCGGGAGGCGCTCGACGTACGTGGGCTTAAGGCGATGGCTATCTGGGTGCGCATGGTGTTGGCGGCACGGCGGCTCCTTTCCGGCTTGCCGGTAACCGACGACGCGGCGTTCAACGAGCTCGATCGTTTTGCCGTGCGCATGCGCGACAACCAGATTCAGCTGTTTGGCCTGTTGCTAGAAGGCTGGCAGTCGCTGGCAGAGGGACGGCCGGTTAATGCAAAGTTCCGTGCGGTCCAAGTGCTCAAACTTGCCGAGGAGTCGATTGCGTACATGCGCGATAACGCATTGCTGCTGGAGCGCGCGGCGTATCTGCGTAACACCTCGATGGTTTCGGTGCGCGAGGAAGCGGAGTTACTCGATATAAGCCAGACACAGGTTGGTGGAGCGGAGGCCTGGATGGTGGCGCTGCATTTGGCCTGTGCGGGACGGGACAGCGACCTTGCGGCCTGGATGTCCATGAATCGTGCGGGGATTCTAGAGCCATCGTATCGGCTCTTTGCGCGCCTTGCCATGCATTGTCTGGGCGAGCCGGCGACCAGGATTCGCAAGAAGCTTCCCGTGCGCGAGCTGTCGCGGTACTCGCTGCGCGATGATCTGGAAGGGGAGGGCGAGCGCTTATTTCAGGCCGGCGAGGTTGAAGCCGTTGATACCATCGACCATATCGAGATTCGCATGTTTGGTGCGTTTCGCGCCGAACGCGACGGGTTTCCCATCACGGACAAAATGTGGCGCCGCAAGAAGGCGGCGACACTTGCCGAGCGGCTTGCGCTGGGCATGGATGCGCTCGTCGATCGTGAGACGCTGGCTATGGAGCTGTGGCCCCATGCCGAGTTCAATAGCGCCCGCAACAACCTGTACTCGACGATATCGCGCTTGCGGTCGGCTTTGGGACCGACGCCGGATGGCAAGTCGTGTGTGCTCATCCAAAATGAATGCATCGGACTCAACGGCGACTACGTCAAGACCGATGTACGGCTGTTTGACCAGATAAGCCGCGAGGTTTTGGGAAATCGAACGGGTGCGCGCGGGCCCCATTTAGTTGAGCTGTGCCTTAAGATTGAGCAGCTTTATGCCGGACCGCTGTATGTTCCCAATGGCTGTAATCCCACCTACTTTTTGCGTATGCGACGCATTATGCAGTCAAAGTATATCGATTGCATGATTAAGGGAGCAAATGCCGCTCTAGAAGAAAACGACCTGCAGTCGGCGATTTGGCTGGCGGAGTCGGGTCTTCGACAGGAAACGGCGCGTGAGGATATGGTGCGCTGCGCCATGCGTGTCTACAGTGCGGCGGGGCGGCGGCGCGATATCGTCGAGCTGTACAGCGGGCATATGCACCATCTGAGGGAGCAGGTCAATGGCGTGCCCGAGCCCGAGACGCGGCGTCTATACGAGCGCTTGGTGGAGGGGCGGCTCAATCGCGTGCTGGTCGAGCGATAAAAACGGGCGCCCGAAGTACTTGGGCACCCGTAAGCTCGCTATGTGTTGGCTCGCCGGATCATTGGCTCTTAGACGAGCTTGATCTTCTCGATGTCCTTGCGCGAGGACTCGCGATACAGCGAGAACTTGCGGCCGATGACCTGGACGACCTCGGCGTGGCAGCGCTCAGCGAGCTCTTCGGCGGCCTCGCGGGCGGAAAGACTGGAGCCATCGAGCACGGAGCACTTAACGAGCTCGTGCTTCTCCAGGTAGGCGACCGTCTGCTCGACGGTGCCCTCGTTGACATCGGACTTACCGATGATGATGGCGGGGTTGAGGTGATGGGCCATGCTGCGAAGCTGCTTGACCTGGGCTCCTGTCAGTGCCATGGGTTCTCGCTTTCTATGTATGGGGCGCCCCGCGACGGGGCCTTAATCTACGTGAGCTGTCCCACGATAGCGCAGGAACGGCGCGGTGTGGGGCGCGTTTGCCCAGTTCGCAAAGAATGCGGATGCCGAGGTGATGGGCAGCTCGGGCTGTGAACGGGCTACGAGCGGGATTCAGAGACCGGTTCCCATGCAATAAACGCCCAGCGAGCCTTACGGATATGGTCGAGCATATAGCACCCCTGCGGCACGCCCTTGGAGCCCGGCTCACCGGCATGGGGATTCTCGATCATGTGTTGGGCGATGTAGTCGCGCAGACGGTCGACCTTATCCTCGTTGCCATGCTCGAGCATACGGGAAAAATCCGCCACGCCTGCCTCAAGGCTATCGAAGGTATCGCGACGAGGCGATTCAAAGTACGTGACCTGCGGCAGGGCACCCATCTGAATGAGAATGTTAAAGGCGTACACAAAGCCATTGCTGCAGGTAACCGAGGCGCCGATGGCGTTCATCAAGTGCAGATCATAGCGCGGGCTGGAGTTGGCGACCATCGTGACAGCACAACGCCGACGAGCCGTTCGATTAAGCTTGGCAAGCGCATCTTTTAGATTGGTCGTCGTAACCGACCGACTGGCAAAGGCAACATCCACCGCTTTCGCGACCGGTCCAACCAAATCCCAGTCATCATCCCAAGCAAGCTCAAGCGGCGTAATAAGGTCCTCGAGCCCATAGTATTCAATGCCAGCATCTAGGGTGCCCAACATGGCAGGGGAAAAATCAGCGGCAATCACGGGATGCCTGTCTTGCGCAAGCGGAATAGCAATCGACCCAGCTCCACATCCCATATCAAGCACCGACTCACCAGGCTCCAGCGCTAACAGCTTTATAAAATCTCGGGCGTAGGGGGCAGTCTCCAACGGACGAAAATGCCGAGCCCGCTTATCCCACTCAAAAGAATCATCAGCTCGCCGCCGACCAGCCTGCAGACGCATCCATTCGCCATTCCAATCCGCAGAAAGCAGTTCAGAACGAATCAAATCATCAGCCACGGGCCAACCTCCTAGCAACAAAAAAGCGGCCCCTCCCAAAAGAAGAGCCGCAACCAGCATATATCAGAAAGAACCGATCCAACGCCAAACCGCCATACCAGCAAAGTAGGGCAGAAGCGAAGCGACTGCCAAAGGGATAGAACCCAACCGAGGGCCCGTTGTGCGGGAGCCCCGGGGAGGGCAAATATATAAGGTCGATCGCGAGTTCCGCACGAGCCGGAGAGCACTTAATGTGCTCTCCGTGCGAGCCAGGACTGTCCGAGCAGGCGACCTTATATATTTGCCCTCCCCGGGGCTCCTCGCCAGTCCCCCTCAGCTAGTTCTTCAGCGAGTTCAGCGGCGCCGGGAAACGTCCACCGCGATGGGCAAGCACGGTGCCGGCGTTGGGGTTCACCGGCATGATGGGTGCACGGCCGAACAGGCCGCCGTACTCGACGCAGTCGCCCACGCCCTTGCCGATGGCGGGAATCACGCGGACGGCCGTGGTCTTGTTGTTGATGACGCCGATGGCCATCTCGTCGGCGATGATGCCGGCGATGGTCTCGACCGGGGTGTCGCCGGGGATGGCGATCATGTCCAGGCCGACGGAGCACACGCAGGTCATGGCCTCGAGCTTCTCGAGCGAAAGCGCACCGGCTTCGACGGCGGCGATCATGCCGGCGTCCTCGGACACGGGGATGAAAGCGCCGGAGAGACCGCCCACGCTGGAGCTGGCCATGACGCCGCCCTTCTTGACGGCATCGTTGAGCATGGCGAGCGCGCAGGTCGTGCCCGGGCCACCGCAGGTGCCCACGCCGATGATCTCGAGGATGCGCGCGACGGAGTCGCCGATGGCAGGCGTGGGAGCCAGCGACAGGTCGACGATGCCCTTCTCGACACCCAGGCGATGGGCGGCCTCGCGGCTCATGAGCTCGCCGGCACGGGTGATCTTAAAGGCGGTCTGCTTAATCTTTTCGGCGACTTCCATCATCGATGCGGAATCGGGCAGCGTCTCCAGGGCTGCGGCCATAACGCCGGGGCCCGAGACGCCTACGTTGATGACGGCGTCGGCCTCGCCACCGCCGTGGACGGCGCCCGCCATAAACGGGGAGTCCTCGACCATGTTAGCAAAGCAGACAAACTTGGAAGCGCCGACGGAATCCTGGTCGGCCGTGAGTTTAGCGGCATCGATGATGGTCTGGGCGGCCATAAGCACGGCGTCCATGTTGATGCCGGCGCGCAGGCTGGCGACGTTGACACTGGAGCAGACACGGCTCGTGGTGGCGAGCGCCTGGGGGATGGACTGAATGACGCGGCGGTCGGCGTCGCCGATGCCCTTCTGGACGAGTGCGGAGAAGCCGCCCAGGTAATCGATGCCGAGCGTCTCGGCCGCGCGGTCGAGGGCATGCGCGATGGGGGTGAGGTCCTCATCCTTGCAGCACGCGGCGATCTGCGCCACCGGGGTGACGGAAACGCGCTTGTTGACAATGGGGATACCGTACTCGCGCTCGAGGTTCTCGGCGGTCTCGACCAGATGCTCAGCCGTGTGCGTCACATGGTCGTAGATCTTCGTGCACATGCGGTCGAGGTTCTCGTCACCGCAACCCATGAGCGAAACACCCATGGTGATGGTCCTGATGTCGAGGTTCTGTTCCTCAACCATGCCGCGGGTTTCCGCGATTTCTGCGGGCGTGATCGCCATCCTTGCGCTCCTATCTGCCAAAACGAGCATAGTCTTTTCTATTCTAACGTGCCGCACGTGCCAAGTGGCGCGTGCGGCACGTTTTAGTGCTCGGTTGTTTCCGTTGTGTTACTGCCCAAAGACCTCTTCGGCGATACGAGCGCTTTCGGCGGCATCCTTGGCGTAGTAGTCCGCGCCGATCTGCTTGGCGTATTCGGGGGTGAGCACGGCGCCGCCTACGATAATCTTGACGCCCGGAACCTCGGCATGGAGCAGCTTGATGGTCTCCTCCATGGCGACGACGGTGGTGGTCATAAGCGCCGAGAGGCCGACGAGTTTGATATCGCGCTCCTTGACGGTCTTGAGTACCTCCTGCGGATCGACATCGCGGCCCAGGTCAAAGACGGTGTAGCCGTAGTTGTCGAGCAGCATTTTGACGATGTTCTTGCCAATATCGTGGATGTCGCCCTTGACGGTGGCCACGCAGATCTTGCCCTTGTCGGCGATCTCGCCGGCGGGCATCAGGCGCTTGATGGTGTCGAAGCCCACGCGCGCGGCCTCGGCCGAGGCCATGAGCTGCGGCAAGAAGAACTTGCCCTGGTCAAAGAGGACGCCAACCTCGTCGAGGGCGGGGATAAAGTGATTGTTGATGAGGTCCATGGCGTCGTGGTCTGCCAGCAGACGCTCGGTCTCGGCAGCGATCTCGCCTTTGCGGCCCGAGACGACCATGCGACGAATCGGGTCGTCGTTGCCGACGGTGCCGGCGGTGCCCGCGGTGCCCGCGGCCGGCGCGGCATCACTCGATGCGGCCTGAGCTGCTGCCGGGTTGGCGGCGATCTTATAGGGATCGGTCCAGCCGGCGTAGCGTTCGATGTATCCGGTCGAGCCCTCGTCCTCAACGCTCAGCACGCGATAGCTGTAGACGGTGTCCATAAAGCGCTTGGAGCCCGGGTTCATGATGGGGGCGTCCAGGCCCGCGCCAAAGGCGGCGGCCAAAAAGACCGAGCCCAGCAGCGGGCGGGCAGGCAGGCCAAAGCTGATGTTCGACACGCCGAGCGCGCATTTGACACCCAGGCGCTCCTTGCACAGGGACATGGCACGCAGGATCTGCTCGGCCTGGCGCTGGTTGGTCGAGGCGGTCATGACCAGGCAGTCGATGAGGATGCGGTCCGGTCCGATGCCGTAGCGGGCAGCCTCGGCCACGATGCGCTCGGCGATGGCGAAGCGAGCCTCGGCGGTATCGGGGATGCCGCCTTCGTCGAGCGTAAGGCCGACAACGTTGGTGCCGTAGTGGGCGACCAGTGGAAAGATCTCATCCATGATCTGCTGCTTGCCATTGACCGAGTTGATGATGGGCTTGCCGGCGTAGCGGCGCACGGCGGCCTCGACGGCTGCGGGGTCGGTGGAGTCGATCTGCAGCGGCAGCAGCGTGGAGCCTTGGAGCTGCTCGGTCGCTTGCTGGATGACCTTGACCTCGTCGATCTCGGGCAGGCCCACGTTGACGTCCAAGATATCGGCGCCCTGTTCTTGCTGGCTGATGCCCTGGCTTACGACGTAGTCCAGATCGCCGTCGCGCAGGGCCTGCTGCAGGCGTTTTTTACCGGTGGGGTTGATGCGCTCGCCGATGACGGCGATTTTGTGGCCGTCGCAGGGGAGGTCCACCACGGTCTGGGCGCTTGTGACCGACATGCTGGGCTTGCGGTGGCGCGGACTGGGCGTGTGGTTATCGATAAGCGTGCGCAGCGCTGCCATGTGCGTGGGCGTGGTACCGCAGCAACCGCCCACGACGCTCACGCCGTCGGCGATCATGCCGGCGACGGCCTCGGCGTATTCGGGGGCTTGGATATCAAAGACGGTGTTGCCGTCGTCGTCCACGCGGGGCAGTCCAGCGTTGGCCTGCACCATGATGGGCTTGTCCGTAACGGTGAGCATGCGAGCGGCGAGCCCTCGGAGCTCGGCCGGTCCCTGGCTGCAGTTGATGCCCAAAACGTCGGCGCCGATGGCATCGAGCGTGATGGCGGCAACCTCGGGACTCGTGCCCAGGAAGGTGCGACCGTCTTCCTCAAAAGTCATGGTGGCAAAGACGGGCAGGTTGGAGTTCTCGCGGCAGGCGAGGACCGCCGCCTTGATCTCGGCCAGGTCGGTCATGGTCTCGATAATAAAGAGGTCCACACCCGCGGCGACGCCGGCGCGCACTTCCTCGGCAAAGAGGTCGTAGGCCTCGTCGAAGCTCAGGGTACCCAGGGGGCGCAGCAGCGCGCCGATGGGGCCGATGTCGCCGGCGACGTAGTGGGCACCGGCCGCGCGAGCGCAAGAGACTGCGGCGGCAAAGACATCTGCCACGGTGGCGGCGCCATCGAGCTTGTGCGCGTTGGCGCCAAAGGTGTTGGCGGTGATCACGTCGCACCCGGCCTCGACGTACTGACGTTGGATGTCGGTGATGACCTGGGGCTCCTCAAAGTTGAGCAGCTCGGGCAGGGCTCCGGCCTTCATGCCGGCCGCCTGCAGCATGGTGCCCATGCCGCCGTCGAACAGCAGGTGTCCCGTGCCCTCGATGGCGGCGCGCAGACGATCGTTCTTAATGCGAAGGTCGTCGATTGTGCGCGTCTTGTATGCAGCGCCTTTGCGGCGTGCGGCATCAACAGGCGCCGCCAGCGCGGCACCGTCCAGATCATGAGTGATAAGCGGAGTAAACATCGATGGCTCCTAATGGCTGGAATAGCAGGTGGTGTGGGCGGCGCGGAAGCGGCAGTGCTCACGCATGCGGCAGATATTGCAGGTGGGGCGGCTCTGGGCGTCGTGGACTTCGCCGTCAAACAGACCAATCACCGCGGTCACGCTCTTGGTGGGCATGAGCAGGCTGGTCGGCGTGACGGTAAGCCCGATGAGCCGCGTGGCGTTGAGCGCATTCACGATTGAGCGCTGGGCCGTAAGCGGGCAGTCGCCATAGCCGGGACTGAAGCGCCAGTTACCGGCGAGTCCGTGTGCGGCGGCCGCAGCCTTGACCTGCTGGTCCATCTGCTCGACGGCGGCTTCTACATAGGCAGAGCATGCGGCGTCGAGCACGGCTCCCTCCAGGGGCTGCTGGGCTCCCGTGGTGCGCAGACGACGCTCGGCGTCCATGCCGAGTGTGCATGCCATGAGCGCGGCAAAGCGGGCGTCTTTGAGATGTCGATAGATGTCGCGACCGCGCAGCTCAACGTTGGTGCCGACCAAGCGAATGCAAGGCTCTCCCTGCTCGTCCACGCCCATGGCATCGATGGCAAATGCGCGGCGCACGCCACGGGGCTCAATGTCCAGTTCCAGACGCTCAACGACAAGCTCAATACGCTGCGACAGCTCGGGCTCAATCTGCTGACCGCCGTAGCCCAGATAGCGCAGCATCTCGGCACGATCGACGCGGGGATGGTGGGCATCATCGATACGATAAAGCGCCGGCGACGCAAGGTCGGCCGGCACTTCGACAGCGGTTGTATCGATGTGCGGTTTTTCCATTACCCCAAGCGCTCCATAATGGTTGCGGCGATTGCAGGACGGTTCATAGTGTACAGGTGCAGACCGGCGGCACCGTGCTCCTTAAGGTCGCAAAGCTGACGGGCGGCATAATCTACACCGGCTGCCTGCAGACTCTCGGGGTCGTTCTCGTACTTGGCGAGAATCTTGATGACGGGGGAGGGCAGTGACGCGCCGCACATAAAGACCATGCGGCTGATCTGCGACTTGCCCATAAACGGCATGATACCTGCGGTAATGGGCACGGTGATGCCGGCCTTGTCGGCAAGCTCGCGAAAACGATAGAAGCACTCGTTATCAAAGAAGAGCTGCGTCACAAAGAAGCTCGCGCCGGCGTCCTGTTTTTGCTTGAGGTGTTCGACCGAGAGGTTGAGATCCTCGCAGGCAATGTGGCCCTCGGGGTAGGCTGCGGCACCCACGCAAAAGCCGGCGTCGACGAGCTCGGGGATGAGGTCGCGGGCGTAGGCGTAGTCGGAGGCGGGCTTGTCGTCCTCGGTCGCGCCGGCAGGGAGATCGCCACGCAGGGCCAGGATGTTTTCCACGCCGGCGGTGCGGTACTCATCGATCTTGGCGGCGATATCGGCGTGGGTACGGCCCACACAGGTGAGGTGCGCCACCGAGGGCGTATCGAATTCGCTCGTAATCATATGCGCGATGGGGGCGGTGGTGGCGCCGTTGCCCGAGCCGCCAGCCGAGCAGGTGACCGAGACAAAGCTCGGCGAAAGCTTGCACAGATTGCCTGCCACTTCGCGAGCCGTGTCGAGGGTAAGCTCGCCCTTGGGCGGGAACATCTCAAACGAAACGGGTGCAGTGCCCTGGGATGCTGCCTGCTTAAAAACCTCGTCGACGCGCATATCGTGCTCCTCTAGATACGTAATAGTGTGATGTGTTGTAAGGATTCTACAGCACCACTGTGCCACGGTGGAGTTTCACTCACTATTTGGGGGATACCAATCAAAGATGCCTTGCTATCGGCATTTCCTATAGCAGAGCGGCTCATTTTGACACGGGCTATAAAGACTGGTATCTGATGCGAAATACCAGTTAATTGAGCCCCATCCCAAATTGACTACCCTTAAACCATGGGGAGAGGTCTGCAATTTATACAGTTGATTGGCTGTTGAGGGCGGCAACGCCGCCGCGATGCGGTAACCTCATTGATTGGTTTCGTGACAGCAACATAACGGTAATGTTGCGGAAACACGACGAGCCTAATCTATGGCTCGTTCGTTAGTAATCAACACCGCTTCTCACGCGGTGCCGATACGAAGGGAGTTCCGTATGGCCGAACTTACTGACCGCTTCGGGACCATGGTGTTCTCTGAGGAAGTCATGAAGGACTACCTCCCCAAGGACATTTGGAAGCGCCTTGCTGCAACCCTCGAGGACGGTGAACCCCTCGACCTGGATGTGGCCAACGCCGTCGCTCACGCCATGAAGGTATGGGCCATCTCCAAGGGCGCCACGCACTACGCGCACTGGTTCCAGCCGCTTTCGGGCATCACTTCCGAGAAGCACGACAGCTTCCTCGAGCCTAACCACGACGGCACCGCCATCACCAAGTTTACGGGCAAGAACCTCATCCAGGGCGAGCCGGACGCCTCCAGCTTCCCCAACGGCGGCCTTCGCGCCACCTTCGAGGCCCGTGGCTACACCGCCTGGGATCCCACTAGCCCTGCCTTTATCAAGGACGATGTCCTGTGCATCCCCACGGCTTTCTGCTCCTACACGGGTGAGGCCCTGGACAAGAAGACCCCGCTGCTGCGCTCCATGACCGCGCTCTCGCGTGAGTCCAAGCGCGTTTTGGCGCTGTTCGGCAAGACGCCAAAGAAGGTCGTTCCTTCCGTGGGCGACGAGCAGGAGTACTTCCTGATCAAGAAGGACGCCTACCGCAAGCGCAAGGACCTGGTCATCACCGGCCGCACGCTCTTTGGCGCCGCTCCCTGCAAGGGCCAGGAGCTCGAGGAACACTACTTTGGCGCAATCCGTCCCACCGTCTCGTCCTATATGAAGGACCTGGACAACGAGCTGTGGGCGCTCGGCATTCCCGCCAAGACCAAGCACAACGAGGTTGCTCCCTGCCAGCATGAGCTCGCCCCCGTCTATGGCGAGGTCAACGAGGCCATCGACCAGAACCTGGTCATGATGGAGAAGATGAAGCTTATCGCTTCCCGCCATGACCTGGTCTGCCTGCTGCACGAGAAGCCGTTCGAGGGCATCAATGGTTCGGGCAAGCACAACAACTGGTCGCTTGGCACCGAGTCCGAGAACCTGCTCGATCCGGGCGACACCCCGCTCGACAACCTGCAGTTCATCGTCTTCCTCACCGCGGTGATCGAGGCCGTCGATAACTATCAGGAGCTCCTGCGCGCTTCCGTCGCCTCGGCCGGCAACGATCATCGTCTGGGCGCCAACGAGGCTCCTCCGGCGATTATGTCCATCTTCCTGGGCGACCAGCTCACCGAGGTTGTCGAGAAGATCATCGATGGCAAAGCTTCCGTCCATGCCACGCGCGGCGTGCTCGACTTGGGCGCCGATACCCTGCCCAAACTGATGCAGGACAACACCGACCGCAACCGCACCTCCCCGTTCGCCTTCACCGGCAACAAGTTCGAGTTCCGTGCCTGCGGCTCCGAGCAGAACGTCTCCGACTCCAACCTGGTGCTCGATGCCGCCGTGGCCAAGTCGCTCAAGTCCTTCGCCGACGCACTCGAGGGTACGCCCGAGGATAAGTTCCAGGACGCCGCGCTCGAGTACTGCAAGAAGGTGCTGACCGATCACCAGCGCATCCTGTTCTCCGGCGACGGTTACTCCGACGAGTGGCCCATCGAGGCCGAGAAGCGCGGCCTTGCCAACAACAAGACCACGGCCGACGCTCTTCCCGCCTTTGTTTCCGATAAGGCTATCGCGCTCTTTGAGGAGACGGGCGTCCTGACCAAGGCCGAGGCTCAGTGCCGCTATGACTGCAAGCTCGAGAAGTACAACAAGCTCATGAACATCGAGGCTACCACGATGGTTCGCGAGGCGCGTCGTACCTATCGCCCGGTCATTACCGCCTATGCCACCAAGGTCGCTAAGGGCCTTGAGACTATTCGTGCCGCCGGTGCTGAGGCCGCCATGCAGTGCGAGCAGAACACGCTCAACAAGCTCTGCAACGGTATCACCGCCATCAACAACTCCATCAAGGCGCTCGACGCCGTACATCAGAAGGCCGAGGCTCTCGATGGCCAGGAGCAGGCCAACGTGTACGCGCACGAGGTCGTTCCCGCTATGGATACGCTGCGTGCCGCCGTGGACGCCATGGAGGAGATCGTGGCCGCCGACTACTGGCCGGTTCCGACCTACGACGACATCCTGTTCTACGTGTAGGGCGTAACTGACATATCGTCACGGTATTGAGCCGGGGTCCGCATCGCGCGGGCCCCGGCTATTTGTTTGTGAAGGACGCTTTGGAGTCCGTTTTGCCGCCGATTTGCCGGGATCCGCACCCTGTCGGGTTCGAATCCCGGCATATCGGTAGCAAAAAGCCCGCTACCGAATTGGTAACGGGCTTCTCAGATTTTGTGGTGCCCCCAGCGGGATTCGAACCCGCGATATCCACCTTGAAAGGGTGGCGTCCTTGGCCGCTAGACGATGGGGACAGCGGGGAAGAGTATAGCAGACTTTTTTGCCGGCGCGTATATCGTTGGCAAACTGGAAAACCACCACAAAGGTGCCTGTCCCCTTTGTGGTGGTGAGGTGCTAGGAGAGGAGCTTCATGGCGGCGTCGTGGGCGGCGTGCTCGTAGGTGTCGTCGAGGGGTTTGAGCGGCAGCAGGGCGGCGGCCTGTGTGTCGCCACGGCGCTCGAGGGCGTGCGCGATGAGCCAGTCGGCGAGTTCGGGGTTCTTGGGCAGCGCCGGGCCATGCAGGTACGTGCCGATGACACCCTTGTAGATGAGACCCTCAAAGCCATCGTCGCCGTTGTTGCCGGTGCCCGTGACGACGGACGTTCCGAGCGGCGTGGCATCGGCGTCCAAAAGCGTGCGGCCACCGTGGTTCTCGAATCCCACAAAGGGCTCGGGTGCCAGGTCGGTCTTGACGGCGACGTTGCCGATCAGGCGGTCGGAGCCGCGTACGGTCTCGGCGGCAATGACGCCCAGGCCCTCGATGCGATTTTCGCCCATATAGTACGAACGGCCGAGCAGCTGATAGCTGCCGCAGATGGCGAGCAGCGAACCGCCGTCCTCAACATAGGCTGCGACCTTGTCTTTTTGGGCGAGCAGCTCGTGTGCCACGGCTAGCTGGTCGCGATCGGATCCGCCGCCCATCATGACGATATCGGCATCATGCAGATCGAGCACCTCGCCCATGCGGACCTCATCCACGCGAACGGGGATGCCGCGCCAGGCGCAGCGGCGCTCGAGGGCGATGACGTTGCCGCCGTCGCCATAGAGGTTGAGGGCATCGGGATACAGGTAGACGATGCGCAGCGGGCGCGAGAGCTCGACTGGCGCGATATCGGTGGGGACAGCGCTACCATCGGCGCGCGTTACGGCGTGGGAGGCGACCGAACTTGCATCGGTGCCTTTGAGCCCGTCGAGTTCTTTGACCAGCGGCGGGAAGGCCGTGTAGTTGGCGACGGCGTAGAAGGTGTCATCGGCGGCCTCGTCTGCCATGGCGCCAATTGCCTGCGCGACGTCCGAGATAATGGCGGCGTCGATGCCGGCGTACTTGAGGCGCACCTGCATATCGTGTGCACGCGTGCCGCCGGCAAAGGCGACAAGCCCCGAGGTATCGGCGATGCGCTCGAAGTCGACGTCGTAGATCCACGAGACATCGTGGCCGTCGGCGTCGTTGTCATTGAGGAAGAAAGCGCAGAGTCTGCCGCCTGCCGTCTTGATGGACTGGATTTGTCGATCGAAGCCTACGGGATTCTTGGCCAGGTTGGCCTCGACGGTGCGGCCGGCGATATCCCAGCGCCCCATACGACCGCCGGCAGGCACATAGGCATCGAGCGTAGGCTGTAGAAGCGCCGTGTTCACGCCCAACTCGTGTGTGGCAAAGAAGGCGGCGGCAACGTTATAGACCATGTACAGACCGTTGTAGCGCGTGGCGATGTGCGTTGCGGGTGCGTCGGTATCGGGTCCAAAGACAAGGTCAAAGCCGTAGCCGTCGCAGCCGAGTTCCACGCCCGTCACGCGACGGACAAGCGCAGGGCGGGCCCAGCCGCACGAGGGGCAATGGTAGGCGCCGAGTTGACCATACTGTACGTAGTCGTACTCCAACGGGGCGTTGCACTGCGAGCAAAAGCGCGAGTCGCTAATGCGGTCGGACTCGGTGCCCGTGGCGCCGTCGATGCCAAAGGCAATACTCGCGTTGGGAACGCGCGCGGCAATCGAGGCGCACAGCGGGTCGTCGGCGTTGTAGATGAGCGTCGTTGCCGGCGAAAGCTCCAACGCGTGGGCGATGACCTCCTGGGTGTGATCGATCTCGCCATAGCGATCTAGCTGGTCACGGAACAGGTTGAGCAGCACGAAGTACGTCGGCTTGAGCTTGGGCAGGACGCGCACAGTGTAGAGCTCATCGCATTCAAAAACGCCTACGCGCTTGCCACTGCTGGTGTGCTTAAGGCCGCCGCGGGCCTCGAGCAGAGCACCCACCACACCAGGCTCCATATTGTTGCCGGCACGGTTGCACACCACGGTAGCACCGCTGGCAGCAACGGCGTCGGCGATGAGGTTGGAGGTGGTGGTCTTGCCGTTGGTGCCGGTGATCACCACGCTGCGGTCGACCAGGCTCGCGAGGTCGCTTAGCAGCTCGGGGTCGATCTTCATGGCGATGCGGCCGGGGAGTACGCCGCCCTGGCGCTTAAGGACGGAGCGCAGCCCCCAGCGGGCGATATCGCTCGAGGCACAGGCGAGAGATGAGCGGAAGTTCATGAAGCCGTTCCTAACGTGAATGACATGGTCGTGGCGTTTGCGCCGTTAAAAGCCGTAACGGCGCGCAAATTCCTGGGCAAGCTGCGATACATCTTCGCAGGCGTTGGCCCAGGGGGCAAAGTCGGGGGTGTCCGAGATGATGCCGTCGGCTTCCCAAACTGCCTGATGCGAAAGGTCCCAGGGGTCGTGCGGTTCGGGCCGGCAGGGAAGGTACGGTGTCTGATACATGGGGTTCAGCAAAAAGAACGCGCCGCCCTCGCAACGGTTAGCGAACTCACGCAGCGCGCGCGTCGCCGGGCGCATCTTGTTTGTTTTGAACAGCAGAATCGTGCGGGCGAGCAGGTACCAAGGAGAGTTTTCGAGTGCGTCTGCCCCCATCTGTTCCTCGAGCTGGTGGGCTAGGGCAAAAAAGCCGTCCTGGTCTTCCAGGCGAGCGAGAGCGAGCAACACGGTGCCGGCAGCTCGGGTGGGATAGCCTTCTGCCTTAAGGACGCGGCGGGCGTAGTTGGCAGCAGCGCGGTAGCGGGCGCTTGCCATGCACTGCTGCGAGATGGCCTCGAGTGTGTGGAGCCACCCGATAAGGGCCGGCTCGCTCACGGTAAGGTCCGCTGCGGTGACACCGTCGGCCAAAACATTATTGGCCCAGTAGTGCGGGGCCTCCATATCAAACCCGGGCACGCTTCGCTGCAGGTAATCGGCCGTGGTCGCCTCGAGCTTCATCAGGTCGCCCAGGCAAGCGTCAACGGGCGTGTCGGCCAGGATGATGGCGAGCAGCTGCGCGTCGACGGCCAGTGCATCGACGCGGACAATCTTGAGCAGCTCATCGCGCATGTCGTCGAACAGGCGATTGCGCGTCTGCTCGAACTCCTCGTCGCTGCCCATGTCCTCGATGCGATGGAGCTCGTCGAGCAGGTGGCGATGAACACCGGCATAGGACAGCAGCGCCTGGGCATGCTCGGACTGCGCATACTTTTGGGGATTCGCGCTCATGTCGTTATGGACAAGCTCGCGTGCTGCATCGGTGAGCTCGGGGTGCGACGCCAGATAGGTGCGCTCCAGGTAGGCGGGGATGTAGACGCTCGGATCCATTAGAGGTCTCCTCCCTTAAATGGAAGCCCCTGCTCGGCTGCGCGCAGGATGCGCTCGTCGATCTGGGAACGCACGATGTCGTTGGTGGCGACCCAGGCGGCAAAGCTGGCGTTGTCGGGAGCGCCCAGGCCCTCCTGCAGTACCGGCGTCGCCTCGGAGAGTGCAAGGACGAGCTCGTCGGTGGAGCCTGCACCCACGTTGACGCGGGCATAGACGCCATCGGGAAACTCGGTTTGGAAGTAGAGTGCCTCGGCCGCGTGCGGGCACGAGCGTGCAAGGATGCGCAAGTAGTGCTCGGCACCCTCGTAGTCCAGCTCGCGCCAGGCTGCGCTCATCAGTGCGATGAGCGTCCACGGGTCCAAGTCGCGCTCCGCGTCCTTGGGACGACGACGCAGCGGCGTGTTGGCGAGATAGGGGACGGAGTGGGCAGAGCGAAAGCGCTTGAGCTCCTCGGCAGGGTATTCGAGCTTCGCCATGGCGAGCATCGCGGTGTGGCGGACGCCGGCCGGATCGTTGGGGGCAAAGTCGAGGCTGCGGTTTGCAGCTTCGAGCGACATGCGATAGCGTCCGCTAATGAGGGCGCGCGATGCAAGGGCGGCAAGCCAGCGCAGGTAGGGGCGGCGCATAAGGTCGCCCGCGGCCTCGCGCTCATAGGGGTCCTGCGCCGAGGCGATCTTGAACGCCAGGTCATGCTCGACTTCATCGCGCTTGGATACCAGGTACTGTACGTATTCCTCGTTGGAGTCGGCGGTGAGGGCCGTCAGCATGCGCTGGGCATCCCAGTTGGTCGGATCGAGCGCGGCGGCCTCGCGAAGCATGTTCTCGGCAGCGGCCTCTTCCTGCTCGGCTTGGGCATCGTCGGGGATAAAGGGAATGCGGTAGTCGACAGCCTCGACCACCTTGGCAATCAGATGTCCGGCGCGGTCGCGATCATGCACGATGAGCGGCGCGGGGTTGCGGGTGAATTGTTCCATCAGACGCTCTACGGCGGTGCCATCGGTGAGCGGGATATTGTCGCGGCGCAAGGCCTCAAGAACGAGGCGATGGCAATCCTCTTGAATGGGATCGAATGCCATGGGGCCTCCTTTGCTGCGGTTAGGGTTCAAATGTCTCTATATAAGGTTCTAGTTTACCCGCATGTGGCACACCGGGGGCGTCGCACTTGGACTTGCACCTTTGCACCACGAAGACGGATGTCGCACAAATGTCGGCACCTTGGACGACCGAGTGGTATCACGGTGCCGCAAACGGTCGATTTTTGGCGGCGAACGGTGCATATTTTGGAGGGGCACAGTCCTGCCCAGGATATGTAGTCAACCTTGATAAAACGTTTGCCCAGCTTGGGAGTATGAATGCCGCACAAGGGTCTTCAGGGATAGAAAAAACGTTTCATCATTGGCGGCTTTAGGTGAATAACTGACCAACCAGAACGGTAAAATAGTGTTTGTCTGAGCGTTGAGACGTTTAGACATCGCGCATTGTCATCGCCGGCAACGCGCAAACCGGTCCTAACGGAGTCAATTGGGTGCTCCGTTATATACGCAAGTCTAAGAGGGGCTTGTTTAGGAGGCACAGTATGGGACGTTTTACCAATCCTCGCGATCTGTACTTTGGTGAGGGCGCTCGCCACGAGGTGAAGAACCTCAAGGGCAAGAAGGCCATCATCGTTTCTGGCGGCAGCTCTATGCGCCGCGGCGGGTTCCTGCAGGACGTCGAGAACGACCTTAAGGAAGGCGGTTTCGAGGTCAAGCTGTTCGAGGGCGTCGAGTCCGACCCGTCCATCGAGACGGTCATGAAGGGCGCCGAGGCCATGCGCGAGTTCGAGCCCGACTGGATTATCGCCATCGGTGGCGGCTCGCCCATCGATGCCGCTAAGGCCATGTGGGTCTTCTACGAGTATCCCGAGGAGTCCTTCGATAACATCATCCAGCCGTTCAGCTTCCCGGAGCTGCGTCAGAAGGCTCATTTCTGCGCCATCTCCTCTACCTCCGGCACCGCTACCGAGGTCACCGCGTTCTCCGTCATTACCGACTACGCCAAGGGCATCAAGTACCCGCTGGCCGACTTCAACATCACCCCTGATGTCGCCATCGTCGACCCCGAGCTCACCTACACCATGCCCGCCAAGCTGTGCGCTCACACCGGCATGGATGCTCTGACCCACTGCATGGAGGCCTACGTTTCCACCTGCGCCTCTATGTTCACCGACGCCAACGCCCTGCACGGCATCCGCGAGATCGTCGAGTGGCTGCCCAAGTCCTATGCTGGCGACCATGAGGCCCGTCAGCACATGCACGAGGCTCAGTGCATCGCCGGTATCGCCTTCTCCTCGGGCCTGCTCGGCATCGTTCACTCCATGGCTCACAAGACCGGTGCTGCCTTCGAGAACGGCCACATCATCCACGGTGCCGCTAACGCCATGTACCTGGGCAAGGTTATCCAGTGGAACTCCAAGGACCCGCGTGCTGCTGAGCGTTACGCTTACGTGGCCAAGGAGATCCTGCACCTTCCCGGCGAGACCAACGAGGAGCTCATCGCTGCGCTCGTCCAGAAGATTCGCGACCTCAATGACCAGCTCAACATTCCGCAGTCCATCAAGGATTACGCGAATGGTGGCGTGAAGGTCGACGCCGAGAACCCGCAGATGGTTTCCGAGGAGGAGTTCCTCGCCAAGTTGCCCGAGATCGCTGCGAACGCCGAGACCGATGCCTGCACGCCCGAGAACCCGCGTGAGACCAAGGCTGCCGACTTCGAGAAGATCCTCAAGGCCTGCTACTACGACACCGACATCGATTTCTAATCGACTCTTGTTATCGTAACGAGGGGCTCCGCACGTATCCGTACGGAGCCCCTTTCTTTTTTCTTTTAGAGAATGGGATAGTTATGGCTGCAATTTTCAATAGCCCCAGCAAGTACATCCAGGGCCCGGACGAGCTGGCCAAGCTCGGCTCCTATGTCGAGCCGCTCGGCGCTAAGGCCCTCGTCATCGTGACGCCTTCGGGCAAGAAGCGCGTCGGTGCCAAGATCGAGGGCGGCTTTGCCGAGGCTAAGGCCGAGCTGCTGTTTGAGGACTTTAACGGCGAGTGCTCCAAGGGCGAGGTCGATCGCCTGGTTGCGCTCGCTCGCGACAACGGTTGTGACATCATCGTCGGCGTCGGTGGTGGCAAGATCCTCGACACCGCGAAGGCCGTCGCCTATTACCTAGAGTCCCCGGTTATCATTTGCCCCACCATCGCCTCGACCGATGCACCGTGCTCGGCACTTTCGGTGCTCTATACCGACGACGGCCAGTTCGATAAATATCTCTTCCTTAAGGCAAACCCCAACATTGTCCTTATGGATACGACGGTTATCGCGGCGAGCCCGGTGCGCCTGACGGTTTCCGGTATGGGCGATGCGCTCGCAACCTATTTCGAGGCCCAGGCAACGCACGATGCCGACGGCGGCACCTGCGCCGGCGGCAAGGGCGGAATGGCCGGCCTAGCGCTCGCCAAGCTCTGCTACGAGACGCTTATGGCCGATGGCGTCAAGGCCAAGGTCGCGCTGGAGAAGGGTGCGCTCACGCCTGCAGTCGAGCATATCATCGAGGCCAATACGCTGCTTTCGGGCATTGGCTTTGAGAGCTCGGGCCTTGCTGCTGCTCATGCCATCCACAATGGCCTGACGATGCTGCCCGAGTGCCACGGCATGTATCACGGCGAGAAGGTCGCCTTTGGCACCATCGTTCAGCTGGTACTCGAGGATGCTCCGACTGAGAAACTCGAGGAAGTCTTGGGCTTCTGCATTGAGCTGGGCCTGCCGGTCACGATGAAGGAACTTGGCGTTGCCGAGCTTACGCGCGAACAGGCCATGATTGTTGCCGAGGCCGCCTGCGCGCCCGATGACACCATGTGCAATATGCCGTTTGAGGTGACGCCCGAGATGGTCGCAAACGCCATCCTGGGTGCCGACGCGCTGGGACACTACTATCTCATGGATGAGTAAATCAAGCTAAGGAAGGGGCAAAGCCAGCAGACGGCTTTGCCCCTTTTTGCTATGGTGCAAACTAACCTGACCCCATCGCACCAAGTTGGTGCAAAGGGGTCAGGTTACTTTGCACCAATCGTTGTTTGATGAAGGGCGGATTCTCGTATGGCGCTTCCTATGGTTTACGGCGGTCCCGGCCGGTATGTTCAGGGGCCGGGCGAACTTTCGCGTCAGGGCAGGTATTTGTCATGGTTGGGCTGCGCTGCCTATGTCTTGTTTGACCAGGGCACCGAGGATCGGCTGTGCAGGCAGATCGTCGATGGATTTCTGGATGAAGATCTAAGCGAGCCGTTCTTTAAGATTTACAACGGTCCGTGTACGGAAGATGCCGTTGTCGAAATGGCCAAGGAAGCCCAGGCCGAGTATTGCGACATGGTGGTGGGCATTGGCGGCGGCAAGATGCTCGATATCGCCAAGGCAGTAGCGTTTTATGCCGAGTTGCCGTTGTGCGTATGCCCCACGGCGGCTTCGATGGACGGTCCGTGCAGTGCGATTTCGGTGCTGTATCACGAGGATGGGTCGTTCGACCGCTACCTGATGCTCGAGAAGAATCCAGATATGGTCGTGGTCGATACCAACGTGGTCGCAGCGGCCCCACTGCGTATGACGGTCGCTGGTATGGGCGATGCGCTGGCAACGTACTTCGAGGCGCGTTCATGCGCCGCGGCGAGAGGTGCGAACGAACACGGTGGCGCGCCGGGACACTTGGCCTTGGTTACGGCTCGTGCCTGCTACGACACGCTCATGGAGTGCGGCGTCGCTGCCAAGCGCGATCTCAAAAAGGGCCGTATATCGCCGGCGGTTGAGCGCCTGATCGAGTGCAATATTCTGCTTTCGGGCGTTGGCTTTGAGAGCGGTGGCTTGGCGTTGGCGCATGCCATCGCCAACGGTCTGACGATTCTGCCCGAGTGCAAGGCCATGCATGGTGAGGCCGTGGCATTTGGCCTGGTGGTGCAGCTGCGCCTGGAGCGTGCACCCGAGCTTGATCAGGTGCTCGAGTTTTGCCAACGCGTTGGTCTGCCGACGACGCTCGAGGAGCTGGGCCTTGGCGAGATTTCCGATGCCGACCTGCAGGGTGTTGCAAATGCGGTCTTTAGAAACGAGCGTAACATAGCCAACGAGCGGGCCAAGGTGACCAAACAAAAGCTCGTGCAGCTCATGTGCGAGGCATAGTTTGGCGCTTGATTGACCTTGTGCAATCGAGGCGGCGATAGGCCATGGGCTATTTGCCGCAAAGATGCTCCGCGTGTAATTTGCCCGAGGCGTGGACCGATGGCGTATCATTATCTCTTGCTTGTTTGCACTGCTCAGGGAGGGGCCGCGCATGGCGCAGGAACACGATCTGTTTGATGACATTATCGAGATCAGCAAGGGTTTCGACTTTCTTAAAAATCCGCTTGGCGGTGTGACCGACGCACTCGATCCGTCGGCGCCGCAGTGGAATCCTGCCGACTACAAGGAGCGTCCGCGCGGCAACACCATTCCGTGCCTGACCTGCAAAAACGAAAAGAGCGGCTGCACCGCGTGCATGGACGTGTGCCCGGTCAACGCTATCGAGGTCGAGGAAGACGCCATCGAGATTCTCGACTCCTGTCGCAAGTGCGGCCTGTGCGCCGCTGCCTGTCCGACCGAGGCGATCATCTCGCCGCGCCTGGCGCCCAAAAACCTGTATGACGACATCGTCTCTGCTGCTACGAGCCACGAGACCGCCTACGTCACTTGCACGCGCGCCCTTAAGCGCATGCCGCGCGAAAACGAGGTCGTCGTCGCCTGCGTGGGCGATATTACGGCCGAGACCTGGTTCTCGGTGCTGGCGGACTATCCCAACGTGAGTGTGTACCTGCCGTTGGGCGTGTGCGATAAATGCCGCAACACCGGCGGTGAGGACATTCTGGGCGAGGCCATCGCTACCGCCGAGGAGTGGGCCGGTACGGGCATGGGCCTGGAGGTCGACCCAAAGAGCCTCAAATGTCATAAGCGCCGCGAGTACGAGCGCAAGGAGTACATGGATAAGATTGCCCGCACCACGGGCCTTACCGTGACCAAGCTCAACCCGGCAACGGCGGCGCTGGCCTCGGTGACGCAGAAGCTCAAAGCCCACCGCCACCAGATTACCCAGCTGGAGCGCACGCTCAATACCATGTGCGGCACCACGACGGCCAAACGTCGCCGTACGCTTACGCACGGGCGACAGCTGGTGCTCTCGACGCTGCAAAACCATCCCGAGCTTGCCCAGAACATGCAGGTGAGCACGCCGGAGTGCGATTTTGACAAGTGCACGTCGTGCGGCGAGTGCGTCAATGTGTGCCCCACGTTCGCCTGCGATCTGGTGGGAAGCAGCCGCTTTGCACTGGAGTCCACGTATTGTTTGGGTTGCGGAGCCTGCGTCAAGGTTTGTCCCGAGCATGCGCTCAAGCTGGTCGAACACGATGCGTCCAATCTGGTCGTCGTCGATCCCGAGGCCGAGGAAAAGGCCGCCCAGAAGGCGAAGGCTCACGAGGAGGCCGAGAAGGTCAAGGCCGAGGCAAAGGCCAAGCTCGATAAGATGCTCGATCAGGTGGAAAAGCTCGCAGACTAGTCAGCGACCCCTATCTCTGCTTCATTTGCGCCGCCGTGGCGTCCGGGTTCGCCCAGATGCCACGGCGGCGCTATACTTATGCAGTTTGAAGTACCTGTACCAAAAGGAGCTGTCGTGTCCCTTTCCATCGGTATCGTGGGCCTGCCCAACGTAGGCAAGTCGACGCTGTTCACCGCGCTTACCAAAAAGACCGGCCTTGCCGCCAACTACCCGTTTGCCACGATCGACCCCAACGTGGGTATCGTCGACGTGCCCGATAGCCGCCTGCAAAAGCTCGCCGACATCGTCAACCCCGGCCGCATTGTGCCGGCAACGGTCGAGTTCGTCGACATCGCAGGTCTGGTGAAGGGCGCTAACGAGGGCGAGGGTCTGGGCAACCAGTTCTTGGCAAACATCCGCGAGACCGATGCCATCTGCGAGGTCGTTCGCTACTTTAAGGATCCCAACGTTATGCGCGAAGTGGGCCGTACCGGCGAGTTCGTCGACCCCGCCGGTGACGCCGACACCATCATGACCGAGCTCATCCTGGCCGACATGGGCACGCTCGAGAAACAGCTGCCCAAGCTCGAGAAGGAGGCCAAGCGCGACAAGGAGCTCATGCCCAAGTTTGAGGTCGCCAAGCGCCTGCTTGCCTGGCTCAACGAGGGCAAGCGCGCCGCGTCCATGGAGATGACCGATGAGGAGCGCGCCGCTGCCAAGGGCTTGTTCCTGCTCACCATGAAGCCCATCCTGTATGTGGCCAACGTAGACGAGGACATGCTCAACGAGGACCTGGCGCCCATCGATGGCGTCAAGCCGCTGCGGATCTGCGCCAAGATCGAGGCCGAGCTTTCCGAGCTCGATCCCGAGGATGCGGCCGACTACCTGGAGAGCTTGGGCCTGGAGCAGCCCGGCCTGGACGTGCTCGCCCAGGCAGCCTACAAGCTGCTCGGCCTGCAGTCGTTCTTTACGGCTGGCGAGATGGAGGTCAAGGCCTGGACGGTTCGTCAGGGCGCGACCGCTCCGCAGGCCGCCGGTGTCATCCACACCGACTTTGAGCGTGGCTTTATTAAGGCCGAGGTCATTGGCTACGACGACTACATCGAGCTTGGTGGCGAGCAGGGCGCCAAGGCTGCCGGCAAGCTGCGTATTGAGGGCAAGGACTATGTCATGGCCGATGGCGACGTCGTGCACTTCCGCTTTAACGTGTAAGGACGACGCATATGTTTAAATATGGCAAAAAAGCCGGCTACATGGGTATTGCGCTGCTCGTACTTGCGGTGATTCCGCTGGCGGTCGCAGCGTGTGTTATCCCCAACATTGGTCCCGAGGTGGCAACAAAGTTTAATGCCGCCGGCGAGGTGACGCGCTGGGGCAAGAGCTACGAGCTGCTGGCACTGCCGGTGCTCAACCTGCTGCTGAGCGTGGCGACGTACTTTACGGCAGGACGTCAGGCTAAAAACAATGATGACTCCGCCGCCATGGCGCGCATCGTGTGCGAGCGCTACCTGCGCAACGGTTGCATCACGGGTGTGTTCCTCAACGTGATCAACGTTTACTTTATGTACTCGGCTATTACCGGAACGGGCTTTGGCTTTGGTTTCTAGCTTGTCCTTTTAGTCAACGAGCCTGCACGCATATTCAATGGCTGCTGCGAGGCCGCCGCTCGATCGTGGTTTAAAGACCATGTCGGCGGCGGCCTCGTTTTCGTATCCGGCGCCGCGAAGGGTGAGCGCGGTACCGGCTTCCAGGAGAAGGGGCAGACCGCGTTGGCTGGTTGCGATTACGGCAGCCTGATTGAGCGAGCAGCTGTGCGCTTGGCATTGGATGGCAAGTTCGCCTTGCGCCGGGCAAGGGACCAGAACGGCGGCGACGCGACTTGATAGCAATGCAAATGCTGTGCGCTCATCGGGCGAAAGACATTCTGCTTCAACGACGACGAGCTTGGGCGGTGCGCTGTTTGTGCGAAGCGTGGCTCGGTACGTGCGGACCGAAGAACCCGACATAGAAAACTCCTGTGTATTCGGCAAAACGTAAACTATAGTTTACGTTTATGTTCGGCTCCATTTCAAACTCGTCTGCATGGACGAACGTGCTAAACAGATTCTTGGCAGGCGGGTCGAAGAGACGCGCAGGGACCTTGGTATCTCCAAGGTTGATTTTTGTGTGGCGACAGGAATCAGCCGACCCTACCTCGACCGAATCGAAGATGGGACGGCAAATTTCACGCTCAAGGTTCTATTTAAGATCGCGCCCGCCCTTGGCATGACGGTGTCAGAGCTTCTCGAGGGTATCGAATAGGGCGTTCCCCCGCTGTATTTGACGCTCTTTGGGCGGGTCCCCCTGGTTGCGATGTGCAAAATCGCGAGTATTCAGCACCTGTTCAGCCGTAGATGGTAGCCCGAGCGGCTGGCGTTGCCTTTTTAACAGTAGTTAATCCACGCGCTTAATAAAAATGAGGAATAAATATTTACTAGACGGCCCGTTCGTCCGAAAAGTTTGTCTAACAATCAGCCGATTCTGCGCCTCCGGCGGAGAAATTGCAGAATACTCCGATTTTTGCACGGCCCGAGGGGGACCACCTGTCGTTTGAGGCTGCGATAAGTGGAACTGCCTTAGGGGTTACGCCATCGGGATGCGGTCGTGGTTGACTTGGCTGTAGAACAGGCGCTGGATCTCGGCGGCATCGCGTGACTGGCCGAGCGCCCACATGGTCTTGGCCACGAGCGTCTCGGTGGTCATGTCGTCGCCGCGCAAAATGCCCGGATGATCGGCGTAGGCACGGCCGACCTCATAAACACCCAGGTCAAGGCCCTCTTCGGGGACCTGCGTGGTCATAACGACGGTGCGGCCCGAATCGACCCAGCGGAAAATCGCCTCCTGGAACGACTCGCCCGACTCGCCAAACTCGGGGATACCGCCAATGCCAAAGGTCTCAAGGATTACAGCGTCGTAGCTATCGGCAAGGGCGTCGAGGATGCCCGGGTTTACGCCGGGCGTGAGCTTGAGTACAAATACGCGCGGGTCGATGCTGTCGTAGAAACGCACCGGGTTTTCGCCCTGATGCGTGCCGTGAAGCCCGTTGCGCACGATGCGGTCGTTGCGGATATAGGCGATGGGCGGATAGTTGACGCTAATGAACGCGTTAAAGCTCATGGTGCGCTGTTTGCGGGCGCGCGTACCGGCAATGGCTACGCCGCCAAACACGATTGAGACGTCGTGCGAGTGCTCGTCGAGCGCATAGAGCAGGCTCTGGTACAGGTTGAGCTTGGCGTCGGTAAAGGGATTGCCCATGGGCTTTTGCGAGCCGGTGAGCACGATGGGCTTGGGGCTGTCCTGAATCAGGTAGGAAAGCGCTGCCGCGGTGTAGCTCATGGTGTCGGTGCCGTGCAGAATCACGAAGCCGTCGTGGTCGGCATAACCCTCGACGATGACGTCGCGGATACGCATCCAGTCACTGGGGCGCATATTGGTGCTGTCGATGTTCATGGGCTGCACGACGTCGAGCTCGCAGAGGCCCGAGATCTCGGGGACGCTCTGGGCGAGCTCCTCACCGGTCAGGGCGGGGGAGAGGCCGTTGCCGTCCTCGGTCGATGCGATGGTGCCGCCCGTGGCGATGAGAAGGATGCGCTTCATGCTGGTATTCCTATCGTATTTGCCGCCGCAGAGGCGGAGTCGTTCGGCAGTATTGTGGCACAGGGCGTCCAATGTTCAAACGTATTACATCATCTGTAGCGTTTGGTAACACTTCAATCGCCGTCAAATAGGGCTCCGGTCGTGCGTTTGCCGTGCGCTGATGGCTGCGAGGGACGAGAAACCCCATATAACGTGTACACTATGAAAGTTATTTTCGTTCATTCACGCGGGTGGGCACCGGCTCCCCGCCAACAAGAGGGGGAAACCATGGATCAAAAGGCTTCCGCAAAGGTCCTCGTACTCGACTTTGGTGCGCAGTACGGTCAGCTCATTGCCCGTCGCGTCCGCGACCTCAACGTGTATTCCGAGATTGTCCCCTGCGACATCTCGGCCGACGAGATTCGCGAGATGAACGCCTCTGCGCTCATCCTTTCCGGCGGCCCGGCCTCCGTGTATGCCGAGGACGCTCCGTCCATCGATCCTGCCATCTTTGACCTGGGCCTTCCCGTCCTGGGCTTTTGCTACGGCCATCAGATCACGGCCGTGACGCTCGGTGGCAAGGTCGGCCACTCCGAGGTGGGCGAATACGGCCGCGCCACCATCACGCGTACGGCCGGCGCCAAGCTCTTTAACTCCACGCCTATGGAGCAGACCGTGTGGATGAGCCATCGCGACGCCGTGTCCGAGGTGCCCGAGGGCTTTACCGTTACCGCCAGCACCGACGTGTGCCCGGTTGCCGCCATGGAGTGCGTCGAGCGCAAGATCTTCACCACGCAGTTCCACCCCGAGGTCAAGCACTCCGAGTACGGTCAGCAGCTGCTGAGCAACTTCCTGTTTGAGATCTGCGGCCTGGAGCCCAACTGGAGCATGGACAACCTGGTCGAGACCATGACGGCAGACTTCCGCGAGAAGGTCGGCGACGACCGCGTGATCCTGGCCCTGTCCGGTGGCGTCGACTCCTCCGTCGTGGCTGCGCTGGGCGCTCGCGCCGTGGGCAAGCAGATGACCTGCGTGTTCATCAACCACGGCCTGCTGCGTAAGGGCGAGCCCGAGCAGGTGGAGGAGGTCTTCACCAAGCAGTTTGACGTCGACTTTATCCACGTCCACGCCGAGGACCGTTATGCCGAGCTTCTGGCCGGCGTGACCGAGCCCGAGGAGAAGCGCCGCATCATCGGTACGCAGTTCTGGAAAGAGTTCTTCGCCGTGGCGCAGCAGCTCGAGACCGATGGCAAGCCGGTCAAGTACCTGGCTCAGGGCACCATCTACCCCGACATCATCGAGTCCGGCGCTCGCAAGACGGGCGGCAAGACGGCCACCATCAAGAGCCACCACAACCTGATTCCGTTCCCCGAGGGCGTGCACTTCGACCTTATCGAGCCGCTCGATCACTTCTTTAAGGACGAGGTCCGCGCGCTTGGCCTGGCGCTGGGCCTGCCGGGTCACATCGTGTTCCGTCAGCCCTTCCCGGGCCCGGGCCTGGCCATCCGCATCATCGGTGCGGTCGACAAGGAGAAGCTCGAGATCCTCAAGAATGCCGACGCCATCGTGCGCGAGGAGCTCGACGCCTATAACCAGCGTCTGTTTGAGCAGACCGGCGAGCGCAACTCCGAGCACAGCTGCTGGCAGTATTTTGCGGTCCTGCCCGACATCAAGTCCGTTGGCGTCATGGGAGACGAGCGCACCTACCAGCGCCCGATTATCCTTCGCGCTGTCGAGTCCAGCGATGCCATGACCGCCGACTGGGCCAAGCTGCCCTACGACGTGCTGGCCCGCATCTCCGGTCGTATCGTGGCCGAGGTCCCCGGCGCCAACCGCGTGTGCTACGACATCACGTCCAAGCCGCCCGCGACGATTGAGTGGGAATAGAACAGACGTTCGATAAAATAATATAGTATTAGATAGCGGGCACGGTTTCAATCGAATCCGTGTCCGCTGCTGTATGTGTGTCCTTGCACGCCCAATATGTGCCGTAAAAGCCGTCTTCTTCAACGTCAAAGTGAATGGGCTTCATTTTTGCCTTTTAAAATCTAATTTTCACGATTTGCATTTTCATCCCGTTGTCACCGACCCTTGCGAGAAACCGGAAAAAGCCGCTGACAGAAGGGTCTCTCAAATCGTTGTAGCCCAGCATATAGCCGCGACTTGTGACCTGCAGACGGCTGTCCCACGTGCCGATTTCCTTGGCGGCATCCGAAACCGCAAAATATGCCCCCACATCCTTGATTTTTGCAGTCTTAAGCCATGTTTTTGCGATCATCTTTACCGCCGTCCGATTGGCAGCATCAAAGACCAGCACACTGCCGGGGAAAGCGTCCGCCATCCCCCGCACCAGTTCCCGGACCTGCTGGGTCAGAAAGTAATAGAACACTCCGGAGGCGAAGAACACCGCCCCGCCGGAGGCATCGATTTTGCCAAACCATGCGGTGTCTTTCAGGTCGCAGGGGATATTTTGTTCTCGATCCCCGGCGGGCAGCAGCTGCTGCCGCAAGGCAATCACATCCGGGAAGTCCAGATTGTAGATCTTGCATCTACCGTTGTCGCAGGTTCTGCCGGTGTTGTCCAGCCCGCAGCCCAGATTGACCACCGCCGCATTGGGGTGGTCTTTCAGGTAATCCCGCACCTCGAAAGCAAGATCACCCTGCCGCATGGCCACCTCCAGCGCACCAAAGCGCTGCATCAGGCTGCGGGAGTTTTTCTCTGCCTCTGAAAAGTCGTAGTCGATCTGGCCGAGCAGACGAACCGCTGTTTCATCCTTGTAAAGGTTCGGGTACAGCTCCGTACACAGCTTCCGGGAATACAGCGGAAGGATCAGCGTCTCCTGCACGGTGTTTTTCTCAATTTTACATTTCATAGGTTTCTTCCTCAGTGAATAAAAACTGTCATAATTGCCGCCAGCACAGCCGCTATGACCGGCATGCCTAACTCATGTGCAGGATGGATGCAAAAATGCCCGTGCTTGATGCCCTTACTTCCGCGCCGTGACGCAGAGCCACTTTTTCTTTTTGCGTATCTGCACCTCATGAAAACCCGCCTGCTCCAGATACGCCTTTAATTCAATGTCCTTGTAGATGGTCATGCCGCCGATGATCTGCGTCCACCTCTCGTCCTTGTCCGTATCGCCATTGCTCTCGTTGCAGATAAGAATTGTCCCGCCTGGCTTCAGCGTCCGCCAGACCTCGCGGAAGCATCGGGGCAAATCAGGCCAAAAATAGACGGTCTCAAAGGCCGTGGCGGCATCGAAGTAGCTATCCTCAAACACCATATCCGCCACACTGCCTTGCAGAACGGCGCAACGCCCCTCCTGAATTGCAATTCGGTTGAGCTTTCTAGTCTTCTCCACGCTGACGGGCGAATAGTCGACGCCCTTGACGACGCCATGCGGGCATTTTTTCAGCAGCCGTTTTATGTTCGCCCCGCCGCCGCAGCCGCAATCCAGCACCTTGGCATTTGGCGCAAGTCGTAGAAATCGAAGTCCCCACCGCGCCACAGGGCTGTGGCCCAGGTTCATCATGGCAACCATAAGTTTTCCGCCGAGGCCCACGGGCTTGCGGGTGTTTTCAAAGAACGACATCTGGCCCCTCCGATTTCGTGCATTCCGCATAGGTCAACGGGAACGAGGCCTTCAGCACCGCGCTTTTCCGCACCGCCCAGCCGTTTTGACGCAGGAAACGCAGGTATTCCTCGCTCGTCCATCTGCTGTGGAGGGGAAATCCCGCCATGCTCATGAAAAAGGCTTTTGCCTTGCCGGAAACCGAGTTCCCCGCGTGGGTGAAGGTTGGCGCGATGAGCACGCCGTCGTCCTTCAGCACCCGCCTGATTTCTTGCAGGGCCTTTTCCGGATGCGGTACTATGTGAAGTGCGTTGGAAACGATCACCACTTCGAAGGACTTCTGCGCATAGGGCAGGCGGAACATATCCTGCACGGAAAAGTGCAGCTTTGCGGATTGATTGTCCCGCTTTGCTTCAAGGATCATCTTTGCAGAGGCGTCCGTAGCCTCGATGCGCGCCGCCGCATCCACGATGCTCTTTGCGATAAGCCCCGTGCCGGTGGCAACCTCCAGCACGGTCTTTGCTTTCACCACCGGCCGGATCAGCCCATACATCTTCTCATACGCCGCCCGGTCGTTTCGCATGAAACGGTCATACCGACCGGCGTTCTTGTCCCAGAAACCCTCGCGTTCGTGCATGGCTGTCGCCCCCAAACAGTTAGAGCCATCTAACTATAACACACGAATCATGCAGTAAGATGAGGCTAACCTTCTTTTCTTGGCTAAGACGCATCTCTTCGGTTTTCGCTTATAACGGCGCGAATCAGATACTAGGCTGGAGCTGAAGAAAGAGCTCGGCGGACAGGTAGGTCGATACCGGTTCCCGGAACGGTGATCCAGCCAATTACACCAGGGCCCTAGTCATTGAGTGGGAATAGAAAATTCCTTAGTTATGGGGGTATTAATTTGATTTCCTTTAGGATACACTCCCATAACTATATGAATTGACCTGCTGACTCCAATGAAGATTGGAGGGTAACGGCCAGGGGCGACGGCCCAGCGAGTGTTATTTTGCGAGCTATGCGCGTTGAAAGCGACCTTTCGTGGTATAAACTGCTTGCCGGAAGCCGCGGCTTTCAGAGTACGGCTTACGTGTACGTTTAACCTCCGTGGGCGACGGGGTGCCGCAAGGCGTAGAATATCGCCCACCTGTAGGGGCCTGCAGCGATGCGGGCCCCACTTCGTATGAAGAGGCGCAACCGGTGAAGGTCGTATCCATCTCCCAGGACTTCTTCGACCTCGTCGAGGGCGACCGCGAGCTCATGCTTAAGCACAATCTCCCCTGCATCGTGGTGGTGAGGCTGCGTTTCCGCGGAAAGCGCAGGGACTTCGCCGTGCCGCTGCATTCCAACATCGCCCCCAACGTGCCCAAAGACCAGTACTTTGCGTTGCCACCCCGCCCCACGACGCGCCCCGGCTGTCGCCACAGCATCCACTACATCAAGATGTTCCCCATAACCAAGTCCTACCAGCGCCGCTTCAGGACCGAGGGCTCGGCCTACTACGAGACGCTCCAGCGCATCATCGACGGCAACATCAAGCGCATTGTCTCCGAGTGCCAGGCGTACCTCGACCGCTACGAGCGCGAGGGAAGGCCCCGCTTCGCCGTCGACATCGACCGTATCGTGGGGCTGCTGGAGGGCGAGAAGTAGGGCACCTCGGCTCAGTCTCGAGCCATGTGGAGTCGCTCCGCATTTTTGAACGCCGCGTGTGCGCCCAAATACTTGAGAAACAAGCTGTGAAGTGCAGTGGCTCGCCCGTGCCCGTGCATAGCCGTCACCATTAGCGTCTACGCGGCGTCGGCTTCAAGTGGAACTGGCCCCACTGCTGTATATGGTTTGCCTTGCTGCACATGGCGATCGATGCCCACGATGCTTCTGCTTGCGCTTCAGCTTTCGCTGCTCGAAGCGCGCCTCCGCCTCATCCGCGCGGCGTTGGCTTCTTGCGCGGGCTGACTCCCGTTTCATCGCTTCCCGCTGTGCTGCGAGCGCCTGTTGTGCCTTGGTGCTCACCGCGGGCCGCTTAAGGGCTTTCGCTGCCTCGCGAGCGCGTCGCTTGGGATTCTTCGCGGGCTTGCTTGTTTCCGTGGCCTCGTCACCGAAGAACGAGAGCTTCGCCCATTTGCTTGTAACGAATTGCAGGATTTCCTCATTGGACGGTTCTGCACCGAAGACGATGCGGACGACGCCGTATCTGCCGTCCTCGACATGCTCCGCCAGCCCGACCCAGAATTGGCCGTCATGATATACGGTCAGGGTGGATGACACACTGATCTGCATGGTTGGTTCCTTCTTTATGTAGATGACCATGCAGAGAAGGGACAACCAAGGAGGCAGGTTACTGATGCGGACTCCCGCACGCCCACGACTACCCGACGGGGACTGTGTTTTCATCTCTGGTGGTTGGATTGTAGCATGAGCGAATGCGCATTGACCTCGCTGCCGGCATGCTGTGACTGGTCGAGGGTTTTACCAGGAATGGGGAAAGCCGGCACAGGAGCTGCGCCCGGGCGATGTGGTCAACATCGCCCCGGGGGTGAAGCATTGACACGGAGCCGCGCCCGACGGCTGGTTCTCCCATCTCGCGCTGGAGGTTCCGGGCGAGGAGACCTCCAACGAGTGGTTGGAGCCTGTGAACGACGAGGATTATCTCAAAGCGACTAACAAAGAGGCTTAAGCACCGTCGCCCACCCGCGCCGCCGAGAGCAGTGCGCCCAAATCGGCCTGGATTGCCTCCGCCTTGCTTCCGAGCTGCAAGGGGGCTGAGTCGCCCGAGATGTTTACGCTCAACAGATGCGCATCCGGCAGCTTTGCGGCCATGCTCCAGAACGGGAGCGTGATGATGCCGGGGGTCATCTCGCCCACGCCAAGCTCCAGCAGCAGCACGCGGCCAGCTCCGTGCTCGTGCACGAAGCGCTCGTATCGTCCGAGGCTCTCGCGCCATGTCGCACCCTGCAGAAACGTGCCGTCGCGCACCCACGGTACAAGATACTGGTTTTCCGTGCGAAAACGCTCATGCCGCTAAATTGAGCGACCGCCTGTACTGCAGCGGGATCATCCGCCCGAGCGATCCCTTAATCCGTCGCCCGTTGCGCCAATCGGCAGAAGCCACGCGTGGACGCTAATCGCTCGAGCGAATCGTCGTCGGTTTCCGTTTAACGATTTCTTTTGGCTCTGTTAGACCAGGATTGACATTCCGCCCCATCAT
>NZ_QRJO01000015.1 GCF_003471585.1 Collinsella sp. AM18-10
GATGGGGCGGAATGTCAATCCTGGTCTAACAGAGCCTTAAAAAATCATCGAGAGGATCGCCTGCTCGAAAAGTTGTCAAAATAGCCGCGTCCCAAAAAGACTGGGTATTGGGCGTTGACAGTTGGCGAGCCGTAGGTAAAATATCAACTTGTCTTGGGGACGTAGCTCAGTTGGGAGAGCGCTGCCGTCGCATGGCAGAGGCCGAGGGTTCGACTCCCTTCGTCTCCACCCTTGGATTTGATAAGCCGCTGACATTGTGTCGGCGGCTTTTTTTAAAAGAAAGGGCTGTACCATGGCCAAGCTTGAGTCCCAACCACTGTCTGCCGAGGAACGCGCCGAGTTGGAAGAGCTCCGCGCCGAGAAAGCTCGTCGCGAGGCCCAGGAAGAGGCACGCCGCGAGCGTGAGGAGCTGGCCGCCCTGCGTGCCGAGCGTGCGAAGGCCGAGGAGGCCGCCGCGAACGTCGCCCCCGCGCCCAAGCCCGCCGCCGCGAAGCCCGCGCCCACCGCGCCTAAACCTCAGCCTAAAAAGGTCGCTCGTTCCAAGTCCGTCGAGCCCAAGCCGAGCCGTGACGAGATGACCTTTGCCAAGCGCATGGTTACCTCCAAGGAGCCTACGGGCGAGAACGAGATCCCTGGCATGGCGCCGGCTCAAAAAATCATCATTGTCCTTGCCCTCATCGCGTTTGTCATCTTTATGGGCTACACGATCCTGACCAGCATGGGCCTGCTCTAGCCCATTCGCGCTGGGTGCCATGCCCGAACACTCTGCCCTTTTCCAACCCTCAACCTCTGCACAACGCATCCGAAAGGTCGCCCCATGGCTTTGACCGACATCTCGCATCCCACCGACATTGCAATGCTCACCGATCTGTACGAGCTCACTATGGCCCAGGGCCTGTGGGAGAGCGGCAAGGCCAATGAGCAGGGTTGTTTTACCGCGTTTTACCGCGACCATCCTTTTGGCAGCGCCTATGCCGTCATGTGCGGCACCGCCGAACTGCCCGAGCTGGTCGAGAATCTGCGCTTTACGCCCGAGGATATCGACTACCTCGCCTCGCTCCAGGCCCCGGCCGGCGGCGCGATGTTCAAGCCTGGATTCCTCGACTACCTGCGCGATTTTCGTGCGCATGTAAACATCGACGCCGTGCCCGAGGGCGAGCTCGTCTTTCCGCGCGAGCCCATGGTTCGCGTCACCGGCCCCGCGCTGGAGTGCCAGCTGCTTGAGACGGCGCTGCTCAACATCGTTGGGTTCCAGACGCTTGTCGCCACCAAGACGGCGCGCGTGGTGCTGGCGGCGGACGGCCGTCCCGTTGCCGAGTTTGGCCTGCGCCGCGCTCAGGGTCCCGATGGCGGCTTGGCCGTCGCGCGCGCGAGCTACGTTGCCGGCTGCTCCTCTACGTCCAATGTGCTCGCCGGCCGCCGCTACGGTATTCCCGTCTTTGGCACGCATGCGCACAGCTGGGTGATGAGCTTCGATTCCGAGCTCGAGGCCTTCCGCGCCTTTGCCAAGTCGAGCCCCAAGAACTGTACGCTGCTCATCGACACCTATGACGTGCGCGAGGGCTGTGAACATGCCATTACGGTTGCCAAGGAGATGGAAGCGGTGGGCGAGCGCCTGTCGGCCATTCGCATCGACTCCGGCGACCTCGCCAAGCTCTCCAAGTATGTGCGCGGCCGTTTTGATGCCGAGGACCTGCCCTATGTGGGGATTTCGGTTTCCAACGATCTGGATGAGTACACGATTCAGTCGCTGCTCGACCAGGGCGCGCCCATCGACAGCTTTGGCGTGGGTACCAAGCTTGCGACCTGTTACGACCAGCCGGCGCTGGGCGGCGTGTACAAGCTTTCCGCCCGCCGTGCGAGCGAGGCAGATCCATGGACGCCGGTTGTCAAGCTCTCCGAGCAGCCCTACAAGCGCACGATCCCGGGTGTGCAACGCGTGCGCCGTTATTACGACGGCTTTGGCGGCCCGGTCTGCGACATGATCTACGACGAGGACCATCTGGCGGGGGAGGGCGCCGCGCGCGGCAATACCCTCGTAGCCGTGAACGATGCCGCCCTGGTGACCGACGTGTCCGAACTTGAGTATCGCGAGCTGTTGGTGCCGATCGTGCGCGATGGCAGTGCGGTGGCTCCGCGTGAGAGCATCCAGGACGCGCGCGAGCGCTGTGCTTGGGCGCTCGACCATCTGGACGCAGCTTTCAAGCGCTTCCTGTACCCGCAGACCTATGTGGTGGGTATGGAGCAGGGCCTGGCTCAGGTGCGCGACGAGCTCGTGCGCAAGAACATGGCCGCGGCCTCTGCCTTTCCCTGGGCTCACTAATTCCTTGGGCGGTAGGGGCGAGTCACGCTTCCCTGGCCGCCGGCTCGGCCGTTCGCTGAACAGTTGATTGGTTTGACGTATGACGACTTCTTATAAAACGATGGTGGTAAAGATCGGTTCGTCCACGGTGGTGGGCGCCGACGGCAAGGTCAACCGCGCCTTTATCGGCGGGCTTGCCGACCAGGCCGCAGCGCTGCGCGAGCTTGGCTGGCGCCTGATCGTGGTGAGCTCGGGCGCCATTGCCTGCGGCTATCCCGTGCTGGGCTTCGACCGTAAGCCGGTCGGCGACCTGCCGAGCCTGCAGGCCTGCGCCTCGGCCGGTCAGTGCATCATCTCGTCGGCCTACGACGAGGAGTTCCATGCGCGCGACCTGCTCACCTCGCTCGTGCTGCTCACGCGTCACGACACGGCGCGCCGCACGTCCTACCTGCACGCGCGCGACGCCCTGCTTCGCCTGGTGGAGCTCGGCGTGGTGCCGGTCGTCAACGAGAACGATACCGTCACCGTCGATGAGATCAAGTTTGGCGACAACGACACGCTGGCGGCGCTTGTGAGCTGCCTGGTTTCTGCCGATCTGTGCGTGACGCTCTCGGACATCGATGGTCTCTATACTGCCAATCCGCATGAAGACCCCACGGCCGAGTTTGTTCCTGTCGTGCATAAGATCGATGCCAAGATTATCGCCTCGGCGGGCGATTCTTCCACATCGGTGGGTACGGGCGGCATGATCACCAAGATTCGCGCGAGCCGCATTCTCATGACGGCGGGCATTCAAAGCGTGATTTGCTCGGGCGAGGAGCCCGATGCGCTCGTGCGTCTGGCCCGCGGCGAGAGCGTGGGTACGCTGTTCGATCCGCCGGCGGAGCGCCTGGACATTGCGCCGCGCAAGCTGTGGATTGCACTGGGCGACAAGGCGCACGGCTCGGTGACGGTCGATGACGGCGCCGCGAAGGCGCTGGTCAGCTGCGGATCGTCGCTGCTCGCGGTGGGTATTCGCGAGGTCGATGGCCAGTTTGCCGAGGGCGATGTGCTCGACGTGTGCGACCCGAGCGGCATGGTTGTCGCCCGCGGTATCGCCGAGGCCGATTCGGACGTGCTGGAGCTTGCCGCCGGCCGCCGCCAGGACCAGATCGCCAGCAACCGCCTGCTCGCTAACCTGGCCGAGAAGCCCGCAATCCATCGAGACAACTTGATTGTATTTGCTTAGGCCTCGACGCCGGGCGCCTTCGATCTGCAATGCACGTGGGGCGAAATTACCAGGGTAACTTTGCCCCGCCGCGCTTATGTCCGAGCTGGTCGCCACGAAAACGGCCCATCTACTACGTTTAATAGGCTATCGGTGACCATGCCAAGAATTGCAAAAAGAAAACCGCAGGTAGAACGCCTGCGGTTTTCTTTATTTATGGCATCTGGTTGGGCCATGCGGGTGAAACGTAGTAGATGGGCCGCTTTCGTGGCGAAGGACATCATCCGGCACTTGGGGACGTTTCTATTGTGCCGGCAGGTGGGGACACTCCTTTGCTAGAAGATTCGGCGCAGGTCTCCGCGGTTGAGGGCCTCGTCGAAGAGGTGCTTGAATACCATACTGCCGTGCAGGCCGTCGTGCTCGAACTCGTTGGTCACCCAGGCGCGCGAGTTGCCCACGCGGCTGAGCGTGTCGAGCTGCATGCCCGAGTCCACGTACATGTCATCGAAGTACACCGCGGCCTGCAGGGGCACCTCGTTGCACGCCAGGCGCTGCGGGTCGTAGATCTTGTCCCAGCTTGTGTCTTCCATAAGCAGATCCATGGCGGGCTTGAAGGGCTTGAGCTCGGGCATCTGCTCGAACATCCACGGGAACATGGCCTCGCCGGTAAACATGAGCGGGCGCGCGAGGGTGTCAAACTCGGCGCGGTGTGCCTTCTCTTCAGCCGCGGCCCAGCCAATGGGCATGGTGTCACCGTCGGCGTATATGAACTCCTGCAGCGTCCAGTACAGCGGATTCGTGCGCGTGTTGGTGCGCTCGAAGGCGCGCATCAAAAAGCTGTCGGATACCGAGGCGCCGCAGGTCAGCGCGCCGTCGCCGTCAACAAAAGCGTGATCGATAATCCAATGCATGCGCTCAAAGCTCGGCTTCATGCCAAAGTCGCTGCCCATGAGCTGTAGGCGCTCGACCGTCATCGGCGAGCCGTCGGGCAGCACGGGCTTCTGAGCCTCGAGCGCATCGGCAAGAGCCGCCACGCGCTCGACGTCGGCGGGGTAGCGGTCGTAATACTGCTGTGTCTTGGCAGCCATGCGCGGGAAGGTGTGCGCGTAGACCTCGCTTGCGCTCGCCGGCACGTGGGGGATGCCGCCGCAGGTAAAGCTTGCCGCTACGCCCTCGGGGAAGAGCGACAGATAGCTCAACGTCAAAAAGCCGCCGTAGCTCTGCCCGAGTGTGACCCAGGGCTTGCCGCCAAAGCCCACCAGGCGCAGGTACTCAAAATCGCGCACGATGGAGCTGGCGAGGTGGCGCTTGAGGAAGTCCGCCTGCGAGCGGGCCGCATCGGCGCCGGCTGCCTCGGCGCGATCGCCCAAGGTGGCAATCGTGCGTCCGTCCACGCAGCTACTGCGTCCGGTGCCGCGCTGGTCGGGCAGGACCACGCGGAAGTGCTTGACGGCCTCCTCGATCCAGCCATCGCTTGTGGGTGACAGCGGACGCGGGCTCTCGCCGCCGGGGCCGCCCTGCAAAAACAGAAGCAGCGGCAGATCGTCGTTGATGCGGTCGGGCGCGCAAACCACGCGGTAGAAGAGCTTGATGCTCTCGGGCGCGCCGGCGATTGGTGCCGGCATAGCGCCGCGGCGCATGGTGCTGCCGACGGCCAGGAGCATTGGCTCCAGGCCGCGCCAGTCGAGGGGGACGTCGATGCTGTGGTCCTCGACATACAGGCCGGGGACGTGGTACGAAGTAATGAGGGCCATGTGAGTCTTCCGTTCGTTGCGGTGTTTCGGGTTGACCAATTCTACCGCCGCGAGCGAGGCCATGCGCAAATCGGCTACCATGGTTGCAAACTTCTAGGAGAAAGGGCCGTCCATGTCGGTCGATATAGCCACGTATGTCCACGATCTTGCCGTTGCCGCTAAGGCAGCGTCGGCCTCGCTTGCCACGGCGAGCGACGAGCAGCGCCAGGAGGCCGTGCGCGCCATGGCCGCAGCACTGCGCAACGGTATCGACTCCATCGTCGCCGCCAACGAGCTCGATATGTCCGCTGCGCGTGATGCGGGCACCTCGGTCGGATTGCTCGATCGTCTGCTGCTGACGCCCGAGCGCGTCGAGGGCATGGCCGCCGGCCTGGAGAAGCTCGCCGAGCTGCCCGATCCCGTGGGCCGCGTGCTCGATCACCGTGTGCTTGCGAGTGGCGTGGACCTTACGCGCGTGAGTGTGCCGCTGGGCCTGGTTGCCATGGTCTACGAGGCGCGCCCCAACGTGACGGCCGATGCCGCGGGCATCTGCATCCGCACCGGCAACGCCTGCATCCTGCGCGGCGGTTCGCTGGCCTATCACTCGTGCGCCATGATTGCCGAACTGCTGGCCGATGCGCTTGAGGCCCAGGGCTTTCCACGCGAAGCTATCTCGATGATCGAGTCCACCGACCGCGAGGCCACCGGCGAGCTCATGAAGCTCCGCGGTATTGTCGATGTGCTCATTCCGCGTGGCGGTGCGGGCCTGATCCAGCGCTGCGTGCGCGAGTCGCTTGTGCCGGTGATCGAGACGGGCACAGGCAACTGCCACATCTACGTGCATGAATCCGCCGATTTTGACAAGGCGCTCAACATTATCGTCAACGCTAAGACGCAGCGCGTGGGCGTGTGCAATGCCGCCGAGTCGCTGCTGGTCGACCGTGCCGTGGCGGATTCGTTTTTGCCGGCGGTCGTTGCCGTGCTGCACGACCACGGCGTGCTGATTCACGGCGACGAGGCCACGTGCGCCGCATGCGCTGCCGCCGGGCTTGCCGAGGGCGACGACTATGTAGCCGCGACTGAGGAGGACTGGGGCCGCGAGTATCTGGCGCTCGAGATGAGCGTGAAGGTCGTGGCGAACGAGGACGAAGCCATCGCGCACATCAACCGCTACGGCACCATGCACTCCGAGGCCATCGTTGCCGAGGACGAGGATGCCTGCGAGCGCTTCCTGGACGCGGTCGATGCCTCGGCCGTGTATGCCAACGCCAGCACGCGCTTCACCGACGGCGGCGAGTTTGGCCTGGGCGCCGAGATCGGCATCTCGACCCAAAAGCTCCACGCCCGCGGCCCCTTTGCCGCCGAGGCCCTCACTACCTACAAATACAAGCTCCGCGGCACCGGCCAGGTCCGTCCCTAAACCTACCAAAAAGGGACAGGTTTATTTTGGCAGGTTTTATCTGCGGTTTTGCCGGGCGACACGTTCCCCGGCTTTTTTCTCCGCATAACTTTTTTGCCTTTCGGCTTGAGCCGCGGCGATATACGATAGTGACACCGTGTCCTAACATCGACTCACCTGGAGGTATTGCCATGTCCCAGACGCTCACCGCCGGAATCACCCGCGACCGCGCATTCGAACTGCTCAACGAGCACAACAAGGACCCGTTTCACATTACCCATGGCGAGACGGTTGAGGGCACCATGCGCTACTTTGCGCGCGAGTTCGACCCCGAGAACGAGGAGTTCTGGGGCATCGTCGGTCTGCTCCACGACCTGGATTGGGAGGAGCATGAGGACGACCCCATGAACCACACCATCTACGCTGCCGAGATTCTTAAGGGCGAAGGTGCGTCTCCCGAGCTCATTCGCGCCATCCAGACGCACACGTCGGACTTCAACACCTCGCTGCCCAAACCCGAGCTGCAGATGGAAAAGATCCTGTTTGCCTGCGATGAGCTCACCGGGCTGATCGGAGCCGCCGTCATCATGCGCCCGAGCAAGAGCGTCATGGACTTTACGACCAAGTCACTCAAGAAGAAGTTCAAGGACAAGCGCTTTGCCGCCGGCTGCTCGCGCGACGTGATTTCGCAGGGCGCCGAGATGCTCGGCTGGGAGCTCCCCGAGCTCTTTGACCGCACCATCGCGGCCATGCAGTCCTTCGCGCCCGACCGCGACACCTTCCAGGCCTAACCTGCCAAAAAGGGACAGGTTTATTTTGGTAGATTTTATCTGGGAAAACGCTTCCGTTGGATGTTATTCAGCGGAAGCGTTTTCTGTTTGACATGGTGAAGCTGGCGAATGGCGGCGCCTCGCGGCAGACAGCTGCGCTTCGCCGTATCCGTAACTCGGCAAACGCGACGCTACGACGCGTTCTTGATAATCCATGTTCCCAGTCCGGTCAGCAGCTGAACCTGCTTAATCGTTAGCCCTTGTTTTCGAAGCGCGAGAATCGCCTCATTGCGAAGTGGCTTGGAGGCGGATTTGAGTTCCGTCGGAGCACATCCTGCGACACTCTGCACGATTGCCGTGCCAAATTCGCATAGATCTTCCTCGCGAACCTTGGCTGTTGCGCTGGGGCGATAGGGAAGCGACGGCGTACTTTCCATGAGCCGAAGGTATGAGCGAGGTGTTGGGAATATAACACCGACAACGCTGCCGGTAACATGCGGCCGTGACCTGGCACTCATGAGATACTCGCGATGGCTGCTCCAGGGATATTCGTCGTATGCTGCCAGTCCCGCTTTTTGTGGATTCAAATGAATGTATCGAATTGCCTCGAGTAAATATACTTCTGACTTAATGGGCGAATCCCAAAACCGCTCCTGAAACACGTGGCCGATATGCCCCGTCCGCGCATTGTACCTGCCCGCATACGATACGGCTATCGCATGCATCGCGTCGCTCTTGCGGTCGTCCGGATCGTCGATGAGCAGATGAATGTGGTTTCCCATAAGGCACCAAGCGATAAGCTCGATATTGTGTTTGGGGAGGATCGCATCGAGGATCTGAAGCATGGCGATTCGGTCCTCGGCATCGTCAAACAGCAATTGCCCTCCGTTTCCACGCAACGTGATGTGGAAATAACCGGTTGGTGACTTTGAACGAGGTTTTCTCGGCATGGCCCCTCCTTTAGCTTGGATGGGCTGAAGATACCTCATTCGGGGGCTTCGGTTGTCGAGATTCAGTTCACCGACTATAGCTGCTACCTGCCGAAATATAATTGCGTTTTCAAATTGATGCTTTTTAATGGTAATTGAGTAAGACGGGCGCGCTTGTTGTGGATGCGGGCGTTGGTTACGTCGATCTGGACGGCCCTCGCGTGATGTCATCGCAAATGGGCTTCACGCATTTTTGCGGCGATAGAAAAATGGTCGGGCGCTCTTAAACAAAACGGAGCACCTGACCATTTACTGATTGTTTGTTGATGTTTGGCCAGATAGAACCTGCCAAAATAAACCTGTCCCTTTTTGGCAGGTTAGTTGAGGGCGGCTTGGGCTAGGCGGGCTTCGGCGGCCTCCTCGGTGACGCCCAATGCCACGGCGAACTCCTCGATGGAGCGGCGCTTGGCTTCCTTGAGTACACGCATATAGTAAGAGCTGGGCTTTTTATCGGCTTCCTCGGCCTGGCGAATGCGGTGCATCATGGTCTTTGCCACGCGGACCGTCTCGGGCGCGCCCAGCTTGAGCTGCTGCTTAAAGTGTGTCTCTTCAAGCGAGCTGTTGCGCTCGGTAAAGGTGTCGCACTCCAGCTCGTCATAGTGGCTCAGCAGATGCTCGGCATCTTGCTGAGAGATGGCGGCATGCAGACGGTCGGCCTGCGCCACGGGGTACATAAGGATCGTCTGCGCATGCCCCTGCTTGGCCTCGAGCAACAACATGGGCTGCGGCGTGTCGTCCCTAAAACCGACGACGGTGCAGACTCCCTGACCCGGATGAATGACGTGTTGACCGATTGAGAACATGCTACCTCCAACTTATACGAATTTACGTATGTCTAGAATAACACGCTGACGTGCGCAAATCCTCACTTTATGCAGGAAAAGCACACAACTCTGATAGGTAAGAGTATTCGATAAAAGACACAGCTCATTCACACCTTTATGCATTTTCAACGCGTGCATAATCTGCAGGCAGACCGGCATCTTTGAGTGACTCCATACAAGCTGTAGTCAATTTTGTGCATATGCAATTTCGATTGGCTTTACCCTGCGACAGTGCCCCTCGCTTGTGATAGAGTGCTACAAACTCTGGCTTTTGCCCTACGAGTGACCAAGAGCTCGGGGGCTTTAACACAAGGAGGATCTATGCCCGAGAAGATTGAAGAGCTGGTACGCGCTGCGCTTGCTGCGGCCCAGGAGGCCGGCGACCTTTCCGCATTTGAACTTGACGATTGCGCTATCGAGCGACCGGCTGACACTTCTCATGGCGAGTGGACCTCTACCATGGCCCTGAAGTCCGCCAAGCTGGCCCACTGCGCCCCGCGCAAGATCGCCGAGGCCATCGTTGCCCATATGCCCGAGGATCCCGCGATCGAGAAGGTTGAGATCGCAGGCCCCGGTTTCATCAACTTCTACCTCTCCGTTGCCGTCAAGAATGCCATCTTTGGCGAGGCTCGCGAGAAGGGCATGGACTTCGCTAAGTCCAACGTCGGTGGTGGCCTGAAGACCCAGGTCGAGTTCGTTTCCGCCAACCCCGTCGGCCCCATGCACATCGGCCACGGCCGCTGGGCCGCTCTGGGCGACTCCCTTTGCCGCGTCATGGACCACGCCGGTTACGACATCCAGCGTGAGTTCTACATCAATGACCACGGCTCTCAGATGAACACCTTCGGCAACTCCATCAGCACGCGCTATATGCAGCTTGCCGACATCATCGCCAAGCAGGGCGTTGATATCGACGAGGCTCACAAGCTGCTGATCGCCGACCGTGACGCCTTTGTTGCCGACGAGAACGACGAGCACCCCGAGACCCATCCGTATCAGGACAACTTTGCCGAGACCTTGGGCAAGGACTCTTACGGCGGCGACTACATCATCGACGAGGCCGCCGAGTTCTGGCGCACCGACGGCGACAAGTGGGTCGACGCCGATCCGCAGGAGCGCATGGAGAGCTTCCGTGAGCGCGGCTACGTGAAGATGGTCGACAACATGCGCGACCTCTGCCACGCCGTCAACTGCGACTTTGACCGTTGGTACTCCGAGCGCTCGCTGTATGTGAAGGACACCGAGGGCGAGACCGCCGGCACCTCCGCCGTCGACCGCGCTTTTGAGAAGCTCGACAAGATGGGCTACCTCTACACCAAGGACGGCGCCCTGTGGTTCCGCTCCACCGATCTGGGCGACGACAAGGACCGCGTCCTGATCAAGTCCGACGGCGAGTACACCTACTTCGCCTCCGACGTCGCCTATCACTGGGATAAGTTCCAGCGCGTCGATCACGTCATCGACATCTGGGGCGCCGACCACCACGGTTACATCGAGCGCGTCCGCTGCGTCTGCGACGCTCTGGGTTACCCCGGCAAGTTCGAGGTTCTACTGGGCCAGCTCGTCAACCTGCTGCGTAACGGCAAGCCCGTCCGTATGTCCAAGCGCAAGGGCACCATGGTGACCCTGCAGGAGCTCGTCGACGAGGTCGGCTCCGATGCCGCTCGCTACACGCTCATCTCCAAGAGCTCCAACCAGATGGTCGACTTCGACATTGAGGCCGTTAAGAAGCGCGACAACTCCAACCCGGTCTATTACGTGCAGTATGCTCACGCCCGCGTGTGCTCCATCCTGCGCCGTGCCGCCGACGTTACCGCCGAGCAGGCCGACGAGATGGGCATGAAGGCCGTTGCCGCCAAGGCCATCGGTGAGAACGTCGATTACTCGCTGCTGACCGACCCGACCGAGCTCGCCCTTTCGCGCAAGCTTAACGAGCTTACCGACCTGATCGCCAGCTGCGCTCGCGATCGCGCTCCGTTCCGTCTGACGCACTTTGCCGAGGAGCTCGCCGGTGACTTCCACAGCTTCTACGCTGCCTGCCAGGTGCTGCCGAGCGAGGGCCGTCCCGTCGACCCCGAGCTTTCGCGTGCCCGTCTGGCCGCTTGCGATGCCGTCCGCGTGACGCTCGCCCTGGTGCTCACCCTCGTTGGCGTTTCCGCGCCCGAGCAGATGTAACCTGCGGGTCATTTGACCGTGTAGGTTTGGTTTAACTGAGGCCTATAAGCCCGATCTCCCACGGAGGTCGGGCTTTTTTCGCAAATGCCGACGTATTGACGAATTTGGAACTGCTGGAAATACGAAACTATGCCGGTTTACTACGATGAATTGGGAATTTCCAACCACGCCGGCTTTTCGCAAAAAAGCGCAAGGCATCTACCTGCGGTTTTAGTTCAACATGTTTCGGAGTGGTCGCGGTTGATCGATTCGTCGTAGTAAACCGCCATAGTTTTGGCGGAGGCAGTCTGATTTGTGGGTGGTAGACCAAAGAGTGTCCCTTTTGACTAGTCGTTTAAGAACGCCCCTAATGACTAAGTTGCAGGTGGCGGCGGTTGTGTTACACTAACGCTGCGTAGTTGACGCAATCATCTCGATACAGATCAATGATGTCCGTCGTTTTGAACGGAACTAGACTGTTTAGCCGCCCTGAAGGTTTATGCAGGGAGCATGTGATCACAGGGCTTGAAAAGAAAGTTGAGCAAACACTGTGTCTGATCAACAGCAAGAAAACGAAATAACGACGACGCAGGCCGCTCCCGCTGCACCGGTTGCGTCGGACCAGGTCGCGGCGCCCGCGCAAGCCTCGGCTCCTGAGACGCCTAAGGCTGCTTCGACGCCTATGCCTGTAGCGGCTGAGAAGGCCGTGCCTGCAACTGGTGAGGAGGCTGCTCCGGCAAAGCCCAAGCGCATGCGCCGCACGGCCAAGCCTGCCGCTGACGGCGAGGAGGTCACCAAGCCAAAGCGCCGTACCACGCGCACGACGCGCGCCAAGCTCACCGTTGCAGCTGACTCCTCGGCGCCGATTTCCGATGAGGTCGCGCAGGCACGTGCGTTGGCGCAGATTAGCGAGGCTCAGGTGGTGCGCGCCCGCCGTCGTGCTGCCGAGCGCGAGGCCGCGGCTCTGACCGAGCTTGCAGCTCCGTCTGTACTCGAGACCCCTGCCGCCACCGAGGTTCCTGCCGCCGACCAGCCGACCGAGAAGCTGGCACCGCGCACACGCCGTCGCACGGCTGCTAAGGCCGAGCAGGTTGCGGAACAGGTAGTCCCCGAGCCCACTGAGACTTCGCTCCGTTCCGCGGCAGGGGAGGGTGCATCGTCTGTTGAGCCCGCTGCGCCTGTCGAGGCCAGCGAAGTTCCCGTTGTCGATCCGGCTTTGCGCCCGCACCGTCGCGGTCGCAAGCCCAAGGCCTTTGTCGAGGCCGAGAAGGCCGCAGCCGCAGCCGCCGCCGCTCGGGATGCTGCGGCGACCGCCAAGTCCTCAACTGCTGCCGATGAACCCGTCCAGGATGCTACGACTTCCGAGGCCGTTTCTGCCGATGCCGAGCCCGCCGGCGTCCGTCCCGGTCGCAGGCGTCGCACTGCTGCTAAGCGCACGTCCAAGGCTAAGGCTGCCAAGAAGGGCGCGTCCGAGGATTCCGCCGAGACGACCGCCGATGCATCGACTGATGCCGTCGAGCCCCAGGACGTCGAACAGCCTGCATCCGAGAAGCCCAAGCGCGGTCGCAAGAAGTCCGTTAAGGCCAAGGCCGCCGAGCAGCATGCTGATGTCGAAGCGCAGGTCGATTCCGGCGCCGAGGCCAATGACGCCGCTGCGGCCAATGTTGACACCACCGCAACCGATGGTGCCGCCCCCGCCGAGGGCGAAGACGGCGCTCGCCCCAACCGTCGCCAGCACAAGCGCAACGAGGAGCGCAACGAGCGCAAGGACGAGCGCAACAACGACCGTCGCAACCGCCAGCGCGATCGCAAGCAACGCAACAAGGAGCGTAATGCCGCTCCCACCGAGCCAACGCTTTCGCGCGAGGAGCTTGCGGCCATGAAGGTCGCCGAGCTGCGCGAGAAGGCAAAAGAGTTCGAGATCGAGACGACCGGCAAGAAGAAGGCCGAGCTCGTCGAGGAAATCTACGTCACCGCTGCGAAGGCCGAGGGCTTCCGCGACATCAAGGGCATTCTGCAGATTCGCCCGGACAGCTCCGGCATCATCCACGCCCATGGCTACATGAAGTCCAACGACGACGCCTTCGTGCCCGCCTACCTCATCCGCTCCGCGCGCCTGCGCACGGGCGATGTCATCGAGGGCTCGCTGCGTCCTTCGCGCGGCGGCGACAAGCGCGCCGGCCTCGCCAAAATCACGACCGTCAACGGTCTGGACCCCGAGCAGATTCGCAACCGTCCCAAGTTCGGCGACCTCACCCCGGTCTATCCCAACGAGCCGCTGCGCATGGAGCACGGCAAGGACTCCATTACCGGTCGCGCCATCGACATCGTGTCGCCGATCGGCAAGGGCCAGCGTGGCCTGATCGTGTCCCCGCCCAAGGCCGGCAAGACCACGATCCTCAAGAAGATCTGCCAGTCTATCTCGATCAACAATCCCGAGGTACACCTCATCTGCCTGCTCGTCGACGAGCGCCCCGAAGAGGTCACCGATATGCAGCGCTCCATCAAGGGCGAGGTCGTGGCCTCGACCTTCGATATGCCTGCCGACAACCATACTCGCGTGGCAGAGCTCGTGATCGAGCGTGCCAAACGCATCGTGGAGCTGGGTGGCGACGTCGTGGTAGTGCTCGACTCCATCACGCGCCTTGCTCGCGCCTACAACCTGGCGGCGCCCGCCTCGGGCCGTATCCTGTCGGGCGGCGTCGATTCGGCGGCCCTGTATCCGCCCAAGCGTTTCTTGGGCGCAGCCCGCAACATCGAGAACGGCGGCTCGCTCACCATCCTGGCCTCCGCACTCATCGATACCGGCTCCAAGATGGACGAGGTCATCTTTGAGGAGTTTAAGGGTACCGGCAACATGGAGCTCAAGCTCGACCGCGACCTGGCCGACCGCCGTATCTTCCCGGCCATCGATCCCGTTGCCTCGGGCACGCGCAACGAGGATTTGCTGGTCGACGAGCAGATGCGCCCGTTTGTCTTTGGCCTGCGCCGTATCCTCGCCGGCATGAACAATACCGAGCGCGCGGCCGCGTCGTTTATCAAGGGCCTCAAGGGCACCAATACCAACCAGGAGTTCCTGGTGCGTTCGGCAAAAAAGCACAGCGATTACGAGCAGACGTTCTAGGCCGTCCGCCGCACGCGACAACAACCATAGACATGCCAGAAGGGCCGGGGTTTAGATTCTGGCCCTTTTCGTATAGCCGCTCGCCAACGATTATTGACCTCACGACCGGCAAGCAGCGATTTTCCCGTTTCAATCCCGCTTCGCGCTTGCAATCCCCAAGGGGGTTTCGCATAATAGCTGTTAAGCTTCGCGACGGAAAACGCAGATGAAACGAACCATATACCGTTGCTTTGGGGCATAGCCCCGCTTCATCTTCTCTCGCGCAGCCAACTGAATGATGCGATTTGGGTGCTGGAAGATGGGGAGAGCTCATGGCTTCTTCTGATGCAACACAACGAGCAGTCCTTGCCGGACTTTCGTGCGGGATCGGCCTTGCCGCTCCCGTGGTTATGTATGCCGCGACGCTGCCGTTTTCGTCGGTGAACGAGACGGTCGTGGCGGGTGCAGTTCCCTTCGCCGTGGGCGCGGTGGCGGGCGTGGGTATCTATGCCGCCTCGCTGGGTATCTCCGAGTATCGTGCGCAGCGTGAAGAGCGTCTGTTCCAGCCCGATGCCATGGGCGGTGCCGCCAATCTCAATCAGCATCAAAGCGAGTTCAAGACCGCCTCGATTCCAGCTCAGCAGCAGGATGCGATTCCGTACGCTGCGGCTTCTGCTTCTCAGGCTCAGTCGGAGCAGTCTACCTCGGCATTCCTTTCCGGCCTGACTGGTGCGTTCCAGCGCCGTCATGCCGATGATGGTGTCCCCACCATCGCTCGAGCCGCAGATGCTATGGACGAGGCCGAGGCTTGGTCCATGATCGACAGCATGCTCGACGACGATTCGCCGGTGAGCTGCGACCCTGCGCGCTCGCGCGACGTCTATCAAGTCGCCATCGACGAGCTCACCAACGGCGGGCAGACCGGCTCCTTCAATCGCGATGATATCGCCGCCGCGGCACGCGCCGTGTCGGGCTCCCAGGCCGCCCCTGCGGGCAGCACGGCGGCTTTCGTGGCACTCGTTGCCAATGCGGCGGTCAATAACGCCTACAGCGCTACCTCGGCGGACGCGAACGCTTCTGCCGATAATTCGTACGTTGATGAAGCCATGACCGCGGACGAGGAGGCTGTTGCCGCCCGCCGTGCCGCCGAAAGCTCGCTTTGGGGCGCTCCTGCCCAGCAGCAGGCGGCTGAGGCTGCGCCGTACAATGCAAACCTCGCCAGCATGCCTATCATCTCCGGTGCCGCGGGCATCGATCTCGATGACCTCGATGAGCCTGCAGCCATCACCGCATCGATTGATGCCCAAGATCGCATCGACACCGGCGACCTTCCGGACGCCTCGCTCGAGGTTGATGTCCCCATGGCCGATTACTCGGGCCACGAGGGTATGTGGGCCGCCGCCACCGCGATTCTGGATGAGATTGACGAGCCTGCTCCTGTTTCAGCCCCCGCTCCCGTCGCTGCCCCTCAGCCTGCTGCCCCCGCCTATGTCGGCCGTCACAGCGCTGTGTTCCCCGAGGATACTGCCCGTATCTCGCGTGAGAGCATCGAGCGGGCCGAGGCTATTGCCGCCGGCATTATGGAAAATCGTCGTCACGAGCGCGTCAATCAGATCCTCGAGGAAGAGATCGAGCGTCTTCAGTCCTCTACCGCCAAGCGTACGGGCCGTGCCTATCTGAGCGTTATCGAGGGCGGTACCGCCAGCTTCGCGCCGCTCCGCGCGGAGGCATAACTTCTGCATGGTTAAGATCAATCGAAAATGGGCGGTCGTGACCTGCCTGATGGCGCTCTTGATCTGGGGCAATTCGCTGGTTCCCGGCTCGGGGTCGGGTTCGCTGAGCCTAACGGTCATGGAAGCTATCCGCGGTTTCCTGCGCGGCGTGGGACTTCCATATGAATGGGTGACCAACTTTGTTGTTCGTAAGTGCGCGCATTTTACCGAGTATTTGGTGCTCGGCATCCTGGCAACGCACGCCTTTGATTTTGAGGGCCGGCGCACCTTTGACGTGCTGCTGCCCACGGCGGTGTTCCTGCTGCTGATTCCCTCGATCGACGAGACGATTCAGCTCTTTGTGCCGGGACGCGCCGGCATGATCACCGATGTGATGATCGACTGCTGTGGTGCGGCAACGGGCGTTGTGCTCCGATATCTCTTTCGGTCGCTGATGTGCGCCAAAAAAGCCGCCTAGGACGTATTGTTTGGTCCTAGGCGGCCTTTTTTATTTGAGAGCTTATATGAGGCGTGGTGGCGTCGTTCCGTAGGTCGGATTTGCCGGGCGCGCCACGCCCTGTGGGTGCGTCTGCTACTGAAGCGCCTGTGCGCCCAGGGCCAGGCAGCCCATAATGCCCTGCTTGCCCTCGAGGCTGTTGTTGACGATGTAGCTATCGATGTCGGCCATCTCGGGCGTGACGATGTAGCCGTTGAGCATCTCGGCGCACTTCTTGCGTGCGAGCGGCGCGATGGGGGTGTGGTCGGCCACGCCGCCACCGATGACGATCTTCTGCGGTGCGTAGCACAGGATGTAGGTCATGAGCGCCTGCGCAAGATAGCCGGCGAGCAGGTCCATGGCCTCCGGGTCATCGGCCATCTCTCCGGCGCTCTTGCCACCCCAGCGCTTTTTAACGCCGGGGCCGGCGATGAGGCCCTCGAGGCAGTTGTCGTGGAAGGGGCAGCCGCTGTGCTCGCCAATGGTGTCGCGCGGGTCGCGCGTGACCAGGATGTGACCGGCCTCGGGGTGCATCATGCCGTGCACGAGCTGGCCGCCCGAAAGCACGCCGGCGCCCACGCCGGTGCCGATGGTCAGATACGCCACGTCAGTGAGGCCCTGGGCGCAACCAAAGGTGACCTCGCCCAAGCAGGCGACGTTGACGTCGGTATCGTAGCCGCAGGGAATGTCGAGCTCGTTTTGAATGGTGCCCAGCAGGTCAAAGTAGCGCCATGCCGTCTTGGGGGTCTCCAAGATCTTGCCGTACTGGGGCGAGGCGGGGTTGACTGCGGTGGGGCCAAAAGCTCCGATGCCCAGGGCGGCGATGCCTTTGTCTGCAAACCATGCGTTGACGGCCTCAACGGTCTCCTGCGGGGTTGTGGTCGCAATCTGCTCGCGCTCCAGGACCGTGCCGTCCGCATAGCCCGTGGCGCACACCATCTTTGTGCCGCCGGCCTCGAGCGCTCCGATAAGCTGCTGCTCTGCCATAGCGTCCCTCTCTATTGGGCGAGTTACTTCACCTCTAAAGTATAGCGCCCTAAAAAACTAAGAAAGCGCTATAAAAAGAAACCTTGCAGCCCAACGGACGATGCGAGGTTTCTTTGGTGCTTTTAGTTGTTGGGCCGTCTCTACCCGCGCGGCTTGATTTTATCTCGCAGGGACTTGAGGTTCTCGAGTGCTGCGTTGAGCGTTTCGTCTCGCTTGGCAAAGTGGAAACGGACCAGATGGTTGACAGGCTCGCGGAAGAAGCTCGAGCCGGGCACGGCGCCCACGCCCACCTTTGAGGCTAGGTCCTCGCAGAAGTCGAGGTCGCTGTCATAGCAAAACTCAGAGATGTCCATCATCACGTAGTAGGCGCCCTGCGGCACGTTGTGCGTGAGGCCGATGCTGTCGAGTCCCTGACAGAATAGGTCGCGCTTGGCGGTGTAGAGGTCGAGGACCTCCTGGTAATAACTGTCGTCGAAGTTGAGGGCGGTGACGACGGCCTCTTGCAGGGGAGCGGCGGCGCCTACGGTGAGGAAGTCGTGGACCTTTTTGATGCGCTCGGTGATTTCGGCGGGAGCGATGGTGTAGCCTAGGCGCCAGCCGGTGATGGAGTAGGTCTTGGACAGCGAGCTGCAGCTGATGGTTCGATCGAACATGCCGGGCAGCGTGGCCATATAGACGTGCTCGTGGGGCGCGTAGACGATGTGCTCGTATACCTCGTCGGTAATGCAGTAGGCGTCGTACTTTTTGCAGAGGTCGGCGATAAAGGTGAGCTCCTCGCGCGTAAAGACCTTGCCGCAGGGGTTGGAAGGGTTGCACAGGACGATGGCCTTGGGATCGTTGTCGCGGAAGGCCGCCTCGAGGACCTCGCGATCGAAGTCGAACGTGGGCGGGTTGAGCGGCACGTAGATGGGCTCGGCACCCGAAAGGATTGTGTCGGCGCCGTAGTTCTCGTAGAACGGCGAGAAGATGACGACCTTGTCTCCGGGGTTCGTAACCGTCATCATGGCGGCCATCATGGCCTCGGTGGAGCCGCAGGTGACTACGATGTTCTCGTTGGGGTTGATCGGCATGCCCATAAAGTGCTCCTGCTTAGCGGCGAGCGCCTCGCGCATGGCCTGGGAGCCCCAAGTGATGGAGTACTGGTGATAGAGCGGCTTGGGGTCGGTCGCGATGGCGCTGAGGCTCTCGAGCAGCTGCGCCGGAGGATCGAAGTCGGGGAAGCCCTGCGAGAGGTTGACGGCACCGTACTTATTGGAGATGCGCGTCATGCGGCGGATGACCGAATCGGTAAATGATGCCGTGCGATTGGAGAGTTCTTTCATGCTTGTCCTTTCGAGCATTTGCAGTGGGGCAAGTTTACTCCTATGAAACCGGTGGGAATTGCTCGAAACGCGCTCGAAAAACTCTTTTCAAAATTCTTGAAAATTGGGGCTTGCATCGCGTGGCGTTCCTTGCAATAATAGTCGAGCGCGAAGCGCACAGGACACGGTGGGTGTAGCTCAGTTGGCTAGAGCGACGGGTTGTGGTCCCGTAGGTCGAGGGTTCGAGTCCCTTTACCCACCCCAGTTCTTGCTTCGTGTTGATATCGGGTCGTTAGCTCAGTTGGTAGAGCAGGGGACTCTTAATCCCAAGGTCCAGGGTTCGACCCCCTGACGGCCCACCACACGATATCTCCTCTAAAGTCCGCTACAACGGACTTTAGCTTTGGGTCGTTAGCTCAGTTGGTAGAGCAGGGGACTCTTAATCCCAAGGTCCAGGGTTCGACCCCCTGACGGCCCACCAAAGATTGTTAAGACGGTCAACTTCGGTTGGCCGTCTTTTTTGTTGACCTCGCATGGGGCCGAACCCGAAAGGGCACAGCCGCTTTCACAGATCGAGTCTACCCTGGGGATCAGTAAAACCGGCGCGTCTGCACGGCGAAGTACGCCTGTGCGAGCGCGATTTCTTGCTTGTTTGAATCTCCGTTCTGGGCGATTAAATAGCATGCATGGCGCGTAAGTTTGTAGTCTTTAACCGCGCGAGCGGCGACACCGGCAATTCCCATTTTCGTGGTGTCACGAAAATGAGAATCAACTGGAGTTTTGTTTGTTTCGCACGAGACTTTTGCCCTCTTAACAACTTCGGCGAAGTTTTCCCATCGCGTGTACCCCATGGGTTCCATTAAATCTGTGCGAGCCAATACTCAACGCCGTCTTCTACATTGGCGTAGCTATCAAGTTCGACACGCCACTTCTCGATATCTCTACTGTCCATATCTCCTCCTCGCTGGCCTATTGTCTATGCGGGCTTTGCCCGCTCCGTATTCAGAATAAGGATACGCTGCCGTACGGACACGAATGGGCCCCGTGCCACTTCGAGCTCACGGGGCCCATAGATATCGATTAGTTGTGTTCTGCTTTAGATGGGTGTTCGAATTAGTCCGCTCGATAGTGCGATCCGAGGCTTTCGGTTCGCTTGCGCATGGCTTTGACCATCTCCATTGCCAGCTGAATCTGCGACTGTATGCGGGCGAGCGCAGCGATTTCGCTGTCGTTGGTATGCGGCTTATTTAGAGCTGTGGCATCATCTTGCAGGCTTTCAAGCTCTTGCAGCGCCTTGGAAAGGCCAACTTCGGTCCTGCTGATCATGCAATAGGTGCTCATCGTGTGCTTAAGGCTGCGTGTCAGGCGTTTGGCATCTGTTGTGGCAATGCCATACTGGGGGAGGGCGATATCCATCGGAGCGCCCGCCTTGGGAGCGTCCAGCGCTGCTCGAGCCGCTGATGCGCCCGCGATGCGCCCAAACACGATGCCGTTGGCGCTCGATAAGCCGCCGATGCGGTCGGCGCCGTGCATGCCGCCTGTCGCCTCGCCGCAAGCGTAGAGGCCCTCAACGCCCGTTTGCGCGGTCTTATCGATCTTGATGCCGCCGTTAGCGGCGTGGGCATACATCGCCACGCGCATCTCGTCGGTCGGCGCGATGCCGTGCTCGTCTTGTAGCCAGGTGGCAAAGGTCTGCACAAACTCGGGGACGTCCTCGCGGGGGAAGTCGTAGTGGAGCGCCAGGCCTTCGGCTCCCGCTTGGTCGATGGCTAGGTCGATAGCGCGAGAATCCAGACGCGAAGTGAAGGGACCATATCCGGAGCGTTGCTCGAGCAGATCGTCGAGCTTATCGTCGGCGATATCGACCGGCTGGTCGAACTTGACGTAGCGCCAGGTCTTCTCGTTAAAAACAAGGTTTCGCTTGGGCTCTATAAAGCCGGGCATCATCTGCATGAACTCTATATTAGTAAGGGACGCACCGTGCGCCAGCGCGATAGCCTGTGATGAGCTGAGCACGTCGGCGGAAGTGAGGCTGCGCTCGAACAGGCCACCCGTGCCGCCCGCAGCGATGATAGTGGCCTTGACTGCCATAGGCACGAGACGCTCGTTTGTCCGGTCGTAGAGCGTGGTGCCGACAATCTTTCCGTCCGTATCTTCAACAAGGTCGATAAGCTCATGGCGGGGGAGCAGGCGAATGCCGAGCGACTCGATCCGGGTCGTCAGAGCGTCCTCAAGGGGCTTACGGGTGAGGCCGCGCCACATGCGCGTCTTGTGGTCAAAACAGGGGATAAATTGCTTTTGCTGGGCGCTCTCAGCGCTTTGCGGACGCTGGAGCTCAACGCCTAGGTCTTGCTCGAGCCATTCAATTGCTTGGGGAATGCTGTGGACAAACGTCTGGACAAGCTCGGGGTCGGCGACGCCGCCACCAACGGTCTGGATGGTATCGATGAGGTCTTGTTCGTCGTCTTCGTTAACGGGTCCGATAAGCCCCAGGCCCCAGGTTCCGGGGAAGAAGCTCGATCCACTCATAGTCTTTCCGGCGCTTGCCACAGTGACGGTTGCACCCGTGCGTGCCGCTTCGATGGCGGCGCAAAGGCCCGCAATGCCAGATCCAATTACCAGTACGTCAGTCGATTCCATCGGATTCCTTTCTCGTCCGGCGCATTGTCGCACGGGTGATCGGCAATGGGGCCGCAAAGACTCGGCAAATCGGTAAAGGGCACATATGACAGGTGGGCGTCATGGACGCTCTGACGTTTCATCTCGTCACATCTCGTATTTCGCCCCAACTGATATATCGGCATTCGCTACCCTGCGATAGCGCAAACAAAAAGAGCCGCTACCTCGAAAGGTAGCGGCTCTAAAGCTCAACTATATGAGCATCGCGCGGGCGCGATTAGGCCTTGAGGGCCTCCTCGACGGCGACAGCGCAGGCGACGGTGGCACCGACCATGGGGTTGTTGCCCATGCCGATGAGACCCATCATGTCGACGTGCGCAGGCACGGAGGAAGAACCGGCGAACTGGGCGTCGGAGTGCATACGGCCCATGGTGTCGGTCATGCCGTAAGAGGCAGGGCCGGCGCCCATGTTGTCCGGGTGCAGGGTACGGCCAGTGCCGCCACCAGAAGCGACGGAGAAGTACTTCTTGCCAGCCTCGAGGCGCTCCTTCTTGTAGGTGCCAGCGACGGGGTGCTGGAAGCGCGTGGGGTTGGTGGAGTTGCCGGTGATCGAGATGTCGACGTTCTCGTGCCACATGATGGCAACGCCCTCGCGGACGTCGTCGGAGCCGTAGCAGTTAACGGCAGCGCGGGGACCATCGGAGTAGGGGATGGTCTCGACGACCTTGAGCTCGCCCGTGTAGTAGTCGAACTGAGTCTTCACATAGGTGAAGCCGTTGATGCGGGCGATGATCTGGGCGGCGTCCTTGCCCAGACCGTTCAGGATAACGCGCAGCGGCTTCTTGCGAGCCTTGTTGGCGTTCAGAGCCAGGCCGATAGCACCCTCAGCGGCAGCGAAGGACTCGTGGCCGGCCAGGAAGGCGAAGCACTCGGTGTCGTCGGAGAGCAGCATAGCGCCCAGGTTGCCGTGGCCCAGACCGACCTTGCGGTCCTCGGCGACGGAGCCGGGAACGGTGAAGGCCTGGATGCCCTCGCCGATGATGGCGGCAGCCTCAGAAGCAGTCTTGGCGCCACGCTTGACAGCGAGAGCGCAGCCGAGGGTGTAGGCCCACTCGGCGTTCTGGAAGGCGATGGACTGGGTGTTGTTGACGATCTCACGCGGGTTGAAGCCCTTGTCGGTGCAGATCTGCAGAGCTTCCTCGAGGGAGGCGATGCCGTTGTCGGCGAGGCACTTGTTGATCTTGTCAGCGCGGCGCTCGTAACCTTCGAACGTAACAGTCATAGTTATTTCCCTCCCTTTCTACTCGTGAACCGGGAACACGCTGGCGACGGAGTGAGTCTCCTCGTCGGTGCGCGGGTCGATGTACTTGGCAGCGTTCTCCCACTGACCATAGTGGCCCATAGCGCCAGCGATGGCCTCCTCGGGGGTCTTGCCGGCCTTGACGGCGTCGGTGAACTTGCCGAGGTTCAGGAACTCGAAAGCGATGATCTCGTTCTTGTCGTTGAGAGCCATGCGAGTGACGTAGCCCTGAGCGAGCTCGAGGTAACGAGCGCCCTTGGCCTTGGTGCCGAACATGGTGCCGACCTGAGAGCGAAGGCCCTTGCCGAGGTCGTCGAGGGAGGCGCCCACGGGCAGGCCGCCCTCGGAGAACGCGGTCTGGCTGCGGCCGTAAACGATCTGCAGGAAGATCTCGCGCATAGCAACGTTGATGGCGTCGCAGACGAGGTCGGTGTTGAGGGCCTCGAGGATGGTCTTACCGGGAAGGATCTCGGAAGCCATGGCGGCAGAGTGGGTCATGCCCGAGCAGCCGATGGTCTCAACGAGGGCCTCCTCGATGATGCCGTCCTTGACGTTCAGCGTGAGCTTGCAGGCGCCCTGCTGAGGTGCGCACCAACCCACACCGTGCGTAAGACCGGAGATGTCGGAAATCTCCTTAGCCTGGACCCACTTGCCCTCCTCGGGGATGGGTGCGGGGCCGTGGTATGCACCCTTGGCAACGGGGCACATGTTCTCCACTTCCTGTGAGTACTGCATGCCTCTCCTCTCTATCGTGTTGGCGTCCCGTCTGGGGGTCGTGGCTGGCGATTGCCGGGCGACCCTTCGAAAGGGACATGACATGCAGCCCCTATAATACCGCGAAATGCACGGAATATTCGGCGAACGGCTCAGTTTTCGTAGCGAGAAGTCCGGAAGTTTTAATTGAAACGGTTTAACTATATGTTCTGTGGTCGCGAACTTCCGTAGAGGGGGTTCGTCTTGGGCAAGCTTTTGGTCAGCTCTTGTATGCGTTGCGGGGTCTGACCTGTTGCAACGGTGCCGTTCGCCGCCCGTTTACTGCCTTTGGCCGCGCGAGTGTATTGTTTTGCGTGAATGTTTTGATGGCACGCTTCAATCGTGCTGTATTGGATGGCAATCAGATCCCGGCGAAGGGAGCGCCATGCAGCGCGTTTGGAGAACGGTTACCGGCTTTTACCATGTCTGTGCCCGCGGTGTGGGCAAGCAGCTCATCTTTGAGGGCGATGAAGACCGGTGGGAGTTTTTGGAGCTGATGCGCGAGTGCTGCCGCGAGGCGGGCGTGACGGTTATCGCCTGGTGCCTTATGGGCAATCACGTGCATCTGGTGCTTGCAGATTACGAGGACGCGATGAGCGCGGCGATGCACCGGCTGCTTTTGACGTACGCGCGGCGGTTCAATAAACGCACGGGGCGTACAGGTCATCTGTTCCAGAACCGTTTTGACCGGCGCTCGCTCGATACCGACTGGCAGACGATGGAGGCTATTCGCTCCGTACACGCCGATCCTCAGGATGCGGGCGTTAGCCTAATCGAGCGTTATCCCTGGAGTAGCTTTGCGGAGCATTTGTGCGCTTACGACGGTGACGCGGCAGATGTCGCGAGGGGATTTTCTGATCCTTCTTGCGTGCTTGAGCTTTTTGGTTCTGCCGAGGGCTTTATTGCCTATTCGCTTTCGACGCCCGACGGCAGTGAGCCAGCGCTGTGCGATATGAAAGAGACGGAATGGGAACGCCACGCCTTTGCCAACAAGATGGCGAAGAGTCTCGGGGTTCCGCTCTGCGGGGTTAAAGCCGCACCGCCGGCGCGGCGCGATACCGTTATTGTTGGATTACACGATGCCGGTTTCACGGTGCGCCAGATTGAGCGCTATACCGGGATTGGCAAAAGTACCGTCTCTCGTATTGTGCGTGCCCGCGCGCGGACGGCGATGCGGACTGGCGGAAACGTGATGTAGGGTCGCCTGTACACCGCAGATGGGGTCGTCTATACGCCGCAACAAGCGTTCAAAAGCTTGGTGCGGTAACTGCACTTCTTTATATGCATAGAACAATCGCCATCTTGCATAAAATAAGGGCTCAGTCCGGGTTTGCCCGTGCCTACCCCCATCTGCGCCGTGCAAAAAACGGAGTTTTCAGCATCGCGGTGCTGCCACTACCGTCGCAATTTTGCAACATACGGGCCCCGAAGCTATTTATGCCTGCCGATGCGCTCCCGAAGCTCATGTTTGCGCCCCTGAGACCAAGATGCTTGTTCTAAAACGCACTATATATGCGCCTGGAGACGTTGATTAACGCTTTCGATGCGTATACACACAGCTTGGCGTGCTGAATACTCGCAAAAATGCACGCCGCTCCCTATGGGACCCGTCTGCAGCAGGCGCGAAGCGAATTGGAGCCCAGCTGGATGGGGCATGGGACGATGCTAGGCGTGCTCGTGGCCCTGCCGCAGGCCTTTGGTGCTGTGGAAAACGCCCGTGTTCGCGTCTGGCTGTGTGGTAAATGACAGACGGGGTGCAGGACGCGCGGACTTTGTGCGTTCGCGCTCATTAGAAAAAACAGAGCCGCCCGTATCGGGCGGCTCGGCAATCAAAAACCTTGGATTCGGGGCATACGCTACTGGGTTGCTTGCCCCTCGAGCATGCCGTCGAGGGTGCGCCAGGCGAGCTCGGCGCATTTAACGCGGGCGGGCATGTGCGAGATGTCCTGGAGCTGGGCGGCCTCGTCCAGATCTTCCAGGTCCTCCTCGGAGAGCTTCTCGCCGCGGATCATGGCGAGGAAGAGCTCTGCCAGGCGGCGAGCTTCCTCGACGGTCTCGCCGGTGATGAGGTCGGCCATGATGTCGGCACTGGCCTGGCTGATGGCGCAGCCGTGGCCGGTGAAGGAGGCCTCCTCGATCACGTTGTTCTCGACACGTAGCTGCAAGGTGAGCTCGTCTCCGCAGCTGGGGTTGATGCCGTCGTGCTCGTGCGTGGGGGCATCCATCTCGTACTTGTAGTCGGGGTGCGAGTTGTGCTCCATAAATGTGGTGGAGGTGTAGAGGTTACCCATTGAACGTGCTCCAAACGTGATGCAGACCGGCGATGAACTTGTCGATATCGGCCTTGTCGTTGTAGAAGGCCACGCTGGCGCGGCAGCAGGCGAGGTTCTCGACGCCCAGCCAGGTGAGCAGCGGCTGCGCGCAGTGGTGACCGGCGCGGATGCAGACGCCGTCCATGTCCATGATGCTCGCGACGTCGTGCGGGTGGATGCCCTTGACGTTAAAGCTCACGACGCCGTGGTGGTTATCCCAATAGATGGAGCCGATGATCTGGACAAAGTCGAGCTGCATGAGTTCGCCCATCAGATAGTGGACGAGTGCCTGCTCGCGGGCCTGGATGTTCTCGTAACCCACCGTGTTGACCAGGTAGTCGAGTGCCGCACCCGTGGCGAAGATGCCGGCGGCGTCCTGCGTGCCGGCCTCGAATTTCTCGGGGACGGGCGCCCAGACGGCGTCCCGCTCGGTGACCGAGTCGATCATCTCGCCGCCGGTGAGCATGGGCGGCATGGCGTTGAGCAGGTCCATTTTGCCCCACAGCACGCCGATGCCCATGGGGCCCATGGCCTTGTGCGCGCTAAAGGCAAAGAAGTCGGCGCCCAGGTCGGCCACATCGACCGGCATGTGCGGCAGCGACTGCGCACCGTCGACGACCAGGTAGCCGCCGTACTTGTGCACGAGTTTGCCGAGGTTCTTGACTGGGTTCTCGACGCCCAACACGTTGGAGACCTGACCCACAGCCAGAATCTTGGTCTTGGGACCCACCTTGGCCAGAACCTCCTCGGTCGTGAGCTGGCCGGTCTTGGTGGGGTAGAGGTAGACGAGCTTGGCGCCGGTCTCGCGGCAGACCTGCTGCCACGGAATCAGGTTGGAGTGGTGCTCCATGATGGTGATGACGACCTCATCGCCCGGTTCGAGCACTGTGGGCGCAAAGCTCTTGGCGACCAGGTTGAGCGACTCGCTCGTGTTGCGGGTGAAGACGACCTCGTTGGCCTGGGCGGCGCCGATGACGTCGGCGATCTGCTGGCGCACCTTCGCGATGGCGTCGGTGGCCTCGACGGACAGCGAGTACAGGCCACGCAGGGGGTTGGCGTTCATGCGCTGATAGAAGTCGCGCTCGGCGTCAAGCACACAGGCAGGGCGCTGCGCGGTGGCGGCGCTATCGAGGAAGGCGATCTCGGGGTGCTGCTGGAACAGGGGGAACTGGCCCTTGTAGGGGTTGGCCTCGATGTCCACAGTGGGCCAGCCGCGCGAAGCCTCGTCGCTGGCGTCGAGCTCCATGGGCTCGGGGGCAGTACAGGTGTCGCATTTAACGTGCTCGGTGTCGATCATGCGAGCTCCTCTTCAAAGTTGTCGATCAGGTTGTTGCCTAGGCGGACGACGGCGGCGCGGGTGCGCTCGTCGGTGGCGGAAAGCGCGGCGTCCTCCAGCTTGGCGCGGATGAACAGGTCCTCGGCGGCGTTTTGGTCAAGGCCGCGGCAGGCGAGGTAGAACAGCTGCTCGTCGCGGACGTGACCGATGGTGGCGCCGTGGTTGCCGGCGACGTCGTCCTCGTCGCAGAGAATGACGGGAACGGTCTTGTTGTCGACGCCCTTGTTGGCCAAAAGCACCGTCTCGCGCTCGGTGCCGGTTGCACCCTTGCAGCCGTGCACGAGGTCGATGGTGCCACGGTAGACCTTCTTGGACGTGCCGGTCAGCACGCCGTTGGCGTCGATCTCGCACTCGGTCTTGCGACCGCGGTGGCGCAGCTCGTAGTTAAAGTCGCGCACCTGCTCGCGGGCGCCCAGGTAGTCAGTATCGATGGTGACCTTGGCGGTATCGCCCAGCAGGTCGCCGGCAAGGCCGGTGGCGCTGGCGCCGGCACCCAGGACGGTGTGCTGCACGTTGACGCGCGCGCCCTCGTCCAGGAACAGGCCGGTGTCGTCGAGCGCGATCCAGCTATCGTCGAGCGTCTGCGTGCAGGTCACGTTGACGATGGCGTACTCGTGGGAGCACACGCGTAGCACGGAGCCCACGACACCCTCGCCGGTAACAGGGGAGTCCAGGGCGATCTGCAGGTCGAGCGTTGCCCGCGGGCGGGCGACGACGTCGATGGCGGCGATGGCCGCGGCGGCATCGACACCGCTCACGCGCACAGCAACCGTGGCGTGCTTGTATGCGGGCACATCGATGACGATGTGCTTGGTAGCGTGTTCGGCCAAGTAGGCGTAGGCAGCCTCGCCCATGCCGGTTTCGAAGGCTTCAACGGGGGAGAGCTCCTCCTCGAGCTTAATGGCACCGGCCTGGTAGACGGAGGTGGCGGGTACGTCGAGCTCGGTCTCGGGCGTGATGCGGGCGCGGTCGGCGGCATCACCGGGGGCGGAGGCACGGCGCTCGGGGAAGCGCTCGGCCATGGCGTCCATGGCGGTGTCGAAGGCGTCGGCCGCGCCGGAGAACTGCTCGTCCAAGCCCTCGACCTCAACGGCCTCGGCGGGAGTGGCGGCAAGCTCGTCAGAGAGCTCGAGCTTGGTCTGGTTCATTTTCAACCAGCCCCAGGTTGCTGCGGGCATCGCGTTGACCTGCTCGAGCGTGGTAGCAGCGGCGTTGGTTTCCTGTTTCATTATCCGATCGCTCCTTCCATCTCGAGCTTGATCAGGTTGTTCATCTCGACGGCATACTCCAGCGGCAGCTCCTTGGAGACCGGGTTAGCAAAGCCGTTGACGATCATGGTGCGGGCCTCTTCCTCCGAGATGCCGCGGCTCATCAGGTAGAACACCTTGTCGTCGCCGATGCGGCCGATGGTGGCCTCGTGGCCGATGTCGACGTTCTTGGCGCGGATGTCCATGGCGGGGATGGTGTCGGAGCGGCTCTGGTCATCGAGCATGAGCGACTGGCAGCTCACGGTTGCCTTGGAACCCTCTGCCTTGGGCGTGGCCACGATAGAGCTGCGGAAGGTCTGAATGCCGCCGCTCTTGGAGATACCTTTGGTCTCGACGGTTGCCGAGGTATCGGGCGCGTTGAGCACGACCTTGCAGCCGGTATCCAGGTTCTGGCCGGCGCCGGCAAAGGTGATGCCGGTAAAGCTCGAGCGGGCGCGGCGGCCGTTGAGCACGCTCATGGGGTAGAGGTAGCCCACGTGGCTGCCGAAGGAACCGCTGATCCACTCGATATCGCCGTCCTCGTCCACGCGCGCACGCTTGGTGTTGAGGTTGTACATATTCTTGGACCAGTTCTCGATGGTCGAGTAGCGCAGATGTGCACGCTTGCCCACAAAGAGCTCGACGGCGCCGGCGTGGAGGTTGGCAACGTTGTACTTGGGCGCGGAGCAACCCTCGATAAAGTGCAGGTCGGCGTCGTCCTCGACGATGATGAGCGTGTGCTCAAACTGGCCGGCACCCTTGGCGTTAAGGCGGAAGTAGCTCTGCAGCGGAAAATCGAGCTTGGTGCCCTTGGGCACGTAGACAAACGAGCCGCCCGACCACACGGCACCGTGCAGGGCCGCAAACTTGTGGTCGGTGGGCGGGATGAGCGTCATAAACTTCTCGTGGATGAGCGGCTCCCACTGCGGGTCGTGCAGGGCCTCCTCGATGCCGGAGTAGACGATACCCATCTTGGACGCGGTGTCCTGCATGTTGTGGTAGACCAGCTCGGAGTCGTACTGCGCGCCGACGCCCGCCAGGTAGCTGCGCTCGGCCTCGGGGATGCCCAGGCGCTCAAAGGTGTTCTTGATGTCGTCGGGCACCGACTCCCAGTCGTGCTTTTGGTCGGTGTTGGGCTTGACGTAGGTGACGATGTTGTCCATGTCCAGGCCCTCGATCGAGGGGCCCCACGTCGGGTCGGGAAAACGATTGAAGATCTCGAGGGACTTTAAGCGCAGATCGAGCATCCACTGTGGCTCGTCCTTCTTGGCGCTGATCTCGCGCACGATGTCGGGCGTGATGCCGGCGTCGAGGCGCTCGAATCCCTCCTCGCCGTAGGTGAAGTCGTAGAGGCTGCGGTCGATGTCCGCGACCTCGGTGCGGTTCTTGGTCATTGCGTCGCCCCTTTACGCCTGCTGCTCGGCAGCGGCGGCCTCGGCCTGGGCGCGCTGCTCGGCGGCCTCGCGCTCGAAGGTCTCAAAGCCGTTCTTGTCGATCCAGGGGATCAGCGAGGCATCGTCCTCGCGCACGATGTGGCCCTTGACCATAACGTGGACGCGGTCGACATCCAGGTGCTCCAGGATGCGCGTGTTGTGCGTGATGATGAGCATGGAGCCGTTGCAGCTCTTGCGGTAGGCGTCCATACCGTGGCTGACGGTGGACAGGGCGTCGACGTCCAGGCCGGAGTCGGTCTCGTCCAAGATGGCGAGCTTGGGCTGCAGCAGCAGAAGCTGGAGCATCTCGACCTTCTTTTTCTCGCCGCCCGAGAAGCCCACGCCCAGCTCACGGTTGAGGTAGGCGGTATCCATGTTAAGCTCGGCCGCGAGCTCCTTGACGCGACGACGGAATTCCTTGCCCTTCATCTCCAGGCCGGGGCGGCCGGCGATACTGGCGCGCAAAAAGCTCGACAGTGGCACGCCGGGGATCTCGACAGGGGCCTGGAAGCTCAGGAACAGGCCGGCGCGCGAGCGCTTGTCGGTGGTGAGCTCGGTGATGTCCTGGCCGTCAAAGACGATGCGGCCGTCGTTGACCGTGTAGACGGGGTCGCCCATGACCAGGTGGCCAAGGGTGGACTTGCCGGCGCCGTTGGGTCCCATCAACACGTGGGTCTCGCCGGCGGCGACGTTAAGGTTGACGTTGTGGAGGATGGTCTTCTCGTCCACGGAGGCGGTCAGACCTTCGATGGAAAGCAGCGGATTTGCGCTCATGCTGTCCCTCTCTGTATATGGTGTACTCATGGGTGTACGAAACCCTAGGAATCTTCTCGGAATAAAGTTACTATGGGTTCGGCGTTAGTCAAGGGAAAACCCGACTAATCCACTCGACTTTTCTAGATGTGGGACAAAATAACCTGTTGTGTTTGTCCCACTTACTTAAGATTTGGGACAAACAAACCTGGTTATGTTGTCCAAGATGCGATGGGAGGGTAGGTATGCTCATTTCTTCTAAGGGCCGCTATGCCCTCCGACTGATGATCTATATCGCAGCGCTGGGCGACGCCGAGGGCAAGATCGCTCTGCGCGAGGTCGCCGACCGCGAGCGTATCTCGCAAAAGTATCTGGAGCAGCTGGTTCGTCCGCTCATGAAGGCGGGCCTACTTAAGAGCGTGCGCGGCAAGGGCGGCGGCTACATGATGGCCAAGGACCCGGCCGAGGTGCGTGCCGGCGACATCCTGCGCGCCGTCGAAGGCAGCACGGCTCCGGTGGCGTGCGATGGCATCGACAACAGCTGCGCCCGCAGCGATCTTTGCTCGACCGTCAAATTCTGGCGCGGTCTGGACGACGTGATCGAAAAGTACGTCGACGGCGTGACGTTGGCCGACCTTGCTGCCGTCCCCGAGATCAACTTCGACATTAAGCTGTAGGGCTGCAGATGGTATCTCTCGACAAGGTGTACAAGCAAATTGAGATTTTTGCTCGGGAATGTGACGCCGAGAGGGTTGTGCTGTTTGGTTCTCGTGCCCGCGGTGACAACTTGCCTAAGAGCGATATTGATATTGCTGTAGCAGGTTGCCGGGATTTCGACCGTTTCTCATATCTGATAGAGGAGCGTCTTGATACTCTTTTAGATATAGACGTCGTCAATCTGGATGAGTCCTTATCGCAGCAATTGCTCGATGAAATTGCCAGGGATGGTGTGATTCTGTATGAAAAAATATGAGAACTTTGCCAGCGCCTTGGCGAATCTTGAGGATGCACCCAATCAGGATCTTAGCAATGATTTTGTTCAGAGTGGTTTGATTAATAAGTTCAATCTTCAATTTGAACTGAGCTGGAAGCTCCTTAAGCGTCTGCTCGAGTATGAGGGCGCCACGCTTGCCGCGTCGGGGTCTCCTCGTGCCATCTTGAAGGAGTCCTACCGATTCTACTACTTTATTGATGAGGCGGCCTGGCTAGATATGCTCAAAGACCGCAATACGAACGTCCATATCTATGACAACAAGCTCGCTCAAGATTTGATTCAGCGCATCTTGAACGTATATATTCCCGCTTTTTGTCAGTTGAGGGACGGGCTGATGGAGCGATACGGCGAGCTTCTGATGGCGCCCGACGACCAGTTTGTTTAATTCCTTAAGATTTCGCGGAGGGTTGTTGCCGTTTACCGAGGGGTTGTTGTGCAACAACGGGCGAGCTGCAATACTTATTTTTATCTTTGCAAACTGCACTTTAACTACACCAATGCAGGGAGGATCTTATGCAGCCCAAGCATTCTGCTATTGTCGCGGGCCTGACGCTGGCGCTTTCGTTTGGCGCCGTTTCCGTGCCGGCACCCGCCGCTGCCGAGGAGCCCACGCCGGGCGTTGCCTCGGATGCCACCGATATCGATAAGGGTCTCTACACCCAGCAGTCCTTCTCGGGCGTGCTGAGGTCGGTCCAGGGCGTTTCGTTTGTTAACGTGACTCCCGAGATGAAGTACTTCACCAAATACGAGAGTCACGGCAACTATAACCAGGGCTTTTCGTACGGTGACGGTTATAACGCGCTGGGTTATTACCAGTTCGACCGTCGTTGGTCGCTCATCCCGTTTATGAAGCAGGCCTACAACTACAACCCCGAAAAATACAGCATGCTCAAGGATGCGATTGATCGCGGCAGCGAGATTTCCAACACGAGCAATGCCATGTACGAGAACGGCCAGCTCACCGAGTTGGGCCGTATTGCGCAGGAGGCTTTCCAAGGTGCTTATAACACCGACCCTGTTGAGTTCTCGGCTCTGCAGGATGCGTATGCGTACAACTCGTACTATGCGGTGACCGAGGCGTGGCTCAAGAGCGGCCTGGGCATTGATATTTCGGGCCGTGCCGATTGCGTTAAGGGCATGGTGTGGAGCATCACCAACATGTGCGGCACCGGTGGTTGCAGGGACTTCTTCCGTTGGGCAAACCTTTCTAACAGTATGACTGATCGCGAGTTTGTGACGGCGCTTTCCAACAGTGTGGTCAATAACGTGGCGACCAAGTATTCGAGCCAGCCCCAGTATCATGAGGGCTGGAAGAACCGCTACCGCAACGAGCTGAAGGACTGCTTGGTTTATATCGCCGAGGACGAGGCCGCTGCCGCTGCGACGCCCGTGCAGCCCGAGCCCACGCCGGCGCCCTCGCCGACGCCTGATTCGAATGACGACTCGAGCGACGATGCCAACGATGACAGGATGGATGCGCCCTCGACCGGTGCTGACGGTGATGGCTCTGCTGGTGGCACTACCAACAACGGCTCTACCTCGAACGGCTCCGTTTCGAACGGCTCTGCTGCGGGCGATTCGTCTTCAAGCTCTGCCGGCAATACGGACAGCGACGCTTCTGGTTCGACCGGCGCTGGCACCTCTAACTCATCCACCGGCTCGAGCGATTCGTCCGTTGGCACCGGCTCTAACAACGGCTCCGGCTCTGACGCAACCCCTGGTTCCGATGCTTCCAAGGATGACTCGAATAAGGCGCCGGACGTTCCCGTTGCTTCGCCGGACAAGAAGCCTTCTTTCTCCGAGCAGCTTGGTTCTACGCTGGGCTCTTCGCTGATGGCTGGCGTCAATAACGGCTCGACCCAGAACAAGGGCAACTCTGATCAGGTTTCCACGGAAAAGATCGAAGCCGCAAAGGGCGACTCCAAGGACAAGGCTTCCGAGAAGACCGAATCCGATAAGGGTTCTAGCTCTGAGGAGAAGAGCGACAAGTCCGAACAGAAGAAGGACGAGGATAAGAAGTCTGAATCTGAGGAGAAAGACAAGAGCAAGGGCAAGACTGAGGACGGAAAGCAGCAGAGCGAGGACAGCGGTAAGGGCAACACCGATGACCAGGTCCAGGAGCAAAATGACTCCAAAACGGTGACCACCACGACCACGACGACTACAACTACCAAGTCTTCGGGCGGCAACATGCCCAAGACGGGCGATCTGATTGTGATGGCGAGCCTTGCTAGTGCAAGCTTGGCCACACTGGGCGCTACGTCTATCGTAAGTGGTAAGCATAAGCTCGATCAGCAGAAGAAGGCTTCTGGGGAGGACGGCTCGGAGGAGTAATCTTCCAGATCGTTTTCTATAAGAGTTTGGGACGGGGTCCGGTGCGGCGGCATCGGGCCCCGTTTTGTTGTGCAACGATTTGTTATGCCCCCTCGGGGGTCTGTTGCTACCGTTGCCCGAAACGTTTTCATGTCGATATTGTTGCGCTCTACCCGCTAGCTACAATGGGCATCGTGCTGCGTTAGAAGGAGAGTTTACGGTGTCTGAACAGGCGAATTATGGTGTTGCTCATGCGTTTGGTGCACGGTTGCTCGGTTATGCGGATAACGCAGCTCTGCCGGTTGATGTACACGACTTTTCCGATGCAATCAATCGGTGCTTAGTCGTCGATAAGACTATGTTTATTGCCGATATATTGGACAGCGAAGTACCCGTTGCGCTTTGCTGTCGGCCTAAGGGTTTTGGCAAGAGCATGAATTTATCGATGCTCAAGTGCTATTTGGAACGACCTGATCACCGGCTGCCGGATCGAAGCCTGTTCGCTGGTACCCAGATTTGGCAGGCGGGCGGCGGTCGCTATCGTGATGAGTACGCGAGTTATCCGGTCATCATGCTCGACTTTACAGCTGCCGCTGCGAGGCGCGACGCCGATGCTGCGGCGGCTATTCGCAGCGCTGTCGCGAACGAGTGCGCCCGATTGCTGCCGCTGCTTGCCGCACCTGATCTGTCAAGACGTGAGGTCCGTCTTATCGAGAGGGCGGCGCGTGGGGTGGCCAGCGATAAGGAGATCGATGCGGCGCTTGGCGTGTTTATCAAGCTGCTCCAGGCAGCTTTCGATGAGCAGGTTGTTCTTCTGATAGACGACTACGACGCGGTATGTCCAAAGCGTTTGGACGCTAAGGACGACGGTAGCGTGGATTCCCTAGAGTCGCTCAGCCGAATGTTGTTCGACACCATTGCCGATGCCGGCGACTCGTTGCGATTGACGTGTCTGATGTGCGAACGCCCCGGTCATGCCGAGTTTGCGTTGTCCCAACGTGGGGTTTCCTATCGGTCGGCGACGCCACTGTCGAGTTGGTGTGATCGATGGTTCGGTTTTTCGGACGACGAAGTCCAAGTGCTGTTGGATTGCATCGGTCGCAACGGCTGCCTGGATGACGCGCGTGAGTGGCTCGAGGGCTATCTGTTTGGTGGTTTTTATTGCTCGAGCCCGGAGCGCGTGGTGGACTACGCACATCGCGATTGCGTCGCGCCCGTTCGGGCGGATCTGTATTGTTACGCCGACCGTCTGGGCGCATGCGTCGGCGACTGGAATCTCATTCGCCTGTCCACATTGTTCGATTTGGTTGAGCCGCATGGGTTTATTGAGGCGCCAGTGCATATGCATGCCGAGGAGGTCGATGCCGCCAAGCCCGAAGATATCTGGACTGCGCTGTATCTGTCTGGATTCCTTACGACGGATATGACGGGGCATTCGGAGGACGGCGCGTGCCTTCGTTCCCTGCGTCTGCCTAATAACGAAGTGCGTCAGGCGCTCCGTCTTGTAATTCTGGAATGGTTTGAGTGCGCCGTTGAGGACGTTGGAGTTATCGACTCGTTCCATGACGGGCTGTGTCGAGGAGACGAGGACACTGTAAAGCAAGCTTTGAGCTGTGCTATCGGCGATCTGGGCATCGATGTGGGCCAATCAGATATGCCGACAGCCTATCATCTGGCGCTTCAGGGGCTCTGCTTTGGACTGCCCGGCTATTGCAATCCCAGCTCCAAGCGAAGTGGCGTCTCGGATCGCTGGGATATCCAGGTGATTCCCACCGGTCGGGTGTTTGACGTGGCCGACACGCTCGGCATGCTCGATGAGCGACCGCTCATTACGGTCAACATGTTGTACGACCCTGGCGTCGATGCCCTGGGCCTGGAACTGTTGGCGGTTCAGGCGCTGCTCGACATAGAGCGCGACGGCATCGATGATATCCGCGTGCCGCGCCCCGCCGTCGGGCGCATGCGTTGGGGCTTTGGCTTTGACGGTCAGCGTGTGTCCGTGGTGTGTCAACGACTGTAGCGGCGGGCGAAAGCCCTTTACTACTCGGCGTCCTTCAGGGGCGGCATGGGCTTCCAGTTGGGATCCTTAACGATCTTGCGGGCGTCCTTCATGCCGCGGCGCAGCGCCGGAATGCCGGTCTTAAAGCATTTGTCGACTGCTGCCAGACGAATGAACTCCTTGCAGAAGGTCGCGGCATTGCCCAGACGGAACAGCATGGGGTGGTAGTCACCGTAGATCTGCATATAGCGAGCGAGGAAGCCTCGGTTGCGCATGATGTAGTAGCGGTTGGTGTCGCTCGTGGAGTTGAGCTGTCGTTTGCCGGCGATATCCCAGTTGGAGACGGCGCGGGCGCGCTTGAGCACCACGTCGGCAACCACGGCGGCGGGGAAGTGCTGGCTGGCCACGTAGCCGTAGCAGGCATCGTCGCCGTAGATAAAGAAGCGCGCGTCGGGCAGGCCAATCTTGTCGACCACGCGGCGCGAGAACATGCCGCCCTCAAAGCACAGTTGGTTCATGGTGCGGTAGCCCTCGGGCCCCAAGTCCCACTTGGCGATGGGGTTAGGGATGCCGAGCGAAAGGATGAGCTGGTACTGCCAAAAGAAAGCGCCGCCGTCAAAGTCCAGGCGCGAACCCTGGATGACATCGTAGCGGTCGGTCCACTTGGCAAGACGCTCGATGCCTTCGGGGATGACGAGCACGTCGTCGTCCATCACCCAGAACCACTGGGCCCCCAGATCGTAGGCGCATTTAGTGCCAGCGGAGAAGCCGCCCGCACCGCCGCCGTTTTCGAGCTGCGGGGCGTAGATGACACGGTCGGTGCCGCCCTGCGCGTCGGGCTGCTCGGTGTCGATGCCCCACAGGCTGGCCAGGCGCTCGTTGAATGCGGTGCACATGGCCTCGGTCTCGCGCGAATTCTCGTTATCGACAATCACGATGCGCCAGGGCGTTGCCGTGAGCTCGGTCATGGAGTCGAACAAGTTGGCCAGGAGTTCCTGGCGCTTGTACGTAACGACCACGATGGCGAGCTTATCGATGGGGGCGGGAAGGGTTGAAGTCATGAACGAGTATATCCTTTCGCGTGGGCAGCGTATCGGCCCTGCGGAATAAACAATGTGTCCCATGGGACAGGACTATTGTAAGCGTAGGCGGGCGCCCGCGGGTAATGTTCCGCTAATCACCAAGAACGTTTGCTACAAGCCTGGTTGACGTGTGAGCGTGGCGAGGTTGCAAGCGCGCATTGTGGTATTACGTAGGTGCCGATTCCTGTGGACGCGATCTTTCTGTTTGGATGCCCTGTGAATAAATCTCGTTTAGCCTCCTTTGCCGATGGCCTTCCCATCAAGGCCATGTTGCTGTTTTTGGTTCTTCAGGCCGCATTTGTCTTGAGCAATACCGCGGCGAATTGCCTGCCGAGGCCCGTTATCGACTCGCATGCGCAGGGTTCGGAGTCCTCGGCCCTGTTGTCCGACATGTATGTCTACGACCACCGTGTTGCAGCTGGTCCTGTTTGCTTTGATAACAATCGCTTTATCATTGAAGTCGCACAGCAAAAGGACCAGGGTTCTCCGTTTAAGACGATGGCTGTTGCCGAGATTGATGACGTTACGAAAGCCGGCGGGATTACGCATCAGCAGTACTACCGGTATTGGCATGGATGGCAGCTACTTACGAATGTCTGCCTGTATATTGGCGGTATCGACGTTGTCGTGGCGCCCGCGGCTGCTCTGGCGATTGCCGGCTCCGCTTGCGCTTACGTTGTCTTGCACAAGCGGTTTTCAATGCCAGCGACGTTGGGTTTCCTTGCAATCCTGTTGTTCTCGACCAATCTATTTTTCAATGTTATCGGCGATCTGCTGCTGTGCATCTCGTTTTTTGTGGCGCTCATCATGATGTCTTGCATGAGCCTTCGTTTGGACTCGGCCCCGAACGCACGGGTTTTCACAAGCCGCCTTGTCCTTTGGTCGATAGCGACGGGCGCCGTGTTTTCGTTTCTTGACTTTTTAACCATTCCTGCCGCAGTTGTCGCCCTGCATTGCTTTTTCGCCTTCATTGCACTCCCCGAGGGCGAGCGTCCCAAGCGCTGCGTCGTTACGATGCTGCAGGCGCTCTTTGGGTTTGGGCTTTCGTTTGTCTTTGCCTGGGCGATGAAATGGATTATCGCTGCATCGGTGTTGGGTTGGAACGAGGTCTTTTCGAACGTTCTGGGCGAGATGGACCTTTGGTCTGCACACGGTGCGTCGTCGCTGCTGCCTCAAGCTGACTGGCCTCAGATTTTGAAGGAGTTTTATTGCATGAACCCGCAGCTGTTTGCCATTTGCTCAACTGCTGGTTATGCGATGCTCTCGAACGTCGTTTGTCTTGTTTCGTTTGCTGCCGTATTGGTGACCTGGATTGCCGTACTCGCATGCTCAATACGGGGTGGCGCGCAAGAGGGTCGTCGTCGTAAAGTGTTGATCCAGTCGCTGCTCATTGCGCTGCCCCTGGTTGTCATTTTGGGTTATTTCGTTGTAATGCACGACCATGCGATCGTCCATATTCCGGTATTTGGCTGCAAGAATTGGGCGATTGTCTTTGCGATTTTATTTGCTTCGGGTGTTAGCGCGCTTCGTGGTCTGCAGGGTCAGAAGGGCGTCTAGCTGTTCATATGGGCCTTGATGGCCTCGACTACGGCCCTGCGTACTATATCCATGAGGAGCAGGGCAAGTGCGAGGCAAAGGCTCATAAGGATTCCGAGCAAAATGGCGGCGGCTGGATGTGGATCTCCCGTTTGGATGCCTGCTGCCATGGTGTAGATTGCTTTGTCAAAGATGGGTCGCCAGACGTTGCAGGTAAACGACTGTACGGCGTAGAAAGCGAGCGTTCCTGCGGCGAGGGACATGATTGTCTTGTCTGCAGCTGGGACTTCGTGGCGCGGCTGATGGAGCGCTGCGGCGGCAACGGATGCGGCGGCCAAGATAAAGGATATGACGGAAGAGGACTTGTAGGAGAGCTTCCAGAGCGCGTCGTACTGGCTATTTGCCGATAGCAGAAGCTCGAGCGCGATGGTGGCGGCAACGAGTCCGATTAGCGCGATCTCGGATTTTTGAGCGCCGGATGCGTTGCCGTGGCAATCGAGGACAAAGCGCATTTCTCCAGCTGCAATAAACGCGACCAGGTAGGTAACGGCGCTCATGAGCTTGCGCCACAAAACGATACCGGCCGGTTCGTTTGCCGTCGCTGCGATGTAGCAGTTGATTCCAAATGTTGCGAGCACGAGAAGTGCTACGACAAACGGGGCCCTTTTGCTGCCGATTCGCTGTCGTATCAGCGCAATCATTGGGACGAGCAATACGGAGGCGGCGTAGACCCAGATAAACTCGATGCCTAACGTGAGCCAGCCGATCTCGTGTAGTGAGATTTCGGGCAGGGGATAGACGTACATCGAGACAAACAGACAAGCTGCGCAATAAAAGAGCGTGGGCAAGACGATCTTCTTGAGGCGCTCAAGTGATTTGAGCGTGAGGCCCCGCGCGGACGAACCGTTTTGGAGGGCGCGTACCGCCGAGGGAATAAGGAAGTACCCCGAGATCATAAAAAAGATCTCGTTGGCCCAACAGCCCAGCAGGTTAATGAATCCCAGTAGTCCCGAATAGGGGAAAGCCGCAAGCGATGCGTATTCCGGCACGCCGGTGCAGACGGCTTGGAAGGTCCATTGAAACGTGTGGAATATCGCAATCCCGGCGACCGCGACCAAGCGCAGCGCCTCGATGGAGGTATTTCTGCTTGCTTTGCTGCCCATCAGACTATTTTCCAGCGCGTGCGTTGTACGAACCAAAGTGCGATGTGATCATTTTTAGAGTTTGCTTGGGCCCCTTGTTCCATACGTTATACAAGCCCTCTCCCACGAGGTCCTTGGCGTATGCGCAGTAGCTGATTTTAGGATTGGCAATGCCCATATACTCGGCATAGAGCTTTTTGGCCGCAGGGGTAACGCGAGGATTGGCAAATACTAGCTCTTGCGGCATGCGTTCGAACATCCTGTGGATAGCCCGCTTGATTTCGGGGTGCCCTTCAATTCCGGTGTGCTCAATCATGATGCCCATATAGGTGAAGCCGCGTGTGATTTGCGGTGTCCAGACGGCGGAGTCGGTGACGTTAAGCCTCTCAAGAACATCGACCATGTCGTTCCAACGATTAAACGGCATCAAAGGGTCACGCTTGGCCAGAGCGGCTGCCTTTTCGGGTGTTTCCTCGCGGTAGCAGTAATACGGCTTGGGCCAGTAAGCGATCGCCTTTGCCTGGCAGAGCGTTTCGACAAGGAATGGATTGTCGGCCCAGCCCGCACCGGGGATTTCCTTAAACCAGATATTGTTTTGCATCAGGAAGTCGCGACGATAGATTGCCGACCAAATGGACGGATGGTGGGCCAGCAGGTGTGGAGCGTCGTGAATGGTGAACGGTTGCCGAGGCGGTTTAATGCGACCGCGATATGCGCAATGTAGCTTGACCTCTTGGGGGGTATCGGGGTTGCGAATGATCCAATAGGGGGTCTCAATAATATCGAGCTTGTTCGGACCGCCAAATTCGCGCTTGGCAAAGGCAAACATGTCGGAGTACATTCCGGACTCGATCCAGTCATCGGGCTCGAGGATGGCGATCCAGTCTCCCTTTGCCTCGCGAATGCCCAGATTGCAGGTTGCGCCGTAACCCTGGTTTGCCTTATTGATCACTCGAATGCGTGAGTCGCGCGCAGCGAAATCTTGCATAATGGCGAGCGAGTTGTCGGTGGATCCGTCGTTGATGGCGAGGATTTCCAGTTCGATATTTTTTTCGTTTAATAGGCTGCCTATAGCCTGAGAAAGATACGGCTCGGCATTGTAAGTAGGCACGATTACGGTCAGCATTTAAACACTTTCTCTAGGCGATTTGGAAGAATTATACCCTATTGCAAAGCAACGATTTTGGTTGCATATGCTCTGAAGAAACTAAAACCGTTGCAAACGAACGAAAGCAACTAAATTAGTTGCTATAATCGCCATGAGGAAAGGAAGCCTGATGAACAATAGCTATTCGGCTCTCATGGTCGACATGAGGCATTCGAGATGTCTTTCGGACAGTAGAAGGCAAAGCGCGCAGGAGGATCTTGCAAACGCAATGGAATGCACAAACGAGCTGTTCAAAACTGAGCTCGAAATGCCGCTAATGTTTAGTGCGGGCGATGAATTGCAGGGCCTTTTCCGTAGTATGGCTGGCGCATTCTTGGCATACAGGTTTATTAAGATACTCGTCCAGACGGTTGATCTTAGGGGCGGTATTGGAGTGGGAGAATGGAAAACTCGGATGCAGTCCGCATTGTCGACGGAACAAGACGGGTCAGCATACCATCGTGCGCGTAGAGCAATTGCTGAGTCTGAAAAGGATAAGTACAGCGATTTAAAGATCATTGATGTTTCGGGCGTTTCGCGCGAGAAGGAACTGTGCGCGGCGGGTTGTCTAGAAATAATTGATCGCAGAAACGAGTCGCAGCGTAATTACTGTGAGGTTGTTGAATTACTGCGACCGCTTATGCTGCATGATGACAGAGACGCGACTTTGAGCAAAAGGTATGCTGAGCTAATCGAGGCGCGTATAGGCAAAAAGTACGGCGCTAAAAGCAATCCGAGCGATTGCGCGCCAGTGGCGTTGGGCAGCTCTCTCAACCTCAACGTAGATAGCATCAGGGCTAGTCATGTAGGGCTTGCGGGACAAATGGGTGTTGCGATGGGGAAGACGAGGCAGGGGCTCGAGAAAAGCCTTAGGCTCGCGAACGTTGTAAGAGAAAGAGAGCTGGCTGCTTTCGCCGTTCATTTCCTTAATGAAATGGAGCTGTCATGAGGGTGTTCGGGTGTTTCCTTCTATTCCACATGCTGTTCGATTTTTATTTTCAGACGAATAAGATGGCAGATAAGAAGGAAAGCAATAGAATTGCCCTTGGTCTGCACTGTTTAATTTACGCGGCCGGCGCCGCAGCAACAGTAGCTCTTCTGTTTGAGGCGAGTGTAGCCGCCACGGCTGCGTCCTTTACAGTATTTGCTCTTTCACACTGGTTTATCGATGGCAGCCTGAGAAGAAAGATTGCAGGGCTTGATCTCTCACCGGTTGGTAGTTTTTTGATCGATCAGATGCTGCATATTGTACTTTTGTTTATGTTGAGCGTTCTATGTTGTCACCTCTGGGTCATGCGGCCAATTGCTTCGAATCTCTTGGGCACCCGTGGAGCTGAGCTCTCTTGGGTTTCGACATTGTGCTTTTGCGGACGCCCCTGCAGCATCGCTATTGCCAAGGTCCTCCAATTTCTCCGAAACCCTGGTACGGAGCAGTCGGCGTGCACATCAAATGCACATTCAGGCAAGTGGATTGGAATATTTGAAAGACTGATTGTCGCGGCGCTTTCTCTGCTGAACCAATATTCGGCTATTGCATTTATTTTTACTGCAAAAAGTATCGCGCGCTTTAAACAGCTGGAAAGTGACAAGGATTTCGCTGAGGTTTATTTGCTGGGTTCATTGGCGAGCGTGTTTCTAGCAATGGCTTCTGCGGTCTTATTTATGTACTTGTTTAATAGCGCTGGTTGCTGATGCTAATTAAAGCGTTAATAGGAGAAGGACTGAGGGGGTGCCCATGAATAATTCATCTGATGATTTCAGAAAAGAGCTTATTAACAAAATAAAGCCGTGCATTCATAACTTGACCATGCGGCCCGGTTTATTTCGCGGTGAATATTGTGAATCCTATGATAGATTTGTTGCTGGAGAGGCGGTGTCGTTTCTCTACGTGCGTGATCCAGGGCCATTAAATAACATGTCAGACGCCGATTTTATCGACGTGTTTCTTCACGGGAACAATATTCGTAACTGTTTCTATTTTATTAGAAACTCTGAAAATCCAGTAGTACGAGAAGAGAATAAAGATCTGTATTTCGACAAAAGCCTAACGAAGAAGGAATTTCTTGACAGCATTTATGAGCAGCTGAAGCAAATGGAAGCTATTGACTGCTTCTCAAAGGATGAGATAGATGATCTTGTTTGTGCAATTGGGAACAGTTTGATTAACATTGAAAATCCTAGCGTCAAGGCAGTTTTTGGTAGCCGCAGGTTTTAGAAGTGCCCTACCTTTCTTTGCATAATTAAATGGCATCTTTTGTGCACTCCTCATTAGGGGCGTCCCTTAGAAGCCAATTTCTCTGTGCGATAATCTAAGCACTGTATATATCAAGTTGAGAGCTGGTGACATGCAATGAAAATCAATGTGAAAAACATCGGTAGAGTTGCTGAGGCTGATGTTGAAATTGATGGTATTGCCGTAGTCGCAGGAGAGAACGGAACGGGAAAAAGCACGGTCGGGAAAGCTCTCTATGCGGCGTTCAACAGTATGTCCGATTCTGAAAATAAAATCGATTGCATGAGGCGCTATAGCGTTGAGCGTGCTCTCAGAAAGGCTTATATAGGCGGTCCTTTCGGTTCCACGCCTCGCCACAGGCGAAGTGCTGGAAGAATATCCGATTTTATCGATAGGGTTTTTTCGGGTAAGTACACGAGAGATGAACTAATTGATGAGATAAAGGACTATTACGGGAAGGAAATCTCTCGTGAAATTGAATCCGATTTCACGAATGGTGTGGCAGGAGTCGCAGATCAAATTATCGAGATCATGGATATTTCCGATGACGAAGCGTTCCGTGCAATTGCGACAAACAGATTCCGAAGCGAGTTCAACGGCCAGATAAATTCTGTTTTCGACGATGAATCCGGAAGAGTCGAGCTCCAGATAAAGGGCTCTTCTACGCTTTTCTCAATCGCAGGTGATGAGGTAACGGAGGTGTGCGACAGAAGAACCTTGCGATTCAGGGCGCATTATCTAGACGATCCGTTCCTGATTGACTCGCTCGCGGGCCCCTACGGCTCCGCTTTTCGTTCCAGAACTCTACTTGGGCATCAGGAGGAGCTTCGCCAAGACCTGATTAGGTCTACCATCCGCAACGATGACAAAGAGTCCTCGCTATTCGACGAAATTGCAATGGAACGGCACCTGAACGTCCTTATGGAGAAAGTCGTCTCCTTATGTCCGGGTCATTTCGAGAAGAGCGGCAGTCGCGATCACCTTATATATCTTGAAGGGGGTTTTGTTCGAGGGCTAGAGCCAGGCAACCTTTCTGCCGGCTTGAAGACGTTCGCTATCATGAAGGTGCTCTTGAAGTCTGGGGCGCTTGAAGCCGGAGGAACCATTATCCTCGATGAGCCTGAGATTCATCTTCATCCCGCATGGCAGCTTGCCTTTGCCGAGATAATCGTGCTGCTCCAGAAGGAGCTCGGAATGCATGTCTTGATGAGTACCCATAGTCCATATTTCTTGAATGCGATCGAAGTGTATTCTAAAAAGTACGGAATTGATGGATTGTGCTCATACTATCTTGCGGAAACCTGCGCCGATGGACGCTCTCGTTTGACCGACATAACCCGCTCAACGGAAGTGGCCTATGAGAAGTTAGCAGCTCCTTTTGATATTCTTGAGAGGGAGGAGTGCGGTCTTGAGTAGCGACTTGTGCATTTCCTGCCCGCATCCGAAGACTCCCGAGGTGCATGATGACGGTGATGAGTGTGTCCGTTGCAGAACCTGTATTCTAAAGGACTGCATGTCCTCAGTATCCAAAACATCTAAAGATGGGGAGTCTTCCCTAGTTGATGACGACTTCTCTATTGTTAATTTTGACTCCGTTACCGAGAGCTACTGCAAAAGAGTTAATAGGCGAATGGATCTTCCGCGCTCTGCTGATGCACTATATTGTGACCGGGAAACGTTATATCTAATTGAATTCAAAAACGGTAGTCTGACGAAGGGGCTGGGAAAGAGGCTTAATTCAAAGCTTGATGAAGAGCTCGGCATCAATCTTGGCCAGAGGGACGCTCTCGTTGAGAAATGCAAGGACAGCGTTTTGATCTGTTCGGATTTATGGGGAAAGAGAACAAGTTGGTTTCGCGAGCACTGCGTTTTTGTTTTGGTGTACAACGGAAACAAGAATGAGCCGACGAATCAGTCGGCGTCAAAGCTGATTTCCGACTCGATTAGGAAAAAGGCACGCTTTGGGCTTTCGGACAAATTAAAAGGATTTTGCGTGAAGGACGTCTTGACGCTAACAGAAAGTGAATTTTCTAGAACGCTCCTACCGGCTTGGCGAGGCGCAATGGAATCAAGAGAGGACATTTAGGATCAGATTGTGCAGTTTAGATAACGGGTGATGTAGCACCTGCCCCAAGCTGTGGTAGGTCGCGTCGGCCATCGGGATATGGCGTACGACCCTTGCGGTCGGGTCCCATCTACCGCACGCCTGTTGGACCCGGAAGAGGCCAACGCGCCAGTCGGGATGCGCCTGGGTGTTCCGCGGCGACATTCCCGAGTAGCGCCAAAGGCAGCGCTTCAGCCTCGAGCACAGGTCGTTCACTATCTCCATCCGCTCCAGGCGGACTGGGTCGTTGACGTTTGCCCCGTGCGCCTCACTCTCGACCCCGCCATCCTTGGCTAGCGTGCCGTGCGCCGTATCCCGGGCGTTTCGGCGCACGTACGAACGCCCGCCCGGAGGGATTGTCATCAAACAAAGTTCCGGGTGGGCGCTTGGGTATGAATTTATCGTAACTTGTCGTTACTCCTCGGGCATCAATTAACGCAATTTTACCTTCCAAGTCAGCTTGGCAAAATACATAGTGACCCTTTCCGTTGTATCCTTTGTTAATTAATGCCTTGTATCCGAGAATCTCTTTGGTTTTTAACGCAAACGCTTGGCATGATCTTCTGAGAAGGTGCGCCGCTAATGTCAGATGATCTTCGCCGTCAATTTGAGACAGGTGACCTTCGTAGTCAATCTTTTCGAGGGTAGTGTCGAGAAAGTTGGTGCAGCGCCCGATCCGAAACGAGTCGGCCCGGCGTCCGGGAACCTGGAACACGGTTGATATCCTATGCCGCCTCGATCCTGTCCGCAAGCTCGAGGCCGGATTCGATCATCTTCCTGGCCTCCGCCTCCAGCCGCTCCCAGTCGACCGTCCCGTCGATTCCACGCGTGCGGCCCTCGTCGTAGAGCTCCCTCATCTTTGCCTCCGAGAAGTATCTGGACTCCTGCCATATCTCGTCCTGCTCGCACATGACCGCGCCCGCGAGCCGCACCAGCGAGCCCGTTGACGGGAACACCTGCACGACGCGCGACCTGCGCTTTATCTCTCGGTTGGTCCGCTCCTGGACATTGTTGGTGCGCAGGCGCTTCCAGTGGGTTGGCGGGAAGTCGAGGTAGGCCAGCGCGTCCGGCTCGGCCTCCTCGAGGATCGCCGCCGCCCTCGGGCAGCAGCTCTCTGCTCGTGGCAAAGACACTTCCCATGGTGCCTCACGAGTATGTTTCCTAAGAAACTGCAGGCCTACCTCGACTGGTACGTTCGCCTTTTGCGGGTCAACAGGGTCCACGAGAGGTTGGACCCGACCACTAAAAGCGATGTACCATGTGCTGAGGTCCGTGAAAGCCTTTCGCAGCTTAGGGTGGATGGGGTACCATCTGCTATCCAAAGCGTTGAACAATAAAATATAATAGTACCGCTGCCATCGTTCCAAATAAGACTCGAGCTACAGGGTGGAATCTAAAGTACTTTACCGAGGGCAATATATTTTTAGAGACAAAAAATCCGATTAGCAGTACTTCAAGTGCGCTAAGCATATTAGTGAATAAATTGATTGAGGCATAATTGACGGTTGCGTCGTTTTTAACTAATCCCGCAACTGTGTTTAGCATAGATACTAAAATTGCCAGCACACTAATGATAATACTGAAAACGTTTGCGGATTCTTTGTTAGATTCACTCTTATGTTCTTCGTCAAATTGTCGAAGAGCCATTCTGCCTTGCAATGTCAGGAAAACGTTTGAGTGCTCATGTCGAATATAGCCAAGGGCCATTAAATCCTTCAGTGATTCAGTATGTTTTATCCTTTTCAATTCGCTATCTGTTAAGGGAGCACCGTTTGATTTGAGGAATGAGTACATAATTTCATCGGCTCCAAAGGGGATTGTGGTGTTTTTATCTTTCAATTTTGATTCGCTCCTTGCATATTCAGCGCTTGCATTGCTACTGCGTTACTTTTCTGACCTGATGACTGCATTTGCTCAAATTAATGTGATTTTTTAAATGCTTAAATTCTCCGAGTGGTTGTAGGTGCCGCCAAGATTCTTTCGATAATTGATTGAGCCAGTCTCGCTCTGTCCGATGCCCTAGCCCTTATTCTTGTCTTCAGTTCGTCGATCTCTTCCGACTTTGTCATTTCCAGATACCTCCTCTTTATCCGCTCGTGCTCAACGGTGCGCACGAACCTTGCTGTGACGAGCATGGGACCGAGTTTCCATCGATGAAGGTGCTGACGAACCTCACCCTTTGCCTGACCTTGTAGTTTATCCGGTCGATGCCGTTGTTGGCTCGGGCGGGGAGTCCGTGTAGGCGAGTGTGCCTGAATCGGAATCCGTTCTGCGCGGTGAGCTCGCGCATGCTTGACCGCTTCCTCATATGGTTCTCGTTGACCGGGCTGACAAGGCACGCCGACAGTCATAGGTGCGACGCGTTCGAGGTTCAGTTTCGGACGGAACCCACTAGAATGTGCGAGATGACCTAGGGGCACCTTGCGGCTGTACTGGGGTTACTGGAAGGGGCGGCAATATCGTTGGATTAACTTTCTTTAACAGAGACTTTTTTAATTGACACGCACATATAAATCTTTTCTGCATACTCGACTGCTTCTGCAGTATCTGCGGCGCTCCGTCATTGATAAATCACCTGACAGAGAGGGGAATTCGATGTCATAGCTGGCGTCTTTATTGGAGGATAAGATTGCTTGATAGCTATATGTTTTCATCTCTGGTCATCTCAGACTATTAAAGATATTGTTGGCAGCTTTTATGATTTCCGGTACGTTCCAATCGGAATCATTTTTTGGTAGTTTATAGACATGACTTCTGCTTCGTGTGCGCATTCAGTTTTTTGCACTGGATAAAATCAACTGCATCTAATTTAGCTAGATTGGGAAGCGATATTGCATGGTGCTAAGCTTGACGCAGAAAGAAACATATCGGGAGACGCTGGCTAATCTCGTTGCCAAGCAAAACGATGACGTTTCCATTGTTTCCGCAGGGAAGGAGCTGGAAGCTCTATCGACTTTTCTCGTCCCACGAATGCTTTACCGCTATCGTCCTCCAACTGAATACGCTTTTGCCGACCTAGAAAACGCAACTGTTACATTTTCTCATCCAAGGGTTTTCAGCGATCAGCGCGACTCGGTGCCGATCTATAACTGGAATGGTATAGATGAAATCGAAAGTTATCTCAATGATGATGAACAAGCGTTAGAGATAATTAATCAAATTGATTTTAGACGACTTGCGTTTGTTTTAGGGGCTCTGGGGGTTCCTTTAAATCGAGTAAGAATTGATGAGTTCGAGATGCTATCCGATGAGGGGAGAGTTAGCCTTTTTCGCTCGGCTGTTAAAAACTTGCGTTTATTTGTTGGAGGATTTATTGCTCCAGTTCATCAGAATAACTGCCGAAATTGTTGCCGCATTTTGTGCCTAACAGACAATCCTAGCGATTCAAATATGTGGAATGTTTATTCCGAAAACCAAGCGGGTTTCGTTCTTGCTTACGACAGAGAAGCTATTTGCAATTGCAATATTGCTAACGGAATGCGTACTGAGATATTGCCAATTTTATATGATGACAAACCATTTAATTGCGACCCCGAAATTGCTTGGACTGCTGCTAGGATGCTTGGTCTTAATGTGGGCAGCGACGACATGCTTAGTGATCTGCGGGCAATTTACAGAAAGGGCAGTGCGTTTGAGTGGGAGAACGAATTTCGTGGCTGTCTTGTACCAGAGCCAGATGAGCTTGAGATGAATTATGTACAACGCCCATGCAAGCCGTTGCGAGTTATTCTTGGGAGCAGGATGACTCAAGAGGATAGAGAGCGTTGCATTTTCGCGGCGAATAAACTGGATATTCCTGTAGATGAACAGTGATAGTTATCCGTTAATAGTGCCGTATAGTCATTTGTTTGTCAGCTGAATCGTGTACTAGTGGACTCCTGAGTTGGCGATTGCTATATCTACTGGGACATTTCGAAAGATAATTTGATGTAATTTACGTTAATGGGAGTTGTTTATCTAAGATTTTCTTATCAAATTGGGATTATTACTTGGTTCTTGGTGAGCCCGTGAGCACGTAATACTGAGCAGTTTAATCAAGCGGGTCGCTCCCCGGGGATTGGGGGCGCTGCTCTTGGCCAATGGTTTTACCGCGTGGTTACTCTGGCGTGCTCGAGCAGGAAGGATGAAGGAGATGATCCATGCCCCTGGACACAGCGAGTGCTTCTTGTTTTATGGGTTATTGTGTCCTTAACCGCTTATTTGATATCAACTGACACGCAGTCTAATTATGTTGGCTATTATCTTTATTTTGTCGTTATTAGGTGCCTTTGCGTTAAGACTGATGGAGATGATTCATATGGCATATCCTCCGAAACGTCCAAGTAGCCACATAATTGAAACAGCGGCATGCTCTTTCGTCACCTCCCTTATGCCTTCTGAAAGCTGGGTTGTTCGAGACTTAACAGAACGTGATTTTGGAATCGATAAAATTTTTGAGCGCTTTGAAAACGGATTCGCTACTGGTGAATTAATGGCAATTCAGGTGAAGGGAACAGATAAACCTCTCGAAGATAAACCTGAAATTCCATTTTCCATTGATACGAAGACGCTTTTATACGCTGAAATGTTTGCAATACCCTTTCTTTTAATCAGGTGCTCTTTGGCGGATGATGGAGCGTGCTATTTTGTTTGGTTGCAAGAGTATATTCGTGTTCGTTTGAATTTTGATAATTCGTCTTGGCGAAAGCAAGGGTCAAATACTATTTTGATTCCAGCTTCCAATAGATTGGGCGATACCTCTGCTGAAAGTCGGTTAATCCATATCTCTCGGTTTCCAAAAATGAAAGAGTCATGGCTTAAATATTATATAGATACATGTGATTTAGCGTATCAACTTCCAAATTTTATTGAGGAGGATACCATCACATTAGATTTCGCAATACAATATGTTTTGCCTGCTCTTGATAGCCTTAAGAAGGCTAATAACATGCTTGGTTTTATTTCTAACCACCTTGTGGCTACTAAATTGAGCCAAGCTATTGAGCTTGGAAAACGTATTTGCGACAAAGAGTTTGAAAGCGAATTAACTGAATCGTTTTTTAAATTCGTTTGCCTGTGTTCTGATGTGCGCAAATCTATAGATATGCTATCACTTAGATTCGACGTCGATCATATGAGGTTTTTATATGAGTTCGAAGGCGTAGCGGAGTATTAGCGATCTGTCTTTTGCTGTGGGCTGAATGTAATGCGGGATTTCTTGTTGAATACTTTAATCCACTGCTTATCTTCAAGAGATTGATTTCCGAACTCAGCCGAACACATTAAGCGAATAGTCCGTTCCCGCAGCTAGCCGAACGCCCCCGAGGTCCCATTCGGGCTCCCGGGGGCGGCATTTTCCCAGTTGAAGGAACGGTGGAGATGTGTTTCGATAGGTCCGGTGGCCATGCTCCGCCTGCCGCCCGGCATCTCTTCCCGCTGGCCGGAGTTCTTCTTGACGGGCGATCCGTGGCTTGGGGCAAACCTATCCTCCGAGAGCGAGTACTTCTCGCTTCGGCGCGAAGCAATCCCAAGATCCGGCATAGTACGCTCAAGAGCCGCGAGGGCGGTGGAAGGTTTAGCCTCGTTATTGGTTTTTGGTGGTGTTATATCTGTTTGAATTTAATTCATAGGGTTGTAGCGCCTCAAAGCTGGTGGCTCTCCCTGATGGATGGTTTTTAATAAACCATATCTTTAGTGAATTCTAATGATATAAAGTTGTGGACTTATGGGAGTGGCGTATGGATGAGTTGAGTCGAGCGCATTATGATATGGAATCTATTGTTTCAAATATCGTGACTATTTTGGAAAACTGTAAAAGTATCGGAGATTCATTGGGGCTGCCGATGGATGCAGTAAGCATCGTGTTTGATGAAACGTTGGACGGCATTTCATTCTTTAAGGCCGTCAAAGCGGTGGCTTCAATCCCTGATCAGCTCTTTTTTAATAAGGTTGAACGCTTCCTTGTCGGACTGGATTCCGTCGATGACGAACAGCGTCGTTCGTTCTTTGCTAAGAACGAGAAGAAGTTGATCGAGAATTTTGAAACTACCTTGAATTTGATCAATAAAGTTGAAGACAGACGAAAGGTGGATTATCTAAGTAAGCTATTCTCGGCCTTCATTGAGGAAAGCATAGGATACAACGAGTATTTGAGGCTTGCTGGTTTGGTTGCAAATACTCCTTCTACTGATTTGCAGGCGCTTTGCTCCTTAGATTTACGTGGTGACATACATCTCAATGATGTCGAGAAAGAATCTCTCGCGCAGAACGGCTGGCTGATATACGCCGGGCAAGAAGTTCTTGAATTTGATTCATTAAGCGAGAATGACCTTCAGAAATCTGATGATCAGCTATATAAGGCCAGCAAATCTGCTGTCAGTTTTGTGAACCTGATGCGCAGCAAGACTGATAAGGGTCCTATTTAGACCTCAATTTCCTTCAGGCCCGTGCGTAGCCTGCTTTAGAGGCTTGAGTTGTAGATAACACTTTTTGAGCCTTGCTCCGTGTGACAGCACGTAAAAGCTGTACTGTGTTTGGGCAGGTAAAAGTCCAAGACGATTAGATATCCGAGAGGATATCGAGCCCGCGCCTGGGACTTTGATTCCGGCGACAATTAGGTTTCCATGAGGATATCGCGGCTGACAGCCAACAGAAAACCGCCCTATACGCTCCTTCCGCGCGCCGCCTGCTCAAACGATTTGCGCCGAATTGCCTGTTGCTATGGCCTGTCCGTGCGTTTTGCTAGGCGGGCTTTCTTTTACCGCGGACACGGAGAGCATGCTTATAGGCAACGTTGCGTGCTGCGAGCCAGGCGTTTCGGGCGTTGGCTGGGTGTGGATCGATGCCGGTCATCTGGAACTCAATGGTTATACGAATGAGGCCATTGGCGCCGAAGGTGACCTTGTGGCTAACCGTTCGGCGCACCATGGCTTGGCTCGCGTCCCCCCAATCTAGTAGACTCTAAACCG
>NZ_QRJO01000016.1:0-1596 GCF_003471585.1 Collinsella sp. AM18-10
GGTTGATTTTCAATCTCAACGCAACAGCCTGAACGGGCCCCGCGTTTCCGCAGCTAGCGCAACGCGGGAATAGCTCCCGGCACCTGGCCGTCGCACCGTTTCCGCAGGTGGAGAGGCTATGGAGGCCGGTGCCCCCATGCCGCCGCCGCATGCTCCGCCAGCCCGCCGCGCAGCCGTTCCGGACTCAGCGCAACGGGCCTTCCGGCCCATGTCCCGGCCCGCCGCCTATCCCGCCAGCGGCCCCTCGCCCCTCGCGGCCCTGGCCCTGTCGATGCAGCCGGGCGTGAGGTCGAGCTCGCCGGGCGCCAGCTCCTCTATCCCGAGCGCGTCCATGAGGGCGGAGGCGTCCTCCCCGAGGGCCATCCGCAGCACGCGCGCCGGCGTCAGGAACCCGAGCGCCCCCCTCGGCTCGGAGTTCACCTGCGACATGAGCAGCGCGCAGTCCGCCGCCGTCAGCCGGTCGAACCTGGCCCCGGCGCCCTTGGGCAGCAGCTTCCTGATCTCCACGTGGTTCTTCTCGCACGCGCCCTTCTGCTGGCTCTGCCGGGGGTCGCAGTAGAAGAGCCTGGTCTCGCCGTCCCGCTCGCCGATCAGCGCCGCGATGGCGCCCTCGTCGGCGAACTCGCTCCCGTTGTCGGTGAGCACGGCGCCGAAGGCGCGCCTCGCGCCGTCCTCGCCGAGGACCCCGCGCAGGGAGGAGAGCGCCGCCAGGACCGAGGCGCACGTGCCGTCCGGCAGCGGCAGGGCCAGCTGGAAGCGGCTCGGGCGGTGCAGGAGCGTGAGGAGCCTGGCGGAGTCGCCCCTGGAGCCCTCGACGGTGTCCATCTCCCAGGCCGCGGCGCAGGCGTCCTCGCCGAGCGCGAGGAACGACGCGTGCGACCTGCGCGACGAGTGGGACGTCGCCCTCTTCGGGGCCCGGCGCGACCTCGGCCTGTAGCCGACCTTGCGCCTGAGCTCCATGTTCGTCATGCCGTCGTAGCCGGCGTCCACCCACCTGTAGACGGTGGAGGCGCTGAGCCCGGGGGTCGTCGCCGCTATCTGCTGCGGGGAGAGCCCGCGCGCGAGCCCGTCCCTGATGGCCGCGAGCTTGGCGGCGGCGCCCTCCTCGGTCTCGTCGATCCCGGACCTGCTCGCCGAGAGCTCGGCGTCGGCCGCCTCCTGCGCCCTCCTGGCGCTGTAGAACACCCTGGGCCTCCTCGAGCAGCCGTAGCCCCTCCTGTGCGAGCAGCCGTTGCAGCACCTCGGCCACGCGGAGAGCCTGGGGCAGGCCCCCGAGAGGTCCGCGGGCGCGGGCTCGCCGTAGCGCGAGCGCGGCGCGGTGACGTAGCGGTGCGCCGCAACCTCCCTGGTCACGGTCGAGGGCGACCTGCCGAGCTCCGCGGCGATCTCGCGAGCGCTGCGGTTGCGGTCGAGCATCCTCTCGACCGTGTTCCTCTCGTGCCTCGTGAGCCTCCCGTACGACCTTCCGGACGGCTTGGGTCTGGACATGCCGGCCTCCCTCCATCGCGGGCCGGGGGATTCCGGCCCCTCTGGGGTTGCCTACCCGGATTCGCGCCTCAGGACTCAGCGCAACGCGTTGCGCTGAGTCCTGAGGCT
>NZ_QRJO01000016.1:1606-50804 GCF_003471585.1 Collinsella sp. AM18-10
CGCGTTGCGCTGAGTCCTGAGGCTGTTGCAATGAAAATGAGAATCAAGGGCATTTCGCGCTCAAAAAACGTGAGGCACGTCGCAGGGTTGCTTTTGGGAATTTGATATGCTATACTATAAAAAATGAGTCCTGAGGCTGTTGCAATGAAAATGAGAATCAAGGGAGAGATATGGAGGTGCAGTGACAGAAAAAATTTATCTTAACAGGGTTGCTTTTGGGAATTTGATATGCTATACTATAAAAATCAAAGCAAAGGAGTTTATCAATATGCGGCAAGGTATTCTTAAATAAAATTTGATAATGGGAACAAAGACAAACGTCCTCAAGGAGAGGGCTTGGTTTTTGTACCCAATTTAAGAATACTTTTGCCTTTTCATTTCATATCGTGATAGACAACGGCCAGCCTTGGCCGCAGTTTTCATGTGTGTCCTACCTATCATCCCCAGCGGTAAAAGTATTTGTCGCTGGGGATTTTTGCGCCCTTCTGGGCCTTGTATGGAGGACAATCATATGAAAATCATCAATATTGGCATTCTTGCTCATGTAGACGCAGGTAAGACGACCTTGACGGAGAGCCTGTTATATACCAGCGGAGCAATCGAGGCGCTCGAGCCGTGGGAACAGCGCGAGATCATGCGCTTGGTCGGTAAGTTCTCCCATGTTCTTAACGAAGAGTGCGAGGCATTTAAACGGCAAGTGGCCGCCGAGAACGAGGCTGACGATAAGGGCGAAGGGGAGACATGCGACTCTTAATGAGATTTATGAGGCCGTATCGCGGGCTGATTGCGGTGACGCTGTTTGTACTGCTGATAGATAACGTCGGCACGCTGCTGGTGCCTACAATGTTGGCGAATATGGTCAATACTGGTATCACGACGGGTGATATCGACTACATCTTGCGCAACGGCGTGTATATGCTCATCGCGACCGGCATGGCCAGTGGCGGCGCGGTGCTGGGCTGCTATCTTTCGGCCCGTCTGGCGGCCAATGTGGCCTGCGACATTCGCAACGCCGTCTACGATAAGTCGCTCGAGCTGTCCGCCAGCGACTTTGAGCGCTTTGGTACGGGTTCGATGATCACGCGCTCGCTCAACGACATCAACGTGATCCAGCAAGCGATCCTGCAGACGATTCAGCTGGTGTTACCGGTACCGTTCTTGGCCGTGGCGGGCATCATCTTTGCCTGGTTTATCGATCCTGCCATGGGTACGCTGCTGGGCGTGGTCGTTGCGATCGTGCTGGTGGCGGCGGTCTTTACCGTTGCCAACGCCGCGCCGATCTTTATGCGCCTGCAGAGCTTTATCGACCGCATGAACGTGGTGCTGCGCGAGAACATCGTGGGCGTGCGCGTCATCCGCGCATTTAACAAGGAGCGCCACGAGGAGCAGCGCCTGGACGAGGTGTTTAGCGATTATGCAGCCAATGCCATCAAGGTCAACCACCTGTTTGTGGGTCTCGATAGCTCCAGCTTCTTTTTGATGAATATCGCCGAGGTGGCGGTGCTGTGGGTGGGCGGCAACCGCGTGGGCGTCCATGCCATGCAAATCGGCAGCATCTCGGCCGTGCTGGAGTACGCGATCCTGATCCTGTTCTTTGTGATGATGGCGCAGATGGTGGTGCTGACGCTTCCGCGCGCCGCGGCGTGCCTCAGCCGTGCACAGCAGGTGCTCGAAATCGAGCCGAGCATCGTGGACGGTAAGGCTACGCTGGGCGACGGGACACCTGAGTCCGCAGATGGGGCCGACACGGTGGCCGTGTTCGACCACATGTCGTTTCGCTTTGACGATGCCGACGAGGACACCCTGTACAACCTGAGTTTTGCCTGCCGCCGCGGACAGACGACCGCGATCGTGGGCTCGACGGGCTCGGGCAAGTCAATGGTGGCCAAGCTCTTGCTTCGCTTCCACGATGCCACGAAGGGCGCCATTCGCCTAAACGGCATCGATCTGCGCGACCTTTCGCAAGACGATATCCGCGGGCGTATCGCCTATGTGCCGCAGAAGGCATGGCTGTTCTCGGGTACGGTGGCGAGCAACCTGCGCTTTGGCAACGAGGGCGCGACCGAGGCTGACATGCTCCATGCGCTGGAGGTTGCCCAGAGCACCTTTGTGCTCGACCAGCCCCAGGGGCTCGATACGCCGGTGGCCCAGGGCGGCACGAACTTCTCGGGTGGTCAGCGCCAGCGCCTGGCGATTGCCCGCGCACTCATGAAGCACGCCGACCTGTATATCTTCGACGATAGCTTTTCGGCCCTGGACTTTAAGACCGATGCGGCACTGCGCCATGCGCTACAGGACGAGACGCGCGATGCCGCGGTGCTCATCATCGCCCAGCGCATCTCGACTATTTTGCATGCCGATCAGATTGTGGTGCTCAAGGACGGTGAGGTCGTGGGCCTAGGCACGCACGACGAGCTCATGAAAACCTGTGAGGTGTACCGCGCTATCGCGGAATCGCAGATGAAGGGAGGTGAGTAGCATGACCGAGGAGCTCAAGAAGCAAGGCATCGCCGATGACGCCGCGGCTGCAGAAACAGTCGAGGAGACGGGCGCCACGTCCGACCTGGACGAAAACGCCAAGGCAGCGGCGGAGCGCGAGGCTCGCCGCCAGGCACTCTACGAGGAAAACGAGCGCGCCGAGGACGAGCGCGCCCGCGCCGAGGCGGAGCGCATGCGCGACGTTGACGACGAGGACGAGGACGAGACGCCCCGCGACACCTGGGCGACGGTGCGCCGCCTGTGGAGCGAGGCCGCCGGCGACCATTGGCGCTTCTATATCGTGTTCGCGAGTATCGTGTTCTATGCCATCTTTAACACCGCGGCGCCGGCTTACAGCGCCCGCGTGATCGATGAGCTGTGGGGGCACATGAAGCTGGCGTTTGCCAACAACACTACCTTCAGCATTACCTGGGAGAACTGCGGCAGGACCATCTTTATCTACTTTATGATCTGGACCGCCGCCGCCTCGTTCTACGCACTCCAGAGCTTTTTGATGTCGAGCGTTGCCGAGCGCCTCAACCTGCGCCTGCGCAACCGCATCGCACAAAAGCTCAACCGTCTGCCGCTTGCCTACTTTGACGCGCATCGTCCCGGCGAGGTCGTCAGCCGTGCGACCAACGACTTGGACAAGATGTCCGAGAGCATGCAACGCGGCTTGCTGCAGTTGCTGGTGTCGATCGGTACCGTGGTGGGCGCCGTGAGCGTGATGTTCGTGTTTAGCGTGCCGCTCACGCTCGTCTTTTTGTTCTTTACGGCGCTTTCGCTGCTGGTGACGAAGGTCGTGTCGCGCCGCACGCACGATGTGACGGGCGAGCGCCAGGAGTGGGTGTCCAAGATTACGAGCGCGGTCGAGGAGGGCTACTCGGGCCGTCTGGTGATCCGTGCGTTTAACCGCGAGCGCCAGAGCTCTGCCGAGGTACACGAGGCTTCGAAGGAGCTGGCGCGCGTGAGCACCAAGGCCGACTTTATGATTAACGCCGTCGGCCCCGCGGTGCGCTTTATCGGCCGTTTGGCGCAGATCGTGATCGCGCTGGTGGGCTGCAGCATGCTGGTTGCCGGGCATATGACCGTCGGCGTGTTCCAGGCGTTCCTCCAGTTCATCTACGAGGCGTCCGAGCCCATGACGGAGCTGTCGTTTACCTTTAACTCGCTGCAGAGTGCGCTGGCGAGCGCCGAGCGCGTGTTCGACCTGCTCGACGAGCCCGAGATGGAGGCCGATCCGTTGCCGGTGGCCGCCGCCAAGCTGCCGGGCAAAGTGGAAGGCCGTGTCGCTTTTGAGCATGTGCGCTTTGGCTATGCGCCCGACAAGCCGCTTATGCGAGACGTGTCGTTTACCGCCGAGCCGGGTCAGAAGATCGCCGTGGTGGGAACCACGGGCGCGGGTAAGACCACGCTCATCAACCTGCTCATGCGCTTTTACGAGATCGACGGCGGCCGCATTACCCTCGACGGCGTGGACACGAGCCGCATGAACCGCGGCGAGCTACGCCAGCAGTTTGGCATGGTGTTGCAGGACGCTTGGCTATTTGATGGCACCATTGCCGAGAACATCGCCTACGGCTGTCCCGAGGCGACGCGCGAGGAGATTGTCGCGGCCGCACGTGCCGCACGGGTCGACTTCTTTGTGCGCACTATGCCGCAGGGCTACGACACGCGTGTGGCTAACGATGCCGAGAGCATCAGCCAGGGCCAACGTCAGCTGCTGACCATCGCGCGCGTGCTGCTCAACAACCCGGCGATCCTCATCCTGGACGAGGCGACGTCGAGCGTGGACACGCGCACCGAGCTCGCCATCGGCCGTGCTATGGATGCGCTCATGCGCGGGCGCACGAGCTTTGTGATCGCGCACCGTCTGTCGACGATCGTCGATGCCGACCTCATCCTGGTCATGGATCACGGCAATATCATCGAGCAGGGTACGCACAAGGAGCTGCTGGCTGCCGAGGGCGCTTATGCCGACCTCTACCTAAGCCAGTTCGCATAAGGTGACAAAGGGTCAGTCCCGCATGTCACATCGAAAAGAAAGCGCGCCGGGGGCGGATTCCCTGGCGCGCCTTTTGTGTTGGCGTTCATGCTGTGGCGGTTGCCCGCGGCCCTAGCGCTCGTCCACGAGCTTGGCGACGAGGGCTTTGAGCTCGGCCACCTCTTGCTCGAGTTCCTTGACGCGACGGGCGTTTTCGGTGATGCCCTGACGGTTGAGGGCGCTCTGCTCGGCGGCATCGTCGGGCATGTACTCGCGATGCTGCTTGGCGTCGAAGCTCTCCTCGAACACGCGGCAGCCGTTGCGCTTGATGATGCGCCCGGGCACGCCCACGACGGTGCAGTTGTCGGGCACGTCCTTGACGACGACCGAGTTGCCGCCGATCTTGACGTTGTTGCCGATGTGGATGTTGCCAAGCACCTTGGCGCCCGTGCCCACGGTGACATTGTTGCCCAGGGTGGGGTGGCGTTTGCCGGTCTCGTTGCCGGTGCCGCCGAGCGTGACGCCCTGGTAGAGCACGCAGTTGTCGCCCACGATGGTAGTCTCGCCAATAACGACGCCCATGGCGTGGTCGATAAAGAAGTGCTTGCCGATCTGCGCGGCGGGATGAATTTCGACGCCGGTGATGTGGCGGGTTAACTGCGAGAGCACGCGGGCAAGCGATCGATGGCCGTGTTCCCACAGCCAGTGCTCGGGCACATGATTCCACTTGGCATGCAGGCCGGGGTAGGACAGGAAGATGACCAGGCCATTTTGCGCGGCAGGGTCCTGCGCCTGGACGGTCTTGATGTCCTCGCGAATGGTGTTGATAAAGCTCACCGGCCGCCCTCCCTTAGCGCCACGACAATGCGATTCAATAAAGTATAGCGATTCGCTAGGGATTAGGAAGGGCAATCTTGCTTTGCTTTAGGCGACAGGTGTCAGTTATGCAAACTTGCTGGTAATGAAGTAAGACTTTTGAGGGGTTTGGCCCGTCCTCGCGCCGCAACCGTATACTGGTCAACTTGGACGTGTCCGCGCCCACAACTGAGAGGTTTTACTTCATGGGTTTCATCAATTTTATCGCCGAGCTGCTTAAGGATCCGCGCACTGCGATCGCCAGTTGGATCGCCGCCGGCCCGCTTATGGCCTACGGCTGCGTGTTCCTAATTATCTTTATCGAGACGGGCGTGGTGTTCTTCCCGTTCCTTCCCGGCGATTCGCTGCTGTTCGCTTCGGGCTTCTTTGCCCACAACGGCGGCTTTAACATCGTGGCCCTGTTGGCCGTCGCATGGACGGCCGCCATCTTGGGCGACCAGTGCAACTTTATGATCGGCCATTTCTTTGGCCGAAAGATCATCGCCTCGGGCAAGGTCAAGGCCATGACGCCCGAGCGCATCAAAAAGTCCGAGGACTTCCTGGACAAGTGGGGTCACCTGGCCATCTTCCTGGGTCGCTTCTTCCCGTTTATCCGCACCTTTGTGCCCTTCATCGCCGGTATGGGCGGCATGCACTGGCGCAACTTTGTCATCTATAACGTGCTGGGCGGTATCACCTGGTCGACGGTCTTTACGCTGCTGGGCTATTTCTTTGGCGGCATCCCCTTTGTGCAGGAGCACTTTGAGCTGCTGATTATCGGCATCGTCGCCGTGTCGATTATCCCGACCGTGGTCGGCCTGGTTAAGGCAAAGCTGGGCAAACAGAACGCCTAGTCCGAGCTTGTTTTCGGATGTTAATTCCAAGGCCCGTCATCGGATTCGATGGCGGGCCTTTTGTGTTGAAGGCAAATGAAAATACTTTACTTAGTTAAAGAAAAGCGTTTTATCCAAGGCGTGCGGGGAGTACAATCACCTGCATGCGAATCGACGCGCCATCGGCTTTGATGCTGCCCGCGTGTCCTGCCCGGCTCTACGCTCCGGGTATGCGACGTTGCGACGCGGCCTGCTTCGGTCCTTGCGTGCGGGTTCGCGAGTATGCAACTGTGTATGTAAGGAGCGACATATGACTGTCGAGAAGAAGGATATCGATTGGGGTAGCCTCGGCTTTGGCTACATGAAGACCGATTACAGCTACGAGGCTCATTGGAAGGATGGCGAGTGGGACGAGGGTGGCCTGACCACCGACCACACCCTGCATGTCTCCGAGTGCGGTGGTATCTTCCACTACTGCCAGGAGGTCTTTGAGGGCCTGAAGGCCTACACCGCCGAGGACGGCAGCATCGTCTGTTTCCGTCCCGACATGAACGCTGAGCGTATGTACAACTCTGCGCAGCGCCTCGAGATGCCCCCGTTCCCCAAGGACAAGTTTGTCGAGGCCGTCAAGCAGGTCGTCTCTGCCAATGCCGCATGGGTTCCGCCCTTCGGCTCTGGCGCAACCCTGTATGTGCGTCCGTTTATGATCGGCTCCGGTGACGTAATCGGCGTGGCTCCCGCTCCTGAGTACACGTTCCGCATTCTCGTGACCCCGGTCGGTCCGTACTTTAAGGGCGGCCTTAAGCCCGTCAAGCTGCGCGTTTCCGAGTACGACCGCGCCGCACCGCACGGCACCGGCAACATCAAGGCCGGCCTCAACTACGCCATGTCCCTGAAGCCCACGATGGAGGCTCACCGCGAGGGCTATGCCGAGAACCTGTATCTCGACTCCGAGTCCCGCACCTATGTCGAGGAGACCGGTGGCGCCAACATCCTGTTCGTGAAGGAAGATGGCACGCTTGTTGTCCCGCAGTCGCACACCGACTCCATTCTTCCCTCCATCACCCGCCGTTCGCTCGTTCAGGTTGCTCAGGACCTGGGCATGACCGTCGACCAGCGTCCCGTCGAGTGGGCCGAGGTTAAGGCCGGCACCTTTGTTGAGTGCGGTCTGTGCGGCACCGCTGCCGTTATCTCCCCGGTCGGCGAGATCGACAACAAGGTCTACGGTGCCGACGAGACTGTGACCTTCCCGGCTGGCTACACCGAGATCGGTCCTGTGATGAAGAAACTCCGCGAGACCCTGACGGGCATCCAGTCTGGTGCTGTTGAGGATAAGCACAACTGGGTTTACACCGTCGCGTAAGCTGTCTTAGCTGTCCGGGCCGAGGGCGACCTTCCTTTCCGGCGCGTCCTCGGGCCTGCGTTACCTCGGCGCTGCCGTTACGGGCAAAATAGATCTGAAAAAAGATGGCGCGCGGCCTTTTAGGCCGCGCTTTTGTTTTGCTTCGTGCCATGTGGGGGCGGTGGCGACGTGCATTTTTGCGAGTATTCTGCAATCGAAGGCCCCTGCATACCGATGTTCGGGCAAAAATCCGTGCTCGTCGATGCTTTTCGCGAATAATTGGCGGGGTTATGGGCCGACAGCACTTGATTTGCAGGGATTTTCGCGGTCTTTGGCCTTTGTCGTGGCACCCGATGCTCTTGGTTATGTTGAATACTCCCAAAAATGCACGGCGCTTAGAGGGGGACCTACGCGAAAAAGGAAACCGCTCCGTCGAAGTATGCATTCGACGGAGCGGTTTATGCATATAGCCGATTCAGGATGCGTTGCCAACTTGTTAGAACTTGACGGTCGGTGCCTGGCGGGCGGCCTCGGCTGCCTCAAAGCCCTGGCGCTCCTTAAACTGGAAGATGCCGGCAAAGATAACGGCAGGGAACGTCTGGATGGCGTTGTTGTAGCTAAGCACGCAGTCGTTGTAGCTCTGGCGCGCGTAGCTTACCTTGTTCTCGGTGTCTTCGAGCGTGGCTTGGAGCTGCGTAAAGTTGGTGTTCGCCTTAAGATCGGGGTAAGCCTCGGCCACGGCGAAGAGCTGGCGCAGGGCGCCGGTCAGCACGTTGTCGGCTTCCATCTTGGCTTCGGGCGTGGTAGCGCTCACGGCGGCGTTGCGCGCGTTGACCACGGCGGCAAGCGTGTCCTGCTCGTGTTTGGCATAGCCCTTGACGGTCTCGACTAGGTTAGGGATCAGGTCGTTGCGGCGCTGCAGCTGCGTGTCGATGTTCTGCCAGGCGTTATCAATGCGATTGCGCTTGGTGACCATGTTGTTGTAGATGCCGGCGATGGCGCAGACAATCACAACGACAACAACGATACCGATGATGACGGGAATCATGGTGTCTCCGTTTCGAATGGCCGCGGCGTCTTCCGCCGGCTGCCGTTGGTGTAACGCTACTAGTATACCCGCAACCCTTGGCGATACCGAACTTTCCGGTAAGCGTTATGTTTCCACCAAGGTGAGGCCGTTCGCCAGGGAGTGGGCGATACAGGTGTAAGATATGCGACAGATTAGTGAACGCTGTCTTTTCCTTGAGGAGGGCGATACGTATGGACCTTCGCATCAAGAAAACCTATCGGGCCCTGTTCGAGGCCTTTACTGAGCTGCTCGAAGAGCATCGGTTTGAGGACGTGACGGTTGCCATGCTGTGCGACCGCGCTATGATTCGTCGGACGACGTTCTACAAGCACTTCCGCGACAAAAACGATTACTTTGCCTTCTACATCGATGAACTCATGTCGGGCCTGCCGCAAAAGCGGGCCGATGCGGATGGCTCGGAGGGCGCCGAGGACGTGCGCGCGCTTCGCCACGAAGTGTTCGCCGATGCCATGGATCTGATTCTGGCGCATGAGCAGCTCATGGATAACATTTTGGCGAGCAGTATGTCGGGCATGCTGACCAGCATGATTTGCGACCGCATCGCGCGCTCCATACGCGGGCGCGTGATGAGCGCGCTTGACGAGGATGCGCTTGCGCCCGTATCGCTCGAGACGACGTCTGAGTTTGTCGCCGGCGGCATTATTCGGCTCTTTACCATGTGGTGGGAATCGGGCCACGTACTGGAGCGCCGATCCGAAATCGCCGACGTGGTCGATGCGCTGTTCGAGCGGACCATGACGCCGGTGAGTCACTAAGAGTGGCGGAGAGAGGGGGATTCGAACCCCCGGAACGCTCTCGCGCTCAACGGTTTTCAAGACCGCCGCATTCAACCGCTCTGCCATCTCTCCGTGAGTCGTAATGATAGCATCGTTTTGGATTTGCAACAGGGGAGGCGAACGATGACGAGCACCGGAATCGATGAGAAGTTCATGCGTGAGGCGCTGTCGGAGGCGCGTGCCGCCGCGGCGGTGGGCGAGGTGCCGATCGGTGCCGTAGTGGTGCGCGCGGGTGAGATTGTCGCGCGGGCGCATAATCGCCGCGAGCTCGACCAGGATCCTTCGGCGCATGCCGAGTTTGCGGCCCTATGCGCCGCCGCTCAGTCGCTTGGACGCTGGCGCCTTTCCGATTGTACGGTCTACGTGACGCTCGAGCCCTGCTGCATGTGCGCGGGGCTTATGGTTAATGCGCGCGTGGGGCGCTGCGTGTACGGCGCGGCCGATGCTAAGGCGGGCGCTCTGGGGTCGCTATACGACCTCAATGCCGATTCGCGCCTGAATCATCGGTTTAATGCGACGGCTGGGGTCTTGGCGGATGAATGCCGCGAGCTGCTGAGTAGCTATTTTGGCGGTCTGCGCGGAGCGGGCGGCGCTGATTGCGGTTGTGGGGCCGATCTTGAAGCACACGCCGCTCACGCCGCAGCGCTTGCAGGTGCCGGTGAGGATGCTGGCGCGGCAGTTGACTTTGGTCCTGCGTGCCGCCGGCCCCGCCGTGTGCTGCTGGCGATTGACTCCTTTAAGGGCAGCGTGTCGAGCGCGCAGGCGGAGGAGGCCGTTGTCGAAGGCGTGCGCCGTGTATGGCCCGATGCCCAAGTGGCCACGTTGCCGCTGGCAGATGGTGGTGAGGGAACGCTCGATGCCGTTGCCGCGCGCGGCGGTGAGATTGTGACCTGCGAGGTTGCAGGGCCCTTTGGCGAGCGTGTGCCTGCTCGGATGCTGGTTGATGTCGAGCACGAGTCGGCTGTTATTGAGATGGCCGAAGCCGCGGGCATCGGGTACTCGCCTTGCACGGAGTCGTCGGCGCTTGCGGCTTCGACCTATGGCGTGGGCGAGCTGATGCTCCGTGCGGTTCGTGCCGGGGCAAAGACTATCTATATTGGCTTGGGCGGCAGCGCCACCAACGATGGTGGCGCCGGTATGCTGCAGGCGCTGGGCGCGCGCCTTGTCGATGAGTGTGGCTGCAATATCGCCCCCGGTCTTGTGGGCCTTGAGCAGGTGGCGAGCGTTGATTTGGCGCCAGCGCTGCAGGCTTTGGGCGGCGCACGCATCGTCGTGCTTTCCGATGTCGAGAATCCGCTCGTGGGACGTCGCGGGGCACTTGCGGTGTTTGGCGGGCAAAAGGGCCTGCCGACAGACGATGTCGAAGCGCTGGGCGGGTACGACGGCTGGATGGTCGGTTACGGTCGCCTACTCGATACGGCGATTGCCGAGGCGCGGGCCCAGGGGTTACTGCGCGTGCCCGAGGGCGCGCGGACGTTTGGCTCGGTGCTCGGCGTGCCCGGCGCCGGTGCCGCTGGCGGTCTGGGCGCCGCGTTGCTGGCGCTTGGTGCCGAGTTGCGTTCGGGCGTTGAGACGGTGCTTGATCTGATTGGGTTTGACGAGCACGTGCGCGATGTCGACCTGGTCATAACGGGCGAGGGCAACATGGATGAGCAGTCTGCCGCCGGCAAGGCGCCGGTGGGCGTGGCCCGCCGTGCCAAGCGCTATGGCAAGCCGGTTGTTGCCGTCGTAGGTGGTCGTGCCGACAACCTGGATGCGGTGTATGGGCAGGGCATCGACTTGGTGCTTCTGATCTGCCGCAAGCCCATGCCCCTCGACCAGGCGCTCGGCGTGCAAGAGGCCACAACCAACCTCATCTGCGCCGGTGAAGCAGCCGCCCAAGCCTACGACCTCGGCCGTGTCTAAAACCTATCTCTCTATAAGTTGCGGTGAAATACGGAGTGTTTTTGCCTTTAAGGGGCCAATTCAGTCCGTATTCCACCGCAACTTCGTGAATGGTCATCCGAGGCTGGCCGCCTTGTGCCTTGGGTCGGACCGTCCGCCACAAAATGCGGCCATCTACTACGTTTAACCGGCCGCCCTCGACCATCTCGGAATTTGCAAAAATGAAACCGCAGGTAGAGAGCTTGCCGGTTTTCGAAAAAGCCGGCTATGGTTGACCCCTGCGGCCTAAACGTAGTAGATAGGCCACTTTCGTGGCACAGCGTCAGACCAGTCTTTTTGGAACGGGGCGATTTTGACTACTTGCCGATCCGATTGCCCGAGTAGTCAAAAAAGCCTCGTCCCAAATTAGCTACCTTGCCCCATCGGGCGGGAGCGGGTAAGATATATCGAGCGCCTAGCGCGTTCGATGGGTTCGGATGACGACATGTTCCGAATCTGGTCAGGTCCGGAAGGAAGCAGCCATAAGGAGCCTCTGTCGGGCATCCGAATCCATCGAGCGCACGGGCTTTCTTTTTGCGCGGTTTTACCAAACCGCGCAATGCTCGACGCTGCGCGCCACCCAGAGCGACAATTTGTCATTCAAAAGGCAAGGCATGACCAGAAGGTCTATGCCTTGCCTTTTTCATGCCAACTTGTTCGCTCTGGGTGGCGCTCGCCGGCTTTGCCAAAACATAGGCGGCCACGTGGTCCGGGCGTGATGGAGTGGTGTCTCGCTGGTCCTCGGCTTTGCCTGCGGAATCGCTCGACTACCAAACGCCCTGCCGGCACTCGCGGGTAGCCGACCAAAACCGCCTGAAGGGTCACATTTATCTGATAATTGAATCCCTGGCGTTATGTCGCTTGCTAACTGCGCCAAAACAGTGACGGTTTTTACCACCGCTCAAGACTCTTCTGTAACGAGTTGCTTACGCATCTTCAGGGTTCGCCGTACTATCATGAATCAGATTGAAGAGAGATGATGATAGGGAGCGCCTTTTTATGATTGAGCTGCTCAGGCGTTTTGGTGGCAAGTTTCACCGATATATGGTGATTGGCCCTGCGTGCAAGTTGATTGAAGTGATCTTTGACTTGCTGACGCCGCTGGTGATTGCCCAGATGATTGATAAGGGCATCGGCGCGCACGATGTGAACGCCGTCGTCCGTTACGGCGTGGTGCTCGCCGCCATGGCTGTGATCGGCATCTCGTTTACGCTCGTCTGCCAAAAGATGGCGGCGCTCACCTCGCAGGGCATGGGCACCGATATCCGTGGTGCGCTCTACGAGCACATCAACAAGTTGAGCTATGCCGAACTCGACCGTTTTGGCACGCCGTCGCTCATCACGCGCATTACCAACGACGTCAACCAGGTGCAGCTCGCCGTGGCGCTGGGCGTGCGTATGCTCATCCGCTGGCCTTTCCTGGCGGTGGGCTCCATGGTCGCGGCCCTTGCCATCGACCTTAAGCTCGGCATCATCTTTTTGATTTGCACGCCCGCCATTGGCCTGGTGTTCTGGGTTGTCATGGCGCGCTGTATTCCGTACTACAAGCAGCTGCAGGCAAAGCTCGACCGCATCGCGCTTATCTGCCGCGAAGGCCTTTCGGGCGCTCGCGTGGTCCGTGCGTTTGTGCGTGAAGATCACGAGCGTGAGCGCTTTGCCCAAGCCGCCGATGACCAGGCCAATACTGCCATCGCGGTGGGCAAGCTCTCGTCGATTCTCAACCCCGTCACGTTTCTTGTGATGAACCTGGGCGTGTGCGCCATCCTGTGGGTCGGCGGCATCCAGGTCAACGTGGGCGAGCTCACGCAGGGTCAGGTCATGGCGTTTGTGAACTACATGACGCAGACCCTGACCTCCATCGTGTACGTCGCCAACCTGGTCGTGGTCTTTACCAAGGCGAGCGCCAGCGCGTCGCGTATCAACGAGGTGCTCAATTGCGTGCCGAGCATTACCGATGAGGGCAACCAGCCGGTCGCACTGCCCGAGCCGGGCAATGTCGCTCCCGTTCCTGCGTTGAGCTTTGACCATGCGAGCTTTTCGTTTGGCGTGGGCGCGGCAAATGCCGTGAGCGATGTGACGCTGGAGCTGCCGGTGGGCAAAACGCTCGGCATTATCGGCGGTACGGGCAGCGGTAAGTCGACGCTCGTCTCGCTTATCCCGCGCCTGTACGACACGGGCGCCGGCAGCGTGAGTGTAATGGGTGCCGACGTGCGCGCCTGGCCGCTCGATCAGCTGCGCCATGTGGTCGCGACCGTACCGCAGCGCGCGTCGCTCGTGAGCGGCACGATCCGTAGCAACCTAACCTGGCGCGACGAGTCGGCGACCGACGAGGAGCTTTGGGCGGCGCTCGATATGGCGCAGGCCAGCGAGTTCGTGCGCAACAAGCCGCAGAGGCTCGACGCCCCGGTCGAGGCGGGCGGCAAGAACTTTAGCGGCGGCCAGCGCCAGCGCCTGACCATCGCGCGTGCCCTGGTGGGTTCGCCTCAGGTTCTGATTATGGATGACTCTGCCTCGGCGCTCGACTTTAAGACCGATGCGGCGCTTCGCCATGCCATTCGCGAGCGCAGCGTGCGCGGTGCCGCCGAGGGCGGGCTGCCGCTGACGACCGTCATCGTGAGCCAGCGCGTCTCGACCGTTCGCGATGCCGACATGATCTGCGTGCTCGACCACGGCTCGGTCGCGGGCCTGGGTACGCACGACGAGCTGTACGTAAGCTGCCAACTCTATCGCGAGATTTGCCAGTCGCAGCTTCGCCGCGAGGAGCTCGAGGGTCAGCAGGGGAGTGCGGCGCCCGCGTCCGTCCCAAGCGCCCCGATCGCCTCCACATCCGCCTGCGCAAAGGAGGGCTGCTAAATGAACCCGTACACTTCTTCCGGCTCGGTCGCTACGATGACGGCCAACGTGTCCGGCAACGATAACCTCAACGACTTGGGTGACGGTCCGCGCCAGCCCGGCGATCCCGAGCGCTATCCCGTGGGTGCGGTGACCCGCCGCCTACTGGGCTATGTTCGTCCGCACCGCGTCTCGTTTACAGCGTCGTTTGTGAGCGCCGCCATCTCGGTGATTCTGCAGCTCTACACGCCCATCCTCATCGGCGAGGGCATCGACCTCATCGTTGCCGCCGGGCAGGTGGACTTTGACGCGCTGCTGCCGCTCGTTACCAAGCTCGCGATTGTCGTGGTGGGCGCGGCGGCCTTCCAGTGGCTGCAGGGCTACTGCGTCAACCGCCTGTCCTACGAGACGGTGCGTGACATGCGCGTGGAGGCGAGCGACAAGCTCAGCCGCATGCCGCTCAGCTTTATCGACAGCCACGCCCACGGCGACCTTATGAGCCGTGTGGTCAACGATGTCGACCAAGTGGGCGACGGTCTGCTGCAGGGCTTTACCCAGCTTTTCACCGGTGTCATCACCATCGTTGGCACGCTCGCGTTTATGCTCTCCATTAACCTGACCATGACGCTCGTGGTGGTGCTCGTCACGCCGCTTTCCATTTTTGCAGCCGGCGCCATCGCCAAGCTTTCCAACAAGAGTTTTACGGCCCAGCAGCGTATTCAGGGTCAACTGGGCGGTCATATCGAGGAGTATGTGGGTGAGCAAAAGCTCGTGGACGCCTTCGCCTACGGCCCGCACGCTCAGCAGCGCTTCGATGCCCTTAACGCCGAGCTCTATACGGCAGGTGAGCGCGCGCAGTTTATGGGCTCGCTTTCCAATCCCGGTACGCGCTTTATCAACAACATCATCTATGCCGTGGTTGCTGTGATCGGCTGCGTGGGCGTGATCACGGGCGTGCCTGCGGCGCTCACGGTGGGCGGCGTGCAGATCTTCCTGTCCTACGCCAACCAGTACACCAAGCCGTTCAACGAGGTTACCAACGTTATTACGCAGATTCAGACCGCGTACGCCTCGGCGCGCCGCATGTTTGCGCTGCTCGATGCCCGCGAGCAGGAGCCTGATGCGGCGGATGCCGTTGAACTTGCCGCCCCGCAGGGTGAGGTGACCTTTGAGCACGTGGACTTTAGCTATGTGCCCGACCGCAAGCTGCTGCAGGATATCTGCATCGAGGCCAAACCCGGTATGCGCTTTGCCCTCGTCGGTCCCACGGGCTGTGGCAAGACGACGCTCATCAATCTGCTGCTGCGCTTTTACGATATCGATGCTGGGCGCATCGCGGTCGATGGTCGCTCCTCGCGTGACTACACGCGCGCGAGCCTGCGCCGCGCCTTTGGCATGGTGCTGCAGGACACCTGGCTGTTCGAGGGCACGGTGGCCGAAAACATTGCCTACGGTTGCCCCGATGCCACGCGCGAGCAGATTGTCGAGGCCGCCAAGCGCGCGCACGCGCACAAGTTTATCGTGCAGCTGCCAGGCGGCTACGATACGGTGATCGGCGAGGACGGCGGCACGTTTAGCCAAGGTCAAAAACAGCTGCTGTGCATCGCGCGCGTCATGCTCACCGACCCAGCTATCTTGCTGCTGGACGAGGCGACCTCGAGCATCGATACGCGTACCGAGCTGCAGGTTCAGGCGGCATTCGACGAGCTTATGGCAGGTCGCACAAGCTTTGTCGTGGCGCACCGCCTGAGCACCATCCGCAACGCCGATTGCATTCTGGTGATGCGCGACGGCCAGGTTATCGAGCGGGGCACACACGACGAGCTGCTGGCGGCAGACGGCTTCTACGCCGAACTCTACCGCAGCCAGTTCGCCCAGTGAGCAAGCCCGTGGGGCAAATTAATCAGGTTTGTTTGTCCCATAGAGCGATCTTGTTATATAGCGTTCTACCAGCGCGTGAAACATTTTGACGATACTCCGTGACACAATTTGACGGCGTTTTGTGAAACAGTTTTTCGGCCATTCGTGAAACGTTCTGCGGCGGTTTCAATCCGAAGTACATACTGTTCGAAATCTGTCCAAAGATGTCGTCTGCGTCGCCAATCGACAGACGGTGGTTTACATCTGTCACGTTAGTACTAAGATATTCATCTAATAAATTGCATTAGTGGATTTAGTTTTGGGGGAAACGAGGCAACGTGACTATGACGTGCTCTTTGGTGGTTAACAGCAAGAGCGGTAATACCAGGATGGTTTCGGGTGCGATCAAGCGCACTCTGCAGACTGCGGGCGTTGAGTTTGTCCACGCCGCGGCGTTGAGCGACGATGCGGACGCAGATCAGGTTGCGCTCGAGGCGCAGGGCGCCTGCGCGGCCGACACGGTGCTCGTCGGTTTTTGGTGCGACAAGGGCGCGTGCACGCCGTCGGTCGCGGCGTTGCTCTCCGCCTTGCACGGCAAGCGCGTGTTCCTGTTTGGCACCTGCGGCTTTGGGGCCGACCAGAGCTATTACCAGCAGATTGTCGACCGCGTAACTTCCAATCTGGCCGAGGATGCCGAGCTTGCGGGCTGGGCGATGTGCCAGGGCAAGATGGGTCCCGCGGTTAAGCAGCGCTACGAGGCCATGCTCGAGCAAGATCCCGAAAACGCCCGATTTAAGATGCTGCTCGACAACTGGGTTGCCGCAAAGGATCACCCCACCAAGGAGGACCTGGACAACATGACCGCAGCCGCCAAGAAGGCCGTGCTGGGGGAGTAGCTCCCATCGCTGACGGCGGTCGGTCCATCTTTCTAAATGAAACGTCCTCCCGGGCGTCGGGGCACGAAGTTCCCTGCTCTACAGTCCTGCGCAAGACGAAGGCCACATTAAGTGGCCTTCTTTGCGTGCGGAACTCGCGATGAACTTCGTGCCCCGCCGTCCGGGAGGACGCCTCTTTATTGATGGGAGGCCTGATAGGTCGATGGTTCCGTGCCCGGATGCGTCCAAAGTGGGACGGGCTTTCCGGATGGGCAGGCTTTCGAAAAATGCGTCCCGGAATTTGCCTTTGGAATGGGACGTAGTTTCCCGTTGAGGTGCTTTGCGGAAAGTGCATCCCACTCTGGGCGGTCGAAGTGGGACACACTTTCCCAAAGGCGCTCCAACGGGAAATTGCGTCCCATTATTCGGTCAAGAAACGGGATGCATTTTCCCAATGAGAGCAAAACCGGAAAATGCATCCCACAATCAGCCCTCAAAGTGGGACGCCGTTTCCCAATGAGGCTCAAGCGGAAAATGCATCCCGGAATTTGCGCTCAAAGTGGGATGCGGTTTCCGGTTGAGGGTCTAAGGGGAAAGTGCGTCCCAGAATCGACGCTTGAAATGGGATGCAGTTTCCCGATGAGGCACTCGACGGAAAATACATCCCAGAAATGGCCTTTGAGCTGGGATAAGATTTCCGCGGCATCTCGGATTCTCAAAAATGAGACACGCCGTTGGCGAAAATGAGACACGTGATATCGGGCATCGGACGTATCATTTGCAAAAATGAGTCCACTCCACTCGAGTAAAGCGAGGTCCCTCATGTACGTTCCACACCCCCGTATCCGTAGGCTGTCGAAAATCCCGCTTGTTGGGACGGCGGCGCTTGCTGCGTTGATCGCCACGAGCGTCGCCTGCTTCACGGCCACGCCCCAGGTTGCCCAGGCGGCAGACGCGCCCGCAATCACCGATATGACCGAGCAGGATTATCAAGCCCTGGGTCTGGGCACGAGCGAGGACATTCCGGCCGATACCGTTGGCCCCTATTCCACTGATACCCCCACGACGTTTGCCACGCGCAGCGAGGTCTATATGGCAGCTAACGGTAGCCATGGCAATCGCTACACTCTGCGCGACAAGCTCGAGAACGTCGAGCGCGGTGACATTGGCGGCAGCAGCAAACTCACCGATGGCTATGGAAGTGTGTGGGGCGCCGCAAAGTTCTGGCAAAACGTCAACAACTTCGATACGAACAGCGATCTCTACAAGCATAGCGACTACGGTGGCGGCACCTGGTCGTACCTAAGCAACAATGAGTCCTCAACAGTACTCGCCAACGACAACAACGGTTTCTCGGGCATTCACGCCACGAGTGTTGAGTTCTGCAGCGACGCCAGCATGGGCAAAAAGAGCCGCGTTGCCGAGCTCCGTGCCTACGGCGACAGTTCCTCCACGACGATTGACGGCAAGTCATACGCCGGAAAGGTTGAGCTGGTCCTCTACTCGTTTAGCAACGGGCGTACGCGCACTCTCGACACACACCTGCCGGTGACGGTCAACACTAATATGATGTACGAAGGCCGTTTTAAGTACCTGGATGCCGGTTACCTGCAAGAGCACGACGCCGTCTTTGATGTCGAGGCGGGCGATGTCGATGGCGACGGCGTCGACGAGCTTTTTGTCTACGCGGGCTGCTATGTCGACGAGAACGGCGTGCGCAAGGCTGTAGTCGACATGTATGACTTGGAGGGCGGCAACTGGAAGCAAAGCGTCGTCAAGATCGATGCCGGTAACGCCGCGGACTACACCACGCACAACAAGGGCGGGAACGACTCCTGGACGCAGCTTCAGTCAGCTCCTGTCGTTTCGCTAGCGGCCGGCGACCTCGATCGCGATTTTTGCGATGACCTCGCCATCGTGGTCTCGGCACCCTACGGCAAGAAGAATATTGATAAGTCGACGCATTGCGAGCTGTTTTCGTGGGATGCATCCAAGGGTGCGCTCGTCCATGTCGATGCTCTGGGCGACGCGGGCGCAATCTCCCTCTCCGCGAACGGCAAGACCATGGTCGCTGCGAATGCGACGTTCGGCACGTTTGCCGCCTACGATGAAGAAGGAAAGAAGACGGGTGAAACCGTCACGGGCCTTATTCTTGCGGGCTATGACTGGCAACGCAGCGCTTTTGATTACGGCGCTTCTGACGGCAGCAAGGGGCTGTACGGCGCGCTGTACCGCTACGCGTATTATGACTCGGAGTCTGGCGAGTTCAAGCTTTCCGATTGCAAGGAATGCAGAGACGGGCTCCTCGCCTCCTATGGGCTGATGCATGTGCCCAACAGCGCATGGAAGGATAGCGCTCAGGATAAGCGCTATCCGTGCACCTTGGCGCCTATTGCCCTTGCCACTGCCAACCTTGACGGCCTGTCCGAGCAGCTGGCGGTCGACGAGGTGCTCGTGGGCGGCGATGTGTTCCGCGACTTTGCCTGCAACACGGCACAGAGCGGGGCTCAGGGCTTGGGGTCCATGGTCGGAACCATGAGCATGAGCGGTCAGCAATACAACAGCAGCAACAAGCATGACCACAAGGGTATAGAGCAGGTGTGGATCAGCGACGTCAAGGCGGGCAGCGTCTCGGGTTCGGACCGCTATAACGAGAGCTTTATCGCCGTGGTGGGCAAGCACCGCGACGAGGACCTGCGCAAGAACGATGACTACTATTGGATGACCGCCTCGCATTTTTCGCTCGACGAGAACGGAAAGGTGCGCCGCGGCGAGGAGCAGGTGATTAGCGAGAGCAACCGTCGCGGCACTACCTATGGCACATTTATCTCGCTCGCGCTGCCCGATGTCGACAACGACAGCGTCAAGATCACGTACAAGGACCGCTACAAGGTCTATACCAACCCGCGCGTGCTTGCCGTGCTGCAGGATGCGCCCTATGTTGAGGATCTGGAGCAGGCATACGGCTATCTGGTGTTGGGCGGCACGTCATACGGAGAGGAAAAGGGCACGGGGACATCCCAGGGCTATACCATTGGCGCCGAGTTGGGCGTTGCCGTCGAGGTGCAGACCGGTCCGCCCCTGGTCGCGATGAATGCTTCAGTCGATTTTGCCGCCGAGGGATGCTATGACTACCGGAGCGAGCGCACGGTCAGCGCAAGCGTAAGCTATGAGTCGCATGCCGGCGAGGGTGACAAGGCCGTGCTCTACACGATTCCGATGGTCTATTACGAGTATGAGATCGAAAATGAGGAAACTGGTGGCAAGGGCGTGATGGCGGCGCCCGTGTCGCTCGGCGCGCAGACCTCGGTCGTTAATGTCGAGGCCTATGACCGCATTGCCAAACAGCACAATATGACGCCGCTCAGCTACTTTTTGACCAACCGGTCGGGAGAACCCGGAACCTATCAAACGACGCTCAACGGCGAGACTCCCATTGGGGATTCCTTTGGCCTGGGCAAGCCTGGCGTAACGCGCGCCTACACGCACGATGGGTTTAACGGCGCCGCCGCGCAGTCGGGGGCGAGCATTGAGCAGACCATCGAAGTCGAGGAGGGCAAGGAGCAGGAGCTCGAGCTCGGCTTGACGCTGAACGGCAGCGTTGTCATGGGCGCGAAGCTCGCAAAGCACGAGTTGTTTGGCGGCCTGTGCTTTGGTGCCAACGCCGGCTTTACTACGGGTAACTCCTCGAGTGAATCGACCGAATACGGCGGCACCGTCGACAACCTGCCCGAGGCCGCGCAGGGCAAGTACGGTTTTGTGTGGCGTCTGGGCGTCAACGCGGTGGATGTCGACAAGTTCGAGGCAGACTCGGGCGACAAGCTCGGCACCAAGGACACCGACCAGTTCTGGATCGTGGGCTATGACGTTAAGGACGTCGAGATGCCCGAAGCGCCGGCCGTGACGGGCTTTACGGCAAACGCCGTCGATTCGACCAGCGTTACGTTTAGCTGGGACGATGTACTCGCAAACAAGAGTGGCTTTAGCTACGGCGTGGGCATGCTGCAGAGCAATGCGGCGGATGCGGTCGTCAATAGCTGGAAGATTGCCGACAACACGCAGACCTCGCTCAAGTGGGATGGGCTGCAGCCCAATACGGAGTATCGATTCGCCATCGCCGCCGTTAAGAATGGATCCACGACCGAAACAGGTATTCGCTCGGCAATCATCACAGTCAAGACCATGCCCGATGGCATGACGATGACCGTGAGCGGACCTGCGGCGGATGCTGCGGAGGGGTCGGATCTTGGATACGACTCTTCGGTTGAGCGCACGGCGGGAAGCCACCTGACGCTCTCGGCGATTGGCCATGTGAAGCAACTCGGTGCCGACGATAGCGAAACAGGGCTGGCACCGACCTATATGTGGTACCGCAAGGGCCGCGGCGAGACAGAGTTTAAGCTCGTGGGTGCCGATGGCAACCTCGCGGCTGGAACGGCCTCAAAGCTCGAGATTGACCTGACCGCAGACGATGACGGTGCGCAGTATTACTGCCACGTGGGATACAACGACGTGGGCCTCGACACCGGCACGACGCTCGTGAATATCGAGGCCGAGGAGACGGCGCCCACAACGGTGAACGCCACCCCGATCCGCACGCGCCGCCTGTTCTCACAGGCAAGTGCGGGCGCCAAGAAGTTCCTGGACCATACGCTGGTAAACACCGCCGGCCCAACCGATTCCGAAGGCTCAAAGGACCCCGAGACTCCTGAGACCCCGACGAACCCGGACAAGCCCAAGTCCGACAACGGAGCTAAGACCGACACCAAGGTCAAGACTACGACCACAGCGAAGAACCTCGCAAACACCGGCGACCAAACATTCGCCCTAGTCGCCACCGCAGCAGCAGCGGGAGCAACGCTCGTAGTGATAGCCCTCATCATGCTGATCAAGCGCCGCAAGACCCACTAGTAGCCAGTCGAACATATCGACAACCCAAAAACCCGGGTAGCCAAAAAACAGGCCACCCGGGTTTTCTGTTGAGTGGAGACTCCGCAAGCGGAAACTGCATCCCACAATTAGCGCCCGGAACGAGACACATTTTCCGTCAAGCCCTCATCCGGAAAATCCATCCCAGTTTGAGCGCCCAGACCGGGACGCACTTTCCCAAAGGGTCCTCAACGGGAAACTGCGTCCCATAATTAGGCCGAGAAATGGGATGAACTTTCCCAATGAGAGCCAACCGGAAACCACGTCCCAGAATCAGCCCCCAAAGTGGGACGCACTTTCCCAACGAGCCTCAACCGGAAAATACATCCCGGAATCCAGCTGAATAGTGGGACACACTTTCCCAATCGGGTCCCAAGCGGAAACTGCATCCCATTCCGGACGTGAATTCTGGGACACGGTTTCCGGATGCAAAAAAGGCCACAAGACGTGGCCTTCGACTTATCTATGTTCAGCGGATACTCCTATGACAAGCTGCGCTCCAACAACAGGGCGTCTGTCCAGGCGGAGGCATATAAGGTTCATCGCGAGTTCCGCACGCAAAGGAGGCCACTTAATGTGGCCTCCGTCTTGCGCAGGACTGTCCGAGCAGGGAACCTTATATGCCTCCGCCCGGACAGACGTTTCAGTTATGAACTCGCAGCTAGTCGCTACTTGATCTTGGTCGTGCCCGGCGCCAGGTTGGGGTCGGTCTCGTTGGCCTCGGTCTGGAAGTGCTCGGTGTACACGTTCTTGCCGTCGCGGAACATCTCGTAATACTGCATCTTGGCGTAATCCTCGCGTGCCTTGGTGGCGGCTGCGGCAGCGGCGTCGTCACCGGTGACGTTGGAGGAGAGCGCCCAGCGCAGGCTGGCGTCCTCGTAGCCCACGGAGTTGATGGCGGGTAGCGACTCGCGCAGCGTCATGTGCGCCTTCTGGTAGTCGGTCAGCGGTGCGCCGATCAGCTGCATAAGCTGGGTGGACAGGTAGTTGGTAGACAAGTCGTCAACCTCGCTCGTCTGGTCGCAGCCGGCAACGTCGTAGTTGGCCCAGATGATGTAGTCGGTCTGCCACAGACGCTCCTGATGCGTAGCGTCGTCCTCGCCGGTAAACCACTTGTCATTGAACTTGGACGGGAAGAACGGCTGGTGGTCGCCCCAGAACACCACGACCACCTTACGGTCGAGCTTGCTCAGGGCGTTGAGGAAGTAGCGCAGCGCCTGATCGGACTGCTCGATGCACGAGACATACTCGTCGACATCGGAGAGCGTGCCGTCCTCGACGGTCTTGGCGTCCAGGTCGGTCGTGTCGATGTTCAGGTGCATCTGCTTGTCGACCGGCAGCAGGCCCGTGTCGTAGCCCGAGTGGTTCTGCATGGTCACGTCGAAAATAAACTGCGGATCGGCGTTCTGGTCGAGCAGCTCAAGAATCTTGTCGTAGGTCGCCTGGTCGGTCACCATGCCGCGCAGGGTATCGGCGCCCTGGAAATCGTTGATGGACAGGAACTGGTCAAAGCCAAAGTCCTTGTAGACGTTCTCGCGGTTCCAGTTGGTCGCGTGGTTGGGGTGCATGGCCGTGGTGGAATATCCGAGCGACTTGAACTGCTCTGCCAGGTTCCCAGTCGTTTCCATGTTGTAGATGGTGTAGGGGTACACGCCTGAGCCCAGGTTGGCCATGGAGTTGCCGGTCATAAACTCAAACTCGGTATTGGCGGTACCGCCGCCGTAGGCGCTCACATAGAGCTTGCCGCGGCTGAGGCAGTTGGACAGGTTCTTAAAGTACTGCGGGCCCTCGTAGCCGGCGCGCATGTTCTGGTAGATGGACAGGTCCGAGAAGGTCTCGTTCATGATGGCGATAACCGTGGGCTTCTCGCTGTCGAATTGCTCCTTTGCGGCGGTGCGCTCGTCGCTCTTGGCGGCGTCGGACTTGTCGTAGGCCTTGGCGTACTTTTTGAGCGTGGCCTTGGCGTCATCGACAGAATAGTCGGCGGGTTTGGGCGGCTTAATGGACTGCGCTGCACTAATAAAGGCAGGCAGATAGCCCTCGCGCCAGTAGCTCTCGAGCGGGCGCCAGGTGTAGACGGTGATGCCGAGGGTGTTGTAGTAGTCGATAAGCGTGACGTGCGCGGTCACGCCGCCCAGGCATAGCACGGCCACGAGCAGGTTGGTGAGCAGCATGCGCTTGGCGTTGGCGGCACCCTTCTGACGGTGCGGTGCCACCAGGCCGGCGTACTCGCACAGCAGCATGGCGATGGCGGTAAAGCCCATGGACAGCACGCAGAACAGCGAGATGGAGAAGGTGTAGCCGGTGCCGGCGACCGCGGCGGCGGTGGAGATGGCCGAAAGGTCGCCCGGCTGGATGGGCATGGATTTAAACGTGATGACGAAGAACTCGGCAATGCCCAGGACAAAGAGGGCAAAGGCCAGGACGGCGGGAGCTGCGCCGTGGCGCTGGAATAGGAAGGACAAGCCGACCATGAGCGTGGTGATGATGGCCCACTCGAGCAGGATGCACAGGGGGTAGACCCAGGTAAAGTCGTGGTTGGACGAGACCTCCATGCCAAGCAGCGCAAAGACGCCGGCGAGCAGCAGGCACAAGACAGCGGCGACGAGCGGTTTGCCCACAAAGGCGCCGCGCAGGCGGGCGAGCTTGCCGGTGGGGGCGGGGGCGTCGGGCGCGGCGAACGCAAAGACGCGCGGGGCGATGCGGTCGCGTGCGATGCTGGCCCAAGCGCAGCCGGTGAGGATGGCATTGGTCAGGATGAGCATCACAAAGGCGAGCGGCTCGTTTTGAGCGACGAGGCCCACGGCGCCCCAAATAGTCAAAAAGACCTGGAACAGGCCGAAGACGACGCTCCACCCAAGAGCGCTTTTGGCAACGGTGCCCGACTGAGCGCGAATGGCCTTGGCCTCGCGCAAGACAAGGTAGACGGTCGCCGCAAGACCGACGAGCGAGATGGCGGCAGCGAACATGCTGAGACTCCTCACAAACTTAAAACCTACGAAAGCGGGGGTTTACCCGATTGTTACTTAAATATGCGCTGCAATTGGTGGCTGCGCACAACAACCAGCCATATTAACGCGCATGTGTGGCGGTGTGGCGCAATGTAGTGTCGACCTGCGCGATAATGGACGGGAATTACACGGAAACGTAAAGGCTTCTTAAAGAAATGGCAGGGATGGGGCTATGAGCGAGCAGATGAGCGAGCAGGTTTGTGCGACGGCTGTGGATGTGTGCGGCTATCCGGTCGAGACTACGGGCAACGCGGTGCTGGACATCTTGGAGCATCGCTCGTCTACGCGTGCCTTCGCGCGTGATGACGATGACCGTCCCGTGGCGGTGACCGACGAACAGCGGGCGGCGATTCTGCATGCGGCGAGCCGTGCGCCGTCGGCAGGCGCCATGATGATGTATTCCATCGTGAGCATTCGTGAGCAGGCCACATTGGACCGCCTGGCCGACCTGTGCGATCATCAGCCCATGATCGCCAAGGCGCCCTGGGCACTCATATTTGTAGTCGACTATGCCAAGTGGATCGATCTGTTTGAGCATGTGGGTTGCTTTGAGCCCGAGTTTGTCGAGCGCACGGGCAAGTCGCCCCGTCGTGCGCCGGGCCTGGGCGACTTTGCCATCGCGGCCCAGGACGCCGTGATCGCTGCGCAAAACGCCGTGGTTGCCGCCGAGGCCTTGGGGCTGGGGAGCTGCTACATCGGTGATATTGTCGAGAATGCCGAGGAAGTCGCCGAGCTGCTCGATCTGCCTCCCTATACCATGCCGCTGTCGATGCTCATCATCGGCACGCCCCGCAAGGAGCGTCCGGCGATCGCGCATCCCGTGGTGAACCTGGTGCACGAAGAGCGCTACCGCCGCGCGGACGCCGCGACCATGGATGCGCAGGTGGCCGAGATGGATGCGATGTTTCGCCCGCACGCCCGCGAGGTGGGCGAGCGCGTGGTGGATATCTACACACGCAAGCACGCCAGTCCCTTTATGGCCGAGATGAGCCGCTCCATGGAGTGGTGGTTCAAGAACTGGCTCGGAAAATGACGAATGTGACAAAGGGACTGTCCCTTTGTCACATTCCATATCGCCGCGGTGGCCTAAAGGCCGCATAAATGTTTATTTAGCTGGGAAAACAGTACCATTCAAACATGGGCTGATTACCTATAATCCCGTCGAACGTTAAAATTGGGAGGAAACTGGCTTATGGAACAAAAGGCAAAGGAAGTAGCCTCGCACGCTGCGATTCCTGTGAGCATCTCGGCGATGCTCGTCACGCTGGGCGTGGTGTACGGCGATATCGGCACCAGCCCCATGTATGTAACCAAGGCGCTCGTTGCCGGCAACGGCGGCATCGGAAGCGTCACGCAGGAGTTCGTGCTCGGCGCGCTCTCCCTTGTCGTGTGGACGGTCACGCTGCTGACGACCGTCAAGTACGTGCTGATCTCGCTGCGCGCCGACAACCACGGCGAGGGCGGCATCTTTGCCCTGTACAGCCTGGTCAAGCGCTGCGGCAAGTGGCTTATCATCCCCGCCATGCTGGGTGGGGCGGCGCTCCTCGCCGACGGCATCCTGACGCCGGCCGTTACCGTTACCACGGCTATCGAGGGCCTGCGCACCATTCCGGCGGTCCACGCCGTGCTCGGTGACGACCAGGGCCGCGTTGTCGCCATCACGCTCGCCATCATCATCGCGCTCTTCTTGGTGCAGCGCATCGGCACGGCCAAGATTGGCCACGCCTTTGGCCCCATCATGACGCTGTGGTTTTTGTTCCTGGGCGGTACGGGTCTGTTCTTTGTCTTCCAGTATCCCGCGGTGCTTTTGTGCCTCAACCCGCTGCGTGGCATCGGCTTTTTGCTGAGCCCCAACAACCATGCGGGCATCATGATCTTGGGCAGCTGCTTCCTGGCCACCACCGGTGCCGAGGCGCTCTATTCCGACATGGGCCATGTGGGCCGCGGCAACATCTACGCCACCTGGCCGTTCGTTAAGTGCTGCCTGCTGCTGTCCTACATGGGTCAGGGTGCGTGGCTTATCAACAACGCCGGCGACCCGGAGCTCATGGGCATCGCCGACCTCAACCCCTTCTACCAGATGCTCACCCCGGGCCTGCGTCCCTTTGCCGTCGGCCTTTCCACCGTCGCGGCCATCATCGCTTCGCAGGCGCTCATCACCGGCGCATTCTCGCTGGTGTCCGAGGCCAGCCGCCTGGACCTCATGCCGCATATGCAGGTCTTCTATCCTGCCGAGACCAAGGGTCAGCTCTACATCCCCATGGTCAACAACGTCATGCTCGTGGGCTGCGTCATCGTGGTGCTGTTGTTCCAGAACTCGGCGCACATGGAGGCTGCGTACGGCTTGGCTATTACCCTGACCATGATGTGCACGACGCTGCTGCTCTTCTTCTATCTGCACGTGGAGCGCAAGCTCAAGATCGCGCCGTGGATCTTTGCCGTCTTCTTCCTCATGCTCGAGGGTTTCTTCTTTGTGAGCTCGCTCACCAAGTTCTTCCACGGTGGCTATTTCACCATCCTCATGGCCGCGCTCATCATGGGCATCATGGTGTGCTGGTACAACGGTACGGCTGTTGAGCAGCGCCAGTTTACGCTGCTGCCGCTGCGCAGCTACCTGCCGCAGCTCAAGCGCCTGCGCGACGACGATCGCTACGAGCTTATGAGTGACAACATCGTGTACCTGACCAAGGACACCAATACCGACTACATCGACCGCGATATCGTCTACTCGATCTTGGACAAGCACCCCAAGCGCGCTCGCGCCTGGTGGTTCGTGAATGTCGAGACCATGGAGGAGCCGCATACCTTTGCCTACTCGGTCGAGACGTTCGGCACCGACTACGTGTTCCGCGTGCATCTGTATCTGGGCTACAAGATCAACCAGCGCGTCAATGCCTATCTGCGTCAGGTTGTTCAGGATCTGGCTGCCAGCGGCGAGCTGCCGGCACAGACGCATGACTACTCGGTCTACAAGGATCCGGGCAACATCGGCACGTTTAAGTTCGTCATGATCCGCAAGCTTCTGGCGCCCGAAAGCGACGTGGAGCCCAGCGAGCGTACGGCCATCACGCTCAAGTACATCATCCGCCGCGCTGCCGGCACTCCCGCGCGCTGGTACGGCCTGGAGAACTCCAACGTGAGCTTTGAGTACGTGCCGCTGTTCACCAAGTTTAAGGCCGTGAGCAAGATGCAGCGCCTGGCTCCCGACGAGCGGCCGTAGACGTCGGCGGCTACACGGAGTTGGTTTTTGATGGATAAGCATGAGGCCGGGGAGGTAAACATGGATACAAAGGCGCTCGATGGCCATGAGGCGGTGGTCGAAATGGTGCGTGAGGCGCGCGTCGACGCCGCCGAAGATCGGTTCTTTACGAATCGTGCCAACATGGATATGGCCGATCGCGTAATTTCGATCGTGGCACTGGTATTTGGAGCGGTGTGCGTGTGTGCCCTGCTCGCGCACGTGCTGTTTGTCTAGCGACCGCAGGCTGTAAAGGCTATACACTTGGAACCACCACAAGGGGAAACCACCACAAAGGTGCCTGTCCCCTTTGTGGTGGTTTTTGTTTTTGAGAGAGGGGCGGGGCGCTGATGGACGTCCATGCGGACGGCGATATTGCCGAGAACTTTTGGTGGCGGCGCACAACGCTGACGCGTCGCAGCCCTCTGTATGACGCCTGCGTATCGGCGGGGCTGCTGGTCGCCGCGACGATTACGAGCGTGCTGCTCGACCATCCGGGTCTCGCGCCGAGCATCATGATCGTCTATGTGTTCGCCGTGCAGCTGTGCGCGTTCTTTACCTGGAGCCGCCTGTATTGCTTGCTGAGCTCGGCTGCCGCCGTGGCGCTCTACAACTTCTTGTTTGTCGACCCGCGCTACTCGCTGTCGTTTATCGACCGTGTTTATCCCGGCATGTTATTCATCATGTTTGCGGTCTCGCTCGTGTCGAGCTCGATTGCGTTGGCCCTGCGCCGTGCCTTGGCGCAGGCCGCCGCTAGCGACCGCCGCACGCAGATGGTGCTCGAGACCAACCGCATGCTGCAGCGCTGCGCCGATCAGCAGCAGATTGTCCATGCTATGGCAACGCAGCTGGCGCGTCTTTCGGGCTGTCCTGTCGTGTGGTACAGCGCCGACGCCGAGGGCGATGACCTGCTGCCGCGTGCGACATACACGGCCGTGGGCGATGTCGCGCCGGTGCATGAACTGGCGCCGCAGATGCCGCCGCGGCTCTCGGCGTCCGCCTATGTGGGAACGCCGCTCGATGCCACCTACGGCGGCTCGGCGTTCTACGGCATCTACCTGACCGTGCGCTCGGGCGACACCATGGTGCGCGCGGGCGATCCCGCCTCGGTGGTGGGCGTGCTGGCTATCGTTGCCGAGCCCGACGTGCTGACGCACGAAGAGCGGACACTTGCCGATGCCATCGTGAGCGAAGGCGAGCTGGCACTCGATCGCGCCCGCGCCATGGAGGCCCGCGAGGAGGCGGCGGTGCTTGCCAAAAATGAGCAGCTGCGCGCCAATCTGCTGCGCTCCATCTCGCACGATCTGCGCACGCCGCTTACCAGTATTTCGGGTAATGCCGACGTGCTGCTCGATCAGGGTTCGACCGGCACCGCGGTGCTCGATGCCCAGACGCGCCGCGGCCTGCTGCTATCCATTCGCTCGGATGCGCTGTGGCTCAACGCCACCGTCGAGAACCTGCTCGCCATCACCAAACTCGAGGGCGGCGGCATGCATCTGGCGACTACGCTCGAGCTCATGGACGATATCGTCGAGGAGGCGCTGCGCCACGTGAACCCGGCCGTGCGCGAGCACGATCTTAAGGTGGTGGCGTGCGACGAGCCGGCGCTCGTCAATGTCGATGCGCGCCTGATGGTGCAGCTGGTGGTAAACCTGGTGAACAATGCCATTACCTACACGCCCGCAGGCTCGCATATCGTGATCTCGATTGACGCCGGCGATGGACGCGTGGCGTGCTCGGTGGCCGATGACGGCCCGGGCATTGCTCCCGAGGACCGCGAGCGTATCTTTGAGTCGTTCTACACCGCCAACCATGGTTTGGCCGATAGCCGACGCAGTGTGGGCCTGGGGCTTTCGCTTTGCCGCTCCATTGCGCTGGCGCATGGCGGTAGCATAGAGGTTGCCGCGGCGGACCCGCACGGCTCGGTCTTTATGATCGAGCTTCCCGCCGCCGACGTTTCGTTTGATAAGGAGTAGCGCTGTGCCGAACTCTGCCGTGAAACCGCTCATCTTGGTCGTTGAGGACGATCCCGCCGTCCGCAACCTTATCGTCGCCGCGCTCGAGGCGCACGGCTTGCGCCATATGGCCGTGGAGACCGCACATGCTGCCATCGCCGCCGCCTCGTCGCAGGCGCCGAGCATTGTGCTGCTCGATCTGGGCCTGCCCGATATGGACGGCGTCAAGGTGGTGGAGTCGGTGCGCACGTGGTCGGGCATGCCGATCATCGTGGTCTCGGCGCGCAGCGAGGACGCGGACAAGATCCGCGCGCTCGATGCTGGTGCCGACGACTACCTGACCAAGCCGTTTTCGGTCGAGGAACTGCTCGCGCGCATTCGCACGACGCTCAGGCGCCTTTCGTATGCGCAAACGGGCGGCGTTGCCTCCGAGGGCTCGTTCGATACCGGTGAGCTGCATATCGATTTTGATGCTGGCATCGCCATGATGGATGGCGAGGAACTGCACCTGACGCCGATCGAGTACAAGCTCCTGTGTCTGCTGGCGCACAACGCCGACAAGGTGTTGACGCACCAGTTTATCCTGCACGAGATTTGGGGCACGGCGACCAAGAGCGACCTGGCGAGCCTGCGCGTCTTTATGGGCACGCTGCGCAAGAAAATCGAGTCCGACCCCGCGCATCCGCGCTATATCCAGACGCATGTGGGCATCGGCTACCGATTGGTCATCCAAGGCTAGATCGCCAACCACCATCCCAATATGAGTTGCGGTGAAATACGGTCTAAATTTGCCTAACTCCAGGCAAAACAGTCCGTATTCCACCGCAACTTTGTTATTTGCCCTTGGGCTTGCTGGCGTAGAACTTCTTCTTTTTGGGCTTGCCGGCGGGGAAGGGCTTGCCGGCAAAGTTGGACTTGCCGTTGCCGGCCTGCGCGTGCGCGGGTACTGCCGCACGTGTCTTGCGGGCCTCGGGGTTGCGCAGTTCCTCGACGCGCTCGGCAATTTCCTCGGCGCTAAAGCCGACCTCGGCCATGGCGTCCTCGATGGGCAGGCGGCGCACGATGTAGCAGTGGTGCACCTTCTGGTTGCGCGCGAAGTCCTCGGGGATGGTCTGCGCCGTAATGTCCTCCAGCACCACGCCCGCGCGGGCGAGCTTGCGCGTTTCGGGGCGGAAGCCGCGCAGGTTGCAGCTAAAGATGGCATGGCCGCCCTGCGCGAGCAGGCGCGATACGCCGGCCAAAAGCTCAACATGGTCGCGCTGGACATCCCAGGTGCGACGGCCCATCTTGGACGAGTTCGAAAACGTGGGCGGGTCGACAAAGATCAGGTCCCAGCGGTTGCGCGTCTGGCGCTGGTCGCGAATCCAGGCGAGCACGTCGTCGCGCACAAAATGATGCTGAGGCCCCACAAAGCCGTTCTGGCGCATGTTGCGCTCGGCCCAGTCCAGATAGGTGTTGGAGAGGTCGACCGTCACGGTCTCCTCGACGCCGCCATCGGCCGCGTAGCAGGTGGCGGTGCCGGTGTAGGCGAACAGGTTGAGGAAGCGGCGCGCCTGCTTGGCGTGCTCGCGCACCAGGTTGCGGGTGACGCGGTGGTCCAAGAAGATGCCGACGTCCAGGTAGTCGTCAAAGTTGACGGCAAAGGTGAGGCCGCCCTCTTCGATGAGCGGCAGGCGACGACGCGCGATATTGCCGCGCTCGCCCGAGCCGCCCTTGCCGGCGCCCTGCTTGCCGTACTGCGAGCCGCCGCGCGAACGCATGCGGGCCTTGGCGTGCACATGCTCGGCGGGAACATCTAGGATGCGCGGCGCGATGGCCAGAATGTCGAGCATACGGGCCTGGGCCAGTGCGGGGTCGATGGTCTTGGGCGCGGCGTATTCGGCGATGACGAGCCAGCGGCCCGGCGTCTGCGGGCAACCCTCGTACAGGTCGATAGCGGCGGAGTAGTCGGGCAGGTCGGCATCGTAGACGCGGTAGCAGCTCACGCCCTCGCGCCTGGCCCACTTGCGGCGCAGACGGGCATTCTTGCGCAGGCGGTTGGCGAACTGCTCGGACTCGGGGATGAGCACGGGCAGCGGCTTGCCGTCGCCCAGGTCGAGCATGGCGGCAGGCTCGGGCATGGCGGAAGCGGCGGCTTCATCGTTGACTTCGTTGGCATCCGCAGCCTCGGCCTCGGCATCCGCACTGGTCGCAGCCTCAAACGCTGCGGCGGCGTGGTCGAGCGAAGGCCAGACTTCGACGGTCGCCTCTTCGTTGTTGGGCATGACGGCGATCGAGCGCTCGGGCTCGGTGTGGAGCGCGCGGGCCAGCAATCCGTCGCGGGTGAGCGCGGCGACCGGCGCCGCGGCAAGCTCGGGCGCGCGGCGCAACTCGCCGATGAGCGTCATGGTGTCATGCATGAGCGAAAGCGGTGTCTCGGTCGTATCCGCGACCACGGCGGCGCCGGCGACAGCGCCCGCGTGGTCCAGTACGGTGGCGGACTTGGCGGCGCAAAAATCGACAAAGCGCTTGTAGCCGGCACATTTAACCATGCGCTCAGCGGTCTTGCGGGCGGCGGGGTCAACATCCACGGCCACGATGCGCGCCTGGCGCTCGCGCGCTGCCGCCTCGCGCTCGCGCGCCTCGGCAAGCAGCTGCTCCCACAGGGCGGCATCGTGCAGCTGCCAGCCCTCAAAGCCCCAGCGCTCGCGTGCGGCGCCCGGGGCGCGGTCGGTCAGAATGTTCACGGCCTCCAGCAGCAGACCGCCGCCGGCGCACGAGGCATCGATCAGCGTGGGAAGGGCTTCGTTCTCGTAATCGTCGGCCGTCAGCTCGCGCTCGCATAGTGCGGTCCAGCCGACCTGCGCCAGCACCAGGGCGGCGTAGTCGGGGCGCAGCACGTGCGCGCCCTCGCCGGCGCGGGTCGCTGCGGGCGGTAGGCGTTTGAACAGCGGGTCGCCCGAAAGGTCCAGGCTGATGCTCGCGCGGCGCTGACGCAGCGAAAGCAGCAGGTGAACATCGGGATCGGCGGCGTCGACATCGGCGCGACGGCCCGTGGTCTCGGCCAGACGGTCGCACAGCGCGTCCTTGGCGCGCAGGGCCGAGAAGCGCGTGTTGCGCAACTGCTCGGTCACGCCGCGGGCGGTGATGGCGATGGTGGCGCCGGGGCGGACGATGCTCTCCCAGGCGATGTCGTAAACGCTATCGTACAGTTCATCGGCATCCTGCGCCCCAAAGCGCCCGAGCACCACAAACACGCGGCTGGCCAGGCGCGACCACAGGCAGGCGCGGTAGCCTTCTTCGAGCTCGCCCTCAAACGTAGCGCGGCCTTTCAGGCGGCGGACATGCGAAAGCCCGAGGCGTTTAAGCTCATCGGCGAGTGCGGACTCAAAGCCCTCGGGGCAGCTTGCGTAAAATTCCATGGGTGACCTCTCTGGTTGCGTCGCTCCATTATATGATGGATGCTTCGTTTGCCCTTATCCTCGAAAGGAACCCATATGATTGATGCGTGCTCCTTGATTCCCATTTTCATTGCAACAGCCTCAGGACTCGGGGCCTCGCACAGGCTCCCGCCGCCTTACAGAACTGAAAGCTGGGCGTAGGGCAAATCCATGGCACGTGACCTGCGATTGCTCGGCCATAGATGGCGTAATCGAGGCCAAGGGAGGGCATCATGTGCGAGGGAAACGAGAGCTGGTTCTGGCACGCGAACGACATGGTGGTGGCGGGCGACATGAACCTTGTGGTCCGCGTCCTGTGGGTCGCGCTCATCGTAGGCATCGGCGTCGCGACGATGCCTACGCTCTGGATCGTCACGAGGTAGCGCGCCACGAACGGATGACGAGGCACGCGGCGCATGCCACGCTGGCGGAACCCTAGCCTCGCTGCTGGACAATCTGTTCGATGAGCTTCGCGACGGAGTCCTCGGCTGCGTCCCCGATCAGGTGATGGGCCGCGGCCTTCGCCTCTGGCATCGCGCCCGCGACTGCGTAGGAGTTCGGCACCTTTTCGAGGAGCGTCACGTCGTTTTCCGAGTCTCCGATAAAAGCGACCTCGTCCAGCGTGACCCCAAGGCTGCCGAGAAGCGCGTCGAGTCCGTTTACCTTGCTCCAGCCAGCCGGAACAACATCGAGGAAGAATGGGACGGGCGAGGGGAAATCAAGCTCTGGGCAGGCTTCCTTGCATCGACTCCGAACGACTTCCGTCGGGGCGGAGCTGACGTTGACGAAGATGCCGGCGGTGATGACGTCACGGTTCGTGGGCACGTCTCCGAGCGCCATGTCTCTTCCGGAGTCCTTAACGATTTCCAGGGCGAATTCGTCGCCAGGCTCGACGGCGCAGAGGAACTGCTCGCAGCGTTTGCCTGTCTCATCGACATCGGCGACTAGCCAGAGTGACGTCCCCGCGTAGGGGCGTACGGCGCTATTGAGCTTGACGAGGGCCTCCGTCGAGAGCGTCTTTTTGAACACGAGTTCGCCGCTGGAGAAGACCTTCTTTCCGTTGGCCATGATGCCGGTCGAGAAACAGCGCGCGTCGCCGTCAAAGGCATCGGCCAGGTCGGCGTAGTCGCGGCCGCTTGCGGGGCCGAACGCGATGCCCGCATCAAGCGCCGAAAGAATCGCGCTGTGCGTGCGCTCCGATACGACCCTTGAGCCAAACGGCAGCAGGGTCCCGTCCATGTCTGCGAGGATGAGCTTTATCAAGGGGTCCTCCCGTTTCGGTCTGGGCGTCGGTGCGCCGGTGTGCGTCGTCCTAGCTGTATTGCCTGTCTCCCAAGAGATTCTTCGAGATGATCCTGTTAAACTCTACCGGGTCATCCCAGCAAGAGGTCAGGAAGAGGAACAGCAGCTCGATGACGAAGTTGATCGAGCTGTGCGAGAAGGCGACCTCGGTTCCGGTGATGGCCTGATCTCGCGAGATGGCTCGGATGATATACGTGGCACGCTTCGCGAGCGGCGTATCTGGGTTGTCTGTGATCATGATGATGGGGGTGTTCGAATCCTCGGCAGAGTCGAATATGTTGACGAGGCGCTTCGAGTATCCGGACGTCGAAATGACGAGCAGGATGTCATTCTCCTTGAGGCTGGTTGCGGCGGAGACCATGGCATCGGTGGTACTGGGGCAAAACGCCCTGACTCCAACCTGTGAGAGCTTGAACGCCGCGTTTACGCCCATGCTAATCGAGTTGCCGACGCCCGCAATCAGGACGAGGTTGGCGTTGTGGAGCAGATTGACGACTGCCGAAAAGTCATCGGAGTCAATGAGCGAGGCGGTTTGGGAGAGCTCCTTGACCTTGTGAGACAGGACGTACTTAATGGAGCCCTCGACGTCGTCCAGAGTAACCTTGCCGCCCGTGGCCTTTTCCTCGCCGGAGGCCCTGCTGATGGATATGCCGAGCGCCAGACGCATGTCCGAATAGGTTCGGTAGTCAAGCGTCCTTGCGAACCTCGAAACAGACGCCGGTGACGTACCGGTTCCTGCGGCGAGTTCGCGGACGGTCATCGTTGCGACGTCCGACGGGTGGTCGAGCACATACGTTGCGATTGCCTTCTCCGAGGGGGATAGGCTGTTCATGACCGCGCAGATGTGGCTGAGCACATCCCCTGTCTTATCCATGGTTACTCCTTGGCCCTAGTTTGCTTCGTATCTTAGGTCAAGAGAGGTGAAAATAAAGCAAAATGTTTCATAAGCGGTGAAATAGCGTTTCACCGCTGATTTTCTACCGTTCACGGTAAATCGGTGCTTCCCCGGCGCAATCTCATCTTGAGCTGCTATCTTATGAGCCGTGAAACAACGGCACGAAAACGATGAAACAACAGAACATTGTTCCAACGCCTCACAACTTTGTTTCACGCTAGATGGCGAATCACTTCGAAGCCCAGACAGGCACCCGGCGAGCAAGAAGGGAGAAGCACGATGCACAACGCCAGGACAAACGCAAGCATGACTTCGCTGTTCTTCGCGAACGTCCTCTACTGGGTCTGCGCGGGCGTGTACTCGCCGTTCCTCTCCGCTCACTACACGAGCCTCGGCCTCAGCGCAGCCCAGACCGGCATCCTCCTCGCGGCGACCCCGGTGTGTGCGCTCGCCATCCAGCCGCTCTGGTCGACGATCGCCGACAAGCTCGGGCGCCGCCGCGCGGTCATCGTGATCCTCTGCCTTGCGGCGGCGGTACTCGCTCCGCTGTATTACCTGGCGTCGACGTTCGTCCCGGTCCTTCTCGTAACCTTTGCGTTCTCGGCGTTTTTCTCGGGGCTCCTGCCCCTGAGCGACTCCCTCGTCATCGAGCTCGCGGATCGCTCTGGCCTGGACTTTTCTCGCATTCGCATGGGTGGCACTATCGGCTATGCCATCGTCGTCCTGATCGTCGGTCGGCTGCTCGACATGGCTCCTCAAATCCAGTTCGCGGTGGTCTCTGCCGCGCTGGTGGTCTTCGCGGCTCACATGTGGCGCCTCCCCGAGGCGGGAATTCGCGCCAATGCCGCGGACGATCCCAAGGTCTCCCACGGAAAGGGCCTCCTCTCGCTCATATGACCCAATCCACTGTCAAGGGCCACAATGGCCCCGCCGACCGCTTGCAATCGGTCGGCGGGGCCTGCCGTTAAACCCGTCCCGGTCCGCCCCCGGCATGTCATCGACGCCTTCGGCTCAGTCTCATATCCGCGGATACCGCTCCGGCGGCCCGCAATCCTCTCCTTCGGCGGGGTTCCCCTAGTCTGTCTTCGCGCATGCGGCGGCCGCCGCGCGCACAGCGAGAACGGGGGTGTCCCCGAAGGCTGCCCGGCTCGCCGGGACGGGGGCTTATGTCTATTCCGCGCCCTCCCGGCACATCGTGCCGAGGGCCCACAGCCACCTCACGAGCTCGGCCGCGGTGGCCGCGTTCGCCTTCGCCTGCGGCATCCCGCGGGCGATCATCTCCTCGCGGCGGCGCAGGAGCCTCTCGGACCCCTTCCTCCCGTGCATCCTTATCTCGAGGGGCACGCCGGAGCCCTTGGGCATCAGCTTCGGCTGGTGGCCGGCCTGGGCATAGCACCAGGACCCCTCGACAGCCAGCTTCCTGACGAGCGCGTTGCCGGCCCCGCTGATTCCGCCGAGGCGCACGGAGTCCGCGCTCGACCTCTGCTTCGGGGCGAGGCCGAAGTAGGCCGTCACCTGCCTGCCGGAGCGGAACCTCGAGAAGTCGCCGACCTCGGACGCGAAGGCGGCGGCGAGCGCGAACCCGCACCCCTTGATCGACTGGAGCGCCTCGACCTCGGCCGAGAGGGGGCCCGCCGCGACGGCGGCCCTGTATTCGGCGAGGAGGGCCTCCCTCGTCTCGTCGGCCGCCTCGACCTCGTTCCTCAGCGCCGCAAGCGCCCGGATGCCTCCGTCGTCGGCGGGGTGTATGCCGTCGAGCCACCTGAGGAAGCCGTACGTCCAGTACTTCCGGGGGTTGCCGGCCGGCGTCGTGCCGCCGTAGACATAGCCGCGGCGGGCTAGGAACGCCAGGAGCCGCTGCTTCGCCGCCGCGAGCCTCGCGGTCGCCGCGTCGTGGGCGGCGGCGAGGTCCCTGAGCCCCTCGATCTCGGGGGACGGCACCCATACCGGGGTGACGTCGTGCGACAGTATCGCCTTGGCCATCCTGGCCGCGTCGTTGCGGTCGTTCTTGGACGAGAGGTCGGCAGCCGACCTCGGGACCTTGGAGACGGCCGCGACGACGCAGTCGACGCCGAGCCCGGAGAGCTCCCTTTGCGGGGCGAAGCCGAGGTAGCCGCTCTCGTAGGCGGCGAGCGACGGGCCGGGGAAGCCCGACATCCACTCCGCGACCTCGCCCCAGGGGTTGCCGCGGAACCTCCTCGTCACGGCCTCGCCCGTCTCCGCGTCGAGCGCGCAGACGGTGGTGGACCTGAGGTGTACGTCCATTCCGAAGGCGGTAGAATATCTAGGCACGGGAGCCTCCCAACCTCGTTGCGGCGCGGCTGCGCCTCTGGCACTTCAACAACATTGTCGCAGCCCCGACCCGCGGTCACGAGCGGGGGCTCCTGTCGTTTCCGTGCCCCTGGATTGGGTCATAGTGTCTGTTTACCAGCAATGAGATCGCCTTCGTCTTGGTCTTCGCCTTCATCAGTTCGGCCGCGATTGGCTTCATCGGGGCGTTCTTGGGCCGCTACGCGGTCGAGCTTGGCGAGGGTCAGAACCTCGTGGGCGTCCTGAGTGGGGTCTCCGCTGCGAGCGAGATCCCCATCCTGCTCGTTTCCTCCAAGCTGGTCAGGCGCTTCGGCGAGATGAACCTCCTGATCTTTTCCTGCTTCATGGCGGCGCTCAGGCTCGTGCTCGTGGGCACCGGCATCGTCCCGGTCATGATCTGCGGCCAGCTGCTGCAGAGCGTGAGTTACATGACCGTCTACTACTCCTGCGTTACCTACATTGCCAACCACACTTACGAGGATTGTCGCGCTCGAGGTCAGAGCGCCTTCGCGATGGTTCAGAGCGGTCTGTCCGTCGTGGTTGCGAACCTGTTTGGCGGTTGGGCGTGCGACGCGCTCGGCACGCACGCGGGTTTTCTGGCCTTCGCCCTCGCTTCAACGATTGCTGCGGTCGTTGCTTTTGTGGCGTACGTACTGTGGCGTCGAAGCGCAGCGCCACAGCCTGAGGGCCAGTCGGCCGCATAGGTTCCACCGCGTTTTGCAAGCGCCTGCCTGCTTCGCGCTTCTCTTCGTGTTCAACCAGCTGACGAGCTGAGAACTGTCCAATCCAATGGTTATCCAAGTGAAAGGAAGACAAAGATGTCTCTCATCAAGGTCAACGAGCTTCTTCAACATGCGACCGAGCACCACTATGGCGTGCCCGCGATCAACGTCATCAACACGGAGACCATCCGTTATGCGATCCAGGCCGCCGAGGATGAGCACATGCCTATCATCATCCAGTACTGGCCCGGCTTCGAGGACCACTGTGCCCTCGACATCATCGCCTTCGCCGCCCGCTATTACGCCGAGCGCGCGAGCGTGCCCGTCGCCGTCCACCAGGATCACTCCGCTGGTTACGAGATCGCCGTCAAGGGCGTCAAGGCCGGTTTCCCCTCCGTCATGGTCGACGGCTCCTCGCTTCCCTATGAGGAGAACTTCCAGCTCACGAAGGACGTCGTCCAGGTCGCCAAGATCTTCGACGTTGACATCGAGGCCGAGCTCGGCCACGTCGGCAACGGCTCCGACGCCAACGACTTCGTGAACAGCGACCACTATACCGACCCGAACCTCGCCGAGGAGTTCGTCGAGGGCACCGGCTGTGGTTCGCTCGCCATCGCCGTCGGCAACGCCCACGGCCCCTACGTCAAGGTCCCGAACCTCGACATGGAGCGCATCAAGGCCTGCAGGGAGGCCGTCAGCGTCCCCCTCGTCATGCACGGATGCTCCGACATCCCCGACGAGCAGCTCCAGGAGGCCGTGAACCTCGGCATGAGCAAGTTCAACATCGCCACGGAGTACTTCCGCTCCATGTACCGCGCCTTCGAGAAGGACATCAGCTCCGGCAAGAACGACGGCAACGGCGTTGGCCTCCTGATGGGCGCCGCCCCCGACATGCGCGCGTTCGTCGCAAGCAAGATCCAGCTTCTGAACCCCAACCACTATTCGCTCTAGGAGAGACTCGATGAAGAAAGTTCTTGTCGCGTCGCACGGTCACCTCGCAAGCGGAATCAGGAGCTCGATCGAGATCCTGACCGGTATGGCGGACATGGTGGAAGCAGTTGACTGCTACGTGGACGACTCCGATTTCACCCCTCGCATCCAGGCGTTTATTGACTCGGTGGGCCCTGAGGACGAGGCCATCATCTTCACCGACATCTACGGTGGCTCCGTCTTCCAGAAGGTCGTCCTCATGGAGCCGGAGAAGCGCGGGATCGTCCATGTTACCGGTATGAACCTCGGCCTCGTGATCGAGGCGCTCCTCGGCGCTGAGCCGGTCACGGCAGATTCGATCAAGCAGAGCGTCGAGCTGGCGAGGGCGACGATGCAGGTCGTCGAGCCTCCGAGCAAGGCCGCGGACAACGAGGGGTCCGACGGAGACTTCTTCGATTAGAGAGCACTAATAAGTAAGGAGAGGAAACAATGATTGTTCAGGTTCGAGTCGATGACCGTCTGATTCACGGGCAGGTCGCCCTGGTGTGGACCAAGGAGCTCAACACCACCAGGATCATCGTCGCCAACAAGCACGCCGTGGAGAGCGATGCCCTTCGCATGACGCTTTCCATGGGTACGCCGGCGGGCCAGAAGCTCCTCGTCAAGGATGTTCCGGATGCTTGCCGCATCGCGAACGATCCGCGTGCGGACTCCATGCGCATCTTCGCGCTCACCAACTGCGTGCGTGACGTGCTTGAGCTCGTTAAAGGCGCACCGGGCAAGATCGAGGGCGTGAACGTTGCCAATGTCGGCCGCTTCGACAAGTCCGATCCGGATAGCAAGGTCGCCCTCAACTCCACGATCATGCTCAACCCGGATGAGCTCGAGGCCGCGAAGGAGCTTTGCGAGCAGGGTATTCCGGTTTTCCATCAGCTTATCCCGTCCAATCCCAAGACTCCTCTCAAGAGTCTGATCGAGGCGGCGGAGAAATAAGGGGATTTGGCCAGGCGGTCAAATGAAATGAGAGAAAGGAAGTCAAATGATTGGGTTAGCAGTAATGGCCTGGTTGACCGTGCTGATTTGCTACGGCGGCAACTGGGTTCTCGGTCAGTGTATGATCGAGCGTCCTCTCGTGGTCGGCCTCGTTGCGGGCCTTCTGATGGGCGACGTCAAGACCGGTGTCATCATCGGTGCCTCTCTCGAGGCAATCTTCATGGGCGCGGTTAACATCGGTGGCGCCATCTCCGCCGAGCCCGTTACCGCGACCGCCCTCGCCGTCGCCTTCACCGTTGGCGCTGGTATCGACCAGGGTGCCGCCATCACACTGGCCGTTCCCGTGGGCGTCGTCACCGCATTTCTCTCGATCTTCATGAACAACGTGTTCCTCGCGTTCTTCGCAGCCACCTTTGACAAGATGGCCGCCGAGGGCAACGAGAAGGGCCTCGCGCTTCAGCACTTCGTTCTCTGGTTCGTTAAGTACGCCGCCTTTGGCCTCATCGCCTTCCTCGGCGTTTACCTTGGCGCCGAGCCCGTTGCCGCCATTGTCAACCAGATTCCGGCCAATGTCATGAGCGGCCTCAACGCCGTGGGTGCCCTCCTGCCCGCCGTTGGTATGGCGCTCCTGCTCCAGATGCTGTGGAGCACCGAGCTCAGCATCTACTTCTTCTTGGGCTTTACGCTCTACCAGTACCTCGGCCTCCCGATGATCGCCATCGCAGTTCTCGGTGTCATCATCGCGGTTGCCTCCGCCCTCCGCGACAAGGAGATCTTCGATCTCACCAAGAAGGGAGTGGCCACCCAGGCCGTTTCCGGCGACTCTGTAACCAGCGACGAGGAGGATTTCTTCGCATGAGCAACCTGACCAAGAATGTGAGCCCTGAAGACAAGAAGATGCTCAACAGCATTTTCCTGCGCTCCTTCTCCGTGTTCGCTTCCTGCGCCGGCGGTTCCGTCAAGGCTGGCGCCGACGGCTGGCTGTACTCCGTCCAGCCCGCGCTTAACCGCTACTACGCCGATGACCCCGAGGCTCGTGCCGACGCCATGAAGCGTCACACGACTTGGTACAACATTACCCAGAACGTCGGCACGTTCGCCATGGGCCTCGTCGCCTCCATGGAGAGGGAGAACTCGCAGCACGAAGACTTCGACACCGAGTCCATCGACGGTATCAAGGTCTCCCTGATGGGCCCGATGTCCGGCATCGGCGACGCAATCTTCTGGGGCGTCCTGCGTGTTATCGCCGCCGGCATCGGCATTAACCTCGCCATGAGCGGCTCGCCCCTCGGCGCGATCATGTTCCTGCTGATCTACAACATCCCGTCGATCCTCTGCCGATACTTCATGACCTACCTCGGCTTCAGCATGGGCACCAACTTCATCTCCGAGATGTACGAGGGTGGTCTCATGAAGCTCATCACCAAGGCGACCTCCACGATCGGCCTGGTGATGATCGGCGCCATGACCGCGGCGAACGTCCAATTCAACACGATCCTGTCCATTCCGGTTCAGGACTCCGACCCCGTCATGATCCAGACCTACCTCGACTCGATCTTCAAGGGCATCGTGCCTCTGGGACTTACGCTCGTCGTCCTCTGGCTCCTGCGCAAGAAGAACGTGAACGTCAACATCATCCTGGTCGGCATCATGGTTCTGGCGCTCGTCCTCGGCCTCGTGGGCATCGTGTAAGGCGGTTTCCGGATCATCCGAAGCCTGTTCAAGGCAATTCCTGGCGGCACGCGATCGAGGACATTCGACGCGTGCCGCCCCATTAGAAGGAGAGAATATGCGCTACACGCACCTCAAGAACTCCGACGTTGACGTCTCCCAGCTCGCCGTGGGCACCTGGGCGATCGGCGGCGACTCCTTTGGTGAGAACGATGACGCCGCCAGCATGTCCGCCATCCGCACCATGCTCGATCACGGCGTCAACCTCATTGACACCGCGCCGTGCTATGGCAACGGCGCGTCCGAGAAGGTCGTCGGCAACGCGCTCAGGGGCGTCGACCGAGAGAGCTACCTGCTCTCGACCAAGGTTGGCCTGATCACCAGCGCCGCCGGCTATGACCGCGACTCTTCGTTCAAGAACATCATGAGGGAGGTCGAGAGCTCGCTGCGCAATCTCCGCACCGACTACATCGACTTCTACTTCGTGCACTGGCCCGACGCCAAGACCCCGTTCTCCGAGACGATGTGCGCCCTCCAGCTCCTCAAGGAGCAAGGCAAGATTCGCCACATCGGCGTCTCCAACTTCACGACCGAGATGATCGAGGAGTGCGAGAAGGTCGCTCAGGTCGACGTCCAGCAGCCGCCCTACTCCATGGTCGACCGCTCCTCCGAGGACCTTATCAAGTGGGGCTACGAGCGTGGCATCGACTCCTTCACCTATGGCTCCCTTGGCGCGGGCATCCTGTCGGGCAAGTTCCGCGAGCTGCCGAAGTTCGAGGAGGGCGATGTTCGTGGCGGCTTCTACGACTACTTCCAGGAGCCCAAGTTCTCGCGCGTCCAGGAGCTGCTCAAGGTCATGGACGAGATCGCCGAGGCTCATGACAAGCCCGTGGCACAGGTCGCCGTGAACTGGAGCACCCAGAAGGAGTACGTGGGCACCGCGCTCGTTGGCGTGCGCACGGACGCCCACGCGATTCAGAACTGCGAGACGTTCGAGTGGGAGCTTTCCGCCGATGAGATGGCCAAGCTTGACGCCAAGCTTGACGAGCTGAAGATCGGCTAGCCATGGGCACCGAGGAGAGGAAGTACCCCACTTCCGAGCTTGAAGTGCTTGAGCGTGGATCTAGGGAGGTCGTGGAGCCCAACGGGCTGAAGCTCCTGCTGAAGCCCGTGCCGGGAGACGAGCGCGAGCGCGTGCTCGATCCGCGCGTCTACGCGCGCGCCCATGCGAAGCTCGCCGCCGGCCCGGCGCCGGCGGGGCCGGTGGACGTGATCGCGTGGCGCTCCGCTCCCAACAAGGAGACCCATGTCGTGAGGGGCTCGAACGTCGCCAAGAAGACCGTCGTCATGAACTTTGGCGACAGGGGCATTCCCCTGCACGTCTTCACGCCCGAGGGCCACGGGTGCGGCTCCGCCGCGCTCGTGTTCATCCACGGCGGCGGCTTCATGGTGGGCAACATTGGCCAGTACGAGAACTGCCTGCGCGACATCGCGGAGCGAACGGGCTGCGTCGCGATCTACCCGGAGTACCGCTTGTCTCCCGAGACGATGTTCCCCGGTGGTGTCGAGGACTGCGTGAAGACGCTCGACTGGCTTGTCGAGCATGCGGATGAGCTGGGTGTCGACGCGACGCGGGTCGCCGTGGCTGGCGACTCCGCGGGCGGAAGCCTGACCAACGCCGTCGTCCTCGACGGGTCCCATGCGGACAGGATCAAGCTCGTGGCCGAGCTGTATCCGCTCGTCGACGGCGGCCCTGTTCCGGAGGAATGGTCCTATGACCTCTATGAGATCGTGAACGACCAGAGGGCCGAGGCTCTGAGCAGGGTGGATCGCATCCGCAACGCCAACGACGACCTGCCAGTGATGTATACCAACGGCAATGCGGAGGAGATGCTCGACCCGAGGGTGTCTGCCCTGTTCGCGGAGGACGTGAGCGCGTTCCCCCGCACGGTCATCATCTCTTCCGAGTATGACTACCTGCGCTATCAGGACGAGCTATTCGCGAAGAGGCTGCAGGATGCGGGCGTTGACGTCACCGCGATTCGCTATCGCGGCTGCGACCACGGCTTCTTCGAGATGTACGGCGTGATGCCTCAGGCTGAGGACGTCTGCCGCGTCATCTCCGAGGAGCTTGCGAAGATCTAGGGGCTCGTCGCGGCGGCCTCCTGGACGAGTGGCGGTCCGGCGGGATGCTAGGTGCGTCCCGCCGGACCTTTGCGTTGACGGGCGCGTGCCGCTTGCCGGAGGGCGTGTGTGGGGTTCGCTTCGGCGGTGCCGGATTAACCGGGAGATGCGTTTACCGCCGCTCTTCCAAGTGAGCCCAGCAAACAAATCGCGAGTTGAGCCCCAAGGGCATCGACAAGGGCGTGGGCCTGGCGCGGGCGCTGGCGTATCTAGGTCGCACCGGCAACGCGCGCACCTTTGGCTTTGGCGATTTCGGCAACGATCTGGGTATGCTCGCCGCTGTCGAGACGGCTGTCGCCATGGGCAACGCCATGCCCGAAGTCAAGGCGCTCGCCGACTACGTGACCGACGATGTCGCACACGACGGTACCGTCACAGCGATGCAGCATTTTGGGTTGATTTAATAAATGGCCGGGTCGCCCGCAGTGGGGGCGACCCGGCCATTTGAGCTATTATGCAATATAGAGCTTGGGATGACTGCGACTGCTCTCGATCGCCGCCGTCATGATGCCCTCGTCGTCTCCATCAACGATGATGCCGTCGAGGTCATCGATCTGCGCGGACTGATAAAAACTGGTTTTGTTGAACTTTCCCTGGTCAACCATCATGTAGCCCTGGTTTGAGTTGGTAAGGTACATATGCTTGATCATGGCCGAGAAGTCGTGCTCGACGGTAAAACCGTGGTCGGGGTGGAATCCGTCGGCACTGACAAACGCCTTGTCGGCATGTAGTTTGCTCATGCAGTCGAGCGTTAGTGCGCCCGCGAGATAGAGGTGGCCCTTGCGCACGGAGCCGCCCAGCAGCACTACCGAAGCATTGGGGAGATTGAAGCTGGCGTAGTTCGCGATTGCAAGATCGCCGGTGATAATGGTGATCTCACGCTTGTCCATGAGGGCCTTAGCGAAGTAAAAGCCTGTGGTGCCGATATCAATTACCAGAACATCGCCATCATCAACAAGAGTTGCTGCGGTTGCGGCGATGGCCTCCTTGGCCTCGACTTGGACATTGATGCGCTCCTCGGGATACGAGATTGCGTTGGAGCGAGAAAGCGATACCGCTCCGCCGCGTACGCGACGCAGCTTGCCTTCGGATTCCAACGAGATGAGGTCGTGTCGTGCGGTGACTTCCGAAACCGAAAAACGGCGAACGATGTCGGATACCGAGATATTTGGCTTTTCGGCCAGCCAATTCATGATAAATCGCTGACGCTCGGCCGGTGAAAGGTCTGAAGTAGATGCCATATGCCGCTCCTTTTGAACAAAAGGTAAAAAGATGCGCCTTTCGTAATCGAAATATAACGTATCGATATGAAAAGAACAAGGCAAATTCGAATGAATCAAAAGAACGGAATGGCATGTCATAAATGCATGCGTAGCAGATAGTTCGCACGTAAACGGGCTATAAAGAGTCTCATTCTGAAGGTGCCGCCCAAAAGAAGTACGTTCACGCCCGATATTCGACCGTTCACGGAAAGCTGACAATTGAGCTTTCGATAGCTTTTGAAATGGTTTATAAAAGAAAACCGAAAAGCTTTTGAAACAAAGAAGAAGGCTTTCGATAGCAATAGTGTTAGATGAGAAAGGACCGAACATGGCGATCAAGGTGTTTGCCGACGGCGCTAACCTCGAGGGTATGCTTGACATGCATGACAATGGCAACGTTCAGGGCTTCACGACCAATCCTTCCCTTATGAAGGCCGGCGGCGTGACCGACTACCGCGCTTTTGCCAAGACGGTTCTTGAGCACATTACTGATGTGTCGGTCTCTTTTGAGGTATTCGCCGACGACGAGGCGGGTATGGAAGCCGAGGCTCGCGAGATCGCAACCTGGGCAGACAACGTCTACGTTAAGATCCCGGCGCTCAACACCAAGGGTGAGTCCACTGCCGCGCTGGTCAAGCGCCTTTCTGCCGACGGCATCAAGGTGAATGTCACCACTATCTTCACGCCCGAGCAGGTCGACGAGTTTGTCGATGCCGTCTCTGCTGAGACCCCCTCTATTCTGTCCATCTTTGCCGGTCGCATTGCCGATACCGGCGTCGATCCGCTGCCCCTCATGGCGGAGTCCGTAAAGAAGGCTGCCGTTAAGCCTGCTGCCGAGGTTCTCTGGGCGTCTACGCGCGAGGTCCTCAATATCTTCCAGGCGGAGTCCGTTGGCTGTCAGATCATTACGGTCCCCAATGCCCTTCTTGCCAAGCGCAAGAATTTCGGGAAAGATTTGCTTGAGTACTCGCTTGATACGGTCAAGGGCTTTGCCCGCGACATTCAGGCGCTTGGTTTTCATATCCTGCCCGAGGAGTAGGGGACGAGCATGCTGACCGATCTTCTTAAGCCCGAGCTTGTTGCCTGCCACGTCGAGGCCTCCGACTGGGAGGAAGCGATCAAGGCATGCGGTAAGTTGCTCGTAGACGCTGGCAAATGCGACCAGAGCTATGTTGACGCCATGATTTCATCGGTTCACAAATTCGGCCCTTATATGGTCTTGGAAGAGGGCATCGCCATGCCCCACGCTCAGGCAGATGGCAATGTGAGTGAAGCGGGGATCTGTATCGTCACGCTTGACCCTGCCATTGCGTTTGGACACGAGGATTTCGATCCGGTTCACGTGCTCGTGGGTATTTGCGCACCCGACCCCAAGGCTCATCTTGGCTGCTTGGCGGAGCTTTCGCAGATGTTCGAGGACGAGGACTGCGTTGCCAAGCTCAGCGCATGCGATACGCCCGAGCAGGTTTTGGAGACCATGCGTTCATTCTTTTAGGCCTTAATGGCACGGCGATGCGTCGCCGCTTTTGGATAGACGGAAAACCGTCACGTGTAGGAGAGGAAGGTTGCCATGCATATCATCACCGTATGCGGAAACGGCATCGGGTCCAGCCTGATGCTCGCTGGCAAAGTCGAGGAGCTTTGCGAGGAGGAGGGCATCAAGGCCGACGTTGAGTCTATGGACCTGAACGGTGCTTCTTCCGCAAATCCGGATCTGTTCATCACCGTTAAAGAACTCGCCCCCGAGCTCCACGGCAACGTTGTGATCGTTCGCAGCTATGTGAACAAGAAGAAGATCCGCGAAGACGCCCTCGAGGCAATCAAGGCGGCCGCCGCTAACGCCTAAAGCGGCACAAAAAAGGGCGGTTCCCTGTGGAAGAGGGAAACGCGCCCACGTTAGAGAGAAAGGAAGCGCAGATGCAAGCCATCCTTCCCATACTTGAGTTTATCCAATCGATTCTGACCAAGCCAGCGTGGATTATGGGTCTATTTGCCTTTGTGGGCCTTGTCGCGCTTAAGCGTCCTGCCCACAAGGTGATGACGGGCACCCTGAAGCCCATTCTTGGTTACATCATGCTGTCCGCCGGCGCCGCTGTTGTTCAGGAGAACCTTGCTCCGCTGGGCACCTTCATCGAGACCGGTTTCCACATCACCGGCGTCGTGCCCAACAACGAGGTCGTCGTTTCGATGGCTCAGAGCGTCCTCGGCGTTCAGACCATGATGATCCTGATTCTCGGCTATGTCGTGAACATTATCATTGCCCGCTTTACCAAGTTTAAGTACATCTTCCTGACGGGCCATCACAGCATGTTTATGGCCTGCCTGCTGTCTGCCGTTCTGCAGGCATCTGGCTTCCAGGATGTCCAGCTTGTCATCGTGGGCGGCATGTTCCTGGGCCTCGTGAGCGCTATGCTTCCCGCCGTTGGTCAGCGTTTCACCGAGAAGGTTACCGATGGCGATGAAATCGCCATGGGCCACTTCGGTTCACTCGCCTATTACATCTCCGCTGCAGTCGGTACGCTTTTTGCTAAGGACGCCGAGGAGAACAGCACCGAGAAGATCGAGGTTCCCGAGAAGTTCGCCTTCCTGCGCGACACTACCATCTCCACGGCTCTTACCATGGCCTTCTTCTACCTGGTTACCGCTTTCGCCGCTTACATCGCAGATCCTGCGGTCGTTACCAAGACCGCTGGCGGCGACAACGTGATTGTCTATGCCCTGACCTGTGCCCTGTCCTTTGCCGTTGGTGTCACCATCGTCTATAACGGCGTTCGTATGATCCTTGCCGACCTGGTCCCGGCTTTCCAGGGCATCTCCAACAAGCTGATCCCCGGTGCCATCCCCGCCGTCGACTGCGCCGTCTTCTTCCCCTATGCTCCCACCGCCGTCATCCTCGGCTTTGTCGCATCCTTCATCGGTGGCGTGGTCGGTATGTTCATCGTGGGCGCTACCCTGGGCATCTTCATCATCCCGGGCATGGTTCCTCACTTCTTCTGCGGTGCTACCGCGGGCATCTACGGCAATGCTACCGGCGGTCGCAAGGGCGCAGCTCTTGGCGCTTTCGTCAACGGCCTGCTCATCACCTTTGCCCCGGCCCTGCTCCTGCCCGTTCTTGACGTCTTTGGCTTCAAGAACACTACGTTCGGCGACTTCGATTTCTCCGTCATTGGTATTACGCTTGGCCGCGCTGCCGAGGCCTTCGGTACCACCGGTGTCTACGCGATTCTCGCTGTCCTTCTGATCGTCGCCTTCGTCCCCAACTTCATCCACACCAAGGGTGCTGTGATCAATCACGTTGAGGAAGAGTAATCCAGGCATACGTTAAGCCCTAATCGGGCGGAGCTCCGATAACCGGCTCCTACACGGAAGCGGTGGCGTCTCAAATGAGGCGTCACCGCTTTTTGTTTTGGACTGGTTGTGAAAACGCACCGGTGAAGCGCTGTCTCTGCGCCGCGAACGGAATCAACCGCGATGATCAGCAAAAACGTTTGGCTCTGTTAGACCAGGATTGACATACATGTGTCCCCAC
>NZ_QRJO01000017.1 GCF_003471585.1 Collinsella sp. AM18-10
GCTAGGGTGCCACCCTTACACCAACATTTTCGACGCGATCCCAGACGGTGTTTGATCCGTTTGAGGAGCGGTCGTTCTGTGCGGTGGATAGCCTGGTCTTTGCGTGGTTGTCCTATTTGCGTTTGCCGGGTGATATGGCGGAGCTGACGAACTGGCAGGGCCTAGACGTACGCGAACTGCTGCGTGCCGAGTGCTACCGGGACATGATTGGTGACTTGTGGGACCCAGAGGGGAGCAGGGCCTTGTTGGAGGCCGTGGCAGCAAACCCTCGTTACCGTGGCGTGCGCGTTTGCGGCTATCGTGCCGTGAGCGATGTGGTAGCGACAGAGCAGTTTGCAGCCATGGCGTTCCGGTTTCCGGCGGGGTTTAGTTATCTTTCCTTCCGGGGGACCGACAGCACGATTGTGGGCTGGAAAGAGGACTTTAACATGGCGTTCCGGTGTCCTGTGCCGGCCCAGGAATCCGCGGTACGTTATGTGGACGAGGCGGCGGATGCGATTGACGGGCCGCTTTTGTGCGGAGGTCATTCCAAGGGTGGAAACCTTGCGGTGTACGGTGCGGCGATGTGCTCCGATGTCGCCCGTGAGCGAATCGAACGGGTGTATTCCCATGATGGTCCGGGCTTCATCGAGGAGTTTCTGAACGGCAACGCCTTTGCCGATCTTTCCGGTCGAATCGACAAGACGCTACCTCGGTCGTCGATCTTTGGCATGATGTTCGAGACACAGGAGGACTATGCCATCGTTGAGAGCACCGAGTTCAGCCTGCTGCAGCATAATCCCTTTAGCTGGGTGGTTGATGGTCGCGACTTCGTGTACTGTGAGCGCCTGTCCGCCGGTGCTCGATACGTTGATGGCTCCATTCGCGAGATGCTGCTTGCAGTGTCGCCTAGCGAGCGCGAGCGTTTTGTAGATGCGTTGTTCTCCGTGTTTGAGGCTACGGGTGCTGAGCGGTTTGCGGATATCGCCGGGAATCTGCGCGAGAGCCTGCCCGTGATGCTCCAGGCTGCGCAAGGCTTTGACGAGGATACGCGACGCTTTGTCTCGCAGACCATCGTGGCAATCCTTAAATGCGCACTGCTGCCTAAACGACCCCAGATCGACATGCCCGCTGCCGGCAAGAGTTTGGCAGAACAGCTCGAGGCTTGGCAGTCCGAGCTCCTGCGCTAACCATTGGTGCAAAGCAACCTGTCCCCGATGCATCAAGCTTCGATGCGCCTGGGGCGGGCCCGACCGCTATACTGGTTCGTGCCGAAATCGATCTAGAACGGAATGCCGTATATGAAAATCAATCACGCGATTCTGCATATCCTGGACTTTGACTCTGCCGTCAACGTCATGAGCCAGCGCGAGCTCGATATCGAGAGCCGTACCGTGCGCAACTTTGTGACCACGCATCTGCGCCGCGCACGAACCTCGGCCGACAATAAGCGCGCCACGTTTGCCGAGAACTCTGCGTTTGGCGGCGAGCTCAAGGGCTATTTCTTTGGCGAGCGCGAGTTCGTAGACCTGTCGCAGCAGATTGCGGAGTTCATTTCCTCCGAGCTTACCAAGGCCGAAAAAGCCGAGTCCACCGATGTGCTCGTGGCCGACTTTGACGACGACGAGGATGCCCGCTGGTTTGCCGTGATGCTGCTGGGCTCCAAGCAGGCTTTTATGCACGAGGTGGGCCGCGAGGAGGGGGAGGTGCGCAACGACATCGCGCGCCACTACGCTATTCTGCCAAACCCCTCGCAAAAGGTGCCAAGCTATGCCATCGTGCGCGCGAGCACCATGGAGATCGGCTATGTGGACAAGAAGCGCAAGATTGCCGGCGAAGACCGTATGCTCATTCCCGACGGTCTGCTGCAGTGCGATACGGGGGTGTCGGGCAAGGAGGTCATCGACACCGTGACGCGCGTGGTCGAGGAAGTCGCCGAGGAACACGGCGCCAACACTGCTGTGGCGCTTGCTAAGGTCAAGGCTGCCGTGGCTGAAAAGGTCGAGGATGACGAGGAATTGCCGCCTTGGGATATCGTCGACGAGGTCTTTGAGGATGAGCCGGTTATCAAGGAAAGTGTACGCGCGGCACTGACCGAGGAGAAGGTTCCCGAGCGCGTTCCCGTGGAGCGCAAGCAGGTCGAGCGTGCGGCAGTGCGCAACCACAAGATTCGTACCGATACGGGCATCGAGATCAGTTTTCCGGCCGAGATGGGCTCGAACTCCGAGTACATCGAGTTCGTCAACGAACCCAACGGCCTCATCTCCATCGAGCTCAAGAATATCGGGTCAATTGAGAATCGATAAACTGCGCTTGGACGCTGCAAAAAATAAAGGCCGAAGCCTCGGATGAGGGCTTCGGCCTTTTTACTTGGGGCTTAATTACGCTACTGGTTGAGCATAAGTCAGCGAAAACGCCCCAGAGCGAGCAAGGTGACGTGAAAGAGGAGGGCATTGACCTTTTGGTCATGCCCGACGATTGAACGTCAGATTGCCGCTCTGGGGCGTTTGCAGCGTCGAGCCGTTACGCGGGTTGGTAAACCCGCGTAACCCTACAGCTGGCGCAGACCTTCCTCGAGGCCGGTCTTGCTGTCGGTCTTCTCGTCGCGCATCTTGATGACGCGGGCGGGGACACCGGCCACGACGGCGCCGGCGGGGACGTCCTCGACGCACACGGCGCCGGCGGCGACAACAGCGCCCTTGCCCACGCGCACGCCTTCCAGGACCACGGCGTTTGCGCCGATCATGACATCGTCCTCGATGATGACGGGCGTGGCGCTGGCGGGCTCCACGACGCCTGCCAGCACGGTGCCGGCGCCGATATGGCAGTTCTTGCCCACGGTGGCGCGGCCGCCCAGCACGGCGCCCATGTCGATCATGGAGCCCTCACCGATGACGGAGCCGATATTGATGATGGCACCCATCATGATGACGGCGCGATCGCCGATCTCGACGCGGTCACGGATGATCGCGCCCGGCTCGATGCGGGCGTTGATGCCCTTAAGGTCGAGCATGGGCACGGCGGAGTTGCGGCAATCGTTCTCCACATCGTAGTAATCGATGGAATCGGCATTGGCATCAAGGATGGCTTTGAGCTCATCCCAGTCACCAAAGACGGTCTTGCCACGACGACCGCCGTAGACGTGCGCATCGCCCCAGGCAACCTTCATGCCGGGCTTCTCGCGCACGTACAGTTTGACGGGCGTCTTTTTGGGCGCTGTGGCGATGTAGTTGATAATCTCCTGGGCATCCATCTCGGCTGCATTGCTCATTTGCTGTCTCTCCTTTGGGTGGATCCGGTTGATACCTGGTTAGGCAAACATGACCTGGTCGAACGTATAGAAGCCGTGCTCGCGGGTGACGAGCTTCTGCGCGGCTGCCAGGGCGCCGTTGACGAAGATCTGACGGCTTGTGGCGCGATGCGTGAGCGTGACTTCTTCGTCCTGGCCAAAGAAACTCACTTCGTGCACGCCGGCGACAGTGCCACCGCGCAGCGAGTGCATGCCGATCTCCTTGGGGTCGCGCGCTCCGCACATGCCCTCGCGGCCATAGACGGGGTGGTAGCCTGCCTTGGGCTCGGCCTCGACTACGGCGTCGAGCAGCAGCTTTGCAGTGCCGCTGGGGGCGTCGACCTTTTGGTTGTGGTGCGTCTCGACAATCTCGCAGTCAAAGCCGGGCAGCTCACGCGTGGCCTGGGCCACTAGATGACGCAGGGCTGCGATGCCGATCGAGTAATTGCCCGAGTGCATAACGCGGGTGTTCTGGCCCAGCTCACGCAGGCGGTCCATCTGCTCGGGGGTGTAGCCTGTGGTGCCCGAGACCAACGCCGCGTCCGTGCGCTCGACATAGGCGACGACGGCATCGAAGGTCACGACGTTCGAGAAGTCGATGATGACGTCGGCTGCCGGGGCACTCTCGAGCTCGGACAGATCGAAACCGATCTGGGCGACGATGTCGAAAACGGGCTGACCGGCGGCGTCGACAATGCCCTCGGCGGTAGTGCGGATGAGCGAGCCCATGCGGCCCGTTCCCATAATGACGGTCTTAATCAAGCAGACCAGCTCCCTTCAGAGCATCGGTAAGTGCGGCACGCGTATCGTCGGCCATGGGGCACAGCGGCATGCGGTAGTTTGCCTCGATCATACCCATCTGAGCGAGCGCTTCCTTAACGGGGATGGGGTTGACCTCGCTAAAGAGGGCATTGATGAGCGGCTGTCCGGCAATCTGGATATCGCGGGCACGCGCCACATCGCCGTCCAGATAGGCGCGGCACATGTCGTGCACGAGCTGCGGCTGAACGTCGGCCCACACGCTGATGGTGCCCGAGGCGCCCAGGCTCATGAGTGGCACGGTGAGCGCGTCCTCGCCCGAGTACATACGGAAGTCGTCGGACAGCAGGTGGGCGATCTTGGCCGCGTAGGCAACGTTGCCCGAGGCTTCCTTGATGCCCATGATGTTGGGGTGCGCGGCCAAGCGCTCCACGTTGCGCTCGCTGATGCCGCAGCCGCAGCGGCCGGGAATGTTGTACAGGATGCAGGGGATGTCCACCGCGTCGGCAACGGTCTTAAAGTGCTGATAAATGCCCTCTTCGTTGGACTTGTTGTAATAGGGGGTAATGAGCAGCAGGCCGTCGGCGCCCAGGCCCTGATAGGTGAGCGACTTGGTAAGCATGGTCTGCGTGGAGTTGGAACCCGAGCCGGCGATGACGGGGACGCGGCCCGCAACCTGCTTGACCACTGCGGCGACGACGGAGTTGTCCTCGTCGTCGGTCATCGTGGCGCTCTCGCCGGTGGTGCCCAGGGTGAGGATGGCGTCGGTACCATTTTGCAGGTGGAAATCGATAAGGCGCTCGAGTGCGTCAAAGTCGACGCTGCCGTCCTTTTTAAACGGCGTAACAAGGGCGACGATTGAGCCCTCGAGGTTGCGGATATCCATGTTCTTCTCCTTCGCTTCCGCGATCTGGATGCGTTTGTTCCATTGAGCGGCGACGGCCAGGCGTTCGTCCTGGGCGCGGCGACGGGCGCTCTCGGCGCGCGACTTGGCCAGCAGCTCGCGGCCGCACGGCAGCACGTCGAGTGTGGCAAAGTAGTCGCCCGGGCGCTCGGCGCGACGAATGAGATCTGCCGATCCGTCGGGGCGCAGCAATACCTCGGCGGAGCGCAGGCGTCCGTTGTAGTTGTAGCCCATGGAGTAGCCGTGCGCGCCGGTATCGTGGACCACGAGCACGTCACCCATGTCGATCTGCGGTAGCTCGCGGTCGATGGCGAACTTGTCGTTGTTCTCGCACAGATTGCCCGTAATGTCGTACGTGTTTGTGACAGGCGCCGCGGTCTTGTCGGAGCCACCCGGCTGGCCCATCACTGTAATGTGGTGGTAGGCGCCATACATGGCAGGGCGGATCAGATCGACGGCGCTTGCGTCGACACCGATATAGTCCTTGTAGATCTGCTTTTCGTGGATGGCCTTGGTGACCAGGCAGCCGTAGGGGCCCATCATAAAGCGGCCCATCTCGGTGCAGATGGCCACATCGCCCATGTCGGCGGGAACCAGGATCTCGTCGTATGCCGCGTGCACTCCCTCGCCGATGGCGTGAATGTCGTTGGCCTGCTGCTCTGGCAGGTAGGGGATGCCGACGCCGCCGGATAGATTGATGAAGGCGACGTGTGCGCCGGTCTCGCGCTCCAGGCGCACGGCAAGCTCAAAGAGGATGCACGCGAGCTTGGGGTAGTAGTCGTTGGTGACGGTGTTGCTGGCAAGGAATGCGTGGATGCCAAAGTCCTCGGCGCCCTTGGCTTTGAGCGTGCGAAAGGCCTCGAAGAGCTGCTCGGTGGTCATGCCGTACTTGGAGTCGCCGGGGTTATCCATGATGCCGTTGGAGAGCTGGAACAGGCCGCCCGGATTAAAGCGGCAGCTGACTGTCTTGGGGATGGGCCCCGCGACACGCTCAAAGAACTCGATGTGGCTGATGTCGTCAAAGTTGACGATGGCGCCCAGTTTATCTGCAAGGGCAAAGTCCGCCGCCGGCGTGTCGTTGGACGAGAACATGATGTCGTGGCCGGTGATACCCAGCGAGCGGGCGATCATGAGCTCGGTATAGCTCGAGCAATCGCAGCCGCAGCCGTATTCGTTGAGAATGGAGATGAGCGCCGGGTTGGGGTTGGCCTTGACGGCAAAGTATTCCTTAAAGCCCGGGTTCCATGCAAAGGCGTCGCGCACTTCTTGCATATTGCGGCGGATGCCCGCCTCGTCGTATAGATGAAACGGCGTGGGGAACTGCTCGACGATATGCTCGAGCGTTACCTTGTCCACAAACGGCTGTTTGGCCGCATATGCCTCGTTGGGGGTCAATGCCATGTCCCGTAAACCTCGCTATCCAGACGGCGCTATCTGCGCATCGAATCCGCATAGCGTGGACCCAATGTCCGGATAGCGCTCCCGCATTGCTGCAGACAGTCCTGCGGGTGTTTCCCGCAGGCCCACCAGGTTGTTCGTGCCCGAAAAACCCAGTTCGGCGGGTTTCGCCTCCCCGCGGGGTCAAAGCCTGCCGGCTCGCCCGCGGCTCTTCGTGCCCGCGCCTCTATCAAGTGGTAACGACCCTACCACGTTGCACTTTACCAAACAAGAGTATTCGTATATAACGTTTAAAAAATGCAGGGATATGCTAGAAACAAGGGCGTCACAATTCTGCATCACAATAGTGTGTGAATGGATATGCCCCCATGAAAGGATCCTTTATGACCGAGCTCCAAGAACTTCGTCGCTATCGTCGCGACCTGCATCGCATTCCGGAACTCGATTTCGATCTTCCTCAAACCATAGCCTATATCGAGGGCGTGCTCGCCTCGCTTGCCTGTGAAGTGATCCATCCGTGCCCCAGCTGCGTCTGTGCTTTCTTCGATGCTGGCACGGGCACCGCGCATGCCACGGCGATTCGCGCCGATATGGACGCGCTGCCCATCGCGGAGGCGACGGGTGCGGCCTTTGCCTCGACCCATCCCGGCAAGATGCACGCTTGCGGCCACGATGGACACATGGCTATGGCACTTGCGGCGGCAACCTTTGTCGATTGCACGATTCGTGAGCAGGCAGGCGCCATCAAGCGCAACGTGCTCTTTGTGTTCCAGCCTGCCGAGGAGACGACCGGTGGCGCCAAGACAGTATGCGAGAGCGGTGTGTTCGAATGCTACGGGGTCGACCGTATTTTTGGCTTTCACGTGTGGCCCGATCTGTCTGCCGGCACGCTGGCGAGTTGTTCTGGTCCGCTGCTGGCGCGTTCGAGCGAGACGCATATCCATATTCACGGTACGAGTATCCATATTGCTAAGACTTATGGTGTGCCGGTTGAGGAGTCACACGATGCCGCGTTGGCGGCAGCGAAGTTTTTGATTACCGAGCGCGAGCTGATGGACGAACTGGGCACCGACGAGCCCTGTATCGGCAAGTTTGGCCTGCTGCAGGCCGGTACCGTCTGCAACGCGGTGGCGGGGGAGGCCCATGTGGCCGGCAGCTTGCGTGTGTTTACGGACGGCATGTTCGACCGTGCACGCGAGGGTGTGCGCCGCGTGCTTGATGAGGCATGCACTGCAACGGGCTGCACGTACGATCTCGACTTTGCCGAGGGCTATCCGCCGGTCGACAACGACCCCGAGTTGTTTGATCGAATCGCGCCTGCTCTGCCCGAGTTACAGCTCGTGGACGAGCCGCTGCTGATTGCCGAGGATTTCGCGTTCTATCAACGCCATCTGCCGGGCGTATTTTTCCTGCTGGGCACGGGTATGCCAGAGGACCAAGACAACCCGAGTGATTCGGATGGCTGCCCCGCCTATGCCACAAGCGCTCTGCATACCGATAGCATGCTCTTCGACGAGGAAATCCTTCTCAAAGGCCTCGATGTCTACAAACGATTGCTTAACTTGGAGTGACGATGAAGCGCCGACAGTCTTCCGTATATAGTCCGGGTGGATGCGGGTGTGGCTTGCTGCTGCTTCCGGTTATTGCTGTGAGCATTGGCGTGATGTTTGCGCTTGCCGGGTTGGCCGCGGCGGCGCTCGTGCTGCTGATTGTGGCCATTGGCGTGACGGTCTGGCTGTGCCGTTCTCGCGAGCAACGTCGTGCCGATGGTAAGACCAATGTTGGATGGACCATCTTTTTAGTCGTCGCCTACCTATTGAGCATCAGCTATTTAGTTTTCTTTATCCTGTTGCTTGCGAGTACCTTTACCGGGGAATCCGTCACGTTGGGTTGATACACAGCCAGCAGACGGTCGTGCAAAGTGCGTTTGCTCGGCGTTCGGATAACTGCATTGGCCGTTTATCGCAACTTTAGCTCACAGCTAATGAATTCAAGTCCAATCCTTCCTACGATGTGCTGTGCGCCGGCGCGGTAGCCGGATCATAGGAAGGATGCATAATGGCAAAAGAGGGAAAGAAGCCGATCGGCAAGATTGTCCTAGGCGTCATCGTGGTGCTGGTTATCGTCGGTGCCGTGGGCTCTATGGGTGGCAATTCAACCGATTCGTCTGCGAGCGATTCGGCAAAACCTGCCGAGGCGACACAGCAGGCTGAGGAGCAAAAAGAACCGCAAGAACCGTATACCATTGCTGACGAGGCTGAAGACACCTCCAATCAGTTTGCCTATAAGATCACGGGCACGCTGACCAATAACACGGACAAGGAAAAGAGCTACATTCAGATTGAGTATGTTCTGTATGATGCCGATGGCAACCAGGTTGGAACGGCTCTTGCAAACACCAATCATCTGAAGGCGGGCGGCTCCTGGAAGTTCGAGGCGCTGGGTACGGTGTCTCCTGACCAGGTTGCTAGCTGGGAGCGTTCGGATGTAAGCGGTTTTTAGCATGTTGCATGCACTGGGGGGAGGTGAAGTCGTATGCCCGATAAAAAGCTGACCGAGGAGCTGCTCAATGAGCTTCTCGATGCGCCGAACATCGATGGCTATATCAGGGAGCACGACTTTGCCGCCCCGTCGCTTTCGGACTACCTGAAGCAGCTGCTGCAGGAAAAGGGCTTGGAGCGCTCGCGCGTGGTTCGTATGGCCGATCTCAATGAGACCTTCGGCTATCAGATCTTTACCGGTGCGCGTCACCCGAGTCGCAATAAGGTGCTGCAGATTGCCTTTGCGATGGCGCTGACGCTCAAAGAGGCCAACCGTGCACTGACGGCTGCCGGGGTAAGCGTCCTTAACTGCAAGGATCGCCGTGATGCGATTATCATCTTTTGCATCGATCGCGGGTGCAGCCTCCAAAAGGTCAACGAGGAGCTGTATCGCTTTGGCGAGGAGACGGTGAGTTAGCGGCTGATATCTGAGCCGGCGGAGCTGCCGAACAACGATGCAAACGAACGGGGCGCGGATGCCATGGGGTGTCTGCGCCCTGCGCTATGATGGAGGCTATGGATACTCAGACCACAACATATTCCGATGACGAGCTGACCGCAGCGCTTGCCGAACATCTGGCATCGCTCGATCGCGACGACAGCTATCGCGTGGAGCGTGTACTTAAGCGCTCGTCCGTTGAAACAACCGAGCTCGTGTACTTTGAAGGAACCGGCGGTGGTTCGCTCGGCCCCTTTGTCCGTAAACGCATCGATGCTTCGGCTCAAATCGGCGGGGCATACGGGCGTCTGTTTGCCGCCCAGCGGGCAGGCAGGCGTTTTGAGCACCTGCCCAGAATCGTCGATTGTCATCGTGTGGGCGACGAGCTCAACGTGGTTATGGAATACATCGAAGGGGAGACGCTCAGGGCGCTGGTGGACCGTCTGGGAGCCACCCCCGATTATGCGCGTGAATTGTATCCTGCCCTATGCGATGCCGTGGGCGAGCTCCACGCCGGTTTTGCAATGGCGGGGGAGACGTCGGCGCCGGTGATCCATCGCGACCTCAAACCGTCGAATATCATCGTGACGGGTGCCAACTATACGCCTGATGACGGCCTGACGTTTTCGTCGCTGGTGATTATCGACTTGGGGATTGCGCGCGTGTGGCGCGATGGCGCCGATGCAGACACCGTCAAGTTTGGCACGCGACCCTATGCGCCGCCCGAGCAGTATGGGTTTGGGCAGACGAGTGTGCGCAGCGACGTCTACGCACTGGGCGCCCTGTTGTTCTTCTGTTTGACGGGAGTCGATCCTAAACCAGGGCTCGACATGCGCGAGCAATGCGAGGCGCGTGGCGTTCCCACTCCACTTGCCGATGCCGTCTGCATGTCGATGGCGCTCGACCCGGCCAAGCGTTTTGCGAGTGCGGAAGCGTTGGGACGGGCGACGCGCTCGGCATACGATCTGAGCCGCCCCGTGCGGCCTCCTACACCTGCGCCTGTCCGTACTCCGGCCTCGGAGACGGTGTTGACGCTCCAAGGGCTCCAGAACCCCGCAGGGCTTCCTAGGCCTGCCGCCTCCGCTGCATGCGGTCCGCTCTCTCGCGTTCCGGAGTCTCTGGGGCGCATTTGGAATGCGCTCGTCTGCTTCTCGCTACTTGTGTTCTTTGCCGGAAGTCACTTTGCCGTCTTTCACCCCACGGGAGCAAACCAAAGCTACCCGACGTGGCTTCTCATAATCGAGTATTTTTTCTTTGTCGATGGCCTTATGGTGCTTATGCATTTTGCGCTGCTCGATAAGCGCCGTCTTCGTCGGCGATTCGCACTGCTCGACAGCTATCGCGGCAAGAAACTCGCGAAACTTTGGCTCAAGGCATTGGGTGTGCTGCTCCTATGCATGATCGTCATAGTCGCGGTTGCCAATGCGACCGGCGTCGTCGATACCTCCGCTACCTAAAAGAAAAGGGCCCCATTGGGGCCCTTTGCAGTTGCACCTAGATGCGGTTCATCTGAGCGGCGACTTTGTTGTACCAGTCCTGCCACGTGGGCGGGCAGTACTTTTTGGCCGCTGCCGGGGTAAGGGTGGAGCCGTAGTTGGCGCCCAGATAGGCAACGTGAGCGGAGATGCCCTCGCTCCAGCTGCCAAAGCTGCGCCAACCGCCGCCACGGGCACTCCAGCCCCAGGCGTTGTAAGAATTGGCGCAATAAGCACCCTTGGTGCTCTCGATGCAGGCGATGGCGGGGGACCAACGGGGGTCGACACCGGTATTCCAAGCGGCGACGGCAAAGTTATAGCCCTGGCCTGCCATGGGGGAGCCGGCGAGATAATTGTCGATGCGGCTCGTCCACTCATTAATGAACGAATCGTAATCGGAGCTACCGGTATTGGCGTTGTTCACCGTGGTGTCGATGGTGGTGTTGGTGTTGGTGGCCTGGCTGCTGGAATTGTTGCCGCTTACGCCCTCGCCCGAGATCTTCTCGGCGGCAGCGGCCTTATCGGCCTCAAGCTTGGCAAGCTCGGCGGCATTTTCCTGCTCGGCTTTTGCCTGCGCCTCGCTGCGGAGCTGCTGGGCCTGAGCCAACGCATCCTCGGCGTTTTTCTGCTCTGCCTCAAGCTGAGACTTGGCCTGCTGGAGCTCAGCCTTGTTCTGCTCGAGTTCGGTTTGCATGTTATTGAGCTGTTCGATCTCGTCGACGCTCGAGCTCGTGATCTGGTTAGTGTATTTGCAGGTCGTGATGAACTCACCCAGGCTCTGCGCGTTGACCAGGAAGCTCACGATGGGGTTGGTGCCCTTCTGATACTTGTACAGATCGCGCATGGCGGAGCTTGCCTTGGCCTGCTGCTCGGGAAGCTTGGCCTCGATTTCCTCGATGCTTGCTTCATTGGAGTCAATCTGCTTTTGCAGGTCATCGAGTTTGGTGCGGGCGTCGTTGTAGGCGCTCGTGGCGGCTTCGATCTTCTGCTGGGCTGCGGAAAGCTGGTCCTGCGTTGCCTGCGAGGCGGCATACGCCGCAACGGGGGAGAGCATCGGCGTGGCCGTCAGCGCAACGGCGAGCGCGGCGCTCGTGATGATACGAGCCGGCTTCGACGCAATGAGCGCTGCGGCGCGATGATTCGAATGCTGCATCCAGTCCCTCTGCAATCAATCGTAGGTTATGGTCCGAACGGTATTCTACTACTGCTTTCGACCTCAACTTGAACCTTAAAGGTTCCAAAGGGTCAAGTTGAACTTGAGGCTTTAGCTTTGACCTGCAGTTATGATGAATTGTTGAGAAACCATAGAGTTCAACTTTAACGTTACGGAGCCCTGTCGAGAGGGTTTTTGTTTATCAAAAGTCGCCTCATGTGGGGTTTTGCAACTACAGGGTCCCATCACGGCGAGGGCGGATTTCATGCTGGATAATTGCGCTGATTGCCATAGATACGGTGGAGCTTTGGGCGCCGGCGGCTTGGCACGCTAGAATAAATCAGTTGCGCAAAGACCGCCCGTTGTGTGGGCAGTTCATGATAGGAAGTTTCCATGGCATTGCAGTTTACAGAGCGCGAGTTCATTCCCGTGCTGCTCGGTGGCGACATCAACGCCTATTCGGTGGCGCGCGCCTTCTATGAGGAGTACCAGGTCAAGAGTCTGGTCTTTGGCAAGTATCAGACGGGTCCCGCGTACCGCAGCCAGATTATCGACTACACGCCCAACGTGGATATCGATACCATGCCCGTGATGCTCAGGACCGTCAACGGCATTGCCCAAGCGCATGCCGATAAGACGATTGTCCTTGTGGGCTGTGGCGATAACTATGTTGCCCTCGTGGCTCAGGCCAAGGATGCCCATGAGTTGGCGGATAACATCGTCGCGCCTTACGCTCCCTATAGCATGCTTGAGCAGTGTCAGAAGAAGGAGATCTTCTACGAGCTGTGCGAGAAGCATGGCGTGCCCTATCCGCATACCTTTACCTTCACCATGGCGATGCTGAACGCCCAAGGCGAGGCGCCTGCCGAAGTGCTCGACCAGATCGATTTTCCCTACCCGATGATTCTGAAGCCTTCTGACGGCATCATGTGGTGGCAGCACGAGTTCGAGGGCCAGAAAAAGGCCTATGAGATTGCCGACCGTGCCGAGCTGGAACAGGTCATTCGCGACTCGTATGCCAGCGGCTACACCGACGACCTGATCTTGCAGGATCGCGTGCCCGGCAATGACGAGTACATGCGCGTGCTCACCAGTTATTCCGACCGCAACGGCAAGGTGCGCATGATGTGCCTGGGTCACGTGCTGCTCGAGGAGCATCAGCCTCACGGTGTCGGCAACCACGCCTGTATCATCACCGAGCCCAATGACGAGCTCATGGGCGGCGTGCACAAGTTGCTCGAGGACCTTCACTTTGTGGGCTATTCCAACTTTGACGTTAAGTATGACGAGCGCGACGGCTCGTTTAAGTTCTTCGATTTCAACACGCGCCAAGGTCGCAGCAACTACTACGTCACTAACAGCGGCTTTAACGTTGCCAAGTATGTGGTGGACGAGTATGTGTTCAACCGCCCGTTTGAGCCGGAGTTTGTGACGGCGCAGGACGAGGCGCTGTGGATGGTCGTTCCCATGGGCGTCGTCGACAAGTACGTCAAGGATCCCGAGCTGCGCGCTAAGGTGCATCGCCTGGACAAGGAAGGCAAGGGCGCCGACCCTTCGTTTATGAAGGGCGACTTTGTCTTTAACCGCTGGCTGCGCATGTGGCACACCAAGCTGCGCCACTTTAAGCTGTTCAAGACGTATTACAAGTAGATGAGTGCGGCGCCCGTCCGGTTTACATCGGGCGGGCGCGGGTATGATACGCGCAATTGCGCAAACGTCACCAAGGAGGCGGCGATGGAAAAGCTGGGAGTTATCGGCGGCATGGGCGCCGAGGCCACGTCGTATTACTACGACCAGGTGGTGCGCCATACGGCTGCTGCCTGCGATCAGGAACATATCGACATGGTGGTGCTCTCCAAGTCGACTATGCCCGACCGCACGCTTGCCATTAAGACCGGCGAGCATGCCAAGCTGCTGGCGACCATGAAAGAGTGTGCCCAGGCACTCGAGTCGCTGGGCTGTGCGCACATTGCCATTCCCTGCAACACGTCGCACTACTTCTACGACCAGATCCAGTCGTTTACGAAGGTGCCGATTATCCACATGCCGCGTGAGTCGGTGCGCTATGCCCTTGCGGGTGCGGTGATGGGGGAGTGCGAGTTCGACCCCAACCTGAGTATGCCGGCCGAGCCGGTGCACAAGATTGGCATTATGGGCACCGACGGAACCGTGGGCGCGGGCGTCTACGGCCGCGAATGCGAGGCTGCGGGTGTTGAGGTCGTCTATCCCAGCGAGAAACGTCAGAACGATGTGATGTCGCTTATCTACGATGATGTGAAGGCCGGACGTGAGCCCGATATGGATAAGTTCGACCGCGTGATGTGGGAGTTCGCCCGTAGCGGCTGCGACCGTGTCATTCTGGCCTGCACCGAGCTATCGGTGCTGCAGAAGTATCGAGAGATGCCCGAGATCACCCTCGATGCTATGGATGTCCTGGTGCGCGAATCCATCATCCGCAGCGGCGTCCCCTACCGCCTCTAGCTTCCGACCCGTCAAAAAGGGACAGGTTAATTTTGGTAGGTTTTATCTGGTGAAACAGTAAAGGCCTCGGCTCGTTTGGTGCGAGCCGAGGCCTTTTGCGTTGGGCGGTTGCTGCCGGTGGCGAACTAGAACAGGAAGCCGATGGCGATGAGGGCGATGCTGACGATGAGCACGGCGATGTCCAGGACCTTGATGGGGTAGCGCTTGTATGAGCTGGCGCGTGTACGCAGATAGAAGCCGCGCTGTTCTGCCGCCAAGGCTGTGGCATCGGTCTTGCCCACGCTCGAGATGAGCAGTGGCACGCACAGTGGCAGCATGAGCTTAAGCTTCTTGATGGGGTTCTTGGTGTCGTACTCGACGCCGCGTGCGGTCTGCGCTTCCATGATGGCGTTCATCTCCTGACCAAACACCGGCACAAAGCGTAGCGCCGTGGTAAAGGTGAAGGCATAGCGATACGGCACGTGCAGCACCTCGACGCAGGCGTTGGCGAGGTCGTTGAGCTTGGTCACCATAAGCATGAGGATGAGTGGCAGCGCCACGCCCAACAGGCGTAGGCAGGCCTTCGATCCGGTAATGAGGCCCGTGTCGGTGATAAAGCCCCACACAACGTTGCCATCGCGCATAAAGGCCAGCTGGAGCACCAGCATGATAAGCGCGAGCGGAATCAGCAACTTGAGCAGCGAGAACAGACGGTCGACGACACCGGCATAGGCACCCAGCGCAAGGGTGAGTGCCAAAAAGCCCAGCAGCGCCACGTAGGTGTCGGACAAGAAGATGCCGACGATGATGGCGGCGGCGAGGCCCAGTTTGACGACGGGGTTCAAACGATGCAGTAGCGTATCGCCCGGCATGTAGTCGATGACGTTAACCACGGTGGACCATCTCCTTGGTAATTCGAACGACATCGGTGACCTCGCTCACCTGCGCAAAAGCGGGCGAGACGGAAGATGCCAGACGGCGCGAGAGTTCAATAACCTGGGGAGGCTCCACGTAGGCACGCCGCATGAGATCGATGTTCGAGAATAGCTCGTGCGTGCGGCCGCGGTCGAGGATGCGACCGTCGGCCATTACTACGATACGCTCGGCAAAGTCGGAAACGACTTCCATGTCGTGACAGACCATAATCACGGCGCAGCCGCGCTCGGCCATGGTGCGTACCGTTTCCATGACGGTCATGCACTCGCGGTAATCAAGGCCGCTCGTGGGCTCGTCGAGCACGACGATCTTGGGCTCAACCACTACGACGGAGGCAAGCGCCACCATTTGTCGCTGGCCGCGCGAAAGCGAGAAAGGTGCCTCATCGGCAGGCAGGCCAAAGCGGTCGATAACAAGTTGAGCACGACGCAGAGCCTCGGCACGGTCGATGCCGGCAAGCTCCAGGCCAAAAGCGACCTCGTCGAGTACGGTATCCTTACAGATCTGGCGGTCGGGGTTTTGGAAGAGCGTTGCGACCTCGCGGGCAATGCGGCTCGTGGGGACCGCGGCGGTATCCAGCCCCGTAACGCGCACGCTGCCCGAGGCGGGCTTAAGCAGGCCTGTGAGCAGCTTGGTGAGCGTGGTCTTGCCGGCACCGTTCTGGCCGACGATGCCCACGAGCTCGCCGGGATAGAGGGTCAGGTTGAGGTCGTGGACGGCGGCGCCGCCATTGGGATAGGCAAACTCAACATGGTCGAAGGTGAGCACGGGCTCGGCGTCCTTGGCGTGCGGGCGCAACGACGGTGCGTGCGGTGAGCCGGCGGGTGCCTGAATGTCGCTGCTTGCGTGTGCGGGGTCGACGATGCCCGAAATCAGGCGCTCGGCCTCATCGACATCCAAGCAAGGGGTACCGCTTACCAGGCCATCGGCCTCGAGGCTATTGAAGATACGCGTGACGCGAGGGCAGTCGACGCCGATGGCACGGAGCTCGTCGGTATGCGCGAAGACCTCGTGTGGCTCGCCCTGCAGCGCGATTTCGCCATGGTTGAGCACGAGCACGCGGTTGCAGTACTCCGAGAGCAGGGCGACCTTTTGCTCAACGACGACGATGGTGATTCCAAGCGCGCGGTTTGCCTCACGCAGCGTCTCGAAGACCAACGTGGAGCTGGCGGGGTCGAGTGCCGCGGTGGGCTCGTCGAGAACCAAGACGCGCGGACGCATGGCGAGGATGGCGGCGATGGCCACCTTTTGCTTCTGTCCGCCCGAGAGGGTGACGATCTCGCGGTCACGCAGGTCGCTGATGCCGACGGTCTCGAGCGTTTCACTCACGCGCCGCTCGATCTGGTCGTGGGGAACGCCAAAGTTCTCGAGGCCAAAGAGCATCTCGTCCTCGACGACCGAAGCGACCATCTGCGTGTCGATATCCTGCAGCACACTGCCGACGATTTGCGACACGTCGGTGAGCGAGGCTTCGCAGGTGTCGTGGCCGTCTACCATGACGGCCCCAAAGAACGTGCCGGTGTAGTGGTGGGGCACGGCGCCCGACAGGCAGGCGGCAAGCGTGGACTTGCCGGCGCCCGAGGGTCCGATGATGCCGATGAAATCTCCCTTGTTCACGCCGAGTGAGATGTGGCTGAGCGCCTGCTCGGTCTGCGTGCCATAGGAGAACGAGACATCGTCGACGTTGATGATCGTTTCCATGGATACCTTTCATAGTCATCAGGGACGTTCTTTAATGACTAGTCGTTTAAGAACGTCCCCAAGAGCTAGTTGTTTGGGACAGTCTTTGTTGGTGGAGTGCGGAGACGGCTTTACGAGGGGCCCCAGGTTGGCGCGAAAGAGGAGCGAAGCGTACTTGGGTACGCGAGCGACGAATGAACGCCAAGATGGGGTGGCTCGTAAAGCCGAGCGGGTTAATTGAGCCTAAGGGCCTTCTGGATGGGCAAGTAGAGGGCGCCGACCAGAATGGCGTTAAAGACGGCGGTCATGGCGACGACGGGCAGCATGGCGGCGGCGAGCTCGCCTACCACGCCGAGCATGGCCATCTTGATGACCATGAAGATAACGCCGGAGACAAAGGTGGTCAGGAAGGTTGCGACAATGGCGATGGCGGGCTTGACCTGACCGTTCTTGCCGGCGGCGTTGACGATGCCGGCCATGAGCATGGCGGCGATGCCCTCGGCGGCAAAATCGACGAACGGCGAAGTGGTGGTGATCTGGATTACGGCAGCCGAGATGAGGCCAATGACGAGCGCCTGGCCGATGTTGGGGCGAACGACCAGGATGGTGAGGCAGAAGGCCGAGATGATGAACTCGGGGCTGATCATGCCGCCCGAGATGCCCGAGATTGCCTTGCCGACGGTGAAGTTGAGGATGAAGCCGGCGGCGAGCAGGATGGCGAGCAGGACGAGGGCGCGGACATCGAGTTTGCCGCGGTCGGCGGTCTGGACGGTGCGGGGCTGGGTGGCGGTGGTGTTCTGAGACATGGTGAAAATCCTTTCGGAAGGGGATTGCAAGAGAAAAGCGGAGGCGCGTGATGCGAATGCGATTGGGCTCGAGATAGAAAAAGGCCCCCGGTCGAAACCGGAGGCCTTCCAATCACCTAGAGCGCAAAAACAGGCGTGAGGGACTCACTGTCGACCGATCGTATTCGCATCACGCCACCACCAGTTGTTGAGAGATTTCATCGTGTTCTTCATGTTGGTGGCTCCTTTCGTGATGCCGTGGCGCGGTCGCACCTAGTTGCTGTTGCGCTGCACTATAGCACAGCGAAGTGTGTGCGGGGAAATCTTTTTTAAAAAGATTTCAGGCGGGTTTCCCGTCGGTCAAAAGAGCGGGCTAAGCGGGCGAGGCTGCCATTGCTGCCTTGCCCGCTCAGCTAAGACGTTACTCCTTATTGCGACGGTAGAGGAAGTAACCGCCCGCGGAGATGACGGCAACGCCAGCGATGGCGAATGCAGCCACCACGCGGCCATCAAAACGATCACCGGTGGTGGGCAGGCCGCCCTTGGTGTTCGTTTTGTTGGTGGTTACTGTGGTCGTGGTGTCCGACTTGCCAGGCTTCTCGGGCTTGGTGGTGGGCTGCTCGGGCTTAGCGGGCTGCTCGGGGGTGCCGGGCTGCTCGGGGGTGCCGGGCTGATCCGGGGTGACCGGATCGGTGGCAAGAGCATCCTTGGCGTAAGTGATGGACACCTTGAGGCCGTTGGTCTCGGTGTTCAGGTCGCTCGGGGTGAAGGGCTTGCTGAAGTCCTCAGCCTTCAGATAAGCGCGCATCTCCTGAAGCAGGGCCTTGCACTTGACATAGGTGTTCTTGGTGGCAGCCTTGCCGGCCTTGTTGGCCAGGGCGGTGCGGCCCTCAGTGGTGGTCTCGGCGAGCATGGCCTTGTCGACCTCGAGGTTCTGCTCGATGAGCTCGTTCTGGAGAGCGTCGAGGTAGGCGCGAACGCCGGTGCCGAGCTGCTCACGGTGCTCGAAGCACAGGGAGCTGATGTCCATGAGGACATAGTTGATGGAGTTCTCGGGCTCCTCGTTGTTCACGATGTCCTCCTCTTCGCAGTGATCGAAGGAGACGGTCTGGTCGCTGTAGTACGGGCTAACCTCGGTGAGCAGTGCGGAGTAGTAGGGGATGGCGACGGAGTAGGCGGCGCGGGAGAGCATCTCCCACTGGATGGTCGCGATCTCGGGGTCCATGCCCTGACGGATCTGGAAGAGATTGACCTCGGTGTTGGTCTCGGTACCAATGGCGTAGGCGCCGTCGGTGTTGGCGTTGAGGCCCGGGACCTTCTCGCCGCGGTTGCCAAACGCGCGGATCATCTCAAAGGTGTTCCAGTCGGACTTGCCGGGCTGGAAGAACAGCGGCTGCGCCTTGCTAACCAGGGCGCCGGTCGTGGCACGAGCATCTTCGCGCTCGTCCTTGACGATCTCGTAGTCGGTGCCCTCGGTGAGCGGCACACCGAAGTAGGCGCGACCCTGGACATAACGGGCCCAAGAATGCATGGCCTTTTCGCTAATTGCCTCGCCGTAGGTCTGGGCAACGTCAAATTGACCGTCATCGAAGTACTTGGCGAAGCCATTCTCCTTAGGCATGGACTCGATGGTCGCAGAGTGGAGACAGTTCGCGGTGTCGGTGAGGTCAACCTTGTAGTTGAGGTTGCCGATGTTGGGGTTGAGCGAGGCGATATCGTCAGTGAGCCTCATGGCGATCCACTGGTGGCCGGAAAGTGCGGCAAACAGCCAAGTCTCGTTGCTGTCGGCGATGATAATCTGATCGTTGCCGCAGGCGCCCTGCTCGTCGATGATCTTGCCGAGGAGCTCGACGCCCTCACGTGCATTGGCGCTTTCACCTAAGATAACGCTGCCGTAGCTGTACTCGCCAATACCGGTTTTGGTCAGGGGGTCTGCTGCCTCAGCATCAGCATTCATGCCGGTGGTCAGCGTTGCGGAGCAGGACACGCCCTTCTCATTGATGCCTGCCTCAGAGTAGGCATCATAGCGCCCGTGCCACTGGGAGGGATGGTCGCGTACATAGGTGTAGCGATACGTGGTCTTGGTCGAGGTATACATGAATGCGGACTCGTCCGAGCCGTACGTATGCCCCGGGCCGTGAGAAGGCTCAATGCCAAAGTGCTTGAGGTAGCGCTTATCGAAGTCCTCGGCGCGGCCATAGTACGTGTCACCGTCGGCCGTCAGCTTGTTGCCCATGTACATCTGCGTGCAGGCGAGCGCAGAGGTCGGCATGGACATGATGGTTGCAGCTCCAAATGCAAGGCCTATGCCAAGCTTCTTGAGCGCGTTGACGGGATGAGTTTTACTCATATTCCCTCCCTGCGTGCGAAAGCCCTCTGTCTCCAGAGGGCTTCACCCAATAATTACACCCCCTTAGCGTAACGAATTCGAAACAATATACATTCATGAAAGTTATTTACTCGATAAGCGTAGCGAAATATGCGATTAACGGTAAATTGAACTCATTTAGTGGGAAATCAATTTGTATAACGCCAGCGAAAAATGTAGCTAAATAAAGCGTCAAGAAAAAAGCGGACCCCTCGCCGGCATGTGGTTTCATGCCGGCGAGGGGTCCGGGCTGCACGGGCCGTCTAAGAGTAATGGCTACTTCTTTCGACGGTGAATCACGTTAATGGCATAGCCGACGAGCATGGCCAAAACGATGACGATAAAGCCAAGGATGGGGTTGTCGTTCACGGGGGTCCTCCTATTTTCCGAGCGGGGAGAATTCGTCGACGATGAGGTCGAGGCATTGCGGAAGCGCGCGGGCTCCAAAGACGCCCGAATTGCTGGAGATAATCTCGCCATCGAACTGCATGCCCAGTGACGGGGTGCAGGTGATCTTGGCTTCCTTGGTCTGGATGATCTTGAACTGTGGGCGCCCGAGTACCTTACCGGCGGGGTCAAGCGCAGCGGTGATCACAGTAGGCAGCAGCTGAACGGTGCGCACGGGTTCGATGACCGCAATGTCGACCATGCCATCGTTCATGCGGCAGTCGGGGAACAGGTTGATGTCGTTTTGAATGACCGAGGTATTGCCCGCCATGCAGCAGATGCCGTCGAGCTCCTCGACAATGCCGTCATGCTCAATCGTAAAGTGCGCCACCGTGGGGTTGGGCGTGGCGAGCGCAGAGAGGAAGTAGGCGATCTCGCCGATGTCGTTTTTGGTGGGAGCGGCCTTCATCATGATCTCGGCGTCGAAGCCCGAGCCGGCGATGATGATAAAGCCGTGGCGCTTTTCGTTGCCGTTCTCGTCGAGCCAAAAGAGCTCGCCCATGTCCACTTTGACCGTGCGACCGGCACGGCAGGCCTTGGCAAGTGCCGCTGCCTCGGGGGCATTACCGATGTTGTTAAAGAACAGGCAGGCTGTGCCGGAGGGGAAGACGAGCGTGGGGACGCCGCATCCGCGCATTTGGTCGAGTACGTTGGAGACGGTGCCGTCGCCGCCCGAAATCACCACGCGATCAAACTCGCGCACGTCTGCCACGGCGTCTTCGGGTTCCATGCCATCGCCGATAAAACGCATCACGACCTCGTCGCCGCCCTGCGCGAGGGCGTGCGTGAATGCGTAGATTTCATCTGAGCTGGGGCCCGATGCCGGGTTGTGGATGATAAGGCAGCGCATACTTACGTTCCCGTTCTGTGACTAACCGAGTATAGTTGTAAGGCAATGCCGATATCCTACCCGTGTTTTTCGGGCCTAACCTTATTCGATGGGTTGATATGTACATTTCCACACATCAGGCTCTACTCGACTTTTGTCAGCGCGCCCGTGAGTTTGACGCGATTGCCGTCGATACCGAGTTTTTGCGCGAGCGCACGTTCCATCCGCGCCTGTGCCTGGTCCAGATTGCCACTCCTGCCGAGAGCGTCGCGGTTGATCCGCTGGTGATCGACGACCTGTCTCCCTTGGCCGAACTCATGGCCGACGAGAGCGTGACCAAGGTCTTCCACGCCTGCTCGCAGGATATGGAGGTCATGCTCCATACCGTGGGCGTGCTGCCACGACCGATTTTCGATACGCAGGTCGCCGCCGCCTTTTTGGGCGAGCGCCAGCAGATTTCCTACGGCGCGCTCGTGCAGACGTTTTGCGGCGTCTCGCTGCCCAAGACCGAGTCGCTGACCGACTGGTCGCGTCGCCCGCTGACCGATAAGCAGATTGAGTACGCGATCGATGACGTCAAGTACTTGATCGTCGCCTATACCGAGATGATGAGTCGCCTGCGCGAGCTGGGCCGTGTGGACTGGGTGCTCGACGAGTTGCGCCCGCTGGCCGACGAGTCGCACTATCGCGCCGATCGCCACGAGGCGTTCCGCAAGGTCAAACGCATCAATTCGTGCAGCCGTCACCAGCTGGGTATCGCGCGCGAGCTCGCCGCCTGGCGCGAGGATCGCGCCGAGCGCCGCAACATCCCGCGCAAATGGGTCATGTCTGACGACACGCTGCTGGCGCTCGTCAAGCGCAACCCTGTGCGCGTTGAGGAGTTCCGTAGCATCCGCGGTACCGATCAGTTGGGGGAGCGCGACGTGGACGGTGCGCTCATGGCCATCAAGCGCGGTGCGAGCTGCCCGCACGATCGCCTGCCGCTCATGGTGCGCGGGCACCGTCAGATTTCGCCGGAGTTGGAGAGCGTGACGGACCTGATGTATGCGCTCATTCGCCTAGTTGCCGAGCGCTCGGGCGTGGCGACCTCGGTCATTGCCTCGCGCGATGACCTGGCCGACTATATTGAGCATCCCGAGCAGAGCCCCCTGCGCGAAGGCTGGCGCTTTGAGCTTGTGGGTTCGCGTCTGGACGATCTGCTCTCGGGCAATATGGGGCTGACGGTCAAAGATGGCAAAATTGAATTGCTATAAGGAAGCCTAGCCGCTTGAGTGGGTAGAATGCCTCCAACGTGTAACTCGATTCGGAGGAATTCGCATGCCTTATTACTATGGATACGGCTTTGGCATCGACCCGCTGTACCTGCTGGTTGTTCTTGTTTGTACAGTGCTTGGCCTTGCTGCGCAGAACTATATCAACTCGACGTACAAGACCTGGTCCAAGGTTCGCTCGGACGGCGACACGGGTGCCACGGTCGCTCGCCGCATGCTCGACGCCAACGGTTGCAACGCCGTGGGTATCAAGGGCGTCGCCGGTGAGCTCACTGACCATTACAACCCGCAGGACAACAACCTGTATCTGTCGGATTCCAACCGTTCGGGCGGCTCGGTCGCAAGCGTTGCTGTCGCTTGTCACGAGGCAGGCCATGCCACGCAGCGTCAAAGCGGCTATGCCATGATGAAGGTACGTACCGCCCTCGTGCCGGTCGTCAACTTTACCCAGAACACCTGGACCATCGTGTTGCTCTTGGGCCTGTTTATGAACATCGCGGGACTCACGACCCTCGCGCTGATCTTCTTCTCGTTTAGCGTGCTGTTCCAGCTCGTTACGCTGCCGGTCGAGATTGACGCCAGCCGCCGCGCCGTGGCGTATATCGAGCAGTCGGGCATGAGTTCCAAGCAGGTCAACGGTGCCAAGAAGGTGCTGACGGCCGCCGCGCTTACCTATGTTGCCGCTGCGCTCACCTCGATTATTCAGCTGCTCTATCTTATGGCTCGCTACAACAGAAACTCCAACCGATAACAAATGGGACAGGCAGGCGCCGCGGGGATTCGTGTCCTCGCGGCGCTGTACTATGTGTTGGACTTGAATTTGCGCAGGGCCGGAGCCCTTGTGCACGATGACGAAAGGAGACTGCGTGGCAGGCTGGAATCTAACCGGCAATGCCGTTTCCGCCGAGTTCGACGGTTCGGACGAGCAGGAGCGTAAGGAGCTCAGCGTGAGCCAGGCGGTAGAGATCGCCGCCGGTGCGCTCGATGCCATTCCGCAGCTGAGTGTCCTGGGCGAGGTCACGGGTTTCCGTGGTCCCAACGCCCGAAGCGGCCACTGCTACTTCCAGATTAAAGACGACTCGGCCGCCGTCGACTGCATCATCTGGAAGGGCGCCTATCTCAAGCGCACCTTCGATTTGCGCGACGGCATGCAGGTGAGCTTTAAGGGCAGCTTCAATCTCTATAAGGCCACGGGCCGCATGAGCTTTGTCGCTCGCTCGTTTTCGCTGGCGGGGGAGGGTCTGCTGCGTCAACAGGTGGCGCAGTTGGCCGAAAAGCTACGCCGCGAGGGGCTGATGGACGAGTCCCGCAAACGCCGCATCCCGGTGTTTTGCTCACGCGTGGCGGTCGTCACCTCGCTTTCCGGTGCGGTAATCGACGACGTCAAGCGTACGCTGCGCCGTCGCAACCCGCTCGTCGAGCTTGTCTGCGTGGGTGCCAAGGTTCAAGGCGAGGGTGCGCCGGCCGAGCTCATTGATGGCTTGCGCCGCGCCGCTTCCATTACGCCGGCGCCCGACTGTATTTTGCTGGTGCGCGGCGGCGGCTCCTTTGAGGACCTCATGACCTTTAATGACGAGGAGCTTGCCCGCGCGGTGGCGGCTTGTCCTGTGCCCGTGGTGACCGGCATTGGCCATGAGCCCGATACCTCGATTTGCGACATGGTGAGCGACCGACGCGCCTCCACGCCCACGGCGGCGGCAGAATCGGTGGCGCCGGCTATGACGGAGTTGGCCGATGTGCTCGAGGCGCGCCATCAGCGTCTGGGTGCCGCGATGGCATCGATGATTGGGTCGGCCCAGGTCGACCTGGAGATGCTCGATCAGCGCGGTCGCCGTGCCTGGGATACCTATACGGCTCGCTTGGGTGATGCGCTCGATGCCGCTGCGTGTCGCCCGTGCCTCAACGACCCCACATTTATGGTCGAGCGTCGCGAATCGGAGCTTGCGCTGACTGCCGATCGCCTGTCGGGCGCCATAGTACGCTCGGTCGGGACATTCCGCTCCAACTTTGAGCGCTTGCCCGAGCGTCTGATTACAAGCACCTCGGGGCTCGATGGTAAGCGCCATGCGCTCACGCTTGCGAGTTCCCGCCTAGAGCATCAAGGGCGCACGATGCTCAGCAAGCCAGCGTCCGACCTGAGCCGTGCGGCAGCGTCGCTCGATGCCCTGTCGCCGCTCAAAGTGCTTGCTCGCGGCTATTCCATCGCGTACAGCGATGATGGTGTGGCTACGAGTGCCAAGACCTTTAAGCCTGGCGACGCCATTCGCGTGCGCATGGCAGACGGCAACGTGGCAGCAACGGTCGATACGGTCGAGTAGACCGCGTTTCGCAGTGATAGACCCTTAGGAAAGGAAACAGATATGGCAGAGAAGACCCCGGTCGAGCAGCTTACGTACAAGCAGGCCTCGCAGGAGCTGGAGCTCATCATCCGCAGCCTGGAGTCGGGCGATATGGAGCTTGAGGAGTCGCTCGAGAGCTACACCCGCGGCGTCGAGCTCCTCAAAAGCCTGCGCACCCGCCTGTCCGATGCCGAGCAGAAGGTCTCGGTGCTCCTTAAGGACGTCGACGGCAACGACGTGCTCGCCGACGGCGAGGCCGCCAACACCGATGATAACCTTTCGTTCTAAGCATCTCGACCAAATATAATTACCTTGGTCTGTAAGAAAGGAACCAGCTATGTGCGATTGCATCTTCTGTAAAATTGCCAACCACGAGATCCCCTCGACCGTTGTCTATGAGGACGACCAGGTCATCGCCTTCGACGACCTCAACCCGCAGGCGCCGGTCCACACGCTCGTGATCCCCAAGAAGCACTACAGCGACATCGCCGACAACGTGCCCGCCGAGACCATGGGCGCCATGGCTCACGCCATCCAGGAGGTCGCCAAGGCCAAGGGACTGGAGGACGGTTTCCGCGTCATTTCCAACAAGGGTGTCAACGCCGGCCAGACCGTCATGCACTTCCACATGCATGTCCTCGGCGGCAAGAACCTGGGCGAGAACCTCATCTGAGGACACGTAGCCCGTCGACTTGGCTGCCTTTGGAGTAATCTATGCAGCTTTCTCAACTCGAATACCTTCAAGCGGTAGCGAACTATGGCGGCGTGCGCAAAGCAGCTCGCGCCGTTCATGTGAGTCCGCAGGCCGTTTCGTCGGCAATCAAAAAGTTGGAATCTGAGTATCAGATTGTTTTGCTCGACCGATCGGCGGGGGAGGCTGTTTTGTCTCCGGCGGGCAGAGAATTTGCGCGTCGTGCACGCGTGATCCTGGCACAAGTCGACGATCTTAAAAAGTACGCCCAATCGAGGGACGACGGCGTCTCGCCCGACGGCCACTTCCGTCTTTACGCCCCCTGCCTTCAAGGGCGGGGGCGTCTCTTTTCCGAAAACTGGTACGACTCGTTTGAAAGCTCGCACCCTCAGATTCACCTTGATGTGTGGCATCAGCCAACGGCTACATGCTTTGAATCACTTGTGCTTGGCATTTCGGATGCGGCCATCTCATTTGAGGAACCAAGGAACAGTGTCCTTTCTTCGAAATACTTGGGTGAAAAGGAGCTCAAGGTTCTTTCGTGCCCAGCGGGTCATCAATCTGTGGGCGCTATGACCGTCCGTGAGTTACTGGGCGGCAGGTTAGCTGTTCCCATTAATTTGTCGCCCTGTCTCAATGCAATCAATCAATGCCCCGAAGCTCAGCTGGTTAATTTCCGCTTCCGCGACGTCGAATACGGAAACAGAGCGCAGGCTGAGTTTCTTCAAGCCGGGGGATTGATATTGGGTTTTTCTGGCTCTTCTCTCGCATCAGATGGATCGGAAGTGAGCGAGTGCTCCATTGAAGCCTCGCATGACGTAGCCTTGCCCATCTACTTCTGCTATCGGCAAAACTCCTGGACCGATCGACACCAGACGGTTTTTCTGCACCTATTGCGTCATCTTGCTTCGTGAGATTAATTGGCTTCGAGGCGTCAAGTGATTATTGACGCCTTGCAACACATAGCTGACAGCTTTGCCCTCATGCTTTTCCAAGATTCCGATTTAGATTGCTGACTCTTGGAGGGCGGAGCATGAAAAACCGTACGGTTTTGCTTTATATGACGTTCGTTTTTCTGTCGAACTTCAGCACCATTTTGTATTTTCTGACGGTTTACCTTGAATTCGTCGGATTCTCGATGGTGGCGATTTCTAGCATGATGATTGCACATCAAGTGAGCAAGTTCATCCTTGAAGTTCCCACTGGCTATATTGCTGATAGGTTTGGACGAAAGACTAGCGGTCTCGTTGGCGTTGTGGGAATGCTTGGATACTACGCCGCCCTGCTTCTCGTCCGTTCTCCTCTGCTTTTAATCGGCGCGTTTGCTCTCAAAGGTTTTGCCGTTGCATGTGTGAGCGGATCCATAGAAGCGATTTACATTGACAGCGTCTCTCAGGACCAGCTCGTAAGACTTAATGTCGTTGAGCGATTTGTTTTCTTTGCCTCTTATGCCATCTCCGCTTGTGTGGGCGGCTTCATTTCGTCTGTCGGTGCATACCTCATTGGTCTTTCGGCAGATATCATCGCAATGGTGTTGACGTTGGTTGTCGTTATCTGCATTCCTGAGATGCGAAGAGGGGGCACTGCGGCGACACCTGAGCTTGGAATGAGCCCGAAGATGATTGGTGCTGCTATTACGGGTAATGGCGTTCTTCGGTCATCGTTCATCATGGACTGTTCTCAGGCATTTGCCTTCGTCGCTCTGGAAGACTTCTTCTCACTGTTACTTGCAGGCCGCGGAATGAATGCCGTCGCTTCGGGCGTGACCATTGCGGTCCAGCTCCTTGCCTCGGCCTCCATGGGGTTTATTGTGCCCAGTGTGATTGCTCGTGTCGACAAGGGCCGTTTTGCGCGTATTTGCGGCATCTTTCGCTTAGTATTGACAGCTTTGTTTTTGATTCCTCTTACTCCGGCTAATTTGCTGCCCGTGTTCTATGTGCTGCAGACGGTCGCCTACTCGTTGTTTGCCCCAATCAAATACTCAGTTTTTCAAAATGCTGCCGATTCATCGATGCGCTGTTCACTGATTTCGGTTCAAAGCCAGATGGTGGCGGTGGGCGCTGTTCTTTTCTATCTGCTCAACGCTGTGTTGAGTAGCGTTGCGGGCATTCGAGTCATATTGCTTGTCGCGCTCGGGATTTCTTCCCTTGTGTATATCCCCGCGCTATTTCGTCTTACAAGTCAAAGGACATGGGTATTTAGACACCGATAACTTATATATCAACGCAATAAACCCGAGCGCGAGGGCGTTTGGGTTTATTATTGAAGCATATGTAACCTGGCGGCGCCACACCGCCTGTTAGTAGGGAGACACATGAACGTTCTGGTCGTCAACGCAGGATCTTCGACCCTTAAGTATCAGGTCATCGATACCAAGTCCCATAAGGTGTCCGCAAAGGGCTCCTGCGAGCGCGTCTGCTTTACCGGCGGCACTTTCACCCATGCTGCCAACGGCTCCAAGAAGGTGACCGAGAACATCGAGTTCCCCGACCACAAGGTCGCCATCGAGGTTGTCCTGAAGGACCTCGAGGCCAACGGCGTCAAGATCGAGGGTATCGGCCACCGTATCGTTCAGGGCGGTTGGTACTTTGGCGATTCCTCCCTCGTCGACGAGGATGTCCTCGCCAAGATCCGCGAGGTCGCTCCGCTCGCCCCGCTGCACAACAACCCCGAGGCCAACGTTATCGAGTACTGCCTGGAGCAGTATCCCGACCTGCCCAACGTCACGGTTTACGACACCGCTTTCCACTTCAACATGCCCGAGGTCGCCAAGACTTACGCCCTGCCCAAGGACGTCTGCGACAAGCTGCACATCCGTAAGTACGGCGCCCACGGCACCAGCTACCGTTACATCTCCAAGAAGGTCGCCGAGATGACCAACGGCGAGGCCCGCAAGGTCGTCGTGTGCCATATCGGCTCCGGCGCTTCCCTGTGCGCCATCGAGGACGGCAAGTGCATGGACACCACCATGGGCTTGACGCCGCTCGACGGCGTTATGATGGGCACCCGCTGCGGCTCCATCGACCCGGCTACCGTGTGCTACCTGCAGCGCGAGGGCGGCTACACCTTCGACGAGGTCGACGAGATGATGAACAAGAAGTCCGGCCTTTTGGCTGTGACCGGCGGCAAGACCAACGACTGCCGCAACGTCGAGGAGCTCGCCGCTGCCGGTGACCCCGAGGCCCAGCTCGCCTTCGATATGTTCGTCTACAAGATTGCCGCCAAGGCGGCCGAGATGGCTACTTCTATGTGCGGTATGGACACCCTGGTCTTCACTGCCGGCATCGGTGAGCACGCTCCTGCCGTCCGCGCCGGCGTGGCCGACCGCCTGGCCTTTATGGGCGTCAAGATGGATCATGCCCGCAACGCCCTGCGTGGTGACGGCGCATGGTGCCTGTCTGCCAAGGATTCCAAGGTTAAGATTTTCGTTATCCCCACGGACGAGGAGTTCATGATCGCTTCCGACGTCGAGCGCATCGTCAACGGCAAGTAATTGCAAAAGGGGAGGGGCTGGACGACCGGGCGCCGTTCGGCCCCTCTTTTGTGCTCGTTGGGCGATATGCCTGATAGTTATTTATTAAGTTGTGATAACTTCTTATTAACATGCGGCCGCCTTAAGGGGTCTGCGCCGACCGTATCGCACTGCAAAGGAGTCTCATGAACGTACTTGTTGTCAACGCCGGTAGCTCAAGCCTTAAATATCAGCTTTTGGATACCGATACCCGCGAGGTTTTCGCCAAGGGCAACTGCGAACGTATCGGTTCGGACATGGGCATCTTTGGCCACTCCGAGAACGGTGGCGCCAAGCAAACCGAGGAGGTTCCCTTCCCGGACCACCGTTCGGCTATCGCACGTGTGCTCGAGGAGCTCGAGAAGACCGACTTTACGATCGATGGCATTGGGCATCGTATCGTTCAGGGTGGCTGGTACTTTGACGATTCCGCGGTCGTTGACGATGAGGTCATGGCTAAGATTCTCGAGGTGGCACCGCTTGCCCCGCTGCACAACTACGGCGAGGCAGCGGCAATCGAGTATTGTCGCGAGATGTATCCGGAGCTGCCCAACGTGGCCGTCTTCGACACCTCGTTCCACATGACTATGCCCGAGGTCGCCTACACCTACGCCCTGCCCAAGGACGTGTGTGACAAGTACCACGTGCGCAAGTACGGCGCCCACGGTACGAGCCACCGCTACGAGTGGATGATGGCCAAGGAGATCCTGGGTTCGCGCTGCCACCGTCTGCTTTCGTGTCATCTGGGCAACGGCGCTTCGCTCGCCGCCATTGAGGACGGTGTATGCTGCGATACCACGATGGGTCTCACGCCGCTCGACGGCCTGATGATGGGCACCCGTTGTGGTTCCATTGACCCGGCTACCGTGTGCTACCTGCAGCGCGAGGGCGGCTACAGCTACCAGGAAGTCGATGACATGATGAACAAGCAGTCTGGTCTGCTTGCCATCTCGGGCATCTCCAACGACGCCCGTGACATCCGTACGCGCGCCTCCGAGGGCGACGAGCGCTGCCTGCTCGCCTTCGATATGTTCGCCTACAAGGCCATGCAGCAGGCCGGCTCCATGATCGCTTCCATGGCGGGCGTGGACACCATTACCTTTACCGCCGGCATCGGCGAGAATGACTGGTCAATCCGCAAGGCCTTCTGCGACTGCTTCGAGTGGCTGGGCGTGCGCATCGACAACAACAAGAACCGCGAGGCCGTGGGTAACGGCCCGCAGGTCATCAGCGCCGCCGGCTCTTCCGTCACGGTCATGGTCATCCCCACCGACGAGGAATACATGATCGCCCACGACGTCGAGCGTCTGACCAAGAACAACTAACGCATTCGTCTGTAATTGACAAAAAGGCCTCCAGAGCAACAGCTCCGGAGGCCTTTTTACTAGCAGGCGGAAATTCCAGTCCCAAAGTGATCATCGCCGGTAACGCCTGCGCTCCCAACAACGGCACTCAATCATTCAGATCCTCAGCCCCAGCTCGTAGCCAAGCCGCCGCCCACTCCAGATTCCCTGACTGCTGCGTGACGGCAGGGACCCTGCAGGGCAAAGCTCTGAAAACATTCCGCAGGACGCAAAGAGGCTCCGCCGCGCGAAGCGCGCAGCGGAGCCTCTTTGCATGTCCGAGGACGTTTTCAGAGCTTTGCCCTGCAGGGTCCCGAGGGGATATGTAAGCTATTCAGCCATCTGAGCCTGGACGGCGGTGATGGCTACGACACCCACGATGTCGTCGGCAGAGCAGCCGCGCGACAGGTCGTTGACCGGCTTGGCGATGCCCTGCAGGATGGGGCCGTAGGCGTCGGCACCGGCGAAGCGCTGGACCAGCTTGTAGCCGATGTTGCCGGCCTCGAGGTCGGGGAACACGAGCACGTTGGCCTTACCGGCGACGGAGGAGCCGGGAGCCTTGAGCTGGGCGACGGTGGGGACGATAGCAGCATCGAGCTGCAGGTCGCCATCGATGGCGAGCTCGGGAGCCTTCTCCTTGCAGAACTTAACGGCCTCCTGGACCTTCTTGGCGACCTCGCCGCCGGCGGAGCCCATGGTGGAGTAGGAGAGCATGGCCACGTGCGGCTCAACGTTGCCCATGAAGGTGGACCAGGAGTGAGCGGAGGCGATGGCGATCTCGGAGAGCTCATCGGAGGAAGGGTTGATGTTGAGGCCGCAGTCGGCGAAGATCAGCGTGCCGTCGGTGCCGAACTGCGGGGTGTCGGTGCACATCACGAAGAAGGCCGAGACCAGCTTGGTGCCCGGGGCGGTCTTGAGGATCTGCAGCGCGGGGCGCAGCGTGTCGGCGGTGGAGTGGCAGGCGCCGGAGACCAGGCCGTCGGCGTCGCCCATCTTGACCATCATGGTGCCAAAGTAGGTAGCGTCCATCACCTGGGCGCGAGCCTGCTCGATGGTGACACCCTTCTTGGCGCGGAGCTCGGCAAACTTCTGCGCGTACTCCTCGTGCTTCTCGGCATTGCGCGGGTCGATGACGGTAGCGCCGGGAACGTTGATCTCGTCGGGGTTGCCCAGGATGACGATCTTTGCCAGGCCCTCCTCGATGATCTTGGTGGCCGCGACGATGGTGCGCGGATCCTCGCCCTCGGGCAGGACGATCGTCTTAAGGTCGGCCTTGGCGGCAGACTTCATACGGTTAAGGAAATCGCTCATGTTACTCCTTACAAGCGTTTTGCTAAGCTCCAGGCGCCCGGCTGTTCACGAATAAACCCGCTGCTAGCGGGTCTACCTTTCAATTATGTTCGCCGCTGTGCTTGAGCTTTCCTTGTGTGGCAAGCTCATTATAGGACGCATTAGCGCTATAATCGCTCTGATAAATATGTCTCGAAGAATGTTCGAGAAAAGCCCAGCTAACGAGCCCGTGGCTTTTGACAAGGAGTATCGATGCAGATTACCTCAGGCCTGCCTGAAGGCTTTAACGCCGGCGCGTACGACATGATTGTCGTCGGTGCTGGATATGCCGGTGCCGTTTGCGCCCGCCGTCTTGCCGAGACCATCGGCTATCGTGTTGCCGTTTTGGAGCGCCGTAGCCACATTGCGGGCAATGCCTATGACTGCACTGACGAGGCCGGAATCCTGATCCACGAGTACGGTCCGCATATCTATCACACCTTTAACGAGCGCGTGCACAATTTCCTGTCGCGCTTTACCAAGTGGACGGATTATCAGCATAAGGTGCTCGCTAACATCAACGGTACCCTTATGCCCGTGCCCTTCAACCATGCGAGTCTCAAGCTCGCCTTTGGTGACGAGCGCGGCGAGGAGCTGTATCAGAAGCTCGTGGAGACCTTTGGCAAGGATGTCAAGGTGCCCATTATGGAGCTGCGTAAGAAGAACGACCCCGACTTGGCCGAGGTCGCCGATTACGTCTACGAGAACGTCTTTTTGCATTACACCATGAAGCAGTGGGGCCAGACGCCCGACCAGATCGACCCCTCGATTACCGGGCGCGTTCCCGTCTTTGTGGGCGATGACGATCGCTACTTCCCGCAGGCTCCTTTCCAGGGCATGCCGCAGGACGGCTATACCGCGCTGTTCGAGCATATGCTCGATCACGATCTGATCGACGTATTCTATGACGTAGACGCCCGTGACCTCTTTGAAATCGACGAGACCACCGTCAAGATCGACGGCAAGGTCTATGGCGGCGAGATCGTCTACACCGGTCCGCTCGACGAGCTATTCAACCTCGACCTGGGCGCGCTGCCGTACCGCACGCTCGATATGAAGTTCGAGACGCTCGATATGGACCAGTTCCAGCCCGTGGGCACCGTCAACTACACCACGAGCGAGGACTATACGCGCATCACCGAGTTCAAGAACATGACTGGTCAGGTCCTGCCCGGCAAGACCACCATCATGAAGGAGTACTCCAAGGCCTATACGCCCGGCTCGGGCGAGACGCCGTACTACGCTATTCTGGAGCCCGAGAACCGTGAGCTCTATGAGCGCTACCTTGAGCGCGTCCAGAACCTGACGAACTTCCACCCGGTGGGTCGTCTGGCCGAGTATCGTTACTACGATATGGACGCCGTGACCAATTCTGCCCTCGATCTTTCGGATGAGATTATCGCCTGCCATGCATAAAGTCATAACATTCGGTATTCCCTCATATAACGCCGCCAAGGACATGGACCATTGCATCACCTCCATCTTGGAGGGGAGCAATTACGCCACCGATATCGAGATTATTGTGGTGGACGACGGCTCCAAGGACGAGACGGCCGCCAAGGCCGACGAGTGGGAGGCCCGTTATCCTGGAATCATCCGCGCGGTGCACCAGGAGAATGGCGGCCACGGTATCGCCGTCCTCTCGGGCCTGCGTGAGGCGCATGGTACGTACTATAAGGTCGTTGACTCGGACGACTGGCTCGACGGTGCGGCGCTTTCGACCATGCTGTCGATTCTGCGTGGCTTTGAGGAGCGCGACCAGCGCGTCGACCTGTTTATCTCGAACTACGTGTACGAGAAGGTTTACGAGGGCACGCATACCGCTATTGGCTACAAGATTGCCCTGCCGCGCAAAAAGATTTTCTCTTGGGACCAGATCGGACACTTCCGTCCCGATCAGAACCTGCTCATGCACAGCCTGTGCTATCGCACCGACGTGCTGCGCGAGTCCAATCTGCCTATGCCGGCACACACGTTCTACGTGGATAATATCTACGCATACGTGCCGCTGCCGCGCTGCAAGACCATGTACTACGCCGACATCGACCTCTATCGCTACTTTATCGGTCGCGAGGGCCAGAGCGTCAATGAGGCCACGATGGTCAAGCGCCTGGGTCAGCAGTTCCGCGTAACGCGCATCATGATGGAATCGTTCCACCTGTACCAGGACGTTGAGTCCTCGCGTCTGCGTTCGTACATGATGGGCTACTTCACCATGATGATGGCGATTTGCTCGGTGCTCACCAAGCTTTCCGAGGAAGATTGTGCCGATGAGCGCCTGAAGACGTTGTGGAAGGACCTGAAGGAGTACGACGAGCGCATGTATCGTCGCGCTCGCTACGGCGTGGTTGGATTCTTTACCAACCTGCATGGACGGGCCGGAGACAAAACCACACTCGGCCTATACCATCTTGCCTCAAAGATCTTCAAATTCAACTAACTGCCGAGTAATCGCTGCTGTTAGGTTGACTGGGCCCCTTGGCCTTTAGTTTGCTACTGCGAACAGTCCTGCTCGCACGGAAAGCACATTAAGTGCTTTCCGGCTCGTGCGGAACTTGTATCAAACTAAAGGCCAAGGGGCCTCTGCTATAAGAATCGATTGTCAGGTTAGTTGAATTTGAAGACCTTAGACGCGCGGTACACAGGGGCCTGAGCTGAAAAGAATAAGGTTGGAAGTCGGTCGGAGGCGGGCGGGCATTACGTTTGTCGCGAGTTCCGCATGCAAAGAAGGCCACTTAATGTGGCCTTCGTCTTGCATAGGACTGTAGAGCAGCAAACGTAATGCCCGCCCGCCTCCGACCGACGGACGAGTGAGATTACTTCGCGGCGCCGGGGATGCCGTGGGAGGTTTTGGCGGTTTTGGCTCCGTTTACGATGGCGGTCTGTAGGGCCCTTACGGCGAGCATGCCCAGCAGGTCTAGGGGTACGGCGGCGCTTGTCTGAGCGTCTAGTTTGCCGCTGGCGAGGGTGTAGATGGTGTCGCCGTCGTTGGTGGTGTGTGTGGGGCGGATGGCGTGCGCATAGGCGTCTGCGGCCATTTGGGACACCTTGGTGGCCTGGGCCTTGGTGAGCTCCACATTGGTGACGATGCAGCTGATGGTGGTGTTGGTGCGGTCGAGCGGCATCTGCATAGAGCTGGCGGCGGCAAAGGCCGCGAGCTCCATGTCGACGATCTGATCGCTATCTGCTGCGGCGCGCATACCAGCGACCCATTCACCGGTGAAGGGGTCGACGATATTGCCGCAGGCGTTGACCGAGACCACGGCACCCACCTTAACAGGGCCGAGTGCCACGGCGGCAGCGCCCAGGCCGGCCTTCATGCAGGTGGCGGGGCCCATGAGCTTGCCCACGGTGGCACCGGTGCCGGCACCTACATTGCCCTGCTCGAGCGTGGTGGGGGTGTTGTCGAGCGCCTCGCGCACGGCGGAGATGCCAGCCTCAATGTTGGGGCGTACGGCGGGGTCGCCAAAGGCGAGGTCGAAGATGCAGCTGGAGCACACGATGGGCACCTGCGTGGGGCCGACGGGAAGGCCGATGCCGCGGCTCTCGAGCTCGCGGGCGACGCCGCTTGCGGCCTCCAGGCCAAAGGCCGATCCACCCGAAAGGCAGACGGCGTGGACCTTGTCCACAGTGTTCTCGGGACGCAGTAGGTCGGTCTCGCGCGATGCCGGGGCACCGCCGCGAACGTCAACACCGCCGGTGGCGCCCTCGGTTGCCACGATTACGGTGCAACCGGTGCCGGCCTCCTCGTCCGTGTAGTTGCCAAAGCAAAAGCCATCGACATCGCAAACGTCAATGGCCTCAAGCAGTGTATCCATGTTTTACTCCTATCGGTTTTCCGCCGGGCCTTATGCCCGGTCGGGATCCGTACGGTACGCCGAAATTGTAGGCGCTGGGGGATACCCAGCGCCAGATGCAATTACGATAGTTTTTGAATCGCACGCGCGACGCGAGCGATGGGCAGGCCCACCACGTTGTAGAAGTCACCCGAAATATCGTGCACAAGCATGCGGCCGCCTGTGCCTTGGATGCCGTAGGCGCCGGCTTTGTCCATGGGCTCGCCCGAGGCGACGTAGCGCTCAATCTGCTCGTCGGTGAGCTCATAAAACGTCACGTCGGTCACATCGACAAACGACAGGCTCTCGGCGGCGTGCGGGGCTATGACGTCTCCGGCTCTAACGATGCAGACGCCGGTTGCGACCTGGTGTGTGCGCCCCGAGAGCTCGTGGAGCATGGTGCGGGCTTCGTCCTCGTTTGCCGGCTTACCCAAAACCTTGCCATCGAAGGTGACGATGGTGTCGGCCGCGATGGTCAGCTCATTGGGCTCGGCGTGCTCGGCGGCAACGGCGGCAGCCTTAGCGCGAGCTAAGCGCTCGACAAGCGTAAGCGGGGCCTCGTCATCAAAAGGAGTCTCGTCGATATCTGCGGGAATGACGCGGATGTCGTAGCCCGCTTCGCGCATCAACTCGATGCGGCGCGGTGATTGCGAAGCCAAAATCATAGCTGAATGCCCTCGGCAACCTTTTCGACAGCCTTGTCTCCGGCGAGCGTACGCAGCAGCTCAAGCGCAAAGGGGAGCGACTGGGCCATGCCGCTGGCGGTGATGATGTTGCCGTCGTGCGTGACCTTGTCGCCGGTATAGACGCCCTCGGGGAAGCTCTTCTCGAAGCCGGGGAAGCACGTGGCATGGCGTCCCTCGAGCAGGTCAAGCTCGCCCAGGATAAACGGGGCAGCGCAGATGGCGGCAACATGCTTGGTCGCGGCGAACTCGCAGACTACGTCGCAGACGCGCTGGTCGGCGCGCAGGTTGGTGGCGCCGGGCAGACCGCCGGGCAGCACGACGCAGTCGTACTCGTCAAAGTTAATCTCGTCAAAGAGCGCGTCGCAAGTTACGGGAATCTGCAGCGAGCTTACGACCTCGCGGGTGGGCATGATCGAGACGAGCGTGGCGCGCACGCCGCCGCGACGCATGACATCGACCATGGTCAGGCATTCAATCGTTTCAAAGCCATCGGCGGCAAGAACGGCAACGCTGGGCATAAGGGTTCCTTTCAAAAAACGGCATACAATTAGCCGTCTTATACCCCGAAGACCTCCGCTTGCCACGCTCGATTTCCCAATGTTTAAAATAGCCCCGTCCGAATTAGCTACCCCCACCCATCCTCAACAATCTCAATCTGTAACATCCATCGACCAAAACTAGCCCCAACTGTTGCAGATCGAGACAGTCCCCAACAGCACTGCCCCGTTCGGGGAACGACCGCCACAGGTACGGCGGGCAGAGGCTCACTTTTTTCTCGGTTTTTCTTGACGGAATCTCACCTGTTGTAGTACTATGCCCCAGTCTAAAAACGCGTGGACTTTTCTGGGCGCTAGCCACCTTTTTGCCACGCAACCGAGCAGTCGGTTGCGTGGCTTTTTTCGTCTTGGCAGCAGGTGCCACATGCACCGCCAGAAGACCGCACGAGCCCACCTTCCGACTGCAGGGAACAGACGCACGAGACGTGCGTCTGCAAGACAGCAGACGGAAGGGAGCCTAATGGCAGGAACAAACACAATCAAGCAGCAGGCCGCCGGGGCGGGAGCCACGGGCGCGGGACAGGCCAAGGCGGCGCTCCAGGTCTTTGCGGGCGGCGCCTGCTACGGCGCGATGGCCACGACCTACAAGCTCGCCTACGCCGCGGGCTTCACCTCGGCACAGGTGGTGGCGAGCCAAGCGTGGCTCGGCTGCCTCTTCTTCGCCCTCGCCACGCTCGCAGGGCACGCACTCGGGCACCGCTGGCAGCGCGTGGGCTGGAAGCTCGCCCTTAAGCTCATGGGCCTGGGAGCCCTCACCTGCCTCACCTCAATCCTCTACTGCTATGCCATGAGTGTGCTGCCCGCCCCGGTGGCGCTCACGCTCCTCTTCCAGTTCACGTGGCTGGGTCTCGTGTGGCAGACCGTCATGACGCGCCGGCCGCCGAGGCCCCTCCAAGTGGCCTCCGCCCTGACCATCGTCTTCGGGACGGTGTTCGCGAGCGGCGTTTACAAGACCGGCATCACCGGGTACGACCCCGTGGCCCTGCTCTGCGCGCTGGGGGCGGCCGTGTCCTGCTCCCTCTTTGTCACCCTCTCCGGCAAGGTCGAGGCCCCCTGCTCGTCCGAGCAGCGCGGCGTCATCGTGTGCGCGGGCTCCGTGGTCATGTCGCTCACGGTGTGCCCGGACTACGTCGTCTCGGGCGTCCTCGCCCAGGGCATCCTGCCCTTTGCCGTCATCGCCGGCTTCTTTGGCATGCTCTGCCCGGTCTTGCTCTTCGGCATGGGCTCTCCGCACCTGCCCGCGGGTCTCTCCACTGTCATGGCCGCCGCGGAACTCCCCGCCGGCCTGCTCATCGCCATGATCGTCCTCGGCGAGCCGCTCGGCGTCGTCGAGTGGCTGGGCGTCGCCATCATCCTCGCCGGCGTGTGCCTGGCACAGGTCCCCTCCCTGCTTGGAGGCCGGGAGGCACGTCGCGCCGCCGCAGGACAAGCCGTCAGCTAGTCACCCCTTCACGGGCGGCCCGCGCGCATCAGGGAAAGGGCCACGGGCCCGGCGCGTGAGGTCGCAAGGACGTTATAAAGCGTCCCCGCAGAGGTGGGGGCGCCAGAGAGAAGGAGGCACCATGCCATTTCCAAAAGGGTTCCTTTGGGGAGGAGCCACCGCTGCTAACCAATGCGAGGGAGGTTATGACGAGGGCGGCCGCGGCCTTGCCAATGTCGACGTCATCCCACACGGGTCGGAGCGCAACGACGTAAGTCGCGGCCTGAGGCGCATGCTCGACTTTGAGCCCGGGTACTACTACCCGGCCCAGACGGGCATCGACTTCTACCACCACTACCGCGAGGACATAGCCCTCTTCGCGGAGATGGGCTTTAAGGTCTTTCGCCTCTCCATCGCCTGGAGCCGCATCTTCCCCAATGGCGACGAGGAGGAGCCCAACGAGGCCGGGCTCGCCTTCTACGAGGACGTGTTCCGCTGCTGCCGCGAGCACAGGATCGAGCCCCTCGTGACCATCACGCACTTCGACTGCCCCATCCACCTCGTCAAGAAGTACGGCGCCTGGCGAAACCGCGCCCTCATCGAGCTCTACAAGCGGCTCGTGAAGGTGCTCTTCAACCGCTACCGCGGCCTCGTGCATTGGTGGATCACGTTCAACGAGATGAACATGATCTTGCACCGTCCCTTCATGGGTGCCGGCATCGTCCTCGAGCCCGGGGAGAATGCCCGCGAGGCCGAGTACCGCGCCGCGCACAACGAGCTCGTGGCGAGCGCCTGGGCCACCAAGATCGCCCACGAGGTCGACCCGGAGAACAAGGTTGGCTGCATGCTCGCCGCGGGAAGCTACTACCCCTACTCCTGTCGTCCCGAGGACGTCCGTGCAGCGCAGGTCAAGAACCAGGAGGACCTCTTCTTCGTGGACGTGCAGGCACGCGGGCACTACCCCGGCTACGCGCTCAAGATGCTCGAGCGCGAGGGCATCGACGTGGGCATGACCGCCGAGGACGAGCGCATCCTTGCGGAGAACACCGTCGACTTCATCTCGTTTAGCTACTACTCCTCGCGCTGCACCGCGGGCGACCCCGACTCCGTGGGCGGCGTCGCCGAGGGCAACGCCTTCGCCGGCGTGGAGAACCCCTACGTGCGCACGAGCGACTGGGGCTGGGTCATCGACCCGCTGGGATTCCGCATCACGATCAACGACCTCTGGGACCGCTACCAGAAGCCGCTCTTTGTGGTGGAGAACGGCCTCGGCGCCTATGACGAGGTGCTTCCCGACGGCACGATCGAGGACGACTACCGCATCGCCTACCTGCGCGAGCACATCGAGGCCATGCGTGACGCCATCGAGCAGGACGGCGTCGAGATGCTCGGCTACACCACCTGGGGGCCGATCGACCTCGTGAGCGCGGGCTCCGGCGAGATGGAGAAGCGCTACGGCTTCATCTACGTGGACCGCGACAATCTGGGCAACGGCACGCTCGAGCGCAGGCGCAAGAAGAGCTTCTACTGGTATCAACAGGCCATCGCCACCAACGGAGGCGACCTGGGCTAGCCGCCCGGGCAATATCACTAAGGAGAAAATAATGGCTGAAAAATACGACGATCTGGCCAGATCCATACTCGAGAACGTAGGCGGCACAGAGAACGTCGCCAGCGTCGCGCACTGCATCACGCGCGTGCGCTTCAAACTCAAGGACGAGTCCCGCGCCAACACTGCCAAGATCGAGGCCCTCAAGGGCGTCATCCAGGTCATCCAGGCCAACGGCCAGTACCAGGTGGTCGTGGGTAACATCGTCGAGGACGTCTACGACGCGGTCCTGGAGGCCGGCAACTTCTCGGGCGGCGCAAGCGCCGACGACGAGCCCCAGGGCGATAAGACCGTTGCCTCCGTCGTCATCGACCTCATCTCTGGCATCTTCCAGCCCATCCTGGGACCGCTTGCCGCCGCAGGCATCATGAAGGGACTGCTTGCCCTCATCACCTACTTTGTCCCGGCCTTTGCAAACGACGGCCTCTACACGCTGCTCTACACCGTGGCTGACGGCTTCTTCTACTTCCTTCCCGTCGCCCTGGCGTTCAGTGCCGCGCGCAAGTTCCGCATGAACGAGTTCACCGGCGTGGCAATCGGCGTGGCGCTTCTCTACCCGACGATGGTCGCCCTGACCTCGGGCGAGGCGCTCGGCAGCATCGACCTCGGCGTGGCCGGCACGTTCTCGTGGTACGCCACCGCCCTCGGGCTCCCCATCATCATGCCCGTGTCCGGCTACGTGAGCTCGGTGATCCCCGTCCTTCTCATGGTGTGGTTCGGCTCTATCCTTGAGCGCTGGCTCAAGAGCTGGATGCCGGCTGCGCTCAAGATGTTCCTTGTCCCGCTCGCCACGATGACGGTCTCCATCGTCTTGGGCTACCTCATCATCGGCCCGGTGGCCACCCTCATCACCAACCTGCTGAGCGCGGCATTCTCGTTCATCTTCCAGCTCCCCGTGGTTGGTTCCGTCCTGGGCAGCGCCCTGGTTGGCGGACTGTGGATGTGCCTCGTCATCTTTGGCTTCCACTGGAGCCTCATCCCCATCTCCATCATGAATCTGAACACCCTCGGCCACGACAGCGTGCTCGCCGCCACCATCGGCCACGGGTTCGCGCTCGGAGCGGTCATCTTTGCCATGTACCTCAGAAACAAGGACGAGCGCTTCCGCGGCATCGCCCTTCCCGCGATGATCTCCGCCTTCTTCTTCGGCGTCACCGAGCCGGGCATCTACGGCATCGCCCTCCCCAACAAGCGCGCGTTCGTCGTGGCATGCCTGAGCTCCGCCGTGGGCGGCGCCATCGTGGGAATGACTGGCGCTCTCATGTACATCTCGGGTGGCCTCGGCGTCTTCAACCTGCTCAACTTTATCGACGGGGCCCCTGGTGGCGCCGGGATCTCCCACATGATCTTCGCGATCATCGCCTCGCTCGTCTCTGCCGTCCTGGCCTTTGTTATCGAGTTCATCACCTACCGGCCCAACGACGATGAGGAAGGCACCCGCTAGCCTGCGCCCTCCTCAATCAGCTCTATGTAATTGAGGGGCAGTTGAGGTGGGTGAGGGCCGAGGGCGATCAAGGTGGCCGCCCTCGGCCCGGGACAACCTGCCAGAAGGCGTTTAGCTTTCTCGGGCGGCGCTGAAATGAACTGCGCCCCGATACTTGGACGGGTCAATTAGCGGCCTATGCCGCACATGGGGACTGATTTCGGAACTCCTCCGGGGTCAGTCCCTTTTGCTTAACCCGCCTCCTCTTGTTCCAGTGAACGGTATAGGCTTCGAGGTCCCGCTTGAACTCCTCGAAGCTCCGCCACGTCCGGCTCCTGTAGAATTCGTCCTTCAGGCGCCCGGGCAGCAGCTCCGTCGCATGAGCTTGCCCTCGCACGCCGCCGGCCCCGGCCGGGTCCGGGCACCCTTCGGCCTCCCGCTGGCCTTCGGCGCGCCCGCACCCCCTGTCGCAAAGCTCTGCTGCAAGAGTCCTCAGCGTGGCGTCGTGCCTGACTCTCCCGTCCATAAAGAAGCCCCCATTTCTAATGTTCAAGAAATGAGGGGCGGTTCAATTTCGGGACGGGGATTAAATAAGGCTCTGTTAGACCAGGATTGAC
>NZ_QRJO01000018.1:0-2224 GCF_003471585.1 Collinsella sp. AM18-10
ATGGCGAAGCCCATGGCCGGCAGGATGTTGGCGGCAACGCCAAAGCCAGCAAGGACAAAGGGCGGGATGAAGTCGAGCATGCCCTGGATGGCGTCAGCACCCAGATAGAACGACAGCGAGCACAGCAGGAACGCCATGATGATACCGGTCAAACCGATCAGGAAGTGCATCGCATAGACACCCTTAAGGTTGCCCTGGCCGGAGAAGACATCAGCGCGGTCAACCAGGATCGGCAGGGCGGCGTTGAGGATGTTCTTGATGGCAAGGCACAGCGTGGCGATGGGCATGGCAAGCGCGATGGCTGCCTCGGTGCTCTGGCCCAGCTGGATAGCGAAGGCGCAGGCGAGCACGCCGCCGATCGTCTCATCAGGCGGCACGTAGGCGCCGATGGAGATCGAGCCCATGAACAGCAGCTCCAGGCTGGCGCCGATCGCGAGGCCGGACTGCAGGTCCCCCAGCACCAGGCCCACGAGCGGGCACAGGACGATGGGGCGGAACGCATAGAGCGTACCGAGCTGGAAGTCGAACTTACCAAATGCGGCGATAAGTCCGATGAGGATTGCTTGGGTAAGCATATATCCCCCTTTCCTAATAGGAAACTACGAAGAGCTCAGACTCTTCGAAATTGAACGCCTAGAGCACGCTGGCGCAGTCAACCTTGGGGTCATCGGCCAGGGGTCGAATCTCGACCTCAACGCCACGATCCAGCATCTCGCGCACATCGGCTTCCTCGGCCGCGGTCAGGAAGATCTGACGAGAGACCTGACGCGCATCGGGACGCTTCTCGTCCTTGGGCTTGGTGTTGCCCAGGTTGACCGACTTGATCTGCGGGCAGCCCTCAACGAGCTGCTTTGCCTCAGCAATAGTGGCGACACAGATGATCATCTTGTACTTGTCGGTCACGCCCGAGTTGATAGCTTCGATTGCATGCTCCATATCTTTGATGACGAGCTTGCAGCCGGCAGGCTTGCCCATCTTGAGCGTCGTCTTCCACACCGGGTCGTTAGCGACCTTATCGCCCACGCAGAAGATGCAGTTGGAGCCAAGGCCCTGAACCCAGGAAACTGCGACCTGGCCATGAAGCAGGCGATGGTCAACGCGAAGTAGCTGAATCATAATGTGACCCCCCAAAGGTCTTGTGCCGTCTTACGGCGTGTCAGTAGGTGCTGCGGATTAGAACTCTTCTTCCTCGTCGTCATCGACCAAAAGATCGTTGACAAACTTCACGCGCGTATCGTCCGCAGCGACGATGGCGCGAATCGTCTCCTCAACCGGCGCCGACTCGTCAGAAAACAGCAACTGGATGAGGAGAGGAAGGTTCATGTTGGTAACGAGGTACGTGCGGGGACGCGTCTGGACGATCTTGGTGAACTCGTTGTTGACGCTGCCGCCAAAGAGGTCGGTGCAGACAACGACATCATCGTCGGCAGACATGCCTGCCAGCAGTTTTTGGGCCTCCTCGGCCACGTCCATGCGGCCATCGACGAACATCGAAAGATCGTGGACGTTGTCGCGAGCGCCCGAGAGCAGCTCGACGCTCTCCTTGATGCCGGTAGCGAAGTGCGCATGGCTGGCGATGATGTACTGTCTCATTCTGTGTTCCTCTCAATAGCCCGGCACGTTCCCGCACCCGTTTTCTTTAGTAGTCGAACTGGTGATAGTAGCGACGATACTTGAGGTTGTGCTTGGTGACCGTCTCGTAGTAGCGAGCCAGGCGGTCGGTCACGAGCACCGTCAGAATCCACGGGGAGACGATGACGCGGAACTCGTCGTCAAGGCCGGGGATCGCGAACTCGGCGGTGTCGATGATGTTGACGTCGGTGTCGCCGGTCACGCCGCGGGTCAGGAACGCGCGGACGCGCTCGTCGAGCTTGCGGTTCTCGTCCTCGCCCATGAACAGGAACACGGGGACGCCGGGCTCCACGAGCTCGAGGGTGCCGTGGAAGAAGTCGGCCGAGGTGATGTAGCGGGTGCGCTTCCACTGCATCTCCTCGAGGATGCACATCGAGAACAGGATCGTCTCGCCCCACAGGGCGCCGGAGCCGATGAACATGGTGTAGGGGGCCAGGGCGTACTTCTTGGCGAGCTCCTCGGCGCGCGGCTCGAAGCGCTTGCGGATATCGAGCATGTCCTTCCAGATGTCCTTGGTCTGCTCGATAAACAGGTCAAACTTGGGGAAGCAGCCGCGGCGGTTGAGCAGGCGCAGGCCGAAGCAGTCGGCGAG
>NZ_QRJO01000018.1:2234-39146 GCF_003471585.1 Collinsella sp. AM18-10
TGAGCAGGCGCAGGCCGAAGCAGTCGGCGAGGTAGTAGCCCTTCTCACAGCCGCCCGAACCATGGTCAGAAGCCATGGCGACGCAGTTCTCGGCGCCGACAGCCTGGCCGATGGGGCCCTCGGGCTTGGTCATGGCGTAGACGCGCACGCCCATGCCCTTCATCTTCTTGACGGCCTCGAGGACCTCGGGGGTGGTTCCGGACTCGGAGGCGGTGAGCACGACGGACTTCTCGGTCATGCGCTTGTGGCCGGAGACGTTCCACTCGGCGGCGTGGATCAGGTAGACCTCGAGGTCGCGGTCGCCGAACTTGTTCATGAGGTACTCGAGCTGCATGAGCTCGTCCCAGGTGCCGCCGACGCCCATCAGGAACACGGCGTCGTAGCCCTCGTCGGCGACCTTGTCGGCGAGCGCGGTCATCTTCTTGCCGGTCTCGTAGAGCGCCTTGCCGTCCTCGAGATAGCCCTCCTGGTCGAAATGCATGATCTCGATCTTCTCGGTTTCCTTCATTTGTCTCTCCTTTCTGGGGTTGTTTCCACATCCCCCATGCCAACGGGCATCAAAACCCGCTTACATTCCGTAACACTCGGCCGCTTTGGCCTTAAGCGCATTGACTGACTCTTCGTAGCCCTCTGCCTTGACCTCCATTTGCTTGGAGACGGCATCAAGATACGGGTGCACGTCCCATGACTTCAGACGCTCGGCTATCATGGCCGCAATCGTCTGGAAGAACACAAGATTGGGAATTGCGCTGAGCAGCGGAGCCACCTGAGGCACCGCAACCTCGTGAGCCCTACCCTTGGGATGGGCCGTGAGCAGCACCGTTTTTGTCGTAACGTTCGATAGCGCATCAGCGATATTCGCAAGACGCTCCGACCCCTGCGGATCGTCGACGATAAACACCAGATAGCCCGGAACGATCTGCATCTCGGGACCGTGGACGAACTCCTCGCCTTCGTGATGCATGGCAGGAATCTTGATGGTCTCGCTCAGCTTGAGGGCCGCCTCTTCGGCAGCGCCATAGTTGGGGCCGTTGCCGACGACCATGGCGGGCGTGTGCTCAGAAAGCTCGAGCATGTGGTCTTGGACATATGCCTCGGCGGTCTTGCACATCACGGCATTGGCCTGGATGGCCTCGCGCAGGTCGTCAAGACGCTGGGCAACGCCCTTGGCGTCAATCGTTCCGCGCGCCTGACCGCCGTAAATACCAAAGAGCACCAGGTACTCAACGAGCACCTCGACGCCCAGAGTCACAAAGTCCACCGACTCGACGCCCACACCGTAGTCAAGAACGATGTCAGCGTGTTCCTTGATGGGTGCCTCGACGTTTGCCGTGAGCGCAACTGCAGCCATATCGTGTGCGCGCATGTAATCGAGCGCCGCAATCGTATTGGTCGAATAGCCACTCTGCGAAACGGCAATGTTGAGCGCATGCTGCGGATAGGTGTGTTCAAAATCAACGAAGGCCTCGGGCGTCACAACGGACACCTGCATTTGCAGGGCATCTTGCAGGTAATCGCGGGCGCAATCGGCGGCATGGCGCGACGAACCCGAAGCAACGATGCGCAGCGCGTCAAAAGAACCGGACTGGAAAATATCAACGAGCTGCGCTACCAGCTCAGACGAACGCTCGAGGTTCTCCCCCATACGCACATGGGCAAGCTGAACGTAATCGAGCATCTTCATCGTCTCACCTCGTAACAAATCATTAGTATTTGATACCAATCACAGTTACAGGTTACGGCTTTTTGATACCTCTTTGTCGATTAATTTATCCCCATCGGCGAACGGTCGATTTTGAGCCCTGTAAGGTTGTATATACAGCTGACCCAACGATCAAACTGGTTAGTTTCCCAGCCGTTATTCACAAAATACCAGCTAGTACGTATAGGTGTAGCCGCCCGTATCGCCACGATTGAAGGACTTTACATACTCGATAGCCTGACCGCTCGCGTCATAGCTCACGCATTCCAAAAGCAAAACAAGATCGCCCTGTTCCAGTCCAAGGAGGCCGGCATCTCGTGCGCCCAGCGCTTCGATATCGAGCTTTTCCTGTGCCATGACTGGCTTTCGGCCCAGCATCTCATAGGTCTCGTACAAACTGAAGACCGACACGTCAATATCTTCGATGGTTGGGAACAGCAGGCAGGGAATCAGCGCCGTCTCAATCGATACGGGGCTACCGTTTATGCAGTTCAGGCGTCGAACGGAATAGAGCAGGTCGTCCTCGGCGATGCCAAACAGGTCGGCGTAATATGGCCCCGCATAACGCTTGGAACGCGCGAGAATACGGACGGACGGCTCGCCGCCCGAAGCACGGACCGATTCACGGAAACCGACCGTGCGTTCAAAAAAAGCAGGTACTTTCTGCGCCACAAAGGCACCTTTTCCCCGAACACGGCGAATCTGCCCGCGCCGAACCAGCTCATCGACAGCGCTTCGGATGGTCAAGCGTGTCGTACCAAATTCCTCGGCAAGGTCTTTTTCGGACGGAATCATGGAACCCGTGGGATATATACTGCGCTCGATACGTTCCTCGATGCGGCGTCGAATGCGCATATAAACCGGGGTGGCATCTACTGTTTCAGCCATTGTTCACCTGCCACGCTCCTCATGCCGTTCTCTTCGCCGTTATCGGCAAAGCGGAACTTTGTGGGCAAAATCACCGATTTGCAATGCTCCACAAAACGCATGTCCTTATCAAATTCGATCGAGCTCTCATAGAACACCGGCGTTCCCTCTTCTTGCTGGAGCAGCTCGGCCTCTTCGGCGTTCAAACGCGAGATGGAGATATGCTCACGTCCATGCTCAACACGCACGCCACCTTCTTTGAGCAAGACATCGTAAAGGCTCTCACACTCAAAATCGTGTTCGGGAAGCGATGGGCACAGGGACAGGTTAACGTGAGCGGTCTCGATTGACGCCGGCTCGCCCTCAATAAGTCGAACGCGCTGCATGCGGAGCAAGGGAGCGCCTACAGCCACCCCAAGCTTGTCGGCAAGCGCCTCATCCGCCTCGATGGTCCCGGTGGAAACCAGACGAGAAGAGGGGTGCAGGCCGGCAGTCCGTACAGCATCGGAAAAGTTATACGTTTCCTGGAAGATGTTCAACGGCTTGGGAGGACACACATACGTACCCGATCCGCGACGGCTCTCGAGCGTTCCACACGAGATGAGCCGCGTGATACCGGCACGCAACGCCGTACGCGAAACGCCAATCTCTTCGCACAGCACGCGCTCGGCCGGCAGGCGATCGCCGCCGGCAAGCTGATGGTGCTGGATATACCAAAGAATTCCCTCAACAGCACGATCTTTGGGGGGAATTGCATAAGATTCGCCTGCCATTGCACAGACTCCTCATTCAGACACGTATGCCGCCAAAATTAGGCCAGCCCTCCCATGGCATCAAATTCGGCCTTGATCTTCTCGGCGACATTCCGATACGACTTATATAGACTTGAATCGCGTTTGACCTCGTCGGTCATAACGGGAATCTCTAATTTGGAAACCTCGTCTTTTCCCGTCTGAACCGCCACAACAACGCCCATACCAAGACACATATTACGCTTGGCAGCGTTTATTTTCGCCGCCTTGGCAGGATTTGCCAGGATACGCTGGGCAAATTCCTGTTTAGAGACCGCTTCATCGGCCTCCGGATCGCCCGCCTCGGCCACTTCGCACTGCAACACGTCCGCATAGTCAAAAATCTTCGGCTCGCCGCCGCGCTGATGCACGGCCCACTTGCGGCGCGTGGCATCCTGATAGATAGCCGGCAAAAATGTAAACCGCGGCGGGTCCAAAATCGTATCCGTGATGGTAAACACATCGGGATCAAAGGCATCCTGCGGGTTTTTCTTCTTGAACAGCCCCATATCAGCCTCCCGTACTAGCATTAAACAACTCAAGCTGAATATAGCACCAATTTCAAGCCGCCGCCTTACCCTATCGGTGCGCGGCGTCTATAGCTCGCCCAGCGGAAGAGTTCACGGACGAGGGCCGGGGTGCCTGCCTTGTTTTGAGAAGTGGGCTCCGCGAACTTCTCAAAACAAGGCAGGCACCCCGGCCCCGCCGGCAAATAGCGGACACTCCGCATGCAATCTATGCAAACAAACAAGTACGCTTAGCTACATTCGGTAAGATCGAGCACGCTGCCCTTCACGATAAGCGCCGGCTCCAGAACGACTTCTTCGGCACGCCTACCGCCCCTACCGGCAAGACGCTTGGACATGCAGCCAAAAGCATGCTCCGCAAGGACACCAGGATCCTGCTCAATGGCGGTCAGCGCCGGCTCAAAGAGAACGTCGGCCGCCGAGTTGTCATAGCTTACGACCGAAATATCGCCCGGAATGCTCTTCCCCATCTCGTGCAGGCGCTTGAGCAAACCAAGGGCAATGTTATCCGAGCTTGCGAACACGGCGGTGGCATCAGTTGCGAGCACCGCCTCCGAGGCCTCGTATGCACTCGGAATGTAGTACTCGCTCTCAAACTCCAAGCGTGCGTCGATAGGCAGGCCAACCTCGCGCAGCGCGCGCTCATAGCCGGCAAGTCGCTTACGCCCCGTATTGGAACGGCGCGCGTTAACCAAGCAGGCAATGCGACGGTGGCCCTGCTCGATCAGATAGCGGGTGGCCATGTAGCCGCCCATCTCGTGATCGAACATCACCTTGTCGCACTCGAGTCCCTCAATGGCACGGTCGACCATTACGGCCGGGATGGGCAGGTGGCTGACTTCTTCGCGCAGGGCGCGGTCGTCGGAGAACTCGTCGCCCACGACCAGGAAGACGCCATCGACGCCGCGCGTCACCAGCTGGCGCAGCAGCTCCAGATCGTCATCGGCGCTTCCGCCCGAGCTGGTAATGAAGAGCGCATAGCCGTCCTCGCGGCAGCGCTTTTCCAGGCTACCGGCGAGCGAGGCAAAAAAGCGGCTCTCGATGTTAGGGACGATAAGGCCCAGCGTGCGCGACTCGCGCATGACCAGACTACGCGCAATCTGGTTAGGAACATAGTGGTTGCGCGCCGCGACCTCCTTGATGAGCTTGCGGTTTTCTTCCGAGATGCGACAGGGCCGATTATTGAGCACAAGCGAGACCGACGAGGGGGAAAGCCCCACCTCCTGGGCGATCTGCTTGAGGGTGACTTTGTTGGCCATCTCGCTCCTTCCGGGTTTACGCGCAATCTCTTGAAAGTATAGCGACTACCCCTCTACCTCGGTGATAAACACTTTACCAATCCGGTAGACGGCTGTTTTATCGCCGCCAGCGCACCAAATCCGTCCGGGTGGGGTATATTGCAATCGATTGATGACAACGACCACCAAAAGGCGGATATTCGTATGCACGAGAACGACTTTTTTAACGAGGACCTGCTCTGCGCGCTCGCTGGCGTTGCCGGCGAGGACAACGTGCTGATGAGCGAGCCCATGCGCGAGCACACCACGTTTAAGATCGGCGGCCCGGCCGATGTCTTTGTCACGCCCGATACCGAGCAGGGACTCGTCGCCACGCTTGACACCTGCTATCGTTGCGATCTGCCGCTCACCATCGTGGGCAACGGCTCCGACCTGCTCGTCGGCGACAAGGGTATCCGCGGCGTCGTCGTGGCGTTGGGCGAAGGCCTCTCCGACATTACGGTCGACGGTACGCACGTCACGGCGGCGGCCGGCGCCTTGCTTTCCGATGTCGCCGCGGCGGCAGCCGAGGCCGGTCTCACCGGCATGGAGCCCATCTCGGGCATCCCCGGATCGGTCGGCGGCGCCTGCTACATGAACGCCGGAGCTTACGGCGCCTGCATGGCCGATGTGCTGGAGTCCGTGCGCGTCTATAAGCCCGCACGCATGCTCGACGACGGCACCCGCGGTAGCGGCAGCATTATCGAGTTCGATGTCGATGAGCTCAACCTGGGCTATCGCAAGAGCCGCATTGCCGACGACGGTTTCATCGTGCTTTCGGCCACTTTCAATCTCGCCCCGGGCAACGCCGCGATGATCAAGGCCGACATGGACGACTACCGCCAACGCCGCGAGGACAAGCAGCCGCTCGACATGCCGAGCGCCGGTTCCACCTTCAAGCGCCCCGAGGGCCACTTTGCCGGCAAGCTCATCATGGACGCCGGTCTGCGCGGCCACGCCGTCGGCGGCGCCCAGGTGAGCGAAAAACACTGCGGCTTCATCGTCAACGCCGACCACGCCACCGCCGCCGACGTCGACGAACTCATCCGCGACATCCAAGCCAAAGTCAAAGAGCAGTTCGACGTAGACCTAGAACCCGAAGTCCACCGAGTAGGCGAATTCCTATAAAAAGAAGGCCCCGAAAGGGGCCTTCGCCATCTTTATATCAGACAACCAGTCCGGTGAGTCGCGCTCAGGACCCAAAAGGGCCGCGTGCCCGCCCGCAATATATTTGATTGATCGCGAGTTCCGCACGCAAAGAAGGCCACTTAATGTGGCCTTCGTCTTGCGCAGGACTGCCCGAGCAGGCAATCAAATATATTGCGGGCGGGCACGCGGCCCAGTCGGCTTTACGACAACGCAATACCGCCGAGCCAGCCCCAGCGCACGCCAGAGCCAGTACCGTAGAACCGAATAAACGCATCAAGTGACTTAGACGTAATGGAGCCCTCATTGCTCATAACGATGCCGCCGCCAACATAGATGCCCACGTGTCCGTACAGCAGACCCGGCGTACCGGTGCCACTGTGCGACGAGTCGGCCACGATCATGCCCACCTGCAGCGCCGAACGATCGGAGCTGTAGCACCAGGCGTTAAACATGTCGCACGCGTTGCCGCCAAAGTAGCCCACGCCGGCGTTGCGGAATACGTTGGTAACCCAAGCGGCGCACCAGTTCAGGCCAGGCGAAGGGGTGGAGTAGCATGCGTTGACGACGGCCTGCTGCTTGCCCGAGCCGGCATTCTGCTGCGGAGTTCCGGGCGCATACGATCCACCGCCCGAGCTCGAACCACCCGAGTAGGAATTGTTCTTGTTCGCGGCGGCCGCGGCAGCGGCGGCCTTCCTGGCAGCCTCCTCGGCCTGGGCGGCAGCGAGGATCTCGGAATCACGCTGAGCCATGAGCTCCTTGACGTCGTCGGAAAGACCGTTCAGCACGGTCTGGACCTCTTGCTGCTTGGCCTGCATATCCTGCATCTGAGCCGTCTGCTGATCCTTGAGTTTCTCCAGGTCAGCCTTTTGTGCTTCGAGCTCGGTCTTCTGTGCGTCGAGCTCGGCCTGAATCGTCTGGATGTCCTCGATGGCATCGCGGTCGCTCTTGTTGATCTTCTCAACGTAATGCGCGTTGGCAACGAGCTCCTCAAACGAGCCAGAGGCCAGCAGCAGCGACAGGATGTTCGTGCCACCGGACTTGTAGCTGGCGGCCACGCGATCGGAAAGGTCGTTACGCTTCTTCTTGAGCTCGGCCTTCTTTTCATCGATCTGGGCCTGTGTGTCGTCAATCTTGCCCTGGACATTCTCAATGTCGTTGAGGGTCTGGGCATTCTTGTTGGCCAGCGCCGCATACTCATTTGCGATGCTGTCGAGCTGGGCCTGAACCTCGTCGAGTTGGGCCTGGGCGGCATTCAGTTTGTCGGTGGTTTCTTGGCTGGCCTCAGCCGCATGGGCGCGGGCGGGCAGGCCAAAAAGAACAGCCGCGGAGGCGGCGCCGAAAAGAGCCTTAAGGGCAGTGCGGCGCGAAAGCTCCTGCGTAAAGATGGAATCGTTGTTTGGTGACATATGTACTCCGTTACATGTTTATTTATATGTCGCTCAACTCAAACATATTAACGCACATCGCGCTTGTCCCAACTATTTCCACGAACGGCTGGAAAAGCATGGTCAGCGGCTCGCAAATACGTCCCACACCAAAGGTAAGGATTATGCAAATGACACCCTATGAGTACGTTAACATCAATCCTCTGGTTTTCCTGCCCCGCGTGTTTTGGGCGCCCCCAGCTGCGCTATACTCCCCTCAAGAAGTGTTCCTGATTCGATAGGAGACTACATGTCCAAAGCACTCGACCCCAAAGACACCTGCGTCCTCGTTACCGGTGGCGCCGGCTTTATCGGCTCGCACACCGTCGTTCAGCTGCTCGAGGGCGGCTACCAGGTTGTCGTCGTCGATGACCTCTCCAACTCCAGCGCCGTTGCCATCGACCGCGTCAAGACCATCGTGGGCGACGAGGCCGCCAAGAACCTCACCTTCTACGAGGCCAACGTGCTCGACCGCGATGCGATGAACAAGATCTTCGATACCCACCAGATCGACCGCGTCATCCACTTCGCCGGCTTTAAGGCCGTCGGTGAGTCGGTGAGCAAGCCCGTCGAGTACTACCGCAACAACATCGAGAACACCCTGGTGCTCATCGATATCATGCGCAGCCACGGTTGTAAGTCCATCATCTTCTCGAGCTCTTCGACCGTCTACGGCGATCCGGACAATCCGCCTGTCACCGAAGAGGACCCCAAGAAGCCCGCGACCAACCCCTATGGTTGGACCAAGTGGATGATTGAGCAGATCCTCATGGACGTCCATACCGCCGACCCCGAGTGGGACGTCGTGCTGCTCCGTTATTTCAATCCCATCGGCGCCCATCCGTCGGGCCTGATTGGCGAGGACCCCAAGGGTATCCCCAACAACCTGGTGCCTTACGTCGCCCAGGTCGCCGTCGGTAAGCTCGAGGCTGTTCAGGTCTTTGGCAACGATTACCCCACCCCCGACGGCACCGGCGTGCGCGACTACATCCACGTGTGCGACCTGGCATCTGGTCACGTGGCCGCCCTCAACTGGATGAACGGCAAGACCGGCGTCGAGATCTTTAACCTGGGCACCGGCACCGGCACCTCGGTACTCGAGGTCGTCGCTGCTTTCTCCAAGGCCTGCGGCAAGGAGCTGCCCTATGTGATCCGCGAGCGCCGCGCCGGCGACATCGCCGCCAACTGGTGCGATGCCTCCAAGGCCGAGCGCATGATGGGCTGGAAGGCCCAGTACGATATCGCGGACATGTGCCGCGACAGCTGGAATTGGCAGAGCCACAACCCCAACGGCTTCGCCGACGCCGAGTAGCAAAAACCTACATACCGTTCTTGCCCCGATCTCACGATGTGAGACCGGGGCTTTTTCATGACGCGTAACCATTCACCGAAATACTTCCAACTTTTTTATCTTGCCTGTACATGTTTAAACAACATGTTTTACAATAGGCGTATCGAATCAGAACATCGGAGGCGGACTGCATACCCATCGGCAGGCCGACCCCACAACAAGAAGGTTGGTGAGCGCATTCATGGAGCGTGCAAGCGGCGTCCTCATGCCCGTCTCATCTCTGCCCGGACCATACGGAATCGGCGGCTTTGGCTGGAATGCCTACGACTTCGTCGATTTTCTCGCCTCGTGCAAACAACATTACTGGCAGATTCTGCCCCTTACGACGACCAGCTATGGCGATTCGCCTTATCAGTCGTTCTCGGCCCGCGCAGGCAACCCCAACTTTATCGACTTTGCCGAGCTTATCGAGGCAGGGTATCTGGAGCAGCGCGATATCGATGGCGTGTATCTGGGATCCGACCCCAGCAATGTCGACTACGGTGCTATCTTTGGCGGCCGCCGTCAGATTCTCGACCGCGCCGCCGAGCGCTTTGCTGCCGACAAGCCGGCCGATTTCGATGACTTTATCCAGGCCAACGAGGACTGGCTCATCCCCTACTGTGAGTTCATGACCGTCAAAGAGGAGTGCGGTCTCAAGGCGTTTTGGGAGTGGCCCGCGGAGCTCCGCACCCGCGGCGAGGCTTCCGCCAAGGTCTGCGCCGACCATCCGGCGCGTATGCTCTACCACCAGATGACGCAGTACTTCTTCGATCGCCAGTGGAGCCGCCTCAAGGCCTATGCCAACGAGCGCGACATTCTCATCATCGGCGACCTGCCCATCTATGTCTCGCGTGACTCCGTCGAGATGTGGGCGACACCTGAGCTCTTTAAGATCGACGCCGCCGGCAATCCCGTGAGCGTCGCCGGCACTCCGCCCGACCAGTTCTCGGCCACCGGCCAGTACTGGGGCAACCCCATCTACGACTGGGACGCCATGGAGGCCGACGGCTTCTCCTGGTGGGAGGGCCGCATTCGCGCCGCCCTCGACATGTACGACGTCATCCGCCTGGATCACTTCCGCGGCTTCGAGGCCTATTGGGAGGTGCCGTTCTCCTCGCCTGATTCGTCCTACGGTTCGTGGACGCAGGGTCCCGGCCTCAAGCTCTTCAAGACACTCGAGGAAAAGCTCGGCACGCTGCCCATCATCGCCGAGGACCTGGGCTTCCTCACCCCCGGCGTCATCGATATGCGCGACAACTCGGGCTTCCCCGGCATGAAGATCCTGCAGTTTGCCTTTGAGGGCACCAACTCGTACTACCTGCCGCACAACTACATTGCCAACACCGTCGCCTACGTGGGCACTCACGACAACGAGACGGCACGCGGCTGGTTTGAAGGAACGGCTACCCCGCGTCAGCGCGAGCAGACAGCCCTGTACACCCATCAGCAGGCCGGCGAACCCATCGCCGACGCGCTCAACCGAACCATCGCGGCCAGCGTGAGCGACACGTGCATCTACACCATGCAGGACCTGCTCAACTTGGGCAACGAGGCGCGCATCAACACCCCTGCCACGCTGGGCGGCAACTGGACCTGGCGCATGCTCGACGGCGCCATCACCCGCGAGCTCGAGCACAAACTCACCGACTGGACCGAGACCTACTTCCGCATCCCGTCGGAAGCCGAAATCGAGCTTCCTCAATAGGAGCTACCGCGCCCGACCCCTCCCCACCGTGCGGACGCGCTTGCTTACCCGCGCGAGGCCACCCCAATCCCCTCGCGCGGGATTCTTATGAATTGCAGACATGTAATCAACCCATTACAGGAGGAAACATGCCCCAAATTAACCTCATGGAACTCGCCGAGCAGTCTTTTGGCACCTCGCTCGAGCAGCTCGACGACCGTCGCATTTACAAGCTGCTGGTCAAACTCGTGCAGGAGCGCTCCGCCGCCTGCCCGCTCAACAACGGCAAGAAAAAGCTCTATTACATTTCCGCCGAATTTTTGATCGGCAAGCTGCTCATCAACAACATGATCGACCTCGGCATCTACGACGAGGTTAAGGACCAGCTCACCGCCGCAGGCCACGACCTCAACAAGATCGAGGAGTTCGAGGTCGAGCCGTCGCTCGGCAACGGCGGCCTGGGCCGCCTGGCCGCATGCTTCCTGGATTCCATCGCCACGCTGGGCTTGACCGGCGATGGCGTGGGCCTCAACTATCACTACGGCCTGTTCCGTCAGCGCTTTGTCGACAACCAGCAGAAGGCCGTCCCCGACGAGTGGCTCGGTGAGCAGGACATCCTAGTCGACGACGACCGCTCCTACACCGTCGAGTTCGGCGATTTTGCCGTTACCTCCAAGCTCGTCAACATCGATGTGCCCGGTTACGGCCAGCCCACCAAGAACCGTCTGCGCCTGTTCGACCTGGCGAGCGTCGACGACGGCCTGGTCCCCGGCAGCTCCATCGACTTCGACAAGACCGAGATCGCCAAAAACCTCACCTTGTTCCTCTACCCCGACGATTCTGACGAGCAGGGCCGCCTGCTTCGCATCTACCAGGAATACTTCATGGTGAGCAACGCCGCCCAGCTCCTGATCGACGAGGCCATCGAGCGCGGCAGCAACCTGCACGATCTGGCCGACTACGCCGTGGTCCAAATTAACGACACGCACCCCACCATGGTCATCCCCGAGCTCATTCGCTTGCTCACCACCGAGCATGGCATCGAGTTTGACGAGGCCGTGACCATCGTACGCTCCATGGTCGCCTACACTAACCACACGATTCTTGCCGAGGCGCTCGAGAAGTGGCCGCTCGTCAGCCTGCAGAAGGTCTCCCCTGCCATCGCCGACATTATCGTCAAGCTCGATGAGATCGCGAAGGCCGAGCACGATGACCCGCGCGTCGCCATCATCGACGAATACGACACCGTCCACATGGCCCACATGGACATCCACTTTGGCTTCTCCATCAACGGCGTAGCCGCCCTCCACACCAAGATCCTGGAGGACACCGAGCTTCATCCGTTCTACGAGATCTATCCCGAGAAGTTCTCCAACAAGACCAACGGCATCACCTTCCGCCGCTGGATCCATGGGGCCAACCCCGCGCTCGCCAGCCTGCTCGACGATGTGATCGGCACCGACTGGCGCAGCACCGGCGATCTGAGCAAACTCGCCAAGTTCGCCGACGACAAGGATGTTCTTGAGCGCCTGGCCGCCACCAAGGTCGAGGCCAAGGCCATCATGCGCCAGTTCATGGCGCTCGAGCAGGGCGTGACCATTCCCTCCAACGCCATCATCGACGTCCAGGTCAAGCGCATCCACGAGTACAAGCGTCAGCAGATGCTCGCGCTCTACATCATCTGGAAGTACTTCGACATCAAGAACGGCAACAGGCCTAAGCACCCCGTCACCATCATCTTTGGCGGCAAGGCGGCGCCTGCCTACACTATCGCGCAGGACATCATCCATCTGATCCTGACGCTGTCGCAGTGGATTGCAAACGACCCCGACGTGGCTCCCTACCTGCAGGTTGTCATGATCGAGAACTACAACGTCACCGCCGCCGAGCGCGTGATCCCCGCCGCTGACATCTCCGAGCAGATCAGCCTGGCCTCCAAGGAGGCGAGCGGCACCTCCAACATGAAGTTCATGCTCAACGGCGCCCTAACCCTGTGCACGCTCGACGGTGCCAACGTGGAGATTGCCGAGCTCGTGGGCGACGAGAACATCTATACCTTTGGTGCCTCGTCCAAACAGGTCGAGCAGCTCTACGCCGACGGCACCTACAACGCCGGTGCGCTCTACCGCAAGCCCGGAATTAAACTGCTGGTGGACTTCATCACCAACCCAGCCTTTATGGCAACCGGCAACGCCGAGCGCCTGCAGCGCCTGCACGACGACATTAAGGGCAAGGACTGGTTTATGGCCCTGCTCGACATTGAGGAGTACATCCAGACCAAGGAGCGCGTGCTGGCCGACTACGAGGACCAGGACGCCTGGATGCGCAAGGCGCTCATCAATATCGCCAACGCCGGCACCTTCTCGTCCGACCGTACGATCTCCCAGTACAACGACGAGATCTGGCACCTGAGCTAATTCGGTTTCATCGCCCATCCTCTTGAAAACGGAGCCACGGCAACGCGGCTCCGTTTTTTGTGCCCGCACGTTACCCTGTGATCCGACTCGGCCAAACAATCTCGATCCATAACAACTACTCAACCAAAACGGTCCCAGCTGTCACAGATTGAGACATACCGGCCCCTCCCCTTGGGTTTATCTCAATCTGTAACATCTAGCAGGTGAAATTCGCCTTTGGTGTTACAGATTTAGATGAAATGGTTAGCTCAGCGGAACCGTCTCGATCTGTAACATCTAACGTCCGAAATCGGCCCTATCCGTTACAGATCGAGACAAACGACCGGTCAGACAGTCCCAACACAAAGAAAGGCTCCCCTCTCGCCCAGTGGACGGGAGGGGAGCCTTATATGTGACCGCGGCAAAAGGATGGCAAAGCCGCAGTCGCCCAAAGGAAGGGCCTGGTTGCACCGGGCCTAGATAAGGTTCTTGCCAGAGACCTTATCGAAGAGGTGGGTCGCGTTCTTCTCAAACTTGAACCAGATGGGGTCGCCCGCCTTGAGCGCGCCCTTGGCCTCGAGGTCGACGACGGGAATGATCAGGACAAACTGGCCGTCGGGAGCAGTCACGTGGACATGCTCGGTCGAGCCCATGAGCTCGGTCACCTCGACGGTGCCCTGGAGCGCACCCTCCTCGTCCTTGTCGGCAAGCAGGATCTGCTCGGGACGCACGCCGGCCGTGATCTCCTTCACGTCGCCGCCGTCCCAGTTGAGAGCAAGCTGAGCGCAGGTCTCGGGGGCGAGCGCCACGTTCATATCCTCGGTCTTGACCGTAAAGCCGTTGCCCGAGCGCACCAGCTGGGCATCGAAGAAGTTCATCTGCGGCACGCCGATAAAGCCGGCGACGAAGATGTTCGCGGGATGGTTGAAGACCTCCTGCGGGGTGGCGATCTGCTGGACGACGCCGTCCTTCATGACCACGATGCGATCGCCGAGGGTCATAGCCTCGGTCTGGTCGTGGGTAACGTAGATGAAGGTGCCCTTGATCTCGTGACGCAGCTTAATGAGCTCGGCGCGCATCTGGTTACGCAGCTTGGCATCCAGGTTGGACAGGGGCTCGTCCATCAGGAAGACCTTGGGGTCACGCACGATGGCGCGGCCGATGGCGACACGCTGACGCTGGCCGCCGGAGAGTGCCTTGGGCTTACGGTCAAGGTACTCGGTAATACCCAGGATCTCGGCAGCGGAGCGAACCTTGCGGTCGATCTCGTCCTTGGGGACCTTCTTGAGCTCAAGCGTAAACGCCATGTTCTCGTACACCGTCATATTGGGGTACAGAGCATAGCTCTGGAACACCATGGCGATATCGCGGTCCTTGGGCGCCACGTCGTTGACGCGCTTGCCGTCGATGAGCACGTCGCCCGAAGTGATGTCCTCCAGGCCAGCGACCATGCGCATCGTCGTGGACTTACCGCAGCCAGAGGGGCCAACGAGGACGATGAACTCCTGGTCGTGAACGGTGAGGTTGAAGTCCTCTACAGCGAGCACACCGTCCTCGGTAACCTTGAGGTTGTGCTTCTTCTCCTCGGTCTTCTTCTTTTTGCCAAAGAAGCCCTTCTTTTTGGACTCGTTGTTGGGATACACCTTCTGAACATGTTTGAGAACGATCTCGGCCATGTCTCTACCTTTCGATACGCGGCGCCACGCTGTGGGGCGCCGCAGAAACTTGCAAAACAGTTACGGCATCAGCCCTTGACGGCACCTGCCACCACACCGTCGATGATGTACTTCTGGCAGAAGATGTACATGATGACGATGGGGACAACGACCATCATGATGCAGGCCATCATGGGGCCGAGCTCGACGTGGCCATAGCCGCCACGGAAGTACTGGATCAAGATAGGAATGGTCTTGTACTTGGTGGAGTCGAGCGTAAGGTAGGGCAGCAGGTAGTCGTTCCAGACCCACATGGTCTCGAGGATGCCGACCGAAAGGTAGGTGGGCTTCATGATGGGAAGGACGATCTTAAAGAACACCTGAACCGGGTTGCAGCCGTCAATCATGGCCGCCTCCTCGATCTCGAGCGGGATGTTCTTTACAAAGCCGGCGAACATAAAGACCGCCAGGCCCGCGCCAAAGCCCAGATAGATAAAGCAGATGTTGAACGGCGTGTTGAAGCCGATGCGGTCCGCCAAATTGGACAGCGTGAACATCAGCATCTGGAAGGGCACGACCATCGAGAACACGAACAGGTAATAGAAGAAGTTCGAGATCTTGCTGTTGACGCGAACCACGTACCAAGCGCACATGGAGCAGCACACCAAGATCAGCACGACCGACGTGACCGTGATAATGAGCGAGTACATAAATGCCGAGGCAAAACCCTGCTCGTTAAGAGCGTGCACGTAGTTTGCAAGGCCGTTGAACGTCTCGGGCGTGAGCAGGTCGAACGCCGTGGTGGTGCTGATTGCGGTCGCTTTCTTAAAGGAATTGAGCGCAATCATGAACACGGGGTAGATCCATGCGAGCGACAGGATCGTAAAGAAAATCGAGAGCGCGCGGTTGATAGCCTTATCGCGTTTCATTACTGCTGCACCTCCTTGGACCTCGTGGCCTTAAGCTGAATCATAGAGATGGCGACGACCAGGATGCAGAAGATAACTGCCTTGGCCTGACCGATGCCCTGCCATGCGATGCCGGCACGCGAGTAGAACGTGTTGTAGATGTTCAGGGCGAGCATCTCGGTGGAGTGCGCCGGGGCGCCACCGGTAAGGGCGAGGTTCTGGTCGAACAGCTTAAAGCCGTTGGTGATGGACAGGAACAGGCAGATGGTGATGGTCGGCATCAGATTGGGGATCTTAACCTTCCAGAACGTCTGCCATGCCGTGGCACCGTCAACCTTGGCGGCCTCGATGTAATCGGACGGAATGGACTGCAGACCGGCGATGTAGATGATCATCATGTAGCCGACCTGCTGCCACAGGGTCAGGATGATAAGGCCCCAGAAGCCAGCGGCGGAGTTGAGGGCGATGAGCTGGGCGCCCACGTTGGAGAGCAGGCAGTTGATCAGAATCTGCCAAATGTAGCCCAGCACGATGCCGCCGATCAGGTTAGGCATAAAGAAGATCGTACGGAAGATGTTGGTGCCCTTGAGCGCCTTGCGGGTGAGCGCCTGCGCGATGGCGAGGGCAATCACGTTGATGAGCACCGTCGACAGGAAGGCAAACGCCACCGTAAAGAAGAACGACGTAGCAAACTGCGGATCGGACAGCGCGCGCACGTAGTTCTCGATACCGACAAAATGCGCGTTGTTAATGGTAATAAACTGGCAGAACGAGAGATAGAAGCCCTGGATAAAGGGGATCACGAACCCGATCATAAACGCCAGGCACGTGGGCAGCATAAAGAGCGGCCACCAGCGCTTGAGTGCTTTGCCCATAAAAGGGTCCTTTCAATATGCAGGGGGCGGGCAAACCAACGTCTGCCCGCCCCCTGTCGCTAATCAGATAGCTTGGGCAGCAACTGCTTACTCGGAAGCAGCCTTCTCGGTCTTCCAGCCATCGACGAAGGCGTTCTTGACGCCGTCCCACTTGGTGTTGTCGGCAGCATAAGCGATGAGAGCCTGCTTGAGGTTCTTCTTCCACTCCTCAGAGGGGATGTAAACGAAGTCCCAAGCAACGGTCTTCTTGCCGTCCTTGGCCATAGCAACGGCCTGCTGCGAGAAGACGTTGGTGGTCTCCTTAGCGCTCTTGAACGGGGCGGTCAGACCCATCTTGTCAGCGATGATGCTGGTGGCGGTGTCAGAAGTGACGCACCAATACATGAAGTCCTCGGTGGCCTTCTGGGCATCCTCGGAAGCCTGGGAGCTGACGCACCAGTAGTTCTCGCCGCCGGAGCACAGGCCCTGGTTCTCCTCGCCGTCGACGCCGATGTAGATCGGCAGCATGCCGAGCTGGTCGTCGGTCATACCGGCCTTGGTGAGGTCGGCGTAGGCCCAAGAGCCGTTCTGGTAGAAGACGGCCTTGCCGGTTGCGAACTCGTTGGTGGCGTCGTCACCGGTCTTGGAGGCGAGCTGCGAAGGATCGCAGGTGGAGTCGGTGATATACAGGTCGAAGATCTGCTTAAAGTTGTCTAGATACTCGCCCTTGATCTCGTCGTCCTCCTGATTGTGCTCCTTCTCGAACTCGTAGTAGAGCGGGAGGTTGGCGAGGTGCGTGGTGTAGCGCCAGCTGGAGGAGTCATCCATACCGGCGGAAGTGAAGGCACCGTCAACGCCCAGCTCGTCCTTGCGGGCCTGGATGTCATCGGCGCAAGCCTTCAGCTTGTCGAAGGAGTTGATGTCCTCGGCCTTGTAGCCGGCCTTCTCGAGGAGCTCCTTGTTGTAGATGATGCCGTAGCTCTCCTGAACCCAGTCGATACCCAGATCCTTGCCGTCGGACTGCAGCGCCAGGGAGTCGTCGATGAGCTCGCCGCGGAGCTTGGTGTCGGAAAGATCGGCGCAGTAGTCCTTCCAGTTCTTAAGGCCGGTGGGGCCGTTGACCTGGAACAGCGTCGGAGCGGAGCTCTTGGACATCTCGGACTTGAGCTTCTCCTCGTAGGTGTTGGAGGCGGCGGTCACGATCTTGACCTCGACGCCCTTCTCCTTCTTGTACGCCTTGGCGATCTCCTTCCACTCCTTGTCGACCTCGGGCTTGAACTGGAGGAAGTAGACCTCGGCAGCGTCACCAGAAGCAGAGGAGCCGGAGCCGGCAGAACCACCGCAGCCCACGAGACCCAGACCAAGAACCGCAGCCGCGGAACCAGCAAAGCCCAGGAACTGCCTTCTGCTCATTTCGTTCTTCATTACAATCCACCCTTTCACACCGTGGCGGCACCCTTTGCCGCCGCCTTCGGAGATTGGCTCGGGGACTTTGCCCCTTTTGCTGATTTGTACAATACGCTATTTGGCTAGTTGTTTGAACAAGTATTACTAGAGCGGTAGAAAAACTTCGGTGAACGGTAATTTTCATTTGTCTATTGACAACTATTGTCTAAACAATATTATGGTACTTTTAACATGAAAAGCGTCTGTCAAAACCGACGGAGTATCGGTTTTGACAGGCGCTTTTGCATTGGTCGAAAGGCCCGTCCTGCTCCCTATCGCTTGGAGTTGACGCGGTAGTGGAAGATCTCGGGATGCGTGCGGGCATGCGTGACCTCGAACAAGATGCCGTCCGAGGTGTACGACTGGCTCTCCATGACGGCGACACAGTTGTATTTGCCGAGGTCAAGATAGCTGCAGTCCTCATCGTTGGCGAGCTCGACACTCACCGTACGGCGACTCGCCATCACCTTGACGCCGCGTTTGTGCTCCAGATAGTCGTAGATAGACTTCTCGGCGACCTCGGGCGTCAGGCCTTTGGCGATCGACTCCAGAAAATAGCCGTGGTCCACCTGACGAGCACTGCCGTTAAGGCTACGGACGCGCACCACGCGAATCAACTCCTCGCCCACCTTAAAGCCCAGGCGACGAGAGAGTTGCTCGGTGCAAATCAAATGTTCAAAAGACTTGACCTCGGTCGATGCGACGGCATTGTTGCGTTTTGCGAACTCGCCAAACGACTCAACCTCTTCAAGTGCGCCCAACATGTCGGTTTCGCCCTTAAGCCAAATAACGCGCACGCCCTTGCCGTGTATGGGCTGCACAAACATCCCGTCGGCCAGCATACCCAAGGCACGACGGACGGTATTGCGAGTACATCCGAACTCCGCGGTCAACTCAGCTTCGGTTGGCAGCATCTCCTGAAACGCATAGGTCCCATTAATGATGCGCGAGCGTATTTCTCGGTAGATTCCTTCGTATATCGCTTTTGGCATGACTTCACCTCTAATGAATATGTATGGCTAGGCACGATAGCATTTCTTTGGGTTGTTTAAACCGTCTATCGGCAAAGCACCGATTATTAACTGTCAACGGCGCCCGTGATGCTCCAATCGATTCGAATCAAAACCGTCAATGCGGCAAGCAGCCAGTCCTCTACAATGAGTTCATTGTTTAAACGTTCTTGCTCGCACAGCATGTTGCATCCGGAAGGCATATTATGCTGCAGAAAATCCAACGTTTTGGCGGAGCCATGTTCGCGCCCGCCATGCTGTTTTCTATATCAGGCCTCATGGTCGGCATCTCCGCCCTCGCCACGACCGTAGACATCGTCGGTGACCTCGCCGTATACGGAACCCCTTGGTACGTTTTCTGGACCATCATCCAGCGCGGCTCGTGGACGGTCTTTAAACGTCTCCCGCTCCTTTTTGCCGTAGCGCTGCCTATCGGTCTTGCCCAAAAGCAACCGGCACGCTGCTGCCTCGAGGCGCTCGTGGCCTATTTTGCCTATTGCTTCTTTTTGAGCGAGATCATTAAGCTGAGTGGAGACAACCTTGGGCTTAAGTACCCGTCGTTTTTGACCTCCGCTAGCGGCATCACCGTCATCGACGGCATCAAGACGCTCGACACCGGCATTATCGGCCCGCTGGCGGTGTCGGCAACCGTCGTCGCGATCCATGACCGCTTCTACGATGCCAAGGTTCCCGATTGGCTCGGCACCTTCTCGGGTTCCTCGCTGGTCTACCTCATCAGCTTTTTTGCCGCGTTTGCCCTTGCCGCCATCTCGGCCGCCATCGTGCCTTTCGCATACGCTGTGACCGAAACGCTGCGCCACGCACTTGCGGGCGTCGGCCCCTTCGGCGTGGGCATCTTTGTGTTTTTGGAGCGAGCACTCGAGCCCATGGGGCTGCACCACCTGCTCTATATGCCCATCTATTACGACAATCTGGTCATTCACGACGGTATTTACGCCACGTGGACCAACCTGCTCCCCATTCTCTCCCATAGCACGCGCCCTTTAAATGAACTTGCGCCCTGGGCAGGTTTTACCGCCACCGGCTGGGGCAAGCTCTTTGGCCTTCCCGCCATCGCGGCAGCATTCTATTTCACCGCCAAACCCGAACGCCGCGCCGGCCTTAAGGTCATCCTTTTGCCCGCCATCGTCGCCTCGGTGGTCTGCGGCGTCACCGAACCGCTCGAGTTTCTCTTTATGTTCACCTATCCCGGACTCTTTTTGCTCTACGCCGTCCTATCCTCCTGCCTTGCCATGACCATGAACTTCTTTGGCATCGTCGGCATCTTCTCGGGCGGTCTCATGGAAATGACGGCCTTCAACTTCATCCCACTCATGCGAATGCATGCCGGCTCCTACCTTTTGGCGCTCGGTATCGGTCTTGCCTTTAGCCTCATCTTTTTTGTTAGTTTTCGAGCACTCATCTTGGTCTATGACCTTAAGACGCCGGGCCGCGAGGATCATGTCTCCAATCGCGCGGCAATCGATCGTTTAACGGGAAGCGGCTTTGCCAAAGAGCAATCTCCCAATGGCGAGGTCAGTATTCAATCCGATCAAGATCACGTCCTCGCTGAGCGGGTAATTCAGCTTTTAGGTGGCGTTGGCAATATCGTGGGCGCAACCAACTGCGCCACGCGCCTGCGCGTCGAGGTCGCAGACCCTTCCATCGTTGCAGATAACGCGTCGTTTGTCGCGGTGGGCGCCAAGGGCCTCATCATTACGGGCAAGACCGCCCAGGTGATTATCGGCATCTCCGTTCCCCGCGTTAAAGAGCATTTTGACCAGATCATGGGCCTCGAGCCGGGATTTGTGCCCACCACCTCGGCCTCCCCTGCCGCCAGCGCAGCCCATAAGCGCGGCGATATCTGCTTCTTCGATATCGATGGAACACTCGCCTGGCAAGACCCTCGAGTGGCACAAGAGCTTCCCGAGAGCGAGCGAGACCTCTCCCCCTATCCCAATGAAGCGGTCTCGCAAGCCATCCGTAATTTTGTCGCCAAGGGCAATATGGCGTTTATCTGCACGGGGCGCACGCTGAGCTGCATCCATCCAAAGCTGCTCGATCTGCCCTGGACCGGCATCGTCTGCCTCGCGGGTGGCTATGTCGAACTTGAGGGACACGTGATTCGCGATTTGGCGATGACGCCCGGCATGCTGCAGCGCCTTGCTCCCATTCTTGAGCAATCGGACGAAGTGATTCGTTTTGAGGGACTCAATGGCGTCGTTCGCATGAGTGCCGATGCGCCCGACGCCCCGGGATACGCCCGCACCGTGGGCGATGCAATTACGCAGCTGCAACATTACAGCGCCTACAAGATCTTAATGTCCACGTCGCTTGCCAACCGCATCGCTCAGGATCAAGCGTTTGAGCCGCTGCTCTGCTTTAACGAGCTCGAGCTCGAAGTGACCGAAATTTCGCCTCGCGAATGCACCAAGCGCGAGGGTATCCAGTCCGTACTCGACGCCCTCGATCCCCACCACGGAACCGTATACGGCATCGGCGACGCCAGCAATGACGTCTCGCTGATGAACGCCGTCGACGTTGGCATCGCCATGGGCAACGCACCGGACTTCCTCAAGGAAAAGGCCGACTATGTCACCGACAGCATCGACCACGACGGCGTCGTCACCGCGCTCGAACACTTTGGGCTTATCTAGCAAAGCCCCTACCGCACTTGCGGCCGCATGGACCAATCGTCTTCAACCGCCGCGCTCGACGCCCTAATGTGGCAATATGTTGTCTGCATAATGCAACGATGCAACCTATCAAAGAATGCGAGAACCCGTGTCCAGTCCGTTTACCAGCTTTTTAGCCCAGCACTTTGACCAGATTAACGACTATCTGGCCACGTTCTTTGACGGACAGGCGACTTCCGCCGATATCGAGCGTTACCTGTATACCCCGCTCTCGGCATTTACGGCAAACGCTGGCAAGCGCCACCGCCCGCTCATCTGCATGCTCGCCGCAACCGCAGTGGGCGGTAGCTTTGAGAGCGCCCGCAGCGCCGCGGCGGCCATCGAGCACTTTCAGTCGGGCGCACTCATCCACGACGACATCGCCGACAACGGGCAGATTCGTCGCGGCAAGCCCTGCATGCACCTTACCGAGGGTACCGGTCTTGCCATCAACTGCGGTGACCTGGCGCTCACCATGGTCACCAAGACGGTTCTCGACGACCCCACACTCAACGCAGACGTGAAGCTTCACGTGCTCCACGAGCTTACCGAGATGATCGTCCGTACCATCGAGGGCCAGGCGCTCGACCTGGGCTGGGTCCGCGACGGGCGCTTTGACATTTCGGTCGACGATTATCTGGACATGGCGACGCACAAGACCGCGTACTACAGCGGAGCGACGCCGCTTGCCGCCGGAGCCATTATCGGCGGCGGCAGCGAAGAGCAGATTGAGGCACTGCGCGCCTTTGGGCTGCACACGGGCCTTGCCTTCCAGATTCAAGACGACCTGCTCAACTTGATCGGCACCAAGGAGGCCGCCAACAAGGACTTCCGCACCGATATCACCGAGGGCAAGCGCACCCTCGTTGCCGTGCATGCCCTGTCAGACGAGCGCTATCACGACGAGATCGAGGCAATCCTTTCCTCGGGCACCGAGGACCCTGCGCAGCTCGCACGCGCCGTGGAGATCTTCCAGGAGACCGGCTCCATCGATTTCGCCCACAACTATGCGCTCGACCTGACCGCCAAGGCCAAGGCCGCTATCGAAGGCGTCGAGCTCGACCCGCATGCGCGCGAGCTCTTCCTCTCAATGGCAGATTTCTTTGTGGAGCGTCTTAACTAGCGGGGGTCATAAAACCTGTGGGCAGCGCGTTTGGGTACAAGTTGCTACACTATTGAGTGCATGTTTATAAATTGTCTCGCGTTGTCTATCCGACACACGCTCAAAATAGTACGAATGGTACGCCGAAAGGGGTTCGTTCATGGAACCTATTACCACAGGCATGCAGGGAGCAGCCGTCGAGGACGTCCAGTCCCGCCTTCTGCAGCTCGGCTATACAATCGATGACGCCGAGGTTGTCGACAAGCGCTTTGGCACCACCACCGAGCAGGCCGTCAGCACCTTCAGGCTCGACAGCGGCCTTGCTGCCGGTCATGCCGTCGATATCCCCTGTTGGAGCGCCCTGGTCGACGCCTCGTATAAGCTGGGCGACCGCACCCTGTATCTGCGCATGCCCAATTTCCATGGCGCCGATGTGCAGGCCCTGCAGCGCGCTCTCAACGTTTTGGGCTTTGCCTGCGGCGAGGACGACGGCTACTTTGGTCCGCATACCGAGGCCGCCCTGCAGCAGTTCCAGGAAAATGTCGGCCTGTTTGCCGACGGCATGGCCTTCCAAGACACCTACGCCTACATCAACCGCCTGCATCATGTGTGGGAGGGCAAGCCCTCGGTCACCGAAGCCGAGTCCCGCATCGGTTTTGCTCGCGCCGCCAACGTGCTCGAGCGCTTCCAGATTGCCGTTATCGGCGAGGACCCCATCGCACGCAGCGTTGCTTCGCGCATGTGGAACATCGCCACGGCAACGACCGACAACAGCGGCATGATGCTCTGCGACTCCGAGGTCCCAACCGACGTTGACCTGGTGCTCGAGATCGCAAGCGACGAGCTGCCCGCCGACGCCGCGCCACGCGCCACTATTGCCCTCGCCGAGTGCCACAACCTGGCCCAGCGCATCCGCACCGCCAATGTCGCCGCGCAGCAGAAGCCGGCTCGCATTCGCATTGAGCTCACGGGCATGACGCGCTACAACGGCACCTTCACGGCCAGCGACGCGCAGACGCTCGCCGTACGCCTACTCGACGGCGTTTGCGATGCCCTCGCAGATTAGGTAAACTAGACGAGTTGCTTTTGGGCAACACCACACATTGGGACGTAGTTCAACGGTAGAACTCCGGTTTTTGGTGCCGGCTGTTGGGGGTTCGAATCCCTCCGTCCCAGCCATTAAAACTGAGCGCCCTAAGCCCATAACGGCCCAGGGCGCTTTCTTGTGGGCAAGCGGAGGAATTCGAACCCGCAAGGGTGCGGAGCTGAGGAAACGCGAAGCGTTTTCCAGCGCAGCACGCAAGGAGCGAAGCGACGCAGCGGGGCGCGGCCGCCGACCAGGCGGACGCGGAATCCCTCCGTCCCACACCAGCCAAGAGCCCCTCACGTCAAGCAAATCGAGCCAACGCCGCCAAGCGGAGGGATTCGAACCCGCAAGGGTGCGAAGCGACGCAGCGGGGCGCGGCCGCCGCAGGCAGACGCGGTGCCGGCACTTGGGGACGCTCCTAAGTGCCGGCATTATAGGAACGTCCCCAAGTGCCGGCTCGGGACTATTTTCGAGGACCCTCCGAAGGACTGTGGCCAAAAAACGGCAAATATGAGTACTGTTACCGTTGTAGCTACATTATTTTCGTTAATAAAAGAAGATCTTAATGAGATTTATTCGCATCAAGGTCTTCCTTTAATGAACACTTGAGGAGATACGGCAGCTTATCTGCTCGATCGACACGTCAAATCACCTTAAATGTGATCAAAATTACTGCTACTAAAAGAGTATCAGTACTCATATTTGATGTTTTTTGGCCACGGCTCTTTATAGACACCCTGCACAGCGACGGTGGTAGATTTCGGAACGTGTCCGTCAGCCCCGTTCCGAAAAGCGAGCCGCGTGCAACGGCCAAGCCACGACAGCCCCCGGGAGAGCGGGGGCACCGGCTTAGGTTTATCGCGAGTTCCGCACGAACAGGAGGCCACTTAATGTGGCCTCCGTCGTGAGCAGGACTGTAGAGCAGGAAACCTAAGCCGGTGTCCCCGCTCTCCCGGGGCCGGCGGAATTTAGTTGTTAAGCATGCGGTCGAAGCTTCCCGAGTCGCCATCCCGATAGTCGGCGGTCATCAGAATCTCCTGCGGAATGCGCCCGCCCTCGCGCAGCACATTGCGGAACTGCACGCGCGTGACCATGGGCAGATCCTTGATCGTCGCCGCCAAGTTCTGCGGCACGCCCTGGTTGGCAGCCGCGGGCTCGCACTCGCCGCCGGCCTTCACGCGACGCTTATGCTCGGCGAGCATGGCGCGGTACATGCCGGCATGCAGGCGAATCTCAACCACATTGGCATTGCGAGCCTGCTCGACGATGCGCGCGCCCTCGCGGTCGATATCGCCCACGTAGTAGACGTAGTTAAAGCGATAGCCGATCTCAGCCAGATAATCGTCCAGGGCATGCGAGACGCTCGCCTTGCATCCGCCGCCAAAAATCACGCCGCCCACCTTGATGCCAAAGAGCTTAGCGTGCTTGCGGCCGCGCAGGAGTTTGACGATCTCGTCATAGGTGTCCAGGTTCTCGACCATAATGAACGGCTTATCGGCGCCCAGCGTAAAGAAACCCGTAAAGTGCACGGGGCGGTTGGGGGCGACCTTAATCGCCTGCATGCTGATGCCCTTTTCGGTCATACGCCGAATTAGACGCTCGCCGTGCTTGCCGTCAAAAGCCTTCTCGTCGTTAAAAATCTGGTAGGCACGCTGGCGGCGCGAGGCAACCGGCGTATCGGCACCTCGGTTTTGCTCGATCCAAGCCTGGATGATTGCGATTTCCTCGGCAATCTTGCGGTTGGACATCTCGTTGTGCTGAGTGCGCTGCGGAGCCTTTTTGCCGTCCTTGCCCTCGACCTTTACGATCTGTGTCTGCTGCTCCTTGATCTTAGAGAGCGCCGTAGGCGTAGGGACAACTTTGAGCAGCTGCCTGCCTAAAACGCGGGCAAGGGCAAACGCCGATACCTCGCCGTGGACGGCCGACTCGGGCTGCTGGGCAGCAGCATCTGCTGCGGCAGACTCCGGCTTCTTCTGAGACCTGCGCTTAGAATCGCCTTGGGAATTGCGCTCGCGCTTCGGCATAGACGCCTGCTTCTGCGGACGATCGGACTTGCTCTCCTTCGCCGGCTGGCGCTTAGGCTGCCCCGAAGAAACCTCGGCCTTCGCATCCTCGTCCTGCGGCGTGGTCTTCTCGGCTGCAGTCTCGGCATGGGAACTGCGACCCCCGCGATGGCGACGGCGGCGAGGCCTGCTCGACGCGCCCTGCTCCGTCTGCCCATCAGTAGGCTGCTCGCCCTTGGCCTCGGCAGCAACCTCAAGCTGCGGCTCAACAGGCTTCTGCTCGCGAGCCGCCGGCTCAACGGTTTTCTCGGTTTGTTCGGCCTTCTCGGCCTGAGCGGTCGGAGCCGGCTCGCCCTTCTCCTGACGCCTTACGGGATACGCGCGCCTCGCAAAACCACGCCCGGGACGGCATGAACCCGGAGCCTTCTTGGCAGACTCCTCAACATCGTCTGCAGCCTCGGAAGGCTCTTCAACCTCATGCGCGACATCCTGCTGCGCAGCCTTAAAGTGGGCACCACGGCGACGCTGGGGCTCCTGGGCCTCCACGGGCTTTTGCTCCTTCGCGGGCCTCTGCGACTCGGCAGCAACCTCGTTCTCAACAGCCTCGGCATCCGTCTCACCCTTTTGAGCAACGGCACGACGGAAGCGCTCCTGCTGGGCGCGGCGCTGCGCATCGCGCTTGCCACCCCCGCCAAAACCGCCGCATCCTGCCTTGGCCGTAAAGGCACGCACGACGTTCTCATCGAGCAACTCATCGGTATCGACATGCTCACGCGGAGCAGCTTCTTCCACAGCAGGCACGTCAGCGGAATCCTCGACGACAAAATCTTCGACGGACTCGGCAGGCTGCTCCTGGGCATCGCGGATCTCGACATTGATGGTATAGAACGCCGGGCGCCCGTTAATGCCGCTGCCCTCGATCTTGGTCACGATATTTGCCGCGATAAGCTCATCGCGCATCGCCTTGGTGTCGCATTCCTTATCGACGGAGCGGAAAATCTGCGCCAGCGCGCTCGACTTAATCTTGAGCGCCTTGCGGCAGAGCAGGTCGTAGGCAACCAGCTTGGCGCGCTCGGCAGAAAGCGACGTCTGGCTGCTCAGACGCTCAGCCAGGGCATCGACATTGTTTTGATTATCGGAATATACCGTCTTGGCCACGGGGCCCCTTTCATATGCACACATATACGTCCATATGGTACAACGCACGAGCCTATCCACGCAAAACATCTGCGAGAACGCCCTTGCACCACCTGTTCTCATAAGAAAAAAGACCGGGTCCGCTTGATTGCGGACCCGGTCTTTCCGAGTCAAATAGACGGGAGATTCAACCCGTCCGACCGACTAGGCCTTAGCGGCCTCGGCGTCGGCAGGAGCTTCAGCGGCAGCGGCGCGACCGTACTCGGCCTTGCCCATCTCGGACCACTCGGGCTCCTCATCAGGCATGGAGCCAGCCTCCTTGCCGAAGAACTCCTTGAGGCAGTTGACGGCGACGATGAGGCCCAGGACCATCAGCAGGACGGCAAAGACGAGCTGCAGGCCCTTGGTGGCGGCGACGGAGACGGCGGCCGTGGTGGCGGTAGCCGGGATGGTGCCGAAGAAGCCGTAAGCCTGGACAGCGGTCATGCAGCCCATGGCGCTCTGGACCAGCGAGGTGAAGGTGCAGCAGAGCAGGAAGGCGACGGGCACGTAGAGCATCCAGCCCTTGCGGCCGGTGCACTTGCAGAACACGGCGAGGGTGATCATGGTCATGCCGCCGAGCAGCTGGTTGGAAGCACCAAAGAGCGGCCAGATGTTGGCATAGCCACCAAAGGCAAGGGCGAGACCGGGAAGCAGGGTGACGACCGTGGCGAACCAGGGGTTGCCGAGAACCTTCATGTAGCCGGCCTTGGACTCGATGGCCAGGGCGTCGTTGGTCTGGGCAAAGAACTCGGAGAACGAGGTGCGGGCGATGCGGGCGACGGCGTCGAGCGAGGTCAGGGCCAGAGCGGAAACGTTCATGGTCATGAAGACGGTAGCGAGCGTACCGTCAACACCGAAGGCCTGCATACCGCGGGAGATGCCAGCGGCGAAGATCTGGAACGGGGTGGAAGCGACACCGGCGTTGAGGGCGCCAGTACCGGCGGTGTTCATATCGGAGAACATGATGCCGGCGACGATGATGGCAAGGATGCCGACGAAGGACTCGACGATCATGGCGCCATAACCGACCTTGACGGCGTCCTGCTCCTTCTCGACCTGCTTAGAAGAGGTGCCGGAAGAAACGAGGCTGTGGAAACCGGAGAGAGCACCACAAGCGACGGAGACAAACAGGACCGGGAACATCATGCCGGAGGCAGTGGAGAAGCCGGTGAAGACCGGAGCGGTGATAGTGGCCTGGCCGTTAACGCCCAGGACGACGATGCCGAGGACAGCGCAGGCGATCATGACGATCATCATGATGGAAGTGAGGTAGTCACGCGGGGTCTTGAGCATCTGGATGGGCATAGCGCCAGCGAAGACCAGGTAGACCATGACGACTGCGAACCACTGGAACTTATCCAGGTAGACCGGGAACTGCATACCGACGGCAAACATGAGAACCATGAGGACCACGCCGGTGACGAACTCGGCGGCACCGGTGAGGTTGAACTTCTTCTGGGCCCAACCAAAGGCGATAGCGACGAAGGTGAACAGGATGGAGATGGTGCCAGCGCAGCCAGCGGCATAGGACTTGGTGAAGTCGATGGCACCGGTAGCGGCGCCAGAAGCGTCAACGGCCGGGGTGAACATGAACGTCTTGCAGACCATGTCGGTGAAGGCGGCGATGACGATGATGCAGAACAGCCAGCAGAACAGCAGGAACAGGCGACGGCCGGTCTTGCCGATGTACTTCTCGATGAGCTGAGCGAGCGACTTGCCGTTGTTCTTCATCGAAGCGTACAGAGCACCAAAGTCGTGGACGGCGCCAAAGAAGATGCCGCCGACGAGGACCCAGAGCACGACGGGCAGCCAGCCAAAGGCCATGGCGACGATCGTACCCGTGACAGGGCCAGCACCGCAGATCGAGCTGAACTGATGCGAGAACGCGGTAAAGGCGGAGACGGGCGAGAAGCTCTTGCCGTCCTTCATGCGCTTGGCCGGCGTGAGGGCCTCTTTGTCAACGCCCCACTTGTTGGCCAGCCATCGGCCATAGCCCAGATAGCCGCAGGCGAGCACCGCCGCGGCCACAACCATGAGCAAAACTCCGTTCATTACATTTCCTCCTCTAAAAAGAACTTCTCAGACATAAAAAATGAGGGCCGTCGGTTGCGCTCGACGGCCCTCATCTTCATCAGCCGCCCGTTATCGTACGGGCTAGCTGTATGTGCTAACCCGCATCAGATAATTACTACGCTGATAATGTTTAGCTGATGCGTGAACATGTCTAAAAAATCCTCTTCAATCATGATGCGAACGATCCGTGCGTGTTCACATCCCCCAGTGGTTGAAAAAGGAGTATGAAACTTTAGTTACCTAAAGTCAACGCAAATTTGTAATGAATTTTCAAATTCTTTTGAATTTCTCGTTATAAAACGCCACTGACCTCGGACTTTACCGAACGACAGTTTTTGCTTGAGAGATGCCCCTCGGGAGCGGGGCGGGCGCCTGCCGCCATATATGAACTTTCCTGCTCGGACAGTCCTGCTCACGACGGAGGCCACATTAAGTGGCCTCCTGTTCGTGCGGAACTCGCGATAAAGTTCATATATGGCGGCAGGCGCCCGCCCCGCCCCCGAGGAGCTCCCATCCCAAATGTGCGGAGCAAAGCTCCGCACACCATCTTTTTCTTTCAGCTAAAGCACGCCGGAAATTCGACGCAGCTGGCTAACCTTGCCGGACGTTGTCGACGCCAAACCAGCTCAGAAGCTATATCGATACAGAAAGGTCCCCGGACGGAGGGGCCGGATATAAGGTTTATCGCGAGTTCCGCACGCAAAGAAGGCCACTTAATGTGGCCTTCGTCTTGCGCAGGACTGTAGAGCAGGAAACCTTATATCCGGCCCCTCCGTCCGGGGACCGCGCCGTACCAGCTACAGCGTCATGTTTGGATCGGCGTCGACATCGAACGGCGAGATTTCTCCTCGGTCGAATTTACGGCGGGCAACCTCTGCGATCATGGCGGCGTTGTCGGTGCACGCCGAAAGCGGTGGCACCGTTACGCGGATCCCCTGACGCCCAAGCTTCTTGATCATCATCTCGCGCAGATGCGGATTAGCCGAGACGCCGCCGCCGATGCAGTATTCCTTGCATCCGGTGGCATGCAGGGCGTTTTTGGCCTTCTTGTACTGAACGTCAAAGACGGCTGCCTCAAACGAAGCCGCCAGATCGGGCAGGTGAATCGTGCGCCCGGCCTTGGTCTCCTGCTCGATGTAGAGCGTCACGGCCGTTTTAAGACCCGAAAGCGAGAAACGATAGTCTCCCCTGCTGTTAAGCGCGCGAGGAAAATCGATCGCGCGGGGGTTGCCCGTCTCGGCCAGCTTGGAGATGATGGGGCCACCGGGATAGCCCAGACCCAACGCCTTGGCTACCTTGTCGAAGGCCTCGCCCACAGCATCGTCGAGTGTCTCACCAAGTACCTCGTAGTCGCCCCATGCCTTCACGTGCACGAGCATGGTATGACCGCCCGAGACGAGCGTGAAGATAAACGGCGGCCTGAGATCGGGCTGCGCCAGCAGGTTGGCGAACAGATGGCCCTCCAGATGGTTGACGCACACGAGCGGCTTGCCGGCGGCATAGGCAAAGCCCTTGGCGAAGGCGACGCCCACTACCAGAGCGCCCACCAGGCCCGGACCCTGTGTCACGCCCACGGCGGCAAGCTCGCTAGGGGCAATGGCTCCACCCTCAAGACCAAGCGATGCTGCGGCATCCTCGAGCGCCGCATCCACGACACTCACAATCACCTCAACGTGTTTGCGCGAGGCGATCTCGGGCACCACGCCGCCAAAACGGGCATGGAAATCGATCTGCGTCGACACCTGGTTGGCCAGCATATTGCCATCCGCATCGATAATCGCCACCGCCGTCTCGTCGCAGGAACTCTCGATGGCAAGCACTAGGCGGCGGCGCTCAATTTCGGCACGCTCCCCCTCGGAGCGCCTAGGCGCAGGCAGCGGCCATACGCGCTGCTCTGCCGCCGTCGGCTCGGGCGAGGCATTGTCGACCGGAAGCACCAGGGGCAGCGGAGCCGTCATGACGATGGCATCCTTGCCGGCACCATAATAGCCGCGGCGCCATCCTGCCTCGGTAAAGCCCAGAGCGTTATAAAGCGCGATCGCTCCCTTGTTGTCGTCCTCGACCTCGAGCGAAGCCGTGGTGCAGCCGAGCATCTGGGCATCATAGCTCACATGCGACAGCAGCTTGCGGGCAATGCCCTCACGGCGATGTGCCGGGTCGACGGCGACATCCAGAATCTGCACATCACCGTCCACGACCATACCGCCGGCAAGGCCCAGCAGCTTGCCGTCGTCGTGTGCCACCCACCAACTACGCGGCGCAGCGACGTCCTCGCCCAGTTCGGACAGGAACATGCCCGGCGTCCACGCCTCGTGTCCGGCACCTTCAAAGCAGGCAGCCTCTAGCGCGCTCGCGCCCTCGGCATCCGCCGCGCCCATAGGACGGAACTGCAGATGACGACCGGCGAGCTCATCGGCAACGCCCGTAATTTCGCTCTGTGCACTCTCAGCAAGACCAAGACGCTTGCGCTCGTTTTCCTCGGCATCCGAAAGGCGCGTGTAAATCGGCAGGACGCGAGCCGGATCGCCGTCACCCGCAGCGTGCGCGAGCAGCAAGCCCTCGCCCGAAGGCCACCACAGGTCGCGCTCCACGCAGCGGGCGGTCTCGTCCTCACCCAGCAGCTTGCCATAGCGCACGAGACCGTCACCGGTCAGCTGAACCTGGTCCCAGTCCGCTGCTCGGCGCCACTCATCGAGCGCCACGGCGGCCTTGACCACGTGTTCGCGCTCAAATTGACGCTCGAGGCCCTCATCGACCAGCATATACAGCGCCGGATATACCTCACCGCGCATAGCATCGGCCAAGATACCAAGCTTGCCGCGCACGCCAGCCTTCCACGCCGTCCAAGCGCAAGCGTCGAGCGTCGACACGCCCAGCAGCGGAGCATTGGCACCGCGCGCGAGGCCCTTGGCAGTGGAGATGCCGATGCGCACACCCGTAAACGACCCCGGGCCGCGGCCGACCACGTAGCAACCAACATCGCTGCGATCCAGACCGGCTTGAGCCAGCATGCCATCAACGGTATTCACGAGCTCAACGTTGGCGTGACGGCGACACATGTGGTCGCCACTCACGAGCTTCGTCTCGCCCGTCTGCCCATCAATCCAGCTTGCCGCGCAGGCAAGCATGTCGGTCGAGGTATCGAGCGCCACCACCAGCGCGTTGTCGTTATGCAAGCTCATCTTGTACAGCCTTATCAATCAAATGGGAAAGCTCCATTGCGCGGTCACCGTGCGCCTCGAGCGTTATCGTTCGCACATCACTGTCGCCCTCATCACGCTTGAGCGTCACCGAAAGATACTCATCCGTCAGCTCGTCTTGGAATTGTTCGCCCCATTCCAGCAGGCAAGCACCCTCATAGCCCAGCACATCGAAAATGCCCGTATCCTCGAGCTCGTAGGCATGCTCCAGGCGGTATAGATCAAAGTGAAACAGCGGAATACGACCTTGATCGTGGACGGCCATGAGCGCAAACGTAGGGCTCGTAACCATATGCCCATCGCCCAGCCCGCGCGAGACGCCCTTGGTAAAGTGAGTTTTGCCCACTCCCAGGCCACCGGTCAGGATGAGCACATCGCCGTCCTCAAGGCACGGTGCAATTAGCTCGCCAAAGTACTCCGTATCGGCAGCGCAAGTCGTTTTGTAAGTACCTACCCCCAGGCGCTCCAGGGACATATATGCTCCTTATTATTCCGAGGCGTCCTCTGGTGCGGGATGTCGCTCCAGATAGTCGCCCAGCATCTTAAAGTCTTCCTCCAGCAGCTCCTGCCATGCCGGATTGCGTAGCGCTGCTGCCGGATGGAACGTGGGCATTACTACAAAATGCCCCATCTGGTGGAACCTGCCGCGCAGCCTAGTAATGCCAATCTCGGTCTTAAGCACAAAGTGCGTCGCGGGGTTGCCGAGCGTCACAATAATATCGGGCCAGATGCTTCGAATCTGCTCACGCAAAAACGGCGAGCAAGCCAGCACTTCCTCGGGACGCGGATTGCGGTTTCCCGGCGGGCGGCACTTAAGCACGTTGGCAATGTAGACGTCTTCGCGTTTGAGCCCCGCCAGCGACAAAATGCCGTTGAGGTCCTCGCCTGCCGCCCCCACAAAGGGCTCGCCCTGCAAATCCTCATTGCGGCCCGGCGCCTCGCCAATAAACATCACGCGAGCGTGGGGGTTTCCCACGCCAAACACGATGTTATGGCGCGACTGGTAAAGCTGGCAAAGGTGACAATCGCCCAGAACGGCCTCGATCTCCTCGAGTGCGACCTCACGCGGCGCCTGATGGCTATGGCCGGGGATGTGCATGACGCCCATAGCGACTCCTACACGTAGACTTTGTCGAGACGCATACCAAAGCCGCAAGCGACCTCGTAGTTAATCGTGCCGCGTAGGCGCGCCATCTCGTCCATGGTAATCTCGGCATCTCCATCGCGGCCGACAATGATCATCTCGTCACCATACTCGGCCTCGGGAATCTCATGCGCCGGGTTGGACTGAATGGCGACCATAAACTGGTCCATGCAGATATTGCCCACCTGACGCACACGCTCGCCGCGATACAGCACGTCCATACGATTGGAAAGCGTACGCGAAAGGCCATCGGCATAACCGATCGGAAGGGTGCAGATCTGAACGCGCGTGCGCGGTACGCGGTAGGTAAAGCCGTAGCCCACGCCCTCGCCCATCGCAGGATGCGCCACGCGCGTCACACGCGCGTGGACGCTCATGACGGGATCAAGCTGCATCACGCGACCACTCAGCTCACATGGCTGCAGACCATACAAACCGATGCCGGCACGAATCATGTCAAAGTGCATTGAAGAATCGAGCATCGAGGACGGCGTATTGGCACAATGCACGATACCGCATTCAAAACCTGCGTCCTTAATGGCCTGAACGGCCTCGGTAAAACGCTGGCACTGCAGCTTGTAGTCCCAACCCGAAGGTTCATCGGCCGTGGCAAAGTGCGTAAATACGCCGTCGCACTGGATGCCGCGATGGAAACTGATGCCGCGTACAAAGTCGAGCACCTGTGTGTAGTGAACACCGATACGATTCATGCCCGTCTCGATGGCAAGATGGTACTTGCCCACCTTGCCCGCCGCGACGGCGCATTCGCCATACGCAAGAGCAAAATCGGACGTATAGACCGAGGGCATGATATCGAATTCGAGCAATGCAGGAATAGCCTCGATAGGCGGCTCGCTTAGAATCAGGACGGGCTTAGTAATCCCGCCCTGACGGAGCCCAACGCCCTCGTTGACCGTCGCCACGGCAAACATGTCGGCACCGGCCGAATACATGATCTTGGCACACTCAACAGCTCCATGACCATAAGCATCGGCCTTGACCACGCAGCACAGGCGCTGACGCGGATTCAACAAGTTCTTATAGGCCCTCGTGTTGCGACGGAGCGCCCCGCGGTCGATCTCGACCCAGGACCAGCGCGTCAAATCGGCTTTATTCATGATTAGTCATCCGACCCTTCGTCCATGATTCCCAGATCTTCGAGCGCATCCTTTGCCGCCAGCTCCATGGCAGGACCGATCAAGTCGATAAGATCGGTCGCGATGACGCTCTTCTCACCATACTCCGTCGCCGCGGCAAAACCGGCGTAGCTGTGAAGTGCGACGGCGTACGAATACAGCAACTCCCAACGATCCATCTCGTCGCGCATGGTGGCAAGCGTGCCGGCCAAAATACCCGCGAGAACATCACCAGAACCGGCAGTTGCCAGAGAAGCCGGACCCGAGAGCGGCAGCAGCACGCGCTCAACGCCACAGATAGCCGTCGTCGGCCCCTTGGCAATGACCACCAGATTGTCGGAGCCTGCAGCCCAGACAACCTTCTGCGCAGCCGCAATCGCGGTACCAAGGTCGTTCACCTCGTCACCGGCAACCAGGCGCGAAAGCTCACGATAGTGCGGCGTCATAACCAACGGCTGCTCGCGGCGATACATCTCGGGGTTACTATCAATACCGTCAATGGCAATCTTAGCAAGGCAGTTGAGTGCATCGGCGTCCAAAATTAGCGGTACATCAAGCTCGAGCAAGCCCGAAACCACCTGCATAGCGCCGGCAGACGTCGTCATACCGGGACCGCACAGCACGCAGCTGTACTTCTTTGCGATCTCGCACACCGTCATGCGCGCAGCGGCGCCAAAGGAGCCGCGGGAATCAGACGGAATAGCAAAGACCGGAATCGAAGGAAGTGCCATGCGAATGAGATTGGCGCAGGCGTCAGGAGCCGCGACTGCCACGTAACCAGCACCCGCGCGAGCTGCAGACTTGGCCGCCATAATGGCAGCACCAGGATATTGCGCAGATCCGGCGACAATAAGCACGGAGCCACGGGAATACTTATCGATATTCGATGGTAGCGGAGCAAAGTAATCAACTAAGTCACCGGGCTCGACAATCTCGGCGGCGTGGTCGACATCATCGATGACCTCGTCAAGACGGTCGTAAAGATTGCCGCAGATCAAATCGCCAGCATACTCAGGACCATCAGCGCTATACAGACCAATCTTGGGCGCAATCATCGTCACCGTGCGCTCGGCACGAATGCAGTCGTCATCAACAACGCCCGTCTCGGCATTCAGACCCGAGGGGACATCAATGGATACGACACAATCGGCGCATTCATTGACCGTAGGAATCCAAATGGAGAACGGCGCACGCAGATTCCCGTGGAAACCGGTACCAAAAATGGCATCGACAACAACATCGGCCTTATCGATCAAAACCTCGAGTTCATCACGCGAGGGGCCGACGCAAACGTGCACATCGCGGCCGGCAGTACGACGAGCAACATGACGTGCCAGAGCAGCAGGAATCTCATCCGGTTCAACCGGAGAAACGATATCCACGTCCACACCCTTATGGCTCAGGATATCGGCGGCAACCCAACCGTCGCCGCCATTATTACCAAAACCGACCAAAACGAGAACCCGATCGGGATTGAGCTTCAAGACCTCGTTAGCGGCAAACTCACCCGCTAGCTCCATAAGCTCGGCCTTCGAAGTCCCTTCGCGTTCGATGATATCCTCGAGACGAACGACTTCTTCGGTACTCAAAACCGGTTTCATCTATGCTCCTAGCGTATCTTGCGAAGCATCGCCCAGGTGCTCCGTCAATGCTGAATTCTGCAGCTGCTCGAGCTCATCTAATACAGAGCGAGCCTCTTTAAATGTCTGCGCAACGCGTTTCTTGGTGCTCACCTTTTCATCTTTTGGCTTAGGCCGAGCATCTTCGGTAATCGCGATGGCATTCGCAACGGCCAAGTCTCCCGTAAGCGTAATGGAAAGAGCGACCTCAACAACGCCCAGTTCTTGAGCGATCTCGAGAGCACGGCCCGAAAGCAGCGCCTTCGGTTTGCCGAGTTTATCACGCGTTACCGAAACATCCTTGCGACCCACGCCTTGACTAAAACCCGTGCCGAGAGCTTTAAGCACCGCCTCGCGCGAAGCAAAGCGGCTCGCATAGTGAGCAGCGGGACGCGATGATGCATCGCAATACGCACGCTCTTCTTCGGTAAACACACGCCGAGCAAACGACGGCGTCTTTTCAAGAATTGATTTCATGCGGGAAATCTCGACGATATCAACGCCGATACCAGCTTCAGCCATGTTCACCTCCATATCGCACAGACTAAGTTATTGTAGCCCGTTCACAGAAGATGCGACAAACGAGGGTTATAAAACACAGCTACTATGTGAGACAAATTGCCCGAGATACAAAAAAGGGGGAGGCCGCGAGGCCTCCCCCTTCTTCAAGT
>NZ_QRJO01000019.1:0-803 GCF_003471585.1 Collinsella sp. AM18-10
GCCGAGGGCCACTGCGTGTCCACCGTCGGCCTGAACGAGGCGACGATCGCGAAGTACATCCGGGAGCAGGAGAAGGCCGACATCGCGCTCGACCGGCTGAGCGTCAAGGAGCACGAGGACCCCTTCGATAGGGGGCCGGGGCGCAAGTAGCGCCGGTTTGACCGGCCCGCCACGGGTCAACCTGCAGTGCGGCCCGAACCCCGTGAGGGCCGGCGCCTTTAGACGCGTGCCGGAAATATTAGGGTTATACCCTAAGAGCAAACCACCCCTTTTAGGGGTGGTTTTGATTATCTGAAGCGCGGTTTACATTGCTAAAAGCGCGGGTAGATAAACACATATAGGTGACCGATCTCTATATATTCCTGAACCAAAGGGTCATCATCTGATATGTGCGGAAGATCCGCACCAGTCTTTCTATTACCTATAGAAAGCGATATGTTGTGTAGGACTTGTGAAGAGTGGAATTGACGACCCACAGGGCTTCGCGGTCTGGCAATATATCTCCTTGCCGCGCGGCCCGGTCGGACCGGATGAGCCGCAGAGCGTGCACCTTGAGAACCGGATACTGCGAGGATGGACACATTCAGTGTCGCATCCGGGCAGACATCGAACCATTTGAAATGGTCTAACTTGGATTTGTTTTTCGCAAGGCCGCCGAGAGGCGGCCCCGAGAAATTCCTTTTCCTATACTAAAACCATATGAATCGAACGGAACCGATCAGCGATGAACTGAGAGGACCGGACGGGCTCGAAGCCCATACATTTTGGACGGAGAGTTCGATCCTGGCTCAGGATGAACGCTG
>NZ_QRJO01000019.1:813-37631 GCF_003471585.1 Collinsella sp. AM18-10
GCACATATGTTGCGTAAATAGCGTTGCAGGCGCCTTCAGCGGACTCGGATTTCGGAAGTATGCGGCAAAATTTGAATAGGCCGAGCACACTGGATATGCCCAAGCTTTGTACCTGCGGTTTTATTGGTGAAAAACCGGGGTGTGCTCGAGGGCTCCGGAATTTGCCGCATACTTCCGAAAACAACGTCTCGGTGGCACCAAAAATTGCCTCCAGAACCCTGAGATAATGAACATATGTAGCCGTTCGCCGCAAATTATCGTCCGTTCATGGAACCTATCTCCAACGAGTTGTAACCATATGGTTTGATGTTGGAAACATATGATTGCCGGCAGGCCGTAGGTGACGTTTGCCCTGATATCGGAGGTACCAAGTATGTTTCGTGCTCCGTTAAACAAGTATTGGGCTGGCTAACATGAGCCGCCGTTTTGTCTCGATAACCCTTGCAGTGGTCTGCCTGGCTGTGCTCCTGGGCGCTACAGGGCTGTTTGCTATAAGCCGAGAAACGTCCTATATGCAGGAATGCGCTTCCGAAGGCTTTGCCATTGATGGTTACTATCGGGATGACAAAACGAGTCGGGTAACCCTGGCTTTTCTTGAGGAGGACAACTGTCGATGGCAGCTGGTCGACCAAGACGGAATCTGCACAGACGGGCAGTTTAAGCGTACGGATGACCCCAACATCCTGATATTAAAGAAGGAAAACGGTGAAGAATTCGGTACGGTCCACGTGGCGTACTTGTCACGCCGACGCGATCAGGGCTTGCTCTACCTATTTAGAGATACCAGGGTGACCCGTTTTTATCTGGTGAGTACCGGTCCGGCGTTTACGGTGGAGTCTGGCGATGTCGATGCGGACAGTTGATTCACGGCAATAAAACAGCGAGCGGGGCACGGACATGAATCGCGCCCCGCTTTTTTGCTCGCGGCCTGCGTCGCGTCTGCGCTTCGTTCCGACTCGCGCCTGTGCGCGCATCCATCTCACATCCCGCATCACTTCACATCGAACTCCACGCGATCGAGCTCGGGCACGTTGAGGTCGATGAGCTTGCGGGCAACGCGGCGGTCGTGTGCTCCAAGCGCCTCGCCTGTCGTCACATGGGCGACAATCTCGCGCTCGACGATGCCTTCCTCGTCCCCTTCGGTGGCCGAGGTCTCGACGGCGACGGTGTAATCCTTAAAGCCCGGCAGCACCGCGGCAAGCTCGCGTGTGGTCTCGGTGACGCCGTAGCCGTCCTGCACGCCGACCTGCGCCGAGCCAATGGACCCCGCGGTCATGACGATGCAGGGGATGGCAAAGATCACCGTGCCCACAATAATGCGGCGGCGCACCTTGCGTGACAGCTCGTCGACCTCGGCATTTTCCTCAGCAGTCACAATACCGTCGCCGTTGAGGTCGCGCTTGAGCGGCACACGCAATAGAAGTAGTACGGCTTCGGCAGCCAGTGCGATAAAGACCACGTTGATGCCAAACTCGTAAAGCGCCGAGAGAAACAGCGACCCGCTTGCGATGGCGATGCCGTAGCCCGCCGCGCACAGGGGTGGCATGAGCGCGGTCGCCACGGCCACACCGGCGATGAGCGTGGCGGGTTCCTGGTCGCGCGAGTTGCCCAGGCCGCCTGCAAAGCCGCCGGCGAGCGCGACAGCGAGGTCCCAGACAGTTGGTGTCGAATTGTCGATAATGGCGGCCGTGGTGGTGCCAAGGGGCGAGAGCTTAAAGTACAACGTGGATGTGACCAGGCAAAAGGCCATTTGCAGCGCAAGGCTGGCGACGGCTTCGACGGTAATCTCGCGGTCGAGCGTGGCAATGCCGTATGCCATGGCAAGAACCGAGCCCATGAGCGGGCAGATGAGCATGGCGCCCACGATGGCGATGTCCGAATCGATATCGAGGCCGATGCTCGCGATCAACATGGCGATGATGAGGATGCATAGGTGGGAGCCGGTCAGACGCGCCCCGTTTACAAAACGCTTGCGGATCACGTGATAGGGCGCGCGTCCCTCGCGAATGTTGAATGCGCGCTTTAGGAAGCGGGTGGCGTTCTTCATGGCCTCACTATGGGCAGGGCGGATGCCGTGGCGCCGGTGATGGCGTTCGCGCAGCCGCTTGATCTGTTGTTTATCGAGTTCCATGTCCACCTCGTTCTGGCAAGGGCCGCGTATCCCGCCCGTCGCCCTTACTCTACACCGTGGCGGGCGGGGTGTCTGTTGGATGCGGAATCCGATAGGGCGGATGACGCGGGAGCAAATGCAAATCACAGGCTCAATTCGATCCCGCAAGAATATGATGCGCCAGCTCCTACATATGTGACGAAATTGTGAAGCACGAGAGCGCGAATTTCAAAAAATCCGCTGGTGACCAATGTTGCGCAACAGAATTCAAAAATCAGCTCCTACATTTTGAAGCGTATGGATACATCCGTGTCAAAGGGAGAAAGCCATGGCAAACTACAGTCCACAGCACTTTGAGCCTCGGGCCAAGGCCGTCAACGTCAAGGGCGTTGCTAACCGCGCCGTCGCAACCGTTTTGACGGCGGGCCTCATTGCTCAGCCGCTCATGTCGCCGCTGGCGGCAATCGCCGCACCGTCAACCGGTAACGGCGATTCTGTTCAGGGGGGGGGTAGTTCTGTAGAGAACACCGTTGCCGCCGGTAACCAAGCGGTCGTAAAGACGGCTGCCCAGCTGGCCGAGGAGTCGGCAAAGCAGCTCAAGGACGCTCAGGCCGCCTACGATGCCGCCCAGAAGAAGGCCGACGCGGCGGGCCAGTCTCAAAAGCAAGCGCAGCAGCAAAAGAATCAGGCCTCGCAGGCCGTGACCGATAACGCCGCCGAGCAGAACGAGGCCGAGGTAGCCGCGCTTCAGGAGAAGATCGACGAGCTTAAGGCAGCCGTCGAAAAGACTGAGCAGCAGCAGAAGAAGCTGGGCGACCTGAACGATCGGCTCGAACAGGCCAACAAGAGTGTCGAGGATAAGACCCAGGCGCTCAAGGACGCCAAGGCAAAGCAGGATGAGGCCAAGAAGGCCCTCGATGATGCCCAGGCCAAGCTCGAGGCCATGGGTATGGACGAGTACGAGGCCGCCAAGAAGGCTGTCGAGGACGCGCAGGCAAAGCTCGATGACGCCAATAAGGCCGTTACTACTGCACAGGACAATCTGGACCAGGCCAAGGCTGCCGAGGCCAGCGCCCAGCAGGAAAAGCAGAATACCGAGGCCGCTCTGACTTCCGCCCAGGCCAAGAAGCAGGAGACTGCCGCTGCTCTCGCAGCCGCAACCACCGCGCGCGATAACGCCCAGCAGAAGTTCAACCAGGCGCAGGCCGCGCTTGATGCTGCCGTCTCGGGTACGGGTGTTGACCTGAGTGCGCTTGAGGCCGCCAAGAAAGCTGCTGCTGGTGAGCTCAAGACCGCGCAGGCGGAGCTCAATGCCGCGACGGATGCCGACGCCACCGCACAGACAAATCTGCAGGCCGCCCAGGCTGCCGTCGCTGCCGCGCAGGAGAAGGCCAACGCCGTCAACGCTGCTGTGGCATCTGCCCAGTCTGCATACGATGCGGCAAACAAGGAGTACAAGGACGCGGCCAGTAAGCGTGACGCCGCGAAGACGGCATACGAGCAGGCCCAGCAGACCGAAGCAGACAAGAAGGCCGCGTACGATAAGCTTGTCGAAGTTCGCAAGCAGAAGCGCAGCGAGTGGGAGGCAGCCTGCGCCGCTTCGAACGCCGCGGAAAAGGCTTATGACGCCGCTAATGCCCAGGTTGAGGCTCTTGAGCAGCAGATTGCTGACCTCAAGTCCAACATGACCGTTGACCAGGAAGTCATCAATAAGGGCATGCTCGGCTTTATGGCCTACATCAGCAACAGCAGCGATTTCACAGCCACGCAGAAGAAGAACGCCCAGGACGCCGTATCGATGATGACCGGTGCCGATGACAAGGCCGAATGGTATGACAAGTACGTCGATCAGGACATGTCTCGCGACACCAACCCGCTTTCCCTGGAGCAGATGCGCAACGCCCTGACATATCTCGACACCCAGAACAACCTCCGCAAGGCGAACGGTCAGTCGGCGCTCAGCGTCAGCCTCCGCATGACTGTGGCAGCCGCCCTTAATGCATCATATTCATCGAACATCTGGGGACACTCAGGCTGCTACTGGGATAACGGTGAAAATCTTGCCGGCGGAGGCGGCGCATATACCGGCGGCGAGACCGAGGATACACTCGGTTGGCCCTACACCGGCCTCTACACACAGGAGAAGGAGGCATTCGATAAGTACGTCGCACAGTATGGCGATGACCTCGATAGCCACCGATATGATGCCTATTACATCTACCAGAACTACAACAGCATCTACCATGAGTGTGGGCACTATCTCAACATCATTGATTCCGCCACGGAAGCCATCGGCATCGCAACCGGTAGCGGTAAGAACACCGATTCCGAGGTAACCGTATTCGATTACAGCGCTGATAGCACTCAGGCTGATTTCACTGTCCCCGAGTTCAAGAAACTCCTCAACGACTACATCGATTCCGCCTACAACGCAGGCGGCACGCAGGAGCAGAAGGAGCAGCTGAAGCAGCTTCAGAGCAAGCTGGCAGATGCGCAGAAGGCGATGGGCACGGCCGATACGGCATATCTCGCCGCTCTCAATAACCAGAAGGACGCGCAAGACGCCTATACCGCGGCCGACACGAACGCGAACACCGCCAAGGGCGAGTACGAGAAGGCTAAGTCCGGTACCGCCGCCGCGAAGACGGCATACGACGCCGCCGAAGCCAAACTCAAGGGTATCGACGTCAAGACGCCCAAGACCAAGCTCGACGCCGCCAAGGGCGAGGCCGCTACTGCCCAGGCAGCTCTCGATAAGGCAAACGCCACGCTTGCTGACAGCAAGACGAAGGCAGCCGAGGCCGCTGCTCACAAGGCGAAGGCTCGCAGCGCCCGCGATGCCGCCAAGGCAAAGTCCGATCAGGCCAATGAGGCGTATGACAACGCCACTGCTTCGGTCAAGGACCTTACCGCCAAGCGCGATGCCGCCAATACGGACCTTGCGAACAAGCAGGGCACGCTAAACGAGGCCAAGAAGGCCGACGGTGCTGCCCAAGCTGGCGTTGACAAGGCTCAGGCCGCAGACGCGCATGCCGCGACCGCTCTTTCGGACGCCAAGCAGGCAGTTGCCGCCAAGACGCAGGCCCTGTCCGACGCACAGGCGAAGGCCAAGGCCGCCGAGGGCGAGCTGGCCACCGCAAGCAAGGCCTTCGAGCGCTTCGCCGGCGCTCAGAAGGCGGTCGACGACGCCAAGGCCGCCTATGACGCTGCCGTCGCCGGTGTCGCCGATGCCCAGAAGCAGCTCGATGCCGCCAACGAAGCCGTCGTCGATGCGAACCTCGAGATCTTCAAGGCCAAGGCCGAGCTTGCCAGCGATGAGGCACTCAAGGCCGATCTTGAGGCTGTCGACCACAAGGCCTCTCTTGCCGCGGGCACGACGGGTAACGAGAAGCTGGTCAAGCTGAACGCTGCCTACGCTCGCTATAAGGCCGCCGTCGATGCCGCTGCTGGTCTCAAGGCTGCTCTGAGCGATGCCGATGCCAAACTGTCCGATGCCAACGACGCCTATGCCGCCGCGCTTGCCGAGCTTAACGATGCTAAGGATGCCCTGGCTGCCGCACAGGCCGAGTACGACAAGTATCATCCCAAGGCTGAGCCGCAGGCCAAGCCTCAGGTTGCGCAGGCTGCTGCAAAGGCCCCCGTTGCCAAGAAACAGGCCGCGCCTGCCGCGCTCGCCCAGACCGGTGATGACTCCGCACTTGCAGGCGAGGTGTTCGTCATTGGCGGCATAACGCTCGTGGCCGCAGGCGTGACGCTGGGTGATCGTCGTCGCAAGCACATGTAGCGATTCGGGCGTCGGCTCTGCAATGAACTTCAATTCATAGCGGGACCGTCTCGATAGCCAAACGATAAGGCCGGCGCGCTGTCAAACGCAGCGCGCCGGCTTTTCTTTGCGTTGGTATCAAAAAGCCCGGTCGGTAGCCGCGAAAGCTACCGACTGGGCAAATCGTAGGCAATATGGTTGCTATCGAGTAACTGCTCAGCTTAGCCCAGTAGGCTTAAGCCCACGGAGACAAACGCCAGGATAACACCGACGATGGACTCGCCGCCGAGCAGGCCGCTGGCAACGACCAGGCCCTGCTCCTGGAAGGCGGCATCCTTGGCGGCCTTTTCTTCGTCCGAAAGACCGGCGTTGGCATCGCGGTGGGCTGCCCACTTGTCGTAGGCGAGCTTGACGCAGGAGCCCAAGAAGGCCGTGAGTGACATATAGAACGGCAGGTACACGCCCAGGCCAATCATCATGGCCGGAATGCCGAGCCAGTACATGACGATGCCGGCGATAAAGCCGCCAACGAACCACGGCACGCTTGGGATGCCCGAGACCATGGTGGCGACCACACTTGCCTGCGCGGCCACAAAGCTCTTGTCGGGGCCAAAGGCGTCCGGGCCGTAGGCGGTGACGAGAGCGACCATAACGGCTGCGGCGACCAGGGCGCCCACGATGCCGCCGATGGCTTGGCCGATCCACTGCGCACGCGGGTTGGTGCCCAGCACGGCGCCGGCCTTAAAGTCGTTCATGACGTCGCCCGCAAGGCCGCACGCCACGGCTACGATGCCGGCGATAAAGAACAGCTTGACCTGAGCGATCTGTGCGAAGGCAGCCACGATGAGCATAACGATGAGGCCAAAGATCTCCATGGGGTCGATGCCCGTCTGGCCGCAGCTCTGTGCGCTCATGATGGTGGTGACAAAGGTGAACAGCGTCACGATGACGGCCGGGACGGGACCAAGGTCGAGCGCGATGGCGACGATCACGGCGATGGCGGCAGCGCCCAGGCCGATGATGCCGGCGTCGAGCTTAAGGGAGCCCGAGATGAGCGACTGCTCGTCGGTGTCGGTGGAGCTGTCGGCGGCAAGACCGCGGACGATACCGGCGACCTGCGGCAGGATGTCCTTGAGGACGACGGCGACGCCAAAGCCCATCATGAGGCCCATGCCCAGGGACTTGACGATGCCCTGCGCGGTCACAACATCGAACAGACCGGCAGCGGTGCCGCCCACGATGATGCCAAAGTTGCCCAGCAGGGCGCCGGCAAACCAGAAGGCGACCGGGGCGAAGCCCACGAGGAAGCCGACGGAGAGCAGCATGGGCGAGTTGTAGATACCAAAGGTCACGCCGGGAATATTGAGCGTGCACAGCATGCTGGGCACAATGCCCAGGGCGTCGCGCAGCACGCTATAGATGCCGGCGATGGCCATGGAGCCAAAGAGCTGCTTGCCGGTCTTGCCGCCGGCCTCGGTCGCGCGCAGGGTCTGAGCTGCGGCGTTGCCAGTGGGGAACTCAAGCGCGGCGTCCACGATAAAGTGACGGTGGATGAGTGCCGTGGCCAGCAAGCCCAGGATGGTGCCGGCGAGTGCCACGATAAACATGTCGAGCCAGCTGATCTGGTCGGCATAGCCCAGCATCCAGGCGCCCGGGATGGTAAACGCCAGACCGCCGGCGACCATGGCGCCTGCGGACATGATGGTGTGGGTGACGTTTGCCTCGTTGAGGCTAGCGTTGCCCATGAGCTTAAGGAAGAACAGCGAGATGACGGCAGCGAAGACGATCGGCCAGGGGAGTGCGCCCATCTTGAGGGCAGTGTAGGCCGAGCTTGCCGTGATGATCACGCAGCCAAGGACGCCGATGACGACTCCGCGCAGCGTGAGTTGCCCGCGCATCGAAGCGCGGTTCGAGGGATTGCTCATATAAAACTCCTTTGCGTATATCCGCTTCCCCCGGGAGCGCCGTTACGGATACGGCGCGGGAAGTCGGGTTACCAAGGGCCGCCGCGTGAGCTCGCAAACGACCGCGCACCAGTATAGCCGCAAGGTAGTCATTTTGGGATGACTGGTTTAGGTAGGCGATATACTGCTGGGCAGACGAAAGGAGCGCCGACGATGCTTAATGGGTGCGCATACATATTGACGGTCGACGTGGGCAACACGTTCATTCGCTTTGGCCTGTTTGCCGAGGATTCGGCCGCGGCGCAGGAATGCCCGCTTGCGACGTGCGAGATCACGACGCCGGCCCGTATTACGGCCGATGAAGCGCGCATGCGACTTGTGCAGGTCATGGGCGCGCTCGCCGCCGATGCGGGTGTGCCCGGGGTGCTCGTACCCGCCGCGGCCGTGCTGAGCTGTGTGGTCCCGGCGCTCGAGCGCCCGTGGAAGGCAGCACTTTCCCGTACCTGCACGGGGCGCGTGCTCACCGTGGGGCCGGGCCTCAAGACCGGCATGCCCGTCCGCTACGACGACCCGGCCGAGATCGGCCCCGACCGCATCGCCGACGCCGTGGCGGCCCGTGCCGTCCACGGCTCTCCCTGCATCGTGATCGACTTGGGTACTACGACCAATATCGAGGTCATCGACGCGCGCGGCACCTTTGTGGGCGGCGTCATCGCGCCGGGTCTGGCGCTTGGCGCCCGCTCGCTCTCGGCTGCTGCGGCGCGTCTGCCGCAGGTCGAGCCCTCGGCACCCACGCATGTGATCGGCCGCAACACGCGCGAGGCCATGCGTTCGGGCGTGGTTCTGGGCGAGGTGGCCCGCATCGACGGCATGCTCGACATGGTGCTCGCCGAGATGCGCGCGACCAAGGCCGCGGGGGAGGGCGACGTGCCCATCGTCATTACCGGTGACGACGCCGAGGCGTTCGCGTCGCTGGTCGGTCACAGTCTGACGGTAGACGACGCGCTGACGCTGCGGGGTCTCGCCGAGCTCTACCGCATCAACCAAAAGCCCCGCCGCGTGTAAAAGTGAGGGCGCCGGTGGGACAAACGTCTCCACCTTTCACCTGCTACAATGGGTCAAATTATTGCGATTACGGAGGTGTCTGCCATGTCGGACGATCTTCATCAAACTTCGTCAGGCAAGCGCCTGGACGTCATTAGCTGGGACGAGTTCTTTATGAGCGTGGCCATCGCCGCGCAGCGCCGCAGTAAGGACCCCAACACGCAGGTGGGTGCGTGCATCGCCAGCACCAACCACCGCATCCTTTCGGTGGGCTACAACGGTACGCCCTCGGCGCTCAACGACGACTTTTTCCCGTGGGGTACGAGCGACGACCCGCTGCAGGACAAGCACAACTACGTGGTGCATGCCGAGGCCAACGCCGTGCTCAACTACCGTGGCTCGCTCAAGGACCTCGAGGGTTCCACGGTCTACGTCACGCTGTTCCCGTGCCACGACTGCGCCAAGATTTTGGCGCAGGTGGGCGTGGGCGAGGTCGTCTACCTGGACAACAAGTATGCCGACACCGATGATGGACGCATCAGCCGCCGCATCCTCGACTCCTGTGGCATCAGCTACCGCCAGGTTATCGTCGATGTCCACATCGGCACCGGGGGACAGGCTCAGCAGTAGCGCGTGGCAATGCCATCTGGCAACAAAAGGCAGCTAAAAGATCCCCGTCCCAAATTGACTGCTCGTGAAAGTCGTGTCCGCGCGCATGGCTGGCGCCTAAGCGGGTACATGGCTGTAGTAACATAGCCCCTGTCCGCGGGCGTGCCCGCGTTATTGTGAGAAAGGAGCCCCTGTGGCTGTTAACGAAGAGCTGCTTAAGAAGGTTCTTGAGGAGATCCGCCCCAACCTGCAGGCTGACGGCGGCGATATGGAGTATGTGGGTGTTGACGACGAGGGCGTCGTCAAACTGGAGCTGCAGGGTGCCTGCGCCGGCTGCCCTATGAGCGCACTGACCCTGTCCATGGGTATCGAGCGCATCCTGAAGGAGCATGTGCCCGGCGTTACCCGAGTTGAGCAGGTCAATGCCTCCGGCGAGACCGACGACCTGTACGACGAGTACGCGCCGTTCTAAGATGCGAAAGCCGCGGACGGCATACTCCGCATAGACGTTACGCCCAAATATGCGGCTGCGAGCGCAAGGCCCGCGGCCGCATTTGTATGTAGGGAGTAGGAGGGTCGACATGCTCAATGACTTCTACCATATGCTTGATCCCGTCGCGATTTCGGCGGGCCCCATCACCATCTACTGGTATGGCCTGGCCTACGTGGTCGGCGCCCTGGTTACGGCGGTCGTCATGTACCGCACACAGCGTCGCTGGGGCTTTAACATCACGATTGACGACCTGACGAGTGTCGTGGTCGGCGTGGTCTTTGGCCTTATCATTGGCGCCCGTCTGTTCTACGTCATCTTTTACGGCGACGGCTACTACTGGGCGCATCCGCTCGAGATCTTTGCCACCAACGAGGGCGGCATGAGCTTCCATGGCGGTTTGGTGGGCGGCATTATCGGCGGCATCATCGTGTGCCGCATGTATAAACTCGACGCATGGACGTTGGCCGATCTTGCTGTCATCGGCGCGCCGCTGGCCTTGTGTCTGGGCCGTTGTGCCAACTTTGTCAACGGTGAGCTGTGGGGCAAGCCGACCGATCTGCCATGGGGCGTGGTCTTTGGCGGGACTGCGGGCGATATGCCGCGTCATCCCTCCCAGCTCTACGAGGCATTTCTTGAGGGCATCGTGCTTTTTTGCATTCTGCAGGTGCTCAGCCGCAAAAAGCCGCTACTGCCCCAAGGCACGTTTATGGGCGTGTTTGTGATGGGTTACGGCATCGTCCGCTTCCTCATTGAGTTTGTGCGTGTGCCCGATGCGCAGCTGGGCTATCTGCTGGGCGGCGTCATCACCATGGGTCAGCTGCTGAGCCTGCCGCTCGTAATCGCCGGCCTGGCGCTCATCATCTTCGCGCGACACCGCAACCGTCCCCAGCGCATCTACCTCGACGCCTAACCACCACAAAGGGGACACAGGCACCTTTGTGGTGGTTTTGCTGAGTTTGATAGGTTTCTAGAAAGGCTTTCGGACTGTGAAGGATTCCGACCTCTCCACAACGGCTGCGCGCGATGCCGCTCGCATCGTCTGGTTTAAGCGCTACCCCGCCAAGCAGACGCTCATCGCATTTCTGCTCGCGCTGTTGGCGACCACGGCGTTTTCCATCGATCCCGCGCCGGTCTCGAGCAACGCAGTCTTGGCGATTGACCCCAAAGCCTCGGGCATGCTGTACGTGTGCTACGAGGTGCTCCTCTCGTTTGCCGGCCATACCGACGCGGTCATGCTGCTTGCGCTTGCCTGCCTGCTCACTCTGCCGTTTCGCTATGTGTTCTTTGGCCGCGGCGATGCTTGGCGTCCTTCGGTGATCCTTCCGTCGCTGTTCTTTGCCGTCTGCATGGTGTTTGGCCGCAGCTACGACCTCACCGATTCGGCCGAGATCGTGCTCGGTGACAAGGCTCGCATCATCTGCGCCTGGATAGGCGGTGCGGGCTGGATGCTCTTGGCGGTCGTTGCCTTCTACCTAGCTTTTGAGTGTCTAGATTGGCTGAGCTCTCGGCGCATTCCGTTTTCCGAAGCGCACTTTGGCCGCGTATGGCGTGTGGCTCACGCCGTGCTCTCGGTCCATCCCTTTGCCGGGCCCTTTCTGGTGCTTATGATTGCCTGGGCGCCCACGCTCATCGCTTCGCTGCCCGGCCTTTTTATGGGGGATACGGGTGCGCAGATTCGCCAGTGGTTCAATTACCCCAACGGCACGAGTGACTACCTGCGTCTGCTCAATCCCAATGTGTTGCTCAACGGACATCACCCCGTGGTGCACACGGCTATCATCGGTTCGTGCGTCCAGCTGGGGCTTTCACTATTCAACAGCGCCAACGCAGGTCTTGCCATCTACACCTGCGCTCAGTTCGTCATTACGGCCGCCTGCATGGCCTATTCCATCTCGTCGCTGCGCAAACTGGGCGTGAGCCTGCCGGTCCGCGGCGTGATTTTGCTGTTCTTTGTGTTTATGCCCATGTTCTCCAACTACGCGGCCCTGCTTACCAAAGATGTGCTGTTTGCCGACGCGTTTTTGGTGCTGTTGGTGCAGACCGTGAAGCTCGTGGCCTGCGGCCTGCCCCGTCGCGATGCCAATGCCGAGCGTGCGGGCGAACAGAGGCCCGTGCTCTTTGCGCGCCACGACTGGCTGCTGCTCGCTCTGGGCGCCATGGGTTCCACGTTTCTGCGCAACGGCGGCCTGGTGTTTCCCCTGGCGGCATGCGTAATCGCGGCAGCGTTTTGCGCATGGGACGCACATGCGGCTCGTCGCGCAGCCAAGCAGGCCGGTGCTGCGCCTTCGGGCGCCATCCCGCGTTTCCGCTGGATGGGAGTTCTTGCGGTGCTTGCGCTCTGCCTTGCCTCTAATATGTACTTCACCAAGGTCTTTATGCCGGCGCACGACATCACGCCTGGTTCCAAGCGCGAAATCCTCTCGATTCCGTTCCAGCAGACGGCTCGTTTCGTCCAAAAGCACGACGGCCTCAACTCGGGTGTCAACCCCACGGTTAAGGAGGACGGCACCATCGTGGAGGCTCCTTGCGACGGCTTGGTGACCGACGAAGAGCGTGCCGTGATCGACCGTGTGCTCAAGTACGAGAATCTGGGCCGCCGTTACAACCCCGACAAGTCCGACGCCGTCAAAAATTGCTTTAACGAGTACGCCTCGCAGAAGGACATCAAGGCCTATTTTGAGGTGTGGGCCCAGATGTTCAAAAAGGATCCCGAGTGCTATATCTCGGCCCTCATCAATAACTACTACGGCTACTTTTATCCGAGTGCCCGCGATGTGTGGGTCTACAGCACGTCGCGCAGTGCCGAGATTATGGCACGCCCCGATAATCTCAAGTACTTCGACTTCCATCCGGCCGATAGCAAGGTTGTGCGCTGGTGCGACCACCTGATCAACCTGTATCGCGTGGCAGTACAGCGCATTCCGTTTATCTCGCTCACCATGAGCTCGGCCACCTATGTGTGGATTATGATCGCCGTGGTGGTCTATCTGCTACGTCGTCATTCATGGCGCGGTCTGGCCATTTGGGTGCCGCTGCTGGGCGTGCTCGCCGTGTGCCTAATCGGTCCCTGCAACGGCTCGACCTACATGCGCTACCTGTATCCGGTCATCGCCTGCATGCCCTTTGTCATCGGCGCCACCATCACCCGCAGCGACCTCCTCTGGTCCTAATTTGGTGCAAAGGGGACAGGTTACTTTGCACCAACCCCTTGCACCAAGGGGCTGTATCATCACGACGCCTTCATTTTGGGGTTTATCTCGCAGGCCAGTAGGTATATCATAACGACGTTTGTTTATATTGCCCGAGCATCTGCGCTGGGCTTTAGGTCGAAACCGATAGGAGACACGTATGTCCGGACACTCTAAGTGGGCCACAACCAAGCATCGTAAGGGCGCGCAGGACGCCAAGCGTTCCGCCCTCTTCTCCAAGCTGAGCCGCAACATCACCGTTGCTGCCCGTCTCGGCGGCGACCCGCTGCCCGAGAACAACGCCAGCCTCGCTGCCGCTGTTGCCAAGGCCAAGGCTCAGTCCATGCCTAAGGACAAGATCAAGTCCGCTATCGACAAGGCTTTTGGTTCGGGTGCCGATGCCGCCGTCTACGAGAACATCGTGTACGAGGGCTACGGTCCCGCCGGTGTCGCCGTCTACGTCGACTGCCTGACCGATAACCGCAACCGTACTGCCGCCGATGTCCGTTCCGCCTTCTCCCACGCTGGTGGCAACCTGGGCACCTCCGGTTCCGTCGCCTTCCAGTTTGAGCGCAAGGGCCAGATTGTCGTCGCCAAGGAGATCCTGGACGAGAACGCTAAGAAGGAGACCATGATCGCCAACGGTGCTGCCGGTGACGAGGATGAGTTCATGATGGCAATCGCCGAGGCCGGTGGCGAGGACTACGAGGACGCCGGCGAGGAGTGGATCGTCTGGACCGCTGCTAACGACGTCATGGCTGTCTCCAAGGCACTCGAGGAGCAGGGCATCCAGGTCAAGGGCTCCGAGACCACCATGGTCCCGACCACCCCGACCGAGGTCTCTGGCACCGATGCCAAGAAGGTCCAGCGCCTCATCGACCGCCTCGAGGAGCTCGACGACGTCCAGGACGTCTACAGCACCATGGATATGACCGACGAGGTCATCGCTGCCCTCGAGGAGGAGTAGCACCCGCGCGGGTTAAGCCGCGCATATCTGGGCATAATGAAGCGAGCATGCAAGCCTCGTGGAATGGATGAGCCGGATCCGCGTGCGTAGAGCACCGGACCCGGCTCTTTTATAATGATGCGAATCGTTTTGCATTCTGTGGACCGAGACCCGAAAGGAGCGCCGCATGCGCGTGCTCAAACGAGCCCTAGCAATCGTGTACCTTGCCGCCGCCATCGTGGCGCTGGGCACGCTTGTCTGCCAGTTCTGGGGACCGTATACGTATCGCTTTATGCTGCTGTTGCGTGACGCCATGCCTCGCGCCGTCGTTACGGTGTGCGCCGCCATCGTGGCGCTTGGCGTGCTCATTGGGTTTTTCCGCTTGATGTTCGCGCGTCGCGAGCCGTCCTGCGTGCATCCGGCGGGGGAGCGCAATATCGAGGTCACGCTCGCAGCGCTTTCCTCGTGCGCCCGTGCCGCGGCGGAGTGCGATGATCGCGTGATGGTTGAGCATATCGAGGCGCGCGTTCAAGGCTCCGACGAGTCGCGCGTTCGTTTTAAGGTCGAGGCCATCGCGCTCGATGATAAGGACGTTGCCGCTCTTGCCACCTCGATGCAGCAGCGCATCGAGCAGGCCTGCGACACCATGCTCGGCACGCCGGGCACGACCGCGCGCGTCCGTTTTTTGCCGTCCAAGACTACCGTCCAGACCGTGGAGGTTTCCGGTGAGTGATACCAACCAAGACAAGACCGCCCGCACGCCGCGCCTGACGATCGATCAGAACGCTATGCCGGCAGGCGAGTCCGCCGACACCAAGCCCGAGGCCGGCGAGCAGCACGACAGCGCCGCCAACGACTTTGACGAGGCCATGGGTCTCATCAAAGGTACGGGCGCTGCTATCTGGAGCTACGCCGTGCGCCACCCCAACACTACGCTCGGCGCCGTGGCAGGCTTTATCCTCGCCGTGCTGGTACTTACGTTGGGCCTGTGGGACACGCTCGTCATCGCATTCTTTGTGCTGATCGGCGCCGTGATCGGCCAGATTCGCGACGGCGAGAACGGTATCGTTAACTTCTTCGGCCGTCTGTTTAGCGGCCGCTAATATGTATTCGACTGTCGCATCCGTGGCAGGCATAAGGAGGAACCATGGCTTTTAACACGAAGGTCGATGTGGCCGATACCGAGCTCGAGACGAACGAGGCCGTCGCCGCCGAGGCGGAGGACGTAACGCTCGAGGACGAGGCACTCGTCGAGGCAGAGTCCGAAGACGAGGCGGACGAGGATGACGAGGAGGCGGACGAGTCCGAGGACTCGCTGACATATTCCAACGGCGTGATTGAGAAGATCGTCGCCATGGCCACCCGCGAGGTGCCGCACGTTCTGGGCATGAAGGGCAACCTCATGCACTTTGTGCAGGAGCAGTTTGGTGCCGAGAACCTGACCAAGGGCGTGACGGTCGAGGTCACCGACGACAACCGCGTGGTTGTCAACATCTCGGTCATCATCGAGTACGGCGCCTATGCGCCTGCGATCTTTGACGACGTTAAGGCGCGCGTCACCGAGCGTCTTGCCGCGATGACCGGCCTTGAGGTGGCAGGCGTCAACCTGCGCATCGAGGATGTCATCACCCCCGAGGAGTACGAGCACCGTACCAGCCAGCACGAGTAACCTACCAAAAAGGGATGTTTATTTTGGCAGGTTTTATCTGCGAAAACGTTAAACGGCCGACCGCGCAAGCAAAAGCGTGGCCGGCCGTTTTTGTACGCACCCGATGTAGTCATACCGCTCGTCTAACTAAGGGTTGCAATCCCCACGTTCCGCGTTACCCTAATGGGCGCATTGTTTCCAAATTGTTAACGAGGGGTTGCCGTAATGGCCGACGAACACGAGACCGAAAGCAAGGCATGGGCGATTGAGGCCGCTGCGGCAGAGGCGGCGTCGCGTGCCGCCGAGGAGGTGCATCGTCCTCCGGTGGTGCCGATGGAGCGCGTTGTCGATCGCGATGTTATTGAGCAAGGCGAGCGCGCTGGCCGCAAGCGCAGCCAGGAACCAGGCTTTCCTCGCTTTTTTGCCGAGCTCAACCTGGGCCTGATCCTCACGGCCTTTGCCATCGTGGCTTTCAAAACGCCCAATCACTTTGCCTTCGGCGGTACCTCGGGTGTGTCGGTCATTCTTTCTACGCTGTTCCCGACTCTGCCCGTCGGCGTCTTTATGTGGATTATCAACGCGATCCTGGTCATCCTGGGTTTTATCTTTTTGGAGCGCAAGGCAATCCTTTGGAGTGTCTTTGCCTCGTTTGCGCTTTCGGCCTACGTCTCGCTGTTTGAGCTCTTCCTCCCGACGGATGTTTCGATGACGGGCGATATGTGGCTCGACCTGTGTTTTGCCGTCATCTTGCCGGCGCTGGGCAGTGCTATTGTCTTTGACATTGGCGCCTCGACGGGTGGCACGGACATTCTTGCCATGATCCTCAAACGCCGCACCACGCTCGAGATTGGCCGCGCACTGTTGCTGGTCGATATCGGCATCGTGACCATCGCGGCTTTCCTGTATGGCCCGCGCGTCGGCCTGTACTGCGTGCTCGGCCTGTTTGCCAAGACGCTTGTGGTCGACAAGGCCATCGAGAGCATTCACCTGCGCAAGGTCTGCACGATTATTTGCGCCGAACCGCGCAAAGTCGAGGAGTTTATCGTCAAGCATCTCAACCGCACGGCAACGATCAGCCGTGGCTACGGCGCCTTCTCGGGCAAGTGCGTCACGGTGATCATGAGCGTGCTGAGCCGTCGCGAGGCAGTGCAACTGCGTCGCTATACCCGCGAGATTGACCCTGGCGCCTTCATCACCATCGTCGATAGCTCCGAAATCGTCGGCAAGGGCTTCCGCGGCACGAACTAGCGCGGACGCACCCTTCGAATCATTGAATAAGGCCGGCTACGTTGCAAATCGGCCATCTTGGGGTATTTGTCCCCACATTGGGCGATAATGATGCTAAAGACATCGTTTGCGATCCAGGTGATTCGCTCTAGATACGAAGGGATGATTTCGATGTTCTGTTCGCAGTGTGGCGCCCCCATGGGCGATAACGACAAGTTCTGCGGCGTGTGCGGTGCCCCTAATACCGAGGTCAAGGCCGCCGGCCCCGCTTCGCAAGCTCAACCCCAACCCCAACCGAAGGGTCAGCCGTTTGTCCAACCGCAGCCCCAGCCGTTCGTTGCGCCCCAGCCGGCTATGAACGCGCCCAAGGGCTGCATGGCGCAGGCCTTCAACGATATGCTTAAGGTTCCCGGCGCCCTGGTTCGCGTATGTCAGATTGCCTTTTTGCCGGCGCTGATCTGCGTCGTGTCGGTGCTGGTGCTGTTTATCCCCGTTATCGGTGGCATCGCGGCGGCCATTGGCTTTTTGCTCGCTTACGTGGCAAGCGTGTGCGGCGCTGGCTTTGCTATCGAGTGGGGTCGCGACCTGTCGCTCAAGGACGATAACGGCATGGAGCGTCCGCTGCTGCGCTCGACCTCCTTTGGACTGGGCATCTTCTCGTCTGTCATTACGAACGTGCTCGGGTTCGTGGCCATTATTCCAGTGATTGGCGTGGTGTTCTCGGTGCTTGAGAGCGCTGTGATCGGTGCCGTTGGTTCGTACTATTACTTCGGTTCGAGCGTCCTCGAGGGCGCACTCATCGGGTCGATGGGTCTGCTTGTCTTTGCCATGATCGTATCGGCGGTGTTGGGCATCTTCTTTAAGATGTTTGGCGATGCCGCTGTGATGCACTTTGCAGTCGCCGGCCGCGTGGAAAGCGCGTTTTCGCTCGAGAAGGTTTGGAAGTCCTATAAGGCCAACCTGGGCAAGTTGTTCTGCGCATCGATTCTCCCCGAGTTTTTGACGGGCATTGTTTCCAATATCATCACCTGGATTTTCACCGCCATCTTTGGTTTTGTTGCCGCGCTGGGCATTAGCAGCTATGGCTACTACGGCTACTATTCTCGTCCTTCGGGTCTTGAGGCAATCATCGAGGGTGGCGGCATTACGCTCATCCTGTTCCTGATGATCATCGCCTTTGTCACCGTGTTCCTGAATGTGTTTGGCACGATGCTCAAATATCGTGCCGTTGGCTACTGGGCCGCGCGCCATGCCAGCGGGTGGGCCGATGAGGATACCGATGATGTCCTGACGTTTGTGCTCCCGGGTGAGAAGAAGCCTGCTCCTGCGGGGTTCAATCCCACGGCCGCCACTGGTGCTGCACCTGCCCCGGCACCCGCGCCTGCACCTGCCCCGGCACCTGCCCCGGCACCCGCGCCGGCGCCTGCTCCGGCACCTGCCCCTGCGCCCGAGGCGACGCCTGCGGAACCCGATTGGAATGCCGTTGCCACGCCGGCGGATGAGCCGGGCGATGATCCTGCTGCCGAAAACAATCAAACCGAATAGTCGGTCGAGGCGCCCTGGGCAACTGAGCCCGGGGTGCCTTTTTCTGCTGCGAAAGCAGGAAAAGGCATGGGAAAACGGTTGCAGCAATATTTTTCGGAAATTGGTCAATGTTGCGCAACAACGTCGCGGCTATTGTTGAGAACATAGACGTGTAAGGTTTGAAGGCGTGCGACGCCTTAGGAAAAGGAGAAGCTTATGTTCTGTCCCACTTGTGGTTCTCCCATTTCGGATGATGCCAAATTCTGCCCTGTTTGCGGTTCTGCCATCGGTGCCGCCCCCGCCGCTCCTGCTCCGCAGCCCGCACCTCAGCCCCAGCCTGCTCCGCAACCCACGCAGATTCAGCCCACTCCGGTTCAGGCAGTTCAGCCCCAGCCTCAGCAGCAGTACACCGGGCAGCAGCAGTACGCCGGCCAGCGGCAGTATGCTCAGCAGCCTGCGCCTGCCCCGATGGGCTATGCTCCGATTAAGACCGACCGTGGCGTGATCGGTTGGCTCCTGCTTTCCATCGTGACCTGCGGCATCTATTCGTATTACTTCCTCTATTGCCTTGCCCGCGACATCAATGTCATGTGCCAGGATGACGGCGATTCCACGCCGGGTCTGGCAGCATTCATCTTGCTGTCGTTCGTGACCTGCGGCTTCTACGGACTCTACTGGTACTACAAGATTGGTAACCGCCTGCAGGCTAATGCCCCTCGCTATGGCCTGATGTTCCAGGAGAACGGCACCACCGTTCTTATGTGGCAGATTGTCGGCGCGCTGCTGTGCGGCCTTGGCCCCATCTTTGCCATGAACATCATCATTAAGAACACCAATGCCATGGCAACGGCTTACAACGCCCGTCTTGGCGCTCGTGCCTAACGACAAGAGCGGCGTGAACAGCTCTCAGGGACATAAGGGCGCGGCGGAGCTCATTCGCCGCGCCCTTTCTTGCATCGGCGCGCTCTTTGTCGCCTGGCTCGCACTTTACCTGCTCGATATCGGCTGCGTGTTTCGCCTGATGACGGGCATTCCCTGTCCGGGATGTGGCATGACGAGGGCCTGGCTGGCAGCGCTGCGCCTCGATTTTTCGGCGGCCTTTGCCTACCATCCGCTGTTTTGGGTGGTGCCGATTGCGTTTGCGCTCGCGTTCGTGCGCGAGGAGGTGGCATCGAGCAAGCTAAGGCGTGGCATTGACATTGCGGTTATTGTTCTGTGTGTGCTGGTCGTTGCCGTATGGATCGTGCGTCTTATCAACCCGGCAGACGCGGGCCTGCTCTTTGGTGGGCACGCTCCCGCCGGAGTTCCCACCGATATCATCCACCTCGAAACCCCACGCTGGCTCACCATCCTTCGCTCTTACCTGTCGTGACGGAGGACGCGCTAGAAAAGCGGTCGACACATAAGCGGGGGCGAACGTTGAGATAACGTTCGCCCCCGCTTTGCTCTAGCCAGGTTGTTATGGGTGGGCGTGACGGCTACTCGTCGCGCTTCTCCTCGTGGCGAGCGGCAGCCCGCGCATCGTGGATGCCCTTGATGGCAGCATGGCGGGCGGTGCGGGCGTCGTGCATGGCGTCGCGGGCCTCGGCGGCCGTTGCCTTGGCAGAGCGCAGCTTGGCGGCCAGGTCGGGATTGGTCTCGGCAACCGCGGCGATCGTGGGGCCGTCGAGCTCTTCTTGTGTGGGCTCGGCCAAAAAGTCGATGGCATACTGGGCGGCTACCATGGAGCCCTTGGCGAGCACACTCTCGTCGATCTTGTAGAAGCAGGAGTGCTGGGCATAGGTGGCGCCGATCTGGGGGTTGCGCGTGCCAACAAAGGCGAGCACGCCCGGCACACGGCGCAGGTACTCCGAGAAATCCTCGCCCGAAAGCGTGCCGCGGTAATGGCCCTCGCCTGCGGGGCCCAGGCACTTGAGCACAGCTTGGCGGCAGCGCTCGCTCGAGGCGGCATCGTTTTCGACCTTGTAGTTGGCGATAGTGTAGTCGGTGAGTTCGGCCTCGGCGCCTAGTGCTGCTGCGGTGTGCTCCACGATGCGGCGCATAAGCTCGGGCATCTCCTCATGCGTCTTGTCGCCATAGGTGCGCACTGTGCCAGCGAGGTACGCCGTGCCGGCGATAACGTTGCGCGCGGTGCCGCCGTGCAGTTCGCCGACGGTGATGACGGCGGGTTCGTAGGGGCTAATCTCGCGCGAGACGATGGTCTGCAGGGCGTTGACGATCTCTGCCGCCACCATAACGGCGTCGTGGCCGCGCTGGGGCATGGCACCGTGGCACGAGGTGCCGCGAACGTCGATGCGGAACCAGTCGGTATTGGCCATGCGCGGGCCGGGCTCGCAGCTCACGGTGCCGGCGTCGACCTCGCTCCAGATGTGCGCGGCATAGGCACCGTCGACACCATCGAGTACGCCCGTGCCGATCATGAGCTTGGCGCCCTGGCCGTTTTCCTCGCTGGGCTGGAATACGATACGAATCTCGCCGTGGATGTCATCGGTCATGTGGCGCAGAATCTGCAACGTGCCGAGCATCATGGCGATATGGCAGTCGTGGCCGCAGGCATGCATGCAGCCCTCGTTGACGCTGGCGAACTCCTCGCCGGTCTGCTCGGTGACGGGCAGGGCGTCGATATCGGCGCGCAGCAGGATGCGGCGGCGCGGCGTGCCGTCCTCGCGGTAGGCATCCGGCGCGGTACCGCGAAGCGTTGCCACCAAGCCGGTCTTGAGCGGACGCTCGTAGGGGATATTCATGGCGTCGAGCTGGTTAGCGATGTCGGAGGTCGTGCGCTCCTCGGCAAGGCTCAGCTCCGGGTGCTTATGGAAGTGCCGGCGCTGCTTGATGATATAGGGCTCAAACTCGGCGGCGATATCTTGGATGGCCGCGGTGACGTCGTCTGCCGCGCGAACCTCGATTGCTGCCATAATCTGCTGTGCCTTGGTTTTCGTCATGGTCGATTTGCTCCTTGCTGGGTTGATCGCAAAATCGTACAGGCTCTCTCCAGTATGCCACCTGCCGCTAGGGCTGGTAAAGTTGCCGTTTGCCGCTTGGAGTTTTGTTGCAAGGGCGGGGGAGTACACTCGGGGGTGTTGAATTTCCTGCCAGAGATGGGGATGCCCATGCAACATATCGATCGGATTATCCGCTCCAAGAACGTTTTTACCGCGCAAGACGGTATCGATACCGCCCGCGAGCTGGCGATTGCCATTGCGGGCGATCGCATCGTCGCAGTCGGTGCGCCCGATGACGTGATTGACGCCGCACCTGCCGCCACGCCGGTGGTCGATTACGGCGAGCAGTTTGTCTGCCCCGGTTTCCACGATGCGCACCTGCATTTCTTCCATACCTCGGTTGGCTCCTCACCGTATATGCTCATGGATATGGGCACGTCCGAGGCGGCGCTGGTGCAGGACGCGCTCAAGTTTTCCCAGGACCTGCCCGACGACGCCTGGGTCGTGACGCAGGGCTGGCGCGATTACCGCTGGGATCCGCCCGAGCACCCTACCAAGGCCTCCCTCGATGCGGCATTTCCTGATCGTCCCTGCGTTATGTACTCGGGCGACGGGCACACGCTGTGGCTCAACAGCCGCGCGCTCGAAGCACTCGGCGTGACGCGCGACAGCGAGCCGCCGGCGGGTGGCAGCTACGACAAGGATGCAAATGGCGAGCTCACGGGTATCGCTCACGAGGCTGCGGCCATGCAGCTGCTGCCGCGCTGTCTTGAGTGGCTGGGCGAGGATCGCATCGCGAGCGCGTATGCCGACCAAATGAAACGCATGGCCGAGCAGGGCATTACCTCGATTTGCGACATGTCGCTCATGCCCATGCCGGGCTGTGACTTTATCCGCGACGACGTCTACGACAAGCTTCAGGCGATTGGCAAGCTGGGCATTCGCGCCCACCTGTTCCCCACGCTGTTGGATGACCAATCGCGCTTGGAAGAACTTCAGACCCGCTACGCAAACAATGCGTTGCTCTCGGCGCCGGGCTTTAAGCAGTTCTTCGATGGCGTGTCGAGCGAGCACACCGCATACCTCACCGATCCCTATACCAACCCGCGCTTCCCGGGCGACCAGGGCCGTCTGACGGTTCCCGTCGAGCGCATGCGCAAGCTGGTCCTGGCGGCAGCCGAGCGCGGCCACACCGTGCGCATCCACGTTATCGGCGACGGCGCCATCCATGCCGCACTCGATATCTTTGAGGAGGCGGCAGAGCTCTACGGTTTGCCCCCGCACGGCCATAATACGCTTGAGCATTTGGAGAATCTGCTGCCCGAGGACATCGATCGTCTGCGCAAGCTCAACGTCATTGCCTCGAGCCAGCCCTGCCATATCACGCTCGACCCGGGTGGCCCGGAGCGCGACCTGGGCCTGGAACGCAGCCGCATCATGTGGCCGTTCGCAACTTATCAGCAGCGCGGTATCCGTCAAGCTTTCGGTACCGACAGCCCCATCACGGCCGTTACCAGCTTGAACGTGCTCTACACGGCTATCACGCGCCAAGATCCCCGCAGCCACTGGCCCGAGGGCGGCTGGCTGCCGAGCGAGCGTATCGACGCGGCAACGGCCCTGCGCAACTACACGCTTGGCAGCGCGTACGCAGCGGGCGACGAGCAAAACCTCGGCAGCCTAGAGCCCGGCAAATACGCCGACCTGGTAGTCCTGGACCAAAACCTGCTCACCATCGACCCCCAAGAACTCCAAGCCACCAAAGTCCAAGCCACCTACCTGGCAGGTAACTTAATCTACGAGCGCTAGCCCCATACCCCACCCACAAGGGGCGCGTTTCAGCAACGTGCCCCTTTCTTGTTCGCACCATCCGCATCGCCATTTTGCTGTACTGACTTTTCTGAATGCCGGGCCCGAATTAGTTAACCTGGCTCCCGTGTGGCTCCGGAGGGGCGGGGCATAAGGTTTATCGCGAGTTCCGCACGAGCCGAAGGCCACTTAATGTGGCCTTCGTGCGAGCAGGACTGCCCGAGCAGGAAACCTTATGCCCCGCCCCTCCGGAGCCACACGGGAGCCACTGCTAAGTTATCCCCCGGCATTCAGAAAATCTAAGTGCCAAAAAATAAGATTTTTTGACTCCGTGTTGTATAACCCGCCATTCGTGGGTACCATTCAACGCGTACGCAAACAAAAAGGGTTAACCCGCGCGGCATGACCGCGCGGCCCACAAAGGAGGAAACAAGCATGTCGTCTTTGAAGCCGCTTGCAGATCGCGTCCTGGTCAAGCCCGACGAGGCCGAGCAGAAGACCGCTTCTGGTCTGTATATCGCCAGCAACGCTCAGGAGAAGCCGCAGCGCGGCACCATCGTTGCCGTTGGCGCCGGTAAGGTCAACGACAAGGGTGAGCGCATCCCTATGGACGTTCAGGTCGGCGACGTTGTCATCTACGGTAAGTTCGGCGGCAACGAGGTCAAGGTCGACGGCGAGAAGTATCTGCTGATGCGCGCCGACGACATCTACGCCGTCGTCGAGGCCTAGTCTCGTCAGAATCTCTGATTCGTCTTTGAACGCGCCCGCCGCATAGGACTCGGAAGCGGCGACGCGAGTCACATTTCTTTTGGAGGATTACCTACCATGGCAAAGAACATTACGTTCAACACCGATGCCCGCGCCAAGCTCGCCAAGGGCGTCAACACTCTGGCCGACGCCGTTACCGTCACCATGGGCCCCAAGGGCCGCTACGTTGCGCTGCAGCGCACGTTCGGTGCCCCGACCATCACCAACGACGGCGTTTCCGTCGCTAAGGAGATTGAGCTCGAGGACAACATCGAGAACATGGGCGCTCAGCTGGTGAAGGAGGTCGCCACCAAGACCAACGACACCGTGGGTGACGGCACCACCACCGCAACCCTGCTCGCTCAGGCTATCGTCAACGACGGTCTGCGCAACGTCGCCGCCGGCGCCAACCCGCTGGCTATCCGTCGCGGCATCGACAAGGCCGTCAACGCCGCCGTCGCCGAGATGAAGAAGCAGGCCAAGCCGGTCGAGACCAAGGAGCAGATCGCTTCTGTCGGCACCATCTCCGCTGGTGACCCCGAGGTCGGCGAGAAGATCGCCGAGGCCATGGAGGTCGTGGGCAAGGACGGCGTCATCACCGTCGAGGATTCCCAGACGTTCGACATCACCATCGACACTGTCGAGGGCATGCAGTTCGACAAGGGCTATGTTTCCGCTTACTTTGTCACGGACAACGACCGCATGGAGGCCGTGATGAAGGATCCGTACATCCTCATCACCGACCAGAAGATCTCCAGCGTTCAGGACATCATGCCTGTTCTCGAGGCTGTCCAGCGCGCCGGCCGTGGCCTGCTCATCATCGCTGAGGACATCGACGGCGAGGCTCTGCCGACCCTCGTCCTCAACAAGATCCGTGGCGCTCTCAACGTCTGCGCCGTCAAGGCCCCGGGCTACGGCGATCGCCGCAAGCGCATCCTCGAGGACATCGCCGTCCTCACCGGTGGTCAGGCTGCTCTGGACGAGCTGGGCGTGAAGGTCGCTGACATCACCGCCGATATGCTCGGCACCGCTAAGTCCGTCACCATTTCCAAGGACAACACCGTTGTCGTCGGCGGCGCTGGCTCCAAGGAGGCCATTGACGCCCGTATCGCTCAGATTAAGGGCGAGATGGAGAACACCACCTCTGACTTCGACCGTGAGAAGCTCCAGGAGCGCCTGGCCAAGCTCTCCGGTGGCGTTGCCGTCATCAAGGTCGGCGCTGCTACCGAGTCCGAGCTCAAGGAGATCAAGCACCGCGTCGAGGATGCCCTGCAGGCTACCCGCGCTGCTGTCGAGGAGGGCATCGTCGCCGGCGGCGGCGTCGCCTTCATGGACGCTGCTCCTGCACTCGACGCTGTCGAGATCGACGACCCCGAGGAGAAGATCGGCGTCGATATCGTCAAGAAGGCTTTGACCGCTCCGGTCGCCACCATCGCCAAGAACGCTGGCTTTGAGGGCGCTGTCGTGGTCGACAAGGTTGCCGAGCTGCCTGCTGGCCAGGGTCTCAACTCTGCCAACGGCGAGTGGGGCGACATGATCGAGATGGGCGTCCTCGACCCCGTCAAGGTCAGCCGCGTCACCCTGCAGAACGCTGCTTCTGTCGCCAGCCTGATCCTCATCACCGAGGCTACCGTCTCCGATGTCCCCAAAAACACTCAGCTTGAGGACGCTATCGCTGCTGCCACCGCTGGTCAGCAGGGCGGCGGTATGTACTAAGGCCGACAAGGTCTAGAACTCCCACCGGGAATCCGGGGGCGTGACGGGGGTTTCTCTCCGGAACGTCCTCGGACATGCAAAGAGGCTCCGCATCGCGCTTCGCGCTGCGGAGCCTCTTTGCGTCCTGCGGAATATTCCGGAGAGAAACCCCGTCACGCCCCCGGACTTCCTGCGTTTACGGCCTTGAGGTCGGCGTGGGCGGAGGACGTGGTTGTTGGGGAGACATGTCCCGGTTGCTGTTTCGCGCTTTGCGCGAAAAGCGCATCACTTTGGCGTGGACGGAGAACGTGGTTGTCGCGTTAACTTGTCCCGGGCGTATTTCTGGAGCGTTTCCCCTCGCCATAAATTACCCTTGGCATACTTGCGCGAACGCCTGCTGGTGCTACACTAGCAATTGCTGTTTCAGGGCGGGGTGAAATTCCCCACTGGCGGTAAATCGGGCGGTGTCAAAGGGACGCCGTGGCGCAGGTAAAGTGCCTGCGACCGAGCCGATGAGTCCGCGACCCGTGTGTGCGTTGGTTCGTATGCCGGCTGAACTGGTGAGATCCCAGTACCAACGGTTAGAGTCCGGATGAAAGAGGCAGGTGATCTTATGTCTGAACAGTCGCAGCATATCCATTTTGAGAACACGAATAGGTGGAGCACCAAACAGCTCGTTACCATGGCGTTGATGTGCGCCTTGGGCGCCCTGTTTATGTATGTGCAGCTGCCTATCCTTCCCTCGGCGCCGTTTTTGACGTATGACCCGTCGCTGGTGCCGGCGATGGTGTGTGGATTTGCGTATGGCCCTGGTGCCGGCACCGCTGTTGCCGCTATGGCGATCGTTATCCATGCGCTTACCACGGGCGATTGGGTTGGTGCGCTTATGAACTTGGTCGCTACGTTGGGCTTTATTCTGCCCGCGGCGATCGTCTATCAAAAGATGCACACCTATAAGGGTGCCGTGATCGGCCTGGCGCTGGGCGTTATTGCCGCTACGGCGCTTTCTATGGTTGCGAATCTGACCATCGGCGTTTGGTTCTGGTATGGCTCGGTCGATGTGATCGCCCCGCTCATGATTCCTGCCGTGCTGCCGTTCAACCTCATCAAGACCGTGCTCAACTCGGTGTTGACGCTGGCGGTGTACAAGGCGGTCTCCAACCTCATCACACCCAAGAAGGACCAGGTCAAAGGCCGCGCATGATTGAGTGTCGGGGCGTTTCCTTTAGTTATGACGGTGCCACACCGGCACTCGACGGCATCGATCTGAACATCGAGGATGGCGAGTTTTTCTGCATCCTCGGCGGCAACGGGTCGGGCAAGTCGACGTTCGCCAAGCATTTGAACGCGCTGCTGCAGCCCGATACGGGAACGGTGCGCGTCAACGGCATGGACGCGTCCGATCCCGAGCTGGTCTACGACATTCGCTCGACCGCGGGCATGGTATTCCAGAACCCGGATGATCAGCTGGTGGCGACGCTTGTCGAGGACGATGTTGCCTTTGGTCCCGAAAACCTTGGGGTGGAATCGGCCCAGATCGCGCAGCGCGTACGCGAGGCACTGAAGGGCGTGGGTTTGGTGGGCTTCGAGCGCCACGAGACCCATGCACTTTCGGGCGGACAAAAGCAGCGCGTGGCGCTTGCCGGCGTGCTCGCCATGGAACCGCGCGTGCTCATTTTGGACGAGGCGTCCTCGATGCTCGATCCGCGCGGGCGCAAGGGCCTTATGAAGGCCTGTCACGCGCTGCACGAACGCGGCATGACCATCGTGATGATTACGCACTTTATGGAAGAGGCAGCCGAGGCCGATCGCGTCGCGGTGTTTCAGGCGGGGCGCGTTGCCATGCTCGGTACGCCCGAGGAGATTCTGACGCGGGCAGATGAGCTTGCGCAGTTGAACTTGGATATGCCGGAGTCGTGCCGTTTGGGCATGGCACTTCGTGCGAAGGGCGTACCCGTTCACGCGCAGGTGCGCGAGGCGGATATGGTTGCCCAGGTTGCACAGGCCTATACCGAGCGAAGTGAGGCGGGCACCGCGGGGCAGCCTTCCGCATCTCAGTTGGAAATCGCTGACGGCACTGTTCCGGCAGACAACAAGGACAACGCGTCGGAGCCCGTCATCGAGCTATCCCATGTTTCGTACAGCTATTCGCTCAGTCCGCGCGAGCGCCGTCGCTGGCATAAGCGCTCGGCCACTGCGAGCGCATCGAACAAACAGGCTCTCTGGGGAAACGACCCGAGCAGTCCGTGGGCACTGCGCGACGTGTCTTTGACGATGCGTCGCGGCGAGTTCCTGGGGCTAGCAGGCCATACCGGTTCGGGTAAATCCACACTGGTCCAGCACCTCAACGGATTAATCCGCCCGCAGGAGGGGAGCGTTTGCGCGCTGGGGCTCGACCTGTCGCAAAAGAAAGACGCCGCCGCGGTTAAGGCTAAGGTCGGCGTGGTGTTTCAGTATCCCGAGCGCCAGCTGTTTGCCGAGTCCGTGGCGCAGGACGTGGCGTTTGGTCCGCGCAATCTTGGCCTGTCACAAGACGAGGTTGCGCGCCGTGTCGCATCATCGCTCGCGCGCGTGGGCCTCGACCTGGCTACGGTGGGCGACAAGAGCCCCTTTGAGCTTTCGGGTGGCCAACAGCGGCGCGTGGCGTTTGCCGGCGTGCTTGCCATGGAGCCCGAGGTCCTGGTACTCGATGAGCCCATGGCGGGACTCGATCCGGCGGCGCGCAGTGATTTCCTGGAGCTCATCGATCGACTTCACCATGGGGGCCTGACCGTCGTCATGGTCTCGCACAGTATGGATGACCTTGCCAATTGCTGCGACCGTATTGTCGTGATGAATGAGGGCGCGGTGTTTGCCGAGGGCACGCCCGCTCAGGTTTTTGCGCGTGCGGATGAGCTTAAATCAATCGGCTTGGGTGTTCCCGCTGCCCAGCGCATGGCGCTGGCGCTTGCGGAAGCGGGCGTGCCGCTGCGTTGCGGCGGGCTCTATACGGTTGAGTCGTTGGCCGACGAGTTGGCAGATTTGCTGATCGGTCGCTCAGACGGTTCTTCTAACGTCACGGACATTGCTAAATCCAAGACGGTCGCGCGAGAGGAGGGCTGCTAATGGAGGCGTTTTCGTTTGGCAGCTACTATCCCGGCGATAGTGCAATCCACCGCCTGGACCCGCGAACTAAGTTGCTCTTGGGCTTTGTGTTTCTGATCACGACGCTCACGGTCGGCAGCTTCCGCGGGCTGGCCCCGGTCGCAATCTTCGTTGTCCTGATCTATACCGTGTCCCGGGTGCCGGCTCGTCGCGTCCTGTCATCGATGGCGCCACTGCTGGCGATCGTCGCGGTGGTCGCGGTGCTCAACCTGTTTTCCGACCAAAGCGGGCGCATTCTGTGGCAGCTCGGCCTTTTGCAGATAAGCGAGGGCTCGCTGCATTCCGCCGCCTTTATGGCGTGCCGCCTGACCTTGATGATGGCCGGCATGAGCGCCATTACGCTCACCACACCGACGCTCGACCTCACCGCGGGCTTTGAGCGCCTGCTCGCGCCGTTTGCGCGTGTGGGACTTCCTGCGCACGAGCTCGGCATGATTATGGGTATCGCGCTGCGCTTTATGCCGCAGTTTGCCACCGAGATGAAGCAAACGGCCGATGCGCAGGCGAGCCGCGGCGCGCGCGTGACGGGAGGCCCGCTCGGCGGCGTTCGTATGCTTGGCAGTGTGGCGATTCCGCTGTTCACGGGTGTGTTCCGTCATGCCGAGACGTTGTCTGCCGCCATGGATGCCCGTTGCTATCATGGCGAGCAGGGCCGCACACGTCTGCATACGCTTGCGTTTGGCCGTGGCGATGCGTTGGCGGCGGTGGTGACGACGTTGCTGCTCATCTGCGTCATCGTCATCAATCTTCAACTTGTTTAGGCGCGATTCGAGCGCAGGAAAGGGGTCCCTATGACCGACAACGACCGCACGGCGCAGCTCGAGCGCGCCTGTTCGTATCTTAGGCGTATTCCGGCGTGGTATCTCGCCACGATCGACGTGACGGACGGACATCAGCCGCGCGTGAGGCCGTTCTCGTTTGCCGTGGTCGATGATGGCAAGCTGTGGTTTTGCACCTCGCGCGATAAGGACGTGTGGGCCGAGCTCAGCGCGAACCCCAAGTTTGAGCTCTCGGGCTGGAAACCGGGGGAGTGTTGGATTGTGCTGACCGGCGAGGCCGCGCTCGAGGACGACGCGGTTGCGAGCGACAAGGTGCGTCAAGCGGGTTTTAAGCACATGGTGGGCATCGGCGAGGAACACGAGAGTGCCAATGACGGCCGCCTTGCGTTTTTCTCGGTCCGCAATATCGTCGCCCGCTTCTGCGATATCGACGGCAGCGAGGAGCGCCTGGAGCTTTAACCCTAGGGCAGCTAAAGCAGCCCCGACCCAAAAAGACTAGTGCCAGGAGGACACATGGACGGATTGAATACAGTGTTGGAGTATCTGACGTCGGTGCCGGCATGGTATTTGGCGACGAGCGTTGACGGGCAGCCGCATGTGCGTCCGTTTTCGTTTGCGCAGATCCAGGACGGCAAGCTGTGGTTTGTAACGGCGCGCGCCAAAGACGTGTGGCAAGAGCTGCTGCAAAATCAACGCTTCGAGGCTACGAGTTGGTGGCCGGGCCATGGCTGGCTCATCTTGCGCGGGCATGCGGGTCTGGATGACCAGGCCGCTCCCGATATGCGCGAGGCAGGCTGGAAGCACCTGGAGCGCCTAGGCGAGCACTACGAGGGCGCAGACGATCCCACGCTCGTCTTCTTTAGCGTGGAGGAACCCGAGGCCTTTATCTGCAACCATGACGAATGGGTGCCGGTCGAGTTCTAAACGAGTCTCTCAGCAAGCTTCGGCAATTCAAATTCTCGCATGTAGCGGGCCCCACATTGCAACGTCACCGTAAGGTGCACTCGGCAATATGGGGCCCGTGTTTATTTGTCAATTCCTTCAAGCGAATGTGTCGGGAATGTTTCAATGCATGAATATGCAAGCCATTTACGTATTCATGCATCTTTTGGTGCTAAAGTTTCAATCCACCTCATAACGACGGCTGCGGGATGCGCATTGGTGCATAAACTGCAGACAAGGAGTCTGATATGTCTTTGAAGGTTGGAATCGTCGGTGCGGCTGGATATGCCGGCGCCGAGCTCATTCACCTCGTCCTCGGTCATCCCGAGTTTGAACTTGTTGCCATTACGTCCAACGCCGATGCCGGCCAGCCGCTGTCTGCGGTGTACCCGAGCTTTGCCGGCGTGAGCGATCTGAAATTTACCACGCATGATGCCCCCGAGCTCAAGACCTGCGACGCTGTCTTTTTGGCCGTGCCGCACACTGCCGCCATGGCGCAGGTGCCCACCCTGCTTGCCGCGGGCGTTTCCTGCTTTGACCTTTCGGCCGATTATCGCCTGAGCGATCCGGCCGTGTTCGAGGCGTGGTATGCCGCCGAGCACACGAGCCCCGAGCTGCTCAAGACGCGCGCTTTTGGCCTGCCCGAGCTGTTCTGTCGGGACTTGGAGACCGCTGCATCCGACCACGCCGACGGCAAGCCCGTACTGGTCGCCTGCGCCGGTTGCTATCCCACCGCAACGAGCCTTGCCGCCGCGCCTGCCGTGCGCGCCGGCTGGGTTGCCCAGAGCGGACCCGTGATCGTTGACGCTATCAGCGGTGTAACGGGTGCCGGTAAGTCCTGCAACGCCCGTACGCATTTTTGCAGTGCAGACGAGAACCTGGAGGCCTATGGCGTAGGAAAACATCGCCATACGCCCGAGATCGAGCAAATCCTTGGCCTGACCGATCGCGTCGTCTTTACCCCGCACCTGGCACCGCTCAAGCGCGGTCTGCTCTCCACGGTGACGCTGCCGCTCACGCCGCAGGCTCTCGATACCTTGACCCTTGAGGACGTTGTCGACCATTACAAGCAGTTCTACGCCGGTCGCACCTTTGTGCGCGTGCTCGATGCCGGCGAGCAGCCCAAGACGGCCTCGGTCGTCGGCACCAATGCTGCCCAGATCGGCCTTGTACTCAACAAGCGCGCGGGCGTGCTGGTGGCGACGGGAGCGATCGACAATCTGTGCAAGGGTGCTGCCGGTCAGGCGGTCCAGTGCGCCAACATCGTCTTTGGTTTTGACGAGCGACGAGGCTTGCCCACAGTGGCGTGCCCGGTGTAGCACATTCGATTGTTGACGATTTGGCAGTCGGGCATCGAGTGGGGCGCCACTCTTAAGCTGGTCTCATGATCACGACTGGCATGGCGCACCAACCGATGTCCGTTTTTTGTTTGATATAAGGAGTCGTAAGGACGATGAATACAGAGCAGTTCGATATCAAGATTCGTGCCGTCGAGGGTGGCATTACGGTAGCGGCCGGCTTTAGGGCCGCGGGTATTCATGCGGGTTTTCGCAAGAATCCCGAGCGCTTGGATTACGCGCTCGTCGTGCCCGATAAACCCTGTCCCGGTGCCGGCGTGTTTACGACCAATCGCTTTTGCGCAGCGCCTGTGCAGGTGAGCCGCGCCAACCTGGGCGGTACCGACAAGGGGTACGGTATCATCGCCGGCATTTCGGTCAACTCTGGCAATGCCAACGCCGCCACGGGCGAGACGGGCCTTGCCTGCGCGCGCGAGACGTGCAACATCGCCTCGCAGGTCATCGGCTGCGAGCCCCAGCAGATTCTGGTTGCCTCCACGGGTGTGATTGGCCAGATTCTGTCGATCGACACGTTTGAGACCGCCATTCCTGCTGCCTACGAGGCGCTCTCCGCCCACGGTGGCGCCGATGCCGCTCGCGCCATCATGACGACCGACACGCACTCCAAGGAGTACGCCGTATCCTACGTCAGTGAGGCTGCGGGTCATGCGGGCAATGTCTATACGGTAGGCGGAATGTGCAAGGGCTCGGGTATGATCATGCCCAACATGGCCACCATGATCGCAGTTATCACCACCGATGCCCCCGTCGAGCCTGCGGCACTTCATGCCCTGCTGCTCTCGACCGTCAAGCAGACCTTTAACAAGGTAACGGTCGATTCCGACACCTCGACCAACGACACCTGCATCATGCTTGCCTCCGGCGCCGCTGCCGCAGATGCCGAGCCTATCGTTGAGGGCTCCAATGCCTTTGACGAGTTGGCATTTGCCGTGCACGAGGTGTGCGAGAGCCTGGCGCGCAATATCGCCGCCGATGGTGAGGGCGCATCCAAGCTTGTTACGGTCAACGTTACCGGCGCCGCTAACGACGAGGAGGCCGATATCGCCGCCCGTGCCGTTGCCAACTCGCCGCTCGTTAAGACCTGCATCGCCGGCCACGACTGCAACTGGGGCCGCGTTGCCATGGCGCTTGGCAAGTGCGGCGTGAAGTTTAATCAGGAAGACGTTTCCATCGACATGATGGGCATGCCTGTCTGTCGCGACGGTCTGACTGTTCCCTTTGACGAGGACGAGGTTCTACGACGTTTTGAGGCGCCCGAGATCGTGATCTCGGCCGACCTGGGCGCAGGCGACGCGGCAACGACCGTGTGGACCTGCGACCTCACGCATGAGTACATCTCCATCAACGGCGACTACCGTTCCTAGATTCCAGGCACGCTGCGCATCTTGCCGCGATTGCGGACAGCGGAGCACGGCGCGATAACGATACGAAAGACGAGGCAGACTATGAAATTCGCACGCGATTGTCGTTCGAGCGAATCCAACGAAGCAACCGCGCAGCTGCTGTTCGAAGCGCTGCCGTGGATTAAGAACCTGACCGGCAAGACGGTTGTTATCAAATATGGCGGAGCCGCCATGGTCGACGAGCAGCTGCGTCGCGACGTGATGAGCGACATCGTCCTGCTTAAGATCATCGGCATGCGCCCCGTTATCGTGCATGGCGGCGGCAAGGCTATCAACGAGGCGCTGAGCCACTATGACATCCCCGTCGAGTTTAAGAACGGCCAGCGCGTGACCACGCCGGCGACTATGGATATCGTGCGCGAGGTGCTGGGCGGCAAGGTTAACCAGGAGCTGGTTGTCGCCATCAACCACCACGGCAACCTGGCCGTGGGCGTGTCGGGCAGCGATGCTGGCACGCTCATCGCCGAGCCGCTCGACCCCGAGCTCGGTCGCGTGGGCAAAGTGACGCACGTTAACACCGACTATATCGAGCGCTTACTCGATAGCGAGTACATCCCCGTCATCGCTACCGTCGCGGCGGGGGAGGACGGCGGTTTCTTCAACATCAACGCCGATACCGCCGCCGGTGCCGTTGCGGCGGCGCTCCATGCGCATAAGGTGATCTTTTTGACCGATGTCGACGGCCTGTACAAGGACTTTAGCGACAAGGATTCGCTCATTTCCAACCTGACGCTCGACGAGGTTAACGAGATGCTCTACGGCGGCGAGGTCGATAAGGGCATGATTCCCAAGCTGCGTGCTGCCGTCGATGCGCTTGCCGGAGGCGTATTTCGCGCTCACATCATCAACGGTACCACGCCGCATTCGCTGCTGCTGGAGCTGCTGACCGACGCCGGCGTCGGTACCGTGATCCACTCCACCGAGACGGCTTACGAGTTCGATACGCATCCGCATCCGCTTTCGACCTTTGCGGCGCGTCTGGCCGAGAACCTCGACGAGGTCGAGAAGCTCCAGACGGTCTAGCTGACCGCAGCCGCCCAATTCCTGCACCCATAGGCCTGCGCCGTCCGGCGCTCAACGAAAGGCATTCCATGTCACTTGCAGCTCAGCAATCGCTTGAATCCAATTACGTTATGCATACCTTTGGCCGCTCTCCGGTCGAGTTTGTCGAGGGTCACGGCATGAAGCTCACCGGCGACGATGGCCGTGAGTACCTCGACTTTCTTGCCGGCATCGGCGTGTGCAGCCTAGGTCATGGTGACCCGGCCGTGCTCTCGGCGCTCGAGGCACAGACCAAAAAGCTCATGCATGTCTCCAATTACTTCTACATTGAGCAGCGCGGACAGGTCGCGGCGCTGCTGTCCAAGCTTGCTAACGACGACGTAGATGGTGCGCGCGTGCTTGCCGATGCCATTGCCGCCGGCGATGAGACCACGGCAGCTGCTCTTGGTGCCCCGGCTGCGGATGAGCAGGTTTGGGAGACCTTCTTTGCCAACTCCGGCGCTGAGGCCAACGAGGGCTCGATGAAGCTCGCGCGCCTGTACGCCAAACGTGCCGGTAACGGCGGCAACACTATCGTGTGCATGCGCGGCGGCTTCCACGGCCGTACGCTCGAGACCATTGCCGCCACCATGCAGGATTGGCTGCAGGATAGTTTCCGCCCGCTGCCGGGTGGCTTTGTGGCCTGCACGCCCAACGATATCGATGAACTGCGTGCGATCTTTAAGCAGCTGGGGAGCGAAATTTGTGCCGTGATGCTCGAGCCGATCCAGGGTGAGAGCGGCGTGCACCCCATGACCGAGGAGTTTATGGCGGCAGCGCACGACCTGGCACACGAAGTGGGCGCCGTGCTTATCGCCGACGAGGTCCAGTGCGGCATCTTCCGCTCCGGCAAGCCGTTTGCATTCCAAACCTATGGCGTGGAACCCGACATCATGAGCCTTGCCAAGGGCATTGCTGATGGCGTGCCCATGGGTGCCGTCGTGGCAAAGAAGGAGATTGCCGACGTGTTTAAGCCGGGCGACCACGGCTCGACCTTTGGCGGTAGCTGCTTGGCCATCGCGGCGTGTGCCGCGACGCTCTCCGCGCTCGTGCACGGCGATTATGCCGACCATGTTGCCAAGGTAGGCGCCTATATGGAGGCAAAGCTCGCCAAGCTGCCGAACGTGACCGAGGTGCGTGGCCGCGGCTTGATGCTCGGCTGCGATCTGGACGATACTGTGGGTGATGCACACGACGTTGTGGCCCGTGCATTGGGGGCTGGTGCCGTGATTAACGCTACGGGTGCCCATACGCTGCGTTTCTTGCCGCCGCTCGTCTGCGAGGAAGCCGACGTGGACAGTCTGATCGAGATCCTGTCGGACGTTTTGGCCTAACACAGCGAAATAACTTAACTTTGACCGGGTTCCGGACTGCGGACGTGCCCTATGTGGCATGATTCAGCGGTCTGGAGCCCGTTTTGCCTTAGATTTGCTAAGGCGGGGAGACCTGCTGGTCAAATAACAATAAATATGAGTACTGTTACCGATTTGGTCGCAGCAATTTTGGACTAATAAGACCAGATGGCAAGTCGAAATGGCGATGAATGCACGATTTTGATCCAATTGCTAGTCCTTATAATGGACATATGTTTCGTAACTTAAGCAAATACTATCTTTTGATATGTTGTAAGCAAGGTGGCAGTACTCATTTTTGCCATTTTCTGGCCACGGCCTTTGTGACAGTCGTGCTGGCGGGTTCGAATCCCATGAAATGGGCCCAAAAAAGAAAGGCTCCCATTGCTGGGAGCCTATCAAATCAGTGGTGGGCGATGAGGGATGTCGCGTGCGGCTGACGCCGCCCGCTTTCGCTTCGGGCCTGCGGCCCTCGCGTGCTGCGCTGGAAAACGCTTCGCGTTTCCTCAGCTCCGCACCCTTGCGGGTTCGAATCCCCCCGCGATGGGCCCAAAAAAGAAAGGCCCCCATAGCTGGGAGCCTATCAAATCAGTGGTGGGCGATGAGGGATGTCGCGTGCGGCTGACGCCGCCCGCTTTCGCTTCGGGCCTGCGGCCCTCGCGTGCTGCGCTGGAAAACGCTTCGCGTTTCCTCAGCTCCGCACCCTTGCGGGTTCGAATCCCCCCGCGATGGGCCCAAAAAAGAAAGGCCCCCATAGCTGGGAGCCTATCAAATCAGTGGTGGGCGATGAGGGATGTCGCGTGCGGCTGACGCCGCCCGCTTTCGCTTCGGGCCTGCGGCCCTCGCGTGCTGCGCTGGAAAACGCTTCGCGTTTCCTCAGCTTCGCACCCTGTCGGGTTCGAATCCCATGCGCTGGGCCCAAACAAAAACGGTCCCCTTGCGAGGACCGTTTCCAATTCAATGGTGGGCGATGAGGGATTCGAACCCCCAGCCTTGTGCGTGTAAAGCACCTGCGCTAACCGTTGCGCCAATCGCCCGTGCGGAGAGAGTATAGCAAAACAATCGCCTCATTCACCTCATATCCATTAAAGGTAACCGACGCGTGTCACAGCCCTTGATTATCAACTTTATCCGAACACCTCCCACATTCATC
>NZ_QRJO01000002.1:0-139586 GCF_003471585.1 Collinsella sp. AM18-10
GTGGGGACACATGTATGTCAATCCTGGTCTAACAGAGCCAATTGCATTGCATTTTGGCCGTATCGGGTTAGCGCCCGGTACGGCTTTTTGATCAATAAAGCGTCTATTTCGGCGAAAAATAGCTGTTTACCTGCCTAGAAACAATTTGAGCGGTATACAATAACCGTAACTGTTTCATCCTTAGCGGGATGCCGCATGATGGATATTACCTGCCATCGTGAGGTGTGTCGGTCGCGCACGTCGCGTTAGATGCTCGTGCTCGGTTTGAGGAGGCTGCTATGGCGGGCAAGGGTCGTGCGAGTGTCAACGATATGAAGCGTGTCGAGGTGCTGGTGTTGATGGAGATCGACCAGCAAACCGAAGACAATGGCGGGCCGTATGGTTTCTCGCGCAAAACGCTTGCCGAGCGCGTGGGGGTTTCGCCGTATCGTGCCCGCGCCGCAATCGATCGCTTGGATTCCGAAGGTATGATTGATGTCGTCTCGCGTTATAGCGACGACGGCGGTCAGCTTGCAAATGGCATTTGCCTCACCGAACGTGGTGAGTGGTATCTTGAGGGCGTCCGTACCGGCATGCTCGTTCAAGAAATGCTTGAGGACGAGGTTGCTGATCGATAGCAGCATGTAACCCTTGCCATAGCGACGCCGCCTGGGAAACCGGGCGGCGTTTTGTTTCAAGATTGAGAAATGCAATCGCACGCGAGAAAAATTGCGGACGGTCCGCGGCGCGAGTATTACAATGAAGACCCGTAAGATGTGGATAAACAACTTCTACGGGAAGCGCAGGTAACTCAATATGACCAAGCATGTGTTCGTAACCGGTGGCGTGGTTTCGTCCCTGGGCAAGGGTATCACCGCGGCCTCGCTGGGCCGTCTGCTCAAGTCGCGTGGCTACAAAGTAACGATGCAGAAGGCCGACCCGTATCTGAACGTCGACCCCGGTACCATGAGCCCGTTCCAGCATGGTGAGGTCTTTGTAACCGAGGATGGTTACGAGTCCGACCTGGACCTGGGTCATTACGAGCGCTTTATTGATGAGAACCTGACCCGCGATTCCAACTTTACGACCGGTGCCATCTACAAAAGCCTAATCGCCCGCGAGCGTCGCGGCGACTTTTTGGGCGGTACCGTGCAGGTGATTCCTCACGTCACCAATGCCATTAAGGATAAGTTCCGCCGCATCGAAGAGCAGACCGGCTCCGATGTAGTCATCACCGAGCTGGGCGGCACGATCGGCGACATCGAGTCCCAACCGTTTGTCGAGGCCATTCGTCAGTACCGCAAGGAGGCCGGCCCCGAGAACGTCTGCTACATCCACGTGTCGCTCGTTCCCTATATCGCCGCCGCCCACGAGGTCAAGACCAAGCCCACGCAGCATTCCGTCAAGGAGCTCCGCAGCTTTGGCATCCAGCCTGATATTATCGTGTTGCGCTCCGACCACCATATCGATGACGCTATCCGCGGAAAGATCGCAAGCTTCTGCGACGTCGACACCGATTGCGTCTTTACCAACGAGGACTGCGCGAGTATTTACGATGTTCCGCAGCTGCTTGCCGAGCAGGACTTTGACCTGCGCATTTGCGAGCGCCTGGGTCTGGACCCGCGTGAGCGCGACATGAGCGAGTGGAACGAGTTCCTGCGCAAACAGAATCACGCCAACCATCACGCCGACAAGGTGAAGATCGCCGTCGTTGGCAAGTACACGCAGCTGCCCGATGCGTACCTGTCGGTTATCGAGGCCCTGCACCATGCGGGCGTCTTCTACGATCGCCATGTGGACGTCCAGCTGGTCGACGGCGAGAGCCTCGACGAGCAGAATGTCTCCGAAGTTCTGGGCGACGCCTCGGGCATCCTGGTCCCCGGCGGCTTTGGCAAGCGCGCCCTGGAGGGCAAGATCCTCGCGGCCGAGTTTGCCCGCGAGCACAAGATTCCGTATCTGGGCATTTGCCTGGGTATGCAGGTGGCCGTGTGCGAGTTCGCCCGCAACGTCGTCGGCCTTGCCGGCGCCAGCTCCTCCGAGTTCGACCCGGACGGTCCGTTTAGCGTCATCGATCTGATGAGCTCGCAGGAGGATGTCACCGAGAAGGGCGGCACCATGCGTCTGGGCGCCTATCCGTGCAAGCTCGCCGCCGATACCCTCGCTCGCGAGGCATATGGCGAGGATCTCGTCTACGAGCGTCACCGTCACCGCTTTGAGTTTAACAACGCCTTCCGCGACCAGCTTGAGGACGCCGGTTTGGTTATCTCGGGTCTGTCGCCCGACGAGCGCCTGGTCGAGATGGTCGAGCTGCCGCGCGACGTGCATCCTTGGTATGTGGCAACCCAGGCTCACCCCGAGTTCAAGAGCCGTCCGACCAACCCGCAGCCGCTGTTCCGAGAGTTCGTGCGTGCCTCGATCGGTCAGCACGAGGGTGTCGATCGCCTGCAGGTGACGCCCATGAACCTCGCTACGGACTAAGGGTGCCGGCGAACAAAGAACATACCGAAGCTACTCCCTCGTCGCTCGCCGTGGCGGCGGGGGAGTATCTCGATTACCTCGCGGTCGAGCGGGGTTTGGCGCGCAACACGATTGCGGCCTATCGTCGTGACCTGACGACGTACTGCGCGTATCTGGAGCGGGCGGGCATCATGTCTTTTGATGAGGTGACTCGTCAGGTCGTGGAGGGCTTTGTCGCCGACCGTCGCGATGGGGGCTATTCCGATGCCTCGGTGGAGCGTGCGCTTGCGGCCGTGAAGGGCCTGCATGCCTTTTTGGTGCGCGATGGGATTGTGGCCCAAAATCCAACGGCGGCGTTGCGCCTGCCTAAAAAGGCTGAGCGTTTGCCGGAGTATCTATCGGTGGAGGATGTCTCGGCGCTGCTCGATCAAGACTTCCCCGAGGGCGAGATGGGCTTGCGCGACCATGCCATCTTGGAAGTGCTCTACGGATGCGGCTTGCGTGTGAGTGAGTTGGTGGGGCTCGATGTGGGCGATATCCATATCGACGATGGCTTTGTGCTCGTTCGCGGTAAGGGCTCAAAGGAACGCCTGTCCCCGTTGGTGGGAAGCGCGGCGCGAGCTCTGACGCGCTATATAACTAAGGGGCGTTCTCGCTTGGCGGCCCATGCCCACGGAACCGAGACCTCGGCGGTCTTTTTAAATAAGAACGGCCGCCGTCTGTCGCGCCAGGGCATCCATGCCATCTGTGAGCGCTACGGGCGCCAGGTGGGGCTGGTGGGACTCCATCCCCATACGCTGCGTCACTCCTTTGCCACCCATATGCTTGCGGGCGGTGCAGACCTCCGTGTGCTACAGGAGATCTTGGGACATGCCGATATATCGACCACGCAGGTCTACACGCATGTCGATCGTACGCAACTGACCGAGGTCTATCTGGCGGCGCACCCGCTGGCACATCGTTAACACATCGCTGGCCTGCATATCTATAGGTATTTGGGGACGGGCCCCAGATTGCCGCGGCGTGCTTTTGCGCGCGCATGGGCAATCTGGGGCCCGTCCCATTTTTGCCACTTGTCGTCGCGGTGGCGGGCCGCATGTGCCTTGGGTGGGGGAGTTTGGGGGCGATGTGAACGGCATGTAAAGGGACGCAAAAATCGCCTCAAGGTCAACTTGAAGGTTGAGGTTGAAAGGCGGGGTGCCACAGGTGGCATCCCGCCGTTGCTGTAAACACAACATATTGTGTTTTCGAACATATGATTGGGGGTGTTTTGCAATATATGGTGGGTGGAGTGGTGGGGCGGGGTGGGGGAAGGGGTGGGGAAAGGTGTTGAAAAATGGGGCGGTTCCCCATATTATTAATGACGTCGACAGGCGGGGTGGTTCCCCGCGTACGTGCCATCTGAGTAACCGAGGGGAGGGCGCACATGGGAATGACTGGTGCATACGAGCGCAATCTCGATGCAAAAGGTCGTCTGTCCCTGCCTGCACCCCTTCGCGAGGAGCTTGGAGAGCACGTTCGCGTGTTCAAAGCCCTGGATGTCGATGCTCTGTACGTGTTCTCTGCCGAGGCCTTCGATAAGTGGGTCGAAGGACTCTTCGCGGGTCGTGAGGGCCACGAGGGTTTTAACCCGCGTGACATTAATGACCAGAAGCTCATGAGGGCGATCAACAAGCGCACCACGTCGATGGACGTGGACAGCGCCGGTCGTATCGGTCTTTCCGAGTCTCTCCGCAAGCAGGCGAACCTCGACCGCGAGGTCACGGTTGTGGGCAACTACGACCACCTTGAGGTTTGGGATCGCGCCGCGGCCGATGAGGACGATGACGATGAGGCCCTGCTGGACCTCTTCTTCTCGTAAGGGCAAGGCACGGGTAACGGATGGAGCGTGGGATCTTGACACAAGAATATCGGCATGAACCTGTCATGCTCGGCGAAGTGCTTGAGTCGCTGCGGCTAAAGAGCGGCTCCGTTGTCTGCGATTGCACCCTTGGCGGTGCCGGCCATTCGGTAAAGATGGCTGCGCAGGTGGGGGAGACGGGTCTTTTGCTCGGCGTCGATCAGGACGACATGGCCCTCGAGGCCGCTGGCGCCCGTCTGGACCGCGAGGTTCCCGGCGTTCCGCACCAGCTGCTGAAGGGCAACTTCGGCGACTTGGACGAGCTGCTTTGCTCGGCCGAGGTGCCCGGGGTCGATGGCTTCCTGTTCGATTTGGGCGTTTCGTCGCCGCAACTCGATATCCCTGGCAGGGGCTTTTCGTATAACGAGGACGCCCCATTGGACATGCGGATGGATCCGGGTAATAACACCTTAAACGCAGCTGAGGTCATCAACACCTATAACGAACACGACCTCGCCCGGATTCTACGCGTCTACGGCGAAGAGAAGTTCGCCTCGCAGATCGCGCGCGAGATCGTGCGCCGCCGCGAGCAAGAACCGATCGAAACCACCGGCCAATTTGTCGAGATCATCAAGGCGGGTATCCCGGCTGCCGCTCGTCGGCATGGCGGACACCCGGCCAAGAAAAGTTTCCAGGCCATTCGCATCGAGGTCAATCACGAGCTCGATGTGCTCGAACGAGGGCTTGATGCCGCCACCAGGTGGCTCAATCCGGGCGGACGTATCTGCGTCATCTCGTATCACTCGCTTGAGGACCGTATCGTAAAGAATCACTTTAAGGAGATGAGCCAGGGGTGCACGTGTCCGCCGGAGATTCCGGTGTGCGTGTGCGGCAACGTGCCGATACTCAAGGTCATCACCCGCAAACCCTTGGTTGCCCAGCCTGATGAGGTTGAGCGCAACCCTCGGGCGAGATCAGCCAAAATCCGCGTGGCGCAGCGTCTGTAGGCACGACCGCGCGATATTGGACCTCCCGCTCGCACCATAAACGAAGCTTAAACACACTACCAACGTACTCGGGATGGGAGGCGGCATATCATGGGCTACAACACTTCAAGCGCAGCACTCGCCTATGATATGAACGCCATGCCCGCCTATCGTGAGACGCCGCAGGCCCCCGTTGCTCCCCGTGAGCAGCGCACGCCGCGCTTTGATGTCTACACGGGCGCGGGCCGTCAGGCAAACCAGGCGGTAAGCCCGGTTTTCATGAGCGTTCTTAAAACGTTTTGCATCATTGCGGCCATCTTCATGACGATCGGCGTCGCCCGCGTGGCGCTCGCCGGCGTTACGGCCCAGGTGCTCAACAGCAACGCCGAGCTTACCAACACGCTCGAAAAGGCGACCGATGAGAGCTCCGACCTGGAGGTCATGCATTCGGTCTATGGCGCCGACACGCGCATTCGCGACCTTGCGGGCGCTTACGGCATGGTGGAGCCCAGCGAGAGCGTTACACTTGACTTTTCGCAGGATGCAGCCGCGGGCGCCAACGCGACCGCGACCGCTCAGTAGCAAGACGGTAGCTGAGTATGACAAATGACTATCGCCGCGGTTCCGATGGGGGCCGCGGTTCTGGACGTCCCTCGTCGCGGGGACGTTCTGGTTATCAAGGAACGGGTCGGCAATCTTACAACGCCGGGCAGTCCCGTGGCAACGACCCGGCGTCGCGACTTCGCGGCTCGGGCGGCCCTCAAGTGCATAACACCAGGTCGCGCAAGAGTTCGTCGACCGAATGGCTCACGGGCACGCCTCTGCCTCGCCGCAAAGCCGTCATGGGCTTCATTGGGCTTGGCTTGGGCTTGGGCGTCTTTCGCCTTGCCGACTATCAAATTGTCGAAGCCGATAAACTGCGCGAGCGTGCCGATGCGCGCCGCCTGCTTGCGCAGACCCTCTATGCCAAACGTGGCACCATCTACGACCGCAACGGTAACGTGCTGGCGTCGTCGGTCGAATGTCGCAACATCGCCGTGAACCCCCAGCTTGTCGAGGATGTTGACAAGACGGTGTCGGCGCTGGTCAAGGCAACTGGAATCGATAAAAAGACCTGCCGCAAGCTCGTTGAGTCCGATGGAACCTGGGTGTATATCAAGCGCCAGGTGGACGAAGACGACGCTGCGGCGCTGGAGAAGAAGAACCTGCCCGGCGTGCTTTTTGAGCAGGCCATGAAGCGCGTATATCCATACGGCAATCTGGCATCGCAGGTGCTGGGTGTAGTGAATGTAGACAACGACGGCTTGACGGGTCTCGAAAAGCAATACAACAAGCTTCTGACCGGCACGAACGGTTCTCTCGTACGCGAGCGCGCGAGGGACGGCAGCTATATCGCGGGCGGTGCCTATAAAAAGGTGGCTGCGGTCGACGGCGTTGATATCGTGACGACGCTCGACGTCAATATCCAGCGTGCGGCCGAGGATGCCCTGGCAGAGGCTGTCGAGAAGACAAAGGCCAAGAACGGCTCGGCGCTGGTCACCGATCCTACGACAGGCGAGATCTTGGCAGCCTGCTCGTATCCGACCTACGACCAGACCAATTTGGAAAACGCCAAGACCGAGGATATGAACCTGCGCCTGGTCACCGATGCCTACGAGCCCGGCTCGGTCTTTAAGACGCTCGTGGCGGGCGCCGGCTTCGACTTGGGTGTCGTGCGGTCGAGTACGTCGTTTGAGGTGCCGGCGAGCATCAAGGTGGGCGACGATACCGTCACCGATGCCGACAAGCGCGACTACGCCATGACCATGGATGTGCGCGAGATGATGCGCCGTTCGTCCAACGTGGGATTTGTCCTGGTGGGGCGCAAGATCGGTGCCGACGACTTTGCTGCCTATGTGGACAAGTGGGGCATCGGTCACAGCTCTGGTGTCGATTTTCCGGGCGAGAGCCTGGGCATCGTCAAGGAGCGTGACCAGTATGACGGCGCCACGCTGGGCTCGATGAGCTTTGGACAGGCGCTGTCTGTCTCACCGATTGAGATCGCACGTGCCGTGGGCGGCATCGCCAACGGCGGCGTGATGATGACCCCGCACTTCTATAAGTCCAGCAAGGGCGACGAGAAGGACTGGGGCGAGGGCGAGCGCGCGATTTCGGAGGACGCCGCATCCCAGGTGACATCGTGCATGCAGACGGTCGTGTCGGAGGGAACGGGCGTTGGCGGCGCTGTTGACGGCTATGACGTGGCGGGTAAGACCGGTACGGCCGAACGTGCCGACGAGAACGGCGGCTACCTCAAGGAGAACTACATGTCGTCCTTTATGGGCTTTGCACCGGCACAATCGCCCAAGGTGCTGTGCTATATCACGCTCGACGGAACGCCGAGCGGCTCAGATGCCGCTGCGGTGCCGTTCCAGTCCATTATGGCCAACGCGCTCGACGTGCTGGGTATCCCACACACGAAGTAGGGGGTTACAATCTTTGGGGCGTGGTTTGTTGTCCCATATGAGGGGTGTTCACATGCCCTGCACCACGCATGCGCGGCGCTGGGATACAATACGCCGATAGCATTATTTAGGTTTACAGGGGAGCTGCAATGATAGAGATCGCCGTCAACAACCTCGCGGCCGCAACAGGGGCCCGAACCGTGACGGGAGAAGTCGATCGGGTATGCCGCGGGTGCGTTATCGACTCGCGCCAGGTCGAGGAAGGGACGATTTTCGTCGCCTTTCCCGGTGAAAACGTCGACGGCAATGATTTTGCTTCCCGTGCCGTCCAGTCGGGTGCCGGCGCCGTCGTGATGACGCGTGAGCCCGAGACCGAGCTGGTCTCGCTGGCGCAGGACAAGGGCTGTGCCATCTTGCTGACCGATGATCCCGAGGAGTTTCTGCTGCGTTTGGCGCACGCGTATCGCCTGGAGCTTGGCTGCCTGGTCGTTGGCATTACCGGTTCCATCGGCAAGACGACGACCAAGGACGTTCTCGCCGCTGTGCTCGCCAAGCGCTATCGTGTCTGGGCCACCAAGGGCAATTTCAATAACCTGATCGGCATGCCGCTCACGGTGCTTTCCGCTCCGGCCGATACCGAGGTCCTGGTGCTCGAGATGGGCATGAACCATTTCCACGAGATCGAGCGCCTGTCCCAGTCCGCCAATCCTAACCTTGCCATCGTGAGCAAGATCGGCACCTCTCATATCGGCATTTTGGGCAGCCGCGAGAACATCGCCCGCGCTAAGGCCGAGATTGTCCAGGGCATGTGCGCCGCCGGCGACTATTTGCCGCTGCTGGTTTTGGGCGGCGAGGACGATTTTACGCCGTTCATTCGCGATACGTTCGCCCAGCCTGCTGGTATCGACGTGATGCTGGCCGGTGTCTCGGACGATGATGAGGTCCGCGCCCGCGACGTTCGCGTTGATGACGAGGGCCGTCCGGTCTTTACGCTCGATTTTGGCCAGGGCGAGACAATCGATACCATGCTTGCCATCCCCGGCGTGCAGTCCGTTCCTAATGCCGTTAAGGCCGCCGCGGTTGCCTATCGCCTGGGCGTGACGCCCGAGCAGATCGATGCTGCCTTTAGGGGTCTTACGATCACCGGGCACCGCCAGGAGATCAAGCGCGCCAAGAGCGGTGCACGCATCATCGACGATTCCTATAACGCCAGCGCCGAATCGATGGCAGCCGGCCTCGATCTGCTGTGCTCGCTTTCGTGCACGGGGTCTCGCATGGCGATCCTGGGCGAGATGGGCGAGATGGGCGATGAGGCTCCTCGCATGCATGAGCTCGTGGGCGCCTATGCCGCCGCCAAGAAGCTCGACATGCTGGCGTGCGTGGGTGGTGAGCTGGCCCAGCTTATGGCCGATGCCGCGCGCATGATGGGCATGGACGAGGACTGCATCCAGGTGTTCTCCGATTATCAGCAGGTGCTCGACCGCATGGGCGGCGCGCTTGAAAAACATGATGTTGTACTGGTCAAGGGTTCCCGCTTTGTTGAGCTCGACCGCTTTGTGGAAGGTGTGTGCTAGCCCATGTTCGGCAATCCCTCGTATCCAACGTATCAGGCTTTTTTGGGGCTTGGCATCGCCGCAGCCATTGCGCTGCTGCTCATGCCGTGGTGGATTAAGCTGCTCAAGGTCGAGGGTATCGGCCAGCAGGTTCGTGCCGACGGCCCCAAGCGTCATTTGGTTAAGCAGGGAACGCCCACCATGGGTGGTGTTGTCATCCTCGTCGCGATCTCGCTGACCTGCCTGCTGATGGGAAAGCTCACCACCGAGCTCGTGCTCGTGCTGCTCGCCACGCTGGCGACCGGTGTGCTGGGCCTGATCGACGACCTGACCTCCGTTACGCATGGGCGCTCGCTCGGTCTGACGCCTCATGCCAAGATGATCGGCCTAACCATTATCTGTGTCACCTTTACGGTGCTTGCCGTCAACTGGTGCGGCGTCGCCCCCGAGATTCGTTTTCCCGGTGGGTTGACGATTGACCTTGGCGTGCTTTCGACTACCATCTGCGGCTATTCGTTCCCGTGGCTCTATATTGTCTTTTGCTGGCTGATGATTGCCGGTCTTTCTAATGCCGTGAACTTGACCGATGGCCTTGACGGTCTTGCTGGCGGCACCTCCATGATCGCCATGCTCGCCATGGCTGCCATGGCGTTTTTGCACGGAGACGTGAACCTGTCCATCTTCTGCACCGCGTGTGCCGGTGCCTGCCTGGGCTTTCTGTGGTTCAACTGCTATCCGGCGAGCATCTTTATGGGTGATACCGGCTCGCTTGCCCTGGGCGCCGCGTTTGCCTGTACGTCCATCATGACTAACACCGAGGTCGTCTCCCTCATCATCGGTGGCCTGTTTATCGTTGAGACCCTGTCGGTCATGATTCAGGTTGTCTACTTCCACTTTACGCACAAGCGCGTCTTCCTTATGGCGCCCATCCATCATCATTTCGAAAAGAAGGGTTGGGCCGAGACCAAGGTCGTCATCCGTTTTTGGATTATCGCTGCGGCATTTGGTGCCGTTGGCCTTGCTCTGTTCTTCCAGTTGGGATAGTGGTCTTTCATGCCTCTTGCTGATGTCTTTAGCCTGCTCGTTTTGGGTCAGGGCAAATCCGGTCTCGATGTCGCCCGCTGGGCGCTGGCACATCCAGAGCGCGTAAGCGCCGTTACCGTGTATGGCGGCGGCACCTCTGAGCCCAATGACGCCACGCGTGCGCTCGAGGCTGCTGGTGCGTCGTTTGTCTATGGGACCGAACAGGTCGAGGGCGCCTATGACGTATGCGTGACGTGCCCGGGCATCTCGGAGTTCTCGGGCTTCTTTAAGGCCGGGCGCGAGCATGCCGCCCAGATTATGGGTGAGCCCGAGTTTGCCTATCGCCTGTCGCCCGATAACTGGATTGCCATCACGGGCACCAACGGCAAGACGACCACCACGTCGCTGACCGATTATCTGCTCAAGGCTTCCGGTGAGGCCAGTGTAGCTGTCGGCAACATCGGTGAGCCGCCTATCAACGAGATTGACGGCCGAGCCCACAACGAGTGGTTTGTGGCTGAGCTCTCGAGCTATCAGATTGCTACGACCACCGAGCTCCACCCCCGCGTGGCGGTGCTGCTCAACATCACTCCCGACCACTTGGGCTGGCATAAGAGCCATAAGAACTATGCGCTTGCCAAGATCAAACTGTTTGACAATATGGTCGATGACGATCTGGTGGTCGTCGACGTCGAAGACGCCGGCATTCACGAGTTCGATGAGTACATCTACACGCCGGGTCGTCGCATCTGCAAGGTTGCCTTTGATGAGCCAGAGGGTGAGGATGTCGCCTTTGTGCGCGATGGCAAGATGATCGTGCGCCTGAAGGGCGTCGAGACCCAGCTTGTCGCCACGTCCGAGCTCAAGATTTCGGGCCATCATAATGTTATCAATGCCCTGTGCGCTGCCACGGCTGTCCTGGCCGTCGGTGCCAATCCCGAGGGCATTTGCCGCGGTCTGGCCTCGTTCCAGCCGCTCGAGCACCGCGTGGAGCCGTGCGGCGAGATTGACGGAGTGCGCTACGTCAACGATTCCAAGGCGACCAACACCGACGCGGTCGAGAAGGCGCTGACGGCATTTCCCGATGACGACGTGATCTTGCTGCTCGGCGGCCACGATAAGGGCACGCCGCTCACGGACTTCGCGCGCGTCGTTATGGATAACGTGCGCTCGGTCGTCTGCTTTGGCGATGCGCGCGAGCGCTTTACCGCCGCTATGGACGAGGCCGATGTCGATGGCGATGTGGATATCGCCCAAGCGGATGACCTACGCGATGCCGTGGACGTTGCCCGTTCGCTGTCGAGCCGTGGCGACGTGATCTTACTTTCTCCTGCCTGCTCTTCGTTCGATGAGTTCTCGGGCTATGAGGAGCGCGGCCGCGTGTTTAAGGACTACGTGGCTCAGCTTGCCGCTGCAGCGAAATCGCAAATGGAATAGGGGTTGCCGGTGAGAGAGGAGAGCCCCCGACAAGGTATGAGGAGGCCCGACTCGGACCGTGCTTCCTCGCGGCGCAGCACACCGCGTTCCGGTCGTGGCAGGCAGTCGTTTAGCGAACGCTATATTGCCGGCGTTCCCGCCCGCATCATGCGCCCCCGTCTGATATTTATGGCCTGCCTGTTTACTTTGGTGTGCTTTGGTCTGCTGATGGTGTACTCGGCGTCTTCGGTCGAGGCGCTGCACGAGAATGGCTCGGCGACGTTTTTCCTGGGTCGACAGGCCGCGTTTGCCGTGGTTGGTGTTCTGGCGCTGATTGCCATCGTGCGCGTTTTGCCGGACAGCTGGTTTGGGGAGGATGTGCTTAGGATCTTCCTTATCGGCATGATAGGGCTACTGTTTCTGGTGTTCTTGGTGGGCAGCGGCAGCCGTGGCGCCACGCGCTGGCTCAACATCGCCGGTATTCAGTTCCAGCCTTCCGAGTTTTTAAAGCCATTTGCCATTGCGTATTCGGCCATCATGCTTGATCGCTTCTTTTCGCCCGGTGGCAACATCAACGAATTCCTTCGCAAGATGGGCATCTACCTGGGTATTTCGCTCTTTCTGATCTTTATCCAGCCCGATTTCGGTACTGTCCTGATCATCCTGTTGACCCTCATGTGCATGGCGTTGTTTGCGGGTCTCGACCCGAGATTTATCATCGGCGTGCTAATCTTCGGCATTCTCGTGATCGTGATTGCACTTGTCGCAGAGCCGTACCGTATGGTGCGTATTCAGGTTGCCTTGAACCCTTGGGCTGACGAGTATGGTGACGGCTATCAGGCCACGCTTGCCATCATGGCCTTTGCCTCGGGCGGTCTGTTCGGCCGTGGCATCGGCAACTCAACCATGAAGTACTCGTATCTGCCCGAGGCGCACAATGACTACATCCTGGCCATCATTGGCGAGGAAGTCGGCTTTGTCGGAACCGTGCTGTTCTTCTTGGTGTTTGCGATGCTGATCTACTCGGCGTTTCGCATTGCCGAGCAGGCGACCGATCGTCGGGGCGCGCTTATGGCGTCTGGCTCCGCGGTCATTCTCGCGGTGCAGTTTTTGATTAACGCGCTGGGCATCCTCAACGTGTTTCCCATGACGGGCAAACCGTTGCCGTTTATTAGCTACGGCGGTTCGTCGATTATTGTGTCGCTTATGCTTGCCGGTCTGATCCTGCGCGTTTCGTACGAGAGCGCCCGTCGCGATGAGTACGACCGTCGCCGCGAGAGCTTTGCCGTTATGGATGAGAGTACCGCCGGCGTAGCCCATGTGCGCGGTGAACGACCTTCGCGTAGCGGCTTTACCGTTCTGGATGGTTCTACATCCGAGCCGGCAGCTCGTCCACGTCCGCGGACGGCTCCGCAAGGTCGTCCTCAGCGCCCCAGCCCTCGCAGCGCGGGCGGCGGATATAATCGAATCGATTTGAACTCGGACCCGTCGGCGCGTCTACGCACCGACGACCAGGGACCGCGTGTACGAAGGGACTACCATGACCGATAAGATGACCGTTGCTATTGCAGCCGGCGGCACGGCGGGACACATCAACCCCGCGCTCGCCTTGGCCGAAGAGCTGCGTGATCGTGGCCACCACGTTGTGTTCGTGGGCCAGTCGCGCAAGCTCGAGGGTCGTCTGGTCCCCGAGGCTGGGTTTGATTTTGTGCCCATTACGGTCACGGGCTTCGACCGCTCCCGTCCTTGGACGGCGCTGACCTCCCTGTGGCGTGTCAACAAGGCCAAGCGTGCGCTCACCAGTCATTTCTCAAAGGTCGGCAAGCCCGATGCCGCCATCGGTTTTGGTGCCTATGTCGAGGTTCCGCTGCTGGGGTGGTGCAAGGGCGCAGGCGTTCCGTATCTGCTGCATGAGCAGAACTCTGTTCCGGGCCTGGCCAACAAGATGATGAACTCCCACGCCGCCCACGTGTGCATCTCGGTGCCGGCAGCGCGTTCGGTCTTTGAGCGCGAAGGTGACCCTGACCACGTGCTCATGACCGGCAACCCCGTACGTCGCTCGGTGATCGAGGGCGATCGCGCTCGCGGCCGCAAGGCACTTGGCGTTCCCGAGGACGCTACGCTGCTGCTCGTCTTTGGCGGTTCACTCGGCGCCCAGCACCTCAACGAGCGCGTGGCTTCGCTCAAAAACGAGCTGCTTTCGCGCAAGAACCTCTATGTGTTGCATTCGACGGGTGCCGACGGCTTTGAGGAGACCGAGCGCGCTTTGGCGCTGACGCTCGAGGAGGCGAAGCGTTACCGCGTCCAGCCTTACATCGACAACATGGGCGACATGCTGGCTGCTGCCGATTTGGTGCTATCGCGTTCGGGAGCATCGAGCGTGGCCGAGATCGCTGCGCTCGCCGTGCCTTCGGTGCTCGTGCCGTACCCGCATGCGACGGCCGACCACCAAACCACCAATGCCCGTTATCTGGTCGACGCCGGGGCCGGCGTGCTCTGCGCCGATGCCGATATCGACGGTTCTGCCTTTGCCGATGAGCTGCTGCACCTGGTCGATGACGCGGCGGCGCGCGACGCCATGCGTCAGGCGGCGCGTGGTCTGGCTCAGGATAGAGCCGCCGCTCTTCTGGCGGATGCAGTAGAGGGTTTGCGTTAGTTAGACGGGATATCTTCGGTCGCCCTCGCGCTGATGCGGTAGGTGCGGTACAGTTAACGGGTTACAGGCAGTGTTTACGCAAGGAGTACACGAGCACATGGCTGATTCCCAGACTGCAACCTCCGCGCCCGAGTTTAAGAGCGCCCACTTTATCGGTATCGGCGGCGCCGGCATGAGCGGCATCGCCCTCGTTCTGCACGAGCGCGGTTATGCCGTTACCGGCTCCGACCTTAAGACGTCACGTTATATCCGCCAGCTTACCCGCGCTGGTGTGAAGGTGCATGTGGGCCATGAGGCCGCCACGATCGACGAGGTCAAGCCCGACGTGGTTGTTGTCTCCACCGCTATTCCGGAGTCCAACCCTGAACTCGTGCGCGCTCGCGAGCTTGGTATTCCCGTGTGGCCCCGTGCCAAGATGCTCTCTGCTTTGGGTCACGGCTACACCACCGTCGCTGTTGCCGGCACGCATGGCAAGACCACCACGTCTTCGATGTGTGCCACCATGCTCGACCGCATGGGTCTGGATCCGAGCTTCCTGATCGGTGGCATCGTCGAGGGCTATGACACGAACGGCAAGAACGGCTCGGGCGACTACTTTGTCGCCGAGGCCGACGAGTCCGACAGCTCCTTCCTGTTCCTGAACCCCAACGTAGTCATTGTGACCAACGTCGAGGCCGACCACCTCGATCACTACTCGGGTATCGAGGAGATCGAGGCAACTTTCGCCAAATTCATGAGCCTGGTGGGCGAGGACGGCACCGTCATCGTCTGCGGTGAGGACCCGCATCTGGTCGAGCTCGCCAAGTCGACGGGCCGTCACGTGCTTTCCTACGGCTTTGCCGAGAGCAACGACATCGTCTGCATGCACCCGGACGTCAAGGGCATCCAGAGTGACTTTATCGTTCGCTTTGAGGACGGCACTGAGCGCGCTGTGGAGATCAAGAGCAATCCTGGTCGCCACAACATGCTCAACGCCACGGCGGTGCTCACCGTCGCCCATGTCCTGGGCCTTGACATCGACGCCGCCGCCAAGGCGCTCTCGAGCTTTGAGGGCGTCCGCCGTCGCTTTACCCACGTGGGCGATATCGATGGCATCACCGTGGTCGATGATTACGGCCATCACCCCACCGAGATCAAGGCGACGCTTGCTGCCGCTTCGTCGCTGGGTTACAAGCACGTCGACGTCGTGTTCCAGCCGCACCGCTATTCGCGCCTGCAGGCCCTGTGCGACGACTTTGCCGATGCATTTGCCAATGCCGATAAACTGCTGCTGATTGATGTGTTCTCGGCTGGCGAGATGCCCATTCCGGGTTTCACCTCTAAGATGCTCGCCGATACCGTGCGCGCCAAGCATCCTGGCAAGGAGGTCGTGTACTGCTCCAGCCGTCTTGAGCTCAATCAGGAGCTCGAGCAGATGGTGGGCGAGGGCGACCTGCTGCTCACCATGGGTGCCGGCGACGTTACGACCGTCGGTCCCGAGTTCATTGAGTATCTGACTGCCAAGAAAGACGCTTAAGTCTAATGGGTCTGTTTAACGCCGTCATGGCGCTCTCGGGCATGATCGACACGGATGTGATCGAGGACGAGCGCCTTGCGCGTCATACGAGCTATCGTATCGGCGGCAAGGCCGACCTCTTTGTGACGTGCCATAGCTATCATGCCCTCCGCCGCGCCGTGGCGGTGCTCGATCGCGAGCAGGTGCCGTGGGTCATCATCGGCAAGGGCTCCAATCTGCTGGTTGCCGATGGCGGTTATCGCGGTGCCGTCATTTCGCTCGGACGTGAGTTCCAGCGCACGGTTGTTGCCGATGACGGTTGTACGCTGACGGTCGGTGCGGGCGTGATGTTTGCGCGCCTGGTCAACGATGCCCTGTCGCGTAGCCTCTCGGGCCTTGAGTTTGCCGTTGGCATTCCTGGTTCGGTCGGCGGTGCGATATCTATGAATGCCGGCACGCGGACCGAGTGGATTGGCTCGCTGGTTGAGGATGTCGTAACGTTTGACCCGGCATCCGGTATCAAGCATTATGCGGGGTCCGAGATCTCTTGGGGCTACCGCGAATGTAGCCTTCCCCGCAATGAGATCATCCTCGAGTGCGTGCTCAAGCTTAAACCGGCGCCCAAGGCCGACATTCGCGAGCGCATGGAGCGGTACCTTACAAGGCGCAAGCGTACGCAGCCCATGGGTCGCGCATCCTGCGGGTCTGTCTTTCGCAACCCGCCCGATGCGAGTGTGGGCAAGCTTATCGAGGATTGTGGATTAAAGGGTTTTTCGATTGGCGGCGCGGAAGTTTCGCCCGTTCACGCTAATTTTATCGTTAATAACGGAACTGCCTCGGCCGATGACGTTGCCGCGGTTATCAGACATGTGCACGGAAAGGTGAGGGAGGCGTATGGCATCGAGCTCAGACCGGAAGTTAAATTCCTCGGCTTCTAGAGCATCGAAACCCACCTTCCGCCGCGCCGGAGGGCGTTCCGGCGCGCCTGCCAAACCTCAACGCAATACCGTCGCGCACTCTAAGTCTGTCGGGCATGCTCGACAGACCAGTCGTCCGGTCGTCGGCTCGCAGCTCGGTAATCGTCCGGCCGCAAAAAAGTCCTCTCGTCCCTCGGTGACGTCAAAGCCTGTTATGGGCGCCAAGCCTGCCCGTCCCATGGCAGCTCCCAAGCCCTCGACGGGAACTAAAGCGGCGCGTCCAGGTCTCACGCTGGGCGCATCGAAACCGCGCTCGCTGACATCGGTGCCGGCTACCGCCAAGAAGCCTTCGAGTAAAAAAGGTTTCAACCCGTTATCTTCACTTGGAGCGATGGCAAATAAAACATCAGATGCCGCTTCTGTCGTTACAGGCAAAGGCAAAATCGTGGGCGGCGTTCTGGCCGTCTTGGCCGTGCTCGTCGTCGTTGCCATCGTGGTGATCAACTCTGGACTGTTTACTGCCACTGATATTCAGATTCAAGGCAGCGAGCATGTGACGAAGCACGATGCTATCCAGCTGATCGACTTGCCCGAGGGAACGTCGCTTTTTAACGTCGATCCCGACCAGATTACCGAGGATCTCAAGCAGAACCCGTGGGTTTCGGGCGTGGATGTCCAGCGCCAGTTTCCCCATACGCTTATCATCACGCCGACGGAGCGTAAAGTTATCGCCATTGCGTATATCAGCTCCGACGACCTTGCCTGGGCTATCGGAGACGATGACACCTGGATCGCCCCGCTGTCGACGTCGGTCGAAGTGGACGACCAGGGCAACGTCATCACGACAGGGCAGGGTTCAAATACCTTGACCGGAATCGATGCCGCGCTGGCGCTCGCCAAGCATTATGGCGCGGTGTTATTGACTGATGTCTCGGCGGATGTCGCTCCGGTTTCCGGCCAGGCGGTGAACTCCAAAGCCGTTAAGGCCGGCCTGGATTATGTGCGTGGTTTTTCGAGCGAGTTCTTGGGACAAGTCAAGGATATTTCCACGCCTTCGGTCGAAGCCATCTCGGCAAACCTCAATAACGGCATTGAGGTGTCGCTGGGCGATTCGGACGATATCGCCAAGAAGGAACGCGTAGTCACCAAGTTGCTTTCGCAGGTAGAGGGCGTAACGTATATCAATGTGCGCTCTCCGGGCAACTACACATTTAGGAATGCTCCGACCTCGTAGCGCTGGTTGATGCTTTGTTGAGGGGCCATACCACGCCGTTTATCTGGTTTGTTTGGTTTTCACGGTCAATTATTTGACTGATACGTTCATAATGTGCAAACATAATACGGTTTACCTTTGCATTTACTTTCAACCTGAAGGTTAATGTGCGCAGGGGTCGACCCATGCTATGGCTATAACCTTTGTTCGGAGGACCGACATGCACGAGACAGAGATCAACAACTACCTTGCCGTCATTAAGGTGGTCGGCGTCGGCGGCGGCGGTACCAACGCGGTCAATCGAATGATCGAAGAGGGCATCCGCGGCGTCGAGTTTGTTGCCATCAACACCGATGCTCAGGCACTCGCGATCTCTGATGCCGATATCAAGGTGCACATCGGCACCGACCTTACCCGCGGCCTGGGCGCCGGCGCCAATCCCGAGGTTGGCCGCAAGGCTGCCGATGAGTCCCGCGACGACATTGCCGAGGCGCTTGCTGGTGCCGACATGGTGTTTATCACCTGCGGTGAGGGCGGTGGCACCGGTACCGGCGCTGCTCCCATCGTTGCCGATATCGCGATGAACGAGGTCGGCGCACTGACCGTCGCCGTCGTGACCAAGCCCTTCACCTTCGAGGGCCGCAAGCGCAAGAAGAGCGCCGAGGAGGGCATCAAGACCCTCTCCGATTGCGTCGACACCATGATCGTCATCCCTAACGATAAGCTGCTCGACATCGCCGAGAAGAAGACCACCATGCTCGAGGCCTTCGCGATTGCCGATGGCGTCCTTTCCCAGGGCACCCAGGGCATCACCGACCTCATCACCGTCCCCGGTATCATCAACCTGGACTTCGCCGATGTTAAGACCATCATGAAGCAGGCCGGTACCGCCATGATGGGTATCGGTACCTCTTCTGGGGATACTCGTGCCGTCGACGCTGCCCAGCAGGCCATCTCCAGCCCGCTGCTCGAGAGCTCCATCGATGGTGCCACGCGCGTTCTGCTCTCCATCGCCGGTTCCAAGGACCTGGGCATCCAGGAGATCAGCGACGCCGCCGACGTTGTCGCCAACGCCGTCGACCCCGAGGCGAACATCATCTTCGGTACCGTTGTCGACGAGTCCCTGGGCGATCAGGTGCGTATCACCGTCATCGCTACGGGCTTCTCCGATTCCAACGTCAACCGTCAGGACGAGCTCTTTGCTGCTCAGCAGTCTCAGAGCAAGGCCGCTGCCTCCGCTGAGCCGCAGCGCACCGCTCCGGCTGCCAGCCCGGCTCAGGCCGCTCCGACCCGCAACGTCGGTGGTACCGAGCTGCCCAACTTTGGCAACGACCAGTTCGAGCTTCCCGACTTCCTGAAGCGCGGCAGCTTCTAGTTCGTTTTTCTCAACGACCTGCACGGGGTGTGTCCATTTGGATGCACCCCGTTTTGTTTCTCGTTTGTAAACGAAAGCCTCCAATCTCCTTACGTTCCCTTTACGTTTGGTCCCTACCGCTGCGGGTATCCTTTTAAGGAAGTATGACAGCCGTATAAACGCGGACTGCGCGGCGACGCCGCGGTACTTGTGTTATTAGGAGGCTTTAGTATGGCAGCACGTGCGGACAACGTTTCGCGTGTCGACCATGATGGAGTTACGTTGGTGGAGGGCGCGACATCCGATGTCCGTTTTGCCTTTACCGAGCGCACCGGTGGCGTTTCTGAAGATGCGTACTCCTCGCTCAACCTGGGCTCGCATGTAGGCGATGACCCCTTTGCTGTTCAAGAAAATCGTCGTCGAGCGCTCGAAGCTATGGGTGCCACTGAGTGCGAGCATAATCTGCTCGTGCCCAATCAGGTACATGGTGACCATATCGTTACGGTGACTTCGAACGGCGCCGACGATCTTGAGGCTGTTCGCGAGCAGATTGCTGAGGGCTGCGATGCCATCGTCTGTACGGCCCATGACGTGCCCGTGCTGCTCTGCTTTGCCGACTGCGTTCCCGTGGTGCTGGTGGCCCCCGGCGGGTTTGCCGTGGTGCACTCCGGTTGGAAGGGCACGATTGCACGTATTTCTGCCAAGGCGTGCCAGGCGCTTTGCGATGCTGCCGGCTGCGATGCGAGCGACGTTTCCGCCTATATCGGCCCCCATATCTTGGCTGACGAATATGAGGTATCCCAGGAACTCATGGACCGCTTTGCCGCCGAGTTTTCGTGCATCGATGCGGGCGCTTCTCGCATGCTCGATCTATCTGCCGCCATTTGTGAGGCGCTGGTAGATGCCGGTGTGGACGCGGATAATATCGTGGATACCCAGCTTTCGACTGTGTGTCAGAACGACCGCTTTTATTCCTACCGTAACGAGGACGGCACCTGTGGGCGCCATGCTGCGATCGGCGTGATGCTATGAGAAAGATCGTATCGGTCCTGAGCGCCGCTGTGCTTACGCTTACGCTGTGCGCCTGTTCTTCGGGATCTTCTACCTCTTCCATTACCGTGGCCGGCTCCACGACCTGCCTTCCTATCGCCGAAATTGCGGCAGAGGGCTTTAAGGAGGAGACCGGCATCGACGTGCTCGTTTCCGGTTTGGGCTCTTCCGCTGGCATCGAAGCCGTCAGCGCTGGCACGGCCGATATCGCCAGCTCCTCCCGTGGACTCAATGCCGACGAACAGGATCTGGGCCTGACTCCCATCGTCATTGCCCACGACGGTATCGCGGTCATCGTGAACGAAGACAACCCCGTCGATAACCTCTCGACCGAGCAGCTCCGCGATATCTATGCCGGCAAGATCACCAACTGGAAAGAAGTCGGTGGCGAGGACCTGAGGATTCAGGTTATCAACCGAGATGAGGCGTCTGGCACGCGTGAAGCCTTCCGCACCATCGTGATGGACGGCACCCCGTTCGATCGCCGCTCCGCCGTTCTTTCGGGCACGGGCCAGGTGCGCGACGTGGTATCTCGTTCGCGCGGGGCTATCGGCTACATTTCGCTGGGCTTCGTCGATGGCCTCAACGCCAAGACCTCGGTCAAGGCCGTCTCGGTCAATCATGTTGAGGCGTCCGAGAAGACGGTCGCGAGTGGCGGCTATCCCATCTCGCGCGACCTTTACTTCTTTGTGAAGGGTGCGCCTTCGCAGCAGGCGCAGGATTACATCGACTACGTGACGTCCGAAAAGATGGACAAGCAGATTCGCGAGGCGGGCTTTATTCCCGTCACCAACGACGAGAAGGGGAGTGAGTAGCATGGAAGCACAGGAAAACTCCCAGACTGAGCAGAATGCTCAGGCGCCCAAGAAGCGCGAGCTGGCGCTCGTATCGCGCAGCACCTATATCAAGGAGAAGGCGCTGCAGTGGATTTTCTTTGCCTGCGCGTTCTTGGCGGTTGTTACCGTCATCCTGATTTTTGTCTTTACCACGTACTCGGCGCTGCCCGTCTTTACCGACATCGGTCTGGCGGACTTCTTTAGCTTTACGTGGGCGCCCTCTGAGGGCCACTACGGCATCGTGTCGCTGCTTGCCGGCTCGGGTCTGGTGACCGTCGGTGCGCTCGCCATGGGTGTGCCCCTAGGCGTGGGCACGGCCGTGTATCTGGTCGAGATCGCCAGCAAGCGCGTGCGCAAGCTCATCAGCCCTGCCGTTGACCTGTTGGCCGGCATCCCTTCTATCATCTATGGCTTCTTTGGCATGATCATCATCCGTCCGTTTATCGCGCAACTGACCGGTGGTCTTGGTTTTGGTGCGCTGACGGCGTGGTTCGTGCTTGCCATCATGATCGTCCCTACCATCACCACGCTCACCATCGATGCTCTCAATTCCATTCCCATGGGCATTCGCGAGGCGTCCTATGCCATGGGTGCCACCAAGTGGCAGACCATCTACAAGGTCGTGCTGCCGGCCGCCAAGTTGGGCATTGTGGACGCCATCGTTTTGGGCATGGGGCGCGCCATCGGCGAGACCATGGCCGTGCTCATGGTCGTGGGCAATGCTCCGGTCATTCCCGATAGCATCGCGAGCCCCATCTCGACGCTCACGAGCCAGATTGCGCTCGACATGAGCTACTCCTCGGGATTGCACCGCTCGGCGCTCTTTGGCATGGGCGTGGTCCTGTTTATCATCTCCGCCGCACTGGTGGGCATCGTCCGTCTGCTTTCCAAGAAGAAGAGGGGGTAGGCTATGTCCGATTCCGTTGACACGACGGTCGATACGACCTCGTCGCGCGAGCGCATCAAGCGTGCCCTTTCCCACGGCAAGAAGGGTCGCATTAACAAAGACCTGTCCAACAAGATCATGCTCGGCGTATTCCGCGCGGCTGCCTACATCACCACGCTGGTGCTGGTCGCCATCATCGCCTACGTGGTCATCAACGGCCTGCCGCATATCTCGCTCGACTTTATCTTCGGCTGGCCGCAGGGCGTCAACGCCGAAGGCGGCATTTGGCCGACGATTGTCTCGACCGTCTACGTGACGGCGCTCGCCATGCTCATCTGCACGCCGGTTGCCGTCCTAGCTGCGGTCTATCTGGCCGAGTACGCCAAGCAGGGCAAGGTCGTCGACATCATTCGCTATGCTGCCGATGCCCTGGCCTCGGTGCCCTCCATTGTTATGGGCCTCTTTGGCTATGCCTTGTTTGTCGAGGCCATGGGCCTAGGTCTTTCGATGGTCTCTGCCGCGCTGGCGCTGGCACTTCTGATGCTGCCTATCGTCATGCGCACCACCGAGGAGGCAATCCGCGCCGTTCCACGCTATATCCGTTGGGGTGCATATGGCCTGGGCGCCACCAAGTGGCAGGTCGTCTCCAAGATCGTGCTTCCCTCTGCCTTCGGCCGCATCGCCACCGGCATTGTCCTTGCCATAGGCCGCGCCATCGGCGAGACCGCCGTGGTGCTCTACACCATGGGCCAGGCCATCAACCTGCCTATTTTGCCGCTCGATTCCGGTCGTCCCATGACCGTTCACCTTTATCTGCTCGCCAATGACGGCATCAACATGAACGCAGCCTACGGCACCGCGCTTTTGCTGATGGCGATTATTCTGGCCTTCAACCTGTTTGCGCGCTATCTGTCGCGCAAGCGCCGCTAGTTAAGGAGTCCCATGTCCGTCTATCAGTCCGCTCCCGCGCCGGAGCAAGCGGCCATCACGGCCAAGGATTTCAACTTTTGGTACGGTGACTTTCACGCGCTGACGGGGCTCGACCTCAACATCGCCAAAAATGCCATCACCTCGTTTATCGGTCCTTCGGGCTGCGGCAAATCGACGTTTTTGCGCTGCATCAACCGCATGAATGACCTGATCGAGGGCACTCGCGTCGAGGGCACCATGACGCTCGACGGCAACGATATCTATGCCGAGGGCGTCGACCCGGTTGACCTTCGCCGCCGCGTGGGCATGATTTTTCAGCAGCCCAATCCGTTTCCCAAATCCATCTACGAGAATGTCGCTTTTGGCCCTCGTCTGCAGGGCGTGACTAGCAAAAGCGACCTCGACGATATCGTGGAAGAATCGCTCAAGCGCGCCAACCTCTGGAAAGAGGTATCCAATCAGCTCAACAAGGACGGTTTGGCGCTCTCGGGCGGTCAGCAGCAGCGTCTGTGCATCGCGCGTGTGCTTGCGGTGCAGCCCGATGTCCTACTGATGGACGAGCCCTGCTCCGCCATCGACCCCACGTCCGTCTCTAAGGTCGAGGATCTGATGGCCGAGCTGGCGCCCGAGATGACGATCATCATCGTCACGCATTCTATGCAGCAGGCGGCTCGTATCAGCGACTACACCGCATTTTTCTTGCAGGAAGTTGCCGGCGAGCCCGCCACGCTCATCGAGTATGGTCAAACCGACGCGATCTTCTCCAGCCCGGTGGATTCGCGGACGGAAGACTATATCACCGGCCGTTTTGGCTGATCGGTGCGACTAGTCCCAAGCCGATCGGACCTGGTCCGGTGCGTATTCACTGTGCGGGCGGCATGACCGCACCCAACTGATTGGAGTGAACCATGCGCAAACTGTTTTCCCGTCAGCTCATCGAGGCCCGTCACGAGATGCTGAGCATCTACGAGGCTGTAGACCTGGCGCTTCACGACGCCGTGAAGGCCTACGCGACCGACGATCGCAAGCTCGCCACCAAGACCAAGAAGCGCACGCTTTCGATTGACGCGCGCTGCGCCAACTTGGAGGCCGTGTGCTACAACCTGATCGCTACGCAGTCGCCGGTCGCCTCTGACTTCCGCTTGTTGCAGACAATCATCTACGTCGACTTTAACCTGCAGCGCATGACCGATAAGGTTCGCCAGATCTGCCGCGCCACGCGTCACATGGTCAAGGCCGACATCTCGCTGCCTCAGGAGCTTGTGACCTTGGTTGAAGCCGAGGCCGAGGCCGTCTATCAGGTGCTGGGTTCGTCGCTTTCTGCGCTCGTCACCAACGACATGTCCATCATCTGCAATCTGGCCGTCGAGGACGAGCCGGTGCATGCGGCGTACGAGAAGTTCTTCCGTACCTTCAACCGCATGGACACGGGAGATTTTATGGACGACGACAGTAACTATGACGATCTGCGCCGTGCCATCATGGTTTCGCGCTACCTCGATCGTATCGCTTCGATTTCCATCGATGCAGCCTGTCGTCTGACCTTCCTTTTGACCGGCCAGCGTATGACTGCCGGCGATATCGCCCGCACGGACGAGGACGAGCTCGAGAGCATGCGCGTGCCTTCGGGCGAGGGCGTTATCATGAGGCCCGCCGTCGATGCGCGTTTTGTTGCTAGGGTGCCTGCTAACGAGCTGAGCGAGGGCCTTCGCTACCTGCTTGAACACCTTGAGGACGAGGACGATGGCGAGGATGACGAGGAGTAAGTAGCCCCGTTCGTCGAAAGATTGTAAATACCTATGTGAGCGCGGCCTTGCACATGCGAGGCCGCGCTCTTGCGTTAGCATGGGACTACTTGTATGGCTGTCAGCGGAGGCGATTGGCAATGGATAACTATTTGGACTTGATGCGCGCTCGCCGTGAGCAGATTCTGGAGCGTTTTTATGCGGCACTCGATCGCGCGGGCCGTCCTCACGATGCCGCGCGCCTGATTGCCGTCTCCAAGACCGTTGGCGTCGATGAGACCGTTGCCGCCATCCAGGCGGGGTATCGCCATTTTGCCGAGAACCGCCCGCAGGAGCTCGTTCGCAAGCTTGCGGGCCTCACAGAGCATCCGGAGCTACCCGAGGTGCGCTTCGATATGATCGGCAACCTGCAGACCAACAAGATCAATGCGGTTCTGGGCTCGGCCGAGCTGATTCATTCGGTAAGCTCGCTGCATTTGGCGCAGGCTATCTCGACCCGTGCGGTCCGCAAGATTGAGGCGGGCGAGCTCTTCGGCCCCCAGCGCGTGCTGATCGAGGTCAATGTGAGCGGCGAGGAGTCCAAGGGCGGCTTTTCGCCCGACGAGATTCGTGCCTTCGCCGGCGAGCTTGCGGAGCTTGAGGGAATTTGTGTGCAGGGCCTTATGACTATGGCGCCGCGGGGGAATAAAGATGTGGCGCGCCGCACCTTTGCGGGGCTTCGTGAGCTGAGGGATGAGCTGGAGGCGGCGCATCCCGATTTGAACCTGCCTGAGCTTTCCTGCGGCATGAGCGAGGACTTTGAGCCTGCCCTTGAGGAGGGCTCTACGCTCGTTCGCCTGGGCAGGGTAGTATTTAGCCCGGAGTTTGCAGTAAAATAAGGCTCTGAAGTGCGCACTGATTATCGGGGCGCCTGCACTAAACCGCGAGAGGACACAACCATGGGCTTCCTTGACGAGATTAAAAATAAGATGCACCTGGGCGGCCAGCAGGGTTACGACCAGGGTTATGGCCAGGACGACGACTACGGCTACGATGACGGCTATGACGATAGTTATCAGGGCAACGGCTACAGCGGTGCTTCGGGCGAGGGCTTCTACACCCAAGACGAGCCGAGCAACGGCCTGCTTGGTCAGACGCGCCGTGGTGAAGCTGAGTCGGTTGCCGTGTATACGCGCTCCGGTCAGCTGGTCGGCGATGACTCCCGCCATGCCACGACGTATAACCCGCCTTCGCGCTCGCAGGACAGTGTTGCGAGCGGTTATCGTCCTGGTGCCTATGACACGCCGTCGAGCTACGCCGAGAACACCCGCGCCCGTGCCGCCGCTGCACCCGCGCCTGCACCGAGCGATGCCTCGGCCTATGCGAGCAATATCATCAACGCCACGCCGCAGCTGCCGGCCTATGTCCTGCGCCCCGAGAGCTATGACGACGTGGAGACCGTGGTGCGCCGCGTTCGCACCAAGCAGCCTGTCGCACTGATTTTTGTGGGCGTACGCACCGAAGTTGCCAAGCGCGTCTTGGACTTCTCTTACGGCTTTGCCTGCGGTCTGGGCGCCACGGTCAAGGAGGTAGGCGACCGCGTGTTCATGGTGCTGCCCGCCGGTTGCGAGGTCAAAGATTCCGATCTCAAGAAGCTTCGTGCCGACGGCTACCTTAAGTAAAGACAAGACGAGGAGATTCCCATCAACATCTACACTATCGTCCAGCTGGTCAACACGCTGTTCAACTTCTATTCCACGCTCATTGTCGTCTACTGCTTTATGACGTGGATTCCCATGAAGCAGGGCGGTTTGCTTCAGGATATTGCTGCGGTGCTCGATAGCGTGTGCGGTCCGTGGCTCGGCCTGTTCCGTCGTTTCATTCCGCCGATGGGCGGTATCGATTTTTCGCCGGTCGTTGCGATTATTGCGTTGCAGTTGGTGCAGAGGCTGGTTCTGCAGCTTCTTATAGGTATACTCGTATAGAACTGACTTAGTAACTTACGTCGGGCGTGTACGCCGAGGCGATGAAAAAGGAGACTTGTTATGGCTATTACCCCTGCAGACATCCAGGCTCAGACTTTCTCTGAGGCCAAGCGTGGCTACGATCCTGCTGAGGTCGACGTCTTCTTGGAGACGCTGTCCTCCGAGGTTGACGCTATGCTCGCTAAGATCGTCGACCTTAAGGGTCGTCTGACTGCTACCGAGCAGCAGCTTGCCGATGCCCAGGCTCAGCTTGCCCAGGCTCAGGATGCCACCGCCCAGGCCGTTCCTGCCGCCCCCGTGGCTGCTCCCGCCCCTGACTTCTCCGCTCAGGAGCGCCAGATTTCTGCTGCCCTGATCGCTGCCCAGCAGACCGCTGAGACCATCGTCAACGATGCCAACGAGAATGCTGAGCGCATCCGCAACGAGGCTGACGCCAAGGCCCGCGAGGTTATCCGCCAGGCTCTGACCGAAAAGCAGGCCGAGCTCGAGGAGATCGATCGTCTCAAGGCTTCCCGTGAGGAGTTCAAGGCCGAGTATCTCAAGCTTATCCAGCACTTCATGGACGATGCCCAGAACTCCTTCCCGGCCGACCTCATGGCCTCCACGCCGGTCGGTTCTGCCGCTTCTCCTGCGGTGACTGTTCCCGCCGAGCCGCTGCCCGTCGCTGACCCGGTTGTCCCCGTGGCCGATCCCTTTGCCCCGATCGACAACTTTGCTGCCGACGACCTGGACTAACATTCGGTCTACAATTTAGTGCCTAGAAAGGACCCGCAGCTTGCGGGTCCTTTTTTATGACTGTGCCGGGGTGCTTAACATAAAAAAACCGAGCCCTGCACATAATGGCGCAGAACTCGGCAAATGGGTGAGCGGTAAAAGGTAGGTTTTAGGGCATGTGCCAAAAACTACTTGAGGAGGAAGTTGGGGAGGGGAATGGTGCGGGCCTCGCGATGCTCGGGATCGGCGATGTGGTCGGCGGGATAGCCACAGACGAGCATGTGATAGGGATAGACGCCCTTGGGCAGATTGAACTGCTCCTGTGCCACCTCAGGCTTAAAATGGCATACCCAGCACGTTCCAAGGCCCTGCTCGGTGGCCTCCATCATCATCTGGTCGCACACGATGGACGTATCGATTTCACTGGAATTCATCTGGTCATACGGGCGCACCCAAGCATCATCGGTAACGCTGCAAATAAGGAAGACAAGCGGAGCTCCAAAGATAGACCCATCACGAGCAAACCAAGGCTGACAAGCAGCAGCCTTCTCCAACAGCTCAGGCGTATCCAGCACCATCACACGGGCTGGATGATTATTACAAGCAGAAGGAGCAATACGCCCAGCCTCAACAATGGCATCCACCACAGCCTGCTCAACAGAACGGTCCTCAAAAGAACGACAAGAATACCGACCACGAGCCAGATCCAAATAAGACATACAAGCCCTCCTAAAATTAAAAATCAAACAAACCCAAAGTAACCCAAACAGTACCCAAAGCAGCAATCAGCCAAACGCTCGTCAAGGGCCAAAGTGTCCGAACGGGTACCAAAGGTCCCTTCAGCCAAACCCCCATTGCGCTATAACTATCAGCCAAAGTTCCAATGGTGATACGTAAGGCGAAGGGCCGGCCATGGTTTACTTTCGAACGACTCTGCTACGCAGCCGGAGTGAGAAAGCAAACCGTGGCCGGCCCTTCGCCGCCGGGACACGTACCCCCAATTAACTGTTCTTCATGACAATCGAATCCACAACATCGGCCACATTCTCGCAGCAGTCAGCGCAGTACTCCAGGAAGGCGTAGACGTCACGCCAGGCGATGACCTCGAGCGGATCCTTGCCGTTGACATGCAGGTTGCGCATGGCGTTGATGTAGAGCTCGTCGGCCTCGGACTCGATGGTGTTGATCTGGATGACCAGCTCGCGCAGCGTTTTGGACTTGCGGTAGTTGGGCAGCTCGACCATCAGGTCCTTCATGGCGCGGCAGGCGTCGGTCACCTTGTGGGCGATCACGATGGCATCGGGATGGATGCTCTGGATGTTGGTGAAGTAGACGCGCTGCACGACGCCCTCGATACGGTCGAGCACGGTGTCGAGCGAGCAGCTCATCAGGTCCAGGTCCTCGCGCTCAAGCGGGGTGATAAAGGCCGTGAGCAGGGCGTCCTCAAGCTCATGGTGCTTCTTGTCGGCCGCATGCTCGATCGCGTGCATCTTGTCGAGCATATCGTGAATCTTTGCGGGATCGAAGTTCTCAAAAATCTTGGTAAGCAGCTCGGCGGCCTGGACGGCAAGGTCGGCGCAGGCGACGTAGTTGTCAAAGTAGAACGAATCGGGTTTCTTTGCCATGAGTGGGTCCTTTCGAGGCGAAGACGGGTGGGCGAGATATTACGGTCCGGATGGACGCTCGGTTTGACTAGATGAACATCATGAACAGCTTGGCCATGACAAAGCTGATGAGTCCGCAGGCGGGGAAGGTGAAGAACCAGGTGAACATCATGTCCTTGACGACGCCGAAGTTGATGGCCGAGAGGCGCTTGACGGCACCGACGCCCATGATGGCGCAGGTCTTGATGTGGGTGGAGGACACGGGGATACCGGTAAGGGTGGCAAGCAGCAGATTCGCGGCGCCCGCGAGGTCGGCGGAGAAGCCCTGATATTTCTCGAGCTTGACCATGCTCTGGCCGACGGACTTGATGATGCGCTCGCCGCCCACACTGGTGCCGATGCCCATGGTTGCCGAGCACAGCAGCATAATCCAGATGGGGATGCCGGCATCGCCGACGCTCGTCTGGCCGCTGGCAAAGGCCACGCCTAAAAAGAGCACGCCGATGAACTTCTGTCCATCCTGCGCGCCGTGCATAAAGCTCATGGCCGCAGCACTCGCGATCTGAGCGTATTTAAAGAAGACGTTGGCGCGTCGCCTGTTGGCGGCGGCGAAAAGAATCGAGACGAGCTTGCACAGGACCCAGCCCATGACGAAGCCCAGTCCGATGGAGAGCGCCAGGCCGTAGATGACCTTCATCCACTCGTGGACGTTGACGCTGCTCGCACCGCCGAGGGCGATGGCGGCACCGGTCAGGCCGGCGATAAGGCTGTGGCTTTGCGAGGTGGGGATGCCAAAACGCGACGCTGTGGCGCCGTAGACGACGATGGAGAACAGCGCCGCGCAGAGGCACGCGAGCGCCATGGTGCTGTTTCCGCCAAAGTCGACGATATGTGAGATGGTGTTGGCGACGCTCGCGTTAAAGTGCGTCATGATGAGCACGCCCAAGAAGTTGAATGCGGCACTCATGAGAATGGCGGCGCGGGCGGGCATGCAACGTGTGGTGACGCAGGTCGCGATGGCGTTGGGTGCGTCGGTCCATCCATTGACGAAGATGGCGCCGAGCGCGAGGATCACGGTGACGGCAAGGACTGGGTTCGACACAAGTTGGCCGAGGAAGGTTGAGAACGTTACGTCCATATATGGGCTTTCTCGAAGTTTGCAGGCACGTTACAAAAACATGATAAATCGTATCACCTCCTGCTGGTTTCTTTACCGAGTTCTGATGGGAGAAGTGAATTTTTTGGCACTAACATTGAATATTAGCCCTGTTGACCGCGGGTGTTCTTTTTGCTAACGCGTTGTGCGGACGTGCGCCTGCGGTCCGACACGCCAAAACCACAGCCTGTTCGCTTTACAACATACAAACATGCGTTCGATAATAGGGGGCATGGAATATCGACAGACAGATGGCAAAACTCGACGCGTGCACAAGCAGTATGTGGACGTCGTGGCCCGCATCCTTGCGGGCGGGCAAGTCGTGCCGGTCACCGTCTGCTGGGTCGACGGCCGTTGTTTTACGATCGACGAAATTATCTCGACCACCGGGTTTGGCCTGACGGTTCACGGCGTTCGTACGGCAACCTATAAGGTACGTTTTGGCGGACATGCGACCGAGTTGTATCTGGAGGACCAGGCGCGCGAGCGGGCGGATGGCTCGCAGGCGCACGTGATGCGTTGGTGGGTATGGGCGTTTGACCGTACGCTTGAGGGCGAGCGCCGCAGGTAAGAGCGCACGGCATTCGGGTACAATGGCAGGGATATTGTCGCCTACGGCGCCGTTATTTGTGGCGCTTTTTGAAAGGACGAAGTATATGAACGATATCCAGGGCTATCAGAACGGCCCCGTCGAGACCGGCGCAAGCCGCGCCAAGGAGATGTCGCCGCGCGCGTACAATCTCGCCATGTCTGCCCTGATCTTCTTGGGCTTTTGCGCCATGGGCGCCGGCGCCTACTTTACGAGCACCATGTCGTTTGCGCGCATGATGATGAGCGGCGCCGCCCTACCGCTGGTCTTTGGCTCGTTTATTTTGACCATCGTCGGCATGGTCATGATGTCGGCTGCTGCGGGCAAGCAGTCCGTGGGCCTGTCCCTTGTGGGCTACGTAATCTTTGCGAGTACCTTTGGCCTGACCGCGTCGTTTGGTCTCGCCAACTACGACCTGCCTACCATTAACACCGCCTTTATCGCCACGGCCGCCATCACCTTTGTCTTTGGTGCGCTGGGCGTGACCTTCCCCAAGTTTTTCCAGCGTGTGTATGGCATTGGTTTTGGCATCCTGCTTGCCACGATTCTGGTCGAGATCGTGCTGATGTTCATGGGCGTTTCGCAGTCCATCACCGACCTGATCGTGATCGTGGTGTTCGCCGGCTTTATTGGCTACGACACCTATGTTGCCACGACGGTGCCGCCCACGCTTCCCAATGCGGTGCTCATGGCATCCAACCTGTTCGTGGACATCATCAACGTGTTCCTGCGCATTCTGAACATCCTCGGCCGTCGCGATTAAAGCGCGGCATTGCGATGCTTCCTGCCGGACGCGGTAAAACGATGTGAAAGGCGGTCCTGCGGGGCCGTCTTTTTTGTGCACGGCGGGGTATCATGGATGGGAAAAAGCCGACACCGGCAGCGACAGGAAAGGTGACCACTTATGGCAGACGTCGACAACAGGAACCGTAACCGCAGGCCCAACCGCGCGGGACAGCCCAACCCCAAGCGTGAGGCGCGTGCCAAGGCCGCCGAGCGCCATGTGGCGGCTGTGTCCGAGGCCTGCGCCAAGGATATCGAGCGCTCGCTTGTCGGCGTTCGCGAATTCGACGGTATGCCTGCCGGTTTTGTCGCGGCGATGAAGGCCAAGGTCCAGAAGGCAGCGGCTGCTGAGGAGCCGGTTGCCGAGGTTGTGGAGGCCGACGCTGCCGTGGTTGAGGCCGCCGAGGTGGAGACTGCGGTCGAGTCCGAGGTGGCACCCGAGTCCACTGAGTCGGCCGACGGGGCTGAGTCCGCGCCCGCGGAGGAGGCTGCTCCGGTCCTGCCTGAGGTCACCGTGCTTGATGCCTCCGCCACGCAGGCAATCCTCGATAACGGTCGCGGCTATGCGCAGTTCTGCGATATGGCCGTGCTCGCCTTTGCCTCGTTTACCAATCCGGGCGGCGGTTATATCCAGGGCTACCTGGGCCAGGAGGCGATGCTCTGCGCCGATTCGTACCTGTACAACGTGCTCGACAAGCAGCGCAAGTGGTACGGCGAGAACCGTCGCCGCAACATCAACTGCGAGCTTTACCGCAATCGTGCGCTGGTGGTGCCCGCCGTGCGCTTCGACCGCAACCACGTGCACGCATACGCCGATGTGATCGTTGCCGCCGCACCTAACGTCAAGCGTGCCCGCCAGGAGTACCGCGTGAGCGAAGACGCCCTGTTGGATGCCCTGCGCGACCGTATCCGCTTTGTCCTTGCCATCTGCGATGAGCTGGGTCGCGAGAAGCTCGTGCTGGGTGCTTGGGGCTGTGACAATAACGGCTTTGATGCCGAGGTCGTAGCCGAGCTCTTCCGCAAGGAACTCGCGTCGGGCGACTTCAAGGTCAAGCAGGTCTTCTTTGCCGTGCCCTCTACGCGCTGGGACGAGGACTTCGCCAAGTTCGAGCACGTGCTGGCAAACTTCCCCGAGCGCAACGAGGAGTCCTATGCTCAGGTTGCCGCCCGCACCGCAGCCGCCCGTGCCGCCGAGCAGGCTCAGGCCGCTGCCGAGGATGACGAGGATGACGACGACTGGCGCAAGTACCTGTAAACGGTGCGCGTGATGCGATATACCGAGCCGACGGGGGCTGCTCCCGTCGGCTTTTTATTGAGTGGGGAGCTTACGATGAAAAACGTTCTATGCTTTGGTGACAGCAACACCTATGGTTACGATCCGGCGGGCATGCGCGACGGTACCGCGGTGCGCTATGCGCAGGATGTGCGCTGGTGTGGCGTGATCCAACGTGACTTAGGCGAGGGCTGGCATGTAATTGAAGAAGGCCTCAACGGCCGCACGACGGTACGCGACGACATGTGCCATCTGGACACTAACCTCAACGGTATTCGCGCGCTTCCGATGCTGCTCGAGGCCCATAAGCCGCTGGACGCCATTGTGATCATGCTGGGCACCAACGACTGTAAGACGGTCTTTAACGTGACAGCTTCCGATATCGCCCGTGGCGCCATGGCGCTGATTCGCGCCGTCCGCGCGTTTCCGTGGACCGACGCTGCGCCTTGCCCGCGCATCCTGCTGATGGCTCCTATCAAGATCAAGCCGCAGATCGCCGATGTGTATATGACCGACTTTGACGAGCATTCCGTTGAGGCATCTGAGCATTTTGGCGAGTACTATGCGCACGTGGCCGAGCAGTTTGGCTGCGACTTTTTGAATGCCGCCGAGTTTGCCGAGCCGGGCGATATCGACTATCTGCATATGATGCCCGAAAGCCACGAGAGCCTGGGTCACGCCGTGGCAGCCAAGCTCAAAGAGATGCTCGGTGAGTAGCACGGCCCCAAACCACCACAGAGTTCCCCTTGCGGGGGCTTGTTTCGTTTGTTTGTCTTGATCTGTAACAGTTCCAAGGCCGAAAACGGGCTAGATGTTACAGATTAAGATTATTTAGGTCGATATCGATTGTTTGTCTTGATCTGTAACATCTAGGGTCGATTTTGCCGAGTTACTGTTACAGATCGAGATGTTTGTGGGAGCCACCGCAAAGGTGCCTGTCCCCTTTGCGGCGGTTTTGGGCTGCGAATCTTAATATTGCCACATGTGGTTGACGGGGCCGGAGCCTTTGCCCATGTTCAGGCCGGCGGCCAGAGCGCCTGTCAGGTATGCCTTGCCCGCATTGACGGCATCGGCAAGATCCATGCCCTGGGCCAGCGCGCAGGCGATGGCGGACGAAAGCGTGCAGCCGGTGCCGTGTGTGTTGTCGGTCTCGATGCGCTTGTGGCGGAACCACGTGGTGAGCGGATCGCCCAGATGGTTGCCCTCGTCATCGAGTGGCGCGGGTTCGGCCAATACATCGTTGGCCTCGTTGACAAGATGCCCACCCTTAACGAGGGATGCGCAACCAAAGCGGCGGGTGAGGAGCATGGCAGCATTTTGCTGTGTGCGCTCGGAGTCGACCTCGTAGTCAAGCAGGGCCATGGCCTCGGGAATATTGGGCGTGATGACGGTTGCTAGTGGGAACAGGCGGCGGGTGAGCGCCTCGGCGGCATCTTCGGCAATCAGCCGTGCGCCCGAGGTGGCTACCATGACGGGGTCGACGACCACGTTTGTCGCGTTCCAGGCGCTCAGGCGGTCGGCGATAACCTCGATAATCTCGGCAGAGGAAACCATGCCGATCTTGACGGCGCTGGGGCGGATATCGTCAAATACGGCGTCGATCTGCGCAGCGACGATATCAGGGGAGATATTCTGCACGGCGGTGACACCGAGCGTGTTTTGTGCGGTGATGGCGGTGATGGCCGTCTCGGCATACAGGCGGTGCGCCGTGATGGTCTTGATGTCGGCCTGAATGCCGGCGCCACCGCTGGAATCGGATCCTGCGATGGACAGGACGGCAGGTACCTTACTGCGATCCATGTTTGCTCCCTTGTTCGGTCGGAATCAAATGGGTCTTTAAGCCAGCATTATAAAGATGCCCGGGCCGACTCTATGTCGAACCCGGGCGGGCGATGCAATCTTTACGCAAATGTAAGCAAATGTTCACACGTCAACAATTGACGAACACCATGTTACCGATTGTGGCTCCGGTGACGAGTTAGTCCTCCATGCCGAGGTCGATCGTCGTGCCTTCGAACACCTTGTTAACGGTGCGGACGGCGCACATCTTGCCGCACATGGTGCAGGTGCCCTCGGTGGCGGCGGGGGATTCTTCATAGCGTTTCTTGCCGGTGACCGGGTCGAGAGCACACTTCCACATGGCATCCCAGTCGAGCTTGCGGCGTGCCTGGCCCATCTTGTCGTCCATGTCGCGGGCGTGCGGCACCTTCTTGGCGATATCGGCGGCGTGCGCGGCAATCTTAGTGGCCATGAGGCCATCGAGCACGTCCTGGGCGTTGGGCAGGCACAGGTGCTCGGCCGGCGTCACGTAGCACAGGAAGTCGGCACCGGAGCTGGCGGAGATGGCGCCGCCGATGGCAGCGGTGATGTGGTCGTAACCCACGCCGATATCGGTCACCAGCGGCCCGAGCACATAGAACGGGGCATTGTGGCACAGGCGCTTCTGCAGTTTCATGTTGGCGGCGATCTCGTCGAGCGCCATGTGACCCGGGCCCTCGACCATGACCTGGACGCCGGCGGCCCAAGCGCGCTTGCACAGCTTGCCCAGCTCGATCATCTCAGCGGTCTCGGTGGCATCGTTGGAGTCGTAGAGGCAGCCCGGGCGGCAGGAGTCGCCGAGCGAAATCGTCACGTCGTACTCGTGGCAAATCTCGAGCAGCTCGTCAAAGTACTCGTAGAAGGGGTTTTCGTTGCCGGTGACCTCCATCCAGCCAAACAGCAGCGAGCCGCCGCGACTGACGATGTTCATCAGGCGGCCGGTCTCCTTAAAGGTCTTGGTGACCGACTTGTTGATGCCGCAGTGGATGGTCATAAAGTCCACGCCATCCTCGGCGTGCGCGCGCACGACCTCGAACAGGTCGTCCTTGGTCAGCTTGACCAGCGGCTTTTCCATGTAGCCGATGGCGTCGTACATGGGGACGGTGCCTACCATGAGCGGCGTCTCGTCGATGAGCTGCTGGCGGAACTGGCGCGTCTTGCCCGAGTTGGAAAGGTCCATGATGGCGTCGGCGCCAAAGTCCTCGGCGATCTTGACCTTCTTCCATTCCTCGGCGGCATCGGCTTTATCGCCCGAGATGCCCAGGTTGACGTTGACCTTAGTAGACAGGCCCTCGCCGACACCAAAGGCGCGCATGCCCTTTTTGATATGCACGATGTTGGCGGGAATGGCGATGCGGCCGTCGGCCACGCGCTCGCGGATGTACTCGGGGTCGCGATGCTCGCGCTCGGCAACCTCCTTCATCTGCGGTGTGATCTGCCCGGCGCGGGCGAAGTCGATTTGCGTGACGAGCTTGGGCTCGGTCTGTGTGCTCATTGGCACGGCTCCCTTCGTTGGCATTACCCATATCAGGTTTGCGGGTCAGGGCGGGCGCGCCCAATCTCAGCCTGCCGTCTTGTCCTGCAAGCTCCCCGTTTATGTAATGGGCTCAAGTATAGCTCGAATGGGTACGATTGGCCTAACGAGCGTGCCTGTGGGGAGGCGAACATGGAAGACAAGCATCTATATCGAGAGACGCAATGGGATGTATCGGCCGAGGAAAGCCGTGCGCACCATGGCCTTGTCGCGATTGGTTTTGCGGTGCTTGCTGTGCTGGTGATTGCCGTTTGTATCTGGACGTTTGGTGGTCGCGGCGGCGCTGCATGGGAGTTCGAGGCTGATGATAGCCTACCGATAATGACGGTGAAGGTCGCGGGTGGCAATACCGTTGCCGCGCCGGGCGACTATTGGTATCCGCGCGATGGATTTGTCCAGCTGCAGCTGAGCGGCGGTTCCATTCCTGGTGAAGAGATCGAGCGCGTGACCTTCGATGCGTCGCTTAAGACGCTGTCGGTCGAGCTCAAAGATCAAGGGGATGTGCCCACGACGATGGATATCGCGCTGACGGAATGGCGCTTGGAGCCCCCATCGGGTGTTGCGGTGTCCGAGGTAGAGCACGTTAAGATTACCTACCAAGATGGCTCGACAAACGAAGTTGCCAAAGCCGACGGCTTGGCGGAATAGACGCCGTGCCTAGGCAGCACATTCAAAAGTAGCGGTGGTCCTACAAGGTCTGTTCGTTCAGGAAGACCAAAGTGTTCTTATTTGAAAGCTCGGGAAAGTGACGATAACCAACATCAAACGCGGTGAGCCCGCTTACATCCTCGAGCTTGTTTTCTGCCATCCAGCGCACCATGGAACCACGTGCCTTTTTGCTGGCGGTCGAGCGCTGGATGGGCTTGCCGTTGCGGATGCCTTCGCCAAAGAGGCACGTGACGACCGTGGCGTCGCCCGCGAGATGGGGCAGAACGGCTTTGGCGTACTCTACGCTGGCGAGGTTGACGATCGTGGTGTTTGAGCCTGCCGGGGCGATAGCCCGCGCGAGCTTGTCGCTCCAAAACGCATAGAGGTCTCGGGCATCGTCAACGGCGAGCTTCGCGCCCATTTCCAGCCGATATGGTTCGACGGCATGAAAGGGGCGAACGCACCCGTAAAGGCCCGAGAGGATCCACAGATGGTCTTGCAGCCATGCGAGCTGCGCGGAATCCATCACCTCGGGCGCCATGCTCTGGTATTGAATGCCGTGGTAGGACATGACGGCAGGGGAGAGGTGACAGGCGAGTGCGGGATTGTCGAGATCGCCGTTTTTCAGGATGGGCCGGAACTCACGCAGGGTGTTGAGGCAAGGCCCCAGCAGTTTGTCACTCACGTTCCATAGCGCCTGCAGGCTGTCGCTGCCTTCATTTCGCTCGATATCTAGCAGTGCGCGGTGGAGGCGAGCCGTCTCGCGCGCAAAGGGTGGAATGCCCAGGACTTCAAAAGCATCTTGGGCCGAGCGCATTTGCTTGGCGGGTGAAACGATGACCTGGAGCATGAACTCTCCTATGCCAAAAAGGAAGTTGCGGTGGAATACGGTCTGTTTTGGTCGTTTATGGGCCAGTTTAGTCCGTATTTCACCGCAACTGATGAAGGGTTGGTTAGGCGCGCTCGAGGAAGGCCTTGTAGCCGCGATAGGCCTCGTAGATATCGGCCTTGTTAGCGACCTCCCACAGGGCGTGCATGGACAGGATGGCAACGCCAGAGTCGATGACGTTCATGCCGTACTTGGCCATGATGTAGGCGATGGTGCCGCCGCCACCTGCGTTGACGCGGCCGAGCTCGCAGGTCTGGAAGTCAACGCCCGCCTCGTCCATGATGTCGCGGATGAGGGCCACATACTCGGCGTCGGCGTCGTTAGAGCCGCCCTTGCCGCGGCTGCCCGTGTACTTGTTAAAGCACAGGCCACGACCCATGAAAGCTGCGTTCTTGGTCTCGAACTTGCCGGCATAGCCCGGGTCGAAGCCGGCGGACACGTCGGAGGAGAGCATGCGGCTGCGGGCGAGCGCGCGGCGCAGGGCCAGCGGGCTATCCTCGCCGGCGAGCGTCATGATCTCGGCGACGGTGTTCTCGAAGAAGCGGCTCGTCATGCCGGTGGCACCCACGGATCCGATCTCCTCCTTGTCGACGATGAGTGTGATGCTCGTGCGCTCCACGTTGGCGACGTTGATCTGGGCGAGCATGGACGGATAGGCGCAGACACGGTCGTCGTGGCCATAGCCCAGAATCATGGAGCGGTCGAGGCCCATGTCACGGGCGGGGCCGGCGGGCACGACCTCGATCTCGGCGGAGAGGAAGTCCTCCTCCTCGACGTCGTACTGCTCCTTGAGGATATCCAGGAACATCTGCTTGACGGGCTCCTTGGGAGCGTCCTTGTCGTCCTCGTCAAACTTGACGGGGCGGCCGCCCACGATCACGTCGAGGATCTCGGCGTCGACGGCGTCCTTGGCGGGCTTGGCCATCTGCTCGCTCGAGAGGTGGATCAGCAGGTCGGAGATGGTAAAGACCGGGTCGTCGGCCTTGTCACCGATGTTGATGTCGACGGTGGTGCCGTCCTTTTTGCAGATGACGCCCACGAGTGCGAGCGGGGAAGCGACCCAGTGGTAGCTCTTGACGCCGCCATAGTAGTGCGTGTCGAGATAAGCCATGTCGCCGGCCTCGAAGGCGGGGTTCTGCTTGAGGTCCAGGCGCGGCGAGTCCACGTGGGCGCCCAGGATGTTAAAGCCCTGCTCGAGCGGGGCGGTGCCCAGGTTGACGAGCATGAGGTCCTTGCCGTGGTTGGCGGCGTACACCTTGTCGCCGGCCTTGAGCGCGCGGCCCTCGGCGATCACGGTCTCCAGATTGACGTAGCCCGCCTCCTCGGCCATCTTGATACCGGCCTTGACGCACAGGCGCTCGGTCTTGTTCTCACTCAAAAACTGCTTGTAGCCGCGGCAAAGCTCCTCGAGCTCCTCGATCTGCTGTGGCGTGTACTTTTTCCATGCGCAGGGACGCTCCATGACGCAGGCTCCTTTCGGATCGATCGTGCTGGTTGATGTACCGTGAGCCATCGTATCACGCGCGGGCCCGCGGCGGCAGGGAAGCCTGATGTGCGGTGGCCGCGGGGCGGGGAGCGTGTAAACTGGTGTGAGCAAACCGTGCCCAGCCCAAAGCGAGGTATTCAATATGTCTGAAAAGCGCCGTACCTTTGCCGTCATCGACGGCAACTCGCTCATGCATCGCGCCTTCCACGCCGTGCCGCCGACCATGAACGCGCCGGACGGTCGCCCCACCAACGCGATCTTTGGTTTTCTGAACATGTTCCTCAAGATGATCGATGCCTTTAATCCCGACGGCGTTGTCGTGGCGTTTGACAAGGGCAAGCCGCGCGTGCGTATGGAGATGCTGCCGCAGTACAAGGCGCAGCGCCCGCCCATGGACCCCGACCTGCACGCGCAGTTCCCCATGATCAAGGAGCTGCTCGGTGCGCTCAATGTGCCGATTCTGCAGTCCGAGGGCTGGGAAGGCGACGATATCCTGGGAACCATGGCGCGCTTGGGTGAGGAGGCCGGCTGCGACATGCTGCTGGTGACCGGTGATCGCGATATGTATCAGCTCGTGACTGAGCACGTCAACGTGGTCTCGACTCGTAAGGGCCTGTCCGACGTGGCGATCATGACGCCCGAGAGCGTGGACGATCTGTATCACGGCATCACGCCGGCGCTCGTGCCCGACTTTTATGGTCTGAAGGGCGACACGTCCGATAACATTCCCGGCGTACCGGGCATCGGCCCCAAAAAGGCGAGCGCGCTCATTGCGCAGTACGGTAGCCTGGACGAGGTCATCGCACACGCCGATGAGGTCAAGGGCAAGATGGGCGAAAACCTGCGTGCGCACATCGACGATGCGCTGCTGAGCCGCAAGGTCGCAACCATTCGCACCGATGCGCCCGTTGAGCTCGATTTTGAGGCGACGTCCTTCCCGGCGTTTTCCGCCGATGAGGTTTCCGCGGCGCTGGGCACGCTTGGTATCACCGCCATGCAGAACCGTTTCTTGGCGCTGATCGGCGGCGAGGGCGGGGCAGCTGCCAGCACGTTTGAGATTCCCGCCGTTTTGCGCGCAGCCGCCGGCGATGCTGGCGCGCTTGGTGCCGTTGCGGCTGAGGTCTCCCGCGTGATTGATGCCGGCGAGTGGGTCGCCGCCGTGGTGGACGATGACAAGGAAGAGGGCGCGCTCTTTGGGCTGACGCGCACGCTGTGGTTGGCGACGTCCAAGGGCCTGTTTGCGCTCGAGGAGGGCGACAGTGGTGCGGCGGCTGAGGTTGAGGGCTTCAACTTCGCCCACGGCGTGATTGCCGGCGTGCTCGCGCGTCTGTTTATGGAAGGCCGTGTGGCGAGCCCGGATATGAAGGCGCTTCTGCATGAGCTTTCGCCCATCGATTCTTCTGAGCTCGAGCTCATGGATCCGCTGGCAGTCGATTCCACGCGCATCTTCGATACCGTTGTTGCCGCCTACCTGTTGGATTCCGACCGCTCCGAGTTTGACGAGGTGTATCTGGCCGATACGTATCTGCAGATGGCGCTGCCTGCGGCGCGCGGCGCAGAGGGTGCTGGCGAGGACGCTCCTGCGCCCGCCGCTCGCACGGCGGCCTTGACGCTGGCGCTGGTTGCACCGCTGCGTGACCGCATGGCCCGCGAGAACGCCGCCAACGTGTTCGATGGGATCGAGATGCCGCTCGTGCCGGTGCTTGCCAAGATGGAGCGCGCGGGCATGCTCGTGGACCCCGACCGCCTGCACAGTCTGTCCGAGGGCCTGGCGACCCAGATTGCCGATGTCGAGCGCAGCATTCGCGACCTGGCCGGCGACGAGACCTTTAACATCGGCAGCCCCATGCAACTCTCGCACGTGCTGTTTGATGTTATGGGACTTCCGACCAAGGGCCTCAAAAAGACCAAGCGCGGCTACTATTCGACCAACGCCAAGGTGCTGAGCGACCTTGCCCGCGACCACGAGATCGTGTGCCTGATTTTGGACTGGCGTGAGAAGTCCAAGATTAAGTCGACCTATCTGGACACGCTGGGCCCGCTGCGCCGTGGTGACGGGCGTGTGCACACCACGTACAACCAGACCATCACCGCGACGGGGCGTTTGTCTTCGAGCGACCCCAATCTGCAAAACATTCCGACGCGCTCGGAGCTGGGGCGTACCGTCAAGACGGCGTTCTCGGCGGGCGAGGGCAGCGTCTTTTTGGCGGTGGACTACTCGCAGATCGAGCTGCGCCTGCTCGCGCATCTTTCGGGTGACGAGCACCTGGTGCGCGCCTTCAACGAGGGCGAGGACTTCCATGCCGAGACGGCCGCGCGCGTATTTGGCGTGCCGGTGTCCGAGGTGACACCCGACCTGCGTAGCCGCGCCAAGGCCGTGAACTTTGGCATCGTGTACGGTCAGCAGGCCTATGGTCTGTCGCAGTCGCTGCACATCTCGATGGCCGAGGCGCGCGATATGATCGATCGCTACTACGAGGCCTACCCGGGCGTGCGCACGTTCCTCGACAATGTGGTGGCGCGAGCCAAGCGGACGGGCTATGCCGAGACCATGTATGGCCGCAGACGCCATATTCCCGAGCTCAAGGCCAAAAACCCACAGCTCCGCGGCTTTGGTGAGCGCACGGCCATGAACCACCCCATGCAGGGCACCGCCGCCGACATCATCAAGATCGCCATGGCCCGCGTAAGCCGTCGCTTGGAAGAAGAAGGCTTTGCCGCCCACATGATCCTGCAGGTACACGACGAACTGGACTTTGAGTGCCCCGTCGATGAAGTCGAGCGCCTCACCGCCATGGTCCGCGACGTCATGGAACACGTAGTAGACCTCCGCGTACCGTTGATCGCCGAAGCCAGCACCGGCATAACCTGGGCCGACGCGAAATAGGGAAGCACTCCGTAAGGCAAGCTCGCCCAAGACGCAAGCCCCCACATACTTAAGATTTGGGACAAACACTACTGATTAATTTGTCCCACAGTAACCAAAACAGAGGGGAGCCCCTTCCAACAAGGGGCTCCCCTCTGCTCAAATCATTTCAGCTAAGTATCTAGACACTCAAGACGCCATCTTGGCGGCAGGAAAGTAAACCTAGGACCTGGCCGGGCGGCGCGGATTAGTTTTTCGTAGATTCCGCACGAGCCGGAAAGCACTTAATGTGCTTGCCGAGCGAGCCCAGGACCTGACCGAACGAAAAACTTACCCGCCTCGCCCGGCCAGGTCCAACGAGTCACGTTACCGAGCCGCCAAGATGGCGTCGATGAGCGTCAGTACGCCCCCGTCGTTGTTGCTCGGAATGCGCCATTTGGCATGCGCGTTCATGTGCTCCTCGGCATTGTCCACGATAAAGCTATGCCCGACGCGCTCCAGCATGGGGATGTCGTTGTACGTATCGCCCACGGCAGCGGCGTCGGCGATATCGATGCCCAGGCGCTCGCAGAGATGTGCTACGCCCGACCCCTTGTCGACGCCCAGGTTCATAAAGTCGATCCACTCGCGGCCAGCATTGGTGACATAGAGTCGGTCCGAGAATGCCGGGCTGTAGTCCTCGCGAAACGCTGGCTCGGCATCGTAGGCGGGGAAGAAGATCGAAATCTTGTTAGACTCGATGTCAATGCCCTCAAAGCTATCGACGTAGTTGATCGTGTTGTAGTAGACGCTGATCTCGTCGTGGTATTGATGATCGCGGGCAAGTACATAGAACTCGTCGAAGCAGCACAGGACGGGGACAGCGCGCGAATCCTCCGAGGCGCGGCTCAAGACCTGCTGATACAGCGCCACGTCGATAGTGCTCTTATAGATATAGTTGCCGCGGTAGATAACGCACGCGCCGTTATCGGGGCAAAAAGCGATGCGGCTCTTGATGTCCTCAAACATCTCCTCGAGTTTGGGGGCGGGGCGTCCGCTGGCGGGGCAGAACACGATGCCAGCCTCGGCGAGCTTGTCCAGGCGCTCGTCGAGGCCCTGAGGCAGCACGCGCTCGTCGGTCAGTAACGTCTTGTCCATATCGACAGCGAGAATCTTAATGTTGCCGATGTTGGCGTCTGATTCGTAAGTCTGCATAAAACGCGCCTTTCGGTTTCCAGAATGTTTCGGGTGATTGACCCTCTACTTGATAGTCGGGCGTATTTTCGCAGGATTGGCGCATATTTGCATCATCATTCACAAAGTAATGAAAAAACTTTTCAGAAATTTGAATTTGTCGCTTGTACAGCAGGCACTTTAGCGTAATATAGCGACCATCGAAAACGGAGACGGAAAAACAACCGCTTACCGAGGAAAAGGTACCGTTTACGATATTAGAATTGCGCCCGGCGATAGGTGAAAGGAGAGGCAGATGCAGTTCGTAAAGATTATCACTACTGCAGACAATGCCATCCGACGCCAGCGCGCAATTTCCCGACGACGATAACAATCGTCTCTGTCCGCATGGGGCTAAATGCCCCAACAGAGTCATTTTGAGGTCGTTGGGTTTTAGCACGACATTGCTGCATGTTTCTAGGGCATGCTGTGCTGCTTTTTGCTATTTAACCTGATATTGCACGGTTTTTTGACCTCGAAATGACTTGCAACTGACCGATGTTCTAACTAGCTACCAAGGGCGAAAGGAAACAGCCATGAGCAAGGAAAAAGTCGTTCTCGCATATTCCGGTGGTCTTGATACATCCGTATGTGTCAAGTGGCTCCAGGACGAGAAGAATCTCGATGTCGTTTGCGTCTGCGGCAACGTGGGCCAGGAGGAGACCGGCTTGGATGCCAAGAAGCAGAAGGCGCTTGACCTGGGCGTTCTCGATTGCCAGGTGCTCGACCTGCGCGACGAGTTCTCCGATGAGTTCCTGACTAAGGCCATCGCCGCAAACTCCATGTACGAGAACAAGTACCCGCTGCTCTCCGCGCTGTCTCGCCCGCTGCTCGCCAAGAAGCTTGTCGAGGTCGCTCACGAGTTTGGCGCGACCTACGTCGCCCACGGCTGCACCGGCAAGGGTAACGACCAGGTTCGTTTTGAGGCTGCCGTCAAGGCCCTCGACCCCGAGCTTAAGGTTATCGCCCCGGTTCGCGAGTGGGATCTGAAGTGCCGTCCCGATGAGGTTGCCTATGCTCACGCCCACAACGTGCCGGTTCCCGAGGGCGCCAACGACAACCCCTACTCCATCGACGACAACCTGTGGGGTCGCGCCATTGAGTGCGGTCACCTGGAGGATCCCTGGAACGAGCCGCTCGATGACGCCTGGGTTATGACCAAGAACCCCGAGGACGCGCCCGACACCCCGACGTATGCCGAGATTGAGTTTGAGGCCGGCAAGCCCGTCGCCGTCGACGGCAAGAAGATGAAGCTCTCCGAGATCGTCATCGCCCTCAACAAGATCTCTGGTGACAACGGCTTTGGCCGTCTCGACCTGGTCGAGGATCGTCTGGTGGGCCTCAAGAGCCGTGAGTGCTATGAGGTTCCCGGCGCCCTGACGCTCATCACCGCCCACAAGGCACTTGAGGACATTTGCGTCGAGGGCGACCTGCTCAAGACCAAGATTAAGCTCGAGCAGGATTGGGCCACCGCCGTGTACAACGGCCAGTGGTACAGCCCGCTCAAGAACGCGCTCGATGCCTTTATGGCCGATACCCAGAAGTTCGTGACCGGTACCGTCCGTCTGAAGTTCTTTAAGGGCAACTGCCATGTCGTCGGTCGCAAGAGCCCGTTTAGCCTGTATGACTACGGTCTGGCTACCTACGACCGCGACACCACGTTTGACGAGAAGGCCAGCGCCGGCTTTATCGAGATCGATACGCTGTCGCTCAAGACGTGGGCAAAGGTCCAGGGTCCCAGCTCCGCTGCCGCCCAGGCCTAGCGCCTCCTTCCCTTGGTATCCGCGCGGCCCATCCGCGTGATACATAACGGGCGCACGGGGTCCCTACCTTTCGTTATGCTTGCTGACACTTCTTAACATCGGTGGCCCCTACGTTCCGCCCGCATAAATGATGCCGCGTCTACGGCTGAGTCCGAGCCCCGCCGGGGTTGTCCGGCGGGGCTCCTTATATCAATTTGGCGGCTCTGTGCCTATATATATGAGGAGTATCCATTATGTTCAACGCTATCGCGCATGCCTTGCTTGCCCTCGCGCCCGAGTTCGATGCTGCAAAGGTCGAGGATGTTCCTATGAGCCTGAAGGCCTGGATCGATGGTTCGCAAGGCAACATCCGGAGGGAGACGTTGGGCGCCAAGTGCATGGCGCGTCACTTCTTTGCAAATTAGCTATATGGCCTCGCACATGGTGGGGAATATGCAAAACTAGCGGTTGAGAAATCGCTTTAGCGACAGGGCGCATTGCTTTGGGCGCTTGTTTTGGGATTTGATGAAAGGGGACGGTTCCATGGCTCTTTGGGGCGGTCGTTTTGAGGCAGGCGTGGCCGAGGTCACGCAGGAGTTTGGCGCGTCGTTGCCGGTTGACAAACATCTCTATAAGCAGGATATCGCCGGATCTAAGGCACATGCCAAGATGCTGGCGGCCCAGGGCATTATCAGCGCCGAGGACGAGCAGGCGATTGCCGAGGGCCTGACCGGAATCGAACAGGATATCGATGCCGGCAACTTCACCTTTGATATCAACGACGAGGACATTCATATGTCCATCGAAAGCGAGCTGACGCGTCGTATCGGCGAGGCTGGCAAGCGCTTGCATACTGGGCGTTCGCGCAACGACCAGGTGGCGACCGATACGCGCCTGGGCGTCAAGGCGCTGGCCAAGGAGCTCATGGAGGCCAATCTTGAGCTGCGCCATGTGCTGGTGGATGCGGCCAAGAAGTACGACAAGGTGATTCTTCCGGGCTACACGCATATGCAGCACGCTCAGCCCGTGCTGCTCTCGCATCATCTGCTGGCGTATTCCTGGATGTTCGCGCGCGACTTTACGCGCCTGAAGGCCGCCTTTGATGCCGCTGACAACTGCCCGCTGGGTGCTGCCGCGCTTGCCGGTACGAGCTATCCGCTCGATCGCCAGATGACGGCTGCCGAACTTGGCTTTGCGGGCGTGATTCCCAACTCGCTCGATGCGGTTTCCGACCGTGATTTCCTGCTCGATCTGCATTACGCCGGATCCGTCATGGCGATGCACCTGTCGCGTCTTTCCGAGGAGATCGTGCTGTGGTCGAGCTCCGAATTTGGCTTTATCACGCTTTCAGACTCCTACTCCACCGGCTCGTCTATCATGCCGCAGAAGAAGAATCCCGACTTTGCCGAGCTTATCCGCGGTAAGAGCGGTCGCGTGTACGGCAACCTGGTGCAGCTGCTGGTAACCATGAAGGGCCTGCCGCTCGCTTATAACAAGGACTTGCAGGAGGACAAGGAGGGCGCGCTCGATACCGCTCACACGCTCATGCAGTGCCTGTCCGTTATGGCCGGAATGATTTCGACCTGGACCGTCAACGAGGATGCCATGGCGCGCGAGTGCGGCGTGGGGCACCTTGCCGCCACCGATGTTGCCGATTACCTGGCAAAGCGCGGTCTACCGTTCCGCGAGGCACATGCCGTGGTGGGGCACCTGGTCCTGATGTGTGAGAAGCGCGGCTGCAATCTTGAGGACCTGCCGTTTGAGGTGTTCCAGGAGGCAAGCCCGCTCTTTGAGCGCGATATTACCGAGGCGCTCGATATCCCGTCGATTGTCGCCGCGCGCACGACCGAGGGTGGTACCGCCCCTGCTGCCGTTGCCGTGCAGTTGGGAAGCGCCGAGGCGCAGCTCGCGGCCGATGAGGGTGTGTTTGGCTCGTTATCCAAGGTCGTCGAGATGGGCCACGGAGCTAATTAGCTTATTGGATGCGTCTGTCTGGTGTGTTCATCATATTTTGCCTTTACGGGTGCCCGCTATGGTGGGCACCCGTTTTGTTATAGAGAAGGAAGGAGCTTGTCGAGAACTTCTGTAGGACATTTGCGCAGGTTGTGAAGGGGGTGCGTTCACGGGCGACAATCGACCGCCCGTTCTGTTCGTTGCAGTTGAAAGTGGGACGGATGGTACTCTAGTCGGGCTTCGAAACAGAAGTGACACATATGGAGCGCTTTAATAAATAATAACGCTTCAATAAACGGCTTTTTGTTTAACTGCAGCTAGAACTCTGTTACGATGCAGTCCAGGCGGGTGCCGGAATGGGACTTGGGCACGCGCGAACCTACTTGAAAGGCTACCTTATGGCTATCGAGAAGACCTTCATCATGATTAAGCCCGACGCCGTGCGCGATCGCAAGATCGGCGAGATCGTTGCTCGCATTGAGCGCAGCGGCCTTGTTATCGAGCGCATGGAGATGACCACGCTCGAGCGCGCTACCGTCGAGGAGCACTACGCCCATCTGGCCGACAAGCCCTTCTTTGGCGGTCTCTGCGACTTTATGACGAGCGGTCCGGTCGTCAAGATGGTCGTTTCCGGCCTCTCCGCTGTCTCCAAGATGCGCACCCTTATGGGCGCCACCAACCCGCTTGATGCTGCCCCCGGCACCATTCGCGGCGACTTTGCTGTCGATGTCAACGCCAACGTGATCCACGGCTCCGACTGCCTGGAGAACGCCGAGATCGAGATCAAGCGCTTTTTTGGCTAAACCAGCTTTGACTCCTTAAAGCTGTTAGCGTGTGGCTTGGGCGCCGCGGAACTTCATCCGCGGCGCCCTTTTTATTCCAGTAGACTTTTGGTAAACCCCCACAAATCTACTAAAGAGCCCCCGTCCGGATGTTTCTTCCGGGCGGGGGCTGGCGTTAGCGTCGTATGGCTTTGTGAATCTTTAGGCCTCGTCGACGATCTTAAGGCCGCGCGTGTGGTCGATCTCGTTGAGGAGGTTAACGCGACGCTCGTGACGGCCGCCCTCAAACTCGGCGTCGAGCCACTCGTCGACGATCATCTTGGCGAGCTCGGAGCCAACGACGCGGGCGCCAAAGGCGAGCACGTTGGTGTTGTTGTGCATGCGCGAGAGCTTGGCGCTGAAGGGCTCGGAGCACACGACGGCGCGTACGCCCTCGACCTTGTTGGCAGCCAGGCTGATCCCGACGCCGGTGCCGCAGATCAGGATACCCAGGTCAACGTCGCCGTTGGCAACGGCCTTGCCCACTTTGTAACCGGCGATGGGGTAGTCGAAGCTCTCGGAGGTGTCGGTGCCAAAGTTCACGACCTCGCAGCCGCGCTCCTTCAGGTGCTCGGAAATGATGTTCTTGAGCTCGACGGCGGCGTGGTCGTTACCGATACCGATCTTCATGGATGGTTCCTCTCTGGTCTGTGCGGCGCAAATGCTAAAGGTGTTTACCGCGTTCGACTGCATGATAGCGCGACTTTTGCGTAAACGCTCGGGCGTTTTTTGGTCAAACGCTTTAGCAGGCAACAAGACCGGCCTCTCATGAATAATGCCGCCAATTTGTGCTTGAGCGCCGTCCGCCGGAACCGTGGTTGCGGTTTTTGATGCATTGTTATCAAATAAAGGAGCCAACTTTTTGAGAGTCCAGCCCGTTATGCAAGCAGGAGATACCTATGCCTACCGATTCCATCCGTGATGCCGCGTTTTGCGATGTTTTGAACCGCGAGCTTGTCTGTGCGCTCGGCTGCACCGAGCCTATTGCCGTTGCCTATGCAGCGGCGCTGGCGAGCCAGACGCTCGGTTGCGAACCCGATCATATGGACGTTGCCTGCTCGGGCAACATCATCAAGAACGTTAAGAGCGTGACCGTGCCCAACTCGGGCGGCATGCACGGTATTGAAGCCGCGGCCGTGCTGGGTGCCGTGGGCGGCGACGCCAAGAGCGCGCTCGAGGTGCTCGAGACCGTTAACGACGAAGATCGTGCTCGCGTGGCCGAGCTCCTCGCCGATGCCGGTTACTGCGGTGTATCGCTTGTCGAGGGTGTGCCCAACCTCTACATCAAGGTGACTGCCACGGCCGGGGGCCATACCGCGGTCGTCGAGATTACCGACCACCACACCAATGTCACGTGCCATACGCTCGACGGTATTCCGGTGTGCGGCAAGTCGGCGGGGGAGTGTGCCGCCTGCGCCGAGCGCGTGGTGGCCGAGCGGGCGGCAGATAATGCCGACACGCCCATGTCGATTGAGTCCATTGTCGACTTTATCGAGGACGGCGACATTGAGGGCGCTCGCGCTGCCGTTGAGCGTCAGATCGAGCTGAACGGCGCGATCAGCGCCGAGGGTCTGGCGCACGCTTGGGGTGCCGAGGTGGGTCGTACGCTGCTGGGTGCTCGCGCCGATGACGTTGCCTGCCGTGCCCGTGCCCGTGCCGCCGCCGGGTCCGACGCCCGCATGAACGGCTGCGCGCTGCCGGTCGCCATTGTGTGTGGCTCGGGCAACCAGGGCATTACCTGCGCACTGCCCGTTATGGAGTATGCCGAGTACCTGCGCTGCGACCACGACCGCCTGGTGCGCGCCGTGATGCTGTCCGATCTTATCGCCGTGCATATCAAGAGCTATATTGGTGCGCTCTCGGCGTTTTGCGGTGCTATTTGCGCTGCGTGCGGTGCCGGTGCTGCGATTACCTGGCTGTGCGGTGGCACGCGCGAGCAGATTGGCGCGACGGTTTCGAACACGCTCGGTAACGTTGGCGGCATCGTGTGCGATGGCGCCAAGGCGAGCTGTGCCGCCAAGATCTCGGCTGCCGTCGATGCAGCGATCCTGGGCCATGATATGGCCATGCAGGGTCGCGGCTTCCGCGCCGGCGAGGGCCTGATCCAAGATACCGTTGAGCAGACAATCGCCAGTATGGGCTACGTAGGCCGCGTGGGCATGAAGGACACCGACGTCGAGATCCTCAACATCATGATCGGCAAGACTCGAGTCTGTTAGGACAACTCTTCCGCTACTTGGTGTTCGTAGAAGGCTTCTACTACGGCGTTAAAGTCGCGGGCGAAGCCTTCCATGGTTCCGCGCCAGGTGACTCGGTTGGGCTTGCCCTGGCCTACATAGGCAGTCTGAATGCCGCAGGCGGGGCTAGGGAAGTCGCGTTTGGGATCGTTGCCCACCATAAGGACCTCGTGCGGTTCGAGCCCCATCACCTGAAGCTGCTCTAGATAGTAGGTGGCATCAGGCTTGCAGCGGGTGGCGTTTCCCATGTGCGTGACGAGCTCAAAGGGGGCGTCGGCCAGGTCGCCCCAACCCATGCGGCACTCGATGGCCCCCTGCGGAAAGCTGGGGTTGGTAAAGAGCGCGCAGCGCAGCCCTGCGTCCTGTACGGCCTGGAGCGCGGCGTGTGCGCCCGGCATGGCATGGGCGTTGATGAGTTCGTCATTCTTGTACGGAAGAACTTCGCGGTCGTAGTAGGTAAACGCCTCGTAGATGAGGGGATCGGAGAGGCAAATCCCGCATCGGCGCTTGACCTCTTCTTGGTAAAACTCAAGATTGGTGCGGTTGTCCGTGCCGCTGCGGCGATTGGCGTTGAGGTCGACCAGGATGGTGCCGAGGCGTGCCATCGTGCCCCCGCGGCTGCGACGTCCGATATCCGCGAGCATCGATGAGACATCCTTAAAATAGCGAAGGATGAACGCATTGAGGTTAATGCTAAGAAGCGTCTCGTCCATATCGAAAACGACTGCTTTGAGCACGCGGGCACCTTTCTCGAAAAATCGTTCCAGAATCGTATGTCTGGGATACTTTACCCCAAAGCAGTATGCTTCACTGCTTATCGTCAACTTGTGGAGACAGTCGTTCACAAGATTGCGAAAAAGTCTCCATACGAGTAAAAAATCGCAGTTCACGCTTGAAATCGAAGTGATTTCCCCGTAATCTATACGAACGTGATTGCATAAGCGTCACATCAGTATCTGTCGGCTCCCGAGTGTTCCTAAACGTTGTGTGCTTGTCGCACCCTTCTGTAGGTCCTAGCAATCGGGGCCCCGTAGTTCGAAAGGGGTCCACCTTTGAGTGAGATTCAGAACTCGTCCATTTTCTCTCTTGACGATGTCAACGAGGAGGAGATGAACAACCTCATCGACGGTACGATTACCGACTTTGATGAGGGCGATCTCGTTAACGGCACTGTCGTTAAGATCGAGCATGACGAGGTGCTCGTTGACATCGGATTTAAGTCCGAGGGCGTTATCCCGGTCCGCGAGCTGTCCATCCGCAAGGACGCTAACCCTGCAGACATCGTTGCACTCGGTGATCCCATCGAGGCCCTCGTTCTCCAGAAGGAGGACAAGGACGGTCGTCTGGTCCTGTCCAAGAAGCGTGCCGAGTACGAGCGTGCTTGGAACCGCATCGAGGAGAAGTTCAACTCCGGCGAGAACGTCGAGGGCGAGGTTATCGAGGTTGTCAAGGGCGGCCTGATCCTCGACATCGGCCTGCGTGGCTTCCTGCCCGCTTCCCTCGTCGACCTCCGTCGCGTCAAGGACCTCACCTCTTACATGGGCACCCGCATCGAGGCCCGCGTCATCGAGATGGACCGCAACCGCAACAACGTCGTCCTCTCCCGTCGCGTCGTGCTCGAGGAGTCCCGTAAGGCCGAGCGCTCCGAGATCCTGTCCAAGCTCAAGTCTGGCATGCGTCTCCAGGGCACCGTTTCCTCCATCGTCGACTTCGGCGCCTTCGTCGACCTCGGCGGTATCGACGGCCTCATCCACATCTCCGAGCTCTCCTGGAACCACGTCAACCATCCTTCCGAGGTTGTCAAGGTCGGCCAGGAGGTCGAGGTCGAGGTTCTCGACGTCGATCTCAACCGCGAGCGCATCTCCCTGGGTCTCAAGCAGACCACCGAGGATCCGTGGCGCGCACTGGTCAAGAAGTACCCCGTCGGCGCTATCGTCGAGGGCACTGTGACCAAGCTTGTCCCGTTCGGCGCTTTCGTCGATCTGGGCGAGGGCATCGAGGGCCTGGTGCACATCTCCGAGATGGCCAACAAGCACGTCGATCAGCCTTCTCAGGTCACCCATGTGGGCGACAAGGTTCAGGTCAAGGTCATGGAAATCGACCTCGACCGTCGTCGTATCTCCCTGTCCATGAAGTCTGCTGCTGAGACTCTGGGCGTCGAGATCGAGGTTACCCCGCTGCCTTCCGAGAAGAAGGACGAGGAGACCGACGCCGAGTAAATCGGTTTGACGATCACTTGTTTTAAGGGATCCGTCCGTAATGGACGGGTCCCTTTTTGCATTTGGCACCGAGATGCGCAATGCTGCCGGGCTGTCCACAGGCTATTGGATTGTCGGTGCATGAAAAAAGCCGACATCCCGCCTCGGGGAGGAGGCGGGAACACACCGAGTAGACGGAGGGGTGCGGAGCGCGGTCGCGTCTCGACTGACGACGTTGCCCATCGACAGGACCATTGTAGCGCATGGCGGTTCTTGGTTTATCGTGTCGAGCGTTTGCGTTGTGCCATTGCCTGCGGCAACGGTGTGTTACACTCTTGCACTGCTGAGTGGGCCAGACGGTCGCGCGATGTGCTGCTTGCAGTACGCGTGAGGAAAGTCCGGGCTCCAGAGGGCGGGATGCCGGCTAACGGCCGGGCGGAGTGATCCGACGGAAAGCGCCGCAGAAAAGAAGACTCCCACCTGCGCCGCAAGGCGTAAAGGGAAAAGCTGAAACGGTGGTGTAAGAGACCACCAGCGTCGTGGCAACATGGCGGCTTGGCAAGCCCCATCCGGAGCAAGCGCGAATAGGAACGCTATGGGCCGGCCCGGTCCGCGTTCGGGTAGCGTGCGTGGAGCTGCACGGTAACGTGCAGACAAGATAAATGACCGTTCACGACAGAACCCGGCTTATCGGCCCACTCGGCACTTTGTTGACGCTGCGAACCCGTCAGCGCGGCAATCTGCCTTTCAAACCTTCGGGCATGACCATAAGGTCAATGCCCTCGGCTTTCAAGGCACCTTGCTCGCGCTGACGGGTTCTCGCTTTCGTTGACGGAATCATCGGCGTTGCCATTCTTTTTACTAGGGTTATCGTATTATTGAGGCTGTTTGTTGCTGCGCTTTATTTTGTTGAGGGGCTTTGTTGGACAGCTATTTTACTCTGCAATTGAATATTGAGGCTTCGGGCGAGTTTGTGGACCGCAAGAGCCGGTTTATTGCCCAGCTGGTCCATATTGAGTCCGAGGACGAGGCGAATGCTTTTATCGAGATGGTTCGCAAGCGTCATTATGACGCTCGGCATAATGTGCCCGCGTGGATTTTGGTCGATGGACGCGAGCGCCAGAGCGATGATGGCGAGCCAAGCCGCACGAGCGGAATGCCGACGCTCGAGGTGCTGCGCGGTGCGGGACTTAAAAACGTATGCTGTGTTGTGACACGTTATTTTGGTGGCACGCTGTTAGGGCCCGGTGGCTTGGTGCGCGCCTATACCGCGGCGACGCAGGCGGCGGTGGCCGCGGCTCAGGAGGCCGGGCAGATCGTTGAGATGACGAGTGTCGTGCCGGTTGACGTGCATGTAGCCTATCCACAGTATGAGCAGGTGCTTCGCTTGGCGCAGGATTCGGGCGCCAAGGTTTCGGATACCGATTACGCGGATGCCGTGACACTTCACTTGGTGTTTAAAGCGGGGGAGCAGGAAGCGTTTTGCGCCAAGATGCGCGAGCTTATGGCGGGGCGCGAGGAGATTGAGGTCGGCGCTCCCGAATTTGCCGAGTTCTAACGGCGACGGCCGGCGTGCTTTTGGATGGATTCCAAGCGCGCCGGCCGTCGTTTTATGTCGCTGCCGTTTACTCGGCGAGCTGCTTTAGCACATCGCAGGCGATCTCGATGGCATCGTCGATGCAGCCGGGGCAGCTGCGGAGCGGACCCTTGTCCGATCCGATGCCCTTGAGCGTGCCGCAGATGGTCGTCGTGTTCTTCTCGCCAAAACGCTTGGCGATCTCGCGCGACAGCTTGTAGGTCTGGCCCTTGGTCTTGGGGTTTTCCATGCCATCGCTCATCACAAAGCCCATGATGGCCACCGCGCCCGAGATGGCGCCACAGGTCTCGGTCATGCCGCCCATGCCTGCGCCAAAGCCCTCGGTGAGGGTAAAGGCGACTTGGGGGTCAAGCCCGACGGCGGGCGCGAGCGTGCAGGCGACGGCCTGCGCGCAATTAAAGCCACGGGCGTGGTACTCGGCAGCCTGAGCCTGACAGGCGGCGGCGTCGAGCTGGGCTGTATCGATTTGCTTCATCGTTGTCTCCTTGGTCACGGTGTACCCGCCTATGGTACCCGTGACGAGGCATGTAATCATCGAGAGCTTCATGTATGCCTCATGTATATCCATCGAATAAATGCCTAAGGCTGAGACGAATGCCCCTGATTTATTTGTCTCATAACCTATCGGCGGGATGGGTTGAGAGGGGTGCGGGGTAGCGGTATCGTGAACCGAATAAAATCAAAACCCAAGTAAGGGAGTTGGATATGAGCGAGCAGACCATCGGTACCACGTGTGTTCAGGGCGGTTATCGCCCGGGCGATGCAGAGCCGCGTCAGGTGCCTATCTACCAGTCAACCACGTGGAAGTACGACACGTCCGAGCACATGGGCAAGCTGTTCGACCTGGAGGAGTCGGGCTACTTCTACAGCCGCCTGCAGAATCCCACGTGCGACCTGGTTGCCGCCAAGATCTGCGAGATGGAGGGCGGCACTGCTGCGATGCTCACGAGCTCGGGCATGGCTGCGAACTTCCTCGCCATCTTTAACGTGGCCGGTGCCGGCGATCATGTGGTCGCAAGCTCTGCTATCTACGGCGGTACCTACAACCTGCTTGCCCATACCATGGGTCGCATGGGCGTTACCTGCACGTTCGTTGCCCCCGACTGCACCGATGAGGAGCTCGAGGCTGCCTTTGAGCCCAACACCAAGCTCGTCTTTGGCGAGACGATCGCCAACCCCGCCCTTGCCGTGCTCGATATCGAGCGCTTTGCCAAGGCCGCGCATGACCACGGCGTGCCGCTGATGGTCGACAACACCTTCCCGACGCCCGTGATGTGCCGTCCCTTTGAGTGGGGCGCCGACATCGTTACGCACTCCACCACCAAGTATATGGATGGCCACGCTGCCTACCTGGGCGGCGTGATCGTCGACCACGGCCAGTTTGACTGGATGGCCCATGCGGACAAGTTCCCGGGTCTCACCACGCCCGACGAGAGTTATCACGGCGTGACCTATGCCGAGAAGTTTGGTCGCGAGGGCGCCTTCATTACCAAGGCCACCGCGCAGCTCATGCGCGATCTTGGCCCCATGCAGAACCCGCAGGCGGCGTTTTTCCTGAACAGCTCGCTCGAGAGCCTGCATGTGCGCATGCCGCGTCATTGCGAGAACGGCCTGGCCGTTGCCAAGTTCCTGCAGAGTCATCCCAAGGTGCGCTTCGTGAGCTATCCGGGCCTGGAGGGCGACAAATACTATGACCTGGCTCAGAAGTACATGCCCAACGGTACCTGTGGCGTCGTGAGCTTTGGCTTTAACGGCGGTCGCGCGGCAGCTGAGACCTTTATGAAGAGCCTCAAGCTCGCCCAGATCGCCACGCATGTGGCCGACGCCCGCACTTGCTGCCTGCATCCCGCTAACGCCACGCATCGCCAGATGAACGATGAGGAGCTCATCGCCTGTGGCATCTCCGCCGACATGGTGCGCCTGTCGTGCGGCCTCGAGGACACGGCCGACCTGATTGCCGACCTTGAGCAGGCTCTCGAGCAGTGCTAGGCTAGCGTTCGCATAAGTCGCCGATGCCGACAGAGGGCTTCGGCGACCTTTACGTTCCGATTCCGTAGGCGGGACCCCAATCGCGGCTGTTTGCAGGCGATTGGGGCCCCGTTTTTGTGTTGCGCCACTCGAAAGGATGGATATGGAGAAAACCGCAGAGCAGCTGCGCCGCGAGCACATTGCCCTAGAGGGCGACACCCATGGCAAGAACAAATGGGCGATTCTGTTTACCGTGCTCATCATGACGTTTATGGCGTGTCTGGATTCGACCGTCGTGACCGTGGCACTGCCCGTGATGCAAAAGGAGCTGGGCGTGGGCCTCGACCGCATCCAGCTGGTGAGCTCGGTGTATCTGCTTGCGACATGCGTGGCTATGCTGCCGTTTGGCCGTCTGGGCGACGTGCGCGGCAAGGTGGGCGTATTCCAGTTGGGCGTCATCGTCTTTACGGTCGGCTCGCTGCTGTGCGGCCTTTCGGCCTCGCTCGAGGTTCTTATCCTGGCACGTATTGTTCAGGGAGTCGGTTGCGCGGCGGCCATGGCTAACAACATGGGTATCATCACCGAGTCGTTTCCGGCGCGCGAGCGCGGTCGTGCCATGGGTATCCTCGCGACTTTCGTGGCCCTCGGCATGATGTGTGGTCCCGTGCTCGGCGGCATGTTGGTGGCAAGCTTTCCCTGGGAGAGCATCTTCCTCATCAACCTGCCCATTGGCGTCATCTCGCTTATCGTGGGGCTTTACACACTGCCGCATGTTAAGCCGGAGGCCGGCGAGCGCCCCATGTCGCTGGCGGAGGCCACGCGTCGCTGCTTTGCGAGTTCGGCTTTTACGATTAACTTGGCATGCATGCTTATTGTGTTTATCGGCATCGGTGCATCTGAGTTTGTGCTGCCGTTCTATTTCCAGGATGCCCATGGCTTTAGCTCCGATATTTCCGGACTGCTCTTTTTGGCGCTGCCGATGGTGAATGCCTTTATCGGGCCGCTTTCGGGTACGGTTTCGGACCGTGTTGGCTGCGAGGGTCCCACGGCGGTCGGCCTGGGTGTGTACGTATGCGGTCTCTTTGCGGTAAGCATGCTCGACGAGCACTCCTCCATCCCTGTGATCGTGTGCTGTGTCGCGTTTATGTCGTGCGGCACGTCGATTTTCCAGAGCCCCAATAACTCCCTGTACATGGGCTCGGCTCCGCGCGAAGCGCTCGGTTTTGCTGGCAGCTTGGGCAGTTTGGCGCGCTACGCTGGCATGGCAGTGGGCATTACGGCGGCGTCGCATATCCTGTATGGGCAGATGAGCGTGGCGATGGGCGAGGCCGTGACCAGTTTCGTTGCAGGCCGTCCGGATGTGTTCTTATTCGGCTTTCGCTCGGTGTTCTACGTGCTCATGGCTGTGGCCGCTGTGGGCTTTGCGCTCGCCATGGTGCGTTTGGTGAAGATGCGCGCCCGCCATTAGCGTGTTGGGAGGCTGTCTGCCACGATTCGCGCCGTCCCAAAAAGACTGGTTTGTGGTGCGATGTGGCTTGTGGGACGGGCGGGGGTCGGTCCGTGGTAGACTATCGAACAACGTTTATTAATCGCGCGGTATCGTTGCCGCGAGAAGGGGTTGCGCCATGCAGGAGCTTGAGGATCGTATTCGCCATGACGGCATCGTAAAGGCCGGTAACGTCCTTAAGGTTGATGCCTTCCTCAACCACCAGTGCGACGTTGAGCTGTTCGATCACATGGGCGCTGAGTGGGCCCGTCTGTTCGAGGGCGTCGAGATCAACAAGATCCTGACGATCGAGGCTTCGGGCATTGGCATGGCCTGCATCGCAGCTCAGCATTTTGGCGGCGTGCCGGTGGTCTTTGCCAAGAAGGCCCAGTCCATTAACCTCGACGGCGAGCAGTATGCTACGACCATCTACTCCTTTACCAAACAGAAGGAGTACCCGGTTATCGTGGGCAAGCGTTTCTTGTCCGAGGGCGATAAGGTCCTGATTATCGACGACTTCCTGGCCAACGGCTGCGCGCTTGAGGGTCTTATCAAGATCTGTGAGGCCGCGGGTGCCGAGGTTGCTGGCATTGGCATTGCGGTGGAGAAGGGCTTCCAGGGCGGTGGCGATAAGCTCCGCGAGCGCGGCTTCCGCGTTGAGAGCCTGGCTCGCATTGCCGATATGGACTGCGAGAACGGCGAGATCACCTTCGCCTAAGCGCGAAACACAAGCGATTGGTATGCGATGTGACAAAGGGACTGTCCCTTTGTCACATTTTTTTGTATGAGGGGAGGTGTTGATATGGATGAGAACAAGATGGGATGGCGCGAGTATGCGCGCTATGCCGCGATGGCGGCCGAGGAGCTGGCGCGCGATTGCGAGGTACAGGTGTTTCGCGCGACGGGTCCGGGCGGCCAGGGTGTGAACACGACGGACTCGGCGGTGCGCATGAAGCATATTCCTTCGGGGATTACCGTGACGGCGCGCGAGAGCCGCAGTCAGTTCCAAAATCGCTCGAGCTGCCTGCGTAAGCTGCGCGCCGAGCTTGAGCGTCGTGGGCGTCCGCCGCGCCGACGCGTAAAGACCAAGGTGCCTCAGCGCTCCCGCCAGCGCAGGCTCAACGACAAGCACTTCAATGCCATCAAAAAGGCTAACCGTCGCAAGCCGGGCAGCGACGAGTAGTCGATTGCTCCACTGGCCTTGCTAGCGGGCGGGGTGCCAAACTTGGAGGGCGCTGCCGAGGACGTCAACCTCGATGCGCGAGGCGACAATGGGCTCGCCGTCGGCCTGGATGGGGTAATCGGGCTGCTCGAAGGTGAGCTCGGCATGGCGGCAGCGGCGCATGCGTACCGGCGGAAGCTTGGTGTGGTGGCCGTCTTTGGCCGAAAGGAACATAGGCAGGGCAACGGCGCGGGGGACGGGGCCGCAGGCGTAGCAGACATCGAGTATGCCGTCGCAGGGGTCGGCATCGGGGCAGATGCGATAGCCCGAGCCATAGGTGGGGCCCAGCTGAATCGCCATGATAATCGCCCGCACGCGCTCGGCGGGCGCGCCGTCAAAGCTGACTGTCATGGGGTAGTTGCGATAGCGCAGACCAAACTGCTCAAGTCCCGAGAGGGTGTAGAGCGGCGCGCCTGTCAAGCCGGTCTGTTTGCGCAGCTCGGTGGTGCCAAGGCCGATGGCGGCATCGATGCCGACCGAAAGCGTCTGGTCATAATACTCGACCGTCGCCTCGCCGCTACCGCTTGCGGGGTTCCATGAGCGAATGCGCCCGATGTCCTGACGTTGCAGCTCGCAGGTGAGCAGCGCGCCAAAATCCTTGCCGGAGAAATCGTCGATACCGAGCGTTTGGGCAAAATCGTTGCCGGAGCCCACGGGCAGGACGGCAAGGGCGGGGCGGGCGTCCTGCTTTTGCTTCATAAGCCCATTGACGACCTCGTGGATCACGCCGTCGCCGCCAAGAGCGATAACGGTGCGGTAGCCCTGGGCCTGTGCGGCAAGTTCCTTGGCATGCCCCATGCGCTCGGTCAGTACCAAGTCAAACTGGGATGCGCGTGCAGTCATGTCCAAAAAGCGTTGCAGGCGCTCGGCAACTTCGCGCGCCGCACCCGACTGGGCGGCTGGGTTGGCGATGATGAGCGTGCGACCAAAATCAGTTGCGTGCATGGGGCGACTCCCGGCGTGTGACATGACAGTGCGGTCGCGCTCAGGTCGAATTGCCCCCGATTGTGGCTGCACGGCGAATACTAACGTCTACTCTATCAGGTCGTTGTGGCGCTCGATAGCATCCGCTACCGTACCGCCCTCATCCACAATAAGCGAACGGCGCTTGGGTGAGATGATGCGCTGGGCGGGGTACACGCCGCGGTGTCCGCCGGTTAGGTAGCTGATAAAGGCCACGATGGCAAAGAACCCGGCGGCCGTGCCGTGGAACAGGTCGATGGCCATCATGCAGGTGGTGATGGGCACGTTGAGGCCGGCGCAGAACACGCCGAGCATGCCGAGAGCCGCCAGAAAACTGGGGTCGAGCCCGGTAAGGCAACCGATCCAGCCACCGAGTGCCGCACCGATGCCAAACAGGGGCGTGACCTCGCCGCCTTGGAAGCCCGCGCCCAGGGTAAGCGCTGTGACGACCAACTTGATGACTGCGTCCGCCAGGGTGGTGTTGCCTGCAAATCCGGCGCCGGAAAGCCACGTGGAAAGGCCGGCGTAGTCCCAGGCGTCGAGCATCGCGTAGGCCGCGAGCACCACGAGTGCGCCTATAAGTGCGCGAATGAGGTAATTGGTGATAAAGCGACCGTACAGGTTCTTGACGGTTCGAACCGACCACGCAAAGAGGCGCGCGGTGAGACCAAAGATAATGGCGCTGATAACAACGATGGCAACCGTCCGCGGCGTCATGTCGGGGACGCTGGCGATGACATTCACTTCGTACTCGGTACCCAGGGCGAGTGATGTAAAGTAGCCGGTAAACGAGGCGACCAGGCAGTAGATGCCCGCGGTGTAGTCGATCTTGCCGATAAAGCACATCTCCATGCCAAAGAAAGCTCCGGCAAGGGGCGAACCGAATACGGCTCCAAAGGCCGACGAGATGCCGGCGAGCATGAGGTCGTGGTGGTCATGCTTTTTGAGGTGGGCGAGGTTCGAGATGTTGCTGGCGATGGTGCCGCCAATCTGCACCGCGGCTCCCTCGCGACCGGCCGATCCGCCCGTTAGGTGCGTGAGCGTGGAACAGACGAAGGTGAGGACGGCCATGCGCATATGGATGAGGCGTGTGCCCAGAGCGGAGTCGATGACCAGGTTGTTGCCACGCTTGGCGGCGAGGCCGTGGTTTTTGTACACCCATGCGGTGGCAACGCCCACAACGGGGAGCAGCGCGTAAATCCACTCATGGTGCTCGCGATAGTCGGTCGCGATATTCAGCGAGGCCAAAAACGCCCAAGCGGCAACGCCCATGGCGAGCGAGACGATGACGACGAGCGCGAGCAACTTGGCGCTCGCGAGTAGGTTGCGGGCGTTGCGGCGCGTGTCGGCAGCCAAGAGATGCTCGGAGCGGGTGAGCTGTTGCCTGCCTGCCATGATGACGTCATTAAGGGAGAAAAAGCCGCCGTCGTCGAGCGACTGGGAATGATCCTGCGCCTCGTTTGCGCTTTCGGGTTTGTCGGTAAAAGCCATACGTTCCTCTTTTGGGTTGCAACACGAGCATTATAGAACGTGCCAAACGTGACAAACCGGCTGGTTGGTTTTGGTTCTGTTTCGCCGTCCGTTACCGACAGGTGTATTCGTGGGCACGGGCCGTGTCGCCGTCGTGCGGCGCGGGATTATACTGAGATAAACATAAAGAATCGGCGCCCGTGATGTGCGCCGTTGCATGCTAGAGGTGTATATGGCAGAGAAACTCATTCCGTTGGAGGACGCACAGGCGATCGTCTTGTCGCACGTGAATCGCACCGGAGTTGTCGAGATTCCCGTGTGGCAGGCCGCCGGTCTTCCCTTGGCAGAGGACGCGGTGGCCGATATCGACATCTCGCCGTTTGCCAACAGCGCTATGGACGGATATGCCGTGCGCTCGGCGGATTTGGCGCAGGCATCTGGTGAGGCGCCGGTGACGCTCGACGTTATCGGACACGAGGCCGCGGGCCATGTGTTTGAGGGCACAATTGGCGCGGGCGAGACGGTCCGCATCATGACGGGCGCGCCGGTGCCCGAAGGTGCCGATGCCGTTGTGAAATACGAGATCGTTGATGTGCTCGACGGCGATGGCAACGAGGGCTCGCGTGCGAGGTTCTCGGCGCCGACAAAGGTGGGGGAGAACGTTCGCTCTGCCGCCGAGGAGGCCCATGCTGGCGATGTTGTGATGCACGCCGGCGAGGTCGTGGCTCCGGCGGGCGCTGGCTTGCTGGCGAGCGCCGGTTACGCGAGCGTGAAGGTCCATGCCGCTCCGCGCGTGGGCATCATCTCGCTGGGCACGGAGCTGGTCGCGCCGAACGAGCTGCCGGCGCGCGGGCAGATTCGCGACTCCAACTCGTCGGCGTTGATGGCCGAGGCGCTCGATGCCGGCGCCGAGCCCGTGTTCTACGGCATTGCGCCCGATGATGAGCGGGCGATTGCCGAGCTGGTGCATCGTGCCGTGCAGGAGTGCGATTTTGTCATTACGAGCGGTGGCGCCTCGGCAGGCGACTACGACTACGTGACGGCGCTGGTCCAGCGCGAGGGCGAGGTGCTGTTTGACCGCATCTCGATGCGTCCGGGCAAGGCCATCACGTTTGGGCTGCTCGGCGGCAAGCCGTATCTGGGGCTTTCGGGCAATCCCGCGGCGGCGTATGTGGGCTTTGAGATGCTCGCCCGCCCGGCGATCCGCAAGATGCGCGGTTTTGCCGAGGGGGCGCGTCCCGTGCAGCAGGCGATGCTCACGCACGGCGTGAAAAAGCGACAGCATCGCCGCTTCTTCGATCGCGCCACGGTTTTGCGCGACCCCGAGACCGGTGAGCTGTTGGTGACCGAGGCCAAGACGCAGAATTCGGCGTTGCTCGGCACTATGCAGCGGGCCAACTGCCTGCTGCGTATTGACGAAGGTCCGTGCGAGCTCAAGGCGGGCGACATCGTGGATGTTGTGCGTGTCGACCTGCCTGAGGGCGCCGTGTTGTAGGAGGAATGCTATGGAGCTGAAGATATCGATCGTGACGTGTTCGGATACGCGGGACCTTGCCCAGGACGAGGCTGGAGCCGCACTCGAGGAACTTATCGAGGCGCAGGGCTGGACGGTCGTCTCACATCTGGTCGTGCGCGACGACGTCAGCGAGATCGGTGATGCCATTGTGGAAGCCGCCGATGAGTGCCACGCCAATGTCGTGCTCACCTGCGGCGGCACGGGGCTTTCGATGCGCGATGTGACGCCCGAGGCGACGCGTGCCGTCTGCGATCGCGAGGTGCCGGGTATTGCCGAGGCGATCCGTGCGTACTCGATGACCAAGACGCGCCGCGCCATGCTCTCGCGCGCTATTTGCATGCAACGAGGTCATACACTTGTCGTAAACTTTCCCGGTTCTACGAAGGCCGCTCGCGAAAGCTGGGAGGCCATAGCGGACCAGCTGGAGCATGCGGCTCAGATGACAGCGGGCGGCGGACATACCAACTAAGCGGTTTACCTGCGGCGGAGCGACCTGAACGGCTGCTCCGCCTTTTATTTGCGCCCAAGGGGACGGCATTCTGTAGGCATGCTTGAAACTATATTCTCAGACGAGAATAATTTCTCATAATCATTATTCGCACCGAAGTATAATCTAATTACAGAATAAAGCCCGCGGTGGGGTACCCGGGCATAAGGTCCGAAAGGGTTGAACATGTTCGATATGGTTTCTCGCCGCGGATTCGTCTCGCTCTCTGCTGTCGCCGCTGCCGGCCTTGGCCTTGCCGGCTGCTCTGGCAACAAGACGTCTGAGCCGACTGGCTCCGATGCCGGTTCTGCTAAGGCATCTTCCAAGAAAGCTGTCGAGCTGCAGGTCTTTGCCGCCAACTCGCTCGAGAAGGCTCTGCCCGAGGTTCAGGAGCTTTACACCGAGCAGACCGGTACCACGTTTGCCGACACGCAGTTTAAGGCGTCTGGCGACCTCGTTGAGCAGATGCGCGCCGGTGCCACGGTCGACGTGCTCATCACCGCTTCCAAGGGCACCATGGACGACGCCGAGGCCGTCGAGCTCGTCGATGCCGACACGCGTGAGGATATGTTCGTCAACGATCTTGTGATCATTCGCGCTGAGGGCTCCGACACCAAGATCGAGGCCATCGCCGGCGTCGCGAACCTGGACGGCAAGATCGCCATCGGCGACGCCAAGACCGTCCCCGCCGGCAAGTACGCCAACCAGGCGTTGGCTTCCGTGGGCCTCTACACCGGCACCGAAGGCGACGACGGCGAGTATGCTCCCGAGATCGCCGACAAGGTCGCACTGGCCGACAAAGTTGGTACCGCTGCCGCCTATGTGTCCACAGGCGACTGCGTGGCCGGTTTTGTCTACAGCTCCGATATCTTCCGCTACGACGGCATCGAGGAGGCGTTCGTGTGTCCCGAGGACTCGCACAAGCCCATCGTGTATCCGGGCGCCGTTGCCGAGAGCTCCGAACATGCCGACGAGGCTAAGGCGTTCATCGACTTTTGCCTGTCCAACAAGAAGGCTCAGAAGATTTGGGCTAAGTACGGCTTTGAGCTTTCCGCGTAGTGCGGCTTGGCGCGATAATTCCATCGTTTTGTGTTTCACTCCGTCCTTGTATTCGCTTGGAGCTTTTCGTGCTTAATAGATTCCGCATGCTTGTCGCCTGTGCTTTGACCTTCGCGCTTTGCTGGATGCCGGGATTTGCGTTTGCTGGGGACGCTGAGGACGGGGCCCAGGTTGCTGCGACCGCTCATGGGCTTTCCTATGGGATCGAGGGTTTTGAGCGGTTGGCCAAGGGGACCGCTCGTGCCATGGAGGGCCAGCCTGAGGGCTACCGGTTTCCCGTTGACGAGGACGTGGACCTTGTAGCGGCGCCTGCTGCCGATCGCGTTGTGGTGTGGATATCGCCCAAGGCGGTCGAGAAGTTTGGATTGGATCCGCAGGACAACGAGTGCGTATCGGGTCTCAAAGCCCTCGTCTGTGAGCTCGACAGCTCAAACTGCATGGGAGGTGCGCAGCTAGGGGACGTGGATCTTCCTTGGTATGTCACGGCGGAAACAACGTTTGATACCGGCGGGTATACCTATGGCTTTGACGAGCGTGGTACGGATGGGGACCGCTATGTGGTGATTGCATCAGCCTCGGGTGATGCCAAGGGCGGCGCGCGTTGGCTTGATAGCGCTCAAATGGTAGAGGCATCGTCTGCCGTGTTGCGGGATGAGCGGGGGCCCTTGACCTCTCTGGCCTCCTTTTTGGGCGACATCGACTATCGCCCGTTTTGGGTGTCCATTAAAACGAGCGGCCTTGCCCTGCTGATCTCCTTTGCGCTGGGCCTGTTCGCCGCGTGGAAGACTATGGGTACCTCGAGCCGCATCAAGGGCCTGCTCGATTCGGTCTTTACGATTCCTATGGTGCTGCCGCCCACGGTCTGCGGCTTTCTGCTTCTCATGCTGTTTGGCCGCTCGACCGGGGTGGGCCAGTGGCTCATCGCGCACGGCATCTCGATCGTCTTTACCTGGCCCGCGGCGGTGATATCTGCCGTGGTAGTGTCGTTTCCGCTGGTCTACCGCACGACGCTCGGAGCCTTCGAGAGCCTCGACACGCAGATGCTCGACGCCGCGCGAACCCTGGGATGGTCCGAGCGTCGCATTTTTACCAAGCTTATGATGCCGCTTGGCTGGCCCTCGATTGCCGCCGGCACGGTGCTCGCCTTTGCCCGCGCGATGGGCGAGTTCGGTTGCACCCTGTTCTTTGCGGGCAACTACGCTGGCATTACCCAGACCATCCCCATCGCCATCTACTTTGAGTGGATGGGCGGCAACACGTCGGTGGCGCTCTTTTGGGTCATCGTCGTAATCGTGTTCAGCTTCCTGGTCATTCTGTTCATCAATATGTACACGGCGCATTCGCAAAAGTACCGTGAGCGCGGCCTGTCCCGCGCAGAGCGCAAGCAGGCCAAGCAGCTGGGCGGCCAGACCGATTCGCTCGACCCAGTCGGCGGCGATGCACTGCGTATCGATCGCGAGGCGCTGGCCGAGCTTATGCGCGATGACACGGTCGCAAAGGGAGGTCGATAAGCCATGTCGCTTGTTCTGGCTATCAAAAAGCGCTATCCGGGGTACACTCTCGACATGCAGCTTGAGGCCGGCGAAGAGCGCGTGGCGCTGCTGGGCGCCTCGGGTTGTGGCAAGAGCTGCACCTTGCGTTGCATTGCCGGCGTGGAGACGCCCGACGAGGGCGAGATCGTCGTCAACGGCGTGACCTTCTTTGACTCGGCGGCGGGTATCAACCTGTCGCCCCAGGAGCGCAAGTGTGCCCTGCTGTTCCAAAACTATCAGCTGTTTCCCAACATGACGGTGGCCGATAACGTATGCGCCGGTGTAAAGGACGCGGGTGACGCCGCCGCGCGCAAAACGCTCGCCGAGCGCTATCTGAGCATTTTCGGTCTGGCCAATTTTGCCGATCGCTATCCCGCGCGCCTCTCGGGCGGCCAGCAGCAGCGCGTGGCGCTCGCGCGCATGGTGGCGGCGCACCCGGGCATCTTTATGTTCGACGAGCCCATGAGCGCGCTCGATGCTTACCTTAAGAGCGCGCTCGAGCAGAACATGCTCGACCTGTTCGACGTGTGCAACCGCACCGTGCTCTACGTGAGCCACGACATCGACGAAGCGTGCCGCCTGTGCCAACGCATCTGCGTGATGCATAGCGGGCACATTGAGGAGATTGGTTCTGTCGAGGACGTAGTTCGCCGCCCGCAGACACTGGCGGCGCTGCGCCTGACGGGCTGCAAGAACACGAGCCGTGCGCGCAAGATCGGCTACGAAGAAGTTGAGGCCCTCGATTGGGGCATGACCTTTAACGTGGGCCGCGAGGTCCCCGATGATGTGGCGTACCTGGGGATTCGTGCAAGTTACTTCCATGTTGACAACCGTGCCGAACGGGGCCGCAACAGCTACGATTTGCACGTGGCCCGTGTGAGCGATTCGCGTTTTGAGCGCTTGGTGCTGTTGGATGTGCCACGTACCGATGCGCCGACTCGCCTGCAGTGGAAGGTCAACAAGGTGGGCGTACCTGTAGAGGAGTTGCCACAGGCGGGGGAGACCTTGCGCATGCATTTTGATGCGAGCAGGATTCATTTGGTTTGTCGATAGCGCCGGGTAATGCCGTCGGGGGATATAAGCCTCGGCGGCTTTGTTTTTGCCGTTCACCGAATGAGGGATGACAAACTCTTATCAATCAAGATAATAATTTATTGAATGACGGAACACGACGCTGTCGTACGAATGTCAACGGTGTTCGCATGGTCGATGACCGTTGATATAGTTGACCTCAACTTGTAAAGGAGGGTGCGCACATGCCGCAGACGACATACATTCGCCGCGTTGCCGCGCGCGCCCTGTATATGGCTCGGAGTCGCATATGAGCAGGTATGTTCACGGCTCCGGGAGAGACGACACGCAGCTAAATAACCGAACGCAAGGCAGGTTCCCCAAAATTCCGGGTTTAGGCGCGGCTGGGTTTTCGCCACCCACCGTGCAGCAATACCGTAGCTATTCATATTTGGTTCGAGAGGGGAACCGTCATGGCTGAAGAATTTGATTTCCATCCGATGTGGGAGAGCCTCGGCATGAATCTTGCCGACCACGACATGCTGCTGGGCGCCGTGGGCCAGATGTACGGCGATATGTTCTTGACGCAGAACAATCGCCCCAAGTCCACGTCCTACCTGGACTTTGTGGCCAGCAACATCCACAGCGGCCGTATTAAGGAGATGCTCGACAAGAAGGAGGCCGGCGAGGCCACCAAGATCGTCGGTTCGTTCTGCGTGTACGTGCCCGAGGAGATCGTGCTTGCCTGTGACGGCATTCCCGTTGGCCTGTGCTCGGGCGCCGATTGGGCAACGGACAAGGTCGAGGAGCACCTGCCGCGCAACACCTGTCCGCTTATCAAGAGCTTTGCCGGCTTTAAGCTGGGCGAGGTCTGCCCCTACATCGAGTCGAGTGACCTGGTGGTGGGCGAGAACACCTGCGATGGCAAGAAGAAAGCCTACGAGTTCTTTGCCACGCAAAAGAACATGTACGTCATGGATATTCCCAACGTGCACGACGAGTCGACGCTCGTGACCTGGAAGGCCGAGGTCAAGAAGCTCGCCGCCAAGATCGAGGAAGAGTGTGGCGTCAAGATTACGCCCGAGCGTCTGAAGGCCGCCATCCACGCCGTCAATGAGAAGCGCCGCGCCCTGCAGCGCCTCGCTGCCACGCGCGCTGCCGACCCAGCGCCCATCAGCGGTCTCGACAGCCTGCTGACCGTTCAGGCCGCCTTTATGGACGACACGCCGCGTCTGACCGGAGCCATCAACGATATGGCGGCTGAGTGCGAGCAACGTGTCGAGGCCGGCGAGGGCGTGGCGCCCAAGGGGACCAAGCGCATCCTGTACACCGGTACGCCCATGGCTGTGCCCAACTGGAAGCTGTTCAACCTCATCGAGAAGGCCGGCGGCGTTGTGGTGGGCGAGGAGTCCTGCACGGGTTCGCGCTATTACAAGGACCTGGTCGATGAGTCCGGTGAGACGGTTGACGAGATGCTCGATGCTATCGCCGAGCGCTACTTTAAGATCAACTGCGCCGTCTTTACGCCCAACGACCAGCGTATGAAGGACATTGTCCAGATGGCCAAGGACCTGCATGCCGACGGCATTGTCGACGTGGCTCTGCAGTTCTGCACGCTCTACGAGATGGAGTCGTTTGCCGTGGAGAAGGCTGCCGAGGAGGCAGGCATTCCGTTTATGCACATCACGACCGACTACGCCGGTGAGGATGCAGGCCAACTGCAAACCAGGATCGAGGCCTTCTTGGAAACCATTTAGGGCTATCCGTCCCGGCGGCTTTTCCAGGCACCCGATCTTGCCGTTCAAACCGTCGCTTGCGTGCGAAAGTACGCGGCGGGCCTCTTTCACGGCAACCTCGGGCACCTGGGAAAGCCGCTTCCTTGGTTGGTTAAAAGGTTTAAGAGTTATATGTCGGAAAATATTGAGCAGCCGTTGCCCAGCACGTTTGAGGAGTTCAACGAGCAGCGCAAGGCGGCGTTTATTCGCGTCAAGGATTACAAGCAGGCCGGTAATCGCCTGATCGGTTTTCTGTGCAGCTACACGCCGCTCGAGATTATCGATGCCGCGGGCGCTGCAAGTGTGGCCTTGTGCGGTACGTCCGATGAGGTGATTCCCGAGGCCGAGAAGGTGCTGCCGGCAAATCTGTGTCCGCTCATCAAATCGACGTACGGCTTTGCCTACTCGCAAAAGTGCCCGTTTACGTACTTTAGCGACATGATCATCGGCGAGACCACCTGCGACGGCAAGAAGAAGATGTACGAGCTGCTCAACGAGCTCAAGCGCACGCACATTCTGCATCTTCCGCAGGGCCGCGATCGCGCTTATGAGCGTGAGGGCTGGTACGAGGAGTGCCGCCTGCTCAAGGAGGAGCTCGAGAACTTCTACGGCATCACGATTACCGACGACGACCTGCGCGCCGCCGTCCGTCGTCGCAACCGCTTGCGTGCGGCCCAGCTCGAGATGTTTGCGTTGCAGGCTAACCAGCCGGCGGCCATGAGCGGCGTCGACCTGATGAGCACGATGTTTGCCGGTACGTTCAGCTTTGATATTGAGGCCTATACGGAGCAGCTGGAGCAAAAGGTCGCCAAGCTGCGCGAGGCCTACGACGCGGGCGAGCGCCCGGTTGCGGCGGATGCCAAGCGCATCCTGATCACCGGCTGCCCTGTGGGCGGCGTGATTAACAAGATCGGTCGCACCATCGAGTCCAACGGCGGCGTGGTCGTGTGCATGGACGATTGCTCGGGCGAGCGCACGGCGGCCATGATGATCGATCCGGAGGCTCCCGACATCCTGCGTGCCATCGCCGACCGCTACCTGGACATCAACTGCTCGGTCATGACGCCCAACGATGGTCGTATGGAAAACACGCTGGCCATGTGCGAGAAGTATCACGTCGATGGCGTAGTGGAGAGCGTGCTCCAGGCGTGCCATACCTTTAACGTGGAGAGCGCACGCATGCAGGAAGCTGTCGAGGGTGCGGGCATTCCGTACATGAAGATTGAGACCGACTACAGCAACGGTGATATGGGCCAGATCGAGACCCGCATCGCCGCCTTCATCGAAACCCTCTGACGTCTGAGGCGCCCGACCTTCCGGCTCCAACCCTCCTCGCGTACCTTGAGTACGCTTCGTCGGGCTTGTCGCTCGGAATCTCGGGCACCTCAGACGCCAGAGGGCCGTTGTTGCAGCAGTGTCTGATCGTTTGATTTTCTTGCTGATTAGGAGAGAGCCATGATAGGGATCGGGATCGATATCGGGTCTACGGCGGCTAAGGCTGCCGTGGTCGATGGGGAGGGTTCGGTGGCGTGGGCGTGCGTGCAGCCCACCGGGTTCTCGTCGGTCGATGCGGCCGAGCGCCTACGCGGTGAACTCGCCGCAGCCGGCTATGACGTGACGGGCGACGATGTTCGCGTGGTCGCGACTGGCTACGGCCGCATCGCGGTGCCCTATGCTCACAGGGTCGTGACCGAGATCACCTGCCACGGCGTCGGTGCCGTGCGCCTGTTTGGCGAGCGGGGCACGGTGATCGACGTGGGCGGCCAGGACACCAAGGTCATTCAGCTTAAAAGTGGCCGCGTGGCCAAGTTCGCCATGAACGACAAGTGTGCCGCCGGCACGGGGCGCTTTCTGGAGATCATGGCCGACCGCCTAGGCATTTCCCAGCAGCAGATGGCCGACCTGGCGCGTTCCGGCGAGCCCACCAAGATCAGCAGCATGTGCACGGTGTTTGCCGAAAGCGAGGTCATCAGCCTGATCGGTCGCGGTGAGCCGCGCGAGAACATTGCGCGTGGCGTGATCGACAGCGTGGTCTCGCGCGTGGCGACCATGGCCGGGCAGGCCGCGGGCGCCCCGTACTACCTGACCGGTGGCCTGTGCGAGAACGCCTTCGTGGTGGAGCGGTTGGGCGAGCTACTGGGGTCGCCGGTGACCACCTCGCCCCAGGCCCGCTTTGCCGGTGCCATCGGCGCGGCGATTCGCGCACAGGCGCTCGATTAATGCATCGGCCGTGGGCCTGCATTCATGCGTATACTGGGAGGAAATGATTGACCGATGAGAGGGGGTATCGATGCCTGACGATCAGATGAAGCTCACGTCTATGACTGCCGCGAGCGGTTGAGCCGCTAAGTTGGCTCCTGGAGCCCTCGCCCAGGTCCTGGGCGACTTACCCAATGTGCATAACGACAACCTGCTCGTGGGGTTCGATACCTCCGACGATGCGAGTGTCTTCCGTGTTGGCGATAATTTGGGCCTCGTGCAGTCCATCGACTTCTTCCCGCCGATGGTCGACGACCCGTTCCTGTTTGGCCAGATCGCCGCGGCAAACTCGCTGTCGGACATATACGCCATGGGCGGACGACCGAGCCATGCTATGAACCTGCTGTGCATTCCCAATTGCCTGGGTGTTGAGGTTGCCGGGCAGATTTTGGCGGGTGGCGCCGACAAGTGCGTCGAGGCTGGCTGCACCATCGCGGGCGGCCACACCATCAACGACGACGAGCCCAAGTACGGCCTGTCCGTGAGCGGCTTTGTCTCGCTCGACCGCATGCTCGCCAACAGCGGCGCGCGCGTGGGCGATGTCCTACTGCTGACCAAGGCGATCGGCTCGGGCATTATCACCACGGCCATTAAGGGCGAGCTCATCGAGCAGGACGAGGCCAGCCGGATGTTTGATTCTATGCGCACCCTCAACGAGGCCCCGATCCGTTTGGCCGAGGGGCTCGAACTTCACGGCTGCACCGACATTACGGGCTTTGGCCTGATTGGGCATGCGTGCGAGATGGCCGAGGGCTCGGGCGTGCAGATTGAGCTTGCGTCGGGGGCGGTGCCTCTCTTTGACCAGGTGCTCGACATGGCGCGTCTGGGCATTATCCCCGCTGGCTCCTACCGCAACCAGGACTTCTTTGGCCCGCGCGTGGCGGCCGACGATGACCTGGAGCCGGGCATGCTGGATGCGCTGTACGATCCGCAGACCTCGGGCGGCCTGCTCATCGCAGCGCCTGCTGCCGATGTGGATGAGCTTGCGCGTCGCCTGCATGCCGAGGGGCGCATCGCGGCCGTTGTCGGGCGCGTGTGCGAGGCGGAGCCGGGCGGTCCTGCCGTCCGCGTTGTTCGCTAGCCCGCACGTTTATGTAACTGTTTGCCGTTCTCTAGAACGGCTCTTTCGAAAGGAATTTGCTATGTCTACCAAGATTGAAGTCAATGCCATGGGCGATGCCTGCCCGCTGCCCGTCGTCAAGACGCTCAAAGCTCTGAAGCAGCTCGATGGCGAGGGCGCCGTCGTGACCTCGGTCGACAACGAGACCGCCGTCAAGAACATCTCCAAGATGGCGCAGGAGAAGGGCTGCACGGCCTCGGTCGAGAAGGTTTCTGACGCCGAGTGGCACGTGACCGTGGCGACCTCTGGCGCCATTGCCATGGCCGATCCCGAGCAGGATGGCGCTGCCTTCTGTGATGCCAGCGCCGGCAAGGGCAGGCTCGTCATTTCCGTCTACACCGACTGCATGGGCCGTGGCGACGACGAGCTGGGCCACAAGCTCATGAAAGCGTTTATCTTTGCCGTGACGCAGCAGGAGGAGCTGCCCGCGACCATGCTGTTCTACAACGGCGGCGCCAAGCTCACCGTTGAGGGCTCGCCGGTGCTCGACGACCTGAAGGGCCTGGCCGAGCAGGGTGTCGAGATTCTCACCTGTGGTACCTGCCTCGACCACTATGGCATTAAAGACCAGCTTGCGGTGGGCGAGGTCACCAACATGTACGTGATCGTGGAGAAGATGGAGCAGGCCGTGCGCGTCGTGCGCCCGTAGCGTATTGGTTGGAGTTGCCATGAGGGAGAAGCGCCCGGCGCTTGTCATCACGTTTCCCACCACGGCGGCCGCCATGGGCTGCGAGTCCCTGTGCATCGAGCGCGGCCTTCCCGGGCGAACGATTCCCGTGCCCGGGGAGGTCGCTGCCGGCTGTGGTCTGGCGTGGAAGGCGTTGCCTGCCGATGAGGAGCTGCTGCGCGGCGAACTCGCCGCGGCGGGCGTTCCTACCGAGGGCTATACCGTGATTGATATGTGGGAGGTCGTGCGATGATCTACCTGGATAACGCGGCGACGACCATGCACAAGCCTCAGACGGTCATCGATGCCGTGACGCAGGCGATGTGCTCGCTCGGCAATGCCGGGCGCGGTGCCACGTCGGGTGCCCTCGATGCCGCTCGTACGATTCACGCTTGCCGTACCAAGCTCGCGCGCCTTTTGGGCTGCCCGAGGGCGGACCATGTGTGCTTTACGCCCAACTCCACGGCTGCGCTCAACACCGCCATCAATGGCGTGGTGCGTCCCGGTGACCGCGTGGTCACGACGGTGCTTGAGCACAACTCGGTGCTGCGTCCGCTCAATCGCTTGGCGACGGAGCAGGGTGTGACGGTTGAGCATGCGGGCTGCGACGCGAACGGCGCGCTCGACTACGACGAGCTCGAGCGGTTGGTCACGCCCGGTACGCGTGCCGTGGTGGTGACGCACGCTTCCAATGTGACCGGCAACGCGGTCGACATTGCGCGCGTGGCGGCCTTGTCACATGCCGCGGGTGCGCTTGTGATCGTCGATGCCTCGCAGTCTGCCGGCACGGCGCATATCGATATGCAGGCCATGGGGCTCGACGTCGTATGCTTTACCGGCCACAAGGGGCTCATGGGACCCCAAGGCACCGGCGGCCTGGTCGTGGCGGAGGGCATTGACGTGGCTCCGTGGGCCATGGGCGGCACGGGTGTGCACAGCTTCGATACGCTGCAGCCGCTTGGGTGGCCCACGCGCCTTGAGGCGGGCACGCTCAACGGTCACGGCATCGCCGGCCTTTCCGCTGGTCTCGACTTTATCGAGACCCAGGGTGGGGTCGAGGCGATTGCGGCGCGTGAGCGCGCGCTTGCCGAGCGCTTCCTCGCCGGCGTTCGCGAAATATCCGGCATTGCGCTCTACGGTGCGTTTGACCAGCCCGTGCGCTCTGCGATCGTGTCGCTCAACGTGGGCGATATCGATTCGGCCGAGATCTCGGATGCACTCATGCAAGGGTGGGGGATTGCGACGCGCCCCGGCGCCCATTGCGCTCCGCTCATGCACCGTGCATTGGGGACCGAGCGCCAGGGCGTCGTCCGCTTCTCGTTTGGGTATTTCAACACGAACGAGGAAGTCGATACCGCGATTGACGCTTTGCGCGATTTAGCCTGCTAAAGCGTATATACTTGCGGGACGGGTCTTTTGCCCGTTCCGTTTTAGTTTCGACCCGAAAGGTGGTCCCATGGCTTCATCCGCCTCGCGCGGTCTGCGCTCCGACCATGTCGTCACCGTCGGCATCGCCCTGTTCTCGATGCTCTTTGGTGCCGGCAACCTCATTATTCCGCCACTGCTGGCGCTGCAGGCAGGTTCTGCCACGCCGGTCGCCATGCTCGGCTTTCTGATTGTCGCCATCGGCCTGCCCGTCATGGGCTTTATCGCCGTGGCGCTTGCCGGAACGGCACGCGAGCTTGCCGGCCGCGTGCACCCCAAGTTTGGCGAGTTCTTTGTCGCGGCGGTGTATCTGGCCATTGGCCCGTGCCTGGCCATTCCGCGTACGAGTTCCACGGCCTTCGAGATGCTGGTGCCGCTGCTACCCGGGGGCGTCTCGCTCGGTACGGCTCGCCTGGTGTTTGCCGTTGGCTTCTTTGTCGTCGCGTTTGCGCTCACGCTGCGCCCGGGTGTCATCACACGCGTGCTCGGCCGCATTACGGGCCCCGCACTCATTGCGCTCATTGTGCTGGTCGTGGGTGCTGCCGTGATCTCGCCGCTGGGACCGGCTGCCGCGCCTCAGGCTCCTTACGATGCGGGCGCCGCCGTGCAGGGCTTTCTGACTGGCTATCAGACCATGGACCTGCTCGCGTCGCTCGCCTTCGGCATCATCATCGCCGAGACCATCCACGAGTTGGGTGTCACCGATGACAAGCGCGTCGCTTTTGAAATTTCGCGCTCCGGTGTGATCGCCGGCGTGCTCATGGCCATCATCTACTGCGGCTTGGGCCTTGCCGGTATGCAGCTCGGCACCGTGATGCCCGACGCTACCAACGGCGCCGCCATCCTCGCCCGTTCGGCCTCCATGCATTTTGGGCTTGCTGGCACGGTCGTGGTCTTCGCCATCTTCTTCCTCGCCTGCATGAACGTGTGCATCGGCCTCATCAGCTGCTGCTCGCGTTACTTCTGCGAGACGTATGTGGTCGAAGGGGGAGCGGAGGCCTCTGAGGAGGCCATGCGCCGTCCCTTTGCTGTGCTCGCCTTTGTGTTCGCAGCGTTTTCGTGCGTGCTCTCCAACGTGGGCCTCGACGTGATCCTTATGTTCTCGGTGCCCATGCTCAACGCTTTGTACCCCGTTGCCATCGTGCTGGTGCTTATGGGCCTGGTGCACGGCTTTTGCGACGCTCATCCGCAGGTGTGGGTCTGGGTCGGCGGCGTAGTCGCTGTGCAGAGCGTGATCACCTCGGTCCGCGATGCGTTCTTTGCGGGAGCGTGGCTACCGTTTGATGTGCTGCCGCTGGCAGACATCGGTGCCGCGTGGGCGCCGGTCGCCGTAGTTGCCTTTGTGATCGGTCTGCTCCATAGTCGTTTTGTTGCACATTCGAGGAGCTAAGGCATCAATGCTTGCACAGGCGGGGAGTCTCCCCTATAATTTCCTTCGCTTTGGGACACGCAAGGTTTAGACCTTAGCTGCTCAACACCTTCGGGACGTGGCGCAGTTTGGTAGCGCGCCTGCTTTGGGAGCAGGATGTCGCAGGTTCAAATCCTGTCGTCCCGACCATATCTTGCGGGCGTAGTTCAATGGTAGAACCCCAGCCTTCCAAGCTGATGACGCGGGTTCGATTCCCGTCGCCCGCTCCATAAGATAGATGAATGGCTCTGGTTCCTTCTGGGACCAGAGCCATTTTCGTAAGTGTACGGGGTGACGGGAATCGAGTCCGCCCCGCGCTCCACCTAAGTTGCGGTGAAATAGTTCCTGGTTTTGGGCTTTTAAGGGTTATTCGGGAACTATTTCACCGCAACTTATTGAGGCCGAGTTGGTTGGGCCGATGTTAGGTTCTGTTGTCGAGAAGATGCGTGCCGTTGGTCAGGAGTCGGCGTAAGGTTTTGTTGTCGGAATACCATAGCCGCGCATCATGGCGCCAAATGCTTCGACATCGTAGGTGTCTGACAGCTTGAAATGTATGACGTTATGACCCATGGCGCGAAGGTTTGCGTCGCGTATGAGGGCAGCTCGATAGGTCTTTGCTGCAGTATGTTCCGGATCATTTTGAGCATCGTCCTCAAACTTGCCTAGTCCATGAAGTTCGGCAAGCATCCAAGAGCCGTTCGGCATCTGCCATCCGTAGTCGGCCAGATAGTAGCCGGCGTTCCCCGGCCGTGTTATCTCAACCTGTAGTTCGGGCGTGGTGACGCCGGCAAGAATCATCGCCGCCCTTGCCTCCGATTCGCCACCGTTGTCCGATTGACCGTCCATATACTCAAAAACATCAAACGCACGCGCGATGCCGTGCAGCCCTCGGCAATTGGCCTGCGCGTATGCCCGCAGTTCTTCGCGCTCGACATCGTACTCACGGGCCAAGCCATCGACATAACCTAGCGCATAGCGAAACGCGGTCGTTCGGGCGATATCGACAACCGTTCGATACGGATCCGTCAGCGTAAACGGACCGAGCTGCCACACTTCGCCCGCCCGCCAGCGACGATACTCAACGAATTCATACGTATCACGCCTGGTAGAACGCGGCAACAGCACTTGCACCTTGTCGAGAAGCGTGTGTGCAGAACCGATGCCATAGAGCAGTGCCGCTGTTGCTCCGCAAAACACGGCATCCGGTTCAACGATCGCAATGGCGGATGCCAGCTGAAAAATTCGACCTTCTATACCAAGTCCATTCCAATATGCAGGGTCGGCATAGACGTGGTTATAGAGTCGAACGATCATTTGTTTTTTCATGAGTGCGTAGGCGCATCGTTCATCCCATTTTTCCGTAGCTACAAACAGGCGCCCGTCATGATGAGCCTCGAATATCGAGAAGAATAGCTTTACCTGTGGTTTAGTACAGCGGTCATCGTTACTCATTGGCGACCCCAGGGCATTGAGAGGGAATGAATGACATCAAGCTATCGCATATTCATTCTGTCGGAGCTTGCCATGAACTGACCAAAAGCTTGACGGTGCAGGTCAGGGGCTTATAACGGAGCTGGGTACATCGGCAAACGGTCGATAATGGCCTTTCGGCGGTATTAAAACCTGCCCTTACAGAAAGTTGCGGTGAAATAGTTCCTGAAAAGCTCGAATAAGCCTAAATCCAGGAACTATTTCACCGCAACTTAGGAGGGGATGGGGCTGAAGGGAGGGCGATGCCGTTGTCTGTCGGTTAGTGGCGGGATTGGTGGCGGAGCTTGTCGATAGTGGCGTCGGTGCTTCGGCTGCGGGCTTCGGCTGCGGTTTGGCGCTTGCGGCGGTAGTCGATCATGCCTTGGATGATGGGCTTGCCAAAGCTCACGACATCATCGTTGTAGATGGCGGTTCGGGCTGCGAGGAGGCAGTCGGTAAAGTCCATATGGGTCTTGCCAAAGAGTTTGACGGCAAGGGCGACAACGGTGGGCTCGTCGACCATGACGTCATCGAGCAGCCTTTTCATAGCCGCAGCAATCTCAACGCGGGGAACCTTATAGACGTCGCGCAGCGTGACCACGACGCGCGTGATGATTTCGGGGTAGACACGAGCGGTGCGCGTGGCGATGACCTTAGCGGCGCGTGGTGACAGAACTTCGTCGTCGTCAAGCAGGTAGCGTAGGATGACGGTCTCGTCGATGATGGTGCTACTCATGGATATCTACTTCCTCGGGACCCAAAATCGAATCGTCGCTTTCCGTAGCAAGGTATTCAATCCAGGCATTGCGTTCCTCAGAGCGGCGATTGGGGTCCCCATATGCTTTGAGCGATCCATAGGCGGCGGTGCCGTCCTTTGAGCGCACGGCGACTGGCTGAAAGGGGAGTTTGCGCATCAAAATGCTCTGCGCGACAAATAGGCGGACGGCCTCGGCGAGCGAGGTGCCCATGGCGTCGTAGAGGCGCTCGGCATGCTGCTTGTCATCTTCGCGGATGCGCACCTGCAGGATGGCTCTTTTTTGAGTCGATGACATCGCTGGCCTCCCTTTATTAGCGTGCAATATGGATGGTCAAATACGGCACGTGCCGATACTTGGCAATCATATATCCAATACTTTATTGCACTCAAGTTTATGAGTGTAAACATTACTACAAGCGTAGTACATCTTTAAAAGAAGAGCGCGAAATCTCTCGCGGCGTACGCGTGTAATACACTCATCTCTATATCTAAGCAAGAATAATCCTAACCAGCCCAAACCCCTGCAATACACACGTATTGCAGGGGTTACGCTCAAGTTTACCCCCTGCAACTGCGTATATTCAACCTGTATACCGTTGGAGAAATTCTACCGAGTGCCTGTTTCGCCGCATGCATTCGATACGCCGATGCCAGGCCACGGGCGGCTTGGGACAACGTCGACAGGGTCTCTCCGGCATGGGATTCAGGAGGGAGTGAACAACATGGGCAATAAACGAGTCGTAGCCGATTCCTCGCGCTGCATTGGGTGTCAAACCTGCATGGCGGCGTGCATCGAGGCGCACGACATCCCCGGTAACATCGCCGCGCCGCGCCTGCGCGTGACGCGTACGTACGAGATCTCCGCACCGGTGGCTTGCCATCACTGCGAGGACGCCCCGTGCGCCAAGGCCTGCCCCACGGGTGCCTTGTTCTTTGATCCAAAGAACCATCGCATCGGCGTTAACGAGGACAACTGCATCGGCTGCAAGAGCTGCGTCATGGCTTGTCCCTTTGGCGCCGTGAGCGTGGCGACCACGCAGGTCCCCGTCTTGATGGGCGACGTGCGCGTGGGTTCGCAGACCAAGAGCTTCGTGCTCAAGTGCGACCTGTGCGTGGACCGTCCCGGCGGTCCGGCGTGTGCCGAGGCGTGCCCGACCAAGGGCCTCACCCTGGTAGACGAGGAGCGCCTGGCGGAGCTGACCGCCGAGCGTGCCCGCGCCACCATCGAAAACGAGGCGTAGGCGGGCGGCCATACAGGCCCAACGATTGTCAAATACGTACCGATTAATCGGTAGCAGAGAAAGGAAGGAGGGTGTCATGGAGAAGCATAAAGTGATCTGCCCGTACTGCGGCGCCGGTTGCCAGTTTAACCTCCTGGTCCAAAACGGCCAGGTCGTGGGTACCGAACCGCTTAACGGCATCACCAATCAGGGCGAGCTGTGCCTCAAGGGCATGAGCGGCTACGACTTCATCAACGACACCAAGATCTTGACTCCTCGCGTACTGCACCCGATGATCCGCCGCACCAAGGGCGCGGATCTTGAGCGCGTAAGCTGGGACGAGGCACTGGATTTCACCGCATCTAAGATGCAGGCCATAATTGACGAATATGGTCCTAACGCTGTCATGACCACCGGCTCTTCGCGAGGCGGCGGCAATGAGGCGAACTACGTCATGCAGAAGTTTACGCGTGCGTGCATCGGCACCCACAGCGTGGACAACTGCGCCCGTACTTGACACGGCCCTACTGTCCTCGGTCTGATGGACACGGTTGGTTCAGGTTGCATGTCATGCTCCATCCCCGGTATGGAGGATGCGGGCTGCATTTTCCTCTTCGGCTATAACCCTGCCGATTCGCACCCCATCGTCGCAAGGCGTATCGTGCGAGCCAAAGAAAAGGGTTGCAAGATCATCGTCGCCGACCCGCGCCATATCGAAACTGCGCGCATCGCCGATATCTACCTTCCGATCAAGAACGGTTGCAATGTTGCGTTCCTCAACGCCTTTGCCAACTGTCTGGTCAACGATGGCCTCTACGACAAGGAATTCGTCGCCGAGCATACGAACGGCTTTGACGAGTGGTGGGAGACCATCAAGAACTACACTCCCGAATCCGTACAGGACATCACGGGTGTCGAGCCCGCGCTGATCCACCAAGCTGCCGAGATGTACGCCACGGCGAAGCCTTCTGCCATCATTGGCTGGGGCATGGGCGTATGCCAGCAGAAGCAGAACCTGAAGACGGTGCACACCATCGCCTCCATCGCCTGCGTTGCCGGCCAGATCGGCAAACCCAACTCCGGTCTCGCGCCCGTGCGTGGCCAGAATAACGTCCAGGGCTCCTGCGATATGGGCATGCTGCCCAACCTGTACCCTGGTTACCAGAAAGTCACCGACCCCGCCGCTCGCGCCAAGTTTGCCAAGGCCTGGGGCGTGCCCGAGGAAAAGCTTCCCTTGGAGGAGGGCTACAAGCTCACCGACCTGGGTCACCTGGTCGACGAGGGCAAGGTGCACTGTTTCTACAACTACGGCGAGGACCCGGTCCAGACCGAGCCCGATTCGGCCGGTATGCGCAAGACGCTCTCCGAGCTGGATCTGTTCATTTGCCAAGACATCTTTATGACGCAGACGACTATGCTCGCCGACGTCATCCTGCCTGCCACCTCTTGGGGCGAGCACGAGGGTGTCTTTACCGCATCCGACCGTAGCTTCCAGCACTTTGACGCGGCCGTTCCGCCCAAGGGCGAGTGCCGTCACGACTGGGAGATCTTCGCGGACCTGTCCACGCGCATGGGCTACCCCATGCACTACGACAACACCGAGCAGATCTGGAACGAGTGCATTAGCCTGTGCCCCAACTTTGTGGGCGCGACCTACGAGAAGATGGCTCCCGAGGGCGGCTACGCTCAGTGGCCTGTCAAGAGCACCGATGTGAACGACCACGGTACGGCCGACATGTTCGCTGGTGGCAAGTTCACCACCAAGGACGGCCGCGCCAACCTGATGGCGCACGACTGGGAGGCGCCCTCCGAGCTTCCCGACGATGAGTACCCACTCATCCTGTGCACCGTCCGCGAGGTCGGCCACTACAGCTGCCGCTCGATGACCGGCAACTGCAAGACGCTGGCGCTGCTTGCCGACGAGCCCGGCTTTGTCCGCATGAATCCCGCGGACGCCCAGGCGCGCGGCATCAAGAACGGCGACATCGTCTCGATTCACAGCCGCCGCGGCCAGGTATACAGCCGCGCCGACGTGAGCGACCGTATCAACAAGGGCACGGTCTATATGACCTACCAGTGGTGGATCGGCAAGTGCAACGAGCTGACCATGCACAAGGTCGACCCGGTCTCGCATACGCCCGAGGACAAGTTCTCCGCCTGCCAGGTCGACGCCATTGCCGACCAGGTCTGGGCCGAGGGCGAAGTCGAGCGTCAGTACACCGAGCTCAAGCAGGCTCTGGTCGACGCCGCCGCTCCCCAGGACGTTGAGCCCGGTGCCGCCAAGTTCGACGACGAGACGCACGTGAATCAAATCGTGTAGTCCCGTTCTCGTTGGCTTTTTGGGCCGGGCGTCCCGTACGTTCGGGAGCCCGGCCCGTTATTTTGAAAGGAAGTGGGGATGAACCGCTTCATCGACATCAACCCGGAGAGGTGTATCGGCTGCGGAACATGCCAGTCCGCCTGTGCCGACGCCCACCGGATGCAGGGTCTTCAGGATACGCCGCGCCTGGCGCTCGTGAAGACCGGCGGTATTTCGGCCGCCCTTGCCTGCCACCATTGCGAGGGTGCCCCCTGCGCCGAGGTTTGCCCGGTGAATGCCATCGAGCACGATGGCGATCGCATCCACGTCAAGGAGCAGGAGTGCATCGGGTGCAGGCTGTGCGCCATCGCGTGCCCCTTCGGAGCCATCCATCCCGATGGCACGTCTATCGCCGGTGTCGCAGGCATGTGCGACCCGACGCCTTCGTATCCTAAGTCCCTGAGCAGCCTGCTTACGTGGGCTCCTGGCCAGTACACCTGCGCTGTCAAGTGCGACCTGTGCGCCTTCGATCCGGACGGCCCGCATTGTGTGGCGGCGTGCCCCACCAAGGCGCTGACCGTCATGGGCGGCGCGGCCGATCGCGAGCTCGACGAGGCCAAGCGCCTGCGCTCGATCGAAAACGGTCCGGCCGTCGACGTTACCGCCGTGGCCCAGGGCCTGTCCGAGAAAGCAGAAGGGAGCGTAAACAATGGATAGCATGACGCTGTTTATCGCATCGCTTGCCGTCTCGTGCATCGGTGCGCTCGCCTCGGTTCTGCTGATCAAGGCCGATAACGCCGCCAAGACCGCCGGCTGCCTTATCGGCGCCGTCGCCGCGGTGCTTTCGTTTGTGGCCGGTATCCAGGCCGTGCTGGGCGATGTCACGTCGGTCGACACCATCGTGTTCTTCCCGTTTGCCCATTTCCAGCTGCTGCTCAATCAGCTGTCCGGCCTGTTCGTGGCGCTCATCTCGGTGCTCGCGTTTGCCGGTTCGATCTACGGTCTCAACTACTTTGATGAGTACCCGGGCAAAAAGGGCCGCGCTGGCTTCTTCTTTAACACCTTCGTGGCGTCCATGATGCTCGTCATTACCGCCGACAACGTGTTTTGGTTCCTGGTCGCCTTTGAGCTCATGTCGCTGACCTCGTACTTCCTGGTTGTGATCGAGGAGAACGAGAACTCCATCCATGGCGGTTGGCTCTACTTTGTGATCGCGCACGTGGGTTTTGTGCTCATCATGGCGAGCTTCCTCACCATGACTAACTTCGCCGGCGGCTCGTTTGCCTTTGCGGATTTCCGCGCCACGCAGTTTAGCCCCGCGGTCGCATCCGCGTGCTTCGTGCTCGCCTTCTTTGGCTTTGGTGCCAAGGCCGGTATCATCCCGCTGCACGGCTGGCTGCCCAAGGCACATCCCGAGGCGCCGTCCAACGTGAGTGCCCTCATGTCCGGCGGCATGATCAAGATCGGTATCTTCGGCATCCTCAAGGTGGGCCTCGACCTGCTCTCCGCCTCGGGCGTTCAGGTCTGGTGGGGTCTTATGGTCATGGTCTTCGGTGCGATCTCGTCGGTTCTCGGCGTGGCCTTCGCCCTGCAGGAGCATGACATCAAGCGCCTGCTGGCCTATCACTCCGTCGAGAATATCGGCATCATTCTGCTCGGCGTCGGCGCCTCCATGGCCGCCATGGCGCTCAACTCGGTCGGCATCGCCGTCCTGGCTCTGATGGCCGCCCTCTACCACACGTTTAACCACGCGATGTTTAAGGGCGAGCTGTTCTTGGGCGCCGGTGCGCTGCTGTACTCCACGGGTACGCGCAATATGGAGAAGATGGGCGGCCTGCTCCGCCGTATGCCGGCAACGGCCATCTGCTTCCTTATTGGCGCGCTTGCCATCTCGGCCATCCCGCCCTTCAACGGCTTTGTGTCCGAGTGGTTTACCTACCAGTCGTTGTTTAATGCCGCCATGCAGGGCGACAAGGCCGTCATGATCGTGGCCGTGTTCGCTGCCGTCGCGCTTGCCATTACCGGCGCGCTGGCCGTCACGTGCTTCGTCAAGGCCTATGGCGTCTCCTTTGCCTCCGCGCCCCGCTCCGAGGCCGCGGCCAATGCCAAGGAGGTTCCCGCCCCCATGGTGTTTGCGCAGGGCCTGCTCGCGGCCATCTGCGTCGTGCTGGGCATTGGCGCTCCCGTGATCGTTCCCGTGCTGGTCGATGTCGCCGCGTCCGTGCTGCATCCGTACGGTGGCGTGTTTGCCGCCGAGGGCATGGAGCTCATGAACCAGTACTCCGGCGCTGCCACCTCCACGCCCGCGATCGCTATTGCGCTCGTGGTGCTTGTCGGCCTTGCCTGCGGTTATCGCAAGCTCAAGACCGTCGGCAAGGTGCAGAAGTCCCAGCCGTGGGCATGCGGCTATGCTCCCAACGAGCATATGCCCGTCGTGGCCACGACCTTTGCCTCCGAGGTGTCCTGGTTTATGCAGCCGCTCTACACGCTGCGCGACCGCTGCACGGCCGTCTGCTGGTCCATCGCGCACTTCTTCCAGAAGCTCACCGGTGTGGCCGAGGCTGTGGAGCCCGTACCCGACAAGGTTCTCGTCGATGCCCCGCATAAGGGCGTCGAGAAGCTCGCCGACCTCGCGACTAAGCTCGAGGGCGGCAACTACAGCATCTATATCTGCTACATCGTCGCGGCACTCGTGGTGTTCCTCGTGCTCGCCGTGCAAATGGGTTAAGGAGGGGAGAGCATGAACAACATCGTACTTGCCGTTCTGCAGGGCGTGGTCGTTATGGCCGTCGCGCCGTTCTTCTCCGGTCTCGGTCGCGTGATCCGCGCCAAGATGCACAACCGTCGCGGCCCCAGCATCATGCAGGACTACCGCGACCTGGCCAAGCTTTTTGCGCGCCCCGAGTCCCAGAGCGAGGACGCGAGCTTTGCGCTTCGCATTATGCCGCCGCTGTTCTTCGCCGTCGCCTTTATGCTCGCGATGGGCCTGCCGCTCTTTACGGCACAAAGCCCCATCCCGGTCTTTGGTGACGCTATCACCATCATGTACAGCCTGGCGCTTGCCCGCTTCTTCTTCGCCCTCTGCGGTGTGGATTCGTCCAACGCCTACGCCGGTATCGGCGGCGTCCGCGAGCTGCTCATGAGCGTGCTCATCGAGCCGTCCATGCTGCTGGCGCTGTTTGCCGCGGCCCTGGTGTGCGGCTCCACCGACATCGCCACCATGGGTCAGCACATCATGACGGGCGCCGTCGACGCGCCGGTCGCCGTGATCCTCGCCGGCATCGCCTTTGCGATTGCCTGCTATATGGAGCTCGGCAAGCTGCCGTTTGATCAGGCCGAGGCCGAGCAGGAGCTCCAGGAAGGTCCGCTCGCCGAGCTTTCCGGCCCGTCGCTTGCGATGGCCAAGCTCGCCATGTCCATGAAGCAGGTCCTGGTCGTCGCCTGGTTCTGCGCGATCTTCGTCCCCTGGGGCGAGCCCGCGACCGTGGGCGCCGCCGCCGTTCTGGGCGCGGTCATCTTCCTGGTGAAGTGCCTGATCGACTTTGTCGTGTGCGGCGTGATCGAGAACTCCTGCTCGCGCTCGCGCTTTAAGGTGCTTGGCAATCAGACCTGGGCCGTCGTGGGCATCGCCGTTCTGGCGTTTGTCTTCGTGGTCGTCGGCGTGTAGGAGAAGGGAGAAACAATGTCATTTGCAGTCAGTCTGTCCCTTCTCGGCTTGGTCGCTATCGCGGCCCCGATGGTGGCCTCGGTGCTCGTCGCCCTGTTCCCCCGTCCGTACGCCAAGTGGTTCAGCGTTTTGGGTGCCGCCGTCTCGACGGCCTGCACCATCGCCCTCGCCGCGAATTTCGCCGGCGCCGGCATGCCCGACACGCAGGTCCCCCTGATCTCGTTTGGGCAGACCCTCGTCATGGGATTCACCTTCGATCGCATGAGCACGCTGCTCGCGCCCGCCTTTGTGGGTATCGGCCTGCTTGTCGTGATCTATTCGATTCCCTATATGAGCGAGAATAACCGTGAGCATCCCGACGCGCCGCGTCGTCGCTTCTACGCATACCTCGCGACCTTCATCGGCGCCATGGCCGGCCTCGTGTACAGCTCGACCCTTTTGGGCCAGCTCGTGTTCTTTGAGATCACGGGTGCGTGCTCTTGGGGCCTTATTAGCTACTACATGACGCCTACGGCCAAGAAGGCCGGCATGAAGGCCCTGATCATCACGCATATCGGTGCGCTCGGCCTGTATCTGGGCGCCGCCATTGTGTTTGCCCACACCGGCACCTTCGCCATTACCGCGATTGCCGGCCTCGATGCCAAGCTCAAGGCCATCGTCCTTTTGCTCGTGTTGTTTGCGGCCTGGGCCAAGTCCGCACAGGTTCCCATGTACATGTGGCTGCCTTCGGCCATGGAGGCGCCGACGCCTGTTTCGGCCTACCTGCATGGTGCCTCGATGGTCAAGGTCGGCGTGTGCGTGTTCGCGCGTGCACTCGTCTCTGCCGGCGAGATTCCCGAGATCGTGGGCTGGGTTGCCATTATCGACGCCATGGTCACCATGCTCTTTGGTTTCCTTATGTACCTGCCGCAAAAGGACATGAAGCGTCTGCTGGCCTTCTCCACGATCGCCCAGCTCTCCTATGTGTTCTTTGGTCTGGGCCTTTCGGTCTTTGGCAGCCAGCTGGCCTTTGATGGCGCTGTTTGCCACATCTTTAACCACGCTTTCGCCAAGACGCTGTTCTTCCTGATTGCCGGTTCGTTCTCCTTCACCCTCGGCACGCGTATGCTGCCCAAGCTTCGCGGCATCGTAAAGAAGTACCCGATTTCGGGCGTGGGCTTTGGTGTCGCGGCGCTCGCCATTGCCGGCGTGCCGCCCATGAACACGTTCTTCTCGAAGTTCCAGATCATCGCCGGCGGCTTCTCTGTGGGTGCCGGCAACGTCGCGATCCTGGTGCTCGTGTGCATCATGGTCGCCGAGACTGTCGCCACCTTTGCCTGGTTCCTCAAGTGGATGGGCTATTGCCTGCCCGGCGAGCCGAGCGAAGAGGTCGCTGCGGGAGCCCCGCTTCCCCGCGCGATGGCGTTCGTGTTCATCGTGCTCATCATCATGGTCATCGTCAGCGGCCCGCTTTCGGCCAGCTGGATCGGTTAGGAGGTAGAACGACATGGGTTATTCGATCGTCAACATCCTTGGCGGCCTTCTGATCGTCACGTCTACCATGGTGGTCGTCTCCAAGAACATCAAACATGCCATCCGCTGGTATGCGGTGCAGTCGCTGGTGCTCGTGGGGCTTCTCGCCACGCTCGGTATCACCACCGGTGCGCAGGAGCTGCTTATGTGGGCTGGATCTGCCTTTATCACCAAGGTCGTCTTGGTCCCTTATATCCTCAACCGCGCATACAAGAAGATGGGCGAGCCGAGCGACGCTTCGCTCAAGGCCGGCCTTAAGCCCGCGTGGGCCATTTGCATCATCGCCGTGGAGGTCGCGATCTGCTTTGCCGTCGTGACGCAGATCAGCCTGCCCACGGCCGAGGTCGCAACGCCTGCGCTCGCCATTAGCTTCGCTCACTTCTTTGTGGGCCTCACCTGCATCATTTCGCAGCGCAACATCATGAAGCAGATCTTTGGATACTGCCTTATGGAAAACGGCAGCCATGTGACGCTCGCGCTTTTGGCCCCCACCGCTCCCGAGATCATCGAGATCGGTATCGCCACCGACGCCATCTTTGCCGTTATCATCATGTCCATCGTCGTGCGTCGCATTTGGGACGACTCCCACTCGCTCGATGCGCGCGACCTGTCCGAGCTGAGGGGGTAGTCCATGGAAACGCTGATTCTCGCCCTGCTCGCGACTCCTTTGGTGTTCTCGCTGGTCATGGCGTTTTTGCCCAAGAACACGTCCTATAACGTGTTTGCCGGTCTCAACCTGGTCTCCGTCGCAGCCGTCCTGGTGCTGTCGATTGTGACGGCCGGTGACGTCCTTATGAGCGGCGACACCGCGAGCGCTCTTGGCCTGTGGTTCCACCTCGATTCGCTGGGCGCCATCTTTGTGCTGCTCATCGGCTTTATCGGTTTTCTTACGGGGCTGTTCTCGCTGCCCTATGTAAAGGCCGATATCGAGGAGGGCTCCATGCCCGCCGAGCGCGCCAAGCAGTATTTTGCGCTGTTTAGCCTGTTTGTGTTCACCATGCTGCTCGCGTGCCTGTCCAACAACATGATCCTCACGTGGGCCGCCGTGGAGGCAACCACGCTTTCCACCGTGTTCCTCGTGGGTATCTACAAGAACAAGACGGCCCTCGAGGCTTCTTGGAAGTATGCGATGGTCTGCACCGCCGGCGTGGCCTTCGGCCTGTTCGGTACGCTGCTGATCTACGCCAACGCCGCCGACGTGATTCCCAACGCCCACGAGGCCGCATTCCTGTCGTGCGTGCTGCCGTATGCCGACCGGTTCGACCCGACGCTCATGCGCCTCGCCTTTGCGTTTGTCGTGATTGGCTTTGGCACCAAGGCCGGCCTGTTCCCCATGCACACTTGGCTGCCCGATGCCCACTCCCAGGCCCCGAGCCCTGTCTCGGCCCTGCTCTCGGGCGTGCTGCTTAAGTGCGCCATGCTTGTGATCATGCGCTCCTACGGCTTTACTATCCAGGCCGTGGGCGCCGAGTATCCGCAACTTTTGCTGCTGATCGTCGGCACGCTGTCCATTTTGGTGGCGGCACTCTCGATGTTTCGCCAAGACGACCTCAAGCGCCGCTTTGCGTACTCGTCTGTGGAGAACGTGGGCGTTATCGCCCTGTGCCTGGGTATCGGTGGCCCGCTGGGTATCGCCGCGGCCCTGCTGCACTGCGTGTTCCACGGCTTTACCAAGACGCTTGCCTTCTGCGTGTCCGGCAACATCCAGCATGCCTTTGGCACGCGTAGCCTGGCCAAGATTCAAGGCGTCGTTGAGGTTGCACCCGCAACCGCCGCACTCGCCATCCTGGCGCTGCTCGGCCTTGCCGCCTTCCCGCCCTTTGGCATGTTTATTTCCGAGTTCCTGACTTTTGTCGCCGGTGTTACCGCCGGTCCCATGTGGCTGGTCGTCGTGGTCGCCCTCGGTCTTACCGTGGCCATCTCCGCGCTCACCCGCATCGCACTCAAGTCGGTATTCGGCCATGCGCCCCAGGGCATGGGCAAGCATGAGGCCCCGGCGCTCATGCTTATCCCCGAAATCATCCTGGCTGTCATGATCTTGTGGTTTGGCATCGCCACCCCGCTGCCTCTCGTGCACGGTGTGGAGACCGCGACCGGCATCGTGCTCGAGCAGAGCACCGAGGAACTTCACGCGACGCCGATGTACCGCGCTGTGTTCGGTACCGAGACCGCTCAGAGCGAGGTGGAGTAACGAATGATTGAAACTGAGAACAAGGTGTATGCCCGTCGCTGCGAGAGCCATGTCGAGGCCCTGCGCCGCGCCGTTCCGGGCTGCATCGAGAAGGTCGAGTGGCAGTGCGAGGACCAGCTGACGATTACCGTCAAGCAGGACAAGCTGCCCGAGGCCGTCCACTACCTGTATTACGAGCGCTACGGCTGGATTCCCGTGATCATCGGCAATGATGAGCGCAGTCTGTGCGGCCGTTACGCTGTGTACTACGTCATCTCCATGGAGGGGGAGGACCCCGGTTGGGTGACCGTGCGCACCGAGGTCGATCCCGCCAAGATGACGTTCCCGTCCGTGACGCCGTTCGTCCCCGCCTGCGTGTGGGGCGAGCGCGAGCTTCGCGACATGTTCGGCCTGATCCCCGAGGGCCTGCCCGATCGTCGTCGCTTGGTGCTGCCCGACGATTGGCCCAGCGGCCTGTACCCGCTGCGCAAGGACTCCATGGACTACCGTTTCCGTCCCGCTCCCGCGAGCGACATGGAAAACTACGAGTTCTTGGCCGATACCAAGGGCAAGGAGACGACGCTCGTCCCCATGGGCCCGCTGCACATCACCTCCGACGAGCCCGGCCACTTCCGCCTGTTCGTTGAGGGCGAGACGATCGTCGACGCCGACTACCGTCTGTTCTATGTGCACCGCGGTATGGAGAAGGTCGCCGAGACGCGCCTGAACTATGACGCCGTGACGTTCCTCGCCGACCGCATCTGCGGCATCTGCGGCTGCGCCCACTCGGTGGCCTATGCCGAGGCCGTCGAGCGCGCCCAGGGCATTCATGTCCCGCCGCGCGCCCAGTACATTCGCGCCATCATGCTCGAGGTCGAGCGCCTGCACTCGCATCTGCTCAACATTGGCCTCGCATCCCACTACACGGGCTTCGACTCCGGCTTCCAGCAGTTCTTCCGCGTCCGCGAGAAGTCCATGGACCTGGCCGAGAAGCTCTCCGGTCACCGTAAGACCTACGGTCTCAACGTGATCGGCGGCGTGCGTCGCGACATTTTGGCCGAGCAGAAGCTTTCCACGCTCACGACCATCCACCAGTTGCGCTCCGAGGTTCAGGAGCTTGTCGACGTCTTGCTCTCCACGCCCAACTTTATTGAGCGTACGAGTGGCATTGGCATCTTGGACCGCAAGATCGCACGCGACTTCTCGCCGGTCGGCCCGCTCATGCGTGGCTCGGGCTATGCCCGCGACGTGCGCTTTGACCATCCCTTCGACGGCTACGCCGATCCGGATATTCAGAAGATGCACGCCGCCACGGCCGACACCTGCGACGCCTTCGGCCGTACCGCCGTTCGCATCCAGGAGGTCTACGATTCGATCGACATGATCGAGACCATGCTCGAGAACTGCCCGTCGGGCCCCATCCTCACCACGGATTGGGAGTACACCCCGCACAAGTACGCCATCGGCGCCACCGAGGCGCCGCGCGGCGAGGACGTGCACTGGGCGATGCTCGGCAACAACCAGAAGTGCTACCGCTGGCGCGCCAAGGCTGCCACGTACAGCAACTGGCCGGTCCTGCGCTACATGTTCCGCGGCAACACCGTGGGCGACGCGGCGCTGATCGTCGGTTCGCTCGACCCGTGCTACTCCTGCACCGACCGCGTGACGGTGACCGATGTCGCCGCCAAGCGCGACCACGTGCTCGACAAGGAGCAGTTCGAGAACGTCTGGCGCGACAAGTCGCCGCTTGCGGGCGAGGGCACCATGGCCGCTCCGCTCGATGAGGAGGCGCTCTAATATGCTGAAGCTTTGGAAGGTCAACGCCAAGGCCGGCGACGCGACGGTCAAGTACCCGTTTGCGCCGTTCCCCACCAACAAGGACATGCGCGGCAAGCCCGAGCACAACGCGGAGCTCTGCATCGCCTGCGGTGCCTGCGGCGTGGCGTGCCCGGCCGATGCCATTCGCATGGACACCGACCTTGTGGCCGATACCATCACCTGGTCGATCGACTACGGTCGCTGCATCTTCTGCGGCCGCTGTGAGGAAGCCTGCCCCATGGAGGCTATCAAGCTCACCGAGGAGTTTGAGCTGGCCGTCATGAGCAAGGACGACCTCACCAGCAAGAGCGTCTATACGCTCGAGCACTGCTCGCGTTGCGGCAAGCCGTTTGCCCCGCACAAGGAGATCGACTACGCCAAGCGCCTGCTGCAAAAGGCCGGCGGCATGGAGGCCATCCAGGCCGCCCGTACCGTTGGTATGTGCCAGGAGTGCAAGCGCGAGCTCGACGCCCTGCGCGCCGCCTCGGCCGTAAAGACCGGTAACGCGCGCGGCATGGCTGCCAACGAGACGCTTGCGTCCGGTGAGCCCCAGGGCCCCGGCATGGAGTATCTGGGCGGCCACGGTGTGAATCCGGAGTATGTCGACCGCGAGCTCAACCCCGATGCGCCCGAGATCCCCGCTGGACCTGCACCGGTCGAGGGCATCATCATGGATTTTGAAACGAAGGAGGAGTAACCATGGCCGAACCCACGCTTTTGCCCGAGCGGCTCCAGTACCGCCCGACCAAGATCGAGCTCGACGAGAGCATCGAGAAGGCCAAGGCGACCCTTCTTAAGAAGATCAAGCGCTCGGTGTACGTCTACCGTGTTGACTGCGGCGGCTGCAACGGCTGCGAGATCGAGATCTTCGGTTCCATCACGCCCGTCTTCGACGTCGAGCGTTTTGGCATCAAGGTCGTGCCCTCGCCCCGTCACGCCGATGTGCTGCTGTACACCGGCGCCGTGACGCGCGCCATGCGCATGCCGGCCCTGCGCGCCTTTGAGGCCGCGCCCGATCCCAAGATCGTGGTGTCCTATGGCGCGTGCGGCTGCACTGGCGGCATCTTCTACGACAACTACTGCGTCTGGGGCGGAACGGATAAGATCCTGCCGGTTGATGTCTACATCCCCGGCTGCCCGCCCAGCCCCGCGCAGACCATCTACGGCTTTGCCATGGCGCTTGGTCTGCTGGACCAAAAGCTCCATGCCGAGACCACGGTGGAGGCTACCGGCGAGCAGGCCGATATCCTGCACCCCGGCGTGCCGTACAAGCTGCGCGTTGCCATCGAGCGCGAGGCTCGCGCCATGAGCGGCTACCGTTACGGCCGCGACCTGGCCAACGAGTTTATGGATACGCTCGAGGGTGCGCCCAAGGGCGATATCCGCGGTGCCATGGCGCTACTCATCGACAAGCAGGACGATCCGCGCCGCGTTGAGGTGTACTCGGCGCTGCAGGATCTGGTGCTGGCCGGAGGTCGCTAGATGGAGCTCACGGACCGCTCTGGTTACTTTGCGGGCCCCGGCATGCTCGGCGGCTCCTTTGGCGATGCCTCGCGCGCAAGCGACGAGGCCGCCGAGGGCGTCGCCGACCCCTGCCTGGGCCATGCGCCCGATCAAGTGGTCTTTTACGAGCTCACGCGTAAGTTTGTGGAGACCGAGGAAGACGTTCCCCAGGAGGCCTGCGACGTGCTGTACTACACGCTCGCCGTGGGCCACCACACCGGCGTGCTCGACTGCTTTGAGCCGCGCCTGTCGGTGCCGGTGAACGTCTTCTATTCGCTCGTCGACGCGCTGCCGGAGGGGGAGGCCAAAACCAAGTTTGAGGCCATCCGCTCCTTTGGTGAGTGCCAGCTCGACAAGACGGCGGTGCCGTCGTTGCTCGAGGCCTGCGATGCGTTGCTCGACGAGCGCGGTTTTCGCGGTTCTGCCAAGGCCGGCATCTCGGTGTTCGATGACGACTTTGGCCTGCATGCCCAGCAGGTCGCGTTTTTGATGAAGTTCCGCGATCTGGTTGAGCGCGTGCGCGATGTGTCGGGCGTGTATCTGACGGGGAGGTTGCAGTAATGGGTCGCGTTGTGGATGGACGTGTGAACGGCGCCCCGTTTGCGGGTATCGTGCTCACGGCGGGAAGTGTGCTGCGTGCCGACGATGCCGCCGGCCCCGTGCTCTCCAAAAAGATGGAGGACGCGCCCATTGCCGGTTGGTACACCATCGACGGCGGCCAAACGCCCGAAGACGACATCATCGAGGTCAAGCGCGAGCGTCCGCCGCGCCTGGTCTTGGTCGATGCCGCCGACATGGCGCTGCCCGTCGGGTCCATCCGTTTGCTCGACAAACGCGATGTGGCCCGCAAGTCGATGTTCACCACGCATTCGCTTCCCTTGTCGATTCTGATCGAGGAAATCGAGCAATCGTGCGATGATATCGTCTTCGTCGGGATTCAGCCGGGCGACACGGAGTTCTACAACCCCATGTCCCCGGAAGTCTTTGACGCCGTCGGCGCCGTGTACGACGCCGTGGCCGCCAACGACTTTTCCCACTTTGTCCGCTTGGGGCAAGAGCAATAGGAGCGCTTGTCTCTGCTGATTAGGAAAGAAGTGATTGACATGGCAGATTCCAAGGTGGAGTACCCCGCTCCCGATTGCCTGGCGCCCGCTGCGATCGAGGCCAAGACCGAGGCCGCCGGCGTGACCAAGGCCAACCTGCCGGTCGCAAAGGCCTTTGTTTTGGCAATGTTCGCTGGCGCGTTCATCGCCTTCGGCGGCCTGTTCTTTACGGTGTTTTTGAGCGACAGCACGCTGGGCTGGGGCGCCCAGCGCGTCGTGGGCGGCCTGTGCTTTTGCCTGGGCCTGGTGCTCGTGCTGGTGTGCGGCGCCGAGCTGTTTACCGGTAACTCGCTTATGGTCTGCGCGCTCAAGAGTAAAAAGATCACCCTGGCTCAGATGCTCAAGGCTTGGGTCGTCGTATGGGTCGGTAACTTTGTCGGTGCCCTGTTCATCGTCTTTTTGGTGTACATGGCCGGCATTTACAAGCTCAACGGCGAGGCGGTCGCCAATTCCATGGTGAGCGTCGCCGCCGGCAAGGTGACGATCGACTGGGTGACGATCTTCTTCCGCGGCATCCTGTGCAACATCTTTGTGTGCCTGGCCGTGTGGATCGGTACCGCCGGCAAGACCGTGGTTGATAAGGTTGTGGGCATTCTGCTGCCCATCGCCGCCTTTGTGGCCTGCGGTTTTGAGCACTGCGTCGCCAACATGTACTTTTTGCCCATGGGCGCCGTGATGCACGCGTGCGGTTATGGTGCCGACGTCGCCGGCGCCGATGCGCTCAACGCCGCGGGCATTGCGTTTAACCTGTCCGCCGCCACGCTGGGCAACATCGTGGGCGGCGCGGTTCTGGTCGCGCTTGGCTACTGGTTTATCTACGCCAAGAAGTCCGAGGCGTAAGGTACCGTCTGTTTGACGTTGGGCCTCCCGCGGGGCGTTGCCGTGCGGGAGGCTTTTTTGGCCCGGGACTCGTTGCCGGGCTTTTGGCCTGTTGTGTTTGGCTGATGAAAGGGGTAATCGAGATGGCATCTGCTGTGAAGCGTGACGGTCGCGCCGTGGTGACTACATGCGGGGGATGCTATGCCGATTGCGCCTTTGCGGCACGCGTTGGGGACGGTCGCGTGGTGGCCGAGTTACCGGTGCCGGGGCATCCGTGCGCGGCGCGTGCCCTGTGCACCCGCGGACGGCATCGCCTGGCAATGCCGTTTGACGAGCGCGACCGCATTGTGCACCCCATGCGTCGGCGAGCTGATGGCTCGGGGTTCGATGCGATTTCGTGGGACGAGGCGTTCGCGCAGATTGCGGCGCGCCTTGGGGGGATTATTGACGAGTGTGGTCCGCGTGCGCTGGGCATGACGCTCGGCGTGCCCTCGTTCGACCGTTACTGGGCGTATCGCCTTATGCATGCGCTGGGCTCGCCCAACGTGTATGGTGCCGACGGTGCCTGCGAGGTGAGCCGTCTCACCGGCTGGGAGCACAGCCTGGGTTACAGCCCCGCCTCCGACCTGGCGCATACCGATTGCATCATGTATTTGGGGCGTTCCATTGTCGATTCGTCGACGATGGGGGCCGTTGATGCGCTCAACGATGCCCGTCGCCGTGGGGCGAAGATCATCGTGGTTGACCCCCGGCGCAGCGGCTCGGCCGCGCTTGCCGACCGCTGGCTGCGCGTGCGCCCTGGCTGCGACTTGGCATTGCTGTTGGGTATTGCCCATGTCTTGATTGCCGAGGGCCTGTACGATCACGAGTTTGTTGCCCGCTATACCATAGGCTTTGACGAGCTGGCGCAGGCGGCCCGTGCTTGGACGCCCGAGTGGGCCGAGTCGATGTGCGACGTGCCGGCCGCAGAGATTGTCGCCACGGCGCGCGATCTCGCTGCCGCCGCGCCTGCCGCTGTGGTGGATGCGGGCTTTCATGGTGGCATCGGTATCGCGTATGCCAATAGCACCCAGACCGCGCGCGCTATCTGCTTGGTCGATGTGCTGCTGGGCTGCATCGGGCATGTAGGCGGCGCGTTCAATCCGCCCACGCCGCTTGTGTTGGGCGACCTCGATCCCGCGCGCTTTGCGACGCCGCCGGTGCCTCGCGGGCCCAAGCTGGGGTCCGAGCGCTATCCACTGGTCGATCCGGTGCGCGGCCTGTGCACGACCATCGGTCAGTCGATACTGGCCGGCGATTTGCGTGGGCTCATCGTCTATGCTAGCAATCCCGGGGCAGGCTATGGCAACGCCGGAGCGTGGTTGGGTATTTTGCAGCAGCTCGACTTGCTCGTGACGATTGATATCCGCTGGTCCGAGACAGCGCGCGCTTCTGACTTCGTGCTGCCCGATGTGACGTATTTGGAGGCCGACCGCGGTGTGGGCACAGTCGTGGGTGCCAACGATTCGCGGGTGTTCTACCGCAACGCCGTGCTGCCTGTGCAGCATGACGACACACGTCCCGGTCGGGAGATTTTTGCCGGTCTGGCGCAGGCGTGTGGGGCTGGCGAGTACTTCCGGTTTACGTCTGACGACCTGGCGGCTGCCCAGGTGGCGCCTTTTGGGATCGATCTGGACGAGCTCAAGGAGCGCGGCTGGGCCGACACGGGTGTTGCGTTGCCGTCGCGTACGGGCGAGCCGGCGATTCCCTTGGATGGCGGCAAAATTGCGCTGGCAAGCGACGTATGGGAACGAGCTGGCCTGGGTCGTGTACCCAACTGGATCGCCCCCATGGTGGAGCCGGGCCCGGGGATGTTTCGCCTCATTAGCGGCAACCGTCCCTTTGAGTCGCATACCTCGCGAAGGCTTGCAGCCCAAGGTGCCGCCGAGGCTGGGTCGGACCTGGATGCCGTGCAGATGAATGCCGATGCTGCCGCGCACATGGGCATCGCCGACGGCGAGGTCGTCGAGCTTGTGAGCGATATGGGCCGCGACCGCGTGCGCGTGGAGACGACGCCGTACCTGCATCCGGCGTGCATCTTTACGTCGGCCGCCCCCGGCGGGCGTTCGTTTGGTGCCGATGCCGGTGGCGCTCAAGCCTTGGGCGTGGGCCCGCTCGACCATACGCCGTTACGTTGGGACCCGTTGACGGGTGCTGCGCTCACCCAGGAAAACGCCGTTCGCGTGGAAAAGATCGCGGCGCGCGGGGATAATGACGAGTAATTGACTCAGCTGATGTATTTGACTGATCCACGTTTCTTTTGAAAGGCCGCACATGAGCGATAGCCAGAACATGTCCGATGAGGTGCGCGCCCGCCTGCGCGCCATTCCTTCCGTCAACGAGCTGCTTGCCGAGTGGCCGGTGGTGAAGGCGGCGGGGGAGACCTGCGACGCGGTGGTCCATGCTGCCGTGACGGCCGAGCTCGACGAGGAGCGCGCCGCGATTCGCGCCGGTGCCGCCCCGCGTTCCAAGCGCGAGCTGGCCTCGGCCATCGAGTGGCGTGCGCATCGCTCCGCGCTGCCGAGCCTGCGTCCCGCCGTCAACGCCACGGGTGTGGTCATCCATACCAATCTGGGCCGTGCCCCGCTTGCGGAGTCGGCGGCAAAGGCCGTGGCCGAGGTTGCGCGCGGGTATAGCACGCTCGAGTACAGCGTCGACACCTGTTCGCGCGGGTCGCGCAAGGAGCACGCCGCGCAACTGATCCGCTCGCTCACCGGTGCCGAGGACGCGCTCGTGGTCAACAACAACGCCGCTGCGGTGCTGCTGGTGCTGGCAACCCATGCCGCGGGCAAAGAGGTCATAGTCAGCCGTGGCGAGCTTGTTGAGATCGGCGGCAGCTTCCGTATCCCCGACGTCATGGAGGCCTCGGGTGCCAAGCTCGTCGAGGTCGGGGCCACCAACCGCACGCATCTGGTCGACTACGAGCGTGCCATCACGCCCGATACGGCGATGATCCTTAAGGTCCATCCTTCTAACTATCGCATCGAGGGTTTCCACGAGGAGGTGGGTTCTCGGGAGCTTGCGGCGCTTGCTCACAAGCATGGCCTGCTGTTCTACGAGGACCAGGGTTCGGGCGCGCTGCTGCCCGATGACATCTTGGTGCGCGGCGGCGAGGAACCCACGCCGGCTTCGGTTTCGGCGGGGCTCGATGTGGTGTCGTGCTCGGGCGATAAGCTGCTCGGTGCCGCACAGGCGGGCATTATCATGGGCCGTCGCGATCTGGTCCAGGCCTGCGGCGCACATCCGCTCATGCGCGCTCTGCGTCCGGGCAAGTTGGCGCTCACGGCGCTCGAGGCCACACTTCGCATCTACATGGACGGCGCCGACGTGGCCCATCGCGATATTCCGGTGCTCAGCATGCTCACGCTGCCGCAGGCCCATTTGGAACGACGTGCCCGCAAGCTGCGCGATCGTATGGTCGCCGGGCTCGATAAGGCTGGCTGCCCGTGTGCCGTGCAGGTGGAAATCGTCGAGGAGTCCTCGACGCCCGGCGGCGGTTCGCTGCCTACCGTTGAGCTGCCGACGATGTGCGTTGCCGTGCGCTTTGTTGACGAGCGCCTGACGGTCGACGCGCTCAAGCGCTCGCTTGTCCAGGACTTCGACACGCCGGTCGTCACGCGAACCTCGCACGATCGCATTTTGTTTGACGTCCGTACGCTTGTGGGCGACCGCGATATCGAGACGGCGGCGTCGACGCTTGCCGCATGCGTTGCCAAGGCGGTGCGCTGATGAGTGAGGCCGAAGCGTTGGTGGAATGCCCCGTTATCGTTGGCACGGCGGGCCATGTCGACCACGGTAAGTCGGCGCTTATCGAGGCGCTGACGGGTAAAAACCCCGACCGCCTGGAGGTTGAGCGCCGTCGAGGTATGACCGTTGAGCTTGGCTTTGGCGAGTTGGCGCTGCCGAGTGGCAAGATCGTCGGCCTGGTCGACGTGCCGGGCCACGCGCATTACCTGCGCGCCATGGTGCAGGGTGCCACGGGCATCGACGTTGCTGTGCTGGTGGTATCGGCCGTCGAAGGCGTGATGCCGCAGACCCGCGAGCACGTGCATGTGCTGGAGCTGCTGGGCGTTACGCATATGGTGGTGGCGCTGACGATGTGCGACTTGGCCGACGCCGAGATGACCGAGCTTGCCGAGCTCGATGTCGATGACTTTTTGTCGGGTACCGTGTTTGCGGACGCGCCGATTGTGCCCGTGTCGTCCAAGACTGGCGCGGGGATCGATGACCTGCTGGCTACGCTCGACGAGCAGGTTGCCGCTTGCTGGGATTCCTGCCGCGACCGTGCCGAGCGCACCGATGCCGCGCCGCGCTTGCCCATCGACCGCTGCTTTACGATCAAGGGCGTCGGCACCGTCGTGACGGGAACGCTGCACGATGCGCCGGTTGCGGTGAGCGATGAGCTCGTTGCGCTGCCGTCGCGCACGACCTGCCGCGTGCGCGGGATCCAAGTGCATGGCGATACGCAGCGGGCGCTGCCCGGTCAGCGTGTGGCGCTCAACCTGGTGGGTGACGGCGTCGCGGCACTTGACCGCGGTGAGATGCTCGGCGTGGCGGGCCGCTTTGGCCAGACGATGCGCTTTATGATGACGTTTACGTATTTGGGTCGCGAGGGAGCCAAGCCGCGTGTGCTCGAGTCGGGTGCTCGTGTGCACGTGATGGCGGGTACGTCCGAGGTTGTCGGTCGCATCATGTTCATGGAGGGCGAGGCCTCCATGGCGGTGGGCGAGACCCGTATCGTTCAGGTGCGCTTGGAAGACTCGCTGCCGCTACGTGCCGGGGACCATGCCGTGGTGCTGTCATATTCGCCCGTGATGCTTATTGGCGGCGGGCGCGTGCTGCTTTCGCGCTGCCGTCGCTCGCGCGAGCTTGCTGAGGGGGAGCGCGTGCTGTACGCGGCTCTTGAGGCCGGCGATATCGCGGGCGGTGTGGGCGCTTGGCTGGCGTTGCAGACGCTGCCGGTTACGGCGATTGATGTTGCCGAGGGTTTGGATCTTGGTGCCGGCGAGGTCGATGCCGCACTGCGCGGGTTGGTGTCGCAGGGCTCTGTTCGCAAGCTTGACGCGGGTGATGCTGGCCTCTTGGCGGACGTCGTGGTGCTCGACGCCGCGATGGATGCACTGGCGGCGGCCCTGTCAGCCATGCATGCGGCGTCTCCCAAGGAGACGGGCTTTACGCCTGGCGCCGTTGCCCATGCTGCGTGGCCTACTGCTGATGAAGGCGTTGCCGCGGCTCTGATTGCCGAGGGCTGCTCGCGTGGCGTGTGTGCCGCCGAGGGCGCCGAGGTATTCGACCCGCACTCCGCTGCCGCCGCGGCGCGTGTGGTGCGCGAGGCCTGCGAACGTATCGTTGCCTTGCTGGACGAAGCCGGCCTCGACGCACCGACGTTGCCCGAGGTGGGCGAGCAACTGCAGCTCGATCGCGACACCATGACGCGTGCCCTGCGCGAGCTTTCGCTCAACCGTTCCATCGTGAAGGTCGAGCGCGACGTTGCCCTGTCCGCTGCCGCCGAGGGCCATGCGCGTGATCTTGTCGCCTCTGCCATTGGCGACGCCGGTGGCGCTGCTACCACGAGCGCCCTGCGCGAGGCCCTTGGTGTGTCGCGCAAACGCGCCATCAGCATCTTGGAACACCTGGATGCCGTACGTTTTACGGTGCTCGACAAGGACGCCGGCGGCCTGAGGTCCCTACGCTAGGCCGGTCACCCGCCCCCGTCTCCTCAGTTGCGGTGAAATAGTTCCTAGTTGGGGGCTTTGGCAGCAAAAACAGGAACTATTCCACCGCAACTTCTTGCTCGTCTTTATGGGATGGGGCCTGTTCGGTTTGGTAAAATACGCCCGCACTTGGGAACGGATGGGCTCCGGTGGGCTCCGCGGTCCTCAAAACCGTTGCGAGGCGTGCAAAACGTCTTGGATGTGTTCGATTCACATACGTTCCCGCCATACGCTACCAGCGCTTTTGTGCTCGCGGTCTTGCTGCGTGCCGCAAAGGCGCTGTTTTGTTTTTGCGCGAGCTTTTCGTAGTGTCGCTATTTCGGCGGCTGTATTTAGCTTCGTGCACCGGGTTTCGAGCATGCCGATGGAGGTGGTTTGCCGTATGACTACCGTAAGACGTGCCGATCTTTCTTGCGTCGTCCAGGCGGGCGGGTTGTCGTCGCGTATGGGCTGCGATAAGGCGCGCATGGCGTTTTGCGGCGAGCCTCTCATCGAGCGCGTGCTGGGTCGGCTGGCGCCAGTTGCCGGCGAGTTGGTCGTGACGACTTCGCGTCCCAGCGAGCTTGCCTATCTTGAGGAACTTATGTTTGATGGCCTGCGCCCCCGCGTGGTGATGGACGTCGACGGTCCCGCCGGTGCCATGCGCGGCATCGCGAGCTCGTTGGCCGCGGCCCGATTGCCGCTCGTGGCGATCGTCGCCTGCGACATGCCGTTTGTCTCGCCGGAACTGATCGGCGCGCTTGCCGATCGTGTTGAGGCCGAGGCGCTCGATGTGTGCGTGCCGCGCGAGGAGCGGGGGATTGAGCCGCTTTGCGCCGTCTGGCGCTGTGACGCGTGTGCGCCGGTTGCCCACGAGCTGCTTGCTTGCGACCGCCAGCGCATTCGCTGCCTGATCAATCGCGTTCAGGCTGGTTATATGGATGAGCCGCAGATTGTTAAGGCCGCGGGCTCGACGCTCTGCTTCGAGAACGTCAATACGCCCGAGGAGTTTGCGGCGGCCGAGTTACTCGCCTAGACGATGGGAGATGCCATGTCTCACGATATTTGCCCCGACACGGGAGAGCCTTGCACTTGCGGCGGGTCCGAACCCTGTACCTGCGGTTGCGGTGGCTGTGGACATACCGCGGAAGAGGAAGCGGCCGCCGCGGCGTATCGTGAGGCACACCTCGAAGGCCCGTCCAGTGATGCCCCCGATCGCGAGCGCAAGATCATCGTATCGTTCGACAGTACCTTCGATGTGATGGAATGCGAGCAGCTGTGCCTTGCCGCCGGTGTGCCCGGGCGCATCATGCCGCTGCCCGGCTCCATCACCGCCGGCTGCGGCCTGTGCTGGGCCATGCCGTTCTCGGGCGATGCGCTCGCCGCCTTCCGCGCTGCCACCGAAGGCCGCATAACCCCCGCCGACTATCATCAGCTCGTCCTCTAACCGCCAGCACCACCACAAAGGTGCCTGCCCTCAATGTGGTGGTTTGGAACACGTAGACGAAACAGGTTTGAAACACGGGTTTTGCACGTCTGGTGCTTAAAAACGCTTCTACCTGCATCGTAATCAAAACGAAACATCTGCTCGTCGGCTTATGCGAAACTTTGCTGCAACAGTGCGATATTATCCATACTCGATAAAGTTCGCGGTGCATAGGGTGCCGCGACCGACATTTTTCGTTTCCCATCATTGGAGGAAGCATGAGCTACACGCAGAAAGTTCTCGACGAGCTCAAGGCCCGCTATCCCGAGCAGCCTGAGTTCATCCAGGCCGCGACCGAGATCCTCGGCACCATCCAGCCGGCGCTCGACGCCCACCCCGAGTACGAGGAGGCCGCCCTGCTGGAGCGCCTCGTCGAGCCCGAGCGCATCGTCATGTTCCGTGTGCCGTGGGTCGACGACCAGGGCAAGGTTCAGGTCAACCGCGGTTACCGCGTCGAGTTCAACTCTGCCATTGGACCCTACAAGGGCGGCCTGCGCTTTAACCCCACGGTCACCCTGGGCATGCTCAAGTTCCTGGGCCTGGAGCAGATCCTCAAGAACAGCCTGACCACCCTTCCCATGGGCGGCGGCAAGGGCGGCTCCGACTTTGACCCCAAGGGCAAGTCTAACAACGAGATCATGCACTTCTGCCAGTCCTTCATGACCGAGCTCTATCGCCACATCGGCCCCAACACCGACGTTCCCGCCGGCGACCTGGGCGTTGGTGGCCGCGAGGTTGCCTACATGTTCGGTCAGTACAAGCGCCTGACCAACGAGTGGACCGGCGTCCTCACCGGCAAGGGCCTCTCCTTTGGCGGCTCGCTCGCCCGTACCGAGGCCACCGGCTACGGCCTGGTCTACTTTGTGGACGAGTACCTCAAGAGCCGCGGCGAGTCCTTCGAGGGCAAGAACGTTGTCGTTCACGGCTCCGGTAACGTCGCTATCTACGCGGTCCAGAAGGTCTCCCAGCTCGGCGGCAAAGTGCTGGCCTGCTCCGACACCCATGGCTGGGTCGAGGATCCCGACGGCATCGACTACACCGTGCTCGAGCATGTCTACAACAAGAAGCGCTCCGGCCACGACAAGGGCGTCGCGCTCGCCATGTACGTTGACGAGAAGCCCAACGCCGTATGGCACGAGGGCGACGGCCGCGGCGTGTGGCAGCTGCCCTGCGATATCGCGCTGCCCTGCGCTCGCGAGAACACGCTGCTGCTCGAGGACGCCCAGGCGCTCGTCGCCAACGGCTGCAAGGTGGTCGGCGAGGGCGCAAACATGCCCACGACCATCGAGGCCACGAACTACTTCCAGGAGAACGGCGTCGCCTTTATGCCCGGCAAGGCTGCCAACGCCGGCGGCGTGCTCGTGTCCGGCCTGGAGATGAGCCAGAACGCCGAGCACCTGTCCTGGACCTTTGAGGAGGTCGACGGCAAGCTCGAGCAGCTCATGCGCGGCATGTTCCACAACGTGGACGACACCGCCAAGGAGTATGGCCAGGAGGGCAACTTTGTCATGGGCGCCAACATCGCCGGCTTCCTGAAGGTCGCCGACGCCATGCTCGCCCAGGGCGTCTGCTAAATCTTCGCTCGACATAGCATGTGATGAGGCTCCCAGCCATTCCGGTTGGGAGCCTTTTTCTATGGTGGCGAAGGCCGTGCGCCCTCGTTTGGTACACTTAGAGGTACTGGACAAGTGAAGAGATGGGGGAGAACGTGCTCAAGTTCGGTACCTACGTCCGTGTTGGAAACGCGGCCGAAGCCTATGAGCTCTTGCAGAAGAACCGCAACAACAAGATTGTGGGCGGCGGCATCTGGATGCGTCTGGGTTCGCGTCGTGTGGCGACGGCGATTGACCTTTCGGCCTGCGGACTCGATCAGATCGAGGAGACCGAGACCGAGTTTCGCATCGGTGCCATGTGCACCCTGCGCCAGCTCGAGCGCCATGCCGAGCTCAACGCGCTCGTCAACAACGTATTCGAGTTCGCCGTCCATGACATCGTGGGCGTGCAGCTGCGCAACACCGCCACGGTGGGCGGCAGCATCTACGGCCGCTTTGGTTTTTCGGACGTGCTCTCGGCCTTTTTGGCGCTCGACTCGTACGTCGAGCTGACGGGTGCCGGCCGCGTGCCGCTTGCCGAGTTTGTGAACATGGGCTATGTGCGCGACGTGATCGAGCACGTCGTGGTCGTTAAGCACGACTACCGTGCAAGCTACGAGGCCGTGCGCAAGGCCGCGACCGACTTCCCCTCGCTGAACGTCACTGCCGCCTGGTGGGACAACAGCTGGCATGTCACCGTGGGTGCCCGCCCGCTGCGCGCGACCCTGCTGCGGGACGAGGCATGCGGCCTGGTGAACGAGCAGCCTTCCGAGGACGAGCTGCGCGCCCTGGCCGCGTCCGTGCGCGCGCTGAGCTATGGCACCAACATGTGGGGCTCGGCCGACTACCGCCGCCGCATCTCGGCCCCGCTCGCCGTCCAGGCCGTGCGCCGCGCCGCCGGCATTGAGCTTTCGGCCGCGCTTGCCCGCGAGCTCGAGACCGTTCAGGTCCCCAAATATGCCACGGACGAGTATTCCTGCCGCCGCGTGCCCGGCGTCGATTCTAGCGAGGTGCGCTAATGGCTGCCAAACTCATCGATCTTTCCTTTACGCTCAACGGCCGCAAGGTCAAGGTTCAGATTGCCCCCGACACCATGCTCTTTGCGCTGCTGCGCGAGCAGGGTTGCGCGTCGGTGCGCTGCGCCTGCGAGACCACCAACTGCGGTCTGTGCACGGTGTGGCTCGACGGCGACCCGGTGCTGAGCTGCTCGGTTCCCGCCGCGCGCGTCGAGGGCCGCTCCGTCACCACGCTCGAGGGTCTCAAGGCCGAGTCCGAGGCGCTCGCTCGCGCCATGGCTGCCGAAGGTGCCGAGCAGTGCGGTTTTTGCGCCCCCGGCCTCATCATGAACGTGCTTGCGCTCGCCCGCGCCGCCAAGGAGGACCCGAGTCTCGTCGCCACGCGCGAGGAGCTCTCTCGCCAGCTCGCAGGCAACCTCTGCCGCTGCAGCGGCTACGAGAGCCAGCTGCGTGCCATCGTCCGCTTCCTGAACGAGTCCGGCGTGCAGGTGGGCTTTGAGATGCCTGCGTTGCCGGTCAACGACACGAGCTCCGGCGGCGTCTCCTACAAGCAGATCACCCACAAACAGCCCAAGAAGGACTCGAAGGCTTTGCTCGAGGGCCGTCCCGTCTACACGGGCGACCTGGTGCCCGCCGGCGCGCTCATCGTCAAACTCAAGCGCAGCCCGTATGCGCGCGCCAAGATTCGCTCCATCGATACGTCGCGCGCTCTGAAGGTGCCCGGCGTGGTGGGCGTCTACACCTACGAGAACGTGCCCAAGCGCCGCTTTACCATCGCCGGTCAGAGCTATCCGCAGCCGAGTCCCTACGACCGTCTGATTCTCGAGAACCTCGTCCGTTATCAAAACGAAGAGGTGGCGATCGTCGCCGCCGAGACCGAGGAGGCCGCCGATAAGGCGCTCAAGCTCATCAAGGTCGACTACGAGGTGCTCGAGCCTCTGCTCGACTTTACCCAGGCGCTCGATAACGACATCGTGGTCCACCCCGAGGGCGACGTGACCTTTATGTTCCCGCAGGGCGGCGATGTTCCGCGCAACCTGGTGTGCAGCGGTACCAGCGATTATGGCGATCTGGACGAGGCCTTTGCCCAGAGCGACATCGTCTTTGAGCGCACCTACACCAGCCAGGCCACGCAGACCGCGCCCATGGAGACCTTCCGCGCCTTTGCGACGACCGATGCGTTCGGGCGCATTTCGGTGACCACCTCCACGCAGGTGCCCTTCCACGTGCGCCGCATGGTCGCGCAGTCGCTCGACATTCCGCAGTCGCAGGTGCAGGTCATTAAGCCGCGCATCGGCGGCGGCTTTGGCTCCAAGCAGACGGGCTGCTGCGAGATCTTCGTGGCGTTCGTCACCCAGCAGACCGGCCGTCCGAGCTATTGCTGCTACACCCGCGAGGAGACCATCACTGCGGGCAACTCGCGCCACCAGATGCAGATGACCGTTAAGCTGGGCGCCATGAACGACGGCACCATCACGGCCATCGACCTGCATACGCTTTCCAACGCCGGCGCGTACGGCGAGCACGCCACCACGACGATCGGCCTTTCGGGCCACAAGAGCCTGCCGATCTACAACCATGTGAAGGCGAGCCGCTTTAGGTGGGACGCCGTCTACACCAACACCAACCGCGGCGGCGCGTATCGCGGCTACGGTGCCACCCAGGGCCAGTTTGCCGTGGAGAGCGCCGTCAACGAGCTCGCCGACATGCTGCACATGGACCCCGCCGACCTGCGCCTTAAGAACATCGTGCGCGAGGGTGAGGTCATGCCGCAGTACTACAACGAAAAGCTCAACGCCTGTGCGCTCGACCGCTGCCTGCTGCGCGCGATGGACATGATCGGTTGGCGCGACAAGCCGCTGGCCGTCGACCTGGGCGACCGCGTGCGCGCCCTGGGCTGCGCGCTCACCATGCAGGGCTCGGGCATCTCCAACGTGGACATCGCCGGCATCGACATGCGCCTGGAAGAGGACGGCTTCATTACCATCGGCACCGGCGCCACCGATAACGGTATGGGCGTCGACACGATCCTGGCGCAGATTGCCGCCGAGGAGCTGGGCGTGGAGAGCTCGCTGATCGTGGTGCGCGGCGTGGACACCGACGTGTCGCCGTTCGACGCCGGCTCGTACGCGAGCTCGGGTACGTACGTGACGGGCCTGGCAGCCAAGAACGCCGCGACCGAGCTGCGCCAGAAGATTTGCGCCAAGGCCGCCCAGATGTGGGACGTGGACGCCGCCGACGTGGTCTTCGACGGCCAGTACGTGCGCCTGTCCGACGAGCGTGCCGCGCGCGAGCAGAACCGCTACCTCACGCTGCGCGACTTTGCCAACCTGTGCGTCAAGAACATCGCGGGCGGCGACGCGCTGACCTCGCATGCCTCTGCCTGCCTGCCCGTTTCGCCTCCGCCGTTTATGGCCGGCATTGCCGAGGTCGAGGTCGACAAGGCCACCGGCAAGGTGACTGTTGTGGACTACGCGGCTGCCGTCGACTGCGGTACCGTGATCAACGAGGCGCTCGCGCGCGTCCAGGCCGAGGGCGGCATTGCCCAGGGTATCGGCCACGCGCTCTACGAGATTGTTGAGCATGACGATCGCGGCCGCCTGCGCACCGGCAACTTTATGAGCTACAGGCTGCCCACGCGTCTGGATATCGGCAGCATTCGCGTGGCCTTTGAGCCGAGCTACGAGCCGACGGGTCCGTTTGGCGCCAAGTCGATCGGCGAGGTCGTCATCAACACGCCGCTCGCCGCCGTGGCCTCGGCCGTCGCACACGCCACCGGCCACCAAGTTCGCTCGCTGCCGATCACGCCGGAGAAAGCGCTGCTGGGGGAGTAGCGGGTCAGCGAACAAGTCGTAATTGGCGGGACGGGGCAACTCGTTCCGCCTTTCGCACTCGTGGTGAGGTCGTGAGCCTGTAAAACGTGTGCGTGCGCTAGTCGTTCGTATCTGCTATCATTCCTAGTCTGTGCGCTCATGCGGGCGTGGCGGAATTGGTAGACGCGCCAGATTTAGGTTCTGGTGGGATTCCCGTGAAGGTTCGAGTCCTTTCGCCCGCACCAACGCATCTGCGTCGGCCCTGGCCGTCGCGACTCTTTGTTGCATAAAGGTACCAGCACCTCAGATAAGCTGGGCAGTATGAGGAGGAACGTGTTGAACATCACCGCTTCTGACGTCAAGGACGCCAAGCTCACCGCTACGGTCAAGATCCCGGCCGCCGACGTCGACGCCGCGATCAAGAAGGCTTACAAGGACACCGCCAAGAAGTACCGCTTCCCGGGCTTCCGCGCCGGTAAGGCTCCCCGTCCGGTTATCGACTCTGCTCTTGGTGCCGAGGCTACCCTCGCTCAAGCCACCAACGACCTGATCGCCGCCAACGAGCCCGCCGTCCTCAACGAGCTGGACATCGTCCCCACCAAGAACGGTGACTACAAGGACCTCGACCTCGCTAAGGATCACGAGGACTACACCTACACCGTCGAGTTCTCCTTGCGTCCCGCCGCTGAGCTCTCCTCCTTCGACGCTGTCGAGATCGAGATGCCCCCTGCGGAGGTCACCGAGTCCGAGATCAACAACCAGGTCGAGATGCTCCTCAACTACCGTGCCACCTTCGAGGACGTTGAGGGTCGCGCCGTCGAGGCCGAGGACTACGTCACCGTCGACCTCAAGGCCGTCGAGAACGCCGACAACTTCGCTGCTGAGGGCCGCATGCTCATCGCCGGTAGCGACAGCAACCCCAAGGAGTTCAACGAGGCCCTGATCGGCGCTAACGTTGACGACGTCAAGACCGTCACCTGGACCGACGAGGTCGAGGAGGGCGAGGAGGCCGAGACCCACACCGTCGAGGTCACCGTCAAGGGCATCAAGGTCCGCAACACCCCCGAGCTCACCGACGAGCTCGTCAAGTCCGACTTTGGCTTCGATAGCATCGAGGCCATGCGCGACGCCATCAAGATCGAGATCGAGCAGGACAAGGCTTCCCGCCTCCCGGCCGAGAAGGAGAACCGTTGCGTCTCCGCTCTCGCCGAGCGCCTGCAGCTCGACGAGATGGATGCCGACTACGAGCAGTCCGTCTTTGAGGAGCTTGGCCAGAACTTCCTGTCCAACCTCGCTGCTCGCGGCATGACGCTGGACACCTGGCTGCCCGCTTCCGGCCTGACCATGGAGCAGTTCATCGGCGACCTGCACAAGCAGGCCAACGACGTTGCCCGTGAGTCCCTGGCGCTCGACGCTCTCGCCCGTGAGCTCAAGATCGAGGTCACCGAGGACGACATCAACGCCGAGTTCGAGAAGGCCGGCGTCAAGGACGTCGAGGCTTCTAAGGCCGAGTTCATCGCCGATGGCCGCATGCCTGCCGTTCGCGAGTCCATCCGCCGCTCCAAGGCCGTCGACCACCTGGTCGAGAACGCCAAGGTGACCGAGGTCGATGAGACCGCCAAGGACGCCGAGTAATTCTCGCCACCTTGCCCGCGAGCGCATGTATGTGCCCGTGATGGGGTAAAGTTAATAGCCGGTTATCCGGTTGTTTCGTACGGTGCCAGCCAATGCATAGCATGCGGGCACCGTACGTTTATCTAGAACCAATTTGGTCCGCAAGAGAGAAATGGAGATGCGTATGATCGCTAAGTTCGATTCCGCCCTCGTGCCATACGTTATCGAGCAGACGCCGCGCGGCGAGCGCAGCTACGATATCTATTCGCGCCTGCTCAACGACCGCATCATCTTCTTGGGCGAGGAGATTAACTCCGTCAGCGCCAACCTGGTCGTTGCCCAGTTGCTGCATCTTGAGAGCCAGGATGCCGAGAAGGATATCTCGCTCTACATCAATTCGCCCGGTGGCGAGGTTTACTCTGGCCTGGCGATTCTTGACACCATGAACTTCATCAAGCCGCAGGTCTCCACCATCTGCGTCGGTATGGCCGCGTCCATGGCCGCCGTGCTGCTTTCGGCCGGCGCTAAGGGCAAGCGCTTCTGCCTGCCGCACTCCAAAGTCATGATTCACCAGCCCAGCGGCGGTGCCCAGGGCCAGCAGACCGAGATCGAGATCGTTGCCGAGGAGATCAAGAAGACCCGCCGCGAGCTCAACCAGATCCTGTCCGACGCGTCGGGCCAGCCCATCGAGAAGGTCCAGGCCGATACCGAGCGCGACAACTACCTGACCGCTGCCGAGGCCCTCGACTACGGCTTGATCGACCGTATCGTCACCTCGCGCGACCTCGCCGCGAAGGACGCCTAGGATGGCAGGTAACATGCAGGACAACTTTGACGAGAACGGCAACCCCATCCGCTGCTCCTTTTGCGGAAAAGAGCAGGGCCAGGTCCGTCGTCTCGTAAAGGGCCCGACCAACATCTTTATCTGCGACGAGTGCGTCGCCGCCTGCTCCGAGATCCTTGAGGAGTCGCTTGCTTCGGACTTTATGGACGCTGCCCGCAACGGCAAGCTGCCAGGCTTCCTCAACGACCACGGCCAGGCTGCATCCCAGCCCGCCGTGGACCCCGAGACCGAGGGCTTTGAGCTCGAGGACGACCGCCAGGTCATTACGCACGTGCCGACGCCGCACGAGATCTATGACGAGCTTTCGGCCTATGTTATGGGTCAGGAGGACGCCAAGCGCGCCATGTCGGTGGCCGTGTACAACCACTATCGCCGCGTGATCGAGGGTGGCGCCGCGGTGTCTGCCTTTGACGGCGGCATGGGCTCGCAGTTTGACGACGATATGGACGAGGTAGAGCTTGCCAAGTCCAACATCCTGCTGCTCGGTCCCACCGGTACCGGCAAGACCTTGTTGGCCCAGACGCTCGCGCGCATCCTCGAGGTGCCGTTTGCCATTGCCGATGCTACCGCGCTCACCGAGGCCGGTTACGTTGGCGAGGACGTGGAGAACATCCTGCTCAAGCTCATCAACGCCGCCGACGGTGATATCGAGCGCGCACAGGTGGGCATTATCTACGTGGACGAGATCGACAAGATCGCCCGCAAGGCCGAGAACCTGTCCATCACCCGCGATGTTTCGGGCGAGGGCGTTCAGCAGGCGCTGCTTAAGATCCTTGAGGGCACGGTGGCAAGCGTTCCGCCCACCGGCGGCCGCAAGCATCCCCAGCAGGAGCTGCTGCAGATCGACACGACCAACATCCTGTTCATCTGCGGCGGTGCCTTTGTGGGCCTGGATAAGATCATCGCCGACCGTGTTGGCAACAAGGGCGTGGGCTTTAACTCCGAGATCGCCGGCCCCACTTCGGTCGACGAGAACGACCTGCTGCGTCAGGTGCTCCCGCAGGACCTCAACGCCTTTGGCATGATCCCCGAGTTTGTGGGACGTACGCCTGTCGTCACCCAGACGCAGGCGCTCGACGAGGACGACCTGGTGTCGATCCTGACCGAGCCCAAGAACGCCGTGGTGCGCCAGTACCGTAAGATGTTCCAGCTCGAGGACGTTGAGCTTGAGTTTGAGGACGCCGCCCTGCACGAGATCGCCCGCATGGCGCTTGCCCGCAAGACCGGCGCCCGTGGCCTGCGCGCCATCTGCGAGGACGTGCTGCAGCAGACGATGTTCGACCTGCCCAGCGAGGAGGGCGTCGCCAAGGTCATCGTGACCGAAGCCTCCGTAAAGGGCGAAGAACAGCCCCAGCGCATCTACGGCTAAAACCTGCCAAAACGTTTTTGTCGATAGCCTCCGGCCACCCGCGGTCGGAGGCTATTTTATATATACGCAATAACCCCAACTACCTGTGTTATTCTGTGTGTTTGTTTAAGTCTCAGCTAAGTCATATCAGACTGAAGTAATCGATACCTAAGGGGAGGAATGTAGGCCCGATTTTCGTAGATTCCGTACGAGCCGAAGACCACTTAATGTGGTCTTCGAGCGAGCCCAGGACCTGACCGAGCGAAAATCGGGCCTACATTCCTCCCCGGCGGGACAGGGAGAGATATATGGAAGAAATGCCCAAGAACTACGATCCGTCGACCAACGAGCCGGCGATCCTGCAGAAGTGGCTCGACGGCGGCTACTATAAGCGCCGTGAGGGCGTGGGCGACTGCACCGTCACCATTCCGCCTCCCAACGTGACCGGCAAGCTCCACATGGGTCACGCCACCGACGACTCCATCCAGGACGCCATCGTCCGTATGGCCCGCATGCGCGGCAAGTCCACGCGCTGGGTGCTGGGCACCGATCACGCCGGTATCGCCACGCAGACCAAGGTCGACAAGAAGCTCAAGAGCGAGGGCATCAGCCGCCTGGAGATCGGTCGCGACAAGTTCGTCGACGCCTGCTGGGACTGGACCCACGAGTACGGCGGCATCATCGTCGAGCAGATCAAGCGTATGGGCTGCTCCGTCGACTTCGACAACGAGCGCTTCACCATGGACGAGGATTACGCCCAGGCCGTGCGTAAGGTCTTCTGTGACTGGTACCACGACGGCCTGATCTACCGTGGCAAGCGCATCGTCAACTGGTGCCCCAACTGCACCACCGCCATCTCGGACGACGAGGCCGAGTATAAGGACGAGAAGGGCCATCTGTGGCATCTGCGCTACCCGCTGACCGAGCCTGTTAACGGCCAGGACTACATCGTCGTCGCCACTACGCGCCCCGAGACCATGCTCGGCGACACGGGCGTTGCTGTCTCCCCGAAGGATCCCGAGAAGGCCGCCTTCGTGGGTAAGACCGTCAAGCTCCCCATCGTCGACCGCGAGATCCCCATCTTTGAGGATTGGCATGTCGACGCCAACTTTGGCTCCGGCTTCGTTAAGGTCACCCCGGCCCACGACCCCAACGATTACGCCATGGGCCAGGCCCACGACCTGCCGCAGATCAATATCTTCGATGAGCACGCAGTGGTCGTCGAGGGCTACGGCGAGTTCACCGGCATGAACCGCGACGAGTGCCGCGAGGCCGTCATCAAGTGGTTTGAGGAGCACGACCTGCTCGACCACGTCGAGGACCTCGACCACTCCGTCATGCACTGCTACCGCTGCGACGCCGCCCTGGAGCCGTGGCTGTCCGAGCAGTGGTTCGTCGCCGTCGACAAGCTCAAGGGGCCGGCGCTCGATGCCGTCAACTCCGGCAAGGTCACCTTCCACCCCGCCCGCTGGACGCAGACCTACACCACCTGGATGGAGAACCTCAAGGATTGGTGCATCAGCCGCCAGCTGTGGTGGGGTCATCGCATCCCCGTGTTCTACTGCGAGGACTGCGGCTGGGAGGATGCCCTTACCGAGGACACCGATGTGTGCCCCAAGTGCGGCGGCCATCACGTGCATCAGGACGAGAACGTGCTGGACACCTGGTTCAGCTCGCAGCTGTGGACCTTCGCCACGCAGGGCTGGCCGCAAAAGCCGGAGCTGCTCGAGGGCCATCATCCCACGACGGCGCTCGTCACCGCGCGCGACATCATCGCGCTGTGGGTCGCCCGCATGGTCATGAGCTCGCTGTACTTCCTTGATGAGGTGCCGTTTAAGGACGTCGTCATCTACCCGACGATTCTGGCCAAGGACGGCAGCCGCATGTCCAAGTCCAAGGGCAACGGCGTTGACCCCATGGACCTCATTGGCATGTACGGCGCCGACGCCATGCGCTACAACTTGCTCACGCTGTGCACCAACAACCAGGACGTCAAGTTCGACGCGAACATCGACAAGAAGACCAAGAAGCTCATCGACAGCCCGCGCACCGAGCAGGCCAAGTCGTTTGTGACCAAGATCTGGAACGCCAGCCGCTTCCTGCTCATGAACATGGAGGGCTACACGCCCGGCGAGCCCGTCGTGGAGACGCCGGCCGACGCCTGGATGTTCAGCCGCCTTGCCAAGGCCGTCAAGATGGTCACCGAGGGTATCGAGAACTACACCTTTGGCGACATGGCCCGCGGCGTGCAGCAGTTCTTCTGGAACGAGGTCTGCGACTGGTACGTCGAGGTCACCAAGGCCCGCCTGAAGGGCGAGGGCCGTCTGCAGGCCCAGCGCAACCTGATCTTTGTGCTCGACACCTCCATTCGCCTGATGCACCCGCTTATGCCGTTTGTCACTGAGGAGATCTGGGACAACATGCCGGCGAGCGTGCTCGACCTGGACGCCGAGGGCAACGTGAACCGCGCCGAGGCGCTCATGATCGCCAAGTGGCCCGAGCCCGCCGACTACGCCAAGTATGTTGACGAGGACGCCGAGCGCGCATTTGAGCTGTGCCGTACCGTCGTGTCTGCCGCCCGCGCCACGCGTTCGCGTTATCGCTTGAGCCCCAAGGCCGAGCTCGACGTGGTCGTGCGCGCCGGTGTCGAGGACATCGAGAAGCTCGAGAGCCTGCGTTCGACCATCGAGCCGCTGGCAAATACTGCCTCGCTGGTTATGGGTACCGATGTCGAGAAGCCGGCCGCAAGCATCGCCGTGGTCGATAGCGGTGTCGAGGTCTTTGTGGTGCTCGAGGGCAAGGTTGATCTTTCGGCCGAGAAGGCGCGCCTGGAGAAGGAGATTGCCGCCGCGCAGAAGGAGCTCGCCGGCTGCGAGAAGACGCTTGCCAACGAGGGCTTTGTGGCCAAGGCCGCGCCCGCGGTGGTCCAGAAGAAGAGGGACCGTGCAGCTGAGCTCAAGGAGATCCTGGCGGCGCTGACTGCTCAGGTTGCTGACTTCTCGTAAGGTTTACTCGGGGGCGCGTCCCGATGCTTTGCTCTCCGCTGCGGACAGTCCTGCGCAAGACGGACAGCACATTAAGTGCTGCCCTTTGCGTGCGGAACTTGCGGCGAGCAAAGCATCGGGCCGCTCCTAGTTCGTTTACGTGGTTGTTTGCATCTGGCGTGTTAGGGCCACTGGGTTGTGGCCTTGATCTTGCTGCAATCGGGTAAAGGCTGATATTGTCAACGTGAGGGGCTCATTCATTTTGGTGGGCCTCTTTTTCTGTTATGGGGGACTTTGGGTTATGGCTAAGCGTTCTGGGTCGTATGTCGTTCCTTTCTCGTTTGAGTTGCTTTCGTTTGGTGAGGCCGTTGCTTTGGCTGCCGATACGGGGCGGATTTCTGGGGATGCTGGTCCTCTGCTTGAGACGGTTGTCGATATGCTCGATGAGTTGGGGCGTCCGGATGAGTATTTCGATTGCATTCAGGTTGCCGGTACCAATGGCAAGACTTCGACCACGCGTTTTTCGGCTGCTATCCTTCGCGGCGAGGGGCTTAAAACCGCACTGTATACGTCGCCCCAGCTTGTTCGCTATCCCGAGCGCATGGAGGTCGATGGATGTGTCGTGAGCGATGACGCCTTTGCCCGTGGCGTTTCTGCCGCTGTCGAGGCGGGGCATCGTGTGAATGCCCGTCGTGTGGCGGCGGGGGAGCGCGCCTATACCATCACGCCGTTTGACCTGCTGACGGCTGCCGCGCTGGTAGTGTTTGCCGAGGCTGCGGTGGATGTTGCCGTGCTCGAGGTTGGCATGGGCGGGCGTTGGGACGCCACAAGTGCGACCGATCCCGTGGCCGTCGCCATTACGGGCATTGGACTTGACCATACGAAGGTCCTGGGCGATACGCTCGAGGCCATTGCGGGGGAGAAGGCTGCGGTTATTAAACCCGGGCGCTTGGTTGTTTTGGGCGAGGGCACGCACGAGGCGAGCGTTCAGCGCGTGATGGATGCCCGTTGCCGCGCGTGCGGCATCGTGCCGCTCGTGGTGAGCCACGCAACGACTAAGGTGCCGGCGCATGTGGGCGACACGGTGGAGTTCAGCTGCACCACGCCGCGTGCGATCTATACGACGAGCATGGTCAAGCCGGCCTACCAGCCGCAGAATGCTGCGTGCGCGATTATGCTCTGCGAGGGGTATTTGGGTCGCGAGCTCGACCACGATGCGCTTGATGCGTCGCTTATTGGTTGCCCCACACCGGGTCGCTTTGATGTGCTGGGAACCGATCCGCTCAAGTTGATTGACGCCTGTCATAACCCCCAGAGCTGCGAGAACTTTGTGAGCGCGCTGAGCGAGATCGATCCGTGTGTAGAAAATCGCCCCACGCTGCTGTGTGCCGCGCTGGCCGATAAGGACGTTGCGGGTATCGTTGACGTTCTGGTTCCGGCGTTCCCCCGCGTGGTCGTGACCCAGACCGATTCCGATCGCGCCCTACCGGCAGAGGAGCTCGCCGCCCTCGTTGATGCTGATAAGCTCGCTGGCGTATACCCGAGCGTGTCCGATGCCCTTGTCGCCTTCGATGCTGCGGGCGAGCCCTTCGTAGCAGCCGGCACCATCACCCTAGCCGGCGAAGTATCCGGCCTGCTCCGTTAACCCACCCCCACATCAGTTGCGGTGAAATACGGACTGTTTTACAAGCCAGAAGCCTCAAACAGTCCGTATATCACCGCAACTCAAAAGCAGTCAATTTGGGACGGGGCTTTTTGGCCGTCCTGTGCCCCCGAGTTGACTCGCTCGCCACGAAATGGGCCCATCTACTACGTTTGGCCGGTAACCCTTGACCATACCGAGAATTGTGAAATCAAAACCGCAGGTAAAGGGGTTGCCATTTTTTAAAAAAGACCCGCATGGTCGACCCATGCGGGTTAAACGTAGTAGATGGCCCGTTTTCGTGGCGCAGCTAATCGGAAGGGACAATGGGACTGTCCCTTTGGCACATTGCCTAGTCCAGACGGACCGGATCGTGGGGGTAGGCGTTGAGAATCTCGACGCCGTTTTCGGTCACCAGGGCTAGGTCCTCGATGCGGACACCGGTGCGGCCGGGGAGGTAGATACCCGGCTCGATGGAGAAGGTCATGCCCGGCTCGACAACCTGCTCGTTGACGAGCGAGACGTCGCCCGGCTCGTGGTCCTGCAGGCCGATCGAGTGGCCCAAGCGATGTGTAAAGTACTGCCCATAGCCCGCGTCTTCAATTACATCGCGCGCGGCACGGTCCAGATCGCACATGCGCACGCCCGGTGCGATGAGAGCCTCGGCGGCCTCGTTGGCGCGGCGTACGATATCGTAGATGCGCGTCGTCTCCTCGTCCGGCTCGCCCCAAAAGAACGTGCGCGTCATATCCGAGCAGTAGTTGCGATGGCGTCCACCAATGTCGAATAGCACCACGTCGCCACGCTTGAGCACGGTGCCGTCGGGCTCGTGGTGCGGATCGCCGGCGTTGGCGCCAAAGCTCACGATGGGCGGAAAGCTAAATCCCTCGCAGTCGTGCTTGCGATATAGATTCAGCATCTGGTCGGCAATCTCGCGCTCCGTCACACCCTCGTGTACGAGTTTGATAACATCGGCCATCACGGCGTCGTTGGCGGCTGAGGACACGCGCATGAGCTCCTGCTCGGTGGTATCCTTGTGGGTGCGTGCGGCGGTGACGGCAAAGTCGCCCAGGAAAAACTCGCTGGCGGCGCGGCGCTCCATAAGTGGCATCAAAAAGCCGGAGCGCATGACGGTATCGATGCCAAGCGGCTTGGTCGGATCGATCTCGCGCGCGATGGCATCGGTCACGATATCGGTATCGGTGTGGTAAGCAACGCGGGCATTGTCATACTCGGGCAGCTGATGCAGCGCGTTGACTAGGATCACCGGCTCGGCACCGCGCACGAGCAGCACGCCGCAAAAACGTTCGAACATATCGGCATAAAAGCCGGTCAGATAGTAAATCGACCACGGGTCGTTTACGAGCAGCTGCGCGCCGGGGTGCTGAGCCTCGAGCGCATCGAGCACGCGCGCCACACGCTGGTCATCGACATGTGCCATGAAACATCCTTTCGCTAGGCTGCCACCATGGTATCCCAAGCCCGGTACATAGGGACGTTCCTTTTATGCCGGCACTCCGGGACACTCCTTTGCATCCCATGCGCGCCCTCATAAGTTGCGGTGAAATACGGACTGTTTAGCGGCCTGAAGCCATAAAACAGTCCGTATTTCACCGCAACTGCGGAGGAGGGGCGGGGTGGATGGCGGGGTAGCTAAAAGAGCCCCGTCCTAAATTAGCTGCTTAGGCTGGGTCGATGTCCATGCTGGCGATGAGGTCGATGCCCGTGTTGAGGAGGTTGGGGAGCACGACGTCGCCCATGCGGATGGGGGCGTTGACGACTAGGCTGCGGATGAGGGCCATGGCCTGGGCGTGGAGTTCTAGCGGGATGGCGTCGGCGGTGCGTACGGGGAGAAGTTTCTCGTCGCCGCCGGAGACGGCGACGGTCGTCGTGAGCACGCGCATGGGGCAGATGAGCTCCTGATGTGCGAACTCATCGCCGCGCGGGCAGTTGTTGCCGGTTACGGAGCGCACTTCCACCACGGCGCCATTGGCGTCGCGCTCCACTTCTACGGTCAGAAGGCATTCGGATGGGCAGGTCGTGCAGTTGAACTGCAATGTCTCGGTCACATTCGTGCTCATGGCCTTACGCCTCCTCAACGGGATCGACGGACAGGACAATCTCGCTGGCACCTAGGTCGAGTGCGCGCTGAATCACCTTTGCCGGCAGCGGGAAGCTTTCCATGACGCTCGGCTTAAATGCACGGACCTTGCCGGCGAACAGTTCCTCGCCGTCGGCCAAGATCCTCACGCATGCGGCATCGGCTGGCCGGCGCACGCGGAAGTTGAGCTTGGTGAGTGCCACAGCCGTAATGCGTCCCGGCAGCGCGTATCCCGCGTTGCCGGCAGGGGAAACCGTGAGCTCGCAGCCCGTGTCCGCGACCACGTCCGTCTCGGCTCCGCCACCCAGCGCGTACGCCGCTGCAGCTGCGCCAGCCCTCTCGGACTCGGTCGTTACGTTGTCGGCCAGGTCGTGCACGTGCAGCACGTTGCCGCAGGCAAAGATGCCAGGCACGCCCGTCTGCAGGCTCTGGTCCACCACGGCGCCACGCGTGCGCGGGTCAAGCTCAACGCCCGCCCCCACCGAAAGCTCGTTCTCGGGAATCAGGCCCACCGAAAGCAGCAGCGTGTCGCACGGAACAACGCGCTCGGTCCCCGGAATGGGCGCCAGATGCTCGTCGACCCGGCTTATCTCGACGGCCTCCACACGGTCGTGACCGATCACGCGCGTGACGGTGGTAGACAGGTGTAGCGGAATTCCAAAGTCGTCCAGGCAGTTCTTGACGTTGCGGCGCAGGCCGTTGGCGTACGGCATGAGTTCGTATACGCCCTCGACCGAAATCCCCTCGAGCGTGCAGCGACGTGCCATGATAAGCCCGATGTCGCCCGAACCCAAAATGACGGCGCGCGAGCCGGGTTTGAGGTTCTCGATATTGATGTATCGCTGCGCCAGACCGGCCGTAAACACGCCGGCGGGACGACTGCCGGGGATTTTGATCTCGCTGCGGGTGCGCTCACGGCAACCCATGGCAAGGACGACCGCTCGCCCGGCGAGTTGCAGCATGCCGGCGCGGCTCATGATTGTGACGGTATGACCCGCACCGGCTTCTGCGTTCGAGGCATCCGCGCCCAGCGCGTCATCGCCCTCCTCCGAATCGATCCCCAGCACCATGCTGTCCAAGAACAGCGCGATGTCGGTCGCGCGAACCTGGTCGATAAAGCGCTGCGCGTACTCGGGGCCGGTGAGCTCCTGTTTAAAGTGCGACAGGCCAAAGCCGGGGTGGATGCACTGTCGGAGGTTGCCGCCCAGGTGCTGCTCGCGCTCCACGATGGCCACGTGTGCGCCTGCCTTGTGCGCGGCCAGCGCGGCCGCCATGCCGGCAGGTCCGCCGCCGATAACGACCACGTCGAAGGCCTGCATCGGCACGGCGTCCGCGGTGCCGTCGGTCGCGCTCGCTGCATTTACTTCAAAGCTCTCCATCCTAGCGCACCCCCTTCATCGGTCCCTCAACCAACCAGGATCCGGTATCCTCCAGCAGCACCTCGCTGGGGTCGCAGCCCAGCTCGCGGGCCAGAATCGCCACCACGCGGCTCTGGCAAAAGCCGCTCTGGCAGCGGCCCATGCCCGCACGGCAGCGCCGCTTGACGCCCTCGACCGAAACCGCACCCGGGCGGCGTCGAATCGCGGCCACGATTTCGGCCTCGGGCACCGTCTCGCAGCGGCAGACAATCTGTCCCCACGCGGGATCGGACTCGATCAGCTCCTCCTTGCGCGCGAGCGGTGCACGGTCAAAATCGTCCGGCGCGCGGCGAATCGGGTCCCAATCGTTCCGTTCATGCAGGGCAACGCCCGCCTCACGCATCACAAGCTCCATGCGCTCGGCAATGGCCGGCGCGCTCGCCACGCCCGGCGACTGAATGCCCGCCGCCTGGAAAAGCCCCGGCACCACGGCCGACTGTCCAATAAAGAAGTCGTTCGTTCCCTGAATGACCGGACGACCGCCGGCAAATGCGCGCACCACGCGACGCGTGTCCAGATCGGGCGCCAGTTTGCGCGCGCCGGTCAGGAGCGCGTTGACGTCATCCGCATAGGTCTGCGTGTCGCCCGGCTCGCGCACGGCGGCGGTCGCGGTAATCACGGTGTTGCCGTGTACGGTACCCGTGACGATGACGCCCTTCGATACCGGCGTGGGAACGGGGTAGAGCGGCATGAGCGCACTCGGTTCCTTGTCCAGCACCACGATGTTGCCCTGGCGCCAGACCATCTGAAACTCCTCGGCGCCCGCCATATGCGAGATGTCCGCGGCTCCGTTGCCTGCGGCGTTGATCAGGTAACGGCATCGCACGTCTCCGGCGGGCGTTGCCAGCGTAAAGCGCGCGTCGTCGCCCGAGCTCGCGACTTCAATCGCCTCCACGGGTGCGGAGCGCATAAACGTCACCCCGTTGGCCACGGCGTTCTCCAGTGCGGCGGCGGCAACCTCAAACGGGTCGACAAACCCAGTCGAGGGACACCACAACGCGCACGTTGCATCGGCACTGGCGCGCGGCTCTAATTCGTGGATGCGGTCGGGTCCGACGATCGACAGCTCGGGCACACCGTTGACATGGCCGTTGCACCGCAGCTGCTCCAGATGCGCGCGGTCCTCGTCGCTAAAGCCCAACACCATCGACCCGGTGCGGCAGAACAGAAAGCCCAGCTCCTGCGACCACGTACCGTACAACTCGCAACCACGGGCGTTGACCTGCGCCTTTACGGTGCCCGGCGCCGGATCGTAGCCCGCGTGCACCAGGCCGCCGTTGGCCTTCGACGCGCCCAACGCGATATCGTTGGTCGCCTCGACCACACAAATGGACAGGTCAAACCGCGCAAGCTGCCGCGCGATGGCGCATCCGGTGATGCCCGCGCCGACAATCGCGATATCAAACGTTTCTGTCACAGTGCCTCCCAGACGAGTTGACAGGCTGTCAATAAGACTATCCTACGGTCTGCACACCCCCAGAGCGGCGGCAATGCGGCGAACAGCCCCGCAACACCCGCCAACGGCAGACGAGGGGAGACCCGGCAACGTCGACAAGCTCGTCTGCCGACAACTACGGCAACCGTTCGTCTCGATCTGTAACAGTTAGACGAGGATTTGGGTTCCAGATGTTACAGATCGAGACGTTTGCCAGACGGACCCTCCGTTCGTCTTGATTTGTAACAGTAAGAGGGGGAAATCGGTCCTATGTGTTACAGATTGAGATTTAAAGTCAGGGAGAGATTCTTCTGTCTCGATCTGTAACATCTGGGGACTGTTTTGGGGTCTAGATGTTACAGATTTAGATGAACCTATCAGTCGATTTCGAATGTCTTAATCTGTAACAGTTAGACCTGTTTTTGCCGAGTATCTGTTACAGATTGAGACATTCGGCCTGGACGTTTTCCTTTGTCTCGATCTGTAACAGTAAGAGGGGTTTTGGGGCCCAAGATGTTACAGATCGAGATTGAAGTCGGGGAGGGACCCCTGTGTCTCGTTCTGTAACATCTAGACCCGGATCCCGCTCCCACCTGTTACAGATTGAGATGTTTGTGTCCGCGCCAGCCCCGCGCCTAGCCGTGGTCCCATATAAACAAACCCCGTGGTAAACTTGACCGGACTGTTAATATTCCGAAAGGTACCCGTAATGTCCAAGTACATCTCCGAGCTCATGTCGCCGCAGCTTATGGGCGTCATCTATGCCTTCGTGGGCTTTATCATCGCCCTGTACGTGCTGTCGGTCGTCTATGTGTTCATCGACGCTCGCCGCCGCGGCGCCAGCGCCTACGTGGCATGGGGCATCATCGCCCTGATCCCGTTTGTGGGCCTCATCGCCTACCTGGTCCTGCGCCCGCACTCCTACGCGGCCGACCGCGAGGAGCAGGAGCTGGACATGGCCCTGCGCGAGCGTCAGCTTGCCCAGTACGGCACCTGCCCGCAGTGCGGCGCTCCCATCGAGAAAGACTTTGTCGTGTGCCCGGTGTGCGACACTCAGGTTCGCAACGTGTGCCCCAGCTGCCATCGCCCGCTCGACGCGCACTGGAAGGTCTGCCCCTACTGCCGAACTCGCATCCAGTAACGCATCCATCGTCGGGCCGGCCGCAAGCCACGGGCGCCGCGCACCACGCGCAGCCCACGTGCGCCCCGCGGCCCCGTCCCACACGATGAAGCATGCGTAGAAAATCGCCCGCCGTGCCATTAAGGTGCGGCGGGCGCTTGTATACCAAGGCAACCTGCCTATAATGATGCAAGTCAAAAACGCCGAGCGCATCGCACGCACTTGCATCAGGCATCCGAGAGGAGAAAACATACCCATGAAGGCACTCTACAATGACGGTTCGGTGGCCGAGCTCCCGCAGGACGAGGTCACGCACGTCATCCGCCACTCCGCCGCGCACATCATGGCGCAGGCCATCAAGCGCCTGTACCCCGAGGCCGACTTTGCCTACGGCCCCGCGACCGACAACGGCTTCTACTACGACGTCGACCTGCCCGAGGGCGTCAAGATCAGCGAGGACGACTTCCCCGCGATCGAGGCCGAGATGAAAAAGATCGTCAAGGAGAACCTTAAGTTCTCCGTGTACGAGAAGCCCCGTGCCGAGGCCATCGCCCTTATGGAGGAGCGCGGCGAGAAGTACAAGGTCGAGCACATCGGCGACCTGGACGACGACGCCCGCATCACCTTCTACCAGCAGGGCGACTACATCGACATGTGCGTCGGCCCCCACATTTGCTACACCAAGGCCCTCAAGGCCTTTAAGCTCACCGGCGTCTCGGGCGCCTACTGGAAGGGCGACAAGGACAACAAGATGCTCACCCGCATCAACGGCGTCGCCTTTGCCACCAAGGAAGAGCTCGACGAGCACATGCACATGCTGGAGGAGGCCAAGAAGCGCGACCACCGCAAGATCGGCCGCGAGATGGACCTCTTTATGATGCGTGACGAGGCCCCCGGCTTCCCGTTCTTCCTGCCCAACGGCATGATCCTTAAGAACACGCTGCTGGACTACTGGCGCGAGATCCACCACAAGGCCGGCTACGTGGAGATCTCCACGCCGCTCATCATGAACAAGCAGCTGTGGAAGACCTCGGGCCACTGGGACCACTACAAGGACAACATGTACTCCACCATCATCGACGACGAAGAGTACTGCATTAAGCCCATGAACTGCCCGGGCGGCGTGCTGGTGTACGCCTCCAAGCCGCACTCCTATCGCGAGCTGCCCATCCGCGCCGGCGAGATTGGCCTGGTGCACCGCCACGAGCTGCGCGGCGCCCTGCACGGCCTGTTCCGCGTGCGCTGCTTTAACCAGGACGACGCCCACCTGTTTGTGCGTCCCGACCAGCTGACCGACGAGATCGTGGGCGTGGTTAACCTCATCGACTCCGTGTACCAAAAGTTTGGCTTTAAGTACCACGTTGAGCTTTCCACCCGCCCCGAGGACTCCATGGGTTCGGACGAGGACTGGGCTCGCGCCGAGGAGGGCCTGCGCACCGCTCTGGAGCAGCTGCACATGGACTACGAGGTCAACGAGGGCGACGGCGCCTTCTACGGCCCCAAGATCGACTTCCACCTGGAGGACTCGCTCGGTCGTACCTGGCAGTGCGGCACCGTCCAGCTCGACTTCCAGATGCCGCTCAACTTTGACCTGGAGTATGTGGACGCCGACGGCACCAAGAAGCGCCCCATCATGCTGCATCGCGTGTGCTTTGGCTCCATCGAGCGCTTTATCGGTATTCTGATTGAGCACTTTGCGGGCAAGTTCCCCACCTGGCTGGCTCCCGTGCAGGTCAAGGCGCTTCCCGTCTCCGAGAAGAGCCGCGACTACGCTCACGAGGTGTGCGCCAAGCTGGAGGAGGCCGGCATTCGCGTGGTCTGCGACGACCGCGACGAGAAGATCGGCTACAAGATCCGCGAGGCCCGCAGCATCGACCGCGTGCCCTACATGCTCATCCTGGGCGAGAAAGAGGTCGAGGCCGGCAACATCTCCGTCCGCGATCGCTCCAACGAGACCGTTCAGATGAGCGTTGATGAGTTTGTGGCCAAGGTGCTCGAGGAGATCAAGTCTCGCGCCTAGCACAAACAATACAAGAATTAATAAAGGCGATCGTCCTCGCGGGCGGTCGCCTTTTTTGTTGTCTATAGAAGAAAAGCCGCTGGTTAGAGCGGCTTTTTTGTTGTGCAAAAAGGTACAGGTTTTTGTATCTTTCGACGTTGCTCATTATACGAGCAAACTGCTCGCGTTTGCCCAGATTGCACAAAATGCGCCGCGAATGGGTGCATCTCCATACGCCTCTACAAAAACCTGTACTTTTGCGATTGCGCCTAGCTGCGAGCGAGAAGCCTGTTCTTAACGCCCCTGCATTCGTGTGCGTCGCGGATGCAAGTTAAGGGGGCGAGAGATGGAACAGACAATGCGGCGCCAAGAGCAGCTGCCCGGCGCCTTTAGTGGCGCCACTACCAACAGCCAGCATGGCCGCGTCCGCTGGTATCTGGTCCACACTCCCCATGGTAAAGAGCGCGAGACCTGTGAAAAAGTCCGCCGCATAATCCCGCACGAGCTGATGCAGGACGCTTTTGTGATGCAAAAGGAGTTCTGGTTTAAGCGGGACGGCGCCTGGTCGCTCCAAACCAAACCTATGTACAAGGAATACTTCTTCGTCGCCACGCGCGATGCCGCCCTGCTCGATAGGGCTTTGGCCCAGTTGAGCTTTGGCTGCCGCATTGCTGGCAGCAGGGAGCGGGCCTATGCGCCCATGCCGGACGATGCGCAGGACTGGTACCGCAGCGTGCTCGACGACGACGGCGTGGTGCGCAACAGCGTGGCCCGCATAGAAGACGGCGTGCTGCACATAGAGCAGGGGCCCTTGGTGGGGCAAGAGGCCCGTGTAATGAAGATCGACCGTCATAAGCGCTGGTGCCTGGTGGACGTGGGCGAAGGCGACTCCGCATTTAGGGAGCTGCTTCCGTTGGACGTGCCCAGTAAGACGTAAGGGAGACGTTGCGCCGGCAATTCGTTCGCATTTTTGAATTTATCGATTGGGGGATCCCTGGGGAACAGGGACGTAAGTTTGACTGTGGCTGCTAAAGAAGCAACAGAGACAAATGCGCCTGTGGGGGCGGCGTTGATTGCTCAGGCCATGGACCGGCGTGAGGGCGCCGGTCGCTACAAGGCCATGCAATCCATCATGGACTGGGATCGCTCGCGCCTTATCTATAGGGCTGTGAAGCGCACGTTCGACATCGTGTTCAGCGGTGCCGTTCTTATTGTTATCGCCATTCCGAGCCTGATTTTGGCCGCGGCCATCCGCCTGGAGAGCGAGGGCAACCCGTTCTACAGCCAGATTCGCGTGGGCCAGACCCGCCGCGACGGCAGCCTGTCAACCTTCCGCATGTGGAAGTTCCGTTCCATGTACAGGGACGCCGACGAGCGTCTCGCCGAGCTCAAGGGGCAGAACGAGATCGCCGGCGCCATGTTCAAGATGAGGGAGGACCCCCGCGTCACGAAGATAGGCAAGTTCATCCGCAAGCACTCCATCGACGAGTTCCCGCAGTTCCTGAACGTGTTCCTGGGCCAGATGTCCGTGGTCGGCCCACGCCCGCCGTTGCCCAACGAGGTGGCCGAGTACACCGATTTCGACCTGCAGCGCCTTGCTGTGAAGCCTGGGATTACTGGGCTCTGGCAGGTCACGGAGCGCAACTCCACCGGGTTCGACGGTATGGTCCGCCGCGATCTGGAATATATCGCCAACCGTTCGGTTTGGATGGATTTGAGAATCGTCCTCCTGACCATTGTTGAGGTCTTTACCGGAAGCGGGGCCTGCTAATGCCTGGCTTACATTGTGAAATCGAATTGGAGAAGAAAATGAAGATTGCTGTCGCCGGTACCGGCTACGTCGGCCTGTCCCTCGCCGTCCTGCTCTCGCAGCACAACGAGGTGCATGCCCTGGACATCGTGCCCGAGAAGGTCGAGAAGATCAACAGCTACGTATCGCCCATCCAGGACGACGAGATCGAGCGCTTCCTGGCGGAGGCTAAGGCGGGGGAGCGCCAGCTCGACCTGCACGCCACGGTCGACGTTGCAGAGGCCTATACGGGCGCCGACTACGCCGTCATTGCCACACCGACCAACTACGACTCGGACAGGAACTTCTTCGACACTTCCTCCGTCGAGGCCGCCATCGCCGCCGTGCGGTCGGTGAACCCGGACGCCTGGATCGTCATCAAGTCCACGATCCCCGTCGGCTACACCGCGGGCCTGCGCGAGAGGCTGGGCGACAGCAAGATCTTCTTCAGCCCGGAGTTCCTGCGCGAGAGCAAGGCTCTCTACGACAACCTGCACCCCAGCCGCATCGTGGTGGGCGCGCCGAAGGACGACCCCGAGGCCGTCGCGGCTGCCGAGCGCTTCGCCGGCCTGCTCGCGCAGGGCGCCGACCCCGCCGAGCTGGAGCGCGTGAACGCCGACGGCTCCAAGGGCATTCCGGAGCTCGTGCTGGGCACCACCGAGGCCGAGGCCGTAAAGCTCTTCGCCAACACCTACCTGGCGCTGCGCGTGGCCTACTTCAACGAGCTCGACACCTACTGCGAGGTCCGCGGCCTCAACACCCGCGATGTCATCGACGGCGTGTGCCTGGAGCCGCGCATCGGCAGCCACTACAACAACCCCAGCTTCGGATACGGCGGCTACTGCCTGCCCAAGGACACCAAGCAGCTGCTGGCCAACTACAAGGACGTGCCGCAGAACCTGATCGAGGCCATCGTGGAGGCCAACCGCACCCGCAAGGACTTCGTGGCCGAAGAGGTGCTGCAGATGGTGTGGGACCGCGTGTATGGGGGCAAGCCGAAGCCGGTCGTGGGCGTGTACCGCCTGACGATGAAGTCGAACTCCGACAACTTCCGCGCGAGCTCCATCCAGGGCGTCATGAAGCGCGTGAAGGCCAAGGGCGTGCCCGTGGTGGTCTACGAGCCCACGCTGGACGCGCCGGAGTTCTTCGGCTCCGAAGTGACCCACGACCTGGAGGCCTTCAAGGCCGGCTGCGACGTGATCGTGGCCAACCGCTGGAGCGACGAGCTCGCGGACGTGGCGGACAAGGTCTATACGCGCGATTTGTATAAGAGAGACTAGGCGATAAACATGTCAAATCGAAAAGTACTCGTCACCGGTGCCGCTGGCTTCATCGGCGCGTTCCTCGTCAAGAAGTTGCTCGAGGAGACCGATGACGTGATCGTCGGCCTCGACAACCTCAACAGCTACTACGACCCCGGCATCAAGGATGCGCGCCTGCGCATGCTGGCCGGGGCCGACGCGGACGGCCGCTTCACTTTCGTGCGCGGCGACTTGTGCGACGCCGCTCTTATCGAGCGCCTGTTCGCCGAGAACGGATTCGACGTCGTGGTGAACCTCGCCGCCCAGGCGGGCGTCCGCTACTCCATCGAGAACCCGCGCGCCTACCTCGAGAGCAACCTCATCGGCTTCTTCAACATCCTCGAGGCCTGCCGCCACCACCCGGTCAAGCACCTGGTCTACGCGAGCTCCAGCTCGGTCTACGGCGGCAACAAGAAGGTGCCGTTCTCCGAGGAGGACCGCGTGGACTCGCCGGTGTCGCTCTACGCCTCCACCAAGAAGTCCAACGAGCTGATGGCGGCCGCCTACTCCAAGCTCTACTCCATCCCGGCGACCGGGCTGCGCTTCTTCACGGTGTACGGCCCCATGGGCAGGCCCGACATGGCCTACTTCGGCTTCACCGAGAAGCTGCGCCGCGGCGACACCATCAAGATCTTCAACATGGGCGACTGCCGCCGCGACTTCACCTACGTCGGCGACATCGTCGAGGGCGTGAGGCGCGTCATGGAAGCCGCGCCCGAGGTGAAGATGGGCGAGGACGGGCTGCCGCTCGCCGCGCACCGTGTCTACAACATCGGCAACTCGCACCCCGAGAACCTGCTCGACTTCGTCGACACGCTGCAGCGCGTTCTGGTGGAGGAGGGCGTGCTCCCGGTCGACTACGACTTCGAGGCCCACAAGCAGCTCGTGCCCATGCAGCCCGGCGACGTTCCCGTCACCTACGCCGACACCACGGCGCTCCAGCGTGATCTGGGCTACAAGCCCGCGACGCCGCTCGAGGACGGCCTGAGGGCCTTCGCCAAGTGGTACCGCGAGTACTACAAAGTGGAAGCCGAGTAATGGGAAAAGGCAGGGCCAAGGTTTGCCTCGTCTCGTCGTCTGGCGGCCACTGGGAACAACTTCAAAAGCTCAAGCCGCTCGTGGACAAGTACGGGGGCTTTATGGTCACCGAGAAGACGCCCTTTGTTAAGGACTGCCCTTATCTGATGGTGCAGACAGACCTCAAGGACAAGCTCATGCCTGCCAAGATGTTCGTAAACGGCATCCATGCCTGTGCAATCTGGGCAAAGGAGCGGCCTGACATCGTTGTGACCACTGGCACTATGGTGGCATTCCCGTTCTATCTCCTTGCCGTCCTTTTCCGCAAGAAGTTCGTATTTATCGAGACCTTTGGTAGATCTAACGAGCCTACCGTCGCCGGCAAACTCATGCAAAAACACGCCGATCTGTTCTTTGTGCAGTGGGAGAGTCAGAAGCGGTTCTATGAGAAAGCGCGGTATGTGGGGTGTCTCTATTGATATTTGTGTGCGTTGGTTCGAGGCCCTACCAGTTTAACCGGCTCTTCGAGGAGCTTGATAGACTCGTTGGCGCTGGTTATGTGAAGGATTCCTTGTTTGCCCAGATCGGTGCGTCGACATACGAGCCGAAGAACTTCAGATTCGAACATTTCATGGATCCCGATGCCTTCAAGGCAAAGATTGCCGAGGCCGACATCGTGATAAGCCACGGTGCGTCAGGTTCGATTATGGGTGCGCTTAACGCCGGCAAGAGGGTCATTGCGGTGTCCCGACTGGCGAAGTACGGTGAGCACATCAACGATCACCAAGTGGGCATTAACGAGACGCTGGCCGCCGAGGGGTTGGTGCTTGCGGTTCGTGAGATGGATGAGCTGGGCGACGCCATAGAGGCAATGGAGTCTGGCCGAGTGCACCTGAAGCCGTGGCACAACCCGAGTCCGAACGCCATCATCGACGAAATCGACCGATTCATACAGGAGGAAGTGCTGTGATGTGCAGCGATGGCAAATGCGTTCTCGTCGTTGATTTGGACGGCACATCGCTCAACGACGAAGGTATTTTGCCAGCTGAAAACAAGGAAGCATTAAACAGTTTTGCAGCAAGCGGCGGAACGTTGATTGTGAGTACCGGAAGATCGAGGTCGTCGGCTCTCGACGTTTTAGACGGGGTCAATCTCAGCGATGGTTTCCTAACGTGCGACAACGGTTGCACGGTTTTCAAAGGGGCTTGCGCCGAAGGTTTTGAATTGCCTGGTATTTCTTCTTTTGACGTTGAAGCTGCTCTCGGGTTTGCAAAAAACAAGAACTGCCGAGTTAATGTTTTCACAGATTGCAACAACTATGCTCCGATCTATCTACGCAATCTTCCGCAATGCCTTGCGAACATAATGAGGCGTCTGACGGGCTCAAGAAGCAGGGCGATTGCTTCCCTCCATGCACTTACTTCAAAGCACGGTGGTGAACGGGTGAAAAAGATTTGGCTACGTGGGCTTCTGTGCGATGATTTGCCTTCCCTTAACGAGGCGCTTTCCTCCTCGACAGCCTATTTGATAAACGACTATGGGGTGGTTGAGGTCGCCTCGAATGGCTCGAGTAAGCTGACTGCTGTTGAGCTGATTTTGGAAAAAGAGAAGATTAAGCCGGAATGCGTCTATGTCGTGGGGGACGACGGAAACGATCTGTGCTTATTTCAAAGGTTCCCCAACTCGTTTGCAGTTGGGAATGCTCGTGATGAGGTTAAGGCGGCAGCCAATTGCGTCGTTGCCACCAACAATGATTTCGGCGTGGCTGAAGTCGTGAATCTCATAGAGGCCGACAGGAGGCGTGGGTAGCCATGCATTTCGAGGACGTAACACAATTTGGTAAAAGATGCCTTGCCCCGTTGAGCGATGAATCGTTTGATAGCTTGATTTACTACCTTAAAACCCGTAAACGGCTGAATCTGGCAAATCCTCGCACGTATACGGAGAAGCTCCTGTACATCAAGCGAAACGACCACAACCCTTTGATGACGGTCTGCGCCGACAAGTACAGGGTAGGGGAGTACCTGGCACAATGCGGTTGCGTTTCGATACAGAAGCGCATTTACGGTATTTACCAAAATCCATACGAGATTGATTTGAAAGAACTCCCGGATAGGTTCTTCCTCAAATGCAACCACGGGTCACGGGGAAACTACCTCGTAGATTCGAGCACAAGGGGGGACTTCCCCGCCATGCAAAAAGAACTCGCCTCAATTTTGAAGAGAAATTACTACTGGCAATCTCGCGAATGGGCCTACAAGGAGATTAAGCCTTGCGTTATCTGCGAAGAAGCATTGCTTGATAGCCAAGGGTCTCTCCCGGTGGACTACAAGTTCTATTGCTTTAACGGCAAAGTGGAGTACTTCATGGTCTCGATTGGCGAGTACGAGCATCACGCGAGGAACCATAAGTTCGGACGGGATTGCAGAAGTGTTGATTATAAGTTTAAAGCTGCGCCTACGCTTCCCGAGTCGGAAATCGTGCTGCCTGCCAACATTGACGAGATGATTGCCATTTCTGAACAGCTTGCGCAACCGTTCAGGCACGTGCGTGTCGACCTTTATGACATCGAGGGTCGGATTGTTTTTGGTGAACTGACGTTTTATTCGAATGGTGGCTTCGTCTGCATACCCAATGAAGAAACCGAGCTCGAGCTTGGTAACCTTCTTTCTATAGACGGGTTGGCCAGAAGGTCGAAGAGCAATGAGTAGCCCGAAGATTTTGGTCATGTCGACCAACGGTATATTGAAAGACGGAATCACTTCGTGGCTTGTAAGCATCTTTGGCGCCATGAATCTTGAAGGATTGGAAGTTTCAACCATCGCCTTCGAAGGTACAAAGCCAAGGATCATTGAAGAGGTCGAGGCTGCGGGAGTCGAGGTAATCATTCTTCCTCACCGACAACGTAACGCGAAAGCTTATTATCGCGAGTACAAGCACCTCCTTGCAGACAGGCATTTCGACATTGTCCATGTGTGCTGCAATAGCGCTATGGCAGCGTTCGAGCTGGCGGAGGCTAGAAAACGTGTTGTGAGAATGCGTATCGCGCATTCTCGCAACACGATGTGTTCACATCGTGTTGCGAGTTTCCTTTTAAATCCGCTGTTCCAGGCGAGCGTGACAGATCGCTATGCATGCGGAATCGATGCGGGCAAATGGTTGTTCGGGAACAGGCCGTTCACCGTCATACCCAACGGGAAGGACCTGGCTGCCTACGCTTTCTCCCCAGAGGACAGAGAGGCGTCGCGAATAGAGCTCGGGCTGTCCGAGGGCGAGGTTGCCTTTGGGCATGTCGGCGGGTTTAACGCGCAGAAGAACCACGGCAAGCTCCTCGAGGTCTTCGCCGAGCTTTATCGCCGCAACCCTTCGCGGCGGCTATTCCTCGTCGGCGAGGGGCACCTGATGCCCGAGGTCGAGGAAAAGGCCGGAGCACTCGGTCTCGACGGGGCCGTGCGGTTCCTGGGCCGCCGGGACGACGTACCTAGGTTGCTCAACGCGATGGACTGCATGGTGTTTCCCTCGCTGTACGAGGGATTCCCGAACGTTGTCCTGGAATGGCAGCTGAACGGGCTGCCCGTTGTCATGTCCGGCGCGATTACCGATGAGTGCGCCATCACGCCGCTCGTGTCGCAGGTTGCTCTGGCTGCCTCGCCCGTCGCGTGGGCGGATGCTGCAGAGCGCGTCATGGAGGGTCGTAATCGCGTGTCGGACAGCTGTGCGTCCTGCGAAGTCGCCAAAGCTGCAGGTTACGACATTAAGGAGAATGCGGCGATGCTCCGCCGGCTGTACTTTGAGGGAGTTGAGAGATGCGGCTAGTCAAACTGTTCAAATGGTCCTCGTGCGTCGCGCGCGTTGCGGCTACGAAGTCGAGACTTGGGCGCAGGCTGCGCCTACCGCATGGCGGCAAGCCTGTGTACCTGGGACGCCTGCGCGTCTTGTGCGGCGCACCGCACTTGAAGGCGGTGGCGTAGATGCCGCTGCTGAAGAAGTTCAAGAAGCTCAATCGCGAGACTGTGCGTCTCAAAGTGCGCAACGATTTTTGGCTGCCCAGGACCTGCAAAGCCCGCGCGAGGGGGCTTGAGGTGGACGGCTTCACCATCATATCCAACAACTGCTGGGGCGGCACGATCTACGAGAGCTACGGCATGCGCAAGGACACGCCGACCGTGGGGATGTTCATCATGCCGAGCGACTTCGTGCGATTCTGCGCCGATCTTGACCGCTACCTCGCTGAACCGCTGGAGTTCATCTCGACCGATGAGTCCAAGTGGAAGGACGTGCTGGGCGAGAAGGACAACTGGGGAACCTACCTTATCGGCCTCATCGGCGACGTAGAGCTGCATATGCTGCACCACCACGACGAGGCGACCGCCCGGCGCAAGTGGGAGAGCCGCGTGAAGCGCGTCGACCATGACAGGCTGATCTTCAAGCTGAACGACCAGAACGGGGCTACCGAGGAGGACCTGCTGGCCTTCGACGTGCTGCCGCTTGAGCACAAGCTCGTGTTCGCGGCCAAGGAGCACCCGGGCGTGCGGTGCTGCAGGCGCATCCGCTGTCCGAGGGGCAGCGAGTTTATCCAGGCGTCGTGGGAGCCCTTCGGCGCGAATCGGTCGTTCAACGTGACCGAGTACATAAACGGCTGCTTCGGCGGCAGATAGGACCTCAAGAGGAAACGTGACACTAGAGAATCGAGACATCATATTCGTGAGCAACGCGCTCGCCAACGGCGGTGCGGCGCGCGTGATTTGCGTGCTGGCCACAGAGTTCGCCGAGTGTGGCAGGCGCGTGGGCATAGCCGTGTACAACGAGCACGACGGGGAGTACGCCGTGGCGGAAGGGGTGCAGAAGGAATACGGGCCACAGGGCTCGGGCACCGCGACCAAGGCGCGCCGCATCGCGTGGCTGCGCGGCGTGGCGAGGCGAAACCCCGGTGCCTGCATTGTGGCGTTTGAGTATTTCGTGAACATGCAGGCTGTCGTCGCGTGCGCGGGGCTTCCCAATCGCTTGGTTATCTCCGAGCGCAACGACCCGGCACACGTGGGAAGCGGCGAGAAGACCGACTGGCTGCGCGAGCGCCTGTATCGCCGCGCCGACATGCTGGTGTGTCAGACCGACGACGCAGCGGCTTACTTCTCCGACAAGGTGCGGAAGACCGTCATCATGAACCCTGTGAAGGAAAACCTGCCCGAGCCGTTTTACGGCGAGAGGCGGCATTCCGTGGTGTGCTTCTGTCGCCTTGAGAAGCAGAAGAACCTGGGGATGCTGCTGCGCGCGTTCGCCGAGTTCTCGAAAGCGCGTAGCGATTGGACACTGGAGATTTACGGGGACGGTTACGAGCGCGAGGCGCTCGTTTCGCTTGCGGCTGAGCTCGGTATCGGCGAGAAGGCCTTCATCAAGTCTGGGCGCCAGGACGTGCACGATGTTGTGCGCGATGCCGGGATGTTCGTGCTGCCCAGCGACTACGAGGGGCTTTCAAACTCGATGCTCGAGGCCATGGCCCTTGGGTTGCCCGTTGTCTGTACTGACTGCCCCTGCGGCGGTGCACGCATGGTCATCCGCGACGGTGAGAATGGACTTCTGGTGCCCGTAGGCGATGAATGTGCGCTTGAGATGGCGATGGCGCGCGTGGCGGATGAAGACGGGCTTGCGCAGCGGCTGGGCACCAATGCCGTTGGTGTATGTAAGCGGCTCTCGGCGGATGTTATTGCGAAACAATGGGGCATGGTGATCTGGGAGTGAGTAATGCTATGCAAACCGCAACTGCTACCCGGAATATAACTAGAGACAGAGGACTTCTCGCTCGTGTTCGAGTGAGCGATGCTGCATTGGCGTTTTTCATTTTCACCACGGTCTTTTTCAATGAGGGCGAACTCGTTAGTGTGGTTTCCAAAGTCTTTCTACTTCTAGTCACATTATTTGAGTGCGTTATGAAAAGGAAGTCTCCCTTCAATGGTTTTACGGTAGCATGTTTAATATTCTTTGCCTGGAGTGTTGCCTCGCTCTCTTGGTCGGCGGTTCCCTCGGAATCAGTAGCGAGAATCAAGACATTCTTTTATCAATTGGTTTGCTATGGTTGCGTATCTGCGTTGGTGATTGATGATAAGCAAGCGCTTAAAATATCGTTAGTCGCATTTTCCGTTTCTTCAATCGCCTCAGCTGCCTATGTTCTAGGTTTTCAAGGTATTAGATTTACGGACAACCGATATGTGGATGGGTCTGTGTCCTCCGGGCAACTTGCGCTCTGCATTGCTTTTACCATGCTCCTATGTATATACGAATGGAGAAAAGCCCGACAAGGCGGGTACATAGCATTGCTGGTCGTTCTGTCCTTGGCCCTTTTGATGACCTCCGCAAGACGCGACTTCATTATTCTCCTTGTGTTCCTTGTGATCTTTAGCACACTGGGATCGGGCGATATTCGCAAACGAATCGTGCTCTTTTCAATTTGTGTTCTTGTTGCAGTCGGGTTGTTGCATGCCGTCCTGAACATAGATTTCCTTTATCAGTATCTCGGTCGAAGGATTGAGTCGTTTCTGCAATTTGCATTTGCGGGCGGTGCCGGAGATGCGAGCACAGAGGGGAGAGCGCGCCTTATCGAATACGGCTTGGATCTTTTCCGCAGCTCGCCGATGCTGGGGAAGGGCGTCGGCTCGTTCGAGGCGTTGTTTTCCACAACACACGGTTCTTGGCAGACAAGTGCAGATAACAACTACGTTGAGCTTTTGGCCGACCTAGGGATCCCCGGATTTCTAGCTTATTACGTACCTTTGGTCGTATTTCTTGTTCGCCGTTTGAGGGGAATCACCTCGGCATCAATAGATGTCCAGTTTGCCGTATCTGGCATTATCGCTTTTGCAACAATTGATTTTGCCTGCGTCTGGTTCTTCTCGAAGTGTGGAATGTTACAAATCCTTTTTTTCTATCTTATGGCGAAATCTGCGCTTTCCGAAAAACGCATAGAGGAGCCTGTTTCGCATGGCAACATGGTTTTGTGATGGAGCTCAATAAGATGAACGAACTTGCCAAGTTGATTAAAAATCCTTACGTAGTCTTTAGGCTGCCAAAGCTGCAACAGCGGATGCGTTTGCTTCCTGACGCTGTTTATCTCAAATTAGTTTATAGAGCGCGGATTGGACGTCCGCTTAACCTCAATAGCCCAAAGAGCTTTAACGAAAAACTCCAGTGGCTGAAGCTTTACGACCGCAACCCTCTTTACACTAAACTTGTGGACAAGGCTGAGGTGAAGCCCTGGGTGGCCGAGCGCATCGGCTGGGAGCACGTGGTTCCCACCCTGGGCGTGTGGGACTCCTTCGACGATATAGACTTCGGCGCGCTGCCCGAGCGCTTCGTGCTCAAGTGCACGCACGACTCGGGCGGGCTGGCCATCTGCCGCGACCTGTCGACCTTCGACATGGCCGCCGCGAGGCGCAAGATCGAGCGGTCACTCGCCAACAACTACTTCTGGTCGGGCCGCGAATGGCCCTACAAGGACGTGAGGCCCCGCATAATCGCCGAGGAGTACCTTGACCCCGCAGGCGAGCAGGTCGGACTCACCGATTACAAGGTGATGTGCTTCGGTGGGCAGGCTCGTTGCGAGTTTACCTGCACGGGGCGCGCCGACGGCAACCTGCATGTTGACTTCTTCGACACCGAGTGGAACCACATGCTCTTCACCAGGCATTACCCCAACGCCGACGTGCCTCCCGAGGCGCCTGAGCGTCTGAAGGACATGGTGGCCATGGCTGAGCGCCTTTCGGAGGGTATGCCCTTCGTGCGCGTCGACTTCTATGAGGTGGCTGGTCAGTACTACTTCGGTGAGATGACCTTCTATCCCGGTTCCGGCATGGAGGAGTTCGATCCCGAGCGTTGGGATGAGGAGCTCGGCTCCTGGATAGAGCTGCCGGAACTTGATTAGCCGTTTGCTTTAGGAGCTTTTATGATCATCTATTCCCTCTACCATGACGAGAGCATGGCCTACCCGGAGGCAGGCGCGCCGTTTAGGCCCGGCGAGGCCTATCCCGAGTATCCGTTCGGCGCCGACTGTGCTTCACCGAACGTCAATGCCATCTACGCTGGCGTGCGCGAGACGCTGCGCTTGGCTGGCCTGGACGCCGAGAGCTACGGCACTGCGGCTTGGAATCCGCTCGGAGCCTACATCGAGCCCGGTATGTGCGTACTGGTGAAGCCGAACCTGGTGATGCATGAGAACCCGACGGGCAACGGCACCGACTGCCTGTACACCCATCCCTCGGTCGTTGCCGCCGTCATCGACTACGTCGTGGTTGCGTTGAAGGGAAAGGGCACCGTCGTGCTTGCCGATGCGCCTATGCAGTCGTGCAACTTCGACGCACTGGTGGGGCAATCCGGGCTTAGTGAGCTGGTGTCGTGGTACCGCTCGCGGGGCGTCGACATCGAGCTCAAGGACATGCGCGGGCTGAAGTCCGTGAGCACCGCCGCGGGGCTCGAGCAGGAGCTCGTGGAGGACGCGACGGGCAAGGTCATCGACCTGGGCACCGACAGCTGCTTCGCGGGACTTCCCAAGGAGCGCATAGACGGCCTGCGCATCACCAACTACGACCCGGCCGAGTTGAAGCGACACCACACGCAGGACAGACACGAGTACTACGTGTCCTCGTGTCTTTTGGACGCCGACGTTGTGGTGAACCTGCCCAAGGCCAAGACACACCGCAAGGCCGGCGTGACCGGCGCACTGAAGAACATGGTGGGGGTGAACGTGCGCAAGGAGTACCTGCCGCACCATTCCAACGGCTCTGCGGCCGAGGGATGCGACGAGTACGAGGGGGCTAATCTGTTCAAGCGTCTTATGGATGATGCGCTTGATGCGGGGAACAGCATGCTTGCACAGGGGCCTTCTTGCGCAAGGAGGATTCTTGCTTATTTGGCTAGAGGATTCCGTTATCTTGGGAAAAGGACGGCGCCTGATGCTTATACCGAAGGCAGCTGGTTCGGCAACGACACCATCTGGCGCACCGTGCTCGACCTGAACAAGATCGTCTTCTTCGCCGACAGAGACGGCGTCATGCGCGACGAGCCGCAGCGGCGCATGGTGGTGCTGTGCGACATGGTGACGGTGGGCCAGGGCGAGGGACCGCTTCTACCCGAGCCGGGCGAGTGGCACATGCTCGCCTTTAGCGACGACCCGTGCGTGCACGACGTCGCCATGACGCGCATGATGGGCACCGACCCCTCGATCATCACGACCGTGGGTAATGCTCTGGTCTACGACGGGCCTTACGCCTGGCGCGACGCGGGCGGCGAGCTGCCCGCGTGCCGCTCGAACGATCCCGCGTTCGACGGCGTGCGCGTCGACGGGCTGAATGAGGACATGCGCTACAAGGCAAAGCCGACCTCCGGCTGGGCGGCGCGCTTCGCCAGGGAGGTGCACATTGCCTGATTCCGAGGAACTGCAGAAAAAGTCTGCCGGCGCGGCCAAGTGGTCGCTGACAACCGAGGTCATTGTCAAGATCATCTCACCGATTTCGCAGCTCGTCCTGGCCAGGTTGCTGGCGCCCGAGGCGTTCGGCATGGTGGCCACGGTCACCATGGTGGTGAACCTAGCCGACATGTTCTCGGACGCCGGGTTTCAGAAGTACCTGGTGCAGCACAGCTTCCGCGACAAGGAGGACCTGCACGCCAACGCCAACGTAGCGTTCTGGACGAACTTCGGCGTGTCCGTGGCGCTGTGGTGCCTGATCGCTGTGTTCAACGACCCAGTCGCCGCCTTCGTGGGCAACCCATCGCTTGGCTTCCCACTCGCCGTAGCCTGCCTCTCGCTTCCGCTGACGTCGTTCTCGAGTATCCAGATGGCGCTTTTCCATCGCAGCCTCGACTTCAAGTCGCTGATGCCGGTGAGGCTGGCGTCGACCCTGCTCAACTTCGGCTCCACGCTCGCGCTAGCGTTCATGGGGTTCGGCTATTGGTCCCTCATCGTGGGCACATTGGCCGCGAACGTCGTCAACGCCGTGGGGCTGACGCTACTGTCGGAGTGGAAGCCCGGGCTCTTTTACTCGTTCGACCTGCTGAAGGCCATGTTTTCGTTCAGCGGCTGGACGCTGCTGGAGTCGTTTGCCATATGGCTCTCAACTTGGGCTGGCACCTTCATCGTGGGCCACTTCCTGGGCGCGACCGAGCTGGGCTACTACAAGACGCCCATCACCTTCGTGAGCGGGTGTTTCAGCATCGTCACGAACGCGACGACGCCTATCCTGTTCTCGTCGCTTTCGCGCCTGCAGTTCGACCGTGGGGAGTATGTCGCCTACCTGCGGCGCTTCCAGTTTGTGGTGGCGCTGTTCCTGGTGCCGCTGTCTGCGGGCATCTTCATCTTCCGCGAGCCGCTGGTGGCGCTGCTTTTGGGTGACCAGTGGGGCGCCTCCACTTTGATGTTCGGTCTGTACGGCCTAGTGCAGGGGCCGATGGTCCTGCTCTCCTACTACAGCAGCGAGATGTATCGTTCGCTCGGCAAGCCTCGAGTGTCGATGTTGGTGCAGGTGCTGTTTCTCGTGCTGATGACGCCGCTCATGACCGTGGGCGCAATGCGGGGCTTCGACGCCGTCGTTTGGGCCGACACGGGTTCTAGGCTCATCCTGATAGCCATCAACCAAGCGGTCACCCACCTCGTGGTGGGCCTTTCGTTCTGTCGAACGGTATGGGCGCTCAAGGAACAGATTGTGTGTACGCTGGCTATGTGCGCGTTCGCCTGGCTGACCTATGGGCTTGTATCCGACAGCTGTTCGGGGGTCGCGCTGGACATCGTCGGGTGTATCGTCGTCTACTTCGCGGCGTGCCTTGTGCTTCCTAGAAGTAGGGGCGTGCTGCTGAAACTGGTCAGGGGCGATGGGTTTAAGCTGCATTGAAGACTCACAGTGAGTATTTGCTCGCTTGAGCACTGTTGAATATCGCGAAACGGCACCGCCGATATCGCGCCTGGGCACCGGGGCCGACACTGCCCCCGGTGCCTTTTTATTGCTATCGGCCTATCCGCGGCGCTGCCGCATGTTGGCCTCGCCCATGTCGACCCAGACCGCGTTGTGCACGATCCTGTCCATGATGGCGTCGGCATGCACCCCGCCACCGAGCCTCGGGTGCCAGTCCTTCTTCTTGAGCTGCGTGCAGAAGACGGTCGAGGCGGTGCCGTACCTCAGCTCCATCAGCTCCAGCAGCATCGACCTGAACTATGTGTTCGGCTTGTCCAGCAGCCACTCGCCCCCTCGTGGCCACCAGTACGTTCTGGACGCTGTGCTTCGAGACGCGGGCGGTGCGGGCGATCGCGGATCGCGTCGAAAATGTTGGTGTAAGGGTGGCACCCTAGCGCTCGTTTAACGAAGAACGGCCTTCGTCCTAGAATCTGAAATCACCACAACAACAGGTTCTAGGAAAGGACGAAGACCGCTATGGAAATCTTATCAGACCCGACGCCGGACATGCTCGCCATGCCCCGTTTCGATGACGGCGCCATCGACATGCAGGAGCTGCTCCGCAGACTCGCCGAGCAGGTCGTGAACGCCGTGATGGACGCCGAGGCCGACCAGCTCTGCGGTGGCGGGGCGAACAGCCGAAACGGCTACCGCGAGAGATCGCTCGCCACCTGCGTCGGCACGCTGACGCTGCGCATCCCCAAACTGCGCTCCGGCAGCTTCTTCCCGGAGGACGTGCTCGAGCGCTACCAGCGCGTCGACCGCGCCCTCGTTGCCGCCGTCGCCGAGATGTACGCCACGGGCACGAGCACCCGCAAGGTGCAGAGGGTGGCCGAGAAGATGGGTGTCTCCAGGCTCTCGAAGGACCAGGTGAGCGCAATCGCCTCGAGCCTGGACGCAGACATCGAGGATCTGTGCGGAAGGCCGCTCGACGGCTCGCCGGTGCCCTACGTCTGGCTCGACGCGACCTACGTCAAGTGCCGCCGCGAGGGGCGCGTCGCCTCCACCGCCGTGGTCACCGCCATCGGCTGCGATGCGGGCGGCTGGAGGCGCGTCCTGGGCGTCGACGTGGTCGACACCGAGTCTTACGACTCGTGGCTCGCCTTCCTGCGGGCTATCCGCTCGCGCGGGGCGGCGGGCGTGCGGCTCGTCGTCTCGGACGCCCACCCGGGGCTCGTCCGGGCGCTCGGCGAGGTCTTCCAGGGCGCCGCGTGGCAGCGCTGCGCGGTCCACCTCATGCGCGACTGCATGCGCGAGGCCGGCTCCTGGCAGCTCAGGCGCCGCGTGGGTAGGATCGTGTCGCAGGTGTTCCGCGGGCGCGACGCCGCCACCGTGACGGCCATGTACCACGCGGCGTGCGACATGCTGGCGGGGTGCTGCCCGAGGGCGGCGGCTGTGCTGGAGGAGGCCGAGCCCGACGCGCTGGCCTACCTCGACTTTCCGCCGACCCACTGGAAGCGCCTGCGCACCAACAACGTGCAGGAGAGGACCAACCGAGAGATAAAGCGCAGGTCGCGCGTCGTGCAGGTGTTCCCCTCCACAGGGTCGCTGGTGCGGCTCGCGGGCGCGGTCATGTGCGAGCAGGACGAGATATGGCAGGAGTCCCGGTACTTCTCGGAAGTGAGGATGAACGAGCTCTACGATGACGGTCGCACTCGGGGAATCGACGGTCACGTCGATTGGGCGCGGCTTGAGGCGGAGGCCAGGAAGATGCTCGAGGCCGGTCTCGAGCTTGCGGACAGGGTCGAGGCGGCATAGGATATCAACCGTATTCCAGATTGCAGGACGCAGGGCCGACTCGCTTCGAATCGGGCGCTACACCAACTTTCTC